>NZ_JALJWF010000001.1:2917500-4184816 GCF_024168645.1 Pseudomonas sp. GGS8 | reverse complement strand
AGGGCGATTCTGAAAAGTCGATTTGCGGTGACGCTTAAGGGCTGTGGTTTCGTACCCTCTGCGCCCGTTCTCCAAGGCAGAAGCGCGTTCGATGCACAACGACAAGGAAAGTCCCTACACCTTGACACTCCTCGACAGCGGTCTGAGTTTGCAGGTGTTGCAGTTCAATGGCCGCGAAGGCCTCAACCAGCCCTATCGATTCGACATCGAGGTGATCGGCCTCGCACCGGCGATGAACCTGGACCGGCTGCTGCAACAACCGGCGTTCCTGCAGCTGTCGGCTGATCAGGGCATTCACGGCGTGATCCACAGCGTCAGCCGCGAACATCGTGGCCCGTATCGGGTCGGCTACTCGCTGGTGCTGGCGCCCCATCTTCAACGACTTCATCTGCACAGCTCGCGTCGGGTATTTCATCGTCTCAGCGTGCCGGCGATCGTGCGTCAGTTGCTGGAGGAGCATCAGCTGCCCGAGCACAGCTATCGCTTTGACCTGGCCAGCGGGCACTACCCACTGCGGCCCTTTTGCATTCAGTACGATGAGAGCGATCTGGCCTTCATGCAGCGGCTGTGTGAAGAAGAAGGCATCCACTTCCACTTCGAACATCAGCACGACGGGCACGTGCTGGTCCTGGCCGATGACAGCCTGAGTTTCCCGCAGGAACCGCTGCTGATGCCGTTCCATGCCGACGCATTCAACGACCCGCTGTTACCGGTGATCAGCGAACTGTTCCAGCGCCATGACCCGGCCCCCGCCCCGGCACAATGGGATGCCAGAAACCGCGGTGCGCACGTGATTGGCGACGGCGCGGCCAACCACCCGCTCACCAGAACAGGCCCGATTACGGCAAGGCCCGCGCCCGAACAGCTTCATCGCGAGCAGCTCGGCCGCCGCTTGCTGGAACGCCTGCGTTGCCAGCATCGGCAGATCCACGGCCAAAGCACCCAGAGTGAGCTACGCAGTGGACGAATCGTACAAGTGGCGCAGCACCCGCTCTCGAGTTTCAACGATCAGTGGTTACTCACCGACATCCAGCACCAGGGGCAACAGCCGTCAATTCTCGTCGACAACAAGCCCGGCAATGGCATTGCCCGGCGCTACAGCAATCAGTTCAGCGCCATTCCCTGGTCGACGGTGTTCAGGCCGGCGCTCAAACAGGCCAGGCCGAGCATCCCGGGCTATCAGACCGCCCGGGTACTGGGCCCCGTCGGGCAGCCGGCGGCGCTCGATGAGCAAGGCCGAATACAGGTCTGCTTGTGGCCGAAACCGGCGTTTGAGGCGGATGAGTCCGTTGGGCTCTGGCTACCGGTCGCCCTCGCAGCACCGGACGGCCGGATCGATCCGTCGAGGCTGCCCATGGCCGGCACCGAAGTGTTGGTCAGTTTTCTCGACAGCGACCCGGACCGGCCGGTGTTGTGTGCTGGCATGGGCCACCTCCAGCCTTCCCGACCCGCTCCCGAGCCACGCCGCGATACCCGTCTGCTGCTCGATTGGCTGATCAACCGCTCGGACCTCATGCCGTGACTTTACCGGGCCCCATCGCGGGCAAGCCCGCTCCCACAGGGATTTATGCTGTCCACATATCTTGCGTACGACGCAAAACCTGTGGGAGCGAGGCTTGCCCGCGATAGCGGTCTGACATTCACCATTGATGTCGACTGACAAGGCCTCATCGCGGGCAAGCCCGCTCCCACAAAAAGCCATTCAACGATTGCCAATTTTTACAGGATTGACGTCATGAACTACAGCAACCCAACCCAGCTGCAAGCCGCCATCCTCGACTGGGCCGGCACCGTGGTCGATTTCGGCTCCTTCGCCCCAACGCAGATTTTCGTCGAAGAAGCCCGCGGGCCGATGGGCATGGGCAAGTGGGACCACATCCGCACCCTATGCGATCAGCCGCAAGTCGCCGAGTGTTATCGACAGGTGTTCGGTCGCACGCCGACCGACGATGACGTCACGGCGATCTACGAACGCTTCATGCCACTGCAGATCGAAAAAATCGTCGAACACTCAGCGCTGATTCCCGGGGCCCTGGACACCATCGCCAACCTGCGCCAACAAGGGATCAAGATCGGCTCCTGCTTCGGCTACCCGAAACAAGTCATGGATAAAGTGGTGGAACTGGCCGCCACCCATGGCTACATCGCCGATCACGTGGTCGCCACCGACGAAGTGCCCAACGGCCGCCCATGGCCCGCTCAGGCCCTGGTCAACGTCATTGCGCTGGGCATCGATGACGTCGCGGCTTGCGTGAAGATCGACGATGCCGTGCCGGGCATTCTCGAAGGTCGCCGCGCCGGCATGTGGACCGTGGCGTTGATCTGCTCCGGCAACGCGCTGGGGCTGGACTACGAAGGTTATCGTGCGCTGAGCAGCGATAACCTGGCCTGCGAACGCAAACGCATTCACGCCATGTTCGAAGGCTCGCGGCCGCACTACATGATCGATACCATCACCGACTTGCCCGAAATGATCGCCGACATCAACAAGCGCCTGGCCAACGCAGAAATGCCACAAACGTCGTAAGTCAGAACTTATTGACAAAGCGTCGTAGTCTTGACAACAAGATGACGGCGTTTGCTATTTACAAACGCCCATTAGAGCACTACAGAATTCAATCTAATAACTATCGACTCCTGCAAACGCTCTCCTTACCGCGCTCGATTACTGATTAATCTGATTGCCTTGCGCATCAAAAACCGAACCATCTGCATACTTAACGCTGCCATCGGGGTACTGTTCGGTGCCATCGCTCCAGACGAGACGGCCATCAGGAAACTCTACGGTGCCATCCGGCCAAACAATGCGACCGTCGGGATGCTCTACCCTGCCGTCAACGTGCTGGAGAATTCCGTCCGGGCGCTTGACGATAGTCTGGTCTGCGCTGATCAGCGTTCCATCCGGCAATGAAATCGATCCATCACCATTCTCGACACGTCCAATGGAGTTCAGCAGATTAAATAGGGCGACCGGATCAACATTCAGGTTAAGGCTCGGCCACGGCATCGGCGGCCTCACACCGGCAACAGGCTTGGTGGGTTTGATTGGCGGCTTGCCTGCGGGCAAGGCCGGTTTGACTGGAGGTTTAATCCCTACGGGCTTGACCGGAGGTTTTACAGGCACAGGTGGTTTCGCGGGAATCGGGGGTTTGACAGGTGCTGTCGTCGGTGGCTTGGGTTTGGTTGCCGGTGGCTTTACTGCCGGCTTCGGTTTAACGATCGGCGGCTTGGCCATCATTTTTTTAACAGCACCATAACGGTCTTTATTATAGGTAAAAACATTAGAACTCACAGGTCATTCCTTTTCACTTCCCCTGCATCATATAACTGACACAAAGTATTATTAGCTCATCACCCTGATGAACTCGACAGCCCGACAATAACGAAGTTTGAAAAATCCGCAAAACCCAACCTTATACTTAACATGACAAATACACAGCCACAACAAACATTAAAAACAACACAACGCCAATATTTTCCAGATGCTCTTGCTTCGTACCCTAGGGATGTATTCTCTGCAACGTTTCAAGTCCAGCACTACTAAAAATTGCCACCAAAAGCTTGATTCAACTCAGGCAAAATAGGCCAAATAGGATTACAGTGACTACACACCGTCGAACAAGAACGGTAACTTCAGACCAGATTTGTGAGGAACACCGTATGCCCTGGAAGAATTCCGAATCACGTTACAGCACCGTATCGATCGCGCTGCACTGGTTAATGCTGGTTCTGTTAATAGCGGTTTACGCCTGTATCGAATTGCGCGGGATCTTTCCCAAAGGCAGTGGCGGCCGAACGCTGATCAAGGAAGCGCACTTCATGCTCGGGCTGACGGTTTTTGTGCTGGTCTGGCTACGGTTGTTCGCCCGCAGCCTGGGGCCGGCGCCACAGATCTTCCCCGCCTCGCCTCACTGGCAAACCACGGTGGCCAAGCTGATGCACTGGGCGCTGTATATTTTCATGATCACCACACCGATTCTGGGCTGGCTGACTACTAGTGCCGAGGGGCATAAGGTGATGTTCTATGGCGTTGACCTGCCGTTGCTGATCGAAGAAAACAAAACACTGGCCAAGCAGTTCCAGGGCTGGCATGAGCTCGGCGCGACCATCGGCTATTGGCTGATCGGGTTGCATGCCGTGGCCGGGCTTTATCACCACTATGTGGTGCGCGATAACACCCTGCTGCGGATGATGCCCAAGCGCGGTTGAGCGGCG
The DNA here is from genome assembly GCF_024168645.1 of Pseudomonas sp. GGS8. Lineage (NCBI taxonomy): Bacteria > Pseudomonadati > Pseudomonadota > Gammaproteobacteria > Pseudomonadales > Pseudomonadaceae > Pseudomonas > Pseudomonas sp. GGS8. The sequence goes on along the minus strand of NZ_JALJWF010000001.1, from coordinate 4,180,601 downwards.
ACTAAATCAAGACGCAAAACCTGTAGGAGCGAGTGGTGCTCGCTCCCACAGGATTTTCGTCGCTCAACTTTCTTGGCCCCCTCGCCGTGAATTGAAACCCCGGCGGCCCTGCAAGCCGCCGGTGTGGATAAAGATCAGGCGCGTGCCTGGGGCAAATTTCCCGGCTTCGACGTGTTGCTTGAGCGTCAATAGCGCTTTGCCGGTGTACAGCGGTTCGAAAAGAATGCCGCTGGCCTGTTCGGTCTGCTCGATGAACTCGAGTAACAGCGAATCGACTTTGGCAAAACCGCCACGGCTGGCATCAAACAGTTCATAAACCGGGTCCTGCAAACCAGCCTCGCGAACAATCGATTCGACCTGCTGCGCCACGCCATGATCGTCGGGCACCGCCAGCGCGCCATACACCGGGTGTTCACCCGCCTCGGCCAGCACCAGACCGGCCAGGGTCGTGCCCGTTCCGCAGGCCAGCCACCAGCCGTCGTAGTTGCTCCAGCCCAGACCACTCAATTGCTCGCGGGCCTGTGCCACCAACTGCATACAGCCCTTTGCTCCACGCAAGCCGCCACCACCTTCGGGCACCGGTTGCAGCTCGGGATACTGCTCCTGCCATGGCTGCCAGAAACCCGGTTGGTGCCGCGTTCGATAACCGCCATAACCCAACCAGTGCAACTGCATGCCGAACGCCTGCAAGTCCTTTACTGTCGGGGTGTCTTGCGGATGCCCGCGCAGTAAACCGACCGTGGTGAAACCAAAGCGCTTGCCTGCAGCGGCCAATGCGTGGAGATGGTTGGAGTGAGCACCGCCCAGGCTGATGATGCCTTGGGCGACGTTCTGGTCGGCGGCTTTCAGGTGTTCGCTGAGTTTGAACCACTTGTTACCGCTGATCAGCGGGTCGATCTGGTCCAGACGCAGGATGGCGACGTCGACGCCAGCGGTGGCGAGCCAGTCGAGGTGAAAGGGTTCGAGGGGGGCTTGAGGGAGCCAGTCGTTGAGAGGAAAAAGCATTGATGCCGGCTCTGGGTAAAGAGCCGGTATGTTAACAGCAGACTCGTGGCGAGGGAGCTTGCTCCCGCTTGGCTGCACAGCAGCCACAGAATCAGCGACGTTGATTAACCTGACACCACACCATCGTTGATTGAGGGAGTCCTTCGGCCTCCAGCGGAAGCAAGCTCCCTCGCCACAGATTTTGTGTTGATTACAACTCAGCCGCCAACCGCGAACCCTGGTTGATCGCACGCTTGGCATCCAGCTCCGCCGCCACGTCCGCGCCGCCGATCAAGTGCACGTTCTGCCCGGCCGCGACCAGACCATCGTGCAACTCGCGCAACGGATCCTGCCCGGCGCAGATCACGATGTTGTCCACCGGCAGCACCTGCGGTTCGCCGCTTTCGCCGATGCGGATGTGCAGGCCTTCGTCGTCGATCTTCAGGTACTCGACGCTGTTAAGCATCTGCACCTGTTTGTTCTTCAGCCCGGTGCGGTGAATCCAGCCAGTGGTCTTGCCCAGGCCATCACCGACCTTGGAGGTCTTGCGTTGCAGCAGGAACACTTCGCGGGCCGGCGCATGCGGCGCAGCCTTGATGCCCGCGACACCGCCACGCGCTTCAAGGTGCGTATCGATGCCCCACTCCTTCCAGAACGCTTCGCGGTCCTGACTGGTGGCCACGCCTTGGTGCACGAGGAATTCCGATACATCGAAGCCAATACCACCGGCACCGATCACCGCGACGCGTTTGCCCACCGGTTTGCGCTCGAGGATCACATCCAGGTAACTCAGCACCTTGGCGTGCTCGACGCCCGGAATCGCCGGCACCCGTGGCGCGATGCCGGTGGCCAGGATGATTTCGTCGTAACCGCCCTCGACCAGCTGCGCCACGCCCACACGGGTGTTCAGGCACAGCTCGACGTTGCTGGTCTGCAACTTGCGGTTGAAGTAGCGCAGGGTTTCGAAGAACTCTTCCTTGCCCGGTACGCGCTTGGCGATGTTGAACTGGCCGCCAATTTCGCTGGCCGAATCGAACAGCGTCACCTGGTGACCACGTTCGGCGGCCACGGTGGCGGCGGACAGCCCCGCAGGACCGGCGCCAACCACGGCGATTTTCTTGATCTGCTGCACCGGCAGGTAATTGAGTTCGGTTTCATGGCAGGCCCGCGGGTTCACCAGGCAACTGGTCAACTTGCCGCCGAACGTGTGATCCAGGCAAGCCTGGTTGCAACCGATGCAGGTATTGATTTCATCGGCACGGCCGGCCGCCGCCTTGTTGACGAAGTCCGGGTCGGCGAGGAACGGCCGCGCCATGGACACCATGTCGGCATCGCCTTCGGCCAAGATCTGCTCGGCGACTTCCGGGGTGTTGATACGGTTGGTAGTGATCAGCGGAATGCTCACCGAGCCACGCAGTTTCGCCGTGACTTTGCTGAACGCCGCACGCGGCACTTTGGTGGCGATGGTCGGAATCCGCGCTTCGTGCCAGCCGATACCGGTGTTGATGATGGTCGCGCCCGCCTGCTCGATAGCCTTGGCCAACTGCACGATTTCTTCCCAGCTGCTGCCGCCTTCCACCAGGTCGAGCATCGACAGGCGGAAGATGATGATGAAGTTCGGGCCAACCGCTTCGCGTACCCGACGGACAATTTCCACTGGCAGGCGCATGCGGTTTTCGTAGGCGCCGCCCCAGCGGTCAGTGCGATGGTTGGTGTGGGCCGCGAGGAACTGGTTAATGAAATAACCTTCGGAACCCATGATCTCGACGCCGTCGTACTCAGCTGTTTGCGCCAGGGTCGAGCAGGTAACGAAATCGCTGATCTGCTTCTCGATGCCTTCCTCGTCCAACTCTTTAGGCTTGAACGGGTTGATCGGCGCCTGGATCGCGCTCGGCGCCACCTGCTTGGGGCTGTAGGCATAACGCCCGGCATGCAGGATCTGCATGCAGATCTTGCCGCCCGCCTCGTGCACCGCGCGGGTGACGATCCGGTGTTTGAGCGCTTCTTCCTCGGTGGTCAGCTTGGCGGCGCCGGAGTAAACCCCGCCCTCTTCGTTCGGGCCGATACCGCCGGTGACCATCAGGCCTACCCCGCCACGGGCACGTTCGGCGAAGTACGCGGCCATGCGCTCGAAACCGCCGGGCTTTTCCTCAAGACCGGTGTGCATCGAGCCCATCAGAGTGCGGTTGCGCAATGTGGTAAAACCCAGATCCAGCGGGGCCAACAAGTGCGGGTAATGAGCGGCGGCCATCGGTAACTCCACAACGAGCGATCACGGAAAAATTGCAGGAGCTCTTCGGCCCCGTCAGTCATGTTCGACAGACTAAGAGTCGCACCGCTGTCACTCAATGACCGTAACTGACAACTTATTGATCCAAATGCGCAGCGCCCCTTGGCAAGCGCAGGCATGGGCCCTACCCTAGTCGCGAACCCTGCACACGGCCGTTGACTGCTTTCCATGCGCAAACTTCTGTACCTGACCCTCTCCATGGCGTTGATCGCCGTTCTGACGACCTACGCGATGTGGGCCGCGGACCGTCCGGTGGGTCATTACCTGTCGGACCTGCGCATCAATCTCGCGGTCGATCAGGGCACGCCCGCCGATCATGGCAATCTGCTGGGCATTCAGCCCGAGCTGTTCCCCACCGACTATCAAAGCCCTGAGCGCCTGCACCGCAAGCTCGCGGCCTATTTGCAGAAGGCCCAGGACCAGGGTCTGCTGAATGAAAAAACCATTGTTGTGCTGCCCGAACATGTCGGCACCTGGCTGATGGTCAGCGGCGAGAAAGACGAGCTGTACCAGGCCAGCACCCTCAAGGAGGCCATGAACTGGCTGGCGGTGAGTAACCCGTTGCAGTTCATCCGCGCCCTGATCAGTGCCGAGGGCAACAGCCGTCTCGACGACGCGCACTTGCGGATGAAAGCCAAGCGTATGGCCAAGGATTACCAGGCGCTGTTCGGTGGGCTGGCAAAAGAGTTCCACGTGACCCTGGTGGCCGGTTCCATCGTGCTGCCCGAGCCGAGCGTCAGCGACGGCACCCTGCACATCGGCCACGGGGCGCTGTACAACAGCAGCGTGGTGTTCGGTCACGACGGCCTGCCGATCGGCCAGCCCCAACGACAACTGCACCCGACGTTCGCTGGACGCGGCACGCGCCAAGGCAATGCCGATCGTCCGGTCAACGTCGTTGACACCCCGGCCGGACGCCTCGGCGTGCTGATCGGCAGCGACAGCTGGTACCCCGACAACTACCGCAAACTCGACGACCAAGGTGCACAACTGGTGGCGGTCCCGGCGTTCGTCGGCGGGCGTGGGTCCTGGGATCAACCGTGGCGCGGTTATAAAGGCCTGCCCACACCGAGTTCTGTCAGCCTCAAGGCCGGTGAGCTCAGCGAGGGCGAGGCCTGGCAGCGGCTGACGCTGATCACCCAACCACCGAGCAGCCAGACCATCGCCGGCGTGAGCGTGTTCCTGCGTGGTCAATTCTGGGACAAGGGCAGCGCCGGTCAAAGCTTCCTCAGCAGCAACGGGCAGCATTTCACCGACGGCGATGCCCGCGGCGCGCAATTGCTGAACCTCTGGTTGTAAGCGATGAAACCGCAGCCGATGCGCCTCGGGGATCTGTCGGTGGGCTTCGTCCATAGCCTGGCCGACACCGTGCGCAGCCATGGCCTGGACCCACAACCGCTGCTCGAACAGTACGGCCTCGACACCGCGCGACTGGCCGAAGCCGGCGCCCGCCTGTCGATCCCGCGCTACATGCGCCTGGGCCACAGCGCCATTCAACTGACCGACGACCCGGCGCTGGGTTTGCGCATGGGCCAGCTCAGTCGCCTGAGCCAGGCTGGCCTGGCCGGTGTCACCGCCGCCCAGGCACCCACGGTGCGCGAAGCGGCGCGCTGCCTGATTCGTTTCGAAGCGCTGTACGGCTCCAACTATCGCGGCCAGTCGAGCTTTCACGAAGACGCTCAAGGCGCCTGGCTGCGGTTCTATTCGATCAGCCCCTACAATGCCTACAACCGCTTCGTGGTGGATTCGATCATCGCTGGCTGGTTGCAGCAATTGTCCAGCCTGAGCCCCGCCCCGCTGCGCGCCGAACGAATCGAAATCGAATTTGAAGCGCCGGATTACCGTGATGCCTACGCCGCACTCGGCGACTGTCCAATCCAGTTTGGCGCCGAACAGAATCAACTGCGCCTGAGCCTGGACAGCCTCGCCCAGCGCAACCCAGAGCACTGCCCGAGCACCTGGCGGCACCTGCTGCAACTGTGTGAACGGGAACTGGAACAACTGACACGCACCCGCAGCCTGCGTGAACGCATCACTCAGTTGCTGGGCCCGTTGCTCAATGGTGGTCGGGAACCCGACCTGGAAGAAGTGGCGGCACGCCTGAAGCTGCCAACCTGGACCTTGCGCCGCAAACTCGCCGAGGAAGGCACGCAATATCGTGCCATTCTCAACGACACGCGCCGCGACTTGGCCATGACCTACATCCGCGACACTGAACTGGCGTTCGGCGAAATCGCCTACCTGCTGGGGTTTGCCTCAGCCGAAGCCTTTCAGCGGGCTTTCAAACGCTGGAACGGCCAGACGCCCGGCGAGTTTCGCCGCAGTCATCGCCAATCCGCGTAAGGGGGCGTTCTCAATTAGTTTCCCCGCCGCGTTGTCGCCTTAAAGCTCGGTAGCGTCTTCGGCCGGCTCCAGCGGGTCCAGTTCAAACGCCTGATATTCGAGCAGTTCTTCTTGATAATCGTCCATTATTAAACCCCCATCGTTTGTTGAAAGAATCGCTTGAATAAATGACCAACGCCTTGAGCATAAAGTGCCCGCATGAAAGAAAAATGACGCGGACACGACACTACGTCGCTACTGAATAAAACGTAGCAGGTGGTCAGGAATTTATCACTGGATTTTTCGATACGGGCTGTGGGAATACAGCCCGACTTGATGTGGATCAGTCTTGAAAGACGTTACGGGAGCGGTATCGTCTGACCCGCCCCCATAACAAGCAAGCCCATTACTGGCCGGAGACAGGCATCGCCGAAATCGGCTCGGTCGGCGGCGGCAGCGTGCTCGAGTCCGCTACTGGAGTGACCGTTTCCGTGGACGACGTCGGCTCGGTGCTCTTGGTCGGGGTAATCGGCGCCGTTTCAGCAGGCGGCACAACAGGCTCCGAAGTGGCTGGAGCAGTTTCGGCAGGAGCCGGTGCAGCTGCCGGCGCAGGCACAGGTTCTGCCGCTGGGGCCGGAGTCGGCGCCGACTGGACCGGTGCAGCCTTGGCTTCAGGCACCCCAAGTTCGGTCTTCGGCTTTTCGATGATGTGCGCGGCCTTCTTCGCTTCCGGCGGCAGGAACAGTTCGACCAAGGTAAAGAAGCGCTCATAGAACTTGGCCGAAGACACGGTTTCACTGGCGACCTTGACCATCGAGTCATCAGACGAGCCGATCGGCATCGATACCGAGCCCAACACGCCGACGCCGAGGCTGGCGGAGTTGTTGGTCTTTTTCAGCGCATAGCGGTCCTGCAGGGCGTTGGCGAACATGGTCGCATGATGCCCCTCGCTGCCGTCATCGGCGCAGACCACGCTGAAGCTGATCTCCATATGGGTTTCGCCGGTCTGCTGGAAACTCTTGTGTCCACTGACCAGTTTCGGATCGCTACTGGTGATGATGTACCCCTGGCTGAGCAAGGCCCGACGGGCGGCTTCGCAGGTTTGTGCATCGGTCACCGGGTAGCTGCGCGAAAACGTCCCGGAGTCGTCGAAGTTCTCATGCTCATAGACGGCGGCTTTCTTCGACGAACAACCGGCAGCGGCGGCCAGCACCAAGGCTAGCCCGACAACACGCATGGGAATTGATTTAAACATTGAACATCCTGAGGAAAACGGTTCGGGGCGTATTGTGCAACAGATCGATGCTTAGCGGAGTAACGATTGTCTAAAACGGCTACAGTTTCATTGACCATCATCTCGGGAGAAAGTCCCACCGGAGCAAAAATCAAAAAGATCGCAGCCGGCGACAGCTCCTATAGCTAAACGTGATCCCCCGTAGGCGCTGCCGCTGGGTTGCGATCTTTTCGTTTCACCCACAAAAAACCCCAGCCTTTCGGCTGGGGTCCTTTGTGTCGCGCAAACTCAGTCAAGCATCAGAAACGCTTGATCTCAGCGTCGCGCTCCAGCAGTTTGCGGTAGGCCGCGAAGTCTTGCTGGCCAATGCGCGAAGCGAGGAAGCGACGGTATTGAGCCTTCTCTTCGTCAGTCGGTGCAGCGCCTTCATTCACGCCGTTCAGACGCACAATCACCAGGCTACCATCGGCCAGGGTCACGCTGCTGAAGGTCGGCTTGTCTTTGGAGGCTGGCTTGGGCATGCGGAACAGCGCTTGCAGCACAGTTGGGTCGACCCCTTCCTGAGCTCGAGTCGCGGTGGCGGTGACTTTCCAGCTCTGACCATCGATCGCCTTGTCCAGTGCAGTCTTGCCATCGCGCAGGCTGGCGATCAGTTGATCGGCCTTGGTCTTGGCGGCAGCGCTGGCGTGCTCCTTGGTCAATTGCACACGGATGCTGGCAGCCACGCTTTCCAGCGGCAGTTGCTCAGGCTTGCGGTGCTCCTTGGCGCGCAGCACGATCACGGTTTCCGGGTCCAACTCGATGGCGGTGCTGTTGGCACCCTCATCCAGCACTTCAGGACTGAATGCAGCGGTCACCACGGCACGATTGGCCGTAACGCCTTCGCCACCTTCACGGCCGAATGGCGCGGATGTGTGAACGGTCAGCTTCAGGTCTTGTGCCGGCTGGGCCAGATCAGAGGACTCGAACGAGGAGTCTTCCAACTGCTTGGTCGCTTCGACGAAACGCTGTTCGACCTGCTGGGTTTTCAGTTCGCGGGTCAGCTTGTCTTTCAGGCTGGCGAACGTCGGCACTTCAGGGGCTTGGACACCCAACAGCTTGATCAGGTGGAAACCGAAGTCAGTGCGAACCGGCTCCGAGACCTGATCCTTGGCCAACGAATACAGGGCTTTTTCAAACGCTGGATCGTAGACGCCCGGACCTGCATAACCGAGGTCACCGCCGTTGTTCGCCGAACCTGGATCCTGGGAGAACTCCTTGGCCAGGGTCTCGAAACTCTCGCCTTTGGCCAGACGCGCCTGCACTTCTTCGATTTTGGCCTTGGCTTGCGCCTCGGTCACCTTGTCGTTCACTTCGATCAGAATGTGCGCAGCCCGGCGTTGCTCGGACAGGTTCGCGGTTTCTTTCTGATACGCCGCTTGCAAGTCTTCGTCCTTGACGCTGACTTGATCGAAGAAGGATGCCTTCTTCAATTCAAGGTAATCGATGACCACCTGATCCGGCGTCATGAACTCCTTGGCGTGTTCGTCGTAGTAGGACTTGACCTCATCGTCGGTCAGTTTTACTGCCGCCGGGTCTGCCTTGACGTTCACAGTGGCGAAATCGCGTGTCTGTTTTTCCAGACGGGCGAAGGCCAGAACCTGCGCATCGGTGACAAAGCCACTACCGGCCAGGCCAGCGCGCAGCTGACCGATCAGCATTTCCTGAGCCAGCATCTGACGGAATTGCAGACGGCTGTAGCCCAGTTGACGGATCACCTGGTCGAAGCGCTCGGTGCTGAACTTGCCGTTCACCTGGAATTCAGGCGTTTGCAGGATCACTTGATCCAAAGCGGCTTCGGAGAAAGCGAATTTCGATTTTTCTGCGCCTTGCAGCAGCAGTTTGCGATCGATCAGGCCTTTGAGGGCCGATTCGCGCAGCATCTTTTCGTCGAGCAAGGAAGCATCGAAATCCTTGCCCAGCTGTTGCATGAGCTGACGGCGTTGCATATCGACCGCCTGGCTCAGCTCGTTCTGGCTGATTTCTTCGCCGTTGACCTTTGCCGCTTCATTCTTGTGCGTCGTCGCCCGAAAAATGGCGTCGAAACCGGTCAAAGCCATCAGTGCAACGATGACTCCGATAATGGTCTTGGCAATCCAGCCTTGTGAATTGTCCCTGATATTCTGCAGCATGCGTCCCCCAGAAACGGTTGAACTTCAAAATTAGGCAACCGTGGAGCGTGGGTAGAATCCGGATAGAAGAAAGGCGCATCCGAGGATGCGCCTTCTCGTAACTGGCGGAGCGGACGGGACTCGAACCCGCGACCCCCGGCGTGACAGGCCGGTATTCTAACCGACTGAACTACCGCTCCGCTGCCAAGTCAGGAATGACCCCGACCCGGATAGGCAAAAAACTGAATCGAACTTAGTTGACAGCTTCTTTCAGTGCTTTACCGGCTTTGAAACCTGGCTTTTTGGCTGCTGCGATTTCCAGCGTCTTGCCGGTCTGTGGGTTACGACCGATGCGAGCTGGACGATCGGTCACGGAGAAAGTACCGAAACCAACCAGAACAACAGAATCACCAGCCTTGAGAGCGCCAGTGACGGATTCGATTACAGCGTCCAGCGCACGGCCAGCAGCAGCTTTCGGGATATCAGCGGATGCAGCGATAGCATCAATCAGTTCCGACTTGTTCACTCTAAGTCCCCTTATATCTATTTGAGTTTGATTCTAAGTTTTTTGGTGAAAGCAAAAAAACGAGTGCTGAATGGCCTACAGACACTTAAGAGCCGCTTTATAACAAGGGCTCTAAAAAACTGTCAAGAAAGCCCCCCAGGCAAATGCGTACTAATGCGTGCTAATTCTTTCCTTAGAGTCAGACTCGCGTTTGTCATCCTTTGCAACGATCTCCGGAACCACATCCGGTAAGGGTTCCGGCGCGTATTGCAGCGCAATTTGCAGGACCTCGTCAATCCATTTAACTGGTTTAATCTGCAGATCTTGCTTGATGTTGTCAGGAATTTCCTTCAGATCGCGTACGTTCTCTTCAGGAATGATCACCGTCTTGATTCCGCCACGGTGAGCAGCCAGCAGTTTTTCCTTCAAGCCACCGATCGCCAGCACCTGACCACGCAAGGTGATTTCGCCGGTCATGGCGACGTCCGCTCTTACAGGAATGCCAGTCAATGCCGACACCAGGGCCGTGCACATGCCTACACCGGCGCTAGGGCCGTCTTTCGGGGTCGCCCCTTCAGGCATGTGGATATGCGTGTCGCGCTTCTCGTGGAAGTCCAGGGGAATCCCCAGACTCTTCGCACGGCTGCGGACAACGGTCAGGGCTGCGGTGATCGATTCGACCATCACGTCACCCAGAGAACCTGTCTTGATCAATTGACCTTTACCCGGCACGACTGCGGCTTCGATGGTCAGCAATTCGCCGCCCACCTGGGTCCACGCCAGGCCGGTGACCTGACCGATCTGATCCTGCTGCTCAGCCAGGCCGTAACGGAATTTACGCACGCCCAGGAAGTGTTCCAGCATCTCGGCAGTCACCTTCACCGAGAAGCGTTTTTCCAGAGCATGCTCTTTGACCGCCTTGCGGCAAACCTTGGCAATCTGGCGCTCCAGCCCACGCACACCGGCTTCGCGGGTGTAGTAGCGAATGATGTCGCGGATCGCTTCAGCGTCGAATTCCAGCTCGCCTTTCTTCAGACCGTTGGCAGCAATCTGCTTGGGCGAAAGGTATTTGACGGCGATGTTGATCTTCTCGTCTTCGGTGTAACCCGGCAGACGAATCACTTCCATCCGGTCCAGCAGCGCCGGCGGAATATTCATCGAGTTGGAGGTGCACAGGAACATCACATCGGACAGGTCGTAGTCGACTTCCAGATAGTGATCGTTGAAGTTGTGGTTTTGCTCGGGGTCGAGCACTTCCAGCAACGCCGACGCCGGATCGCCACGCATGTCGCTGCCCATTTTGTCGATTTCATCGAGCAGGAACAGCGGGTTGCGGACGCCCACCTTTGTCATCTTTTGAATCAATCTTCCTGGCATCGAACCGATGTATGTCCGGCGATGACCACGAATTTCCGCCTCATCACGCACACCACCGAGGGCCATGCGGACGAACTTGCGGTTGGTGGCATGCGCAATCGACTCCGCCAGAGAGGTTTTACCCACCCCTGGAGGACCGACCAGGCACAGCACCGGACCACGAATCTTCTTCACGCGCTTCTGCACGGCGAGGTATTCGAGGATCCGCTCTTTGACTTCTTCCAGACCGTAGTGGTCGGCGTCGAGAATGTCTTCGGCACGAGCCAGGTCCAGGCGCACTTTGCTCTGGGCTTTCCATGGCACTTGAACCAGCCAGTCGATGTACGAACGCACCACGGTCGCTTCCGCGGACATTGGCGACATTTGTTTCAGCTTGTTCAGTTCGGCCTGAGCCTTGGCCAACGCATCTTTCGGCAGACCGGCGGCATCGATACGCTTTTTCAGCTCCTCGATTTCGTTGTGGCCTTCGTCGCTGTCACCCAGCTCTTTCTGAATGGCCTTCATCTGCTCATTCAGGTAGTACTCGCGCTGGCTGCGCTCCATTTGCTTTTTAACGCGGCCGCGAATGCGTTTTTCGACTTGCAGCAGATCGATCTCGGCATCCAGCAACGCCAGAACGTGCTCGACCCGGGCCGACAAATCGATGATTTCGAGAATTTCCTGCTTCTGCTCGATCTTCAGGGCCATGTGTGCGGCCATGGTGTCGACTAGGCGGCCCGGCTCGTCGATGCTATTGAGCGACGACAGGACTTCAGCGGGGACTTTCTTGCCCAGCTGCACATATTGTTCGAACTGAGCCAGCAGGCTGCGGACAAACACTTCCGATTCGCGCTCAGGCGCTTCGGTTTCGTCGATCAGCGAGACTTCGGCACGGCAGTGGCCGTCGACTTCGCTGAAGCGCTCCACGGCGCCCCGCTGCTCGCCTTCGACAAGAACCTTGACGGTGCCGTCAGGCAGCTTGAGCAGCTGCAGAACGGTAGCAATGGTGCCTACGCGATAAAGTGCTTCTTCACCGGGATCGTCATCAGCAGGATTCCGCTGAGCCAGCAGAAGGATCTGCTTGTCACCCGTCATCGCTGCCTCGAGAGCTTCGATGGATTTCTCGCGCCCCACGAACAGCGGGATAACCATGTGCGGATAAACCACGACATCACGCAATGGCAGGAGAGGCAATTCGATGGTCGTCTTCATGATTTCGCCTCTACGGCGGCCATAAGGCCGTAAACAGATGGAAGTAAGCTTGAAACCAAGATGGGGGCTGTTTTCAAAAAAAACAAGCGGATAAAAGAATCACTTAAAAAATCAGAGCTTACGGTAGCGCCCGCGCTTATCCCGGCGCATCCAGAAAATCAGGTTAGCGGCCCCGTCTCCCACAATAGCAAAGGGGCCCGAAGGCCCCTTCTTTATTCCAGCGGTGTGACGCTTAAGCGTCTGGCGCTGCCTTGGCAGTCGGCTCACTGTTCTCATAGAGATACAGCGGCTTGGACTTGCCTTCTATAACGCTTTCGTCGATCACTACTTTACTCACCTCGGACTGCGAGGGGATTTCATACATAGTGTCGAGCAATACACCTTCGAGAATCGAGCGCAGGCCACGGGCACCGGTTTTGCGTTCCAGAGCACGTTTGGCGACCGATTTCAGCGCGTCAGCCCGGAATTCCAGGTCCACGCCTTCCATCTCGAACAGCTTGGCATATTGCTTGGTCAGAGCATTTTTCGGCTCGGTGAGAATCTGCATCAGCGCAGCCTCATCAAGCTCGTCCAGCGTGGCAAGTACCGGCAGACGACCGACAAATTCCGGGATCAGACCAAACTTGACCAAATCGTCAGGTTCGACTTCACGCAGGGATTCACCGACTTTCTTGCCTTCTTCCTTGCTGCGCACTTCTGCGTTGAAACCGATGCCGCCACGGGTGGAACGGTTTTGAATAACCTTTTCCAGACCGGAGAACGCACCACCGCAGATGAACAGGATGTTACGGGTGTCGACCTGAAGGAATTCCTGCTGCGGATGCTTGCGACCACCTTGAGGCGGAACGGAAGCGACCGTGCCTTCGATCAACTTGAGCAGGGCCTGCTGCACGCCCTCACCGGAAACGTCCCGGGTGATCGACGGGTTGTCAGACTTGCGCGAGATCTTGTCGATCTCATCGATGTAGACAATGCCCATCTGGGCCTTTTCTACGTCGTAATCGCACTTCTGCAGCAGCTTCTGAATGATGTTCTCGACATCTTCACCCACATAACCCGCCTCGGTGAGGGTGGTTGCGTCGGCGATGGTGAACGGAACGTTCAGCAAGCGGGCCAGAGTTTCGGCAAGCAGGGTTTTACCCGAGCCTGTCGGGCCGATCAGCAAGATGTTGCTTTTGCCGAGTTCGACGTCGTCATTCTTTTTGTCGCGCTGGTTCAGACGCTTGTAGTGGTTGTACACCGCTACGGCCAGAACCTTTTTCGCACGTTCCTGACCAATCACGTACTGATCAAGGATGCCGCTGATTTCTTTAGGCGAAGGCAATTTATGCGCGCTGCTTTCGGCCTGGGCTTCCTGCACCTCCTCACGGATGATGTCATTGCACAGGTCGACGCACTCGTCGCAGATAAAGACCGAGGGGCCGGCAATCAATTTGCGTACTTCATGCTGGCTTTTGCCACAGAAGGAGCAATAGAGCAGTTTGCCGTTGTCCTCGCCGTTGCGGGTGTCAGTCATTCGATCGATCCAAATCCGATAGGCTTGCAACACAAGATGAAGGCAATTGCAGGCTTTTTCAAGCCCGCAGGCGGTCAGTTACCCCGACCACCTACATTTGGGCTGCTTAGGCGGGCATTTTACGCTTGTCGATCACGGAGTCGATCAGGCCATATTCAGCCGCACGCTCAGCGCTCATGAAGTTGTCGCGCTCGGTATCGCGCTCGATGGTTTCGAGGCTCTGACCGGTGTGATGAGCCAACAGCTGGTTCAGACGCGAACGAATGTGGAGGATTTCCTTGGCATGGATGTCGATATCCGACGCCTGACCCTGGAAGCCGCCCAACGGCTGGTGAATCATCATGCGCGAGTTCGGCAGGCAGAAACGCTTGCCGGCAGCACCACCGGCGAGCAGGAAGGCACCCATGCTGCAGGCCTGACCGATGCAGGTGGTGGAAACGTCTGGCTTGATGAACTGCATGGTGTCGTAGATCGACATGCCCGCAGTCACCGAACCGCCTGGTGAGTTGATGTAAAGATGGATGTCCTTGTCCGGGTTTTCCGCTTCAAGGAACAGCAGTTGCGCCGCAACCAGGTTGGCCATGTAGTCTTCTACCGGACCTACCAGGAAGATCACTCGCTCCTTCAACAGGCGCGAGTAGATGTCATAGGCACGTTCGCCACGGGCGGACTGCTCGATAACCATCGGGACCAGACCGCCTGCGGCCTGGATGTCAGAGCTCTGATAATAAGAATTGCGGGACATGTCTCGCAGTCACTCCCAAATAGTTATGTCTTGAATACGCATAAGCCAGCACGAAGGCTGGCTTATGGTGTGTACTTCTTACCGCAAAACCAATCAGTCGGCTTTTGGAGCTTCTACCGGCTTGACCGCTTCTTCGTAAGAGACCGATTTGTCGGTCACGCTAGCTTTCTGCAGAACAGTATCCACAACTTGCTCTTCCAGCACAACCGAACGGACTTCGTTCAGTTGCTGGTCGTTCTTGTAGTACCAGGACACAACCTGCTCAGGCTCTTGGTAGGCCGAAGCCATTTCCTGAATCATCTCGCGAACGCGGGCTTCGTCAGGCTTGAGGTCGAATTGCTTGACCACTTCAGCCACGATCAGACCCAGCACGACGCGGCGCTTGGCTTGTTCTTCGAACAGCTCGGCCGGCAGTTGGTCAGGCTTGATGTTGCCACCGAATTGCTGAACAGCCTGCACGCGCAGACGGTCTACTTCGTTGGACAACAGAGCCTTAGGCACTTCGATCGGGTTGGTGGCCAGCAGACCGTCCATTACCTGATTCTTGACCTTGGATTTGATCGCCTGACGCAGCTCACGCTCCATGTTCTTGCGAACTTCGGTGCGGAAGCCTTCCAGACCGGTTTCCTTGATGCCGAATTGAGCGAAGAACTCTTCGGTCAGCTCTGGCAGTTTAGGCTCGGAAACGGTGTTCACGGTCACGGTGAACTCAGCAGTTTTGCCTGCCAGGTCGAGGTTCTGATAGTCCTCTGGGAAGGTCAGGTTCAGAACGCGCTCTTCGCCGGCTTTAGCACCAACCAGACCGTCTTCGAAACCAGGGATCATGCGGCCGGAACCCAGCACCAGCTGAGTACCTTTGGCGGAGCCGCCTGCGAACACTTCACCGTCGACCTTGCCGACGAAGTCGATGTTCAGCTGGTCTTCGTTCTGGGCAGCGCGATCGGCCACTTCAAAACGGGTGTTCTGCTTGCGCAGGACTTCCAGCATCTTGTCCAGATCGGCGTCAGCCACTTCGGCGCTCAGGCGCTCGACAGTGATGCCTTCGAAACCGGCAACGGTGAACTCAGGAAACACTTCGAATACAGCTACGTATTCCAGGTCCT
The DNA here is from genome assembly GCF_024168645.1 of Pseudomonas sp. GGS8. Taxonomy (NCBI): domain Bacteria; kingdom Pseudomonadati; phylum Pseudomonadota; class Gammaproteobacteria; order Pseudomonadales; family Pseudomonadaceae; genus Pseudomonas; species Pseudomonas sp. GGS8. The sequence goes on along the minus strand of NZ_JALJWF010000001.1, from coordinate 4,165,184 downwards.
TGCCCGCTTCCAGGGATTTAGGTTCGATCGAAGGCGAACCAGCCGGGTTCAGCTTCTGCTCAACCACTGCTTCATAGAAGGAGGACTGAATGACGTCGCCCACGGCTTCTTGACGCGCATCAGCACCGAAACGCTGACGGATCACGCTCATTGGCACTTTGCCTGGACGGAAGCCTGCGATCTTGGCCTTTTGGGCAGTCTGCTGCAGACGCTTGTTGACCTGAGTCTCGATGCGCTCCGCCGGCACGGTGATGCTCATGCGGCGCTCAAGAGCAGAAGTATTTTCAACAGAAACTTGCATGGATATTCCTCGTTGCACAGACGTTAGCCGGCCGTTTCCGACCCCAGAATCAAGGGCATGCATTCTAGTGGGTCAAACTCAAGAAGTCACCCTACTGAAAACGGGTAAAAAAACAGCAGGCAATTTATAGGCGGGGACAAACGGTTGTGCCTCGCCCTGTTAGCAAATACAGCCAATCAAGCCAGGGCCCTGCACTCACCTTCCTATATATAGAAGGAATCGGCAATCCATCCCTGACAGCCAACCCCACGAAGGGATCGGCGGGCAAATCGAGCATCATCGAGAAACATAAATACGACGAAGCGACCTGCCCCTGCGGCCCACAACCGGCAGCCGCCGACACTCAAACCACTGAAACAAAAAAGGCGCCAGACTGTTAAATCTGGCGCCTTTCGAAATATGGGGTGGACGATGGGGATCGAACCCACGACAACGGGAGTCACAATCCCGTGCTCTACCAACTGAGCTACGCCCACCATATTGCGTGACAAAGAAGCCAAACAACTTCTTTGTTGAACCTCAATCAAGCCAACCGGCATGAGTGAAGCTTTATTTGGTGCGGATGAAGAGACTCGAACTCTTACGCCTCGCGGCGCTGGAACCTAAATCCAGTGTGTCTACCAATTCCACCACATCCGCGGGTTGAAGCTGTTAAAGCAAAGGCGCCAGACTGTTAATCTGGCGCCTTTCGAAATATGGGGTGGACGATGGGGATCGAACCCACGACAACGGGAGTCACAATCCCGTGCTCTACCAACTGAGCTACGCCCACCATATCGCGCTACTTGTGCCAATGCTGCCTAATGGCGCACCCGGCAGGACTCGAACCTGCGACCATCCGCTTAGAAGGCGGATGCTCTATCCAGCTGAGCTACGGGCGCCTTGTTAATCTGTACCCTTGAAGGACTACAAACTAAGTGCTTTTCAGTCTTGCAGAACCGTAACTCCGCTCGACCTTCTTAACCAGTGCTAGGCTGTGCCCGACAAGTGCGACGAATAGTATAGAGCCCCCCGGAGGTCGTCAAATCCTTTTTAAAAAAAATTCATTTAATTAAAGGAGTTAGGGGAATTTGCAGACCAAGCGCCTTTGCCCTCACCTCATGACATGCGAGAATGCGCTCTCTTTTTTTCCCCTCTCGATGGTTAATCACGCGCAATGACTGCACAACTAATCGACGGCAAATCGATCGCCGCCAGCCTGCGCCAGCAGATCGCCCAACGAGTCGCCGAGCGTCGCCAGCAAGGCCTGCGCACGCCCGGCCTCGCGGTGATCCTGGTCGGCAGCGATCCTGCCTCTCAGGTTTATGTCTCGCACAAGCGTAAAGACTGTGAAGAGGTCGGCTTCCTTTCCCAAGCCTATGACCTGCCTGCCGACACCACTCAAGCAGCGCTGACCGATCTGATCGATCGCCTGAACGACGACCCGGCAATCGACGGCGTTCTGCTCCAACTGCCTCTACCTGCCCACCTGGACGCCTCCAAATTACTGGAGCGTATTCGTCCCGACAAGGACGTCGACGGCTTCCACCCTTATAACGTCGGCCGCCTGGCCCAGCGCATTCCGCTGCTGCGTCCGTGCACGCCCAAGGGCATCATGACGCTGCTGGAAAGCACTGGTGCCAATCTTTACGGCATGGACGCGGTCATTGTCGGGGCTTCCAACATTGTTGGTCGTCCGATGGCGATGGAACTGCTGTTGGCCGGTTGCACCGTGACTGTCACCCACCGCTTCACCAAGGATCTGGCCAGCCACGTCGGCCGCGCCGATCTGATAGTGGTTGCCGCCGGCAAGCCGGGCCTGGTCAAAGGTGAGTGGATCAAGAAAGGCGCGATCGTGATCGACGTCGGCATCAACCGTCAGGAAGACGGCAAACTGGTCGGCGACGTGACTTACGAATCCGCCCTGGCCCGCGCCGGCTGGATCACCCCGGTACCGGGCGGCGTCGGTCCGATGACCCGCGCCTGCCTGCTGGAAAACACGCTGTACGCCGCCGAAACGCTGCACTGCTGAGTTCACTCTCACCATGCTGAACCCAAAAGAACCCCGCCCATCGCGGGGTTCTTTTTGCCTGTAGCAAACAGCTCGATCACAGAGGTCGGACAACTGCAAAGCAAAATAGTAAAGAAAGAGTTACAGCATTAAATATTCTTCACTTTTACCCCCTGTCTTACAGGCGCCTATGGCTTTCCTGGCACATACTCCTAAAATGCGTCGTTTTTAAGAAACAGCCCGTTACAGAACGGCATATCCACCCTTTATGAGTCTGCCAGCGTGAAAATCCGTCTTTCCATCCTGAGCCTAATTTTTGCAGTTACAGGGACTTTCATCACGCCAACGGTCAACGCTGCTGAAACCACTGCGGCGCCGCGAGACACTGCACAACTGAAAATCGCTTCCGGCAGCGCTTTGCTGATGGATCTGCAGACCAACAAGGTCATTTATGCCAGCAATCCTGACGTCGTCGTACCCATCGCGTCCGTCAGCAAACTGATGACCGGTCTGGTGATCGTAGAAGCCCGGCAGAACATGGACGAATACATTGCCGTCAACATCAACGACACGCCGGAAATGAAAGGTGTGTTTTCCCGAGTCAAACTCAATAGCGAGTTATCGCGCCGCGAGATGCTGCTGATTGCCTTGATGTCGTCGGAAAACCGTGCCGCCGCGACATTGGCCCATCATTATCCCGGCGGTTATGTCGCGTTCATTGCCGCCATGAACGCCAAAGCCAAGGCCCTGGGCATGACCAGCACCCACTTCGTCGAGCCGACGGGCCTCTCGCCACGCAACGTGTCCACCGCCCGCGACCTGAGCAAATTGCTGATCGCCGCGCACAAATCCCCACTCTTGACCGAGCTGAGCACCACCAAGGAAAAAACCGTTACGTTCCGTAAACCCAACTACAGCCTGGGGTTCCACAATACCGACCACTTGATCAACAAGCCGAACTGGGACATCAAGTTGACGAAAACCGGATTTACCAACCAGGCCGGTCACTGCCTGGTGCTGGTGACCAGTATGAGCAACCGCCCGGTTGCGCTGGTGATTCTCGATGCGTTCGGCAAGTACACGCACTTCGCCGATGCGACCCGTATTCGCAGCTGGGTCGAGACCGGCAAGAGCACCAACGTGCCGTCCGTCGCCCTGCAATACAAGTCCGACAAGAACCTCAAACATCGCCAGAGCGGTGTGATTGAAGCATCAAAATAAGATTGGAATATCTGCAAACGAAAAGCCCCGAATAGTCGGGGCTTTTTTCGTCTGGCTCAATCATTGGGCAACGGCATCTGATCGTCATCCGGAATGCCATCTCCGGCACTCGGGTCTCGCCAGCCCTGTGGATGCTTCGTCGGCACCACCGTCGGCCTGGCCAAGGGATCCCTTAGGGGGCTGTCCGGATCCATCACCGGGTCCAGGTCCGCCTCGGGGGTTGTTGGAACGCTTTCGGGAGGGTCCGAATGTTTGTCGTCGAAGCTCGAATCGGTAGACATATGCACCTCTGACTAAGACTTGGGTTTCAGATTACCGAGCGGGTCGTAAGGCTTTGCCGGTGTCTTCTTACCCTCTTCACCCGGTTTTATATCTTTGGGTGCCCTGGCAGGTCCGATGGGGTCGACCTGAGGATCGGCAACGTCCGGAGAATCGGGGTCGAACCCCAACTCATGATCGGACGAATGCTCGGACGAGTGTGGGCCGACGGGGGTATTGGATTGAGCCATGGACGCCTCCTGGTCACGGCCCGGCGAGAAACCCGGGCCCTTTACATCAGAGGCGAACAACGCCGAGTAGTGCCCGGCAGATGACAAACGGAAACTACTGCGCGGTCAGCGCCTTCTTCGCCTTGGCTGCCGCTTGCTCCTGACCTGACTGGGCAAGATCGTTCGCCGCTTTCAGCCAGCGCTGCTGATCGACGTTGGCCGGAATCTGATCCGGCTTCTGGATCAAAACGGCCCAACCGCCAGCATTCTCGAGCGCCGACTCAAAAGCGCCGAACCCCATCAGCAACCGACGATCCATCCCGGTGCGCAGCAACACGGTCTGCTTTTGCCGGTTATAACCGGCAAGAATCGCGTATCGCGGTCCCGCCCAGAATGCCGAGCCTTCGGTAAAGCGCACCATCACCGGATAACCGGCCGCGACCTGGGTCAGCAGTGCCGGCAATTGACTGTCGAGGGGATAGACCACCATTCCGTACTCGCGGGCAAGGTCTTGCATGTTCTGCTGCAACCGGTCTTCGGCACCCGGCAAATGCAGGGGCTTTTCGAGCAGCCCCGGGGTTATCACGATGCCCTGTTGGGACAACAGGCTTGCCAGCACTTGAGGCCCGCTTTGATAACTTTGCCCGCGGTAGAACGTACCGCTGAGTTCAACACGCTCCGGCAGACGCTTGATCTCAGGCGCCACACTCCCCGCACAGCCAGCCAGGCCGGCAACGCAGCCAACGATCAGTGCCAAAGATCGAATTCGAGAAAATACCCGCACCATCATCACTCTCTGTTCAGACGCCAGGCGATCACGCAGCCGGCTTGGCCGTCGATCATAGGATGCCACGCGACAGCGGTATAGCCTTAACCGGCAGTTGTTTGCATTCGATAGAGCGAACAGGTTGATGACTGGCGACCTTTGGTCAATAGCCTGAAACACAGCAGCGGCTAGACTGTCATTTACCAAGGAAGAGTGTGCGCCCGCTGCAGGGCAAAGAGGAGGCACTGATGAGCCTGGCAATGACCCTTATGATGTTGATTTCCGGCTGGCTGGCGGTGGCCGCCGCCATGTTGTGGGGCGTTTTGCGCATTACCCGCCGGCACCATCACCACCCGGTTCAATCGGCGCCCGTGGCAAACACCGATAAACCGGCTATACACCCCGCCACCGCGCACTGACTGGACATGTAGAAAAGCGGTTCATTGGCCGCCTGGACTGTTGCGAGTTCAGGCGGCCGTTTCGTTTATCGACGGTTAAGCTTCTGCGGCTACGCGCCTCTGTTTGGCCCGCCGCGACAACATGTTCAAGCCTTCGATCGTCGCCGAGAACGCCATGGCCGCGTAGACGTAGCCTTTCGGTACGTGAGCGCCGAAACCTTCGGCGATCAGCGTCATGCCGATCATGATCAGGAAGCCCAGCGCCAGCATCACCACCGTCGGGTTGTCGTTGATGAATTTGGCCAGCGGGTCAGCAGCCAGCAACATCACCAGGACCGACACCACCACCGCGATGATCATGATCGGCAAATGCTCGGTCATGCCGACAGCGGTAATGATGCTGTCGATGGAGAACACCATGTCCAGCATCAGGATCTGACCGATTGCGGCGGCAAAGCCCAGGGTCACGGTCGAGGTGGCCGACGTCGGATCTTCCGGCGATGGGTCCATGCTGTGATGAATCTCGGTGGTCGCCTTCCACAACAGGAACAGGCCGCCGGCGATCAGGATCATGTCCTTCCAGGAGAACGCGTGACCGAAAATATCGATCACGGGCTCAGTCAACTGGACGATGAACGCGATGGTGCTCAACAGCGCCAGACGCAGGATCAACGCCATGCCGATACCGATGCGCCGCGCCTTCTGGCGATGCTGTTCGGGCAGCTTATTGGTCAGGATCGAGATGAAGATCAGGTTATCGATGCCGAGCACGATTTCCATCACCACCAACGTAGCCAGGGCGACCCAGGCGGCGGGGCTTGCAGCAAGTTCTAAAAGGTATTCCATGGGTCAGTCCTGACTCGTTGCAGACGGTTTAGATTTCCTGGGACGAAGAGTCGGTTTTGCCCGCCTCTTTGACCGGTTGCTCTTTCTTGCTGATCAGGCCACTCGCGGCCTCGCTCAACGCTTGTTCGGCCGCTTTGTGGGTATCGTCAATCGCCTGCTTGGCGCTTTCAGCGGCCTTGCCCATCAATTGCTGAGCACTTTTCTCGGCCTGGTCGCAACCGGCCAACACCAGTAAAGACGTGATCAGCAGCGCGGTGGTTTTAAGTTTCATGATGCTTTCCTCGATAGAACAGACAGAACCCAAAAGGCGATCCGTCGATAGCGAGGCAGTCTAAAGAGGCAAATACTTCAGGAAAATTCGTATTTTCAGCGGTTATACTTCGGTTTTTACGAATCCATAGCAAAATACACGCTACGGGGAACACGAATGCTGAATTATCGACAGCTGCATTATTTCTGGGTGGTGGCCAAGACCGGCAGCATCGTGCGCGCCTGCGAGCAGTTGAACTTGACGCCACAGACCATCAGCGGGCAGATTTCCTTGCTCGAACAAACCTATGGCATCGAATTGTTTCGCCGGGTCGGCCGGCAACTGGAACTCACCGAAGCCGGGCGTCAGACCCTGCCCTACGCCGAGCAGATGTTTCAGCTCGGGGGCGAGCTGGAATTGATGCTGCGAGCGCAGCCCAATGAGCAACAGATACTGTTTCGGGTAGGCGTCGCCGATGTAGTGCCCAAATCCATCGTTTATCGCCTGATCGCGCCGACCATGGAGCTGAGCGAGCCGCTACGTATCACCTGCCGCGAAGACAAACTGGAGCGCTTGCTCGCCGACCTGGCGATTCAACGCCTCGATCTGGTGATTTCTGACAGCCCGATGCCCTCGCATCTGGACATCAAGGGCTACAGCCAGAAGCTCGGCGAATGCGGCATCAGCTTCTTTGCCACTGCCGAACTGACGGCGCGATACGGCCAGGATTTCCCCCGCAGCCTGCACGGCGCCCCGCTGTTGATTCCCGGGCCGGAAACCGTGGTGCGCAGTCGCTTGCAACGCTGGTTTGCCGAACAGCAAATTCAGCCGAGAATCGTCGGTGAGTTCGACGACAGCGCCCTGATGCAGGCCTTCGGCCAATCCGGCAGCGGGATTTTCATCGGCCCGAGCGTGATCGCCGACGAGGTGAAACGCCAATGCGGCGTGGAGTTGATCGGCCAGACCGACGCGGTGCGCGAGTCGTTCTACGCCATCTCGGTGGAACGCAAGGTCAAGCACCCCGGCATTGTCGCCATTACCGAAGGTGCCCGACGCGAGCTGTTCACCGAAACGTGAAGCCTCAGGCGCAGATTTCTCGGGGTTTGAAAGTCATCAGCGCCATGGCCAGGAGAATCGAAATCAGGATAAAACCGGCGGCGGCGAAACCCAGTCCGCCCAGGCCCACACTGTCGATCACCCGGCCGCCGACCATCGCGCCCAGGCCGATCCCAAGGTTGGCCCCGGCAATGTTCAGCGACGCAGCAAAGGCCGGCGCTTCAGGCGCAGCCTTCATCAAACGCACATGACTGACCAGGAACAACGCCGCCTGGGTTACGCCCCAAATCCCCATCGCCGCCGCCAGCCCCAGCGGCGAATGAATGTTCGGCACCAGCGTCACCATGCCGGCAATCATGAACGCGCAAAACGTCACAGAAGCAATCAGCGGGTGACGATCCACCGCGCGGCCGCCCAGCGAGTTGCCGATCAGCCCGACCGCACCGAAGCCCATCAGGCACCAGCCGACCACGGTGCCGTTGAAACCGGCGAGGCGCTCAAGAATGTCGGCCAGGTAGGTGTAGGCGGTGAACATGCCGCTGAACACCAGAATCGACAGCAGTACGTGCCCCAGCATCAGTGGGCTGCGCAGGATCTTGAACTGTGAACGGAAGCTCACCTGATGCTGGTGCAGACTGGTTTTCGGCAGGTAGATAAACAACAGCAGCGCCTTGGCAAACGCGATCACCGCCAGAATGCCGAAAGCACTGCGCCAGCCGAATGCGTCGGAAATCAGCGTGCCGACCGGAATGCCGAACACCGTGGCGCAGACGATGCCGAAACCGATCTTGGCAATCGCCCGCCCGGCATAGTCCGGTCCGACGATGTCCACCGCGGTTTCACTGGCCAACGCCCAGAACACCGGCAACCCCAGCGCCGGAATCAACCGGGCAATGGCCATCACCCAAATGTTCGGCGCCAGCGCTGCCAGCGTGTTGGCCAGGCCGAACATGATCAGCACGCTAATGAACAACTTGCGCCGCTCAAACCTTGCGAAGTACGCCGTCAAGAACGGCCCGAACGCGGCCACGGTGAACGCGAACAGGGTCACCAGCAATCCCGCCTGAGGGATGCTGACGTGCAGGTCACGGGCGATTGCCGGCAACAGGCCGACGATGATGAATTCCGTGGTCAGCACCGTGAAACCGGCGGCGGACAACAGAAGAATGGGCAACAGCATGCAGAACTCCAGGAAAACGACGACACCAGCGACAGCCCGAAGGCCCACTGGCAGAACTAGAAAATGAGGATGGCGAAGCTTAACAGAGTGTTTCCAAACGAGGTTGCACGAACCTGCAAATCTCGTTGAACAATCGGGTGGCAGATCGTCACACGTCTGAAGGATCGCGGCTACGCTGTGATAAAGTCCGCGACCCGCGAGACTGACACCTTGCTCATCGGCTATCCATTGGCATTGATGTGGCGACCTTCTTCGGTTCCCTCTATGTGGCCTGCCCGGCTTTTTGCTGCATGAGCCAAGGAACCCTGCACCCTAATAAAATCAGAGATACCGTTATGACCGCTTCATCCCCTTCTCTCTTGCAACGCCTCAAACGCAGTAGCCTGGTCACGCAAATCATCATCGGCCTGATCGCCGGGATTGCCCTGGCCCTGTTCGCGCCTGAGGTGGCCAAATCCACCGCTTTCATTGGCAAAGTATTCGTGTCGGCGCTCAAGGCTGTCGCGCCGATTCTGGTCTTCGTGCTGGTCATGGCCTCGATTGCCAACCACAAGCACGGCCAGGAAACCCATATCCGGCCAATCCTGTTTCTGTACCTGCTGGGCACTTTCGCCGCGGCCGTGGTGGCAGTGATCGCCAGTACGTTGTTTCCGTCGAGCCTGGTGCTGTCGACCCAGGACGTTGCGGTCACCGCGCCGGGCGGCATCAGCGAAGTGCTGCAAAGCCTGCTGCTCAGCGTGGTTGATAACCCGATCAGCGCGCTGATGAACGCCAACTTCATCGGCATTCTGGCGTGGGCGATCGGCATGGGCATTGCGATCCGCCATGCTGGCGAGACGACGCGCGAAGTGCTGGGCGACCTGTCCAATGGCGTGACCGTGATCGTGCGCCTGGTGATTCGTTTTGCGCCGCTGGGGATCTTCGGCCTGGTGGCTTCGACCCTGGCCACTTCCGGTTTCGGCGCCTTGATCGGTTACATGCACCTGCTGGCGGTGCTGCTGGGCTGCATGCTGTTCGTGGCGTTGGTGATGAACCCGGTCATCGTGTTCTGGAAGCTGCGCCGCAACCCGTATCCGCTGGTGCTCACCTGCTTGCGCGAGAGCGGCATCACCGCCTTCTTCACCCGCAGCTCGGCGGCGAACATTCCGGTCAACCTGGAATTGAGCAAACGCCTGGGCCTGCACGAAGACACCTATTCGGTGTCGATTCCCCTCGGCGCGACCATCAACATGGCCGGTGCCGCGATCACCATCACCGTGCTGACCCTGGCCGCCGTGCATACCCTGGGCATCGCCGTGGATATTCCGACGGCCATTCTGCTCAGCATCGTCGCGGCGATCTGTGCCTGTGGCGCCTCGGGCGTGGCTGGCGGTTCGTTACTGCTGATTCCGCTGGCGTGCAGCCTGTTCGGCATCCCGAGCGAAATCGCCATGCAGGTAGTGGCGGTCGGCTTCATTATCGGTGTATTGCAGGACTCGGCGGAAACCGCGCTGAACTCCTCCACCGACGTGCTGTTCACCGCGGCGGCGTGCCAGGGTGAAGAGTTGAAGGCGCAGCGTTTGGCGTAAAACGCACCGACGAAAACGAAAAAGCCCGCCAAGGCTTACACCTTGGCGGGCTTTTTTGTACCTGGGGGGTTTAGAACGCGCCCATGTAATCGCGTTTGCCCACTTCCACACCGTTGTGACGCAGCAGCGCATAAGCAGTGGTGACGTGGAAGAAGAACTGCGGCAGACCGTAGCTCAGCAGGTAAGCCTGGCCAGTGAAGCGCTTCTCTTTAGGGGTGCCTGGACGGGTCACGATCTCGATACCTTCCTTGCCGTTGATCTGCTCCGGCTTGATCTCGCCAATGAAGGCCAGGACCTTGGCGATCAACGCTTGCAGTTCAGCAAAGGTGGTTTCGGTGTCGTCGTATTTCGGCAGTTCGACTTCAGCCAGACGCGCCGAAACGCCTTTGGCGAAATCAACGGCGATCTGCACCTGACGCACCAACGGGAACATGTCCGGGTACAGACGGGCCTGCAGGAACGCGTTCGGGTCGATGTTTTTCGCGGTGGCGTGGGCTTCGGCCTTGCTCAGGTTGTTGCTCAAGGCGTTGAGCATTTGCTGGAAAACCGGAACGGAAGCGGCGTACAGAGAAATAGTCATGGCAGTCTCGTGTGGTGACAGGAGTAAAAAACGTGCAGCGATTATAGCCATGCTGGCGTGCCCTGCGACTTGTCTTTTATCCAGCAAGGATTAGGCTAGGCGGCTCGACTGCCTAGGGAAAAGCGCGATGAGCACTGAACAAGAGACGACCTTCGACGAACCGCGGCTCAACAGCACGGAAATCCGCATTCTGGGCTCGTTGATCGAGAAACAGGCCACCAGCCCGGAAACCTATCCGCTGACCCTCAATGCCCTGGTGATTGCCTGCAACCAGAAAACCAGCCGCGAGCCGGTGATGAACCTCACCCAGGGCCAGGTCGGCCAGAGCCTGCGCGCCCTTGAAGGTCGCGGGTTCACCCGACTGGTGATGGGCAGCCGTGCCGACCGCTGGGAACATCGGGTCGACAAGGCGCTGGAACTGGTGCCGGCGCAGGTGATTCTGACGGGGTTGCTGTTCTTGCGCGGTCCGCAGACGGTCAACGAACTGCTGACCCGCAGCGGCCGCATGCATGACTTCGAAGATGCCGAACAAGTGGTGCATCAACTGGAGCGCCTGATTGCCAGAGGCCTGGCACTGTTGATTCCGCGCCAGGCCGGCCAGCGCGAAGACCGTTACATGCATGCGCTGGGCGATCCGGCGGACATCGAAGCGATCCTCGCTGCCCGGCACAACCCGGTGGAACGTGGCGTCGGTGGCGGTGTATCGGTTGAGCGAATCGAAGAGCTTGAAGCGCGGATTGCGGCGCTGGAAGAGCGCCTGGCGCGCCTCGAATAACCCTTCCCGATGTGCCGAGCTCCCTGTGGCGAGGGAGCTTGCTCCCGTTGGGTCGCGAAGCGGCCCCAAAGCAGTCAGCACACCGAGTTTGCCGGCCTTGCGACTGCTTCGCAGCCGAACGGGAGCAAGCTCTCTCGCCACAGGTCCAACCAACAGTCGGAATTCAGCCCCGGGCAAACGCCACGGCTTTCTGGAACTGCTCATCGGTCGGTCGCATGCCGGTGTACAACACAAACTGTTCCAGCGCCTGGATGGCAATCACTTCCAGCCCGGTGATCACCCGCTTGCCTTCGGCACGAGCGCGCACGATCAGCGGTGTTTCCGAGGGGATTGCCACCACATCGAAGACAGTTTCGGCGGCAGCGATGGCTTCAGGGGCGAACGCCAGTTGATCGGCTTCCGGACCACCGGTCATGCCGATCGGCGTGACATTGATCAGCATCTGCGGGCGTTGAACGCCCAGTTCCGCCTGCCATTGGTAACCCAGCGATTCGGCCAGGGCATGCCCGGCACGTTCGTTGCGGGCCACAATCAGGCCGTTTTTGTAGCCGCCATCGCGCAAAGCACTGGCCACGGCCTTGGCCATGCCACCACTGCCGCGCAGGGCAAAAGTCGAATCCTTGGGCACTTGGTGGGTTTCGAGCAACTGGGCGATGGCGATGTAATCAGTGTTGTAGGCCTTGAGGTGGCCGTTGGTGTTGACGATAGTGTTGATCGATTGAATAGCCTCAGCCGATGCATCCAGCTCATCGACTAGCGCGATGCAGGCTTCCTTGAACGGCATCGATACGCCACAACCCCGGATGCCCAACGCACGAATACCGCTGACAGCCCCCGTCAGGTCCTGGCTGCTGAAGGCTTTGTAGTAAAAATTCAGCCCCAGTTGTTCGTACAGATGATTGTGAAACCGCAGGCCGAAATTGCCAGGCCGCCCCGAGAGTGACATGCACAACTGGGTGTCTTTGTTGGGGTTCATCTGCATCCGAATCTCCTTCATTAGCACTTTCAGATGGACGGAAATAACAACTCCACCCGATTGTGGTCAATCATAAGGGTATGTCTGTACCAGACAGCACCGTAAAGAAACCGGTACAGACCTTACACAAAATTTACCCAACGGCTGTGCTGATTTTCAAAAAATCGCTGTCTTAGAAGTATCCCCGCAACAACTTGTGTCTATTGCAGACGCAAGCGCCGGGTCGAAGAACCGAGGACTTATCATGATCCGTAAAATCCCCACAGTAGCCTTGCTGATTGGTGCTCTCGCTATCGCAGGGCAGGCAGAAGCAGGTGGTCGTGGCTGGGAAGGTCCGGCTGTGTTTGGTGCGATCGTCGGCTCGGCAATCATCGGCTCGGCAATTATCGGCCGCGACCGGCCGGTGTATGTGGAGCAGCAACCGGTTTACGTTCAGCCACAGCCGGTGTATGTGCAGCAACCGCCGCCGGTCTACTACCAACCCGCTCCGGTGTACGTGCAACAACCGATGTACTACCGCCCGGCACCGATCTATTACGGTCCGCCACGCGGGTATGGCCCACCGCACGGCTACTACGGCCCTCCCCATGGTTACTACCGTGGCGACCGTTGGTAACAGACTCATCAGGCCCCGCCTCAACAGCGGGGCCTTTTTTGTGACCACAGATCGGGCGAGGTCTGAATAAATCTCGCCAAGGTCGCTGTCGGGACAGTCCCTGCCGGTAAAGTTGGTCATATTTATGTCATGTCCGGTCCGCAAGCTTGGATCTGTCCATAAACAACAGGTTGATAAAAACAAGGACGACCTCATGCCCACACAAAACCCGCACCGCATTGTCGGCTTGTGCACTTCCAGCAAGGTGTACAACGCACTGACCGAACTCAAGCACCTGGAAGGCCATCGCAGCGCCAAGTTTCTCTCGCTGCTGGCGCAAACCCTGGTGCGCAAAGGCCTGCTCAATGAGCAGGAAGTCGTGCATATGCTCGATCAAGTCGTGGACTGACCGCCAACACTCACTGGCGTCAATGACGACTATCGAAAGTGTTGATTGTCCGTTCAAGTGCCCGATCCGTAAGGTAGCCCCATAGATTGATGGAGGTACTTATGGCTCAGGTTCAGATTATGTCCGTTATCGGCAGCGCCGTTCCCGCACCGCTCAGAGCGCTGGGATTGCTCGCCTGCTGGTATCTGGTGCAGGACGGCGAACCGATCAGCGGTCCGCTCACCTCGCTTCCCGACGCCCAGGCCCTGTCGCAACGTATCGGTTCAGGCCAGCTCAGCGCTTAAGGCAGCTGAACATGCGGCTTGGTTTCGATGAAGATTGCCCAGCTCGACATGAACAACGCTGCGATCAAAGGCCCGATGACAAAGCCATTGAGCCCGAAAATCGCCAGGCCGCCGAGGGTTGAGATGAGAATCAAATAGTCCGGAATCTTCGTGTCCTTACCCACCAGGATCGGTCGCAGCACATTGTCCACCAACCCGATCACGAACACCCCGAACAACGCGAGTACCGTGCCCTGCCAGATCGCGCCGCTGAGCAGAAAATACACGGCCACCGGTGCCCAGACAATTCCCGCCCCCACCGCTGGCAACAGTGACAGAAACGCCATCAGCACCGCCCAAAGCAATACGCTCGGGATATCCAGAAACCAGAAAATCAAACCGCCCAATGCGCCTTGCGTGATCGCTACCAGCAAGTTGCCTTTTACCGTCGCTCGCACCACGTGATTGAACTTGAGTTGCAAACGGCGTTTCTGGTTGTCCTCCAGCGGTATGGCGGCGCGTATTTTGCGCGCCAGTTCGGCCCCGTCGCGCAGAAAGAAGAACAACAGATAGAGCATGATGAAAAAGCTCACCACGAATTCGAAAGTGCCTTGGCCAAAACTGTAAGCCTGAGTAGCAAAAAACTGGCCGCCCTGCATCGCACTCTTGATGATTTTCTCCCGTAGACCACTCAACTCGCCCATGCCGAAACGATCGAGCAGATGCTGGAAGTACGGGGGCAAGCTGTGTTTGAACTGCACCACATGACCGGTGATGTCCAATTCGCCGCTTTCGATGCTTTTGTATATCGACGCGCCTTCTTGAACCAGAAAGGCACCGACAATGGTCACTGGCAGGATCGCGATCACCAGACAGATACTTAGCGTGCACAGTGCCGTCAGGTTGCGTTGCCAGCCGAACTTCAGTTGCAACCGACGTTGCAAGGGCGCAAACAGAATGCCGAGGATGGCCGCCCAGAACACCGCGCCATAGAACGGCAGCAGAATCCAGACGAAGGCAACGGTCACCACGGCCAGCAAGACCATCAGCGAAGTGTTCTGGAGCTTCGTTTCGTTCATGTCCGGTCCATGCCATTGCACAGGGGGGCGTAAATTCGCGTCCTTATGTTTAGTCCGCCACGGTTCGCGCGAGTGCCATCTGTTTATTGCTCAAGCATAGATCCAGATCAATAACCTCCGTGGGCAAGCCGCTTACCCTTGCCGGCTTTTGCGATCGACACTGCCATGACCTGCGCCATGCCACTCATTCCCCCGGAACTGCTCGCCCCTGCCGGCACCCTGAAAAACATGCGTTATGCCTTCGCCTATGGCGCCGACGCGGTGTACGCCGGCCAGCCGCGCTACAGCCTGCGAGTGCGCAACAACGAATTCGATCACGCCAACCTCGCGCTTGGCATCAGCGAGGCCCAGGCTCAGGGCAAGCGCTTCTATGTCGTGGTAAACATCGCCCCGCACAACGCCAAGCTGAAAACGTTTCTCAAGGATCTGGAGCCGGTGATCGGCATGGCGCCGGACGCGCTGATCATGTCCGATCCCGGCCTGATCATGCTGGTGCGTCGGCACTTCCCGCAGATGCCGATCCACCTGTCGGTGCAAGCCAATACGGTGAACTGGGCCAGCGTCGAGTTCTGGCAGCAACAGGGCTTGAGCCGGATCATCCTGTCCCGCGAACTGTCGCTGGAAGAAATCGCCGAAATCCGCCAGCACGTCCCGGCGATGGAGCTGGAAGTGTTTGTGCACGGCGCGTTGTGCATGGCCTATTCCGGGCGCTGCCTGTTGTCGGGTTACATGAACAAGCGTGACGCCAATCAGGGCAGCTGCACCAATGCCTGTCGCTGGAAATACGCGGCGACACCGGCCAGCGAAAATCAACTCGGCGAGATCGTGCAGCAATTCGGGCCAGAACCGACCCTGGGCATCGGCACGCCGACCGATCAGGTGTTCCTGTTGCAAGAGGCCAATCGTCCCGGCGAACTGATGCCGGCCTTCGAGGATGAGCACGGCACCTACATCATGAACGCCAAGGACCTGCGCGCCGTCCAGCACGTCGAGCGCCTGACGCAGATGGGCGTGCACTCACTGAAGATCGAAGGCCGGACCAAATCGCATTTCTATTGCGCGCGCACCACCCAGGTTTACCGCCGCGCGATCGATGATGCGGTAGCTGGCCGAGTGTTCGATCGCAGCTTGATGACTGACCTGGAGTCCCTCGCTCAGCGCGGCTACACCGAGGGTTTTCTGCGCCGGCACGTGCATGACGAATACCAGAACTACCAGAACGGCAGCTCGGTTTCAGAGCGCCAACAGTTCGTTGGGGAGTTGACCGGCGAACGCCGTGACCGGCTGGCCGAGGTACGGGTGAAGAATCGTTTTGGCCTGGGCGATCACATAGAACTGATGACGCCCAAGGGCAACTTCCACTTCGACCTGCATCAACTGCAGAACGTCAGAGGCGAGGCGATTGAAGTGGCACCCGGGGACGGGCACACAGTGTATTTGCCAATACCGGACGCGGTGGATTTGCGTTATGGATTGCTGATGCGCGATGTTGCCGTGAGCTAAAAATCATCGAGCCCGCTCCCACAGGTCACTGACAAATCAACTGCCTCCCGCCGAAAAGCGGTCGCGGCTGTTGGTCAGGTGCAACCACATCGCCGCCCGCGCCGCATCCGGATCCTGGCGCCTGATGGCGTTGAGAATCGCCTCGTGTTCGAGGTTGGCGAGTTGCCCCAGCTTGCTCAAATCCGTTGACCCGCGCTCGGCGGCATTGACGCGGGTGCGGGGTATCATCGCATTGCCCAAGTGCTGCATGATCTCGGTGAAGCACACGTTTCCGGTAGCTTCGGCGATCAGCAGATGGAAGCGTTTATCGGCCTCGACGCAGCTGTCGTTGTTGGCCAGCAAGCTTTGATAGTCGTCCAGCGCTTCACGCATCTGCGCCAAGTGCTGATCGGTGCGACGCACCGCTGCCAGCGCGGCGGCCTGGGTTTCCAGACCCATGCGCAACTCCAGAATACTGCGCACCCCCAGCGCGGTATCGACATTCAGCCGCAACCCCTGCTCCGGCGCACGCTCGATGACAAAGGTGCCGATGCCGTGACGGGTTTCCACCAGCCCTGAAGCCTGCAATTTCGAAATCGCCTCGCGCACCACCGTGCGGCTGACCCCATGCTCCTGAACAATCGAGTTCTCCGACGGCAGCTTTTCCCCCGGCAGCATCTGGCCGAGCAGAATGCTCTGGGTCAGCTTGGCCACCAGGTCATGGGCCAGGTTGTGGGAGCGCTTGCGGGCAGGTGCGTCGATGTCTTCTTGCATGGTGATTATCCGTAAAGCGGGGCTATCCGGATCCTAGCACCGGGATCGACTGGAATCTTCAGAAAATAGCAGCAAACTTGTATGACAACACTCAACAACTCGACCCCTGAAGCGCTATCACACCTCCACACCCGACTAGAAAAAGCATAGCAACCTGCAAATAAATAGCCATTTTATTGGACTGCGGCGCTTGTCGAATCAAAAAATCAAGTTGTATGATGTCTATCAACAACACAACACCCAGCCACACCCCGCATAACAATAACGAGTGGGAGAAAAACAAGTGAATACATCCATACCCGGGATGAGCGATGGCGCCGATTCAGTCCTGAAGTCCGCCATCTCGAAAGTGAAACGCCACGTCCTGCCGCTGTTCGTGATCATGTTCATCGTCAACTACATCGACCGTGTGAACATCGGCTTCGTCCGCGCCCACATGGAACATGACCTAGGGATTGGCGCTGCCGCCTACGGCCTCGGTGCCGGCCTGTTCTTCATCGGTTACGCGCTGTTCGAAGTCCCCTCCAACATCCTCCTGCAAAAAGTCGGCGCACGAATCTGGCTGACCCGCATCATGCTGACCTGGGGCTTGGTGGCCGCCTGCATGGCGTTCATCCAGAACGAAACCCACTTCTACATCCTGCGGTTTCTGCTCGGTGTGGCGGAAGCCGGGTTCTTTCCCGGGGTGATCTATTACTTCACCCGCTGGCTGCCCGGCGTGGAGCGTGGCAAAGCGATTGCGATCTTCCTCAGCGGCTCGGCGATTGCGTCGCTGATCTCCGGCCCGCTGTCCGGGCTGCTGCTGCAAATCAACGGTCTGGGCATGCACGGCTGGCAGTGGATGTACTTCATTGAAGGCCTGTTCTCGGTCGGGCTGTGCGTGTTCGTCTGGTTCTGGCTGGACTCCAAACCCCACGACGCCAAATGGCTGACTCTTGCTGAACAGGACGCGCTGGTCAAAACCATTGATGACGAACAACTGGCCCGCGAAGCCGCGACACCGATCAAACCGTCGCTGGGCACGCTGCTTAAGGACCGCCAGATCATCCTGTTCTGCCTGATCTACTTCTTCATTCAATTGTCCATCTATGCCGCAACCTTCTGGCTGCCGAGCATCATCAAGAAAATGGGCGAGCTGAGCGACATTCAGGTCGGCTTGTTCAACTCGATTCCATGGTTGCTGTCGATCGTCGGCATGTACGCCTTCGCTTCGCTGTCGGCCAAGTGGAAACACCAGCAAGCCTGGGTCGCCGCGGCCCTGCTGATCGCTGCGGCGGGGATGTTCATGTCCACCACCGGCGGGCCGATCTTCGCCTTCGTCGCCATTTGCTTCGCCGCATTGGGCTTCAAGTCCGCCTCGTCGCTGTTCTGGCCGATTCCCCAGGCCTACCTGGATGCGCGGATCGCCGCCGGCGTGATCGCGCTGATCAACTCGGTGGGCAACCTCGGCGGCTTCGTGGCGCCGACCACCTTCGGCTTGCTGGAAGAGCACACCGGCTCGATTCAGGGTGGACTGTACGGTCTGGCCGCCACCTCGATCATCGCCGCGATCATCGTCTTCGCCGCACGCAATAAACCGAAACCCGCACCGGCCGTTGCACTGGGCAAACCCGCGCCAAATCACGCCTGAACATTGGTTTTAAAGGACAAGAGCATGAACCCACAAGAAGCCGCAAAAGCCCCGATCATCACCAGCATGCAAGTAGTGCCGGTGGCCGGCCACGATGGCATGCTGCTCAATCTGAGCGGCGCCCACGGCCCGTTTTTCACCCGCAACATCGTAATCCTCAAGGACAACGCCGGTCACACCGGTGTCGGCGAAGTACCCGGCGGCGAGCGCATTCGCCAGACTCTGGAAGACGCGCGTTCACTGGTGGTCGGTAGCCCGATCGGCACCTACCAGAAGATTCTCAATCAGGTGCGCCAGACTTTCGCCGATCGCGATGCCGGCGGTCGCGGTTTGCAGACGTTCGACCTGCGCATCACCATTCACGCGGTCACCGGCCTGGAAGCCGCCCTGCTCGACTTGCTCGGTCAGCACTTGGACGTGCCGGTCGCCGCGTTGCTCGGCAAAGGCCAGCAGCGCGACGAAGTGAAGATGCTCGGCTACCTGTTTTACGTCGGTGATCGCAACGAAACCGATCTGGCGTATCGCGGTGAACCGGACGCCGACAATGACTGGTTCCGCGTGCGTCACGAAAAAGCCATGAGCGCCGACGCCGTGGTGCGCCTGGCAGAAGCCGCCCACGCCCGCTATGGCTTCAAGGACTTCAAACTCAAGGGCGGCGTGTTGAGCGGCGACGAGGAAATCGAAGCGGTCACCGCCCTCGCCGAGCGCTTCCCTCATGCACGCATCACCCTCGACCCGAATGGCGCCTGGTCGCTCAAGGAGGCGATCCGCCTGTGCCGGGATCAGCACCATGTTCTGGCTTACGCCGAAGACCCGTGTGGAGCGGAAAACGGTTACTCGGGCCGTGAAGTCATGGCGGAGTTTCGTCGGGCCACGGGCCTGAAAACCGCGACCAACATGATCGCCACCGACTGGCGGGAAATGGGCCACGCGATCCAGTTGCAGTCGGTGGACATTCCGTTGGCCGACCCGCACTTCTGGACCATGCAGGGTTCGGTGCGGGTGGCGCAGATGTGCCACGAATGGGGCCTGACCTGGGGCTCGCATTCCAACAACCACTTCGATATTTCCCTGGCCATGTTCACCCACGTCGCGGCCGCCGCACCCGGCGAAATTACCGCCATCGACACCCACTGGATCTGGCAGGACGGCCAGCGCCTGACCAAGGCGCCGCTGCAAATCGTCGACGGTTGCGTGCAGGTGCCGAAGAAACCTGGCCTGGGGGTTGAGCTGGATGTGGACCAACTGGCCAAGGCCCATGAGCTGTACAAAGGCATGGGATTGGGCGCGCGGGATGACAGCGTGGCGATGCAGTTTCTGATTCCGGGGTGGACGTTCGATAACAAGCGGCCGTGCCTGGTGCGCTAGGCTTCTGAAAGCACCGCAAGCCTGTGGAGAGCCTGTGTGGCGAGGGGGCTTGCCCCCGTTCGACTGCGAAGCAGTCGCAAAAGTGGCTAATCGGTTCTTTCAGACAAAACCCGGTGATGGCATTGGGAGTGCTGCGCACTCCAACGGGGGCAAGCCCCCTCGCCACACAAGCCCGCTCCCACAGGGTTTTGTATTAAAGCGAAGCGTGCAGCAACCAGTCCTTGAACGCCGCCATCGCTGAGGTTTCAGGACGCGACTGCAGGCGGGTCAGCCAGTAGCTGCCGGTGGTGATCTCTATGGCGAACGGTTGCCGGATCGCGTCCGCCGCCAGTTGCCGGGAGAACATCAACGGTGGCGCCAAGGCAACGCCTGCACCTTGCAACGCCGCTTCCATCATCGCCAGCGACGAGTCGAAGACGATACTCCGGGGCAGCACGGCATGGGCCGAAAGACAGGCCGCCTGAAACCACTCAGGCCACTCGTCCGTGCGATAGGAGCGCAACAGCGTTTGCTGCAACAAATCGGCTGGCGTATGCAATTGCCGGGCGATCTCTGGCACGCAGAGCACCGACAGCGGCGCCTCGATCAACCGCACCGCTTCAATCCCGTGCCACGCCCCCGCGCCAAAGCGAATGGCGTAATCCAGGCCTTCGGCTGCCACGTCCACCCGGTTGTTGTTGGTCGACAGGCGCAAATCTATGAACGGATGTTTCTTCTGAAAGTCCGCCAATCGTGGCAACAGCCAACCGACCGCGAAAGTCCCCACGGCGCCCACCGTCAGCACCTCACGAAAATGCCCGCCCTCGAAACGCCCCAAGGTTTCGGCGATCCGGTCAAAGCACTCGCGCAACACCGGCAGCAGAGTTTCACCTTCGCTGGTCAGCATCAGGCCGCGCGGCAGGCGTTTGAACAAGGTCACGTTAAGCTGGGCTTCAAGGCTTTTGACCTGATGACTCACCGCCGCCTGGGTGACACATAACTCCACCGCCGCCCGGGTGAAGCTCAAATGGCGCGCCGAAGCTTCGAAAGCACGCAGCGCATTCAGCGGCAGATGAGGTCGAATCATGCCAACTCCAAAAATTTTCTAATGGCTCATCCGAAATATCGTCGTTTGCCGGTCTTCGCCAAACTGCCTAGATTGAGCTCGCCCAATAGGGACCGGCTTGAAAAACCGCTCGGAGTGTAGCGGTTAACACCACGAACAATCATGGACAGCACCTCAATCATGCCTAAAAAAAATCAGAAGAAACTCATATCCAACAGTGCCTTCGCACTTCTCCTCGGTGCCAGCCACAGCTTCGCCGACGAGCGCATCGAAACCATCGTGAAGGCCGCCGTCGAACCGGTGATGCAGCAACAGCAGATCCCCGGTGTCGCGGTCGCGATCACCGTCAACGGCCAGCCGCATTACTTTAACTACGGCGTGGCGTCGAAAGAGAACGGCAAAGCCGTCACCGAAAACACCCTGTTCGAGATCGGTTCGGTGAGCAAAACCTTCACCGCCACCCTCGCCGCCTATGCCCAGGCGAGCGGCAAACTGTCCCTGTCGGACAGCGCCAGTCAGATTCTGCCGGCCCTGCGCGGCAGCGCCTTCGACAGCATCAGCGTGCTGCAACTCGGCACCTACACCGCCGGCGGCCTGCCCCTGCAATTCCCCAGCGAGGCAGACCATCAGGACAAAATGCTCGGCTATTTCAAGCAATGGAAACCCACCTACGCCGCCGGCACTCATCGTCTGTATTCAAATCCCAGCCTCGGGCTGTTTGGCTATCTGGCGGCCCAGAG
This sequence comes from Pseudomonas sp. GGS8, assembly GCF_024168645.1. NCBI lineage: Bacteria > Pseudomonadati > Pseudomonadota > Gammaproteobacteria > Pseudomonadales > Pseudomonadaceae > Pseudomonas > Pseudomonas sp. GGS8. The sequence goes on along the minus strand of NZ_JALJWF010000001.1, from coordinate 4,143,404 downwards.
CATGGGGGCGCCGTTCGACGAGCTGATGGAAAAAACCGTGCTGCCGAAACTCGGCCTGAAACACAGCTACCTCAAGGTGCCGCAAGATCAAATGGCGCTTTACGCCCAGGGTTACAGCAAGGACGACAAACCTGTGCGGGTCGGGCCGGGTGCGCTGGATTCCGAAGCGTATGGCGTGAAAACCAGCGCCGCAGACCTGCTTCGCTATGTTGAGGCGAACATGAATCCCGCTGCGCTGGAAAAGCCTTTGCAGCAAGCCATCGCCACCACTCACACCGGTTATTACCGAGTGGGTGAGATGACTCAAGGGTTGGGATGGGAGTTCTACAACTACCCGGTGACGCTCGATGCTTTGCTGGCCGGCAACTCGTCGCAGACGGCGTTCGAGGCCCATGAAGTTCAGTGGCTGACCCCGGCGCAACCTCAACGCGACGATGTGCTGATCAACAAAACCGGCTCAACCGGCGGCTTTGGTGCCTACGTCGCCTTTATCCCGGCCAAGGACATCGGCATCGTGATCCTGGCCAACAAAAACTACCCGAACCCGGAGCGAGTCAAAATCGCCCACGAGATTCTGAGTGCGCTGACCAGATAGCCGAGGGTGACGCCCCGTAGCAGCTGCCGAGCTCGCGAGCTCGGCAGCTGCTACGGATACATGAGGCAAACAAAATGGGCGACCTGTTGAGGTCGCCCATCGTTTACCGGGAATTTGAGGCCTGCTCCGCGGGCCAACGGGGGCCCCCTTCCTCACCACAAAAGTTCAGTCAATCATCCGGCATCTCAGGGGGTTTGGCGGGTTTTGCGGGCTTCGCCGGTTTGCCTTTTGTGCCTTTGACCGGTGCAACTTCAGCCACCGGCGCGGGGGTAGGTACCGTCGCTTCTTTCTCAGCGGCTGGTAGTTGGTCGATGGTGTCAAAGATTTTCTTCAGATCGACCGATTTCGACTCAACTCCTGAACTCTCGAGTTTCTTCTCGCCGTCCTTGCCCAACAGAATGACTTTGGGCAAAGCCCCGGCACCGAGGTTCAGCGAGCGGATCAACGCCATGGTGTCTTGCTGGCCCAGATCCTTGCCATCGAGCTGACCGAACATGTTCAGCACGCTATACACCTTGATGTTGCGCTGGGCGACGCCCGGCTTGTTGGCAGGATCCTCCAGTGACTTTTTCAGGTTCACCCAGACGGGGTCAACGGTGCTGGGTGCAATGACAATCAGGGGGCGAGCCCGGCCCACGTCTTTAACCAGAGGGGAATCGTCATCGGCGGCGAATGAAGGACCGACGAAAGCCAGCAGAGTAGCCAGGGTCAAAGACCTGATGAGCATGCGCATCTCCTTTTGATATCCACGCTCTAATGATTGCGCATCGCGGTGATCGTTGTGGGCGATGCACCGCGATTGTGTTCCGCCTTGCCCAAGCTTAGGTCAGGGCGGTCATTGCGCAACAGCCTGAGCTAATCTCATAGCTGATTCACCGTGAGGGTTTCGCCATGAGCGCTCAGTTGAACCACACCATCGTCTGGTGCCGTGACAAACAGGTTTCGGCACGCTACCTGACTGATCTGCTTGACCTGCCCGATCCCGAGCCGTTCGGGCCGATGCTGGTCGTCAAATTCGATAACGGGGTGTCGCTGGATTTCTACAACAACGACCCGCCCATCGCGTCCCAGCACTATGCGTTCTTGATTGGCGACGACGACTTCGATGCGGCCTTCGCTCGCCTGCAGGCGCTCAAACAGCCGTGGTGGGCCGATCCTGGCAAGCAGCGGCCGAACGAGATCAATGATTACGCCGATGGCCGGCGGGTGTATTTCGATGACCCGGACGGGCACTTGCTGGAGATTTTTACTCGGGAAGCGGTATCGGATCAGAACGCCAGTTTGTAGCCGATCAGCACCAGCATGGTGGCCAGGCACGGACGCAGCAGTTCGTCGGAGATACGCCCGGTCAGATGGCTGCCCAGGTAGATCCCCGGCAACGAACCGACCAGCAGGAAGCCCAACACATGCCAGTCCATGTTGCCCATGCTCGCGTGGCCCAGGCCAGCGACCAGGGTCAGGGGCACCGCGTGAGCGATTTCGGTGCCGACCAGACGACGAGTGGGCAGCAGCGGATACAGGATGAACAGCGCAACGGTGCCCAGAGCGCCGGCGCCGATGGAAGTCAGGGCCACCATGGTGCCCAGGACCAGACCAGTGATCACGGTCAGTGCATTTAACCGGGAGCCGCTGGGGTTGTAGTGGCCGCCCGCCCGTTTGTGGGCGAAATCGAGCAAGCGCTTCTTGAAGAAGATCGCCAATGCCGTGGCGAACAATACGAAGCCCAGCGCCTGTTTGATGACGGCGTTCATCGCTTCGGGTGAGGTCTGCAAGCGGCTCAAAAACCACAGTGTCAGCGCCACCGCCGGCACACTGCCGAGGGTCAGCCAACCGGTAATCGCCCAGTCGATGTTCTTGTTCTTGCGATGAACCAGCACACCACTGGATTTGGTAATGGCCGCGTACAGCAAGTCCGTGCCCACCGCCGTGGCCGGATTAACGCCGAACCACAGCAGGATCGGCGTCATCAACGAACCGCCCCCAACCCCGGTCATGCCGACGATAAAGCCGACCACCAGACCTGCCACGACCAACCCGAAACTACCGAAATCCATTAATACGCCCAGAAATTCGCAGGAAACAAACCGGTCAGCAGCATAGCGATTTTTCTTATAACCACATATATCGATGCGGTCTATCGTTATGCCAATTCACCGATTTGGAACAGCGATCCGCCCTCAAGCCAGCTCCCACAAAAGCTCACTCTCACAGGGATTGGGTTCACGCCTCGAATTACTGCACCGGCAAAAAGTTCAAAAACAGCAAACTCTGGGCGTAGTTGAGGCCGATCCGCCGGTACCGCTCGTCGAGCATCTGGGTCAGCAGGTCCAGCCGCGCGACGATCTTGCCGAACTCCACGGCAAAACTCAGGTTGCTGCCCTCCTCCGAGATTTCGTTGGAGAACAGTAAGGGCTCGCCCTGCTTGTTTTGCCGCTGGCTCAAGATCCAGGTGGCTTTCTCGATGTTGCGCGCGGCATTGCTGACGAAGGTCGGGTTGAGATCGTCCGTCATGTAGAACTCCAGCCGGTTGCCATGCGCCGTCACCAGCATGCTGCCGATGGCATAGATGAACGCGCCGACCCGGTCGCCGAGAAATTCCGGACTCATGGCGAAGCTCAGCGCGGCGAGGTCTTTTTTGCCGCCGAGGGTGGGCAGCGGCTCTTGCTGTTCGATGGCCATGCGCACTTGTTTTTCTGCTGTGCCGACATCGAGGAAGCCGGATTTTTTCAGCTCCTGCGGGTTGCGCAGGTAGAGCTTGTTCATCAGCAGGTAGAGGCTTTCCAGGTTATCGCGCATGGTCAGGGTCGCCATGCGGTCGACGCTGGTCTGGAGGAATTCCTGAGGTTTGCCATTGCGAAACTGGCTGATGACATCGTTGCCCGGCTGATGGCTGCACCCACTGGCGAAGAGCGTCGACAGGCTGATCAGCAGCAAGCAATGACGGCGAATGTGCAGGGTAAAACGGGGTAAAACTCGAGCCATGGGTTCTTGAACTTGGGCATGGGCCGGCGGTGGGGATCGCCGCAGGCTGGCCAAGGATAGAACCGTGAAAGCTGAAAAAGTGCAGTGCCGGTGGTCCGTAAGCGCTGGTTACCGCGAAAGCGACATCACACTAGTCATACTTTTTAATTGCAATGCTCGAGGCATAAGCTATAAATCCTTCCTTGATCGCGCTAAAACACGATCATTAGTATGACTACTTCTTAAAAACAACAAAAAGGAAGGTCAACCATGCTTCAATCCCGACACCTGCTCTCCGGCCTCGGACTGTCCCTGATGATCGCCACCCTCCCCGCTCACGCCACCGGCTTGTCCAGCGAACAAAAAGCCTTCGGCAAAACCAATGACGGCACTCCCGTCGAGCAATACATTTTGCGCAACAGCCATGGCCTGCAAGCCACGGTCATTACCTACGGCGGGATTCTTCAATCACTGAAAGTGCCGGACAAAAACGGCAAGCTCGACGATGTGGTGCTCGGTTTCGACGACGTGCAGGGTTATCAAAGCGGCACGGCGTTCTTCGGCGCGACCATCGGGCGCTTTGGCAATCGTCTGGCCAACGGTGCCTTCGAACTGGATGGCCAGCGCTTTCAGGTGCCGCTCAACGACGGCAGCAATTCGCTGCACGGCGGGGCTCAAGGTTTCGACAAGCGGGTGTGGAAAGCCGAACCGAGCAAGGGCAAGGATTCAGTGGGCGTGACGCTGACGTACCTGTCGTCAGATGGCGAAATGGGTTTCCCTGGCAACCTGAAAACCGAGGTCACCTACAGCCTCACCGAGAACAATGAGCTGCGCATCGACTACAAGGCCAGCACCGATAAATCCACCGTGCTGAACCTGACCAATCACAGCTATTTCAACCTGGCCGGCGCGGGTAACGGCGATGTGCTGAAGCAGCTGGCGACCTTGCACGCCGCCCGTTACACACCGGTCACCGGCAAACTGATCCCCACCGGTGAACTGGCCCCGGTCGCCGGCACGCCCATGGACTTCACTCAACCGACCGCCATTGGTCAACACATCAAGGCCGATCACCCACAGTTAAAATTCGCCGAGCCGAAACAAGGCGGTTTTGATTTCAACTGGGTGCTGGATGCCAAGGGCGACCTGGGCAAACTCGCCGCCGACGTCAGCGATCCTCAATCCGGCCGCCGCTTGCAGCTCTACACCACCGAACCTGGCGTACAGTTCTACACCAGCAACTTCCTCGACGGCACGGTCAAGGGCAAGGCCGGCAAGATTTACCCGCACTGGGGTGCCTTTACTCTGGAGACCCAGCATTATCCGGACTCGCCGAACCAGCCGGCCTTCCCGTCCACCCGGCTGGATCCGGGCAAGACCTATGCCCAGACCACGGTGTTCAGGTTTTCCGTCCGGTAAGGTCAAGAGATCGCGGCCTGCGGTAGCTCCGATATCGTGGATACACCCCGCCCCGGCAGGCTGCGATCTTTCATGATGGCGACGGAACCACCGTGTTATTTTGCTGCCCACTGTAGTATCGAGCGGGCTTCGGAAGGAGGATTCATGCGCACTCTTGAGCTGGCCGGCAGCCCTGTGCCGGTCATCGGCCAAGGAACCTGGCACATGGGGGAGGAGCGCTCCCGACACACCAAGGAAGTTGCAGCGCTGCGCCTGGGCATCGAGTTGGGCATGACCCTGATCGACACCGCTGAAATGTACGCAGAAGGGGGCGCCGAAGAGGTGGTGGGTGAAGCCATCACCGGCCTGCGTGACCAGGTTTTTCTGGTCAGTAAGGTCTACCCCCACAATGCCAGCCGCAGAGGTATCCCCCAGGCCTGCGAACGCAGCCTGCGACGGCTGAATACCGATTACATCGATCTCTACCTGTTGCACTGGCGCGGCGAGTATCCCCTCGAGGAAACCGTCGAAGCCTTCGAACGCCTGCGTGAAGACGGCAAGATCGGCCGTTGGGGCGTGTCCAACTTCGACCTGGACGACCTGGATGAACTGGCCTCACCGGCCTGCGCCACCAATCAGGTGCTGTATAACCTGGAAGAGCGCGGCATCGAATTCGATCTGCTGCCCTGGAGCCAACAGCAAAAGATGCCGGTGATGGCCTACTGTCCGATCGGCCAGGGCGGGCACATGCTGGCTAATCCGCTGCTCAAACAGGTTGCCGCCCGTCACGAGGCGACACCTGCGCAGGTAGCGCTGGCATGGATCCTGCGTCAGAACGGTGTGATCGCCATCCCCAAAGCGGTCCACCCCGAGCATGTGCGGCTCAACGCACAAGCGGCGCAATTGCGTCTGGATGCTGGGGATCTGGAGGCGCTGGACCAAGCGTTTCGCGCGCCACAACGCAAGCAGCGGTTGGCCATGGTCTGAGCCATCGCGGTTCTATCAGAGGGCATCGGCATGAGAAGTACCGATCAGCTCGACGCTTTCAATTTGCCACGCTTCGTCCAGGCGCAGGATCCTGTGTTCGAGTGGGTTCAGGAAGAACTGCGCGCCGGCCAGAAACGCCGGCACTGGATGTGGTTTATCTTTCCGCAGTTTGCCGGATTGGGTGACAGCGAAATGTCCCGCTACTTTGCCATTCGCTCCAGTGAAGAAGCCACGGCGTACCTGGAGCATCCGTTGCTGGGTCCACGCTTGCGCATGTGCACGCAACTGGTTCTGGACGTCCCTCAAAGCTCGATCACCAGGATTTTCGGCCACCCCGACAACCTCAAATTTCACTCATCGATGACACTGTTCGCCCAGGTTTCGCCAAAAGGCAGCCTGTTCCATCAGGCGCTGGATCAATATTTTCACGGCATACCGGACGACTGGACGCTGTCGCTGCTGGACTCAAAACAGGCCCAGCTGCCCCCCAATCAGCGTTGAGAAATCGTCATCCACGAACGGCAGGATCGCATCTGCCACCGGTTGCAGTTGCCGGGTGACGTAATGGTCGTAGTCGATGGGCGCGCTGCGGATTTCCAGCGGCTCGGGGCCGGCGACAGTGATCACGTAGCTGATCCAGCCGCCGTTGTGATACTGCCGTGGGCGCCCCTGTTGGTCGTTGTAGTCATCGGCGATCCGCGCGGCCCGCACGTGGGGCGGCACGTTGCGTTGATAGTCATCGAGGGGCCGACGCAAGCGTTTGCGGTAAATCAGGCGCTCATCGAACTCACCGGCCAGGGTCTTGCGCACATAGTCACGCACGTAATCCTGATAGGGCTTGCGGTTGAAAATGCGCAGGTACAGTTCCTGCTGGAACTGCCGGGCCAACGGCGACCAGTCGGTGCGCACGGTTTCCAGGCCTTTGTAGACCATCTCGTCGGTGCCGTCGGCGCGGGTGACCAACCCGGCATAGCGCTTCTTGCTGCCCTCCTCGGCGCCGCGAATGGTCGGCATCAGAAAGCGTTTGTAGTGGGTTTCGAACTGCAACTCCAGGGCACTTTCCAGCCCATATTCCTGTTTCACATGCTCGCGCCACCACTGGTTGACGTGGTCCACCAGCGCGTGGCCGATTTGCGCCGCTTCGGCCTGACCATGAGGGCGGCGCAGCCAGACGAAGGTCGAGTCGGTATCACCGTAGATCACCGCGTGGCCCTGAGCTTCGATCAGTTGGCGGGTGCGCAGCATGATCTCGTGCCCACGCAAGGTGATGGACGAAGCCAGCCGTGTATCGAAGAAGCGGCAACCGCTGGAGCCGAGTACACCATAGAACGCATTCATGATGATCTTCAGCGCCTGGGACAGCGGCGCATTGTGTTCACGCTTGGCGGTTTCGCGGCCTTCGGCGACCCGGGCGACGATGGTCGGCAGGCAATGCCGGGTTCGTGAGAAACGGGCACCGCGAAATCCCGGCACCGACTCGCTGTCGTCGGGGTGCTTGAGCCCTTCGATCAAACCCACCGGGTCGATCAGGAAAGTGCGGATGATCGACGGATAGAGGCTTTTGTAGTCGAGCACCAGCACCGATTCATACAACCCCGGTTGCGAGTCCATGACAAAACCGCCGGGGCTGGCCTGCGGCGGTTTGCCGCCCAGGTTCGGCGCGACGAAGCCCTGACGGTGCATCAACGGCATATACAAATGGGTGAAGGCCGCCACCGAACCGCCGCTGCGGTCCGCCGGTAAACCGGTGACGCTGGCGCGTTCGAGCAGGAAGGTCAACAACTCGGTCTTGGCGAAGATCCGCGTCACCAGTTCGCAGTCCTTGAGGTTGTACTTGGCCAGGGCCGGCTTGTCCTCGGCGAACATGCGGTTGATTTCGTCCATGCGCTGGTACGGGTTGTCGATCGACTTGCCCTCGCCCAACAGGGTTTGCGCGACGTTTTCCAGGCTGAACGAGGGGAAGCTCCAGGTCGCCGAACGCAGCGCCTCGATGCCGTCGATGATCAACCGGCCGGCAGCCGAAGCAAAGTAATGCTTGCCGTTGCCGTGCTCGCGCCACTGCATTTCTTCACCGCCACGCCCCAGTTTCAGCGGCACCGCCAGGCGACGAGCATGTTCGTGCAGTACCCGCAGATCGAACTGCACGACATTCCAGCCGATGATCGCGTCGGGATCGTGCCGGGAGAACCATTCGTTGAGTTTTTTCAGCAGCAGGGTTCGTGAGTCGCAGTATTCGAGCTGGAAATCCACCCCGCTGTCATCGCCATTGGGCGACCCGAGCATGTACACCTGACGCTCGCCGCAGCCTTCCAGGGCGATGGAATACAACTCGCCCTGCGCGGTGGTTTCGATGTCCAGCGAGACCAGCCTGAGTGTCGGTCGGTAACCGGGGGCGGGTTTCATTTGCGCGTCGAGCAGCAGGCCGTCGGCACCGGGTGTGCCGCCGAACAAAACCGGCGCGGTGATGAACCGCTCCATCATGTAGCGTTCCGGCGGACGGATGTCGGCTTCGAACACCTCGACGCCTGATTTGCGCAGGGCGGTGTCCAGGCGCATCAACTGGCCGTGCTGCTGGCAATACAGGCCGAGCACCGGGCGGTGCTCGAAATCTTGAAGGGCCAACGGTCGAAGCTCGACGTTCTTTTCGCCGCGCAACACCGTTTCGGCATGCTCGCGCATGGCCTGTGGAATGAACGCGACCGACGGTTGATGCGGCAGGCGGATGCGCCGGGGACCGGCATCGGTCGCCAGCCAGAACTCGACTTCGGTGCCGGCCGGGGTATCGCGCCAATGCCGGGTCAGGACGAAGCCCTGCTGTAAATCCACCACTTCAACCTCAACGATTTGATTCAGGGGGTAATTCTACGCGTGATCGCCGGTGTGGCGAGGGGGCTTTCCCTAATGCCGGTAAGTAAAGACACAGAACCTGTGGGAGCGTGGCTTGCCCGCGAAGAACGATGACGCGTAATACCTGAACAACCGCAGTGCATTCTTCGCGGGCAAGTCGGATCGCCGCACCGCACGCTCCCACAGGACTTTCGTCGTTCAAATTTCTTTACTTACCGACATAGGGGGCGGGCTTTTACAAAGAAAAATCGCTGAATGACGCTTTTTGCGCGGTATCTGCCGCTTTCTGCCTTGCTCTGTGAGCCTGTCTCTACGATTCTTCAAGAACAACGACAACACCCGAGAAGCCGTCATGAAAACCGTCGCCCAACTGCTCAAGTTAAAGGCCCAACAGAATCAGGCAGTCCACACCATTGCGCCTCATCAAATGGTGCTGGAAGCGCTGATGGTGATGGCCGCAAAAAACGTCGGCGCGTTACCGGTCGTGAAAGAGGGAAGAGTCGTCGGCATCATCAGCGAACGGGACTATGCGCGCAAACTGGTGCTCAAGGGGCGCTCCTCCGTTGGCACCCCGGTCAGCGACATCATGGTGTCGCCGGTGATCACCGTGGACACCCATCAAACCGTCGAAACCTGTATGGGCATCATGTCCGACAAACGCCTGCGGCACTTGCCGGTAGTGGAAAACGGCGAGCTGCTGGGTTTGTTGTCGATCGGCGACCTGGTCAAGGAAGCCATTGCCGAACAGGCTGAACTGATTCGGCAGCTGGAGCAGTACATTCGCGGCGAGTGATTCCGACATACCACAATGCTCTCTGTGGGAGCCGGGCTTGCCCGCGATGCAGACGGCTCGGTTTAGCGTCGAACCGAGTTGATGCCATCGCAGGCAAGCCAGCTCCCACAAAGGCCCGCTCCCGCATTGGATTGATGTGTTCCTATGGCCAATGCCGTGAGAAGACCGGCGCCAATGCAGGGTGCCGGTCGAAGCGTTCGAGCCAGGCGAAGAACCCCGGCCGCGCAACACGCAAGTGCTCCCGCGTACCGGCCCAGCGTGTCACCACCGCCGCCAGAATATCCAGCGCGCCCGGCTTCCCGTCGTCCAGGTACAACTTGCCGGCGAACTGATCGGCAAACACCTCCCAATGCCAGTGCAGGCGTCGGCGGGCACCGGCCATAAGGTTTTGCCGAGACGATTCGTCCGCCTTGTCCAGCCAACGCTCCGGGTAATCGATGACGCCGATGGCGGCGTAGCAATTGCTGACGATGTACACCAGGCCATGAATCACCTGATCGCGCTTGAGCGGGTTTTCCGGCAGCAGGTTCGACTCCGGGAACGTGAGGCCCAGATGAATCAGGATGGCCGCACTCTCGGTGAGCACACCGCCATCGGGCATTTGCAGAGTGGGAACCTGCTTGAGCGGGTTGAGCTTCTCCAACGCCTGCACCGCCTCCGGGGACGATGAAACGTCGATGAAGCGATAAGGAACCTCGCACAGTTCCAGCGCGGCTTCGATGGCAGCCGCACCCGAATTCTGATGCCCATAGAGCTGATACATGACTAAATCTCCTCTGCGACTCTCTCTTTGTAGCAGCTGCCGAAGATTGTGCTCGAATGCCTGATCAGCACCAGTCAGTCAAGGACTTGAATACCGTCGCCCCTGTGGGAGCGAGCCTGCTCGGATAGCGGCGGATCAGCCAACATTGATGCTGAATATACCGCCGTCATCGCGAGCAGGCTCGCTGCCACAGGTTCTGCGTCTTAACTTACCGGTATTAGCCACCCCAGTCGGGTTTGTGCGTTACGTCCCCGCGCGCTTCATGCAACGCAGATAACGCTCATCGACTCGCTTGGCAAACCACGCCGTGGTGAGTTTTCGGGTAATTTTCGGGCTTTGCAGCACGATCCCCGGCAACACCGCCCGGGGTAATGGCCGGCCTTCGGCCTGTTCGGCCAGAGCGAAGATGCGCTGATAGAGCGTGGTGTCCTCGAACTGAAGACCTTTACCCTCCTCCAGTTGATCCCGAATGGTCGGGTTGCGCATGTTCAACTGCTTGCCGAGGGTGCGCACCGCCAATTCCGTAGTACCGGGCATGATCGAGTCGTAGCGCACCAGATCGCCATCCAGCGCCAGCGGGATACCAGTGGCACGACTGACCGCATTCTGAAACGCCGCATTGCGGCTGGCGTACCAACCGGCGTTGAAATCGGCGAAGCGATACAGCGGCTGCTCATAGCTCACCGGATAACCGAGCAAGTGGGCAATGCCGAAGTACATACCGCCACGACGGGTGAACACTTCGCGGCGAATCGAGCCGGTCACCGGGTAAGGATAATCGCGCAGATGCTGCTCGGCAAAGTCGATGCTGACCTGCATCGGCCCGGCGGTGTGCACCGGATTGAAACCGCCGAACAAGTTCCGGCCCATGGGCACCATGCCGATGAAGTCATCGAAAATCGCGCTGAGCTCTTTCTCGCTGCGCGCGGCATTCAGCCGGTCGCTGTAGCTTTTGCCGTTAGGTGAACGCACCTGCAAGGCACCGCTGACCAACAGGCTGGGGATGTGAGCCTTGGCGGCGCGGCGGTCGATTTCGTCTCGGGCGATCTTGCCCAGGCCCGGCACCGGCGGATCGGCCTGAAACGTCGATTCCTGTTCAGTGACCGCGACTACCGAACACAGGTTTTGCGTGGTTGGCGAAATCTTTTGCGCGGCAAACGCCGCGTAGATGTCCGTGGCCCAGCCCTGAGGGTCGACTGTCTTGGTCGGCAGCAGGCGCACGATCTCGGCCTTGACCTCGGCAGGCTTGCGGACCGGCGGCTCCTGAGTGCGCTGAGTGCCGCAACCGGCCAGTATCGACAACGCGGCCACCGTCATGATCAATCGATTGGCTTGCATGGTGCTCCATCAAATCCGTTGAGCCGGGTTAACCATACGACCAATGGCATGGCGCAGGCTATGACTATGCCGCCCTCTCCCTGTTCCGTAGCAGCTCGTTCGCCGTAGCGCTACGGCACTATAACGTCGGCGCTTTTCCGTTGAGCAGTCGGCCCGCGCGTGCACTTCGGTTGAACCATACTTGATCCACAGACCGAGGAGGACAGGCTCATGAACCGTAGCGACGTGCTGATCATCGGTGCCGGCCCGACCGGGCTGGTCTTGGCGCTATGGCTGAGCAAACTGGGGATCAGGGTGCGGATTATCGACAAGACTTCGGCCCCCGGCACCACCTCGCGCGCGTTGGCGGTACAGGCCAGAACGCTGGAGCTGTATCGCCAGCTCGACCTCAGCGACGCCGTGGTGCAAAACGGCCATAAAGTGGCCGCGGCGAATTTCTGGGTCAAGGGCGAACCGGTCGCACGCCTGCCGTTGAGCACCATCGGCGAGGGTTTGACGCCCTATGCATTTCTGGAAATCTATCCGCAAGACGAGCACGAACAACTGCTGATCGAACGCCTGGAGACCTTCGGAGTTACGGTGGAGCGCAACACCGAACTGCAAAGCTTCGAAGAGGCCGGCGACGGCATCAGCGCCCAGCTGCGCTTGCCCGATGGCCAGCAGGAAACCTGTCAGGCCTGTTACCTCGCAGGCTGCGACGGCGCCCGCTCGATTGTACGCAAGACCCTGGACACCGATTTTCCGGGGGGCACCTACCAGCAGATTTTCTACGTGGCGGATGTGCAGGCCCGCGGCCCGACGTTCAACGGGGAACTGCATGTGGACCTCGACGAAGCCGACTTTCTCGCCATTTTTCCTTTGTCCAGCGACGGTCGCGCCCGGCTGATCGGCACAGTTCGCGACGAGCGGGCCGACCGCGCCGAAACCCTCCAGTTCGCAGACGTCAGCAGACGGGCCATCGAGCATTTAAAGGTGCAGATCGATCAGGTGAACTGGTTCTCAACCTACCGCGTGCATCACCGGGTAGCGGATCACTTTCGTACCGGACGCGCGCTTCTGTTGGGTGACGCCGCCCATGTCCACAGCCCGGCGGGTGGCCAGGGCATGAACACCGGGATCGGTGATGCGATCAATCTGGCCTGGAAACTCGCGGCGGTGTTAAGCGGCAGCGCTACGGCCAAACTGCTCGACAGTTATGAAACCGAACGCATCGCCTTTGCCCAGCGCCTGGTGGCGACCACTGACCGAGTGTTCAATTTCGTCACGGCCGATGGGCCAATTGCCGACGTGGTGCGCATGCGCGTGGCACCCTTTTTGATCCCGAAAATGATCTCGTTCGAGGCCGTCCGTGAGTTCATGTTTCGCACGGTGTCACAGACCACCCTCAACTATCGCGGCATGCCGTTGAGTGAGGGCGTTGCCGGCCATGTTCACGGCGGTGATCGCTTGCCCTGGGCCCACGACGGTGAAGGGGACAATTTCGAATCGTTGAAATACCTGACCTGGCAAGTGCATGTGTACGGCGACACCAGCGACGAGATGATCGCCTGGTGCAACGCGCATCACCTGCCGTTGCAGGTGTTCGACTGGCGACCGGTGTTTGAAACCGTGGGGCTGGCGCGCAACGGGTTTTACCTGCTGCGCCCGGATACCTATGTGGCAATCGCCGACTACAGCGCCGATCCGAAGGTGATCGAGCGGTATTTCCGCGATCATGGGATACGGCCTTTCATCAGCTGAACCGCCAGCGAAGATCAAATGTGGGAGCGGGCAAGCCCGCTCCCACAGGGGTTATGGGATGATCTTTAGATCCCGGCCAGGGCCAGGTCCATCGCGAAGTAAGTGAAGATCAAATCCGCCCCTGCCCGCTTGATCGCCCCAAGGCTCTCACGCACGACACGATCTTCATCGATCGCCCCGGCCTGGGCGGCGAATTTGATCATCGCGTATTCGCCGCTCACCTGATACGCCGACAACGGCAGGCGCGAGGCTTCACGGATGTCGCGGATGATGTCCAGGTACGCGCCGGCCGGCTTGACCATCAGCGCATCGGCACCTTCCTGTTCATCCAGCAACGATTCACGCACCGCTTCGCGGCGGTTCATCGGGTTCATCTGATAGCTTTTGCGGTCGCCCTTGAGTGCACTGCCGCCGGCTTCGCGGAACGGGCCATAGAGCGCCGAGGCAAACTTGGTCGAATAGGCCATGATCGCGGTCTGGCTGAACCCCGCGGCATCGAGCGCCCGGCGAATGGCCTGGACCTGCCCGTCCATGGCTGCCGACGGCGCGATCACATCGGCACCGGCCCGAGCGGCGGCCACGGCTTGCTTGCCGAGGTTGATCAGGGTCTGGTCGTTGTCGACTTCGTGCTGGTGCAACACGCCGCAATGGCCGTGGTCGGTGTACTCACAAAAACAAGTGTCGGACATCACGATCATTTCCGGCACGGCGTCTTTGGCAATGCGCGACATGCGCGACACCAGGCCGTTGTCGTTCCAGGTGTCGCTGCCGCTGCTGTCCAGATGATGAGACACGCCAAAGGTCATCACCGACTTGATCCCGGCCCGGGCATACCGCTCGATCTCACCGGCCAGTTTTGACTCGGGAATACGCATCACCCCGGGCATGCTTTTGATCGGCACGAACTCATCGATCTCTTCCTCGACGAAAATCGGCAGCACCAGATCGTTCAAGGTGAATTCGGTTTCCTGGAACAGGCTGCGCAGGCTCGCATTGCGGCGCAAACGGCGTGGACGTGCTTCGGGGAACTGACTGGACATGGGCCTTCCTTGAAAAACGGCGAATGAGACAAAAGTCGTAGGGAGTGAAGCTTATGTCCTGCAAGGTGCAGGACACAAACCTCGATCGCTCAAGACAGCATTACCGCGGCGGCAACAATCGCCCGCATCGAATACAGTCCCTACAGGTTAGATCGTCAGGGTGCCACTGATGCAGGTCACCACCGAGCCACCCACCCAAATCTCATCCCCCACCTGCTCCACCCGAATCCGCCCGGCGCGGCCCATGCTCAGGCCCTGGCTGACGACATAAGACGCCGTGGCCAGCCCTTCGCTGAGCAACCATTGCGCGATCCCGGCGTTCAGGCTGCCGGTGGCCGGGTCTTCTGGCATGCCGTCGCCGGAGATGAATGCACGCACTTCGAACTGCGCGTCAGCACCATCGCGCTCGGGATGCCACGGCGCGATGACACCGACGGCGAGGCCGAGCATCTGTGCATGATCCGGTCGCAAATCCAGCACCTGCTGGCGGTCCTCGACCATCACCGCCAGCCAACCGGCACCGTTGTCGACCCATTGCGCGCGCACAATCGCGCCCGGCGCCAATCCGAGGCCCCGCCGTACGCGCTCGACCAGCTCGGCGTCCACCGGGCCGGACTTGAGCAACGGTGGCGCGAGAAACGCCAGCTCCGCCCCCTGCCGACGCACTCGCACCAACCCGGCACCGCACTCCTGAATGATCTCCTCGCCTTTGGGCACCCCACCGGCCTCGAGCCAGGCATGGCAGGTGCCCAGCGTCGGATGACCGGCGAACGGCAACTCTTGCAGAGTGGTGAAGATGCGCACCCGATAGTCGGCCCGGGGGTCTCGAGGTTCGAGCACGAAAGTGGTTTCGCTGAGGTTGGTCCAGTTCGCGAACGCCGCCATGCGTTCATCGCTGAGCTTGTCTGCGCCGAACACCACCGCCAGCGCGTTGCCCTTGAGCACGACGTGGCTGAAGACATCTACTTGCTTGAAATCGAATGAGCTCATTGCCTGCCTTGGTGATGAGGGATTCAAAGGGATTGCTTGGGGATTTCCAGCCCACGAATCACCGCCGGCCTTGCGAGGAAACGCTCCAGCACGCGAGTGACGTTAGGGAAATTCTGGATGCCGACCAGATCACCGGCCTCGTAGAAGCCGATCAGGTTGCGCACCCAAGGAAAGGTCGCGATATCGGCGATAGTGTAGCGCTCGCCCATGATCCAGTCGCGCCCTTGCAAGCGGTCATCAAGAACCTTGAGCAAGCGCTTGCTTTCGTCGACGTAACGATCACGGGGACGCTTGTCTTCGTAGTCCTTGCCGGCGAATTTGTTGAAGAAACCGAGCTGACCGAACATCGGCCCGATACCGCCCATCTGAAACATCAGCCACTGAAGGGTCTCGTAACGCGCCGCCGAATCCTGGGCCAGCAGTTGCCCGCTCTTGTCGGCGAGGTAAATCAGAATCGCCCCGGACTCGAACAGCGCCAGCGGTTGATCGTCCGGACCGTGGGGGTCGATGATCGCCGGGATCTTGTTATTGGGGTTCAGCGACAGAAACTCAGGGGACAGCTGATCTTGGGTGTCGAAGCCCACACGATGCGGCTCGTAGGGCAGCCCGATCTCTTCGAGCATGATCGAAACCTTGACGCCATTGGGCGTGGGCAAGGAATAGAGCTGGATCCACTCCGGGTACTGGGCCGGCCATTTTCGAGTGATGGGGAATGCAGACAAATCGGTCATCGGGAGCTTCCACGAGAAAATCAGAGTGAAGATCATAAGGGGGACGGGGATACGATGTGTACTGTGTCCATAAATCCGAAACATCCTGTCAATAACCTTTCCCCCAATCCGTTCAAGGTTGCCGCTAAAGTGCCAGGCACCTTGCTCGGATCGAAGCTCGGATCGAACCAAAAGGGCTTCAGTGGACTCTGAGCATTGCCCTGTTAGAAATGGACCGGGTCAACGACATGGAAACACCCTATGCTCGGAACTTGCGGTGTCAAGGTTCCTTAACCGAATGCGCTGAAGATCACCAATTCGATGATGAATCCTTTGAAACTCACCAATCGCTTCAAGCATCGTGCTTATATCTTCCTGCCTGCGCTGTTGGCGGCCGGCGCGTTGTTTTTGTCGCTGGAGTCCAGTGAAAGCCGCGCCCAACCGGCGGACGGTACACAGACACTGGTATTTTTGCGCCACGCGGAAAAACCGGCCGGCGGCCTGGGTCAACTCAATTGTCAGGGACTGAACCGCGCCATCGACCTGGCCACCTTGCTGCCGGAAAAATTCGGCAAGGCCAATTACGTGTTTGCCGCCAACCCGACGCGCAATGTCGAGGAAGGCGAGCTGGATAACTCCTACAGTTACATTCGCCCCCTGATGACCATCAACCCCAGCGCGATCAAGCTCGGCTTGCCGGTGAACATCGAGTTTGCGGCCAACGACACCAGTGACCTGGCCGATGAACTGCTTCGCGACAAATATCACAACTCAATCATCTATACCGCCTGGTCCCATGGCTACCTGCCCGAGCTGATCAACAAGGTCGCCGGGGAAGCCGTCGGCTCAGAACAGCGCATCACCGATGACTGGGCGTCCAGCGACTACGACTCGCTGTACGTGCTCACCCTGACCTGGCACAACGGCAAGGCCAGCCTGCAGAGCCGCAGCTACAAGCAAGGGCTGAATAACGGTCCAGAGACTTGTCCGACGTAAGCTGTCGGGCACCGCTCGCGATGAGGCCAGCAAAAACAACATCACCTCCGCTACTTACCCCGCTCCCGCAAATATTCGAGAACCGCCCCCCGATCCCCGACAAACTCGATCCGCGCCCCCTTCTTCTCCCGCTGAAACACATACATCGGGTCGTAATACTCGCGCAGCAAGCCTTCGATCCAGCCCCGGTGCAAGTCCACCGCGCCGCTGTTGGCCTGTTCCGCCAGCGCGTCTTCCATCAAGGCCAACATCCGCCGATGGCGCTCGCCGCCCAGGCGTTTCTGGACATTATTCAGGCTCGCCAACATCCGCTCGGAAAACAGCGTGAAGCCTTCATCGCCATACACCTCGGTGAACTCGGCGCACAAATCCACCACGTAATCGCGCAGGATCCGCTCGACGCGCCCTTCCAGGCGGTCTTCCAGCCAGACCATCGGAAACTGCTGCATGCCCTGATACAGCGGCAACGGCAGCGCGCAACTGCCAATCGCGCGGCTCTCGTCTTCGAGCACAAACTGCTCGATACCGTTGGCGCGTTTTTTCAGTACATCCACGGCCAGGCGGTTTTCAAAGTCGATGTTGGAAGGTTGGCCGGTGGCGCGTTTGCCGAAGCTGGAGCCGCGATGATGGGCGTGCCCTTCAAGGTCCAGCGCATTGCTCAATTGCGTGAGCACTTCGGTCTTGCCGGTGCCGGTCATGCCGCCCAGCAAGACGAAATCACACTGGGCAACGGCCTGGTCGATGGTGTCGAACAGGAAGGTGCGCATGGCCTTGTAGCCGCCACCGACCCGCGGATAGTCGATGCCTGCTTCGTCCTTGAGCCACTGCTGGGTGATCTGCGAACGCAGCCCGCCGCGAAAACAATACAAATAGCTATCCGGATGCGCCCGGGCAAAATCAGCCCAAGCCTGGATGCGCTCGGCCTTGGTCTGGCCGGCCACCAACTGATGCCCCAGCGTGATCGCCGCTTGCTGGCCGTGTTGCTTGTAGCATGTGCCGACGCGTTGCCGCTCGTGGTCATTCATCAGCGGCAGGTTGACCACGCCGGGGAATGAGCCCTTGAGGAATTCGACCGGCGCGCGGACATCCATCATCGGCCGGTCATTGAGGAAGATGTCGCGGTAATCGGTGAAGTCTCTGGACATCAAACCACCTCAACCGCGTGGGTCTGTCGCTCAACCAGTTCGCCGATCGGCTCAAGGTTCAGGCCAAGCTCGGCGGCAACGTTGAGGAACTGTGCGTTGCCTTCAGGGGTGACTGCAATCAGCAGGCCACCACTGGTCTGCGGGTCGCAGAGCACACGTTTATGCAACTCCTGGAGCCGGCCGACCTTGCTGGCGTAGCTGTCGAAATTGCGCAGCGTGCCGCCAGGCACGCAGCCCTGGTCAAGGTAATACTCGACGCCCGGCAGGCGTGGCACACGGTCATAGCCAATGCGGGCGGTCACGTTGCTGCCATCGGCCATTTCCACCAGATGCCCGAGCAGGCCGAAACCGGTGACGTCGGTCATTGCGGTCACGCCGTCGAGCTTGCCGAAACGGCTGCCGGGTTTGTTCAGGGTGCACATCCAGTCGCGGGCCAGGCCAATGTCGGCATTGCGCAACTTGCCCTTCTTCTCGGCGGTGGTGAGGATGCCGATGCCCAAGGGTTTGGTGAGATAGAGCAGGCAGCCGGCGGTGGCGGTGTCGTTGCGCTTCATATGGCGTTTTTCCACCAGCCCGGTCACGGCCAGGCCGAAGATCGGCTCCGGCGCGTCGATGGAATGGCCGCCAGCCAAGGGAATTCCCGCTTCATCGCAGACCGAACGCCCGCCGCGAATCACCTCCCGGGCGATCTCCGGTGCCAGCACATTGACCGGCCAGCCGAGGATCGCAATCGCCATCAGCGGATCGCCGCCCATGGCGTAAATGTCACTGATGGCGTTGGTAGCGGCGATCCGGCCGAAATCGAACGGGTCGTCGACGATCGGCATAAAGAAGTCGGTGGTCGACACCACGCCGCGCTCTTCATCGATGGCATACACCGCCGCGTCATCGCGCGAGGCATTGCCGACCCAGAGTTTCGGGTCCAGGTTTTGCGCGCCGCTACCGGCCAGAATCACCTCCAGCACCTGGGGTGAAATCTTGCAGCCACAACCTGCGCCGTGGCTGTACTGGGTCAGACGAATCGGCTCGCTCATGGAATGCACCTTGTGAAGTCAATGCCCAGGATTCTACAGCAACCCTGTGGCGAGGGGGCTTGCCCCCGTTGGGCTGCGCAGCGGCCCCAAAACCAGACAATGCGGTTTGTCCGCAGGACCGTGTTGAATGGTTTACGACTGCTGCGCAGCCGAACGGGGGCAAGCCCCCTCGCCACAAAAGATCTATTGCCACAGATCGAGTTACTGATCTGACAGTCGACACCACTTTGGTGCATATCCCCTCCCGAGCCCTCTTCCCCTGAATACCACTCCTTCTGCTCCCCTTGACCGAAAGGACAGCAAATTACAGCAAATCCGCCAATTCCTCCGGCTTTTCAGCGCTTTGAGAAAATTGGTATAGGTTGTGCAAACGTTTGCGAGTCGCCGATACCGGCCTGTTCACCACTTAACCGCGCAAGCCCGCACCACCGGGCCTTCGATCCGCACGAAAAGGGACTTTTAATGCATCGCACCGCCAATCGCGTGAATTGCTCACGTACTTTTGCTGTTTCCCTGCTGCTGGCCAGCGTTACAGGACTACTCAGCAGCCACGTTTTGGCCCAACCGGCCACCGTAGAAGAATCCGCCCAGGGCGAAGCCCTCAGCCCTGAAGCCAACCCGCCGAAAAAAGGCGCGTATCTGTCGGACTGGTTCAATCAGGACCTGACCGTCATCGGCAGCAAGGACATCAGTTTCGGCCCGCAACCGGCCGACGATATCTACCTGGAATACGAGTACTTCGGCCGCAAGGGGCCGTTCGAGTTGTACGGCTACATCGACATTCCAAAGATCTTCGACATCGGCAACAGCCATGACAAAGGCGTGTGGGACCACGGCTCTCCGGTGTTCATGGAGCACGAACCGCGGATTTCCATCGACTACCTGGCCGGCCGCAGCCTGGCCGTCGGGCCGTTCAAGGAATGGTACGTGGCGTTCGACTGGATCTACGACCACGGCAGCAACAGTGCCAACCGTGCCAACACGCTGTACAGCGGCCTCGGCACCGACATCGACACCCATTCGCGGGTCAACCTGTCGGCCAACTTCTACGGTCGTTATCAGTGGGAAAACTACGGCGCCAGCAACGAGTATTCGTGGGACGGCTACCGCGCCCAGCTCAAATACATCGTGCCCATCAGCAGTTTCAGTAACGGTGCTTCGTTGACCTACATCGGTTTCACCAACTTCGACTTCGGCTCCGACCTGCACAAGGACAACCCGGCCCGCACCGCCAATGCCACCGTGGCCACCAACGTGTTGCTCTACGCCTTCACCCATTTGCGTTTCACCCTGGTCGGCCGTTACTTCCACAACGGCGGCAACTGGGAGGACGGCAGCGAGTTGAATTTCGGCGATGGTGATTTCCGCGCCCGTTCCAACGGCTGGGGTTACTACGCCGGTGTCGGCTATCAGTTTTAAGGCTCATTTGAATCAGGAGATTTTATGAAAGCAATGACGCGTCTTTCCCTGTCTGTCGGTTTTGCGGTAAGCACCCTGCTCTCTTCCTCTGCCTGGGCGGTAGAAGCACCGATCCAGCCGAAAGTGATGCTGATCACCATGTTCGCTCCCGAGGCGCAGAACTGGATCGATCGCCTGGAACTCAAGCAAGAGGTGCGCGTACCGGGGCTGTCCGCCGAGTACCCGAACATTCGCTGCAACACCCAACAGGTGTGCCTGATGGTCACCGGCATGGGCCAGACCAATGCGGCGGCCTCGACCCTGGCCCTGGCGCTGTCGCCGAAATTCGACTTACGCAAAAGTTACTTCCTGATTGCCGGGATTGCCGGCATCAGCCCGAAACACGGCACCATCGGCACCACCGCGTGGGCGCACTACCTGGTGGAGTTCGGCACCCAGTGGGAACTGGACTCCCGGGACGCGCCGAAAGACTGGCCGACCGGTTACCTGGGCATCAATACCAAGGGCCCGAACGAAAAACCGCCGCTGGATTACAAGACCGAAGTCTTCGAACTCAATCCAAAGCTGCAGGCCAAGGCCTTCGCCCTGAGCCACAACGTCGAACTGAGCGAAAGCAAGGAATCGGCGGCGTGGCGCTTGAAGTATCCGTCGGCCCCGGCCAATCAGCCGCCGGTGGTGACCCAGTGCGACACGCTGGCGGGTAATACCTGGTTTTCCGGGACGCGCTTGAGTGAGCGGGCGGAAGTCTGGACCAAACTGCTGACCAACAACGAAGGGGTCTACTGCACCACTCAACAGGAAGACAACTCCACCTACGAGGCACTGCTGCGGGCCAGTCGCGAAGGTCTGGTGGATGTCCGGCGTTTGGCGGTGGTGCGCGCCGGTTCCGATTTCGACCGACCGGCGCCGGGCCAGAGCGAGGTGGATAACCTGCTCAAATACGCCGATCAGGGCGGCTTTGTGCCAGCACTGGAGAACCTGTACCGCACGGGGAATCCGTTGGTGCAGGAGATTTTGCAGAATTGGTCGGCTTGGGAGAAAGGTGTTCCCGAAGCCTGAGTTCGGCTTCAGGCCGTCATCGCGAGCAGGCTCGCGATAGGGCCTGAACATTCAACCTGAATGTCGACTGTTTACGGCAACAAAATCACCTTGTCGCCGCTGCCCTGATTCACCTCGGCATACCGTTCCACCCCCTCGGCCAACGGCGATTCAACTAACCCTTCCGGCAACGGCAACAGGCCCTGATCGAAAAACGTGCCGAACTGTTCGAGCATCGCGGCACACGCCTGAACCCCGTACAACAACGAATTGATCCCCACCACCGAACCGCCCTTGCGATACAGCGCCAGGGCCGGCAATTGCACATGCCCATCCGCCGGCGCGGCGATGATGGCGATGCGGCCGAACGCGGCCAACGCCGGGACCGAGGCCGGTAGCCAGAAACCGGTGGTGTCGAAGATCACGTCGGCACCGCCGGCATACACGGCGCCGACCTGTGCGCCCAAGTCCTCAGGTTTATCCAGTTGCAGCGTCTGATAACCCTGAGCCTGCAAATCCTTGACCTGCTCCGGCCGCCGCGCCGCCGCCAGCACTTGGGCGCCCCGGACTTTTGCCAGCGCCAACGCCGCGCTGCCCACCGCCCCACCGCCGATGACCAACAATCGCGTGCCGGCCGTCACAAGGCTGCGTTCCAGCGCATCCCACGCCGTGGTGTACGGCACACCAAGGCTGGCAGCCTGGGCAAAACTCAAGTGTGTCGGCTTCAAGGCCACGCCATTGGCCGGCAGTTTGACGAATTGCGCGTGGGAACCGTCGGCAAAGAAGCCCAGCTCCCGGCCGGTGCCCCAGACTTCCTGGCCGATCAGCGTCTGTGGGCCTTCGACGACGATGCCGGCGAAATCACGGCCTGGGATCCGTGGCAACGTGGTGTAGGGAAAGCGCCCCAGTACGTTTTTCACATCACTGGGATTGAGGCCCGCCGCCTTGATCTGGACCAGCACTTCGTCGGTGCCGGGAACGGGGGTGGGCACCTCAACGTAGCGCAGGGCCGAGAGGTCGCCGGTTTTGTCGAATTGCAGTGCTTTCATGGGCATTTTCACCAAATGGACAAGAGGTTTCAGGAGATCCAGCCCGCCACCAGTTGCCGGCCCAAGGGCCACAACTGCTCACCGGCGAGCATGCCCAGCAGGCCCACCAGCGCGATGGCCGGTGGTGCGGGGGAACGAAAATCCAGCGCGCCATAGAGCAGGCCGACGCCCAGACCGATACCCAATGAGATAACGTAGTTCATGACAGACTCCGTGGCATAAGGGGGTATGCGCAGAGTCTAGAGAGAGGTCGCCACGGACGTCGGCCAAGTACTTCTGAATGTCGGCCAAAACGTTTTTACGCGCCTGAGCCCCCACGCGGGCTCGCGCAAAACTGCGAGGGCGCGACGCCCAGTTCCCGACGGAACATGTCACTGAAACTGCTCGGCGAATAACCCAGTTCCCGGGCAATCGCGCTGACCGGAACGCCCTGAATCAATTCAGCCGCCGCAGTCGCCAGTTGCACCTGCCGCCGCCACTCGGCGAAACCCATGCCCAAACCGTCCTTGAACAGCCGCGCCAGGGTACGCACGCTGGCACCGGCATTTTCGGCGTGTTGCTCAAAGGAGATGTCCAGCGACGGTGACGCCATGACCGCCTGACACAAGTTCATCAGCCGCCGGTCGGAATCGTCCGGCAACGGGATTTTCAGCAATGAACGCCGGGCGCGCTTGAGTTCCAGCAAGGCCAGGCCGACCAGCGCGTCGTAATAATCCGGGGCACCGTCGTCGCCTTGTTCCACCAGCCCGACGATCAGTTCGCGCAGCAAGCCGCCGACTTCAATCACTTGCACACTGTCGTCCAGCGTCGCCGCCAATGACGGTCGCAGGTAGATGTTGCGCATCTGCAAGTCAGAGACCACGCGAATCCCGTGCGGCACACCCGGCGGCAGCCAGACCGCCCGTTGCGGCGGCACCACCAGCGCTTCATGGGGTGTCTCGACCCACATCACGCCGCTCATCGCGTACAGCAACTGGCCCCAGACGTGCTCATGAGGCTCGATATACAACCCACGCGGGTAAGTACGTGCCAGCGGTTGCACGGGCACGTCGGTATCGCTCAAATCAGGCGGTGCGGCCTTGGCCATAAGCTAGGATCATTGGGGGGGCGGAAAAACTCCATGGTAACGAGGCGTGTGGCATGTCGCCAGTCACTGTAACCGACTGACAATCCGACGGAATTTTTCGCGCGCCTTGCGATCCTTCTATTACAACAGGGAGGAATACAGGCTTTATGAACAATGCAAAACTTTTCGTCATTGAATACACCCTTCACGGCAAGCCCAAGTCTTTCATTATTCGCCTGGACAAAATGGACAATGCAGAGGCTTGGCACTGGGCAAGTTGCGACGCCGGAGTCGGCCGGATCCCGCGTTTTGGCCGTGAGCGGGTGCAAAAGACCAGTAAACCGCTGGCGGAGAAATTCGGCGTCGAGAACGTGACCTGGCGACCGGCGAAATGAGCTTTGAAAGGGAGGGTCACTATTCAAACTGAAAGTGGAGCCGCTGAGGCTCCACTTTTTTGCCTGAAACAGTCAGTGCTTGGCACACTTGCAGCCTTTGGTGGAGCATTCTTCGCCGTGTTCATGATGTTTGGCGCAGCCTTCACAGCAATAGTGCTTACCGTGACGCACGATGGGGTGTTCACCCAGTTTGCAGGAGCATTTCGGGCAGTCGCAGGTACCGTCGTTCATGAGTCTGACTCCATGGTTATGGTCGTCCGGGTACCGCGGGTGCGCGGCACCTGAAGCAAATGACCGCCCGTTGCAGAAACTGGTTCAAACAGATGCCTGGACGGTGTTCGCTTACTATTGAGGGTAGTCGCGATGTTGCCACTTATGGACGAATACCGCCCTGTGGCGAGGGGGCTTGTCGGAACGCCGCATCGCCCCGTTCGGCTGCGCAGCAGTCGTAAAACCGGTACATGAGTTCTATCTGAAGAGTCGCGGAGACTGGTTCCAGGGTCGCTTCGCAACCCAACGGGGCAAGCCCCCTCGCCACATTAGCCCCCTAACCACGCCCCCCACCACAAGCAACATCCATCAAATACGGAATTGCCCGACCAGTTGCCCCAGGCGCTGACCGAGATCGGCCAGGCTGCGTGAGGTTTGCGCGCCACGCTGGGTTTCGTCGGCGACGCTGTCTACCGCCACGGCGATCTGGTGCACGCTGCGGTTGATCTCTTCAGCCACGGCAGTTTGCTCTTCGGCGGCGCTGGCGATCTGCGCGTTCATCGAGTTGATGGTGCCGATCAGTTGGGCCATGGCGTCCAGCGACGCCCCGGCTTCGTTGGCCTGGGCCGAGGTGCCGTCGCCGGCCTCGCTGGAGCGGCGCATGGACTCGACCGCCGATTGGGTGCCGGCCTGCAAGCGGTCGATCATGCCCTGGATTTCCTGAGTGCTGATTTGCGTACGACTGGCCAGCGCCCGCACTTCGTCGGCGACCACCGCAAAACCACGCCCGGCCTCACCGGCGCGGGCCGCTTCAATCGCGGCGTTGAGCGCCAGCAGGTTGGTCTGCTCGGCAATCGAACGGATCACCCCGAGGACGCTGACAATTGACGACACGTCTTTTTGCAAGCTATCGAGGGACGCACCGCTGCTGCGAATATCGGTCACCAACGCATGAATCTTCACGATGCTGCCGGCCACCACGCGCTTGGCGGCCTGGCCTTCTTCGTCGGTCTGTTGGGCAGCGACCGCGGCGTTTTGCGCGCTCTTGGCCACTTCCTGGGCCGCCGCCGACATTTGGTTGATCGCCGTGGCCACCTGATCGGTCTCGTGACGCTGGCGCTCCATGGCCTGATCCGAGCGTTGGGCCTGATCGGAGACCTGATTCACCAGACCGGTCAGTTGCGAGGTCATTTCAGTAATCTGCCGTACCAGGCCGTGGATCTTGTCGACGAAACGGTTGAACGAGCCGGCCAGTTCGCCGAGTTCATCCTGACTGGTGATGGTCAGGCGCCGGGTCAGGTCGCCCTCGCCCGCCGCGATGTCGTCGAGGTTGGCTTTCATCAGGTTCAGCGGACGCAAAATGGTATTGGCCAGCAGCATCCCGACTGCGGCGATCACCAGCAGCACCACCACGGCAACCCCGACAATGCTCAGCACCACGCCTTGCATGCGTTCCTGGACCTTGATCTCGACCAGCGCCACTTGCGCTTCGATGCCGTCGAGGTTGACCGAGGTGCCGAACGCCATGTCCCACTTCGGCAGGTATTCGGTGTAGCCGAGCTTGGGCACCTGCACTTGGGTGTTACCGGGCAGTGGCGAGCTGTATTGCAGGTAGTGGGTCCCGTCCTTGGCGACTTTCACCAGGTCGCGGTTGACGTAAACGCCGTTCGGGTCGCGGTTGTCCTTGAAGCTCTGGCCCACGCCTTCGGGGCTGTTGGCCTTGAACAGGCGCACAGTGTTGGAGTCGTAGCCGAAGAAGTAGCCGTCCTTGCCGTAGGTGATGCTCGACAGCAACTTGATCACCTGCGCCCGCGCCGCATCATCGCCGGGGGCGGCCGCGTCGTAGAGCGGTTTGATCGTGGTCATGGCCACGGCAACGTAGCTTTGCAGGGTCGCTTTGGCGTCGCTGAGCAGACGCTGACGGGTTTCCTCGACTTCCTTGCGGGCCTGTTCCTGCAGGATGAACAGCGTGGTCAGGCTGATGACCAGCGCAAAGAGCAACACCGGGAGGACGGCAAGGGACAGGACTTTGGCCTTCAGGCTCATGCGCATGACGTTCACTCTTTTGATTTTGTTGGCGTGGTTAAAGGCTATAACGGCAGGCCAGATCAAAAGTTGAACAAGGTCCTTGTGGGAGCGTGGCTTGCCCGCGATTCAGGCGCCGCGGTTTATCAGGCACACCGCGTAATCGTTCATCGCGGGCAAGCCACGCTCCCACAGGGTAAATATGGTTACAGAACCATCGCGGCCACCCAACCGAACGCCAGCAATGGCAGGTTGTAGTGCAGGAAGGTCGGGACCACGGTGTCCCAGATATGGTGATGCTGGCCGTCGATGTTCAGACCCGAGGTCGGGCCCAGGGTCGAGTCCGACGCCGGTGAACCAGCATCGCCCAACGCGCCGGCCGTGCCGACGATGCACACGATGGCGATCGGGCTGAAGCCCAGTTGCACGCACAACGGCACGAAAATCGTCGCCAGAATCGGTACCGTGGAAAACGACGAGCCGATGCCCATGGTCACCAACAGTCCCACCAGCAACATCAACAGCGCACCGATGCCTTTGCTGTGGTCGATCCACGAGGCCGAGGATTCCACCAGCGTCTGCACATGACCGGTGGCTTTCATCACTTCGGCAAACCCGGACGCGGCGATCATGATGAAACCGATCATCGCCATCATTTTCATGCCTTCGGTGAACAGGTCATCGGTTTCACGCCACTTGACGATGCCCGACGCCGAAAAGATCAGGAAGCCCGCCAGTGCCCCGATAATCATCGAATCCAGCAGCATCTGAATAATGAACGCGGCAGCAATCGCCAGGCCGGCGACCATCAGGCTCAAGGGGTTGTACTGCACCGCGACCTGTTCGACCTGCTCGATCTTTTCCAGGTCGTAGACACGCTTCTTACGGTAGCTGATGAACGCTGCCGCGAGGCCAAACACCATGCCCAGCGCCGGAATGCCCATGGCATGGGTGACGTTGATGCCGCTGATGTCCACGCCGCTACGGGCGACGTTGGCCAGCAGGATTTCATTGAGGAAGATGTTGCCGAAGCCCACGGGCAGGAACATGTATGGGGTGATCAGACCGAAGGTAATGACGCAGGCGATTAACCGGCGGTCCAGTTGCAGTTTGGTCAGCACATATAAAAGAGGCGGCACCAGCAACGGGATAAAGGCGATATGAATCGGCAAAATGTTTTGCGAGGCGATGGCCACCACCCATAGCAGGCCGATCAGCAGCCATTTGACATGGCCGCCGCCGTTGGCGTGCTGGCGATCGACCAGGGCCAGGGCTTTGTCCGCCAGGGCATGGGCCAGGCCGGACTTGGCGATGGCCACGGCGAACGCGCCGAGCAAGGCGTAGGACAACGCCACCGTCGCCCCGCCGCCGAGGCCGCTGTTGAAGGCTTTGAGTGTCGCATCGATCCCCAGACCACCGGTCAAGCCACCGACCAGCGCGCCCACAATCAGCGCAATCACTACATGCACGCGGGACAGGCTGAGTATCAGCATGATGCCGACCGCGGCAATTACTGCATTAATCATCGTTACCTCAAGGCAAGCGGAAAGAGTCCGGCCGGCAGTGCGCATAAGCGCCGCCAGCGGATTAAAGAGAGGGTCTTATTAGAGGGCGCGCACTTTGCCGCAGCATCACCCCCTTGTCAAAGCGCACACCACCCTTTGAAGCAGTTGGCGAAGCCTGCGTAGCAGTCGTGGTTGCTGTGTTTCAGAAAGAACGCGTGCACAGGGTTAGCAGTTGGCCGCAGCATTTGCAGTCAACACAAAACCACTGTGAGAGTGGGCTTGCCCGCGATGGCGTTGTGTCAGGCGGCATCGATGTCGACTGTGCTGCCGTCTTCGCGGGCAAGCCCGCTCCCACAGGTTAAGCACGGGCTTTCAGACAGATGTCAGCGTTTGGGCAGTTCGATCATCACTTTCAACCCGCCCCACTCGCTGTCCTCCAGCCTCAACACACCGCCCCATGTGTCGACGATGTCGCGCACGATGCCCAATCCCAGCCCATGCCCATCGGTCTGCTCATCGAGCCGTGTACCGCGGCTGAACACCTGATCGCGCTGATCTTCGGGAATCCCCGGCCCATCGTCTTCCACGCTCAACTGAAAACCTTCAGCCGTTTCAACCACGCTTAACCGAACCTCCGCATCCGCCCATTTGCAGGCGTTGTCCAGCAGGTTGCCCAGCAACTCCAGCAGATCTTCGCGATCCCACGGCAGTTGCAAACCGGTCGGTGCGCGGTAGCTCAGGTCGAGGTGTTCGCCGTGAATCATGTTCAACGTGGCCAGCAACCCCGGCAGCTCGGCATCGCAATCAAACAGCGCCCCCGGCAACGCATCGCCGGATAATCGGGCGCGGTTGAGTTCGCGATTGAGTCGTTGCTGGACCTGTTCCAGTTGCGCCTGCATGACTTTGCGCAGTTCGGGGTGAGCATCGAGTTTTTCATTTGAAGCCAGGCTCAACAACACCGCCAACGGTGTTTTCAACGCATGACCCAAGTTACCCAACGCATTGCGCGAGCGCTTGAGGCTGTCTTCGGTGTGAGCCAGCAAATGGTTGATCTGCGCCACCAGCGGCTCCAGCTCCACCGGCACGGCTTCGTCGAGTTGCGAGCGCTGGCCCTGCTGCAACTGGGCGATTTGCTCGCGGGCCTTTTCCAGCGGGCGCAAGGCACGGTGCACGGTGATCCGTTGCAACAGCAAAATCAGCAACAACCCCGCCAGCCCCAACCCCAGACCGAGCTGCTGCATGCGACAGAAACTCTCGCGCACTGGGGTGTAGTCCTGGGCGACGCTGATAGAAATCGCCTGCCCCAGCCGCCGGTAGTCCGAGCGCAGCACCAGCAATTGTTGCCCTTCCGGCCCTAGTTGCAGGTTGCTGTTCAGGCCCGGGTGTTCGAGCCGCGGCAGGTCCTGATCCCATAGCGAGCGGGAGCGCCAATGGCTGTCGGCAAAGTCGATACGAAAGTAGTGCCCGGAAAACGGTCGCTGATAGGCCGGCGACAGATGCCGCTCATCCAGCTGCAACCCCTGCGGGCCACGTACCAGCGCCACCAACAGATTTTCGCTGTCGTTGCGCAACCCGGCTT
Source organism: Pseudomonas sp. GGS8 (assembly GCF_024168645.1). Classification (NCBI taxonomy): domain Bacteria; kingdom Pseudomonadati; phylum Pseudomonadota; class Gammaproteobacteria; order Pseudomonadales; family Pseudomonadaceae; genus Pseudomonas; species Pseudomonas sp. GGS8. The sequence goes on along the minus strand of NZ_JALJWF010000001.1, from coordinate 4,113,781 downwards.
CGAGGTAGCGCTGCAAACCGATTTCGAACAGCCACAGGCTGGTTTGCGCCAGCACCAGGCCGACGATCACCATCACGCTGATCAGGCCCAGACTCAAACGGCGCTGGATCGACTTCACTGGGCTTGCCCGCCGAACAGGTAACCCTGGCCGCGACGGGTTTCGATCACGCTGCGGCCGAGCTTGCGTCGCAGATGGTTGACGTGGACTTCAAGCACGTTGGAGTCGCGCTCGGTTTCACCGTCGTAGAGGTGTTCGGCGAGATGGCTTTTGGAAAGGATCTGTTCGGGATGCAGCATGAAATAGCGCAGCAGGCGGAATTCCGCGGCGGTGAGCTGGATGTCGGCGCCATCGCGGGTCACGCACTGACGACCTTCATCCAGATGCAGCCCGGCAGCCTTGAGCGTCGGTTGATTGACCTGGCCGTGGGAGCGGCGCAACAACGCCTGGATGCGCAGGTGCAGTTCTTCCGGGTGGAAGGGTTTGCTCAGGTAATCGTCGGCGCCGGCCTTGAGGCCTTCGATCCGTTCGGCCCAGGAACCGCGCGCCGTCAGGATCAGCACCGGCGTCGCGAGGCCATCGGCCCGCCACTGCGCCAGCACCTCGAGCCCCGGCAAACCCGGCAGGCCGAGATCAAGGATGATCAGGTCATAAGGCTCACTGCTGCCCTGGTACACCGCATCGCGACCGTCGGCCAGCCAGTCCACGGCGTAACCCTGCCGGTTAAGGCCGGCCATTAATTCATCGGCCAGCGGCACGTGGTCTTCCACCAGGAGCAAACGCATCGGTCAATCTTCCTTGTCTTTCAATAAATCGCCGGTGGTGGCGTCGAAGTCCAGTTCGTGCACCACACCTTCGGTGGTCAGCAGCTCGACTTCATAAACATAGACGTCGTGTTTTTCTTCAAGCTCGGCTTCCAGCAACTTGGCCCCGGGATAGCGGTCCAGCGCTTGCTGCAAGAGCTGCTCCAGCGGCAGGATCACGCCCTGTTGGCGCAGGCGCAGGGCTGCGTCCTGATCCAGGTCGCGGGCCGCAGCCACCGAGCAAAAAACCAGAAGCACCAGCACCATGCGACTGCTGGCGCGCCGATTCAAAAAAAACACCTTCATTACGTATCCTGATGATCCTTGAGGACCTGCCCGCTGACCGCATCCAACTCCAGGTCCCACTCAATGCCCTGTGGGTCGCGTAGTTCCACCTGATATTTGTACTTGCCGTACTCTGCTTCGAGCTCGGTTCCGGTGACGGTCGAGCCGGGGTGTTTGGCCAGAACGGTGGCGTTGAGCTGCTCGAAAGACACAATGGTACCAGCGTCGCGCAGTCTCAGGGCTTCGTCGGGGCCCAGGTCGCGGGCATGAGCGGTGCTGGCAGTCAGGCTGATGAGGGATGCGGAGAACAGGGCAGTCAGGATTTTCATGGGGTGGCTCCGTATTTTCTTATGTGTTGCCTACGGAGCGACCTTAGCGATTCGAACTTAACTGAAACTGAATTGCCATCATTGACGATCTCATGCGCCATCGCAGACAAACGCAAAACCTGTGGGAGCGAGCCTGCTCGCGATGACGGTGGCACATTCACTATCTGCGTGACAGTCAGTCCGCTATCGCGAGCAGGCTCGCTCCCACATTGGATTCGTGTACCTACAGAACTCACTTATAATCCCCGCTCGCCAGCCATCGAGACCGGTATGACTGCTATCCACATCAAGTTCCCTTCCCTGACCCTCAAGGCCGGCCCGCGTGCTCTGGCGCGCATCCGTGCCAACGGCTTGAGCGCCGCCGATGTGGGCACGTTGCCGGGTGCCGCCGGTGGCCCGAAAGCGCTGGGGATTCAGGGTCTGGACCTGGCGCTGTTTGGCGAATGGCTGCCGGCGGCGCCCCGGGAGCGTTCGCTGATCGGCGCCTCGGTGGGTTCCTGGCGGTTCGCCAGCGCCTGCCTGCCGGATGCCGCCGAAGGCCTCCGCCGCCTCGGCCATCTGTACACCGGGCAGAACTTCGCCAAGGGCGTGACCATGGCGCAGATCAGCCAGAGCTCCCGGCGCATGCTCGATGACTTGCTCGACGGCCGCGATGCCTCGATTCTGGATAACACCCACTACCGCCTGAACATCATGGTGGTCAAAAGCCACGGTCTGTTGGCAGACGATCATCGTGGCCGACTGGGGCTGGGCCTGTCGTCGGTGATCGCCGACAACCTGCGTGGTCGTGCGCGGCTGTCACGGCATTTTGAGCGGCTGATCATCCACGACCCGCGCCTGGCACCACCGGTCAACGCGCTGAATGACTTCCCGTCGCGCTTCATCTCACTGGATGCCGGCAACCTGCGCCAGGCCCTGCTCGCTTCGGGCTCGATCCCGATGGTCATGCAAGGCGTGCGCGACTTGCCGGGGGCTGGCGCGGGGACGTTCCGCGATGGCGGTCTGCTGGACTATCACCTTGACCTGCCCTACAGCGGCAACGACATCGTGCTGTATCCGCACTTCACCGACAGGGTGATCCCCGGCTGGTTCGACAAGACGCTGCCATGGCGCCGCGCCTGCCCTGAGCGCTTGCAGGATGTTCTGCTGCTGGCCCCGTCGAAGGAATACCTGGCACGCCTGCCCTACGGCAAACTGCCGGACCGCAACGACTTCAAGCGCTTCATGGGGGATGCCCCGAGCCGGCAGAAGTACTGGCGCACGACGATGGATGAAAGCCGTCGCCTGGGCGATGAGTTCCTCGAACTGACCGCCAACGGTCGCCTCGGCGAGCGCTTGCTGACCCTTTAGTCAGTGTTTTGCCCGGAGCTCTGGTAAACTCGCCACCTGCCCATATCGCCGCGGCGATCGCCACCTGAAAGAGCTGAACATCCCTGTGGAAATATTCAAAGAGTTTACCTTCGAATCCGCCCATCGCCTGCCCCACGTACCGGACGGCCACAAGTGCGGCCGCCTGCACGGTCACTCGTTCAAAGTGGCGATTCACCTGAGTGGCGACCTTGATCCGCACACCGGCTGGATCCGCGATTTCTCGGAAATCAAAGAGATCTTCAAGCCGCTCTACGAGCGCCTGGACCACAACTACCTGAACGACATTCCCGGCCTGGAAAACCCGACCAGCGAAGTGCTGGCCAAGTGGATCTGGAATGAGTTGAAGCCGTTGTTGCCGGAACTCAGCGCAATCCGCATCCACGAGACCTGCACCAGCGGTTGCATCTATCGCGGCGAGTAAACCAATCCCAGGCACAACAGAAATCCCTGTGGGAGCTGGCTTGCCTGCGATGGCATCAACTCGGTTCGACGTTAAACCGGGCCGTCTGCATCGTCGGATCGCCGCCCGGGGCAAGCCCGCTCCCTCACAAGCCAGCTCCCACAGGGAGAATGCGTTTCGTCAGTGATATGAAAAACAGCCTTCAATGGCTGTTTTTTTATGCCTATGCTTTTGGCCTCGCACACGCCAAAAGGACACCCCCATGACTGACTGGCCGCTGGCTCAAACCTATCGTTTCAACGGGCACTCCGTCCGCTACGCCGTACGGGGTGACGGCCCGCCGCTAGTGTTTGTGCATGGCACGCCCTTCTCCTCTTATGTGTGGCGCCGGATTGCCCCGCACTTCATCACCACGCACCGGGTGTACTACTTCGATTTGCTGGGTTACGGGCAATCCGCACAGCCGGACGGCGATGTGTCGCTGGGCGTGCAAAACCAACTGTTGGCGCAATTGCTGGAGCACTGGGGCCTGGAACGACCAGACGTGGTGGCCCACGATTTCGGCGGTGCCACGGCGTTGCGTGCACACCTGCTCAATGGCAAGGATTACCGCAGCCTGACACTGATCGACCCGGTGGCGCTGTCGCCCTGGGGCTCGCCGTTCGTGCAGCATGTGCGTCAGCATGAAGCGGCGTTCAGCGGGCTGCCTGATTACATTCAACGGGCGATTGTGCCGACCTATATTCGTGGCGCGATCAAGCGCGAGATTTCCGATCAGGAGCTGGCGCCTTACGTGCAGCCCTGGCTGGGTGATTCGGGGCAAACGGCGTTCTATCGGCAGATCGCGCAGATGGATGAGCGTTATACCCGCGAGGTCGAAACGCTGTACCCGACGGTTCGCTGCCCGGTGCAGATTCTTTGGGGAGAAGACGATCAGTGGATTCCCATTGAGCGCGGGCGGGCGTTGCATCAGATGATTGCCGGGTCGCAGTTTCACCCCATCGCCAATGCCGGCCACCTGGTGCAGGAGGATGCACCGGAGGCGATCATGACGGCGATATTGCGGTTTCTGCCGTTGGCACAGAACGCCTGATCGACGGAGACCCTGTGGCGAGGGGGCTTGTCGGAACGCCGCATCGCCCCGTTGGGTCTCGAAGCGGCCCCAAAATCTCTGATATACCAAAGATCTTGTGAGCGCTACGCACTCAAACGGGGGCAAGCCCCCTCGCCACAGGACTTTGTGACTACCTGATTGCTGCGTCCCAATTTGAACCACAGCCGCACTGCTTTCGTGCCCCTCTTCAGGCCAAATCCGCCTGCTCGGCTATAAATAACAACACCCTCGCGCCATTGGCACGAGCACTGCAACACCCTCGCGTCCTCCATCCAGCAGGGAATGCCACATGACGCAGAACGATCCGGGCAACGATTACCCCTTAAGCGAAGTCCCGATGCATGCCCGCAAGGGGCTTGCCTCCACGGCCATGGTGCTGCTGGGTTTTACCTTCTTCACGGCGACCATGTTTGCCGGCGGCAAGCTGGGGGTGGCGTTCAGTTTCAGCGAGATGCTGACGGTGATCATCATCGGCAATCTGCTGCTGGGGATTTACGCCGCCGGGCTTGGCTACATCGCCTTCAAAAGCGGCCTCAACTCGGCACTGATGGGCCGTTTCTGCTTCGGCGAAGTGGGCAGCAAGCTCAGCGACCTGATCCTCGGCTTCACCCAGATTGGCTGGTACGCCTGGGGCACCGCGACCGCCGCCGTGGTCCTCGGCAAATATTTCCAACTGAGCGATGGCACCGTTCTGGGGCTGATGGTGCTGTTCGGCCTGGGCTTTTGCGCCACGGCGTACATCGGCTATCGCGGGCTGGAGATTCTGTCGTACATCGCCGTACCCGCCATGATGTTGCTGCTGATGCTGTCGATGTGGGTCGCGACGGTGAAGGTCGGCGGGCTCGACGGTTTGCTCGCGGTGGTGCCGACGGCAACACTGGACTGGTCGACCGCGATTACCCTGGTATTCGGCACCTTCGTCAGTGGCGCGACTCAGGCGACCAACTGGACACGCTTCTCCCGTTCGGCGCGGGTCGCGGTGCTGGCGAGCCTGATCGGCTTTTTCATCGGTAATGGCTTGATGGTGTTGATCGGTGCCTATGGCGCCATCGTCTACCAGCAACCGGACGTGGTCGAAGTGCTGTTGCTGCAAGGCTTCGCCATGGCCGCGATGGCGATGTTGCTGCTCAATATCTGGAGCACTCAGGACAACACCATCTACAACTTCGCCGTCGCCGGCTGCAACCTGCTGCGCACCGGCCGGCGCAAAACCGTGACCCTGGCCGGCGCGGTGATCGGCACCCTGCTGGCGCTGCTGGGCATGTATGACATGCTGGTGCCTTACCTGATTCTGCTGGGCACGGTGATTCCACCGATTGGCGGGGTGATCATGGCCGACTTTTTCTTCCGCTATCGCGGTCAATATCCACGCTTGGCCGATGTTCGGTTGCCGGCGTTCAACTGGCCTGGCCTGAGCGCTTATGCCGTCGGCACCGTCGCGGCATTCAGCTCCCCGTGGGTCGCGCCACTGGTAGGGATTGCCGCAGCCGCGCTAACGTATGTGCTATTGACCGGCGTACTCGGCGCTCGAACCGCCAACGCACCATTACAAGATCTCTAAAAGGACTCGCCTGATGCACATCATCAACGCCCGCCTGCGCAACCAAGAAGGCCTGCATGAGTTGCACCTGGAAAACGGCCTGATTCACAGCATCGCCCGGCAAACCGAAGCCCCGTCACTGGGGCCGGATGACCTGGACGCCGACGGTAATCTGGTGGTGCCGCCCTTCGTCGAACCACACATTCACCTCGACGCCACCCTGACTGCCGGCGAACCGCGCTGGAACATGAGCGGCACGCTGTTCGAAGGCATTGAGTGCTGGGGCGAACGCAAGGCCACCATCACTCAGGAAGACACCAAGACCCGCGCCAAAAAAACCATCCAGACCCTCGCCGCCCACGGCATTCAGCACGTGCGCACCCACGTCGATGTCACCGACCCGGAGCTGACCGCGCTCAAGGCGATGCTCGAAGTCCGCGAGGAAAGCCGCCACCTGATCGACCTGCAAATCGTCGCGTTCCCCCAGGAAGGCATCGAGTCGTACCGCAACGGGCGCGAGTTGATGGAAGAAGCGATCCGCCTGGGTGCCGATGTGGTCGGCGGCATTCCGCATTTCGAATACACCCGGGATCAAGGCGTGAGCTCGGTGAAGTTCCTGATGGACCTGGCTGAACGCACTGGCTGCCTGGTGGACGTGCATTGCGACGAAACCGACGACCCGCACTCGCGCTTCCTTGAAGTGCTGGCCGAAGAAGCGCGCAGCCGCGACATGGGTTCGCGCGTCACCGCCAGCCACACCACGGCGATGGGCTCCTACGACAATGCTTACTGCGCGAAACTGTTTCGCCTGCTCGGGCATTCGGGAATCAGCTTTGTTTCCTGCCCCACCGAAAGCATTCACCTGCAAGGCCGCTTCGACAACTTCCCGAAACGCCGTGGCGTGACCCGGGTGAATGAGTTGCTCGAAGCGGGGATGAACGTGTGTTTCGGTCAGGACTCGATCGTCGACCCGTGGTATCCGTTGGGCAATGGCAACATCCTGCGGGTGCTCGAGGCCGGTTTGCACATCTGCCACATGCTCGGTTATCGCAATTTGCAGAGTGCGCTGGACCTGGTCACGGACAACAGTGCCAAGGCCATGGCGTTGGGAGATCGGTATGGGCTGGAACCGGGGCGGCCGGCGAATCTGCTGATTCTGTCGGCGGACAGCGATTACGAGGTGATCCGTAGTCAGGGGCTGCCGCTGTATTCGATTCGCGAGGGCAAGGTGTTGATGAAGCGGCAGATGCCGGTGGTGGAATGGGCGGATCGGTTTTAAATTTTCGCTGACAGTGCGGACGTCATCGCGGGCAAGCCCGCTCCCACAGGGATCACGCTGAACCTGTGGGAGCGGGCTTGCCCGCGATGGCGATCTTGAATTCACTCCATCAACCGCGCCGTCCCAAACAACCTGACCCGACTCAATTCGCCCTTCACTTCCTCCAGCAGAATCGGCGCCGTGCCGCCGGGCATGAGCACTTGCACTTCCCCGGCCGTCACCCAACCCACTCGCCACGCCGCGCACGCCACCGCACTGGCGCTGGTGCCCGACGACGCGGTCGGCCCTTCGCCACGCTCGAACACCCGCGCAACGATTCGCCCCTCGGACTCAAGCATCGCCCACTGCAGGTTCAGCCCTGCCGCACACGGCTGCCCTGCTCCGGTCGGCATGGCATAGGCAATGCGGGTCAATCCGCCAGACAACCCCGGTTCACGCATTTGCTCATTACTGGGCAATGCATCGGCGCCTGTCACCAACGTCACGCAATGGGGATTACCGATACGCACGAACTGACTGCGGTGCCAGGCAGGGTCGAGCGCAGACAACGGCCGCACATGACTGACTTCACGACCATTCAACATCACCGGTTCAACCCCTTGCGCGGCCACTGCTTGCGGCCCGAACGAGGGTTTTCCCAAGTCCAGCCAGAACCCTTGCACGCCATCAATCTCGGCGGATTTCACCGGAGTCGCCACTGGCGAGAGCGCATCGCTCTTGTCGTGATGAACCCTGAGCAGGCAAGCCTCCTCCCTCGGCATCAGCCCTTGTTCACTCAGGGCCTGGGAAAAAATCGTCAGACCATTGCCACTGCGTTCGGCCAGGGAACCGTCGGTGTTGACGATCAACAGGTCAAAAGGCGGCGACGATTGAAACGGCCCCACCAGCAGACCATCGCAACGATGCGCCTTGCTGCCGGACGGTTGTGTGCCGGGAGGCCAGCTACAGAACGCCTCAATGGCCGACAAGGCCCAGGCCTCACGGGTTTGCGCCGCCTGGCTGGCCTGTTCAGGCAGGTCGATACCGATACCGCGCAGGGCGTCAGGCGCCACGACCGCGTAGATATTGCCTCGAGCATCGTACATCCGCGTCATGGCGCCCCCTGTATGAACAATTGATGCGTCGACAATATCGCGAAACAACGGCTGGCTGTGCAAGGATGTCACCCTGACTGCTGCCCCTCCCGAACGTGGTGATAGAACCCCTTTGCGGTTGTTCACTGTCCTTTGGGGACGCGACGTTTTTTGCCAAGGATCAATATGACCAGCCTCAACACCCAAGCCGCCTTCGTCCCCGGACGCCTGGAACAGATGTCCACGCGCATCGCCTTTTTCATCGCCGGTTTCGGCATCGCGGCCTGGGCGCCGCTGGTGCCTTACGCCAAGGCGCGGGCCGGGCTGGATGAAGGCACCCTCGGGCTGTTGCTGTTGTGCCTGGGGGTGGGCTCGATTCTGTCGATGCCGATGGCCGGGATTCTGGCGACGCGTTTCGGCTGCCGCCGGGTGTTGAGCGGCGGCACCTTGTTGATCTGCGCGGCACTGCCGCTATTGGCGACGGTGTCTTCGATTCCGGCGTTGATCGCAGTGTTGTTCATGTTCGGCGCGGGCCTGGGCACGGTGGATTCGACGGTGAATCTGCAAGCGGTGATCGTCGAACGGGCCAGCGGCAAGACCATGATGTCGGGGTTTCATGGGCTGTTCAGCCTCGGCGGGATCATCGGCGCGGCGGGTGTCAGCGCCCTGCTCGGTTTGGGTTTTTCGCCGCTGGGTGCGATGTGCGTGGTGATCGTGGTGCTGGTGCTGGCATTGTTTAAAGCCGCGCCGCACCTGTTGCCTTACGGCAGTGAAAGCTCCGGCCCGGCATTTGCCGTGCCCCACGGCATCGTGCTGTTTATCGGCGGGATGTGCTTCATCGTGTTCCTGGCCGAAGGCGCGGCGCTCGACTGGAGCGCGGTGTTCCTGGCGCAGGAGCGCGGCATCGACACGGCGTATGCAGGCCTGGGTTATGCGGCGTTTGCGCTGACCATGACGCTCGGGCGCTTGACCGGCGACAGGATTGTTCGGCGTCTTGGTTATACGCGAGTGATTGTGTTCGGTGGCTTGATGGCCGCGTCGGGCCTGGCGTTGGCGACATTCGCACCGGCATGGGAAGCGGCGCTGGTGGGTTATGCGCTGCTGGGGGCTGGCTGTTCGAACATTGTGCCGGTGCTGTACACCGCCGTCGGCAAACAGACCGTCATGCCCGAAAGCATTGCCGTGCCGGCCATTACCACGTTGGGTTATGCCGGGATTCTCGCCGGGCCGGCGGTGATCGGTTTTATCGCCCATGGCAGCAATTTGAGTTTTGCCTTTGGGTTGATGGCGGTGTTGCTGGTGGCTGTGGCCATTGGCGGGAAGGTGTTGAAGGTTTAAAAGCTTCGCGGGCAAGCCTCGCTCCTACAGATTTGCGTCGTTCGCCGACAATGCGAACGACTCAATCCGTAGGAGCGAGGCTTGCCCGCGAATGAGTCCCCGCCAATAGCAAGGCCAGCGCACCGCACAACATCAAGGTTTCACCCAACGCCTGACTCCAGGCTGCCAACATCAGCCCACCGCCGATCAACAGGTAGTACAACAAACCGAACAGTGCGCCAGCAGTGCCCAGTCGATCGCCGTAATTCGCCAAGGCCGAGCCGAGGATATTCGGGATTGCCATACCGAACGCCAGTACCACCAGCAACATCGCCAGCACGAACAGACCACTGTCCTGCATCAGCCATACGCCGAAACCACCCAGCAATGCCAACAACGCCGCAAACCGGATCAGCCGCGGACCACTCACCCCTCGATGGAGCAAGCGCTTGTTGAGCCAGGCGCCAAGACCGGAGCCCAAGGCCAGGATCACACCGCTGTAACCAAACAGCTGTGCACTCAAGCCCAGTCGCTCGAATATGAAGGGGCCGAGGCTGTAGTAGCTGAACAAGGCAACATTGAATAACGCCACCAATAGCGTCGAACGCCAGATATCGCGGTCTTGCAGCATCTGCCACAGTGTCTCGAACAGGTTGGCCGTGGTCAGGTGCTGTGGTCGGGTTTCCGGTAACGTGCGCCAGCACCACAGCAACAATCCAAGGGACAGTAGCAACAGACAGCCCTGCACGCCGCGATATCCAAAAGCTTGCACCAGGCTCGCACCGCTGAATAAGCCGATCGCCGGACTCGCGGCAAGGGCGATACCCATCACCGAAAACACCTGCGCCAGTTCCGCGCCCTTGAAGCGGTCGCGCAGCAGGGTTTGCGTCACCACCGAGCCGACCGCCGCGCCAAACGCAGCCAGCACCTGAGCCACCAGCAGCGCGCTGAAGGTGCTGACACTCAGCGCCATCACCGTCACGCCGACGTACAACATCAGGCCGGCGAGCATCGAGGGGCGACGGCCAATACGGTCGCACACCCGACCCCACACTACTACGCCGAATGCAAAGGCCACAAAATACACCGACAGCGTTTGCGCCGCCGCTTGGGGGCTAACGGCAAACACCTGAGCGATATCCGCCAACGCCGGGCTGTAAAGGGTTTGGGCGATTTGCGCAAACATCAGCAAGGCAATAGCCAGCACCAGCAGATTTCTGGAATTCATCACGACTTCACTCCTCAAGAAAAAACTGCCGAGGAGTTTAAGAAGCCGTGGCTGACGTATTATCCAAATCCTGACAATTAATCGTTGAAATCGGACAACCATGGCCTGGCTCGATGCCGATGCACCATTCGACCCCGACACCTTCCCGGCACCGGTTATCGGTATCGCTGCGACCCTGGGCGATCACGATTCCGGGCTTCATCGACACGCGCGCGGGCAGTTGTTGTTCACGCGTCAGGGCTGCATGCGCATCACGCTGACGCAGCAATTGTGCCTATTGCCGCCGTCCCGCGCGGCATGGATTCCGCCGGGCATCATTCACTGCGCAGTGATGAAACAGAGCGTGGACTATCGATCCATTTACCTGAAACCCGAGTTATGCGCCGAACTACCGCCACAGGTTTGCGTCATTGAAGTCAGCCCGCTGCTGCGAGCGGTGCTGGAACCGATCGCCAGGGCCGACTTCGACACCGATTGGCAGCAGGGCAAGTTTGTCCACCTGTTGGGTCTGTGCCGGAGCGAAATACGCGATGCCGCACAACAACCGATGCTCTTGCCTCTGCCTCGGGACAAGCGTCTGGCGCCACTGCTCGCAACACCAGAGCAACTGCCGCCGGAGCTCCAGGTTCTGGAAAGACAGATCGGTGCCAGCGGCCGCACGATCAGTCGAATTTTCCAGCGCGAAACCGGCGTGAGCTATCAGCAATGGCGCCAACAGTGGCGGTTGATGCGCGCCATGGAATTACTCGCAACCGGACGCAACCTCAGTTACAGCGCATTTGAACTAGGGTTTGCCAGCGACAGCGCGTTCATTGCGTTCTTCAAGGACATGACCGGCATCACCCCTGGCGCGTGGCTTAGATAAGCGACGACTGGCTGCAGAAACCTATTGCAACACAATATTACCTGCATCATATTACATCAGTAATAAAGCACTGTTTCTCACAGGTATTTGTCCATGACCAGCATGCCCAGCCTTGAACCCGACCTTGCTGTCACGGTGACCCCACCCAAGCCTCCCCTGCTCAAACGGCTGATGCTGCTGACGGCGACCATCGCGGCCGTGGTGTTCATTGGGCTGTACGCGACCCATTGGTGGACCGCCGGACGTTTCATTGAAGAAACCGACGATGCCTACATCGGCGGTGATGTCACGGTGATCGGCCCGAAAGTCGCAGGCTATATTGAAGAAGTGCTGGTGACCGACAACCAGAAGGTCAAGGCCGGCGATGTATTGATCCGGCTCGATGCCCGCGACTATCGCGCCAGCCTGGCCAAGGCCGAAGGCGCGGTGGCCGCTGAAGAAGCGCTGCTCGCCAATCTCGACGCCACCGAACAACTGCAGCACGCAGTGATCGGCCAGGCCCGCGCCGGCATTGATGCCGCGGGCGCCGAAACCGCGCGCTCGCGCGACGATAACGCCCGCTACAAACGCCTGGTGGGCAGCAATGCCGTCTCGGTGGAAAGCGCGCAACGGGCCGACGCTACCTTCAAGACTGCCCAAGCGCAGAGTGCCCGGGCCCAGGCCGAATTGCTGGCCGCGCAACGCCAGTTGAACGTGATCGAAACCCAGAAGCAGCAAGCCCGCGCTGCGTTGATACAGGCGCGGGCCGAGCGTGAAATAGCGCAGTTGAACGTCGGCTACACCGAGTTGAAAGCCCCCGTCGACGGCGTGATCGGCAATCGTCGGGCGCGGGTTGGCGCTTACGCCCAGGCCGGTTCGCAACTGTTGTCGGTGGTGCCGTCCAACGGGTTATGGGTCGATGCCAATTTCAAGGAAGACCAACTGTCGCGGATGACCCCAGGCCAGCGTGTGATCGTTCATGCCGACGTGCTCAAAGGTCATGAATTCCACGGTCACCTGGACAGCCTGGCGCCGGCCAGCGGTTCGCAGTTCAGCGTGCTCCCACCGGAAAACGCCACCGGTAACTTCACCAAAATTGTCCAACGGGTGCCGGTGCGGATCCTGCTCGACCCGGCGGATGGCGTACTCGGTCACCTGCGCCCCGGCTTGTCGGTGACCGCCGAAGTGGACACCCGCGCCGAGCCTGAAGCTCAAACCCCGGCCGTGGCCAGCGCACCATGAGCCGCGCCCTCGCCGCCCCCGCGCAACCGTTCAACGCCGCCAACATGGCGACGGCGACCAAGGTGTTCGCCTTCGCCACGATGTGTATCGGCATGTTCATTGCGTTGCTGGATATCCAGATCGTCTCGGCGTCGCTGCGTGACATCGGCGGCGGGCTCTCGGCCGGCACCGACGAAACCGCCTGGGTGCAGACCAGTTACCTGATCGCCGAAATCATCGTGATTCCGCTGTCAGGCTGGTTGTCCCGGGTGTTCTCAACCCGTTGGCTGTTCTGCGCCTCGGCAATTGGTTTCACCCTGGCCAGCCTGCTCTGCGGCGTGGCCTGGAACATCCAGAGCATGATCGCCTTCCGCGCCCTGCAAGGGTTTCTCGGTGGCTCGATGATTCCTCTGGTGTTCACCACCGCGTTCTTTTTCTTCACCGGCAAGCAACGGGTGATCGCCGCCGCGACCATCGGCGCCGTGGCCTCACTGGCACCGACGCTGGGGCCGGTGATCGGTGGCTGGATCACTGACATTTCGTCCTGGCACTGGCTGTTCTACATCAACCTGGTACCGGGGATTTTCGTCGCGGTGGCAGTGCCGATGCTGGTGAAAATCGACCAGCCGGAATTGTCGTTGCTCAAGGGCGCCGATTACCTGAGCATGCTGTTGCTGGCGGTGTTTCTCGGCTGCCTGGAATACACCCTCGAAGAAGGCCCGCGCTGGAACTGGTTCAGCGACAGCACGATTCTGACCACCGCGTGGATCAGCGGCCTGGCCGGATTGGCCTTCATCGGTCGAACCTTGCACGTGGCCAACCCGATCGTCGATCTGCGCGCCTTGAAGGACCGCAACTTCGCCCTCGGCTGTTTCTTTTCGTTCGTCACCGGGATCGGCCTGTTCGCGACGATTTACCTGACGCCGCTGTTTCTCGGCCGAGTGCGTGGCTACAGCGCGCTGGACATTGGCCTGGCGGTTTTTTCCACCGGGGTGTTCCAGATTATGGCGATTCCGCTGTACGCCTTTCTGGCCAATCGCATCGACCTGCGCTGGATCATGATGACCGGCCTTGGGCTGTTCGCCCTGTCGATGTGGGATTTCAGCCCGATCACCCATGACTGGGGGGCTAGAGAATTGATGCTGCCGCAAGCCTTGCGCGGAATCGCGCAACAACTGGCGGTGCCGCCGGCGGTGACCCTGACCCTGGGAGGACTGGCGCCAGCGCGGCTTAAACATGCTTCGGGGTTATTCAACCTGATGCGTAACCTTGGCGGCGCGATGGGCATCGCCGCGTGCGCGACGATTCTCAATGACCGCACCAACCTGCACTTCACCCGGTTGGCGGAGAACCTCAACAGCACCAACGAAGCCCTCAATCAGTGGCTGTTACAGGTCGGCCATAACTTCGCCGCCCTCGGCCAGAGCGGTGACATCGGCGTCACCGCCAGCCTGCATCAGCTATGGCTGCTGACCTACCGCGAAGCGCAGACGCAAACCTACGGCGACGCGTTCCTGATGATCATGGTCTGCTTCATTCTCGCCACGGCGATGGTGCCCCTGATGCGCAAGGTGCAACCACCGGCCGCGCCGAGTGCCGATGCTCATTGAGCCTGCTTGTTACTCCTGAGGCATCTTGCGGAAACCCACGGCCAGGCGGTTCCAGCTGTTGATGGTGGAAATCGCCACGGTCAGGTCGATCATTTCCTTGGGGCTGAACTCGGCGCTGAGCAGTGCATAGTCTTCGTCCGGCGCATGGGTCAGGCTCAGTTGGGTCAAGGACTCGGTCCAGGCCAGTGCGGCGCGCTCGCGATGGGTGAAAAACGGTGCCTCGCGCCAGGCGGTCACGGCGAACAGTCGACGTGGCGTTTCCCCGTCCTTGATGGCATCGGCAGTGTGCATGTCGATGCAGAAGGCGCAGCCGTTGATCTGCGACGCGCGCAGCTTGACCAGCTCGATCAGTGACTTTTCCAAGGGCAGCTTCGAGACAGCGGTTTCCAGGGCCATCATGGCCTTGAGGGCGTCCGGGGAGGCGGTGTAGAAATCGATACGAGTTTGCATGGTGAGCTCCAATCACAGTGGGTGTTGGCGCTACGTTAATGCGGACCTCAGGTTGAACAAATAGCCAATTATTGGGAAGTTGAGGATGCCAATAGACCAGAAGGTTTTCAGTGACGGTGACAGCGCCGACGCCTTCGCGAGCAGGAGCAGGGTCGCGAAGGCGTCGGCACAGGCAATCAACCTATCAGTGGCTACGGCTGCGCAACCACTGCAAAAACCCCTTCTTCGGCGCCACCTTCGGAACCTCCTGCATCAACGTCTGAGCCGTGTGCATACGGAAATCCAGCAAGGACTTCATCGCCTCATTGATGTCATGACGCGCATCCAGGCACGGCTTGAGGTATTCCTTCTCGATGCGATAAAGCGTGCAAAAGGTCTTGGCCGTAAAGTCGGCGAGCGCCGATTCATCGGAAAGAATCCCGGCCTCGCCAATCACCTCCCCCGGCCCCATACGCCCGGCTTCGAACTGGGTGCCGCCACGGCTCAGGGCCACTGACACCACGCCAGACTCGATAATGAACAGGTGATCGCTGACCTCCCCTGCCGGCAGGATCATCTCCCCGGCGCGGAAGGTTTGCAGCGTCATATTCTGGCTGAAGGTTTCTTTCTCTTCCTGACGCAGGGTCGAGAAGATGGTCGAGCTATCCAACAGCGCCCGCGACCGCGACAAGGCAGCCGGCCCACTGGGTTCAACGCTCGACAACAGGCTGACACCGGACGCCTGCAAGTGCCGGAACGCCAGATCGAACAGCTGATTACGTACCATGCGTTTCTGCTCCATGGAGACCACGAAGCCGCTGATTTCATACTCCACACCGGTGCTGTCGGAGCTTTTCAACGCCACGCACGGTGCCGGTTTGTTCAGCAGAAAGCGGCAGCCCTGCATGGCCCGATCCAGCGCATCGATCACCGTTTGCGGACGAGCGTGGGGGCTCACTTGCAAGCTGATCGAGACGCCGAAAATATCGCTGGGGCGGCTGAAGTTGATGATCTTGGCCTTGGCCGCCAGGGAGTTGGGAATCACCGCCATGCTGCCTTGGGCGGTTTGCAGGCGCGTGGCGCGCCAGTCAATGTCGGTGACCCGGCCTTCGGTGCCATCGATAGAGATCCAGTCATCCAGTTGATAGGGTTTGGTGGTGTTCAAGACGATCCCGGAGAACACGTCGCTGAGGGTGCTTTGCAGGGCCAGGCCGACGATGATCGCCAAGGCACCGGACGTCGCCAGTACGCCCTTGACCGGCAACTCCAACACGTAAGCCAGGGCGGCGATGACCGCGATCAGGAAAATCACCGCACCGAGCAGGTCCTGCAACAAGCGCCCGGTGTGCCCGACCCGTTGCATCATCAGCGTGCCGATCAATACCGTCAGGGTGCGCGCCGCATACAACCACCAGCCGATCTGCAAACCGGTTGCCGCCAGGTGCAATGGCACATTGTCGGCCCACGGCGCTGGCGCCATGGGGTTCAAACCTTCATTGAACAGCAGCACGCTGAACAGCGAGAAAATCACCAGCCGCACAGCCAGTTTCCAGTTACTGCCACTGGCCGTAATCAAGCGCCACAACACCAGATCGATCAGGATCAGGACCAGCGCGCACAGCAACGGATGATCGGTGAGCAGTGACAGCATCAAGTAACTCCAGCAATAGTACGGATGGGCACAGTGTAGGAGGATTTGATGTCTTCAGAACAACACAAAACACTGTGGGAGCGGCGGTGCGGCGATCCGACTTGCCCGCTCCCACAGGTTATGTGTGTATGTGCTGCCAGGGTTTACTTGGCGTTGGTCAGGGTGTTGTAGCTGGTCATCAGGTTGCGGTAGTCCGGGATGTGGTTGGAGAACAGAGTCGCCAGACCTTCCACATCGTTGCGCCAGTCGCGATGCAGTTCACAGGCCAGGCCGAACCAGGTCATCAGCTGGGCACCCGAGGACGACATGCGATCCCACGCCGATTGACGGGTCAGTTCGTTGAACGTGCCGGAAGCGTCGGTCACCACGAACACTTCAAAGCCTTCGGCCAGGGCCGACAGTGCCGGGAATGCCACGCAGACTTCGGTCACCACCCCGGCAATGATCAACTGTTTCTTGCCGGTGGCCTTGATCGCCTTGACGAAGTCTTCGTTGTCCCAGGCGTTGATCTGGCCAGGGCGAGCGATGTACGGCGCGTCCGGGAACAGCGCCTTGAGTTCCGGCATCAGCGGGCCGTTGGGGCCGGTTTCGAAACTGGTGGTCAGAATCGTCGGCAGCTTGAAGTACTTGGCCAGGTCGGCCAGGGCCAGTACGTTGTTCTTGAAGCGATCCGGGTCGATGTCACGCACCAGAGAAAGCAGGCCCGCCTGGTGATCGACCAGCAGAACGGCGGCGTTATCCTTGTCGAGACGTTTGTAGGAAGTAGTCATGGGGTAATCCTCGCTTTTAATTGATGCCGAACGGGCCGGCGTAAGTGACTCTGATTGTTCGTTTAAACGCGCCAGGCAGGCGTAGTCAGCCAAGCCCGACGCACCACAGCACTACTGCATTGAATTCAATCGCTCATCCGGCCGAACCGGCCGGACTGGAAGTCGGCGAAGGCCTGGTGAATCTCCTGCTCGCTGTTCATTACAAACGGGCCGTGGCCGACGATGGGTTCGTCGATCGGCTCGCCGCTGAGCAGCAGCACGACTGCATCGTTGTTGGCTTCCAGGCTGAGCTGATCACCGTTGCGCTCGAACAATGCCAACTGCCCTTCTCGCACCAGTTCCTTTTGATTGACCTGAACCGTGCCGCGCAGCACCACCAGTGCCGTGTTGCGCCCTTCATGCAGATCCAGGGTCAGCAACTTGCCGCCGTTCAAGCGCATATCCCACACGTCGATCGGCGTGAAAGTTCGCGCCGGGCCTTTGTGGCCGTCGAACTCACCGGCGATCAAGCGCAGGCTGCCGGCGTTGTTTTTCAGCGGGAGGCGCGCAATGTCGCCGTCGAGAATCGTCTGGTAGCCGGGCTCGGCCATCTTGTCCCTGGCCGGCAAGTTGACCCACAGCTGCACCATTTCCAGGGTGCCACCGGTTTTGGCGAAACCTTCGGAGTGAAACTCTTCATGAACAATCCCCGAAGCCGCGGTCATCCATTGCACATCGCCAGGGCCGATCTTGCCGCCGCTGCCGGTGGAGTCACGGTGTTCCAGCTCACCCTTGTAGACGATCGTCACGGTTTCAAACCCGCGGTGCGGATGCTGACCCACGCCACGACGCTCGGTGGTCGGGGTGAAATCGGCGGGACCGGCGTGATCCAGCAGCAGGAACGGGCTGATGTGTTTGCCCAGGTTGTCGTAGGAAAACAGCGTGCGAACCGGAAAACCGTCGCCGACCCAGTGAGGTCGCGGGCTGGTGTAGATGCCGATGATGTTTTTCATCTTTGCCTCCGAATCTGTTGTGTGACGCGATGGACAAAGCTTAAAACCACGACAATTTGTGCGGTAGACTGCAAAAATCAGCCTTAGCGTTCTATTTGGAGAACGATGGTGGAAGACCTCAACACCCTCTACTACTTCACTCAAGTGGTGGAACACCGCGGTTTCGCCCCGGCCGGGCGCGCGCTGGACATGCCCAAATCCAAGCTCAGCCGGCGCATCGCCGAGCTTGAAGAGCGCCTGGGCGTGCGCCTGCTGCACCGCAGCAGTCGGCATTGCTCGCTGACCGAAATCGGCCAGGCTTATTACCAGCGCTGCCTGGCCATGCGGGTGGAAGCCGAAAGCGCCGCCGAACTGATCGAACGCAACCGTTCCGAACCCCAAGGCGTGGTGCGCATCAGTTGCCCTACCGCGCTGCTGAACACCTGGGTCGGGCCGATGCTGACTCGCTATATGCTCAAATACCCGTTGGTGGAGTTGTTCATCGAAAGCACCAACCGCCGAGTCGATCTGATCCACGAGGGGATCGACATCGCCCTGCGAGTACGCTTTCCACCGCTGGAAAACACCGACATGGTGATGAAGGTGCTGGGCAACAGCACCCAATGCCTGGTGGGCAGCCCGGCATTCGCGCAACGTCTGTCGTCACCGGCCACGCCGGCAGATCTCAGCGGTTTGCCGAGCGTGCACTGGGGTAGCGCGCAGCGTGAATATCAGTGGGAATTGTTTGGCGCCGACGGCGCCAGCGCGCTGATTCGGCATACCCCGCGAATGGTCACCGATGACTTGCTGGCCTTGCGTCACGCGGTGCTCGCCGGGATCGGCATCGCCCACCTGCCCAAAGTGGTGGTGCGTGATGACATTGCTGCCGGTCGCCTGGTGGAACTGGTGCCGGGCTGGACACCCAAGTGCGGGATCGTGCATGCGATCTTCCCTTCACGCCGCGGACTGCTGCCGTCGGTGCGCACCTTGATCGACTTTCTCGGTGAGGAATTCAGTCATAGCGATATGGCTTAGGGCTGGACCGCGTCGCGATGGCGCCAGACCAGACACCATCAATGCAACTGCCCCCCACCCATTCATGACTTGCGGTAAACAGTGCTTTGCCAAACCAGCGGTTTTTCTCAAGGGTCCAGCCGGGGATACTCCCGCCCATTCCAACTGCAAACCCTGGAGTCATTGATGTCTATTCCCGCATTCGGTCTTGGTACGTTTCGCCTGCAAGGCCAAGTGGTCATCGATTCGGTAAGCACCGGTCTTGAGCTGGGTTACCGGGTCATCGACACCGCGCAAATCTACGAAAACGAGGCCGAAGTCGGCCAGGCTATCGCTGCCAGCGGCATTGCCCGTGAAGAGTTGTTCATCACCAGCAAAATCTGGGTCGCCAATTTTGCCAAGGACCGGTTGATCGACAGCCTCAAAGAGAGCCTGGATAAGCTGCAAACCGACTATCTGGACCTGACGCTGATCCACTGGCCGTCGCCGGAGGATCAGGTGCCGGTCGAAGAATTCATGGGCGCGCTGCTCGAAGCCAAACGACTGGGCCTGACCCGCCGGATTGGCGTGTCGAACTTCACCGTCGACCTGATGAAGCAAGCCATCGCTGCGGTCGGCGCCGAGAACATTGCCACCAACCAGATCGAGCTGCACCCGTACCTGCAAAACCGCAAGGTCGTCGAATTCGCGCAAAGCCAAGGCATCCAGATCACCTCTTACATGACCCTGGCCTACGGCGAAGTGCTGAAAGATCCGGTCATCCAGCAGATCGCCGATCGTCTTCAGGCAACCCCCGCCCAGGTTACGCTGGCCTGGGCCATGCAACTGGGGTACGCGGTGATCCCCTCTTCCACCAAACGCGCCAACTTGCAAAGCAATCTGCACGCCTGCGCCCTGACCCTGAGCGCCGCCGACATGGCGCTGATCGCGGGCCTGGATCGTGGCCAGCGGCTGACCAGTCCCAACGGCATTGCGCCGCAGTGGGATTGAGCTTCAGCCTTGGTTCAAGCGCTCATCCAGCGATGACATCGCGCGCTGCAATCGATCGACAGCTTTGTCGAGCAGCGCCGAATCCCCCACATCGATAACACGCTCCAGTTGCTCGCAATGCTCGATCAAGCGCTGCGCCCGGACCATACGCGCACTACCCTTGATGCGGTGCGCCAGGTCGCGCAGCACACGGTGATTGCCACTGGTGTGCGCATGGAGCAGATCATCCCGATCCGCCCGGTTGGTCACCATCAGTTCGCGTACCAGGCGATCAATCAACGTGCGGTCCGCGCCGACGTATTGCTCCAGGCCACTGAGGTCCATCTCCGGCGTTGAGGGTTCTGCGATAGGTTCTGGCGCCTGGTTCACCAACCAAGACGCCAGCCAAGCGTTCAAATCCGCCAGCAGAATGGGTTTGAACAGGCAGTCGTCCATGCCCGCCTCCAGACAGCGGAGCTTCTCCTCGGGCTGCGCATTGGCGGTAAACCCCAGAATCAGCGTCCTCGGCAATCCCAGGGCGCGCTCTTCATCGCGTATGGCACCGGCCAGTTCATAACCGCTGAGCCTCGGCATACTGCAGTCGGTGACGACCAGATCGAACTCATGCTCACGCCACAACTCAAGTCCCTGCGCGCCCTCTTCGGCCTCCAGTACACGATGCCCCAAGTGGCTCAATTGCCGTGAAAGCAACAATCGATTGGCCGGGTGATCGTCGACCACCAGAATCGTCAGTGGCTGCATCGGCGCCTGCAGCCCGCCCTGTGTCTCCACACTGGAAGACAACGGTTGCAATGCAATCAGATCAAGGTGGATGTCGACCCGCGTGCCTTGTCCAAGGACGCTGTCGAGTTGCAACCGGCCGCCCATCATTTCGCACAGCGTGCGGCTGATCACCAACCCCAGACCAGAACCGCTTTGAGCTGACTGCCGGCCGTTATCGGCTTGGGTAAACGGGCTGAACAACCGTTGCCGATCGACGGTACTGATACCGATACCGGTGTCTTCAATGCGCACGCTGACCGCCAGACGTCCCGACGCAACGGCCGCCACCCGTAGCGTCAGGCTTACCTCCCCCTCATGGGTGAACTTGATGGCGTTACCCAGCAGATTGGACAGCACCTGTTTGAAGCGTGTGGAATCGATCAACACATCACAGTCACTGTGTTCGTCCAGATCAATTCGCCACGCCAGCTCTTTCTGTCGTGCAAGGCCTTCGAAAACCCGACACACCGATTCCACCAGCGCCCGCAGATTGGCGCGCTCAGGTGTCAGGGATAAATGCCCGGACTCGATACGCGCGATATCCAGAATGTCGCCGATCAGTGCCAGCAATTGTTGGCCGGCACTAAACGCCACCTCAATGGCGCTACGGTCGGTGACGCCCTCATCCGCACGTTTCAGGGCCAGTTCGAGCATGCCGATCAGCGCGTTTATCGGTGTGCGGATCTCATGACTCATGATCGCCAGAAAGGTGGTTTTGGCACGATTGGCATCGTCCGCCATGTCTTTGGCGTCCTGCAATTGCCGCAACCATTGCTGGCGCTGGCGGATCTGCCGGCGCTGCCAGGCGATCCAGCCCAGGGCGAGCAACAGCATGGCGCCCGCCGCTGCAAAGGCCTGAAGAATGCCTTGGCGATGACGCAGCCAATAGCTGTCATCCACCACCACATCATGGCTCCAACGCGCCACCAGATCGTCCATTTCCTTCGGCGAAATACTCAGCAATGCCTTGTTCAGAATCGAGTGCAACTCCAGCGCGCCGCGGGCGGTGGCCAGGGCGATGCGGGCGGGCTGATCGCCCACGGTGCTGCTGACACGCAGACGATCGCGATACTGCCGGGCGATCAGGTAACGGGCGACGATCAATGAACTGACCGTTGCGTCAGCCTGTCCCTTGATCACCCATTCCATGCCCTCGGCCGGGCTTTGCACCTCGACCAGGCGCACCTGCGGCACCCAAGTCTGGATGAATCCGAACAACGGATGACCACGATAAATCGCCAGGCGTTTACCGGCCAGATCGTCCAGCGTCCGGGGGCTGCCCGCCGTCGTTGCACTGACCAGCACGAAGGGATTACTGAGGTAGGATCGGGTAAATAGCAACGTGTCTTCACGCTCGGTACTGGGCGTGACTACCGGCAGCAGGTCGATCTCGCCGTTCTGGAGTTGCTCGATTTGCCGGTCCAGCGAGTGGCCGCGTTGCACCTCAAAGGTCAAACCGCTGCGCTGGCTGATCAACGTCAGCAACTGTGCCGTCAACCCGTTCAGCTGGCCTTGGGCATCATAGAATGTCAGCGGGAAAAAGTTATCGATCGCACCGACAATGACTTTCGGATGCCGGTCCAGCCAGCGCTGCTCGCTGGCACTCAAACGCACCTGCTGTTGACCCGCCGTACTGGCCCTGCCGGCACTCCAGCGCACCTCGATGGCCAAGCGCTGCTCCATGGGAATCGCCGCCAGCGCCTTGTCGACGATGCCTTTGAGACGCGGGTTGTCCACAGCCAGGGCGAAGCCGAACGGATTGGCATCCAGACCGGAAGGCCCCGCCAGCTGAACGTTATTGAGGTAGTTGTTGTTGATCAGGTAATTGGCGCTGATGAAGTCGCCCAGATACACATCGCACTGACCAAACGCCACGGCCCCGAGCGCGTCGAGGGTCGAGGGGTAACGCTGCAAGTGTGCGTCGGGATAAAAATCTTCAACAGCCTGCGCCTGTAAATAGTCTTCAACCATGGCAATACATTTGCCGGCAAGGTCGACGGGCATTCGCTCGTCCACTCGGGTGACCAGCATCGGCTGATCTTCGGCGTAGGCTCGGGACCTGGTCAGCGCAGGATCAGCCGCCTCGAGGTTGTTCGATGTTCCGAGCAGATCCAGCTCATGGCGTTTGAGGGCGTCCATGGCGGTTTCACGTGTGGCATAACGCAGCACGTCAATCCTGACGTGCAGCAGTTGCCCCAGCAGTTCGGCGTAATCGGCCGTGATGCCTTCCAGCTCATCGCGGTGGCGTGTCACCTCGAATGGCGGGTAGTCGGGCCCCGTCACCCCCAGGCGCAGGACCCGTTGATCGCGTAGCCATTGCCAGTCCCTTTCATCCAGCTTGACCTGGAAGCCCTCCACTGTTGAGCGCCCCAGCAGATGCAAGCGCTGTGGCTCGTCGGCCAGCACCGGGGCAACCCGCGTTGCAAGGCACAGCATCAATGCCCACAGGAAGATGCGCACGGTCGGGTTCATTCAGATCAGATGATTGCGCTTGGCGAAATCGCGCAGGTGTACCGCAGCGTTCACGCCCAGTTTTTCGATCAAGCGGGTCTTGTAGGTGCTGACGGTCTTGTGACTCAGGTGCATAAGCTCGGCGATGGCTTTGTTACTCATGCCTTGGGCCAAATAGCGCAGGATCGTCAGTTCGCGGTTGGAGAGTTTGTCGATCATCTCTTTTTCGCTGCGTTGCCGGGGGTCCTGCGATCCCGCAGGCAAACGCGCGAAATAGGTGTAACCGGACATGACGGCGTGCGCGGCTTTTTGCAACTGATTCAAGTCGTTGGTCTTGGCGACGTACGCCATGGCTCCGGCGCGCATGCAACGCTCTTGAAAAAACAGCGGATCCAGGGAGGTGAAAACCAGTACCAGACATAGCCAACCATTGGCCCTGATCCGGTCCAGCAGCTCCAGCCCATCGCCACCGGGCATAACCAGATCCAATATCACCAGATCGACTGCATGCTCACGAAGTATCGACAAGGCCTCACCAACACTGGACGCCTCATAAATGAGTTTGAAACCTTCCCGCTCAAGTACAAGTCTGACTGCGGCGCGTATCACCGGATGATCGTCCACAATCAGCGCTTTCTTCATGGCAATTCCTTTGCAAAAACTCAACGATTGCCCGCCGGTAACCGCCGGGATAGACGCAGCGGCTGCGCAATGACTTTTGCACGGAAAGCAGGAGAAATGTACCTATCAGAAATGATAGTACCGACGAACGGTAACCCTGAACTCAACCCATCCGTTGTCGACTCCGCTCCTGATCCAGTGGCGATGCAGCTTCACACGCAGGCGGATCGATGAGCTCCATCAGCCGTCGAATGGCGGCTAAATCCGGCAGCGCCGCGTGGTCGTCGTAGATCCAGGCGTGGTGAACCTGGCGGTTATCGCGGAAGAACCCGGACAAATCCAATGCCCCACCCGCCAGTGAGGCATTGATGACCACCAGGTCGAACGGCTCGCATCCGTACTCGACCAGATTCAGCATGTCGGCAAGACTTTGCACCGGCGCCACTCGGTAATAACCGAGCTGGTTGAACAACCGCTCGGTTCTCATCCGGTGAAAATGCTGTTGGTCGGCGATCAGGATGCGCAAGGCTTTGTTGATCATCGCGGGCCTCCAGGTCAATGGCTGATGAGTGAGGCGGCAAGGCTACGGAAGACCAAGGAAGTCTTCTGTAGGACTTTTCCTAAAAATAGGGGGCTCTGTCCGACTTAAAGATCAAAAGATCGTCCGAACGCGGCCCGAGCCTTCGGCAGCTCCGTTTGGCAGCATTACTGCCAGCCAAACCGCCGAATGTAGAAGCCTTTAACCGCCTGGGTCAGCGCCATGTACGCCAGCAGAATCACCGGCAGGAACACGAAATACAGCGACGGCAGCGCCTGCAGTTTGAAGTAATGCGCCAGCGGCCCCATCGGCAGGAAAATCCCCACGGCCATGATGACGCCGGTCATCACCAGCAGCGGCATGGCGGCGCGGCTTTGCAGGAACGGGACCTTCGGCGTGCGAATCATGTGCACGATCAGCGTCTGGGTCAGCAGCCCGACCACGAACCAGCCGGACTGGAACAGGGTCTGGTGGTCCGGGGTATTGGCATCGAACACGTACCACATCAAGGCAAAGGTGCTGATGTCGAAGATCGAGCTGATCGGGCCGAAAAACAACATGAAGCGCCCGACGTCCGCCGGCTGCCAGCGTTGTGGTTGTTTCAGCATCTCTTCATCGACGTTATCGAACGGGATGGCGATCTGCGAGATGTCGTAGAGCAGGTTTTGCACCAGCAGGTGCATCGGCAGCATGGGCAGAAACGGGATGAACGCACTGGCCACCAGCACCGAGAACACGTTGCCGAAGTTCGAGCTGGCGGTCATTTTGATGTACTTGAGCATATTGGCGAACGTCCGCCGCCCTTCCAGCACGCCCTCCTCCAGCACCATCAGGCTCTTTTCCAGGAGGATGATGTCCGCCGCTTCCTTGGCGATGTCCACCGCGCTGTCCACCGAAATACCGATGTCGGCGGTGCGCAGGGCTGGCGCATCGTTAATCCCGTCGCCCATGAAACCCACCACATGGCCGTTGCCCTTGAGCAGACGGACGATGCGTTCCTTGTGCGACGGCGTGAGTTTGGCGAAGACATTGGTGGTCTCCACCGCCACCGCCAGTTCGGCGTCGCTCATGCGTTCGATATCGTTGCCCATCAGCAGGCCTTGCTGCTCCAGCCCGACTTCACGGCAGATTTTCGCGGTCACCAGTTCGTTGTCGCCGGTCAGCACTTTCACCGCCACACCGTGCGCGGCCAGGGCCTTGAGCGCCGGCGCGGTGCTTTCCTTCGGTGGATCGAGGAAAGCCACGTAGCCGATCAGCGTCAGTGCCTGTTCATCGGCCAGGCTGTAAGTGTCACGGCCCTCGATCATCGGCCGCGCCGCCACCGCCACCACCCGCAGGCCTTCGGCATTGAAGGTCGCGGTGACCTGGCGGATGCGCGCCAGCAATTCGTCGCTCAGCGCCTCGTCGGCGTCGCCGTGGCGCACCCGGGTGCACACCGCCAGCACTTCTTCCACCGCGCCTTTGCAGATCAGCAGATGCGGCTGATCACGCTCGGCCACCACCACCGACATGCGCCGACGAGTGAAGTCGAACGGAATCTCGTCGACCTTGCGAAACGCCGTGCCGACTTTCAGTTCGCGGTGGATTTCCACGTGCTCCAGCACGGCCACGTCCAGCAGGTTTTTCAGGCCGGTCTGGTAGTAGCTGTTGAGGTAAGCCATCTCCAGCACGTCATCGGAATCGTTGCCCCAGACATCGACGTTGCGCGCGAGAAAGATTTTGTCCTGAGTCAGGGTGCCGGTCTTATCGGTGCACAGCACGTCCATGGCGCCGAAGTTCTGAATCGCGTCGAGGCGTTTGACGATGACTTTTTTGCGCGACAGGAACACCGCGCCCTTGGCCAGCGTCGAGGTGACAATCATCGGCAGCATTTCCGGGGTCAGGCCCACGGCAATCGACAGCGCGAACAGCAATGCTTCGGTCCAGTCACCTTTGGTGAAACCATTGATGAACAACACCAGCGGCGCCATGACGAACATGAAGCGGATCAGCAACCAGCTGACTTTGTTGACCCCGGTCTGGAATGAAGTCGGCGCACGATCAGTGGCACCGACCCGCTGCGCCAGCGCGCCGAAATAGGTGTTGTTGCCGGTGGTGAGAATCAGCGCCATGGCCGTGCCGGACACCACGTTGGTGCCCATGAACAGGATGTTGTCGAGGTCCAGCGGGTTGTGGGTATGGTTGTTCTGCTGACGGGGAAACTTCTCCACCGGCATCGATTCACCGGTCATCGCGGCCTGGCTGACGAACAGGTCCTTGGCGTTGAGCACCCGGCAATCGGCAGGAATCATGTCACCGGCCGAGAGCACGATCAGGTCGCCCGGCACCAGTTGCTTGATCGGCAATTCGAGGCGTTGCGCACCGTTGTTCGCCACCTCCCGACGCATCACCGTGGAGGTGTTGCTGACCATCGCCTTGAGGGCGTCGGCGGCCTGGTTGGATTTGGTTTCCTGCCAGAAACGCAGCAAGGTCGAGAGCACCACCATGGAGAAAATCACGATGGCGGCTTTCATGTCTTCGGTCAGCCAGGAGATCACCGCCAGCAAGGTCAGCAGCAGGTTGAACGGGTTTTTGTAGCAGTGCCACAGGTGCGTCCACCACGGCAGCGGTTGCTCGTGCTCGACTTCATTGAGGCCGTATTGTTCGCGCAGGGCATCGGCCTCGGGTTCACTCAGGCCGTCAGGGTGGCTGCCGAGGTTATCCAGCAATTGGCCGGTGTCGCTGTTGGCGGCGGCAACCAGGGTTTGCGCGAGCGTCGGCGGGACTTCACGGCTGACCGTGGTGTCGGTGAAGCTTTCCAGCAGCGCCAGTCGACGGAAGTGCCGGGCGATGTGACGGTTTCGCAGGAATCCGGCGAAGAATTCTTTCAGCCAGGTCAGGTTCATGGCAGTGCCCCCCAGGGTCAGCCGGGAAACCGTCGAGCAGGCGTGTCGAGGCGCTGCGATGACGACACGGGGTCGAACATCACACGCTGTTCAGCGTCGATGAGAGAGACGTCGAGAGTCGGGCCGGAACCGGCCACGATCGGGATGCCGCTGCTCGCTTTACGGCGAGACAACGGCACAAAAAGGCTGCGCGTTATCTTGCCGGGAAAATGCCGGTTATCGAGACCGGCCGACAACTGTCACTCGAACAAGTACCCACTGTGGGTCTCCGCTATTGATGAAAACGCGCGAAGCTTACGCCGCGATACCTAGAGAGTAAACGCTGCACAGGGGTGTGGTGGGGGAATTTCGGGGTTCTTCAGGAAGGGTTCAGGTTGATCGCAAACCTGTGGCGAGGGGGCTGGTCGGAACGCCGCACCGCCCCGTTGGGGTGCGAAGCGCCCCCAAACCTGCAATCGCAATTTGTCAGACAGACCGCGACGCTGGATTTACGGCTGCTTCGCAGCCGAACGGGGCGGTGCGGCGTTCCGACACCCCCCCCCTCGCCACAAAATCTCAGCTGGCAGTCGCCAACAACAAGTCCCTCACCGATCGGCCACGGGATTTGCCATGGTCATACAACGAGCCGGCAATTTCATCGGCGCGGATCGGCAGGATCGACAGCAAGGTGTCGCTCAAACCGTGGCTGGCCTGGCAGAAGCCCTGCATGTAGATACCGGCCTTGCAACGCTCATCGGTGATCAGCTTGTAGTGGCGATCGACCTCGAAATCACCCAGGTATTGCTCCAGCGGCGCCAACAGTTTGCGATGCATCTGACGCTCGTAACCGGTGGCCAACACCACGGCGTCGTAACGGTGAACCGTGACTTCACCGGTGGCGTTGTTGCGTACCGTCAATTCGATACCGCGTTCGCTGGCGGTGGCGTGTTCGACGGTGGTCAGGGTACGGAACGCATGGCGCGCGATGCCCGAGACTTTCTGCCGGTAGAAGATCCCGTAGATGCGTTCGATCAGGTCGATGTCCACCACCGAATAGTTGGTGTTGTGGTACTCGTTGACCAGACGCTCGCGTTCGCTGCTGGCCTGCTGGAACACCAGGTCGGTGAACTCCGGCGAGAACACTTCGTTGACGAAGGGACTGTCATCGGCCGGTTTCAGGGCCGAGCCGCGCAAGATCATGTCCACCTGCACCGACGGGAAGCTGTCGTTGAGGTCGATGAAGGCCTCCGCCGCGCTCTGCCCGCCGCCGATGATCGCAATGCTCATCGGTTGGTTATTCACGCATGGCTGCCTGGCCATGCGCTCCAGGTACTGGGAATGGTGGAACACCCGACCGTCATCCTTCAGTGCCTTGAACGCTTCGGGAATGCGCGGTGTACCGCCGGCGCTGACCACTACCGAACGGGTGGTGCGCACATGCTGCAAACCCTGGGTATCACGCGAGATCACCCGCAGCGCCTCGACCTGCTGGTTGTGCAGCACCGGCTCGATGGTCAGCACTTCCTCGCCGTAGCGGCTCTGCCCGGTAAATTGCCCGGCGACCCAGCGCAGGTAGTCGTTGTACTCCATGCGACACGGATAGAAGGTGCCGAGGTTGATGAAGTCCACCAGACGACCGTGGTGCTTGAGGTAATTGACGAAGGAGTACGGGCTGGTCGGGTTACGCAGCGTCACCAGGTCCTTGAGAAAAGAAATCTGCAGTTCGCTCTGGGTGACCAGGGTGTTGCCGTGCCAGCGGTAGTCCGCCTGCTTGTCGAGAAACAGCACATCCAGCTCGCCCTGACTCGGTCCGCGCTCTTGCAGGGCGATGGCCAGGGCCAGGTTCGAAGGGCCGAAACCGACGCCGATCAGGTCGTGAACGATGGGCGATGCAATTGCCTGTGTCATTTCCAGTGTCCTCTGGATAAACCCCACAGCTGCGGGGA
Source organism: Pseudomonas sp. GGS8 (assembly GCF_024168645.1). Taxonomy (NCBI): domain Bacteria; kingdom Pseudomonadati; phylum Pseudomonadota; class Gammaproteobacteria; order Pseudomonadales; family Pseudomonadaceae; genus Pseudomonas; species Pseudomonas sp. GGS8. The sequence goes on along the minus strand of NZ_JALJWF010000001.1, from coordinate 4,084,362 downwards.
TAAAGCCTGGGTGACCTGACCGGCCTTTGGCGGCAGCAGATCGTCTGTTGAATAGGAACGAGGACAATGAAAAAAAATTTAACGAGGGCTGATTAAACGGTGGCGATCAGTGAGCGTCCCACTGGCGCATTCGCACCCGGCAATGCTTCATGGCATTGACGATGTGCTTTTCCACCAGCGCTTTGGAAATACCCAGGTGCTCGGCGATTTGCGGGTGTGACAGGCCTTCGATCTTGCGCAGCAGGAAGCTCTCGCGACACAACCGTGGCAACTCCGCCAGCGCGCGCTGGAGCATGTCCAGGCGCTGACCATGATCGAGACTGTTGTGGGGTGAAGGGATGAAGTAGCGCTCTTCGCTGTCGAGCACCTCCAGCGACTCGACCTGGCGCAAGGCATTGCGGCGGTGGTCGTCGATCACCAGGTTGAGCGCGGTGCGGTAAAGAAACGCCCGGGGTTGCTCGATCGGCGTGTCGCTGGAACGCTCCAGTACCCGCAGATACGCGTCATGCACCACATCTTCAGCCACCTGGCGGTTGCCTAGCTTGGCGTTCAGGAAACACACCAGCTCGCGATAGTAGTTTTCCAACATGACTCCCGGCCGCACAGGGTGCGGTTTCTATCCTTGAGCCAGATCCGCGACCGCCAGGCAGGCAGTGGCACGATGGTGGCGATTTCGAGTGTGTAATTTATAGTAATTCTCATATAGATTTAAAGTGCTGTTTCCATTTGCCTGCTAAATAGTGCTGTCCTATACCTGTAACTTTGTCTGTCACTCAAAGCCTCAATGCTTAAATTCCCCGCCCCTTCCCTCGTTTACAGGACAGCTCCCCGTGTCTGTCGGCCCTCCGACAGCGTTCAGCTGTCGCCAGGTTTCGCGCGCCAGCTGAACGACGGGCCGAACCCTATTGGCCGGAACCCTGCATGAAACGTCCCCGTCACACCCGACGCGCCCTGCTTGTAGCCCTTTGTCTGATCCCCGTTATCGCCGTCGCGACCTGGCAGGTTTTGCCTCCCGGTCGCGACCGGTTCGCCACGGTCCAGGTCGCGCGCGGCGACATCGAAAGCAGCGTCACGGCACTGGGAACCCTGCAACCGCGGCGTTATGTCGATGTCGGCGCCCAGGCCTCCGGGCAGATCAACAAGATCCATGTGGAGGTCGGTGACGTGGTCAAGGAAGGCCAGTTGCTGGTGGAAATAGACCCGGCCACCCAACAGGCCAAACTCGACGCCGGACGTTTTTCCATCGACAACCTCAAGGCGCAGTTGCAGGAGCAACGGGCACAACACGACCTGGCCCGGCAGAAATATCAACGCCAGCAGCACCTCGCCGCCGGCGGTGCGACACGCGACGAAGACGTGCAAACCGCCCAGGCCGAACTGCGCACCACTCAAGCGCGCATCGACATGTTCGAAGCGCAGATCCACCAGGCCCAGGCCAGCCTGCGCAGCGATCAGGCCGAACTCGGCTATACGCGCATTTACGCACCGATGAGCGGAACGGTCGTGGCCCTCGATGCCCGGGAAGGCCAGACCCTCAACGCCCAGCAACAAACGCCGCTGATCCTGCGCATCGCCAAACTGTCACCGATGACGGTCTGGGCCGAGGTCTCGGAGGCTGACATCGGCCACGTCAACCCCGGCATGACCGCCTGGTTCACCACGCTCAGCGGCGGCAATCGGCGCTGGAGCAGCACGGTGCGGCAGATCTTGCCGATACCGCCCAAACCGCTGGATCAGACCAGCCGGGGTGGCGGCAGCCCGGCCAGCGCCAATAAAAGCGGGACTGCCCGCGTGGTGCTGTACACGGTGCTGCTGGACGTCGACAACGCCGACAACGCGCTGATGGCGGAAATGACCACCCAAGTGTTCTTCGTTTCCAATCAGGCAAAAAACGTCCTGACCGCGCCGGTTGCGGCGTTGCAGGGCGGCCCGCTGGCCGACAGCCAAACGGCTCGGGTGGTCGCCCTCAACGGTGAGATCGAACAACGGACTGTGCGCATCGGCATCAGCGATCGCCTGAAGGTGCAGATCCTCGACGGACTGGCCGAAGGCGATCACCTGTTGATCGGCCCCGCCGACGGCAGCGGAGGCTGAATGCAAACGCCCCTGATCGACCTGCAGGACATCCGTAAATCCTATGGTGGCGGCGACGCGCCTGAAGTTCATGTGTTGCGCGGCATCGACCTGTCGATCCATGCCGGGGAGTTCGTCGCGATCGTCGGCGCTTCCGGCTCCGGCAAATCGACGCTGATGAACATCCTCGGCTGCCTCGACCGGCCAACGTCCGGCGAGTATCTGTTCGCCGGCGAAAACGTCGCCCGACTCGACAGCGATGAACTGGCCTGGCTGCGCCGCGAAGCGTTCGGTTTCGTGTTTCAGGGTTACCACCTGATTCCGTCCGGCTCGGCCCAGGAAAACGTCGAGATGCCGGCGATCTACGCCGGCACCCCAGCGGCCGAACGCCACGCCCGCGCCGCCGCCCTGCTCGACCGTCTGGGCTTGGCCGAGCGCACCGGCAACCGTCCGCACCAGCTCTCCGGTGGCCAGCAGCAACGGGTGTCCATCGCCCGTGCATTAATGAATGGCGGCCACATCATCCTCGCCGACGAACCCACCGGCGCCCTCGACAGTCACAGCGGCGCCGAGGTCATGGCACTGCTCGACGAATTGGCGCGCCAGGGCCATGTGGTGATCCTCATCACCCACGACCGCGACGTGGCGGCCCGGGCCAAACGCGTAATCGAAATCCGTGACGGCCTGATCATCAGCGACAGCGCTCGCGACAACCCCGCCGCGCAGGCCCCGGCCAATCCCGGTGCGCTGCAAGCGGTGGATTTGCGCAAGCGGCTGAGCGAAGGCAGCGAGGCCACCGGCGCCTGGAAAGGCGAATTGGTGGATGCCGTACGCGCGGCCTGGCGGGTGATGTGGATCAACCGCTTCCGCACCGCCCTGACGCTGCTGGGGATCATCATTGGCGTCGCCTCGGTGGTGGTGATGCTGGCGGTCGGCGAAGGCAGCAAGCGTCAGGTCATGGCGCAGATGGGCGCGTTCGGCTCGAACATTATTTACCTCAGCGGCTCCGCCCCCAACCCGCGCACACCGCCGGGCATCGTGACCCTGGATGACGTCGCGGCGCTGGCCAGTTTGCCGCAGGTCATGCGGATCATGCCGGTCAACGGCGCCGAAGCCGGGGTGCGCTTCGGCAACCTCGACCATCTGAGCTACGTCGGCGGCAACGACACCAACTTTCCGGCGATCTTCAACTGGCCAGTGGTCGAGGGCAGTTACTTCACCGAAGCCGATGAGCGCAACGCGGCGGCGGTCGCGGTGATCGGCCACAAGGTGCGCACCAAGTTGCTCAAGGATGTCGCCAACCCCATCGGCCAATACATCCTGATCGAGAACGTGCCCTTTCAAGTCGTCGGCGTGCTCGCGGAAAAAGGCGCCAGTTCCGGCGATTCCGACAGCGACAACCGGATTGCCGTGCCCTACTCGGCCGCCAGTGTCCGGTTGTTCGGCACCCACAACCCCGAATACGTGGCCATTGCCGCCGCCGATGCGCGCAAGGTCAAAGAGACCGAAAAAGCCATCGAGCAGTTGATGCTGCGCCTGCACGACGGCAAACACGATTTCGAACTGACCAACAATGCCGCGATGATTCAGGCCGAGGCGCGCACGCAAAATACGCTGTCGTTGATGCTCGGCGCGATTGCGGCGATCTCGCTGCTGGTGGGCGGCATCGGCGTGATGAACATCATGCTCATGACCGTGCGCGAACGGACCCGCGAAATCGGTATCCGCATGGCCACCGGCGCCCGTCAGCGCGACATTTTGCGCCAGTTCCTCACTGAAGCCGTGATGCTGTCGGTGGTCGGCGGGATCGCCGGCATCGCCCTGGCGCTGATCGTCGGCGGCGTACTGGTGCTCAGCAAAGTCGCGGTGGCCTTTTCCCTGGCGGCGGTCATCGGCGCCTTCGCCTGCGCACTGATCACCGGCGTTGTCTTCGGCTTCATGCCGGCCCGCAAAGCTGCCCGGCTCGACCCGGTCACGGCCCTTACCAGTGAATGATCGATCTATGAAACCGCAACTGAGCCTGTTGACCCTTTGCCTGTTACTCGGCGCGTGCAGCCACCCTGCTGCGCGCCCGGACAGCGGCATTCAATCACCACCGGCCTGGCAATCGCCACGCCACGAAAGTGCCTCCCGGACGAGTCGGCAATGGTGGACGCAGTTTGGCAGCCCGCAGCTTGATCGCTTGATCGAACAGGCCCGCGTCGGCAGTCATGACCTGGCCGCCGCCATCGCTCGGGTGCACCAGGCCCGGGCCGACACAGTGATAGCCGGCGGCTCGCAGTTGCCGGAGATCAAGGCCGGCATGAACGCCAACCGGCAGAAATTGCTGCGCGGCAACGGCTACAGCCAACTCGATGCCGACAGCAGCAACAATGCCGTGGACTACTTTGACGCCAACCTCAGCGCCAGTTACGAAATCGACTTCTGGGGCGGCAAACGCGCGTCCCGGGACAATGCGCAATTCGGGCTGCGCGCCAGCGAGTTCGATCAGGCCACGGTTGAATTGACCTTGCTCAGCGGGGTGGCCAACAGCTACGCGCAAGCCTTGTCGCTGGATGAACAAAGTCGCATTGCCGAGCTGAACCTGGCCAACGCACAGAACGTTTTGAAACTGGTGCAGACCCGTTTCGACTCAGGCTCGGCCACCGCACTGGAACTGGCGCAACAGAAAAGCCTGGTGGCGGCGCAACAACGGCAACTGCCGCTGATTCGCCAGCAAGCCGAGGACGCACGGATCAGCCTCGCCGCCCTGCTGGGCCGACCGGTTCAGCAACTGCCGACTAGCCAGGAGTCCTTCGAGCAACTGCAGTGGCCTTCCATCGATGCCGGGTTGCCCAGCGAACTGCTCAGCCGCCGCCCGGACATCGCCCGCGCCGAAGCGCAACTGGCCGCCGCCCAGGCCAACGTCACGGTCGCACGCGCCGCGATGCTGCCCGCCGTGACCCTGAGCGCCAGCCTCGGCTCGGGCGCCAACACGGCCAACGATATTCTGCGCAGCCCGTTCTACAACCTCACCGCCGGGCTGGTCGCGCCGATTTTCAATAACGGCCGCCTCGGCGCCGAGCGCGACAAGGCCACGGCCCGGCAACAAGAACTGCTGGAAGCCTACCGAGGCGCGATCATCAATGGCTTTGCCGACGTCGAAAAAGCCCTCAACAGCATTCGCGGCCTGGATGAGCAGCGGCGATGGCAACGCGAAGAGCTGGACCAGGCCCAGACCGCTTTCAACATTGCGCAAAGCCGCTATCAGGCGGGGGCCGAGGATTGGCTGACGGTGCTGGAGACACAGCGCACGCTGTACGCGGCGCAGGATTCGAACGTGCAGCTGCGGCTGTCGCGGTTGCAGGCGAGCATTGCGTTGTACAAGGCGTTGGGTGGGGGGTGGCAGGTTTTGTAATAGTGGTGACCGTTAAACCACTATCGCGGGCTTGCCCGCGATTGAACGATAACGCGGTCCTAGCGGGTAATCGGCTTGACCTTCAGATTCCGCGCATACCACGGCCGTTGCGGCACCCGCCGGAACAAATCCGCGAGTTTCTTTTCATCAGTGCCGAAGGTGATGCGCAGCGCCAGCTTCATGGTTTCCGGGTCCATTTCCACCGACTTGCCGACCTGCAATCCCGGCGTGGTGCTGCAACCGTGGGTGCTCGGGCCGAGCCACGGATCATCCACTTCAACCCAGCGCCCCGGGGCGAACCAGGGCACGCCGTTGACCTCAAGCCGACTGACCTCCCCCGGATGGAAACGCTCGTGGGCGTGGAACCAGTCTTCCAGACGATCGTCGATCCAGCCGTGGAAGTGCCAGAACACCGGGTTCACGTGGGATGAAAACGGGTCACCGAGAAAGTCGTTTTCCGGCGCATACCAACGCGCGGCAAAGTCCGCCGGATCCCGGGCGAAAGGCACTGGCTGACCATTGGACGGATCGCGTGGCACCGAAGCCCAGCGCATGTGCAGCCAGTCGTGCAGGCCCAGTTCGACCTCGGAACCGAACTGCCCCAGGGTCAGCTTCGACAGATAACGCGGGTCGCGGTAACGGGATTCCCACACCTGAAAATTGCTGTGGTAGGTCTCGGCAGTCTTGATGTCGCTGACCCACCGGGTGTACTCGGTGTCTTCGGCGGCCAGCCAGGTAGGCGGCAGCGCCGTGCCATCGTGATTGTCGAAATAGCGGGCGAAGCCCTGACGGTCGCGTTCAAGTTCCGGTTGCGGCATCGGGAAGCTCGACCAGGACGGCAGGTCCTGCATCGAACGCGCCGTGCCAAGCATGTGCCGGTGCATGAAGAAAAAGTCGACGCCTGAGCCATTACGGTCTTTACGCGGCCCTCGGGCATCGCGCTCATTGCCCCGCGGGCCCGGCTGCCAGCCGATGCCGCGCAAGGCTCCTTGTTGGTCTTTGGAGAGTGTGTGCCATTTGTCTCGCGTGGCGTGCCAGAGCTGGTGGAACAAGCGGTGTTCGGGGGAAATCAGCCACGCCAGCAACGGCGGATTCAGACCGATACGCTCGCGGGCTTCGGGAAACAGCCGTTTGCGCGCGACAAAGCGATTGTCCAGTTCCGGCAAACCGAGCGGGCGATCCAGACGCAGGATCCGCCCGCTGAGCGTGCCACTGCCAGCATTGCCGAAATCGGCCCAGACCTCATCGAGCGTGACCGCCAGCTCATAAGCCGGCGCGCCGTTGGCCGATTGCCGATCGACCAGACGCCAGTACAGCTTGCCGGGATCAGGCGACACCAGATCGCCGATCACCCGGTAACGCGGCTCGGCTGCGCTGCGTAACTGCTGTGCGGTATCGAGGCAGCCGCGCAGGCCACGGCCGCGCTGGGCGATGTCGAGGAACAGTTCCAGCCCGTGCGGCGGTAAACCGTCGAAGCCCGTTTGCGAACCTTCGAAGCGGATATCCCAGATGCCGCGCAACGAGTTCGCCAACTGCTGACCTGCGGTATCCGCCAGGTCGACCGTCGCTTCGCCGGGGGTGATCGTCGGGTCCGGCTTCGTCCATTCACGATGCCCATAAAAAGCCGCAGGCACGGCAGCGCCGGTCAGCGCCAGGCCTGCCATGAACCATCGTCGAGAAATCGTCATTGCCCTACCTGTGTCAGCCATGAAGCAGGCTTTATCCAAGCTAGAACGTTTGTTGTGCGGGGAAATTTAAGCGTGCCAAACACAATCCCTTGTGGCGAGGGGGCTTGCCCCCGTTGGACTGCGAAGCAGTCCTGAAACCTGCAACCTCGTTCTGCCAGGCACACCGCATGCAGCGGATTTACGACTGCTTCGCAGCCGAACGGGGCGATGCGGCGTTCCGACAAGCCCCCTCGCCACAAAGTATCGCGCAAAGCCCTAATTTTTTCTGCCACACACTCGTTCCTCCCAGATAGCAAAGGCCCCTGCACCTGTACCGGGGCGGCGAACCTGACTGAGATGGCAATGACAAAACCACGTTCGAAAAAGGCTCTCTATATCGGCCTGCCGCTGGCCCTGGCGATCAGTGCCGGCGCCAGCTTCGCGGTCTGGTATTACGGGTTCAAGGACAACCCCGGTTACCCGATCAAGGTCATGCAACAGGCCGACGAGTTGCACCAGCGCATGCTCTCCTTCGACAGCCACATCAGCCTGATGCAGAACTTCGGCACCCAGGGCAACGAAGCCGACAAGGACGGCAAAGGCCAGTTCGACCTGATCAAAGCCAACCGCGGACGCCTGTCCGGCGCGGCCCTGACGATTTTCGGCTGGCCGGAACTGTGGAATGGCGCCAACGCACCGCACAAGCCCACCGCCGGTTTTGTCGAAGAGGCACGCAACCAGCAGGAGATCCGCTACAAGATTATTTCCGGGATGGTCCGCGACTTTCCCAATCAGGTTGCCATTGCCTACACCCCCGACGATTTCCGTCGTTTGCACGGTGAAGGCAAGTTCGCGATTTTCATCAGCCTGCTCAATGCCTACCCGCTGGGCCACGACCTGAACCTGCTGGACCTGTGGACCGCACGCGGCATGCGCATGTTCGGCTTCAGCTACATCGGCAATAACGACTGGGCCGACTCTTCGCGCCCCTTGCCGTTTTTCAACGATTCGCCCGATGCCCTCGACGGCCTCTCGGACCTGGGCAAGCAAGCGGTGCATCGCTTGAATGACCTGGGCGTGATCATCGACGTGTCGCAAATGTCGACCAAGGCCCTGGAGCAAGTCGCGCAATTGAGCCGCACGCCGATGGTCGCCTCGCATTCGGCGCCGCGGGCGATGGTCGATATCCCGCGCAATCTCAGCGACAAGGAAATGCAGCTGATCAAGAACAGTGGCGGCGTGGTGCAGGTGGTCGCCTTCTCTCAATACCTGCGACCGCTGACCCAGACCACCCAGGACAAACTCAACGAACTGCGCAAAGCGTTCGACCTGCCGCCCCTGCCGAACCTCGCCGTGGCATTGATGCCGGGTGATCCGGTCATCGCGGCCTGGCCTGAGAAAAAATTCGGCCAGTACGCCAGCCGTCTCTACGCGATTCTTGAAGAAGAACCCAAAGCCACCCTCAAGGACCTCGGTGACGCCATCGATTACACGGTGCGCAAAATCGGTATTGACCATGTCGGCATCAGCTCCGACTTCAACGAAGGGGGCGGCGTCAAAGGCTGGGAAAACGTCGGTGATATTCGCAACGTCACGGCGGAGCTGATCTCGCGCGGCTACTCCGAAGCAGACATTGCCAAGCTCTGGGGCGGCAACTTCCTGCGGGTCTGGGACCAGGTGCAGAAAGCCGCCAAGCCAGCGCTGATTTCACAACAAGGCACGAGCACACCATGAGCGATCGTCGCACCTTTCTGAAACAGGCCGGGATCCTCGCCGCCGGCCTGCCCTTGACGGCCGGCCTGGGCAACGTCGCCAGCGCCACGCCAGCGGCCACGCCGCCTGGGGACAAATGGGCGCAACTGCGGCAGCTGTTCGACCAGGATCCGGACTACCTGCACTTCTCCAATTTTCTGATCACCTCGCACCCGACGCCAGTGCGTGAAGCGATCGAGATGCACCGCGCCGCCCTCGATAAAAACCCCGGGCTGGCGATGGACTGGGACCTGGGTGTGATCGAGCAGCGTGAAGAAGAGGTGCGTGTCTGGGCCGGTCGTTACCTGCAAGCCAATGCCAAACAGATCGCGCTGACCGGCAGCACCACCGAAGGCCTGGCGATGATTTACGGCGGCGTTCATGTACGCCCGGATCAGGAAATCCTCACCACCGCCCACGAGCATTACGCGACCCACACCATTCTCGATCTACGTACCCAACGGGACGGCACGCGGGTGCGCAAGATCAGGTTGTTCAAGGATCCGCAGACGGTGTCCAAAGCCGAGATCCTGGCCTCGATCGAGCAGAACATCAAACCCGAAACCCGCGTGCTAGGCCTGACCTGGGTGCACTCCGGCAGTGGCGTGAAACTGCCGATCGCCGACATCGGCGCGCTGGTGGACAAGCACAACCGCAATCGCGCCGACCACGACCGCATTATTTACCTGGTCGACGGCGTGCATGGCTTTGGTGTGGAGGACTTGAGTTTTCCCGCCATGAACTGCGACTTCTTCATCGCCGGCACCCACAAATGGCTATTCGGCCCCCGTGGCACGGGCATCGTTTGCAGCCGCAGTGAAGAGGTCAAATACGTCACGCCAATCATCCCGACCTTCTCCGAAGCCACGGCGTTCTCCACCACCATGACCCCGGGTGGCTACCACTCGTTCGAGCACCGCTGGGCGTTGAACGAAGCCTTCAAGCTGCATTTGCAATTGGGCAAGGCCGATGTTCAGACGCGTATCCATGCGCTGAACAGCTATATGAAAAAACGCCTGCAAGCGCACTCGCAGATCGAACTGGTCACGCCTCTGAGCCCCGAGCTGTCGTCCGGCTTCAGCTTCTTCCGGGTCAAGGGCCAAAGCAGCGAAAAGATCGCCGCCTGGCTGATGCAAAACCGCGTGATCGCCGATGCCGTGGAACGCGACGTCGGCCCGGTGATCCGCACGGCGCCGGGGCTGCTCAACACTGAAGCTGAAGTCGACCGCTTCATCGCGTTGCTCGGCAAACAGCTCTGATCGCTCCCCCTGATTCCTTTCAACTTTTTATCGAGAGCAATGATGAACAGTGAGCTGCGTAGCTTTCCCCTGAAGACGCTCCCCGCACTGGCCTTCGCCGCCGTGGTTGCAGGCCTGTTGCCGGGCGCTGCTCAGGCTGCCGCACCCGCCCAGCCCGGCAAGGTGTTCAAGGACTGCAAGGACTGCCCGGAGATGGTCGTGCTACCCACCGGGACCTTCACCATGGGCACCCCGGACAATGAAGTGGGCCGCGAGCCCGACGAAGGTCCGTTGCACCCGGTGACCTTCGCCAAACCGCTGGCCATCAGCCGCTTTCAGGTGCTGGCCGGCGAGTGGGACGCGTACCTGCGCGACAGCGGTTACGTCATGCCCGACGGCGACACCCGGCCGGGCCGCGAGTGCAAGGCCGGCGTGCCGCGCTATGAACGCACGGCCAGGCATCCGGCGGTGTGCATGGACTTCCCCGAGGTCAATGCCTACGTGGCCTGGCTCTCGAAGAAGACCGGCAAGCACTATCGGCTGGTCAGCGAATCGCTGCGTGAGTATGCCGCCCGCGCAGGCAGCAGCGGCCCGTTCCCCTTCCCGTTCGATGAAGGCAAGGAATACAGCATCGCCAAGCACGCCAACACCTACGGCGCCGCCGATGGCTACAACTTCACCTCACCGGCGGGCAGTTTCCCGGCCAACGCCTTCGGCGTGTACGACATGCACGGCAACGTCTATGAGTGGACCGCCGATTGCTACAACGACAACTACGTCGGTGCACCGAGCGATGGCAGCGCGTGGTTGACCGGCGAATGCACCGCCCGGCGCATTCGCGGCAATGACTGGGGTGAAGCGCCGGTGTTCTCGCGTTCGGGCAACCGTAATGCCACCTACCCCGACACCCGTGGCGACTGGATCGGTTTTCGCGTCGCGCGAGACCTGTGATGCACGCCCACGAACAGCTCAACTCTTGAACCTCAACCCTTGAACTTCTGCCCTTGACGGCACTTGAAGCGGAAACCCCCATGACCTCGAATTCCCGCGGAGCCATCAGTGAAGTCCTCAGCCTGCTCAAGCCTTACCGGGTCGTCGTGGTGCTGTCGATCCTGCTGGGCATGCTGGGTGGACTCAGCATCACCGCGCTGCTAGCCACCATCAACGACGCCCTGAACGCCGAAGGCAGTCCCACCCCCCGTGTGCTGGTGACGTTTGTCGGCCTGTGCGTGCTGGCCCTGGTGACGTCGATTCTGTCGGACATCGGCACCAATCATGTCGGCCAGCGCATCATTGCCGGGCTGCGTAAATCCCTAGGCGAGAAAGTCCTGTTGGCCCCGATCGAACAGATCGAGCGGTACCGCAGTCATCGGCTCATTCCGGTCCTGACCCACGATGTCGACACCGTCAGCAGCTTCGCCTTTTCCTTCGCGCCGTTGGCGATTGCCTTCACCGTGACCCTGGGCTGCCTGAGCTACCTGGCTTATCTGTCGTTGCCGATGTTTGCCCTGTTGCTGGTGGCGCTGGTGATCGGCACCGTGGTGCAGTATGTGGCCAGGGCCAAGGGCATCAAGGGCTTCGAAGCTGCGCGCGAAGCTGAAGACGATCTGCAAAAGCACTACAACGCGATTGCCGCCGGCGCCAAGGAACTGCGCATTCATCGTCCGCGTCGCCAACGCATGTTCAGCCAGCGCATTGAAGGCACCGCCGACTATATCTGCGATACCCACATCCGTTCGATCAACACATTCGTGGTGGCCAAAACCTTCGGTTCGATGCTGTTCTTCGTGGTCATCGGCCTGGCACTGGCCCTGCAATCGTTCTGGCTGGGCACCGACAAAGCAGTGCTCAGCGGTTTCGTGCTCGTGTTGCTGTATATGAAAGGTCCGCTGGAATACCTGATCATCAACCTGCCGGTGGTCAGCCGCGCCAACATCGCCTTCAAGCGAATTGCCGAACTGGCAGAGCAATTCTCCTCACCGGAACCTCACCTGTTGCTGCGCGACACCGGTTCCGAGAAAAAGGCCACGGTGCAGCAGTTGCAAATGAACGACGTGCACTATGCCTTCCCGGCCGTCAAAGGCAGCGCCGCGTTCGAACTCGGCCCGGTCAACCTGACGATTGCCCAAGGTGAAATCGTGTTCATCGTCGGCGAAAACGGCGGTGGCAAAACCACCCTGATCAAACTGCTGCTGGGGCTCTACGCACCGCAGCGCGGTGAAGTGTGCGTCGATGGCAAGGTCGTCGATGCCAAGGGACGCGACGACTACCGCCAGTTGTTCACCACTATTTTCGCCGACTACTACTTGTTCGATGAATTGGTGCAAGGGGACCAACAGGTGCCGGAAGACGCCAACCGTTACCTCGAACGCCTGGAGATCGCGCACAAGGTCAGCATTCAGGATGGTGCCTTCAGCACCACGGATTTGTCCACCGGCCAGCGCAAGCGTCTGGCCCTGCTCAATGCCTGGCTGGAAGAACGCCCGGTGCTGGTGTTCGACGAGTGGGCGGCCGACCAGGACCCGGCCTTCCGGCGCATCTTCTACACCGAGCTGTTGCCGGAACTCAAATACCTGGGCAAGACCATCATCGTCATTTCCCACGACGACCGTTACTTCGATGTCGCCGACCAATTGGTGCGGATGGAAGGCGGCAAGCTCGTCGCACAAAAGAAACCGTTGACGACTGCCTGACCGATCCAACGCCGACCACGAGAGCCCCGATGAACGACTTGATCGATGATGATGTACTGGCGCTGCTGCTGGCAGACGCCGGTGATCAACCCCAAGGCATAACCGCCCGCGCCAACCAGATCCCGGCGCCCCTGTCTTTCGCCCAGCAGCGGTTATGGTTTCTCCAGCAACTGTCACCGGACAACGCCGCTTACAACCTGCCCCGTGTCATGCGCATCACCGGCCCCCTGGCGCCGCAGCGGCTGGAAACAGCCCTTAACAAGGTGCTTGAGCGTCACGATATTTTGCGCAGTGCCTTCGTCGAAATCGATGGCACCGCGATGCAGGTGGTCGCTGCGCAGGCAACGCTGGTGCTCGGTCACGAAGACCTGTCGGGTCTGTCGGACGAGGCCCGCGCCAGCCGGATTGCATTGCGTATCGAGGCCCAGGCCGGCACGCCGTTCGATCTGCGTCAGGCGCCGCTGATGCGGGCGACACTGCTGCAGATTGCGACCGACGAGCATCTGTTGCTGATGAACATGCACCACATCGTCTCCGATGCCTGGTCCAACGCCATTCTGATGCAAGACCTGACACGGGCCTTCGCCCAGGCCGGCAGCGGCGACCCATCACCCTTGCCCCGCCCGGCCATTCAGTACGCCGACTATGCCGCCTGGCAGCGTGGCGAATACCTGCACAGCGCAGCCTGCGCGAACAGCGCCGAATACTGGCAAGACTATCTGGGGCAAGCGTTGCCGGCCCTCGATCTGCCGGTGGACTTCCCACGAAATGCCCAGCACAGCCACCTTGCCGGGCAGTATGACTTCAGTGTGCCCGCGCCCCTCGCGCAAGCCCTGAACCGCTTCTGCCAGCAGCAGAGACTGACGCCTTTCGTCGTCGCCCTCGGGGCCTGGCAATTGTTATTGAGCCGCTACAGTGGCCAACACGACTTTACCGTCGGCGTACCCAACGCCACCCGCAATCGCAGCGAAACCCAGGACCTTGTCGGCTTTTTCGTCAGTTCCCAAGTGTACCGGGCGCGCATTGATCCACTGCAGTCCTGCACAGACTTTCTCCAGCGGCTGCGGCGCGAATCGCTGGCGGCGCTGGACCATGGCGATTACCCGCTGGAGTTGAGTTTCGACGCGTTGCAATTGCACGCCAGCGAACACGCCAATCCGCTGTTCCAGGTGCTGTTCAACTGGCGCACCGAAGCCGGGCAACCGGAGCGGATCGATCTGGACGGGCTGGCGCTGGAGTTCCTCGGCGCGGGTGCCAGCCAGGCCAAATTCGATCTATCCCTGGACGTCGGCTATTCGCTCGATGGCATCCACGCGAGTCTCGAATACAGCCGGGACCTCTACGCCCCCGCCACCCTCGAACGCCTGGCCCGGCACTGGATGAACCTGCTCCAGGCACTCACCGAGGATCCGCTGCGTGCGCTCGGCGAATTGCCGCTGCTGACGCGCGACGAACGTCAGGTTCAGTTGCAGCAGTGGAATCCGCCCGCCTCGGCCATGCCTGAGGACGGCGTGCATCAATTGTTCGAACGCCAGGCGCTGGCAACCCCCGACTCGGTGGCCCTGATCTTCAACGACCTTGAACTCAGTTATGCGCAGCTCAACCATGCGGCCAACGGCTTGGCCCACACCCTGATTGACTGCGGAGTCGGCCCCGAAGTGCTGGTGGGTATCGCCGTGGAGCGTTCGGCGCAGATGATCATCAGCCTGCTGGCGGTGCTCAAGGCTGGCGGCGCCTATGTACCGCTGGACCCCGATTACCCGCAGGAACGCCTGGCCTGGATGATGGAAGACAGTGGCCTGAGCGTGTTGCTGAGCCAGCGCTCGCTGCTTGATCGGCTGCCATCGATGCCTGGCGTCCAGCGACTGTGCGTCGACGACATCGATGCCCGGGGGACGCTGCCCGCACTTAACCCGCCCTGCCGCACCACCGGCAAAAACCTCGCTTATGTGATGTTTACCTCTGGTTCCACCGGTCGCCCCAAAGGGGTCGGCATCACCCAGGCAGCATTGACCCGTCACACCCAGGCGGCGCTGGAGTTTCTCGGCCTGAGCGCACAGGACCGGTCTTTGCAATTCGCCACGTTCAACTTCGATGCCTTTGTCGAACAGCTTTACCCGGCGTTGATCTGCGGCGCCTCGGTGGTGCTGCGCGGGCCGGATATCTGGGACAGTGAAACCTGGTACCGCGAACTGCTCGACAAACAGTTCACCGTCAGCGACCTGACCACCACCTACTGGAACATGCTGGCCAAGGACTTCGCCGCAGCCGGTCAGCGCGACTACGGTGCATTGCGGCAAGTGATCGTCGGTGGCGAAGCCATGCCACCGGAAGGCGTGGCAGCCTGGGGCAAGGCCGGCCTCGGGCACGTGCGACTGCTGAACACCTACGGGCCGACGGAAACGACGGTCAGCGCCACGGTGCTCGATTGCAGCGACTACGTGACGGGGCATATCGCCCTGCCCAAAAGCATGCCGATCGGCCAGCCTCTGGCCGGACGGGCGATTTACCTGCTCGATGCCGGCGGCCAGCCGGTGCCGGTGGGCGTCGTCGGTGAGCTGATGATTGCCGGCGACCTGCTCGCACGCGGCTACTTCAAGCGACCTGAACTCACGGCCGAACGCTTCATCCCCGACCCGTTTGATGTTCAGGGCGGCGGCCGTCTCTATCGCACCGGCGATCTGGCACGCTACCGCGCCGATGGCGTGATCGAGTATGCCGGCCGGCTGGATCACCAGGTGAAGATTCGCGGCTTCCGCATCGAACTCGGGGAAATCGAGTCTTGCCTGCTGCAATCGCCGCAGGTCCGCGAGGCCTTGGTGGTTGCCCGGGAAGGCGCGGTGGGTTTGCAGTTGGTCGGCTATGTCGTGGCCCAAAGCGACTCGCTGAGCGAGCAGCAGCAACTCGACCTGCGCGAAACCCTCAAGGCTGAGCTCAAGGCCAATCTGCCGGACTACATGGTGCCCAGCCATCTGCTGGTACTGGCCGCCCTGCCGTTGAGCCCCAACGGCAAGCTCGACCGCAAGGCCCTGCCGCAGCCCGACTTCAGCCAGACACAGCGGCCCTTCATTGCTCCGGAAACGCCCCTGGAAAAGGCGCTCGCCGAACTCTGGCAAGAAGCGTTGCAGGTCGAGCGTGTCGGCCTGGACGACAACTTTTTCGAACTCGGTGGCCACTCGATTCTGGCCATTCAATTCATCTCGACCCTCAACGCACGCCTGGGCATCAAACTGGCGCTGCAACAGATGCTGGCTCACCCCAACGTCCGGGCACTGGCCAGATTCATCGCTCTGGAGCATCAGCAGAATGTGCAATGCGTGGTCGAACTCAATGCCTCGACCGCGTCGGCACCGCCGCTGTTCTGCCTGCACCCCAGCGGCGGTATCGTGTTCTGTTATCAGCCGCTGGCAAAGAAACTCGGCGCCCATGCCCGCACCTTCGGCGTGATGCACAAGGGCTTCGCCGATAAAGACTCGAACGCCCAGAGCTGGGCCGAGATGATTGCCGACTACAGCGCACAGATCGTCGAGAAACAGCCCCACGGCCCCTATCGATTGATGGGCTGGTCATTGGGTGGCGCGATCGCCATGGACGTCGCCGCCCACCTGGAACGCCAGGGCAAGGCAGTGACCTTCCTCGGCCTCGTCGACACTACATTGCCCGACCATGAGCTGCCCGCGGATCTGCCGCGCAAGCCCCTGGAAGAAGACGACCCGAACCACCTCAGTGCGCAAAACGAACTGCGGGCGGCCCTCGAAGTCTTCAGCCTGATGTTCGCGCATCTGGAAGAAGCGGCCGCCGCCTTCATGGCGCAAAACCCGACGACCGACCTCAAGGGTTTCTATCGCTGGGCCAGTGAACAGACGGCCACCGGCGAGCAAGAGATGATCGCGACCCTGGAAGGCATCAAGCAGGAAATCATGAACGCCCAGGCCTATGCGATTCACGATCGCCTGGTGCACGCGTTCAATGCCTTCTCGCTGCCGCTGCTCAAGGTCCAGGCCAGTTGCTGGTGGTCGCTGTCGCATAAAACCCTGGAGCAAGTGCTGCATTCGGAACAACTGCTCAGGGCCCACAACGTGACAGGCCAATTGCACACCTCGATCCACTCACCGCTGCCGCACCGCAGCATGATCTACGCCGAGTCGCTACTGGAGTCGTTTACCGAAGTGTTCCTCGGCTGCCAGGGCGAGTCATGTAGCTGACCGGGCGACGGCAAAAAAAAAAGCAGAAGCCATGGCTTCTGCGTTTTTGTTTGTGCTTGTTGACTGCCGCTAAATAGCGAGGGCGCAAGCGCCCTCACTATCCGCCTGGCGACTACCCAGGCTTGTGGTTATCCAGTACGCGTTTGACCGCTAACTCACCCATCAGGATCACCCGTTGCAGCACCAGCATCGTATAGCGTCGCGAGCCGTCCGCCAGCTCGGCGAGGTCGTTGACCATCTCGCGGGCTGAGGTCAACGATTCCCAGGCGTCGACCAGCAACGTTTCGTCATCCACCGCTGCGTCGATGGTGAAGATGGTGTTGGGTCTGCGGGGCGGTATCTGCGTTTTCGTCGCCCCTGGGTTGAGGTAGAAGTTGAGTGCGCGGTCGGCCGCCTCTTTCAGTTTCTTGGGGTCAAGATCAAGAGAGACGTCGTAAGGTACTGGATTGGTATCCGGGGGGTTGGGTGTGACTTTGAACATGGATGAAACTCCTACTACAAATTTTAAGGAGCCGTCACCTTCGCTACCAAACGAGGGGTGGCGGCCATACGCGGGTTGGTAGACCGGTTGTAGTAGGAACCCGGCGCTCACGAAGGAGCCCCACGCATGACCACCATAAAAGCGAGTCCCTAAACAGGGGCTGCATAAGGTGTTGCCATACGGCTACTACAAACGGGCTACCAAACCCGATCACTGTTTTTCAGTGACCAAGAAACGATATAGCCCACCCCACAGCCGCACAAGCCGGCGGATTCTGGCGCACGCGTAGGTAACGACGCAAGGTGTTGTAGCCGCTTATGACGTAACACTGAGTGTCTATAAACACGCGTCGTTAAACCTTAAACGGTTGAGTGTTGGCGGGGGGAAAATGGATGGCGGAGCATGCTCGCTCCTGCAGAGGGGGTTGGCCCATGTCCCTCAAAGGGACATGGGCCGGGTTCATACCAGCGGGAGCGTGGATCAGAACTGCGGAGTGTATTTCACGCTGAACATCACGTTGCGCGGATCACCGTAGTTGTTGTTGCCATCGAGCTGGTTGTAGCCGGCGGTGAAGTAGGTCTTGTCAAACAGGTTGTTGGCATTCACGGCCAGGCCGATCTCCGGTGTGAGCTGGTAGCCGACACGGGCATTCCACACGGTGTAACCCGGTACGTTGACGACGTGGTCGTAACCCAGCGTATGGCTTTGGGTGGTGAAGCCCAGACCGGTGCTGACACGGTTCCAGTCACCGCTGAACTGGTAGTTGCCCCAAACGCGCAGCATATGTTTGGGCGTCCACCAGCTGAAGACTTTGCCTTCGTTGGTCGGGTCGTTGAGGTACTTGGTGGTGTTGTAGGTGTAACCGGCAAACAGTTGCAGACCGTCAAGCACTTCGCCGCTGATTTCGGCGTCGATCCCCTGGCTGCGCACTTTCCCCGAGGCCTTCGAGCAGTACCAACCGTCGCAGACTTGCGCTGACTGCATATCGAGAACGGCACGGTTCTCCTGGTCATAACGGAACACCGCCAGGGACGTGTTGACCCGACCGTCCATCAGCTCACCCTTGAGACCCACTTCATAGTTGGTGCCGATCACCGGCTTGAGCACCGTGCCACCCTCGGTTCGGGCGGTTTGCGGCTGGTACACGTCGGTGTAGCTGGCGTAGACCGCCCACTCGCGGCTCAGGTCATAGACGATGCCGGCATAGGGTGTGACTTCCCCGGTTTCGGTGGAGGTGCTTTCAGGGTCGACGGTAATACCCGACGAGGTTTCGGTCGACGATTTGTAGCTGTAGTCGTACCAGCTGACCCGGGAGCCGAGCACCAGGGTCAATCGCTCGATCGGCTTGACCCGCCAGCTGCCGTACAAACCTTTCTGGCGGATGTCGTATTTGCTCGGAACCCCACGGCCACCGGAATCGATCAAACCCTCATAGCTGATGTCGGGACGGTCGTGATCGATATCGAAAATGCTGTCGGAGGTGTTATTGAAGGTTCGAGCGTAACGGTCGTCCGTGGTCAGCTTGGAGTAGTTGCCGCCGACCATGATTTCCTGCTCCATGGACAGGGCTTCGAATTTGCCGGTGAGGTTCATGTCCAGACCGAGCTTGGTGGAGTCGAAGTCCGTGACGAAATCAGCGTACTGAATGCCGCTGCCATCGGCATTCAGGCCGTCGCCTGCGGCTTGTACCCGCTGGTTCTTCGCCTTGTTGGTTTCAGTCATGCGCACGGCGCCGACCTTGAAGGCCCAGTCGTCGTTGAAACGGTGTTCCAGGTCGGTGTAGACGGTGGTGACATCGATGTCCGAATGGTTCCACTTCGCACCGGTGTACGTACTGCGCGAGACGTCGACGGGTTTGCCGTCAGCGTAGCGCGGCAGGCCGCGGACCATCGGTCGCGACTCGCCATCAGACTGGCTGACCGCCACGCCCAGGGTAGTGTCTTCGCTTAAATCGAAGTCCAGCGCACCGTACAGCGAAGTGGTCTTGCTCCATTCGGAATCGACGAACGAATGGCTGTCATCCTGGTCGGCAACGAAGCGTCCACGCACGGTGCCGGTCTGGTTCAGCGGCCCGCCGGCATCCAGTTGCAGACCGTAGTGATCCCAGGAGCCGGCCTTGCCGGTGAGGGTCACGGTCGGTGCATTCTGGCCACGTTTGCGCACCAGATTGACGGCGCCGCCGGGGCTGCCGGTGCCTTGAAGCAAACCTGACGCGCCACGCAGCACTTCCATGCGATCGAAGAAGATCAGGTCCTGCGTGGCCCAGTTGCCCAGCGCATAGGTGTTGCGCGGGATCGGCACGCCGTCGTATTGCCAGTCATCGATCTGGAAACCGCGCGAGCTCAGGATCAAGCCTTTGCCGACGCCTTGCGCGCCGACCAGGCCGGTGGTCTTGTTGGCCGCGTCCTTGAGATCGACAAGGTCCTGGTCGTCCATTTGCTTGCGGGTCATCACCGTGACCGACTGCGGAATTTCCTTGAGGGTGTGAGTGCCCTTGCCGATGGTCACGGCATTCGAGGTGTAGGAATTCGAGCCTTCGGTGGTCGCGCCCACCTGTTGCGCGTTGATGGTGGTGGCGCCCAGTTCGAGCCCATTGGTCGAACTGCCGCGCACCAGCATCAGCGTGTTGCCTTCAAAGCTGTAGCGCACGCCGGTGCCCTGGAGCAATTCGGCAATGGCCGCTTCGGCGCTCAGTTTGCCGCTGACGCGGTGGCTGCGCAGGTCGGCCATGTCGGCGGCGTTGTAGATCACCTGCCGGTTGGTTTGCTCGCCAAATGCTTGCAATGCCTGCGGCAAGGGCTGCTCGGCAATGTTGACGGCGATCTCTTCGGCGTAGACCTGCGCGCTGAGCGGCATCAGGCAGACCATGCCCAGACTGGCCAGCGAGTGACGCGAGCGAAGCGTTCGGGAAACGACCAAAGCCTTGAACAGAGGTTTCAACTCATGAATTGCTGACATCGTGCTCTCTATTATTCGTTGAAATGGATAAGACCGATGGGCCACCGAGTGCCCGACGCTGCCCGGACACGTAAACCGCTCTGTCGACCACCTCAGGGGCAGCACGCCAGTTGGCGATCGACCCGGCCCCTCCCCGGGCGCAGGTCATCTGTCTGGACAACGGCAAAATCGTGTTCTGCCCTACAAACCCGAACCTTGGGGCTACCCTGCCCGACCCGAATTGTCTGCATACCTTAGTAAGACGTAGCACCGCGCAGAAACCGGAATGAGTTTATTTATCATTAACGACACTGCTAAAAAAAAGGCCGACGCTTTGGGCGTCGGCCTTTCTGTTTCCGCGGTTCTCAGTGGTTCTGTGCCGCTTTGGCGTTGTGCAGTTGCCGGGCTTTTTCCGTCAACAAGGCTTTTTCTTCCGGGCTCATGCTGTCCAGGCGCAACCGCGTCCGGGCCAGTTTTTCCAGTTGACCGGGGCTGCTTTCGCGCGAGCGCAATGCCACTGCCAGAGCCGCCACCGTCGGATGATCAAACACCACACCGGGATGGATTTCGCACTGCAACAACTTGCGAATACCGGCCACCAGTTTGATCACCAACAGCGAATGGCCGCCGGCAGCGAAGAAGTCCCGATCAATGCCCAGGCGCTCAACGCCCAGCAACTGCGCCATGCGAGCCGCGAGCAATTGTTCGAGCGCATCGCGGGGCGCCTGACCGTCGTCGTCAGCCAGGCTTGCGCTGAGTTGTTGCAAAGCCTTGCGGTCGATTTTGCCATTGGCCAGCCGCGGAAAACCCTCGATGAACTGCACCTGCTGCGGCAACATCACCGCGGGCAGGCGCTGGGCCAACTCGCTGCGAACCGTCTCAAGCAAGGCCGGCGAAGGGGGCTGATGAGGCACGACGAAGGCTTGCATCCCCTGCTCGGCCGTCGCCCCTGGCAACACCAGGGCTTCAGCCACCTGAGGCAGGCTCAGCAATTGGGCCTCGATCTCCGCCAGTTCGATACGGAACCCACGCACCTTGATTTGCTGATCGCGCCGGCCGTGCAGCTGGATCGCCAGGTCCGGGCGATAGCGCGCCAAGTCTCCGGTGCGATACAGGCGCTCCTGAGGGTTGAATGGGCTCTGAATGAACACCTGCGCGTCGGCCTCGGCATTGACGTAGCCACGGCATAATTGCGCGCCGCCCAGGTATAACTCGCCCAACACCCCGACCGGGGCCAGTTGCAGGCGATCGTCGAGGACGTACACCTGATTGTTCCCCAGCACCTGACTGAGGGCGGCAGTTGCTTGAATTCCGCCGTCCAACACCAGCGGATGAATCAACACACCCACCGTCGCCTCCGTCGGGCCGTAGTGATTGAACACCCGGCAATCGCGGCGTAACCGGGCAATACGCTCAAGCAGCGCCGGGGCAATCGGTTCGCCACCGAGAATTAGCGTGGACAGCACTGGCGGGCTGTCGCTGTCGAGCAATGCCGCGAGGTGCGACGGAACGATTTTCAGGCAATCGATCTCCTGTTGTTTCAGGTAGTCGGCGAACAACCGACCGTCCTGCATCTGCTCGTCACTGGCCACATGCAGCGTCGCACCGTTGAACAAGGCGCCAAACAACGCGGTGTTGCCCAGGTCCGCCGCCACGCTGGAGGTGAAGCCGACGTGTTTGCATTGATCCAGCCCCAGGGCCTGACTGGCATGGGCGGTGTAATTGAGCAATTGTCGATGCTCGATCACCACGCCTTTGGGCACGCCGGTGGAGCCCGAGGTGAACAGCACATAGGCCGCATCGCTGCCCTGCGTATCGAGTTCGATGGCCGGAACCGAAAGGTCCGCCGATTGAAGCAATTGGTTCAGTGTGCAGACGCTCAGCGCATGACCGTGCCATTGATCGATTTGCGCGGCATCCACCAGCAGCCAATCGGCGCCCGCCTGTTCCAGCATCATCACCTGACGCGCCACCGGCCATTGTGGGTCCAGTGGCAGATACGCGGCACCGACACGCCAGGCCGCCAGCATCGCCACCACCAGATCCGCCGAGCGCGGCAACGCCAACGCGACGATCGATCCACGGGCCAGGCCTTGGGCTTTCAAGGCCTTGGCCAACACCTCGACATTCGCCTGCAATTGCCCGTAACTCAGCTGTTGCTGCGCGTCGGTCAGCGCAACGGTGTCCGGGGTGGCATGCGCCCAATCGGCAATGCGCTGTGGCAGGTATCGGCCATCAGCCAGTGGCCGCAGTGGCGGGTTGATTGCCAGCAAGCGCTGTTGCTCGGCGGTGCCCAGCAACGCCAGTTGGCCCGGCTCGGCCTGAGGATTGGCGACGATGCTCGCCAGCAATACGCTGAACTGCACCATCAAACCTTCGACCGCTTGAGTCGAGTAGCGCGGCGCGGCGTAATGAAGATGCAGGTTGCCCGACTCGCCCGATTCGAGCTGCAGCAGCAATTCACATTGAGCTTGCCGAGCCGCTGGACGCTGCACGGGTGTCCACCGTAGTGCGCTTGAAGTCTCCGGCTGCGGTGCCTGCCAGACCGCGAAACCATAGGCCGGTCTGGCCGCTGTGGGTGCAAGTTCCGGCGACCAGTATTCCTGCCAGGCACGGTGCTCATCCAGGCGCGCCGCCAGTTGGCTGACCCAGGCGCTGAACGAGGGGCTCGTCGCCAGCGACAGGTGCAGCGGCAGGGTTTTCTCGAAAACCCCCACGGCGTCGGCGAAATATTCGTAATCGTCGCGACTGTCGTGCCGCACGCCAACCAGCATCTGTTCATTGCCACCCAGACGCGCCAACAGCAGCCACCAGGCGGCTTGCATCACCACCTTCAGCGGTTGTTCCAGCGCGCCTCCCAACTGCTGCAGCGCGTTGTGCAGCGCGGGTTCAAGCGTGGTGGTCAACCGCGCTGTCGACGTGCAGGCTTCAGCGGTTGCAACCCGGTAGCCCAGCCATGGGGTGGACAGGTCGACCTCCGCGCCGTGCAGGTGCTGTTGCCAGTAAGTCCGCGCACTGGCCGCATCCTCATCGAGCACCACTTCGCTGCGCCATTCCAGGTACTGGCTGAATTCCCCGGTCTCGTCATCGACCGGCCCCTGCTCATATGCCCGCAACAGTTGCTGATAAATCAGCCGCAAGCCGCTGTCATCGACGCAGTGCCGGGCAACGCCCAGCAGCAGTTTCCAGTGACGGTCCGCCAGGCGATAGAGCATCGCCTGAACGTTCTCCGACTCACCGGCGACAAACGAGCGCGCCGCCCATTCGGCGACTTGAGCCTCAATCTCGGCCGCCGTTGCCTGGCGTGCCTGCACCGTCAACGGGAAGCGTTCGGCGCCCCCGGCGAACTGGCGCAGGCCATGAAAACCCGGCGCCTTGGCCAAGCGTGGCACCAGCATCGGTTGCCGGGCCAACAGCGCATCCAGTGCCGCTTGCAGACGTTGCGGGTCAAGCACACCGGCAATGTCCACTTCCAGCCAATGCAGCGCATCACTGCAGGCCGGAGCCTTGGGCAGTTGCTCGAGCAACCCTTGCTGTTCGGGGGTCAAGGCGTAACCCTGGTCCTGCGCGTCCATCGATACCTCGTTCATGCTCCGGTTTCCTCGGTGTTCATTGCGCTTTCCAGGGCGCTGCGGTCGAACATATCGCCCATGGCCACGACGATTTTGCGCGGGCCTTCGAACGGGTCACGGGCGTGAGCCACGAGCATGTTGTCCAGCAGGATCGCATCACCTTTTTGCCAGTCGAAACGCACCGCGCAGGCTTCGTACAACTCTCCGATGCGCTGCATCACCTCGTCTTCGATCGGCGAACTATCGCCGTAATAGACGTGCCGCGGCATGCGTTCCAGACCGAACATCGACAGCAGGTCTTCACGCACATCCGGCTCCAGCCAATAGATGTGGTGCAGTTGCACCTGATTGAAGAACGACTTCTCGCCAGTGACCGGGTGACGGATGATCGCCGGCCCCGGCGTACGGGTCTGCAACTCATCGTTGTCGAGCCAGCGCCATTCGATACCCCCGGCCCGGCAACGGGCCTCGACCTCGGCGCGATCTTCAGTCTTGAAGAAATGCTGCCAGGACACGTCGAGCTTGTCGGTGAACGTGCGCACGTAGAGCAAGCCCTTGTCTTCGAACTTCTCACGCAGGTCCGCCGGCAGTTTTTCGTACATCAATCGGCAATCGACCACCGGGGTCGCACCGCCCACGGGCGCCGCCTGCTCGCAATAGAACATCTGCTTGCGCGGCCAGCGGTCCTGATGCGAACTCTCGTTGTGGAACAGGATCATCTTGCGTTCCGGGTACGGCGTGGAGCGGTAGGTGTTCTTGCCGCCCTCCTTCTTCGGCAGGTCGCCGTATTGGCCGTAGAGCCCCGGTTGGATCGCTTCGGCAAAGGCTTCAAAGCCCTGAATGCCGTCCAATTCGAAACCACGGAACAGAATGCCGGCGTGCTCGGCCAGTTTCTGTTCGATCAGTGGCCGGTTGTGCTTGATCCACTGGATCACGTCCAGGTGCGGCTCGTTCGGCTCCAGCAGCAACGGAAACCGCTGCGGTGCAACCAGCAGCGATTCACGTACCGGCGTTGGCCGGGCTTTGGCGGCTGGCGTTGCGGAACGCTTGAGGAACTTGCCGAGTTTGTCGGCCTTGGGTCCCGGGGCGGCGGCGGGCATGGCGGCCACCGCGCGGTTGTCGACTGGCATGCTGATAGCTCCCAATTGAATGTCCTGATCAGCGACGATCTGTTCCAACAGGGCTATCCAGGCCTTGACCAGGAACTGAATGCGCTCGTGTCCGAACAAGCTTGTGGCGAATTGCCAAGTACCCAGCAATTGCCCTTCTTCATCGTCAACGAACAACGCCATGTCGAATTTAGAATGGGTCTCCAGCGCCGGCAGCGCTTCCACACTCAAACCACCCATGGCCTGGGTGCGGCCCGGCAGGTTGTTCATCACGAACAACACCTGCACCAGCGGGTTCATGCCCTTGTGTCGCGGCACGCCCGAGGCGTCGACGATCATGTCGAACGGCAAGTCCTGATGTTCCAGGGCGCTGAGCAGGGTTTCCTGGGTCTGCGCGAGGAAGTTCGAGAACGCCACGCCGGCCGCGAACCGCGAACGCAACGGCAGGATGTTGACGAAGAAGCCGATCAGCCGTTCAAGCTCCGGCTGCTCACGGCCCGCGACGTCAGCGCCGACCAGCACATCAGCGCCACCGCTGACCTGATGCAGCAGCACCTGGAACGATGCCAGCAGCGTGCTGTACAAGGTGACGCCCGCCTCCATCGACAGCTTGCGCAAAGCGCTGGATAGAGCGCTGGTGAGTTGGAACCGCACCGCGTCGCCCGCATAGGACGGCGTCAGGCCGCGCGGGTTATCCAATGGCAGTGTCACTTGCCCGCTGTAACCGGCGAGCCGGTCTTTCCAGTACGCGGCCTGTTGCCCCAGGATCCCTTGTTCCTCGAGCGCCTGTTGCCACAACGCGAAGTCGGAATAGTGCACCTCCAGCGCCGGCAGTGGCGTCAGGTCGCCGTGCTCGGCACGGTGGTAAATCTGCACCAGTTCGTTGATCAAAACCCCCATCGACCAACCGTCGGAAATGATGTGGTGCATGGCATACAGCAACACATGCTCGGTCGGCCCCAGGTGCAGGATCCGCCCGCGCAACAGTGGCGCCTGTTCCAGACCGATCGGTGTGCGTGCGTTGTCCAGCGTCGCTTGCGCCACCTGCTCTTCCTGAGCACTGCGCGACAGCCCGGACAGGTCGATCACCGGGAAATCCAGCTCGACCTGTTCGGCGATCAGCGCAATCGGATCGCCCTCATCGTCCTGGATATACGCAGTGCGCAGCACTTCATGGCGGCGCACCACTTCGGCGAAGCTGCCCAACAGGCGCTCGACCGACAGCTCGCCGCGCAGGCGCAACGCCATCGGCATGCCGTAGGCGGAGGAGCCGCCGGACAGTTGCTCGGCGATCCACAAGCGGCGCTGCACCAGCGACAGCGGCGCACGTTGCTTGATGCCGTGGGCCTTGAGTGCCACGGAACCAGCACCTGCACCCGTCGTAGGCGCGTCCTGCTGCTGACGCATCCAGGTCGCCAGATCCTTGAGGCGCGGATGGTTGAACAGGTCACGCAAGTTCAAAGCACCGGCCGTGAATTTGCGCAGCCGCGAAACCGCCTGAGTCGCCAGCAACGAGTGCCCGCCCAACTCGAAGAAGTGATCCTCGCGACCGACCCGGTCGAGCTCCAGCACGTTCTGCCAGACCGTCGCAATCTGCTCTTCGAGTTCGCCGACCGGGGCGACAAAGTCCCGCGACGATGCGCTGGCATCAATGCTCGGCAACGCCTTGCGATCGATTTTGCCATTGGGTGTCAGTGGCAGGCTTTCGAGGAACAGCACATGCGCCGGCACCATGTAATCCGGCAGGCTTTCCTTGATATGCGCCTTGAGTTGTTCGCGTAGTACGGCCAACGTCGAGGCAGCGCCAAGCGCCAGCGCCGGGTCGTCGAACACCACGTAGGCAACCAACTGCTGACCCAACGCGCCCGAATGCGCCACCACCAGCGCCTGTCGCACGTTTGGCGCCTGCAGCAGGCGGGCTTCGATTTCCCCCAGCTCGATGCGGAAGCCACGCACTTTCACCTGATGGTCGATACGCCCGACGTATTGCAACGTGCCGTCGGCCTGATAACGGGTCAGGTCACCGGTGCGGTACATGCGTTCGCCATTGCCGGCAAACGGGTTCGGCACAAACTTCTCGGCGGTCATCGCCGGACGCCCCAGGTAACCGCGGGTGATGCCGGCACCGGCCAGGTACAGCTCGGCCGATGCGCCCAGCGGCGCCGGTTGCAGATCGGCCCCCAGCAAATAGCTGGCGGTGCCGTTGAGCGGCCGGCCGATGTTCGCCGTGCCGCCGGCTTCGCGGCGACTCCAGGTGGAATAGGTGGTGTCTTCCGACGGGCCATACAGGTCGTAGACATGCTCAATGTGCGCCTGTTGGTACAACGTCTCCACCAGGCGCTGCTTCAATGGCTCACCGGCCAGGTTGATGATGCGCACGCTCGGCGGAATCTGCCCGGCATCCAGCAACGCGGCAATGGCCGACGGTACGCTGTTGATCAGCCGCACCTGCTCCCGCGCCGGCAAGTGCGGCAGTTCCAGCGCATTGCGGGCGATGATCAGCGAGCCACCGTTGGCCAGGGTCACAAACAGCTCCCACACCGACAGGTCAAAGCACACCGACGTTGAGGCCAACACCCCTTGAATGTCGTCGCGGCTGTACACCAACCGCGACCAATCCATCAGCGCCAACACATTGCGGTGGGTGATGGCCACGCCTTTGGGCTTGCCGGTGGAACCGGAGGTGTAGATCACGTAAGCCAGGTTGTCCGGGGTCACCGCAGTCACCGGCGCGTTGCTCGGGTAAGCGGCCAGCCACGGCTCGGCGGCGTCCATCAGCAGCACTTGGCTGCCCGCCGTCACGGTCAATGTTGCCGCGACAGCCTGTTCGGTCAGCAGCACCAGGGCACGGCTGTCTTCAAGCATGTAGGCCAGGCGATCGGCCGGATAATCCGGGTCCAGCGGCACATAGGCGCCACCGGCCTTGAGCACCGCGAGCAGCGCCACCAGCAAATGGTCGGAACGCTGCATCGCCACGCCAACGCGGACTTCCGGGCCGACACCACACTCGATCAGCTTGTGCGCCAGGCGATTGGCCCGCGCGTCGATGTCGGCATACGTCAGCTGCCGATTGCCGAAGGTCACGGCCAACGCGTGCGGCTGCTCGGCGACCTGACGCTCGATCATCTGGTGAATGCACAGTTCCTCGACGCCACTGACTTCGTTGTGATTCCAGTCGCGCAGTAGCTGTTGCTGTTCCGCTTGGTCCAGCAACTCCAACTCGCCGAGACAACGCTCGGCGCTGGCGCTCATCTGGATCAACAGGTGCCGCAACTGCGCGGCCAGTGTCGCCACGGTGGCCGTGGCAAAACGGCGGTGCTGATAGCTGAAATGCACAGACAACCGGCTGTCCAGGCTCACCGCCAGGGTCAACGGGTAGTTGGTTTGCTCATGCCTGGCCACCTCGCCGAAACGCAGGTCTTGCGGCGCGCCTTTCTCCAGCGCCTGAGAAATCGGGTAGTTCTCGAACACCAGGATGTTATCGAACAGGGCTTCACCGCCCTGCCCGGCCCAGCGCTGAATGTCGAACAGCGGCGTATGTTCTTGCTCACGCAGCAACAGATTCTGTGCCTGCACCTGCTGCAACCACTGCGCCAACGGTTGTTCGGCGCGGGGGCTGGCGATGACCGGCAAGGTGTTGATGAACAAGCCGATCTGCTGCTCGACCCCACTCAACTGCGCCGGACGGCCAGACACGGTGGCGCCGAAGCTGACGGTGTCCTGCCCGGTGTAGCGCTGCAACAACAGCAGCCACGCGGCCTGAACCAGCGTGTTGACGGTGACTTTCTGGCTTCGGGCAAAGGTGTTGAGGTCATCGGTGACCGCGGCGTCCAGGGTCAGGAAATGCTCGCCCTGGGAATCGAGGCCAGCCTGGTTGCCACGGTAAACCAGCGCGTCGGCCAGACGAGTCGGCGCTTCGAAGTCCGCCAGTTGGTCTTTCCAGAAGTGCTCGGCGACCTGCACGTCCTGTTGCGCCAGCCACTGGATGTAATCCCGGTAACGCCCCGCCGCGATCACCGGCGCCTGGCCGCTGTAGCGTTGCAGCACTTCGCCCAGCAACTGCGAGTTGCTCCAGCCATCCATCAGAATGTGGTGGCTGGTGTAAATCAGCTGAAAGCGTTCGGCGGCGACTTGTACCACCACCAGGCGCAGCAGGGGCGCCTGACGCAGGTCGAAGCCCTGTTGCCGTTGCGCATCAGCCAGCGCCTCGAGCGCCTGTGGCAGGTCGTTCTGCCCGCGCCAATCAAGGAAGGTGAACGGCAGCGGCAAGCGCTTGTGGATCACTTGCAGTGGCCGCTGCAATTCACCGTCCCAGACAAAACGGCTGCGCAGCACATCGTGCGCATCCAGCGCCGCTTGCCAGGCCTCGCGGAAACGCTCGACCTGCAACCCTTCGACATCGACGCACAGCTGATTGATGTAATCGCCGGCCTGCTGCTCGTAGAGGGTGTGGAACAGCATGCCTTGCTGCATCGGTGACAGCGGGTAGATGTCTTCGACCTGGCGTGGCGTCACGGGCAACGCATCGAGCTGGCGTTGCGTCAACCCGGCCAGCGGGAAGTCCGACGGTGTCAGCCCCTGATGCCGAGCCTCACAGCAGTGTTCGATCAACAGACCCAGCTCCCGCGCATAAGCCTGCGCCAATCGCTCGATGGTCGACGGATCGAACATCTGCCCGCTGAACGTCCAGCCGATACTCAATTCGCCGCCATACACTTGGCCATTGAGGGTCAGCCAGTTGTCCAGCGGCGCCAGCGGACTTTGCTCCGCGCCCGCCGATTCGCTGGCCGGGGTGAACAATGCACCCGCCTCGTCGCCAAACCCGGCATCGAACTGGCCCAGGTAGTTGAAGGTAATGCGCGGCACGGGCAAGGCTTGCAGCGCCTGGCGAGTGCGGTCGTTGCCCAGGTAGCGCAGCGCGCCAAAGCCCAGGCCTTTATCAGGGATCGTCCGCAGTTGTTCTTTGATCGTCTTGATCGAGTCCTGCGGCGTGCTCGCCGGGGTCAGCCGGACCGGGAACAGACTGGTGAACCAGCCCACGCTGCGGCTCAAATCGAGTTCGTCGAACAGCGCTTCGCGGCCATGGCCCTCGAGCTGGATCAGGGTCGATGCATCGCCCGTCCAGTCGGCGATCACCCGCGCCAGCGCCGTCAGTAGCAGGTCATTGACCTGCGTGCGATAGGCCGCCGGTGCCTCCTGCAACAGTTGCCGGGTTTGCTGTTTGTCCAGACGGGTGTGCACATGCAAGGCGTGGCGATTGTGCAACTCGCCCTGGGGTCGATCGCAGGGCAAGTCATTGCGTGAACCCTGCAATTGCCCTTGCCAGAACGTCAGTTGAGCCTGCATCGCCGGGCTGTCGGCGTGTTGTCGCAAGCGTCGCGCCCAGGTTTGGGTGGCGCTGGTCTTGGCCGGCAATTTGAGCGCTGCGCCGGCCTGCAACTGCTCATAGGCCTGTTGCAGGTCTTCGAGCAGAATGCGCCAGGACACGCCGTCGACCACCAGGTGATGGATCACCAGCAACAGTCGCTGACTGCCATCGGCCATGTTCGCCAACACCGCGCGCAGCAGATTACCGTTCGCCAGTTCGAGGCTGCGCTGGGCCTGTTCGCCCAACTGTTCGAGTGCCGCCGCATCGGTAACCTCGGCGGTCCACAGCAGCGGCGACTGTTGCCAGAGCGCCTGTTGCTCGGCCAGGGAGCGATGCTGCGCGGTCCAGTTGTCGCCCTGACGGGTGAAGGCCAGGCGCAACGCGTCGTGATGGCGGACCAGTGCCTGCAACGCACGCTCCAGGTGTTGGGCGTGCAGCGGTTTGGCGGACTTGAGCAGCACCGACTGGTTCCAGTGGTGCGGCTCGGCTATGTCGCGTTCAAAGAACAACTGCTGGAATGGCAGCAACGGCGTATCGCCAGTGACCGCTCCCTGGTCGATGCGCAAGCCGCTGTCGCCGACCTTCGCCACCGCCGCGAGGCTTTGCACGTTCTGGTGCAGGAACAAGTCTTTGGGGCTGAAATGAATCCCCGCCTGACGCGCCCGGCTGACCACCTGAATCGAGATGATCGAATCGCCGCCCAGCTCGAAGAAGTTGTCGTTGATCCCTACCTGCGGCCGACCCAGCACGCTTCGCCAGATCGCCACCAGCGCCTGCTCGGTGGCGCTGATCGGGGCGACGTAAACCTTGCTGCTGGCCGTGGTGTCGGCCTTGGGCAACGCCTTGCGTTCCAACTTGCCGTTGGGGCTGACCGGCATTTTTTCCAACCACAGCCAATGCTGCGGGACCATGTAATCCGGCAATGTCTGGCTCAGGTGTTCCTTGAGGCGGCGCTGCAAGGCGTTGCGAGTTTCATCGTCGGCGTGCAGCAATGCATCGCGGGCCGGCACCACATACGCCACCAACAGCGTGCCGTCCTGGGCGATCACTACGGTTTCGCGGACTTCGGCGTGTTCGGCCAAACGCGCTTCGATCTCGCCCAACTCAATGCGCAGGCCACGGATTTTCACCTGATGGTCCATGCGCCCGGCGTATTCGATCACCCCGTCGGCGCGATAACGCGCCAGGTCGCCGGTGCGGTACAGACGCTGGCCGTCACCGAAGGCACTGGTGACAAAGCGCTCCGCCGTCAGCGAAGGGCGACGGTGATAACCCCGGGCCAGACCTTCGCCGCCCAGGTACAACTCGCCGATCACGCCCACCGGCACCGGCGACAACTCGTGATCGAGAATGTAAGTGCCCAGGTTGGCGATCGGCTGACCGATCGGCACGCTGTCGCGCCCTTCCTCGATGCACGTCCAGTGCGTGACGTCGATGGCCGCTTCGGTCGGGCCGTAGAGGTTGTACAAACCGGCATTCGGCAGCTTGGCAAACACTTGCTGCTGCGCATCCACTGGCAGGGCTTCGCCACTGCAGACGATCCGGGTCAGGCTGGCGCACTGGCCCACCGCAGGGTCTTGCAGGAACGCTTGCAACATCGACGGCACGAAGTGCAGCGTGGTGATGCGTTGCGCGGTGATCAGCTCGATCAACTGCGCCGGATCACGATGAATGCCCGGCGCGGCCACCACCAGTGTCGAGCCGGTCAACAGCGGCCAGAAGAACTCCCAGACCGACACGTCGAAACTGAACGGCGTTTTTTGCAACACGCTGTCCGTGGCGTCGAGCCGATAGGCCTGTTGCATCCAGCACAGGCGATTGACCAGTGCCGAATGACGGTTGCCGGCGCCTTTGGGTTTGCCGGTGGAGCCCGAGGTGTAGATCACATAGGCAAGGTTTTCCCCGTCGAGGTCAATGCCAGGATTGGCATCGCTGCGGCCTTCCAGCCAGTCGCCGTCCTGATCCAGCACCAGGCTGCGAATGCCGGTCGGGATCGGCAATTGCTCAAGCAAGTGGCTCTGGGTCAGCAGCAACCGGATGCCGCTGTCTTCAAACATGTAGGCCAGGCGTTCCTGCGGGTATTCCGGGTCCAACGGCAAATAAGCACCGCCGGCCTTGAGAATCGCCAACAGACCCACGACCATTTCCACCGACCGCTCGACCGCGATGCCCACCAGCACATCCGGGCCGACACCCTGCTCGATCAGCACGTGAGCCAATTGGTTGGCGCGGCCATTGAGCTCGGCGTAGCTCAAGCGTTGCTCAGCAAACACCAGCGCACACGCCTGCGGGGTTTTACCGACCTGTTCTTCGATCAGCGCCTGCACGCTGCGATGCAACGGGTAGTCGACAGCGGTGGCGTTCCAGTCCACGACCGTCAGTTGCCGCTCGCGGTCATCGAGCAACGCCAATTGCCCGACCGGACGGTGGATGTCCTCGACCAGGCCCTGCAACAGATTCAGCCAGTGCCGGCCCATGCGCTCGATAGTCGATGGCTCGAACAAATCAGTGGCGTAGGTCAGCGACGCGTGCAGGCCTTGCGGGTTATCGCTGGTGTCCAGGGTCAGGTCGAACTGCGCGGTGCGGTGTTCCCAACTGAGGTTTGCCAGCTCGATGCCCGGCAAGGATTCGGCCAGCGTTGAGGCCGCTTCGCTGCGATGGTTGAACATCGCCTGGAACAGCGGGCTATGGCTCAGGTTGCGTTGCGGTTGCAGCGCATCGACCAGTTGCTCGAACGGCAGGTCTTGATGCATCTGCGCCGCCATGGCCGTCTGCTTCACCTGTTGCAGCAGTTGAGCACCCGTCAGTTGGCCATCGAACTCCGCGCGCAGCACCTGGGTGTTGACGAAGAAACCGATCAGACGCTCGGTTTCCAGCCGGTTGCGGTTGGCAATCGGCACGCCGACGCGGATATCCGCCTGGCCGCTGTAGCGATGCAGCAAGGTCTGGAACGAGCCAAGCAACAGCATGAACAGCGTGACGTTTTCGCGCCGGGCCAAGGCCTTCAGGGCATTGCTCAGGGATTCGTCGAGGGTGATCGGCAGACGCGCGCCACGGAAACTTTGCTGCGCCGGCCGCGGATGATCCAGTGGCAGCTCCAGCAGCGGCTGTTCGCTGCCGAGTTTTTCGCGCCAGTAGGCCAACTGCCGATCCCGTTCACCGGCGGCCATCCATTGGCGCTGCCACACCGCGTAGTCGGCGTACTGCACCGGCAATGCCGGCAGTGCGGCCGGCCGGCCCTGGCTGAGCGCCGCATACAAGGCCATCAAATCGTCGATCATCACCTGCAACGACCAGGCGTCGGAGACGATGTGGTGCAGGGTCAGAATCAGCACGTGATCCTGCTCGCCCACCGGCAGCAGAACGAAGCGCACCAACGAGCCGTCGAGTACATCGAACGGGCGTTGCGTCTCCTGTTCGACGAAGGCCTTGATGCTCGCTTCATCGCTGGCAGCCAGGCGTTGTTCGACAAAGCTCACGCGACCTTGCGGGCGGATCACCTGCCAGGTGCGGCCACCTTCCTCGACGAACGCCGTGCGCAGGCTTTCGTGGCGCTCCACCAGCGCCTCGACGCTGCGTTGCAGGGCATTTTTGTCCAGCTCGCCGCGCATCCGCAGCGCAGTCGGAATGTTGTAGGCGGCGCTGTCGGGGTCCATTTTCCACAGGAACCATTGCCGCTCCTGGGCAAAGGACAGCGCCAGTGGTTGGTCACGGTCGACCCGGACCATCGGCGGTGACTGCTCACCGGCTTCGACGCCCAGTGCCCGGACGAAATCCTCCAGGGTGCTGTGCTCGAACAGGCTGCGCAGCGGCACCTGGATGTCCAGCACCCGACGCACCCGCGACACCACTTGGGTCACCAGCAGGGAGTGCCCGCCCAGCTCGAAGAAGTTGTCGGTCAGGCCCACGCGCTCCAGTTTCAGCACGTCCTGCCAGATGGCGGCGACTTGCTGTTGCCGTTCGCTCTGCGGCGCGACATAACGCGCCTGCAACTGGCTGGCATCCACCGCTGGCAACGCCTTGCGATTGAGTTTGCCGTTAGGCGTCAGCGGCAGGCTGGCAAGGAACAGCAGGTGCGCCGGGACCATGAATTCCGGCAGACATGCCTTGAGCCGCGCCTTGAGTTCATCGCGCAGGCGCAGTTGATCGTCGGCGGCATCGAGGTCCAGTTGCGGCGCGACCACATAGGCCACCAGTTGCTGGCTGCCCAGGGCTTCCTGCGCCAGCACCGCGACTTCGCGGACCGCTGGCTGCTCCAGCAGACGCGCTTCGATTTCACCCAGTTCGATGCGGAAACCGCGAATCTTCACTTGATGGTCGATGCGCCCCATGTATTCGAGCACGCCGTCGTGACGATGGCGCGCCAGGTCACCGGTGCGGTACAGCCGCGTACCGTTGCCGAACGGATCGGGGAGAAAGCGCTCGGCGGTCATCGCCGCACGGTCGTGATACCCACGGGCCAGGCCGTCGCCACCGATCAGCAGTTCGCCAATCGAGCCCGCCGGGTTCGGCGCCAGGTCATCGCCCAAAATGTACAGCGTGGTGTTGGCAATCGGTTGGCCGAGGTACGGCTGGCGCTGCTCACGGGTCAGCTGCCAGGCCGCCGACCAGATGGTGGTTTCGGTTGGGCCATAAAGGTTCCAGACCTGCCCCGCCAGGCCGAGCATGCGCTGGGCCAGGTCATCGGCCAGCGCTTCGCCGCCGCAGAGGAATTTACAGCCTTGGAGGATGGGCGCCTGCTCGTGGTCGAGCAACATGCGCCAGGTCGACGGCGTGGCTTGCACCACGGTGACTTGCTGCTGCCGGATCATCTCCAGCAGCGCTTGCGGATCCTGGGCGGTGTGCTTGTCCACCAGCACCACACGGGCACCGCTGAGCAGCGGGCCGTAGATTTCCAGGCCGAAAATATCGAACGAAAACGTGGTCAACGACAGCATACGGTCCTGGGCATCGATGCCTGGCGCCTTGACCATGCTCACCACGAAGTTCACCAGCGCCTGATGGCGCACCATCACCCCTTTGGGCTTGCCGGTGGAGCCGGAGGTGTAAATCGCATACGCCAGGTTCTCTCCGCTGAGCGATACCTGCGGATCGGCCTCGCTGTAACCGCGAGCGTGTTCGCCTTGCGGGTCGAGCAACAGGATCTGCACGCCGGCCGGAATCGGTAGCTGCCCGGTCAAATGCGCCTGGGTCAGCAGCAGTTGCAGACCGCTGTCCTCGATCATGTGCGCCAGACGGTCTTCAGGGTATTGCGGGTCCAGCGGCACGTAGGCACCGCCCGCCTTGAGAATCGCCAACAGACCGATCAGCATTTCCAGGCTGCGGTCGATGGCGATACCGACCAACTGATCCGGGCCGACGCCCCGTTCGATCAGCCGATGGGCCAACTGGTTGGCCTGGCGATTGAGTTGTGCATAACTCAACGATTGCCCGGCGAACACCAGCGCCGTGGCCTCTGGCGTGCGCCGGGCCTGGGCTTCGATCAATTGATGGATGCAGCGGTCGGTCGGGTATTCGACGGCGCTGCGGTTCCAGTCGACCAGCACCTGCTGTTGTTCGGTTTCGTCGAGCAGGCCTAGTTCGCCTACACGCTGCTGCGGATCGGTAACAATACTGCCCAGCAGGTTTTGCCAATGCCGTGCCAGACGCTCGATGGTCGCGCCGTCAAACAGGTCGGTGGCGTAGGTCAGCTGTGCGCCGAGGCCCTCGGGGCCGTCGAAGGTTTCCAGGGTCAGGTCGAATTGCGCGGTGCGCGATGGCTGATGCAAGTGGCGGATCGTCAGCGCTGACTCGCCCGTGCCCTGGCGGCTTTGGCTGGCGCCGGTGCTCTGGTGGTTGTACATGACCTGGAACAGCGGGCTGTAGCTCAGGCTGCGTTCCGGCTGCAAGGCCTCGACCAACTGTTCGAAAGGCAGGTCCTGATGCGCCTGGGCGGCCATCGCGGTCTGTTTGACCTGGGCCAGCAGCGTGCTGAACGTGGCCTGAGCATCGAACTCGGTCTTGAGCACCTGGGTGTTGACGAAGAACCCGATCAGCCGTTCGGTCTCGACCCGGTTGCGGTTAGCGGTGGGCACGCCGACGTGGATGTCGGCCTGGCCACTGTAGCGATGCAACAAGGTCTGGAACGACGCCAGCAACAGCATGAACAGGGTGACGTTTTCGCTTTTGGCCAAGGCCCTCAGGCGCTCACCCAGTGCCGGCGGCAACGCCAGCTCATGACGGGCACCACGCAGGCTCTGCACCGCCGGGCGCGGGTAATCGGTGGGCAATTCCAGCACCGGATGCTCGCGGCCCAAGTGCGCCTGCCAATACTCCAGCTGCCGCTCGCGCTCCCCGGCTTCCATCCAGTGCCGTTGCCAAATGCCATAGTCGGCGTACTGGATCGACAGTGGCGGCAAAGCGAGTTCCTGGCCCTGGCGATAAGCGCCATACAGTTGCAGCAGTTCATCGACCATGACCCGCATCGACGCGCCATCCGAGGCGATGTGGTGCTGGGTCAGGGTCAGCACGTGCTCCTGCGCACCAATTCGCAGCAGGTTGACGCGCAACAGCGGTCCGTTGATCAGGTCGAACGGCTGCCCGGTCTGTTCGGCGACGAACGCTTGAATCTGCGCCTCTGGCGGCAGGGCATCGGGGCGTTCATCCAGTTCATGCACGGCGACGGTCAGGCTCATGTGCGGATGAATCACCTGCACCGCTTGCTCATCCTGCTGCCGGAACGTGGTGCGCAAGCTTTGATGACGAGCAATCAGCGCATTGAAACCGCGTTCGAGTGCTGCTACGTCAAGTTTGCCCTGCAAGTGCATGGCACTGGGGATGTTGTAGGCGGCGCTGTCGGGGTCCATTTGCCAGAGAAACCACTGGCGTTCCTGAGCAAAGGACAGCGGCACCGGATCGAACTGCGACTGTGTTTCGGGAATCGGCAGGTTCGCTGGCGAAACACCCTCCTCGAGCATCTTCTGCAGATAGACCCTGCGCTTGTCGAGCGGCAAAGTAATGAAGCGCCGGGCGATCTTCAAAGCGACATTGGTATCCATCAAGCTTCCTCCATTTCATCAAGCAGGGCGTCCAGCTTGCTCAGTTTCAACGTATCGACCTGCTCACCTGCGGTTGCCAGACGGCTGACGAAATCCGTGAGTACGGGGTGTTGAAAAATCAGTTGCGGGGTCAGTTTCAGGCCCAGTTCCAGTTGCAGGCGTGAAACCACATTGACGGCCAGCAACGAGTGGCCGCCCAGTTCAAAAAAGTTGTCCAGCAGACCGACCCGTTCGACTTGCAGTACGTGCTGCCAGATCGCCGCGACCTGCTGCTCCCGCTCGCTCTGCGGGGCGACATAACGCCCCTGCAAATGACCGCCCTCCACCGTCGGCAACGCCTTGCGGTCGAGTTTTCCGTTGGGCGTCAGCGGCAATTGTTCGAGGAACAGCAGGTGCGCCGGGACCATGAATTCCGGCAAAGACTCCCTGAGCCGTGCCTTGAGTTCATCGCGTAGGGACTGCTGATCATCGAGCTCCAGTGGTGAAGCGACCACGTAGGCCACCAGTTGCTGAGTGCCCAGGGCTTCCTGCGCCAGCACCGCCACTTCGCGAACCGCAGGCTGCTCCAGCAGGCGCGCTTCGATTTCACCCAGTTCGATGCGGAAACCGCGGATCTTCACTTGATGATCGATTCGGCCTCGGTACTCGAGCACGCCATCGGCCTGATAGCGGGTCAGATCGCCGGTGCGGTACAGGCGCTCGCCGTTGCTGGTGAACGGGTTCGGCACGTACTTCTCGGCGGTCATGCCCGGCCGGCCCAGGTAACCCCGGGTGATGCCGGCACCGGCCAGGTACAACTCGGCCGATACGCCCTGTGGCACCGGGTGCAGATCGGCGTCGAGCAAATAGCTGGCGGTGTGTTTGAGCGGGCGACCAATGTTCGCTGTGCCACCCGCTTCGCGACGGGTCCAGGTGGAATAGGTGGTGTCTTCCGACGGGCCGTAAAGGTCGTAGACATGCTCAACGGTCGGCTGCCCATAAAGCGCGTCGACCAGCGACTGTTTAAGCGGCTCACCGGCGAGGTTGATGATGCGCACGCCCGGCGGAATCTGCCCGGCACTGTGCAGCGCATTGATCGCCGACGGTACAGTGTTGATCAGGCGCACCTGATCCCGCGCCGGCAGTTGCGGCAACTCCATGGCGTTGCGGGCGATGATCAGCGAGCCGCCGTTGGCCAGGGTGACAAACAGCTCCCACACCGACAGGTCGAAACACACCGAGGTCGAGGCCAGCACACCTTGAATGTCGTCGCGGCTGTACACCGATTGCGACCAGTCGATCAGCGCCAACACGTTGCGATGGGCGATGGCCACGCCTTTGGGCTTGCCGGTGGAGCCGGAGGTGTAGATCACGTACGCGAGGTTATCCGGCGTGACGCGAGTGACCGGCGCGCTGCGCGGATAATCCGCCAGTTGCGCCTCGATCCGCTCCATCAGCAACACTTGAGTGTGCGCCGTCACGTTCAATGTTGCCGCAACAGCCTTCTCGGTCAGCAGCACCAAAGCACGGCTGTCCTCAAGCATGTAGGCCACGCGGTCGGCCGGGTAATCCGGGTCCAGCGGCACATAGGCGCCGCCGGCCTTGAGCACCGCGAGCAACGCCACCATCAGGCTATCGGAACGCTGCATCGCCACGCCAACCCGCACTTCCGGGCCAACCCCCAACTCGATCAGCTTGTGCGCGAGTGGGTTGGCGCGGCTGTCGAGTTCGGCGTAAGTCAGTTTTTTGGCCGCGAAGGTCACCGCCTGTGCATCCGGTTGGACGGCGACCTGGCGGTCGATCAACTGGTGAATGCACAGCTCCTGGGCAAAACTTTCGTCAGTAGGGTTCCAGTCCAGCAACACTTGTTGCTGCTCGGTTTTATCCAACAGCACCAGCTCGCCGAGGCAGCGCTCACCGGCGTCGATCATCTGGCTCAACAAGTGCTGCAAATGAGCCGCCAATCGCGTCACCGTCGCTGGCGCAAAACTGCCGCGCTGATAGCTGAAGTGCATCGACAGTTGCGTGTCGAGGCTCACCAGCAGAGTCAGCGGATAGTTGGCCTGCTCGACACTGGCCACCGGACCAAAGCGCAGCCCTTGCGGGGCGCCCTGCTCCAGGGCCTGGGCAATCGGGTAGTTCTCGAACACCAGAATGTTGTCGAACAGCGCTTCACCGCCCTGCCCGGCCCAGCGCTGAATATCGAACAGCGCGGTGTGTTCGAACTCGCGCAACGCCAGGTTTTTCCCTTGCACCGCTTGCAGCCAACTCGTGAGCGATTGCTCGGCCCGAGGGCTGGCGATCACCGGCAAGGTGTTGATGAACAGCCCGATCTGCTGCTCGACACCCGGCAAGTCCGCCGGGCGACCGGCGACCGTTGCACCGAAGGCCACGGTGTCTTTACCGGTGTAGCGTTGCAGTAGCAGCAACCAGGCCGCCTGAACCAGCGTGTTGACGGTGACTTTCGCGGCCCGGGCAAACTCGCCCAGACGCAGGGTCAGATCGGCCTCCAGCACCTGGAAGTGATCGCCATAACCTTGGGTGTCGATAGACGCTTGTGGTTTCGCGACGGTCTGGGCCAGGCGCGTCGGCTCGTCCAGCGC
Organism: Pseudomonas sp. GGS8; assembly: GCF_024168645.1. Taxonomy (NCBI): domain Bacteria; kingdom Pseudomonadati; phylum Pseudomonadota; class Gammaproteobacteria; order Pseudomonadales; family Pseudomonadaceae; genus Pseudomonas; species Pseudomonas sp. GGS8. Next base: position 4,044,251 of record NZ_JALJWF010000001.1, on the reverse strand, counting down.
GTGCAGCGCCGAGGTCCAGAACGCTTCGCTGGCCGCCGTGTCCTGGCGTTGCAACCAGGCGATGTAATCGCGGTAACGTCCGCTGTGAGCGGCGTTGAACTGGCCGCTGTAACGCTGCAGCACTTCGCCGAGCAACTGCGAGTTGCTCCAGCCATCCATCAGGATGTGATGGTTGGTGTAGATCAGGTGATGACGGTGGTCGTCGATACGCGCAATCACCAACCGCAACAAGGTCGGTGCGCTCAAGTTGAGCTGTTGGCGTTCCGTGTCGGCAAGCGTCTGCAAGGCCTGATCGCGCTGCGGATGGGCGCGTAAATCATGCAGGCTATAAGGCATCTGCGCGTGCTTGCTGACCACCTGCACCGGGTTTTCCAGTTCGCCCTGCCAGACGAAGCGTGTGCGCAGAATGTCGTGGGCCTCCACCGCCGCTTGCCAGGCCTGATGGAAACGCTCGGGTTCTAGCCCATCGACGTCCAGGCGAATCTGGTTGATGTAATCGCCGGAGGTTTCCTGGTACACGGCATGGAACAACATGCCCTGCTGCATCGGCGACAGCGGATACAGGTCCTCGATCGACTGCGGCGCCAGCGGCAAGCCGTCCAGTTGTGCCTGGCTCAAGCGCGCCAGCGGGAAGTCCGACGGGGTAACGCCGTGCTGTCCGGCCTGGCAGCAATGGGCGATCAGCGCTTGCAGTTCCTGGGCGTAATCGTCGGCCAGCGCTTGAATGGTCGCCTCATTAAACCGTTCGCGGCTGAAGGTCCAGCCCAGGTTCAGTTCGCCGCCATACACCTGACCATTGAGGGCCAACTGGTTGGCCAATGGCGCCCGGGCGTCCAGTTCATCGCCGGCCGCGTCACTGCACGGTACGAACAAGGCGCCGTCGGCTGCGGTGAAGCTGCCGTCGAACTGGCCCAGGTAGTTGAAGGTCAGGCACGGCACCGGCAATTGGTTGAGGATTTGACGCGCAGCGTCGTCACCCAGATGGGCCAGTGCACCAAAACCGAGGCCCTTGTTCGGGATCGCGCGCAGCTGTTCCTTGATCTGTTTCAGCGAGCCACCCAGGTCAGCGACCGGCGTCAGTTTCGCCGGGTACAGGCTGGTGAACCAGCCGACGGTGCGGGTCAGATCGACGCCGTCGAACAGCTCTTCACGACCATGGCCCTCGAGCTGGATCAACGCGCTGTCGGTACCGGTCCAGCGCACCATGACGCGGGCCAGAGCGGTCAACAGCAGGTCGTTGACCTGAGTGCGATACGCCGCCGGAGCGTCTTGCAGCAGTTGCCGGGTCAGCGCCTTGTTCAGTTGCGTGCGCACCGTCAGTGCGTGCTTGTGCTGTTGCCCGCCCTCGGGGTTATCCACCGGCAACGCCACGTCGGCGCCGTGCAACTGCCGTTGCCACCAGGCCAGCTCGCTGCGCAGCTCCGCGCTGCGGGCGTAGGTTTGCAGGTGCTCGGCCCAGACCTTGGTCGCACTGGTTTTGCCCGGCAATTGCAGGGGCTCGCCGGTCAACAGCTGACGGTAAGCGGTTTGCAGATCGTCAAACAGAATCCGCCACGACACGCCGTCCACCACCAGATGGTGGATCACCAGCAACATGCGCTGAGTACCGTCATCGAGGTTCGCCAGCACCGCGCGCAGCAGCGGCCCGTGTTGCAGGTTCAAGCTGCGTTGCGCTTGGTTGGCCAGCGCTTCCAGTGCCGTGGCGTCGGCGACGTCGACCGCCCAGAGCAACGCCTCGGTGTGGCTGCCCGGCGCGCGGTACTGTGCCTGCCAGCCCTCGTCCTGTTCGACGAAACTCAAGCGCAAGCCATCGTGGTGCACAACCAGTGCGCTCAACGCCTGCTCAAGCACATTGGCATTCAGTTTTTGCGTCGGTGTGAGCATCACCGCCTGGTTCCAGTGCTGACGCTCGGGGATGGCCTGCTCGAAGAACACCCGCTGCACCGGCAACAGCGGCAATTCGCCGGTCACCGGCCCTTGATCGATGACCTGGGCTTGTTCGCCAAACTGCGCCACCGTGGCCAGTGCCTGAATGGTCTGGTGCTGGAACAGGTCTTTGGGGGTGAAGCGGATTCCGGCCTGACGAGCACGGCTGACCACTTGAATCGAGATGATCGAATCGCCGCCCAGTTCGAAGAAGTTGTCGCTCAACCCGACCTGATCGAGTTTCAGCACGTCTTGCCAGATCGTCGCCAGTTGCTGCTCCAGCGCGCTTTGCGGCGCCACATAGGCTTGCTGCAATTGGCTGACGTCCGGCTTGGGCAGGTTCTTGCGGTCGAGTTTGCCGTTGGGGGTCAGCGGCAGGCGCTCAAGCAGCAGCAAATATGCCGGGACCATGTGCGCCGGCAGCGCGACTTTAAGTTGCTCGCGCAGGCTGTCGGCGAAATCAGCACGTTCGGCGTTGAGCGCATCGGCGACCACATAAGCCACCAGACGCTTGCCGCTGCCGGCGGTGCCTTCCTGGGCGACCACCACCGCTTCGCGTACCCCGTCGAGGGTTTGCAGGCGCGCTTCGATTTCCCCCAGTTCAATGCGGAAACCGCGAATTTTCACCTGATTGTCGATGCGATCCAGGTAATCGAACGTACCATCGGCCCGCTGCCGCACCAGGTCGCCGGTGCGGTACAGCAAGCCACCGACCGCGCTGAACGGATCGGCGACAAAGCGCTCCGCTGTCAGCCCCGGACGGTTCAGATAACCCCGGGCCAAGCCAGTGCCGCCCAGGTACAGTTCACCGGCCATGCCTTGGGGCAGCAGGTTCAGGTCGGCGTCCAGCACGTAAGCGCTGCGGTCACCGATGCGACTGCCGATCGGCGCGTAGGCCGCGCCGCACGGCACGTCGCGCCCGGCCTTCCAGATCAACGGCGTGACCACGGTTTCGGTCGGGCCGTAGCCGTTGATGATGTAGTCCGGATCGAGCGCGCGCTTGACTCGCTCGAAACTGGCGTTGGGCACGGCATCGCCGCCAAAGCAGTAGATCCGCACCTTCGGCGGGTGGCCTTCACGTTCGGCGTGTTCGGCCAGTTGTTGCAGGTAGACCGGCGGGAACGCCACCACCGTCACGCCGTGTTCGCGCATGGCGTTGTAGGTCTGTTCCGGCGTCCACAGGCTGTCGTCGCGAATCAGCAGCGAGGCGCCGTGGGTCAGGCTGGTCAGCCAACGCTCGTGGGCACCGTCGAAGGCGAAGGACATGAAGTGGAATTCGCAGTCGCTGTCACGCATTTCATAGCGCTGACCGATGGCCTGGCAATGCATCGCCAGCGGGCCATGGGCGACGCTCACGCCTTTGGGATTACCGGTGGAACCGGAGGTGTAAATGACGTAAGCGAGGTTCTGCGGATCGAGCGGCACCTTGGGCGCAGTGAGGGATTGGCTGCGCAGATCGAGACGGTCGAGTTCCAGCACCGGGACCGAATCATCCACTGGCAATTGCGCAGAAACCGACGAATCGGTGAGCAACAACGCCAGCCCCGAATCCTCGATCAGATAGGCCAGGCGTTCGCGCGGGTAGCTGGTGTCCAGCGGCACGTAGGCACCGCCGGCCTTGAGCACCGCCAGCAGCGCGACGATCACCCTTTCGCTGCGCGGCAAGGCCACGCCGACCCGGGTTTCCGGGGCGACACCCCGCGCGATCAGGGCGTGGGCCAACTGATTAGCGCGTTGGTCGATGTCGCCATAGCTGAACCGCTGGCCGGCGAAGATCACCGCTGTGCGCTCCGGGCGCTGGGCGGCGAGTTCGGCGATGCACTGGTGCACGGCGACATTCACCGGGTACGGCTGCGGCTGGTTATTGGCCTGTTGCTGCGCCCGTTCGGCAGCGCTGGCCAAGGCGATTTCACCGAGGTTGCGTGCGGCCGACTCGGCAAACTGCTCCAGCAGTTGCAGCAGGTGCACACTGATGCGCTCGATCGCGGGCGTGGAGAAATGCGCCCGGTCGAAGCTGTAATGCAGCGTCAGGGTCTGGCCCAATGTCACGGCAACGCTCAACGGATAATGGGTTTGCTCAAGGTTGGCGACGTCGCCGAACACCACGCCTTGCTCCGCACCCTGTTGCAGCGCCTGGGCAATCGGGTAGTTCTCGAACACCAGAATGTTGTCGAACAGCGCTTCGCCCCCCTGCCCGGCCCAACGCTGAATGTCCGCCAGCGGCGTGTGTTCGAACTCGCGCAAGCTGAGATTTTGCGCCTGTACCGCTTGCAACCAGTGGCCGACGCTTTGGTCCGGACGTGGCGCGCCGATCACCGGCAAGGTATTGATGAACAAGCCGACCGCTTGCTCGATGCCGGGCAAGTCTGCCGGACGCCCGGCCACCGTGGCGCCGAACGCCACGGTTTCATGACCGGTGTAGCGTTGCAGCAACAGCAGCCACGCGGCTTGCACCAGGGTGTTGAGGGTGACTTTCTGTTGCCGGGCAAAGGCTTCAAGGCCTTGGGTGCGACTGACGTCCAGGGTCTGGAAGTGGTCGCCATGCCCGCTCAGGCTTTCGTTGCCGGACACTACCCGTGCCAGTCGGGTCGGCTCCTGCAAGGAGGCCAACGGCTCGCGCCAGAAGTCCTGGCTCAGTTGTGCATCCTGACGCTGCAACCAAGCGATGTAATCGCGATAGCGCCCGCCGGTGGCCATCGGTACGCGACCGCTGTAACGCTGCAAGACTTCGCCGAGCAACTGCGAGTTGCTCCAGCCATCCATCAGGATGTGGTGATGGGTGTAAATCAACTGCCAGCTATCGTCTGCGGTGTGCACCAGCACCAGTCGCAGCAACGGCGCCTGGCTCAGGTCGAACCCTTGTTGGCGTTCGGCATCGGCCAGCTCACTCAAGGCCTGAACCTGATCGTCACGCTCACGCCAGTCGAGCACGGTGAATGGCAATTGCACCTGTTTGTGGACGATCTGCACCGGCTGTTCCAGTTCGCCCTGCCAGACAAAGCCTGTGCGCAAGATGTCCTGAGCATCGATCGTGGCCTGCCAGGCGGCGCGGAAACGCTCAGGGTCGAGGCCTTGCACATCCACCCGCAGCTGGTTGATGTACTCACCCGCCGCCTGCTCGTACAGGGTGTGGAACAACAGCCCCTGTTGCATCGGCGACAGTGGATAGAGGTCGTCGAGTTGGCCGACGGCCACCGGCAGTGCATCGAGTTGCACCTGGGTGATGCGCGCCAGCGGGAAGTCCGACGGCGTGGCTTGTGGGGCTTCGAGGGTGCAGCAATGCTCGATCAATGCGTTGAGTTCTGCGGCGTATTGATCGACCAGTTGCTGGATGGTCGCGGTGTCGAACATCTCGCGGCTGAAGCCCCAGCTCATCGACAGCTCGCCGCCGTACACCTGGCCTTCGACCGTCAGCCAGTTGGCCAACGGCGCCGACGGATCCTGGGCCGCGCCGCTGCCTTCGCTGGACGGCACAAACAACGCCGCTTCGTCGAACTGACGGTCGAACTGCCCCAGGTAGTTGAAGGTGATGCGCGGTTGCGGCAAGGCCGCCAGTGCGCTGCTCGTTTGCGAATCGGCCAAATAACGCAGCACGCCGTAGCCCAGACCTTTGTCCGGCACCGCGCGCAGTTGCTCCTTGACCGTTTTGATCGACGCGCCGAGATCGTTGGCCGGGCTCAGGTTGACCGGGAACAGACTGGTGAACCAACCGACGGTGCGGGTCAAATCGATGTCGTCGAACAGGTCTTCGCGGCCATGCCCTTCGAGCTGGATCAGCGTGCTGCCCTGCCCGGTCCAGCGGCACACGGCCCGCGCCAGCGCGGTCAGCAGCAAATCGTTAACCTGGGTGCGATAAGCCGCCGGCGCCTGTTGCAGCAGTTTGCGGGTTTGTTCGGCGTCGAAGGTCAGTTCGACTTTCTGCTCAAAACGGTTTTGCAGCGCGCCGTCAGGGCGGTCGCACGGCAAGTCGTGTTGCGCTGCATCGCGCAGTTGCGCCTGCCAATAATCGACACTGTTGTGGAACGTTGGCAGGTGGCTTTGCAGACGCGCCACCCAGCGCTGGTATGAGCTGGTTTTCGCCGCCGTCGTCAGCGTCGAGCCGTCGCGTGCCTGGCGATAGAACTGCTGCAAATCCTCCAGCAGTACCCGCCACGACACACCGTCCACCGCCAAGTGGTGAATCACCAGCAGCAGCCGTTGCGTGCCGTCGGCCATGTTCACCAACAGCGCTCGCAGCAATGGGCCGTGTCTCAGATCAAGACTGCGCTGGGCTTTATCGCACAGGGCATTCAGTTCTTCGAGCGATTGCGCCGAGCGTTGCCACAGCACCGACTCAACAGACGCTGCGCCATAGGCCTGCTGCCAACCGGCGTCGGTCTGTTCATAACGCAGACGCAAACCGTCGTGGTGCGCGAGCAACTGCGCCAACGCCTGACCCAGCGCCCCCGCATCCAGCGTTTCGCGCGGGACCAGCAGCAACGACTGGTTCCAGTGATGACGCTCAGGGATGGCTTGCTCGAAGAACCACTGCTGCACCGGTGCCAGGGCCACCGCGCCAACGGCCGGACCTTGATCGATCAGGTTCTGTTCACCGCTGCGGGCCACTTGCGCCAGGCTGCGGAGGGTCTGGTGCTGGAACAGGTCTTTGGGGCTCAACAGGATGCCCGCCTGACGCGCGCGGCTGACCACTTGCATCGACACAATGGAGTCGCCGCCCAGTTCGAAGAAGTTGTCTTCCAGGCCAACGTTGTCGATGGCCAGGACGTCCTGCCAGATCGCCGCCAGCGACTTTTCCAGCGCAGTGCGTGGCGCCACGTGCTCACGTTGCTGCTGGGTGCCGTCGACCGCCGGCAAGGCCTTGCGGTCGAGTTTGCCGTTGGGGGTCAACGGCAATTGTTCGAGGAACAGCAGATACGCCGGGACCATGTAGTCCGGCAAATGTTGGCGCAGCGCGGCTTTCAGGATTTCGCGCAGGTTCGCTTGAGCATCGGCAATGTCCGCCAACACCGCGGCATCGGTCGGCACGATGTAGGCGACCAGCTGCTGACCGCTAACGCCCTCCTGAGCCAACACCGCCAGTTCGCGGACCGCGTCCTGCTGCAACAGCCGCGCTTCGATTTCACCCAGCTCGATGCGGAAACCACGAACCTTGACCTGATGGTCGATACGCCCGACGTATTGCAACGCGCCATCGACCTGATAACGGGTCAGGTCACCGGTGCGATATAGACGCTCGCCGTTGCTGGCAAACGGGTTCGGCACGTACTTCTCGGCGGTCATGCCCGGCCGCGCCAGGTAACCACGGGTGATGCCCGCGCCGGCCAGGTACAGCTCAGCCGATACACCCTGCGGCACCGGTTGCAAATCGGCGTCGAGCAAATAGCTGGCGGTGCGTTTCAGCGGCCGGCCGATGTTGGCGCTGCCGCCGGCCTGGCGGCGAGTCCAGGTGGAATAGGTGGTGTCTTCCGATGGACCGTAGAGGTCGTAGACATGCTCGATGGTCGGCTGCTGATACAGCGCCTCCACCAGGCTCTGCTTCAGCGGCTCACCGGCCAGATTGATGATGCGCACGCTCGGCGGGATCTGCCCGTCGCGCTGCAATGCATTGATCGCCGAGGGCACGGTGTTGATCAGGCGCACCTGATCGCGGGCCGGCAGTTGCGGCAACTCCAGGGCGTTGCGGGCGATGATGACCGAGCCGCCGTTGGCCAGGGTGACAAACAGCTCCCACACCGACAGGTCGAAGCACACCGAGGTCGAGGCCAGCACACCTTGAATATCATCGCGGCTGTAGACCGATTGCGACCAGTCGATCAACGCCAGCACGTTGCGATGGGCGATGGCCACGCCTTTGGGCTTGCCAGTGGAACCGGAGGTATAGATCACGTACGCGAGGTTATCCGGCGTGACGCGGGTCACCGGTGCGCTGTTTGGGTAAGCGGCCAGCCACGGCTCGGCGCTGTCCATCAACAACACTTGCGCCTCGGCAGCGATGCTCAACGTTGCCGCAACAGCCTGCTCGGTCAGCAGCACCAAAGCGCGGCTGTCTTCGAGCATGTAGGCCACGCGGTCGGCCGGGTAATCCGGGTCCAGCGGCACGTAGGCGCCGCCGGCCTTGAGCACCGCCAGCAGCGCTACCAGCAGACTATCGGAACGCTGCATTGCCACGCCGACCCGCACTTCCGGGCCCACGCCCAACTCGATCAGCTTGTGGGCGAGTGGGTTGGCGCGGCTGTCGAGCTCGGCGTAAGTCAGTTGTTTGGCCGCGAAGGTCACCGCCAGCGCGTCCGGCATCATCGCGACCTGTCTGGCAATCAATTGATGAATGCACAGGTCATCGGCGAAACCTGGGTCAGCGCGGTTCCAGTCATGAACGATGCGCTGGTATTCCTCGGATTCAAGCATCGGCAAATCGCTGATGCACCGCTGGCTATCGCTGACCATGCCGTGCAGCAGATGGGTCCAGTGCCGCGCCATGCGCTCGATGGTCGGCGCATCGAACAGGTCATTGGCGTAGGTCAGCGCGGCGTGCAGTGTGCCGGCCTTTTCATAGGTGTCCAGGGTCAGGTCGAACTGGGTGGTGCGCCCTTCCCATTCGATCACGCCCAGTTCCAGGCCCGAGGCGGTGGTCACCGTGGAAATGTCCGCCACCTGCGGCTGATGGTTGTACATCACCTGGAACAACGGCGTGTGGCTGAGGCTGCGCTCCAGCTTCAACGCTTCCACCAGTCGCTCGAACGGCAAGTCCTGATGGGCCTGGGCGCCGAGGGCGGTTTCCTTGATATCACTGAGCAAATCGGCCACGCGGGTCTGGCCGTCGAGCCGGGTGCGCAGCACTTGGGTGTTGACGAAGAAACCGATCAGGCCTTCGATTTCGCCGCGATTGCGGTTGGCGATCGGCACGCCGACGCGAATGTCGGTCTGCCCGGTGTAACGGTGCAACAGCGCGTTGAACGCGCCGAGCAACAGCATGAACAAGGTGATGTTGTGCTTCTGCGCGGTGGCTCGCAGTTGCTCGGCCAGTTGGCCGTCGATGCCGAACTCATAACGCGTGCCGCGATAGCTGGGCATCGCCGGGCGCGGATGATCGGTGGGCAGTTCCAGCACCGGATGATCACAGCCCAATTGCGCTTGCCAGTATTCCAGCTGCCGCGCCTGCTCCCCGGCTTCCAGCCAGCGGCGTTGCCACAAGGCATAGTCGCTGTACTGAATCGGCAACGGCGCGAGCGGCGGTTGCGCGCCGGCATCATGGGCGTCGTAGCAGCGGATGAACTCGTCGATCAACACGTTCATCGACCAGCCATCGGACACGATATGGTGCAGGGTCAGCAGCAGCACGTGCTCCTGCTCGGCGAGTTTGAGCAGCTTGACCCGCAGCAGTGGCCCGACGGCCAAATCGAACGGCAGCAATGATTGCTGCTGAGCGGCCTCGGCTACGGCCTGTTCGCGCTCAAGGGTTGGCAGCGCGCTGAAATCGACTTGCTCGATCACCAGCGGCGCACGGGTTGGTGCTTGTTGCAGGGACTCGTCGGCCTGACGCTGGAACACCGTGCGCAGGGTTTCATGACGCGCCACCAGGCTGACGAACGCCTGCTCCAGGGCTGGCAGGTTCAGTTTCCCGGTCAGGCGCACCGCGCCCGGCAAGTTGTAGGCGCCGCTGTGCGGGTCCAATTGCCAGAGGAACCACATGCGCTGCTGGGCGTAGGACAGCGCTTGCCGATCCTCGGCCTCGACCCCTTGTGGAATCGGAAAACGGGCGAAGTCCACGCCCTCCTTGTGCAAGGCCGCAAGGAACATCTGGCGCTTTTCCAGGGGCAACCCGATAAACCGGCGAGCAAGTTTCAAGGAGTCTTCAGCATTCATTTCTTAGCATCCGGATCAGTAGGCAGGAAGCACAAAGGCACGTCGTCCCTATGAAACGAATGCAGACCGGAAAAATTAGCGTTTGAGAACAAGTATCAGGAAGGAAGGTGAAGCGTAGGTCAGGAGCGATGAAAACCACTCCCACAGGCCATGGGGCCAATCACATCAGCCAAACTTGACGCCTATCTTGTGGGAGCGGGCTTGCCCGCGAAGAACGAAAACGCGGTGTACCTGAGAGAACGTGTCGCCTGCTTCGCGGGCAAGCCCGCTCCCACAGGTTATGCATCGATCACACAATCTATACAGCCGCCATGGCACCCCGCCGATGATGAACCTCCAGCTGATTCTTGATCACCCGCAGCACCTTGGCTTCGTACTCATGAATGAAGAAGTGCCCACCGGCCAGCATGTCCACCGAAAAGCTGCCGTGGGTTTCCTTGCTCCAACCGATCAACTGTTCGGGGGTGGCTTTGTCGGCCTTACCACCCAACACATGCACCGGGCACTTGAGCAATGGCCGCTGCACCGGCTGGAAACGACCGCACAACAGAAAGTCCGCGCGCAGAATCGGCAGCGTCAGGCTCATCAACTCTTCATTGGCCAGCACCTCTTCGCTGGTGCCATTGAGCGTGCGTAGCTGCTCGATCAACTGCGCATCGGTTTTCGGCTCGGCAAAGCCCCGATCGTAGTCGGCGCGCATCGTTGGCGCCGCCGTTCCGGAGGCAAACAGCGCCACCGGTTCCGGGCAACCCAACGCACGAAAGGCATGAGCCAGCTCGCACGCCAGCAAGGCGCCCAGACTATGGCCAAACAGGGCGTAAGGCGCCTTGAGCGTCGGACGCAATTCCCAGGCCAATTGCATCGCCAGCGCGCGCATGTCGGTGTGCAGCGGTTCGCCGAACCGTGCACCTCGCCCCGGCAACTCCACCGGTTGCAACTGCAACCACTGCGGCAACTTGCGCCGCCAGCGGCTGTAGACCATGGCACTGGCGCCAGAATACGGCAGACACAGCAGGGTCAACTCGGTCACCACGTTTACCTCAAAAAGTCGTCTGTAAGGGAGGACGGTCCGCAAGCGGCGCAAATTAGTCAGAGCCGGTTAAATTTTCGCTGCGGATGCTCGTTCCTCTTCAGACAAAAACCAGCTCAGACCAAAACCAACAAGAGGCATCGCCGTGGACCTGCAGACCATCCTGGGCAAACTGTTCGCCAATGCCGGTGCCGTCGGCATCGAAGGGGTTTTTCAATTCGTGTTCGGCCCGCATCAGGCGTACTGGTCAGAGGTCAAGGCCAGCAGCCGCACCGAAGCCGGCCGTCATGCCAGCCCCGACGTGACCATCGAAGTCGCGGAAAAGGACTTTCTCGGGATCATGGGCGGCATGGCCAATGTCGAGGAGCTGTTCGCCAGCGGCCGCTTGAAAATCGGCGGCAACATGGGCCTGGCGACGATGCTGCCGCAGATCATCGAGCACGCCCGCCATGGTGGCGGCGTGGTGGAAAAGGTCGACATGAACAAGCGCTACCCGACCCCGCCGCGTTTCAGCGAAAAGGTCTCCGCCAGCCTGCCGACCCAACGTTCGGTGGAGCGCCGGCCACGTCGCGAATTGTCAGTGCTGGAGTTCGAGACTCGCTACCTGCCCCACGGTATTCCGCTGGTGATCAGCGATGCCCTGCAAGACTGGCCTCTGTTCAAGCTCAGCCGCGAAGCATCGCTGGTGCATTTCGCCGAACTGCAAGGCATCACCCGCCATGGCGATTACGTGAAGAAAACTTTCTCCACGGAACGGGATTTCCGCTCCACCTCCATGGCCGAGTTCATCGCCTCGCTGGACACTCCTGCGGTGAAAAGCGCCGATGGCGAACCCCCGGCCTATATGGGCAACAACATCCTGCCGGCGCAGTTGATGGAGCAGATCAAGTACCCGCCCTACTTCGATCAAGCGCTGTTCATCCCGCCACGCATCTGGATCGGCCCCAAGGGCACGCTGACACCGCTGCATCGCGACGACACCGACAACCTGTTCGCTCAGGTCTGGGGCCGGAAAACCTTCACCCTCGCCGCGCCCCATCACCGCGAAGCGCTCGGCACCTGGTCAACAGCCCCGCAGGGCGGGCTCGACGGTTGTGATTTCAACCCGGATGCGCCGGATTACCAGCGCTTCCCCGGCGCGCAGGACGTGACGTTTTTGCGGGTGACCCTGGAGGCCGGCGATCTGCTGTTTTTGCCCGAAGGCTGGTTCCATCAGGTGGAATCGGTCTCGACGTCGTTGTCGGTGAATTTCTGGGTGAACTCGGGAAGAGGCTGGTAACCACAACATCCCTTGTGGAAGCGGGCTTGCCCTAATGCCAAGTCAAGACGCAGAACCTGTGGGAGCGTGGCTTGCCCGCGATGAACGATGACGCGCAATACCTGAAAAAACGCAGTCGCGGGCAAGCCTGCTCCCACCGTCAATCTTCATTTCAAATGGCGGAAACTCTGCACCGCCGAACCCAGCACCACGGCACCCGCGGCAATCGACACCCAAAACCCGCTGCGCGCACCAAATGCATCCACCAGCCAGCCGGAACTGGCCGCGACGGAGCCCGCCAGGCCGTAACCGCCCTGGCGCTGCGAGAGCATGGTGATCAGGCCGATGCCGGTCATGGAAATCGGTATGCGCGCAATCATCCCGGCCAGCATAAAGGCACGCGCGCCTGGGGCTTGGAACAGCTCGCGGTAGGGGTTTGCCATGGGATCGGGCCTCAACAAGGGCTTGCAACTTGCCACAAACGTTGGCCTGCGGGAAAGCGGCGAATTGTTGGTTGAGTGTGAACGCCGGTTCGTCGCCAAATGAACTCTCTGCGGCTTAAACCAGTCAGCTGGTTAGACCCTCAGTCCAAGGAGTTCTGCGGCAATGGCTGATCATTCCGAACGACAAAGCGCGATCGATGCCCACGGCATCATTGGCGACATGCGCAGCGCGGCGCTGGTCAACGAAAAGGGCAGCGTGGACTTTTTCTGCTGGCCGGAATTCGACAGTCCATCGATCTTCTGCTCGCTGCTGGACAGCCCCGAAGCGGGCATCTTCCAACTGGCCCCGGACCTGCCCGACGCCCGCCGCGAGCAGATTTACCTGCCCGACACTAACGTCTTGCAAACCCGCTGGCTCAGCGATCATGCGGTGGTCGAGGTCACCGATCTGCTGCCCATCGGCGACAGCGAGGATGATTGGCCGATGTTGATGCGCCGGGTGCGTGTGGTCAGCGGTCAAGCGACGATACGGATGTTCTGTAACCCGCGTCATGACTATGCGCGGGCTCATACCACGGCCCGGGGACGTGGTCGGAGTGTGTATTTCGAGGCCTCCGGGCAGCCGCCCATGCAGCTGTGTTCGGATCAGCCCTTGCGTATCGAGGACAACGCAGCGGTTGCTGAATTCACCCTCGAACAGGGCCAAAGCGCCGAGTTTCTGCTCGGCGGTGTTGACGATCCGCGCTTCAAGGAAGGCGCCGCCGATCTGTGCCTGGAGCGCACCCTGAAGTTCTGGCGCGACTGGATCGGCCAGTCCAATTACCGCGGGCGCTGGCGGGAAATGGTCAATCGCTCGGCCCTGGCGCTGAAGCTGCTGACCTCGCGCAAACACGGCGCCATCCTCGCCGCCGCCACCTTCGGCCTGCCGGAAACACCCGGCGGCGCACGTAACTGGGACTACCGCTACACCTGGATCCGCGATGCCTCGTTCACCGTGTACGCCTTCATGCGCCTGGGCTTCGTCGAGGAAGCCAACGCCTACATGCGCTGGCTGCGCGGCAGGGTCAGCGATTGCCGTGGCAAGCCAATGAAACTCAATATTCTGTATGCCATCGATGGCCGTCAGGAACTGCCGGAAACCGAACTTTCGCACCTGTCCGGCCATGGCGGCGCGACGCCGGTGCGCATCGGTAATCAGGCGTATGAGCAAATCCAGCTCGACATTTTCGGTGAGCTGATGGACGCGGTGTACCTGGTCAACAAGTATGGTGAGGCGATCTCCCATGAAGGCTGGAAACACACCGTGGAAGTGGTCGATCAGGTCTGCGAAACCTGGCAACAAAAGGACGTTGGCATCTGGGAAATGCGCGGCGAGCAGTATGATTTCCTGCACTCGCGACTGATGTGCTGGGTGGCGCTGGATCGAGCCATCCGGCTGGCCTCCAAACGCTCGCTGCCCGCCCCGTTCGCCCGTTGGGACCAGACTCGTCAAGCGATCTACGCCGACATCTGGAGCAACTTCTGGAATGAAGAACGCGGGCATTTCGTCCAGCACATCGACGGCACCGGCCTCGACGGCTCGATGCTGCTGATGCCGCTGGTGCGCTTCGTCAGTGCCAAGGATCCGCGCTGGATCGCGACCCTTGAAGCCATCGAGAAAACCCTGGTGCGCGCGGGCATGGTCTACCGCTACCGCAACGACGACAGCCAGATCGACGGCCTGCCCGGCACCGAAGGCGCCTTCGCCGCCTGCTCGTTCTGGTACGTCGAATGCCTGGCCCGCGCCGGCCAGGTGGAAAAGGCGCACCTGGAGTTCGAGCAATTGCTGCGGTACGCCAACCCGCTGGGGCTATACGCCGAAGAGTTCGACAGCCACGCCCGACACTTGGGCAACACACCGCAAGCGCTGACCCACCTGGCGCTGATCAGCGCGGCGAGTTTTCTGGATCGTAAATTAAGCGGGGAAAAGAACTTCTGGCAGCCTTGAGACCGAGGCGCCTGCTTCGCGGGCAAGCCCGCTCCCACAGGGGATCAGCTGTGTGGGCGCAGGCTTCGATGCCGCCGTCGTGACCACCAAAACTCGTCGGAAATATCCCCTTTTACGACTCTTTTTGTAGGATCCAAGCTTACAAGCAATGAACTTAAACACCCTCCGCCTGACACTGCTGACGACCTGTGGCGAGGAGGCTTGCCCCCGTTGGGGCGCGTAGCGGCCCCTCGAATGCTCAACCAAATTCCTCCAGAAGCAGCGCATTTACTGGCTTTTCGACCGCTGCGCAGCCGAACGGAGGCCAGCCCCCTCACCACAGGATCGTGTAAGCCAACGGCCTACAAACACTCCACAAACCTGCCCGTTCAATACGTAGTAACTCTTTCCTACATCCGGAAATACCTTGTTGCCAGCGCCTACATCCATCCCTACCATCCACGCCCAACGGGCACAGCGGAGCTGTCCAACAAAACCCGAATTCAAGGAACCAGAATGAGCCAGCGCATCCATCGCAGCATTGATACCCCACTCCGATCAGGCCTGAATCGGACTGAATTGTGGGAAGGTCCCGACAAAGGCCTGATCAAATGCTGGGAAATCGGCCGCCAACGCGCCGCCCGCTTCCCCGACCTCGCCCACCAATGCCTCACCGGCGAACTCCCGGTGCTGGGTTGGAAAGGTGGCGTCAATCGCAGCCTGAAGAAACTCGAAAAATACGGCTCCCTCAAGTACCTCGCCCAATGGCAGGGGTTGCGCGGTGAAGATCTGGATATTGATCTGAGCGCAGAACGAGCGTTGACCTGTTCCAGGACCAAAATGGTGGTGACGTTTACGCCGGATCGATCGAAGTATTTCAATCAGGTGGCGGACGTGGAAGCCTGAGCAGTAAGGCCGCAGGTCGATCTGAATCAGCCGTTGATAGAGAGCCTAATGGAGCATCGAGTGCAGATTCAAAATGTCCTGACACCCTGCGCTCCGGCCAGCAAGCCGCCCTCGCCCAGGACTTGCTGGACCTGATGGACGCGTTCGCCATCAAACAAGCCGCTTTGTGCGGTTATGACTGGGGCGGTCGGGCGTCGGGCATAACATTCCCGAAGAAGCGCCCGAAGCGACGCTCAAGGCAATACTGGATCTGCTGAAGGGCTGACGGAAAACCGCTCGCGATAAGCCTGCGGTGTCACGCCCATGGCCCGCAGAAAGCTGCGGCGCAAGGTCTCTTCGCTGCCAAACCCGCATTGCACCGCGACCCGTTTGATCGGTACGCCGGTGTCACTGAGCAGCCGTCGCGCGGTCTCGACCCGAATCAGTTCGATGGCCCGGGCCGGGGTCTGGCCGGTGTCGGCGCGGTAGTGGCGCACGAAGCTGCGTTCACTCATGCCGGCCTGCAAGGCTAAGGTCGGAATGCCGAGGTCTTTGGTGAGGTTTTCGCTGATCCAAGCGTGAAGGTCGTCGAATCGGTTGCCTTCTTTCTGCAAAGACAGGGTCACGCTGAACTGCGACTGGCCCCCCGGACGCTTGAGAAACACCACCAATTGTCGGGCGACTTCGAGGGCCATGGTTCGGCCGAGGTCTTGTTCGACCATGGCCAGGGCCAGGTCGATGCCCGCGGTAACCCCGGCCGAGGTCCAGACCGGGCCGTCATTGATGAAGATCGGGTTGGGCTCGACCTGCAGTTTGGGATGCTGCTGCGCCAATTGCTCGCAGCGGGTCCAGTGCGTCACCACCCGTCGACCGTCGAGCCAACCGCTGGCCGCCAGCAAAAACGCGCCGGTACACACTGACGACACCCGCCGGCAACCTCGCGCATGCTCACGCACCCACGCCACCAGTGACGCGTCCTGCGCTGCCGCGTAAACGCCCCAGCCACCGGCAATGATCAAGGTGTCGCTCTCCCCGTCCGGCAGCGGTTCTGCCAATAGCGCCAACCCCGCCGACGACATCACCGCCCCGCCACCGCTGGCAATCACCGACGGAGCATAGGGTGGTGGCAAACCTTGCTGGCGGGCAATGTCATTGGCCGAGGCGAACACCTGCAACGGCCCGGTGACGTCGAGCACTTGCACGTTGGCGAAGGCCAGCACATGAATGGTTTTCGGGCGGTTCGGCATGTTTGGCGTAATTCGTGGGGTTATTGGCGTATGCGCCAGATCCTACGAGCCTACAGTGAAGTCGTCCACCCCAATCAGGAGAAAAACGCCATGACGTTGCAGATCGGTTTACTGTTGTTTCCACAGGTTCAACAACTTGACCTGACCGGCCCTTATGACGTGCTGGCCTCACTGCCGGACGTGAAGGTGCATCTGATCTGGAAGGACCTGATGCCCGTCACCGCGAGTACCGGGCTGGTGCTGAAACCGACCATCACCTTCGACGATTGCCCGCCATTGGATGTGATCTGCGTTCCCGGCGGCGGTGGTGTCGGGCCATTGATGGAGGATGAACAGACCCTGGCCTTCATCAAGGTTCAGGCCGCCACGGCGCGGTATGTCACCTCGGTTTGCACGGGCGCTCTGGTGCTTGGCGCGGCGGGGTTGCTCAAGGGCAAGCGCGCCACCACTCACTGGGCGTATCACGAATTGCTCGGGCTGTTGGGGGCGACCCCGGTGAAGGATCGGGTAGTGCGCGACGGCAATCTGCTGACCGGTGGCGGGATCACCGCAGGCATCGATTTTGCCCTGACCCTGGCCGCTGAGTTGTTCGATAAGGACACCGCACAGCTGGTGCAATTGCAGCTTGAATACGCTCCGGCACCACCGTTTGCGTCAGGCAGCCCCGAGACAGCGCCAGCCGGCGTGCTGGAAGAAGCCCGTAAACGTGCTGCCGGGTCGTTGAAATTACGTACGGAAATCACCGAACGTGCAGCGGCGAAACTCAACTTCCAGTGAAAGAAATGGCTGCGGGAGCTATCGCCCCCGCAGCCAGTCACTCACGCCGACCATTCGGCACAAACAGCTCGAACGAGTCATCGCCATAAGCCCGCTCCACTTTAGCGATCACCACTTGATAACCCGCATACCACTTGCGGTACTGGCGCTTCGCCTCCAGGTGTTTGGGGTGGCTGGCGAACTCTCGGATAGAGGTTTCGTCCTGCCAGTAGTAACTGGCGTTGACCAGCTCGCCATCGGCCGAACACCAGGATTGGGTGCCGACGAACCCTTCGATGCTGATCGCGACTTCGTCGATCAACGTGCTCAACCGGTTGAACTCCTCGTCCCGTTGCCCGGGTTTGTAGATAAACGATGCGATGTACATGCAGAGGTTCCTTTTCAGCGAATGAGTCAGGCCGGACGAGTCATCAGGGCCAGCCGGACGGCGAGTAACAGCAGTACCGCGGCCAGCCCCAATGACTGCCATTTGGCGAATGTCGACGTGCTGGAAATACGCCGGCTGACCGTGCTGCCGAAAACCCCGAGCAGGGTGTGAAACACGCCACTGACCAGGGTCAGCACCATCCCCAGCAGCACCAGCTGTACGGCAATCGAGCCTCGTTGCGCGTTAACGAATTGCGGCAGGAACACCATGAAAAACAGCAAGGCCTTGGGGTTCAACAGGCTATTGAGCATCGCCCGGATCAGCAGGGTCTTGAGCGGCACCTGCGCAACATCCGACGTGCCGCTGGCCGATGGCTTTTGCAACGCCTTGAACGCCAGCCACAGCAGGTACAGGACGCCGGCATAACGGATCAGGTCGAAGGCCGGCGGCCAACTGGCAACCAGTGTCGTAACGCCCATCGCGGTCAGCGCCGTCAGGATCAGATCGGCCAGGCCAATGCCCAATCCCGACGCCACACCACCGCGCCAGCCATAACTGGCGCCATGGCTGATCACGAAGGCCATGTTCGGTCCGGGTGACAGCAGCAACAACATCACCGCGCCGACGAAAATCGATAAGGTCGCAGGGTCAATCACAGCGAAGTCTCCATCCTGGAAGGCCTGTAGGTTAGAGCCCCAATCTGATACAAACAAAAAATTGATCCAGATACAAAGAGCGCTCACCCATGACCCGTATTCGCTACAAACGCCTGGTGGATCAGTTCGCCGGGCAGATTCGCAGCGGTGAGCTGCCACCCGCCACACAATTGCCGACCATTCGCGCGTTGATGCAGCGCGAACGGATTGCCCTGGCCACGGCATTGCGGGTCTATCACGAGCTGGAAGCGATGGGCCTGGTGGTCGGAGAAATCGGCCGCGGCACCTTTGTGCGCGACACGTCCTTGCCACGCGGACTGGGGCTGGAACAGCAACCACTGGGCGTCGGCATGGTGGACCTGACCTTCAATTACCCGTCGGTACCCGGTCAGGACGAGTTATTGCGCGAGGGTTTGCGAGCGCTTGCCGCCTGCGGGGATATCAACGCGCTATTGCATTCCGCGCCTCAGGGCGGGCGTGCCCATGAACGGCAGACGGCAGCCCGGCATTTACGCAATCGGGACATTCGGGTGGGTGGCGATCAGGTGCTGATCGTCAACGGTGCCCAGCAAGGTCTTGCCGTGACGCTGATGGCACTGCTCAAACAGGGAGATATTCTGGCCCTCGACGCCCTCACCTACCCCGGCCTGAAAACCCTGGCCCTGGCCCATCGGCTGGACCTCGAAGCCCTGCCGCAAATCGCCGGGCACACCGACCTCGACGCCCTGGAAGCGCTGTGCAAACGGCGCCCCGTGCGGGCGCTCTACAGCATGCCGACGATGCACAATCCGTTGGGGACGGTGATGTCCATCGCCGACCGTGAACGCCTGGTCCAATTGGCCGAACGCTACGACTTTCTGATCATCGAAGACGGTGCCTATGCCTTCCTCGCAGAACCGGCGCCCAAACCGCTGTTTACCTTGGCCCCGCAACGCACGCTGTATATCAGCGGCCTGTCAAAAAGCGTTGCCTCGGGCCTGCGCATCGGTTTCATCGTTGCACCGAAAGCGATGATCCCGGCGCTGGAACAAACCATCCGCGTGTCGACATGGAGCACCCCGTCGCTGACCGTCGCACTGGCCTGCCGCTGGATCGATAGCGGCGAAGTCGACAACCTCGAAGAGCAAAAGCGCCTGGACGCCCGGCAGCGACAGGACCTGGCTCGGCAAATCCTGAATAATTGCGAACGGGTGGCGCATCCCGCTTCCTATTACCTTTGGCTCAGATTGCCCGAAGGCTTACGGGCCGAAACTGCGGTTGCCGAGCTGGAACGTAAAGGTGTGCAGGTGACCAGCGCCGATCCCTTTGCCACGACCGCTCATGTGCCTCCAGCACTGCGGGTGGCCATGGGATCGATCAGCCTCGACGTGTTGAAGCGCGCCCTGGAGACTCTGCGTGAAGTCGTGGACATCTGACGGATTTTTCTGACGCCCATAAAAAAACCCGCCGAAGCGGGTTTCTCAAGACCATTGCGACATCCTGTCGGCAGCCATCCTGGCGTATGGTCGATCATCCGTGATCCTGAGCACATCCTGTGCTTCAGTTGATGGATCCAGATTAAACATATCGATGAAGCATCAAAAGACGACATACCACCGACTGCGTGTAAGCCATTGACCACTCAACACCAGAACCTGCCCTTGTAGGGAATAAGGTTGAAGTTTTCTCAAGACGAAAAAAAACCCGCCGAAGCGGGTTTTCCCAAGACCATATCGACTCCCTGTCGGCAGCAATCCTTGCTTATGGTCGATCATCCGTGACCCTGGAGCACTTCCTGTGCTTCAGTTGATGGGGCTAGATTACGCTTCGGATCCAATCTGCAACAGACGACATAGCTACTACCGCGTGTAAGACATTCGCCATAGCCGCCCTTCCGAAAACCCTTAGACGTATCAACCGTCATGGGCCAAAGCCGCGAGTTTCGCGGCCTGCAGCCATCAACCTCCCTGAAGATCGTGGGTCTTGGTGTTTTCTGCCAGAAACTGTTCGATGTTGTTCATCTGCTCATCCCAGCCACGGCTGTCCATGCGGAACGCCTTGAGCCTGCGCGACTGAGGAATGTGATCGAAACCGGACTCGACGACCGTCAATAGCGTGTCTTCGCCCATGTCCTGGAGTTCGAATTTCACCAGCGTGGTGGGCTCCTGGGAGTAATCGACTTCCGGTTCCACTGCATACGGGTGCCAGCGAAACGAAAACACCCGCTCCGGCTCGACCCGCTCCACCAGGACATTCCACAACAAGTGCTCATAACCAGGATAAGTAATCTGCCCCTGGGTCCACTCGCCGGCGACAAAGCGTTTACCTTTGAGTGCCACGCCGAACCATTGCCCGAACATTTCGGCATTGGCCAGCATGCGCCAGACCCGCGAGCGCGGCGCCTTGAGCAAGATCTTCCTTTCGATGCGATCTGATGCAGGGTTCATAAGTCACCTCCTGTATTGAACAGTAGGCCTGTAAAGCCCATAAGACCAACCTAAAAGTTGTATCAAACGGGTGCCACAAGCAAGCATGCCTGAAATATTCGGCCTCGATTTTGGCCATAAGTTCTAGTTTGAAAGGCACAGTCAACGGATTGAAACTGCTAACGTTTACAGCGACGTTGGCCCCTACAAGGAAGATTCATGCAGCCTTCACTCACGGAGCGTTATCGCGCAACCCTGTTAGGGCTTGCTTGCGCAGATGCTATCGGCACCAGTGTCGAATTCCAGCCGCGCGGCTCGTTCAAGCCCCTGACTGATATGGTTGGCGGCGGCCTGTTCAATCTGAAGCCAGGGCAATGGACCGATGACACCTCCATGGCACTTTGCCTGGCAGAAAGTCTGCTGAACAAGAAAGGTTTTGATGCGGCCGACCAGATGGGGCGCTACCTCAACTGGTGGCAATGGGGTTACCTGAGTTCAACCGGCGAATGTTTCGACATTGGCATGACCGTACGTGAAGCGCTGGCTCGTTATCAGGAAACCGGGCAGCCATTCGCTGGGTCCACCGATCCCGACACGGCAGGCAACGGTTCTCTGATGCGGCTAGCGCCGGTAGTTTTGTACTACTTCCCCGACCGAGACCGGATCAAGACGTTTTCCGCAGACAGTTCGCGCACCACCCATGCTGCACCAGAGGCCATCGAGTGCTGTCAGTTGCTTGCCGAACTGCTCCGCAAGGCATTGCTGGGCGCCACCAAGCCGGATTTGCAGCGCCTGCCAGAGCCAATACTCCTGGAACCGAAAGTCATGGCCATCGCCCGAGGCGACTACCTCGACAAGTCCAAAGACGATATCCGGGGCAGCGGCTACTGCGTTGCATCACTGGAAGCGGCCTTGTGGTGTTTTCACCACACGGGCAGTTTTGAAGCTGCCATCCTCGAAGCCGCTAACCTGGGCGACGACGCCGATACCACTGCCGCCATCGTCGGCCAGTTGGCCGGAGCCCACTACGGTATGCAGGCGATCCCGGACGGTTGGCTGACGAAGTTGCACATGCGCGAGGATATCCAGACCTGTGCAGACCTATTACTCGCGGCTTCAGGCGCCCTTGCTGCAAGCTGAAGCCTGCGTCTTCGCTACACTGCAACCTCATCTTTCCATTGTTACAGTGAAAATTCCCATGCCTCCACGTTTTCTCCTGATGCTGACGCCACAGCTGTTCACCCCCCTTGCGCATGCCGCCAACTGCGACAACGCCACCGACCAGACGACGATGAATCAGTGCGCGGCGCAGCAGAACAAGGCGGCCGACCAAGAACTGAATGCGCTTTACCAGCAGATCACCACGCGCTTGAAGGACAGCCCTGATACCAAAAAACTGCTGGTCGGGGCCCAGCGCTCATGGATTGCGTTTCGCGATGCCGAGTGCAAGTTCTCGGCATCCGGAGTGGAAGGTGGCAGCGTGTATCCGCTGATCTACAGCAACTGCACCACGGAGCTGACCAAGGCGCGGGTCGAAGCGTTCAAGACTTACTTGAAGTGTAAGGAAGGGGATTTGAGCTGTCCGGTGCCTGAGGCTTGATGCTGCTGCGGTGTTCTTGAGGACCTCTTCGCAGGCAAGCCTCGCTCCTATATGAGTCTTCGGCGGTACACAAATCGTGTGTTCACCAAAAAATTCCAGAGTAGGAGCGAGGCTTGCCCGCGAAGGCGACCTTTCAGGCGCCGCGTGCCAGCTTAACGATCACTATAAAAATCAATCAGTTACTTGAAATCACTGGCTTATGAGCGGGTCTGAACGAGATCGCCCGCGTCTAATATCGCGACACCTGTTGCAGTGTGAGACAAGCATAGAGGCCCCCGGCCGGAACACTTCATCGCCCGGCGATTGACGATGCTCCGGTGCAGGCGCGAAATGAGGGTTCACCGATTGCCAGTCAGAGGGTAAGAACATGGCAAGCATAACGGTCCTGGCGGGGGACTTTCTGCAGGGTGATGGAGAGTACACAGACGGCGTTTTCACGCTCAGGACGTCGCTTCACCCGTGGCCCGGCATCACCCTCCCGCTCTCATTGTTCAAGAGTGTAGAAGTGGCCAACGAGGATTCGATCAACAACATCAAGGATGTCATCGGCTTCGGCGTGGCGGGGGCCATGTTGCTGGGGCCTATCGGCGCAATTGCCGGCTTCATGTTGGCTGGCAAGGAAACCGAGGTAACCTTTCTGGCCACACTCAAGGATGGAAGAAGGTTGCTGGCAGCTGTAGACAGCGACACGTTCGATGAGATTTCCCGAAAAATCCCGTCCTGACATGACAGACGCACGCCGCACCATCGACAGGTGCGGCGTGACATCGGTTCAACTGTAGAACGTCGGGTGAACGCCTTTGTGAGCCTCGATTTCCAACCGCATATCAGCCACCAGCGATGCAATTGCATGGGGACTGTCCAGTGTCCATACCGGTACGTGAGTGGCCACCAGATCCACTTTGCCGGTCATACAATCGCAAACCCGAATCGTCAGGAACTGGTCTGCCTCCATACTGCAGATGCACACGGCGGGCAGAAAACTTTGCTCGATGATGTTTTTGATTTCCAGAGGTGATAGGAACATCGCTACCTCCCTCGCGCCAGATGTATGCCGGGCAAATGCTCCGTCATTTCACCCTTTAGCCTGAAAATTCTAGTCCTCAATAGCGGGTGTCTCAAGGCTGTGACAGGTCGCTCGTCGTCTCATCGGGCTGTCGCGATTTGCGACACCTCCAAGCGAGTCACCCGCCCCTCGCATCACTCAAAACCCCGCCGACACTGGGCTATCAGCCCCTTCCCGGCACTTGACACAGCCATTGCCAAACAGTGAGCAAGCCCCTTTTTCACGCACAACAAGAGGTCTTGCCATGCCCCTCCCTTATCTGCTTCCCGCCACTTCGGCGTTCATCCAGCGCGCACCGCGCATGCTCATCGGCGGTGACTGGGTCGAGGCCGCCGACGGCCAGACCATGCCCCTGCGCCAAAGGTGATGTCTTGCAGGCCGCTGCCCTTGAGACGGTCGGCGCGACCTTCGACGGCGAGGATGGTGGCGTCGGAATTGGTGAGGATGATCAGCCCTTCCTTGCCTTGGCGATCGGTCAGATAGTCGATGGCCGGCATCGCCGCATCGATCAACAACCGATTGCTCGCCAGCAGCACGTCGAGACTGGCGCTCGAGAGTGTCGAGCTTAGCCTTTCAATACCCGCGCCAACGTCGACTTCACTTTGCCCATGCCATCATGCAGTGCCTGTTCAATCTCGGCCATGGTAATGACCGCCGTCGATTTGCCCGCCGCCGGGTTCACCACCAGCGCCAGACAGGCATAGTCCAGTTCCAGCTCACGCGCCAGCGCTGCCTCCGGCATCCCGGTCATGCCGACGATGTCACAACCGTCACGTTCCAGCTTCGCGATTTCAGCGACCGTTTCCAGACGCGGCCCCTGGGTGCAGGCGTACACGCCATGACTGCTATAGCCGACACCTTCAGCCGCCAACGCCGCGATCAATTGCTGGCGCAGGGGTTCGCTGTAGGGATAGCTGAAGTCGATGTGTGTCACGTGTTCCAGGTCATCAGCGAAATAGGTGTGTTGGCGGCCGCTGGTGTAGTCGATCAATTGATGCGGCACACAGAAATGCCCAGTGCCCATCGCGGCATGAATCCCGCCCACCGCATTGACCGCGAGAATCGCTTCGGCGCCGGCCTGCTTCAAGGCCCATAGATTGGCGCGATAGTTCACCTGATGCGGCGGGAAGCGATGTGGGTGGCCGTGACGTGCGAGAAACAGCACTTCCTTGCCGGCATATTCACCGATCTGCACCTCGGCCGAAGGCGCGCCATAAGGGGTGTCCACCGCCAATGACTGACGAATGCTCAAGCCTTCGAGTTCAGTCAGGCCGGTGCCACCGATAATCGCGTAAACCGTCATAACGAAAAATCCTTAATCAATCAATTGAGCTTCTTTGAGCGCACCGACGGCCGTCAGCCAGCGCGGGTCTTGACGGTATTCGGTGCTGGCGTACGCCTGCCCGCGCATCCGCGCAATACGCGCTGAAGGTTTGACCTTCAACCGCTGGGCGGCACTCAAGGCCAGTTCGGCAGCCGCGCGGTCGTTGCATACCAGGCCCATGTCGCAACCGGCGGTCAATGCCGCTTCGATGCGACTGGCGGCATCGCCCACCACGTGTGCACCGGCCATCGACAGGTCATCACTGAAGATCACGCCATCGAACTGCAGCTCGCCGCGCAGAATGTCCTGCAACCAGCGGCGGGAAAAACCGGCAGGCTGGGAATCGACTTGTGGATAAATAACGTGGGCCGGCATGACCGCGGCCAGTTGTTTGCTCAATCGCGCGAACGGCACCAGGTCGTTGGCACGGATCTGATCAAGACTGCGCTCATCGTTGGGAATCGCAACGTGGGAATCGGCCTCGGCCCAGCCATGACCGGGGAAATGCTTGCCGGTGGCAGCCATTCCGGCGCTGTTCATGCCGCGGATGAACGCACCGGCGAGCAAGGCGGCGCGCTCCGGATCGCTTTCGAACGAACGCGTGCCAACCACCGCACTGCGCTGGTAGTCGAGGTCCAGTACCGGGGCGAAGCTCAGGTCGAGACCGACCGCGAGGACTTCGGTCGCCATGATCCAGCCGCACTGCTCGGCCAGGTATTCGGCATTCGGGTTGTCGGCGATGGCGCGCATGGCGGGCAGTCGCACGAAGCCCTGACGCAGTCGCTGAACCCGACCGCCCTCCTGATCCACCGCCAGCAGCAGATCAGGACGAATGGCGCGGATCGCGGCGCTCAACTCGCGCACCTGACGCGGGTGTTCGATGTTGCGGGCAAAAATGATCAGGCCGCCCACTTCGGGTTGGCGCAACAATTGGCGATCTTCAGACGTCAGCCAGGTACCGGCGACGTCCACCATCAACGAGCCTTGCAGGCCAGCAGTCATAGAAATTCCTTGGTTACGATAAACCCGGCTCGCACGAATTCGCCCCCATGGGCTGAGCCCGGCAGGTCGGCGACATCAATGAGGGGGTTCAGAACGAGAGTCGGCATGGGCGACTAGCTTAGCGGATGTCAGCTGCCGCGCCCACCCGTGTGCGGTTAAACCTTGGCGGCCACCGGGGTCGATTTGCCGCGAGGACGCAGCTGTGCGGTGGCCATGGCGGTGTCGGTGACGCCGGTTTCGGCACGCATGCCCGCGGCCAGGAATGGCACCATCAGACGCATCACTTGCTCGATGGAAGTGTTGACCCCGAAATCAGTCTCGGCAATCGCGCGCAAGGCCTTGATCCCCGACATGCTGAACGCCGCGGCACCGAGCATGAAGTGCACGCGCCAGAACAGTTCGATCGGCGGAATGCGCGGAGCGGCTTCGTTGACCAGCATCATGTAGCGGCGGAAAACCTTGCCGTACATGTCTTCCAGATAGCGACGCAAGTGACCTTGGCTCTGACTGAAAGCCAGCCCCAGCAAACGCATGAAGATGGACAGGTCGTTGCCGCTGCGTGGCTGCACCACCAAGGCTTGTTCGACGAGGATCTCCAGCAGCTCTTCAAGGGTCGGCTTGTTCTCAGGCTTGGCCTGACGGCGCTCCAGCTCTTTATCGAGACTGAGGCAGAACGGCCCGAGAAAACGCGAGAATACCGCCTGAATCAGCGCCTTCTTCGATCCGAAGTGATAGTTCACCGCCGCCAGATTGACACCGGCCTTGCTGGTGATCAGACGCAACGAGGTTTCAGCGAAACCTTTTTCCGCGAACAATTGCTCGGCAGCATCGAGAATGCGTTCAACGGTTTCCGACTGGGCCATGGCTACTCCGCCTGACAAACACTTGTTTGAAACATACGTTTCAGCCCAGGCCTTGTCAAGTCTGGCGGTTCGTTTTTGGAATGGTCGGTCAGCTATTTAACCATACAACACTGGCGCTTCAATCGGCGAGCTGAATGACCGTCCAGCGGCCAGCAAAAAAAGGGGCATTGCCAAGACCGGTCCACTGTATATAATCCCAGTCACTGTATAAAAAGACAGAGCGATCAATATGCTAAAGCTGACGCCACGCCAAGCAGAGATTCTGGCCTTCATCAAACGCTGCCTCGAAGACAACGGCTACCCGCCGACCCGCGCGGAAATCGCTCAGGAACTGGGGTTCAAATCGCCCAATGCAGCGGAAGAACACCTCAAGGCACTGGCCCGCAAGGGTGCGATCGAGATGACCCCAGGCGCCTCCCGTGGCATTCGCATTCCTGGCTTCGAAGCCAAGGCCGACGAGTCTACCCTGCCAATCATCGGCCGAGTGGCAGCGGGCGCTCCGATCCTCGCCCAGCAGCACATCGAAGAATCCTGCAACATCAACCCTTCGTTCTTCCACCCTCGCGCTGACTATCTATTGCGGGTCCATGGCATGAGCATGAAGGACGTCGGCATTTTCGACGGTGACCTGCTGGCCGTCCATACCACCCGTGAAGCCCGTAACGGTCAGATCGTAGTGGCACGGATCGGCGACGAAGTGACCGTCAAGCGCTTCAAGCGCGATGGCAGCAAGGTCTGGCTGATTGCCGAAAACCCTGAATTCGCCCCTATCGAAGTCAACCTGAAAGATCAGGAACTGGTGATCGAAGGCTTGAGCGTCGGCGTGATTCGCCGCTAAAGGAGGCTTTATGCAGTTCCCACACACTTCACAGCAAGCCCAACTCCCGTTGTTCGAGGCGTTCATGGCGCAGCCGCTGGCGCCGATCCTGAAAGACGTGGTCGAATCGCCCTGGAGCGCCGAGCCCGAAGTCTTCAGCGAGCTGTCATTGCGTGGCGCGGCCGGGAACTGCCTGAACCTTCTGGCCCCCATCCTCAGGGAGCTGAGTCAGGACCAGGATGCTCGCTGGCTGACTCTGATCGCCCCGCCCGCCAGCCTGACCCAGGCTTGGCTGCGGGACGCCGGCCTGAACCGTGAACGCATTCTGCTGCTGCAACCACGCGGTACACAGAGCGCTCAGCAGCTGACCTGTGAAGCCTTGCGACTTGGTCGCAGCCATACGGTCGTCAGCTGGCTAAACCCATTGAGCACATCGTCGCGGCAACAGCTGATCAGCGCCGCCCGTACTGGGGATGCGCAAAGTCTGAATATTCGACTGGGTTAACTGACAAAACACTGTATGCGCTGAACAGCGCGGGGCTTCTCCAAGGACAGAGAAGCCGATCTGTAGAGGTATCCGCAAAATCCGACGGGCGGGATCAATGAAGAACCCGCGGTCCCTCTTCCTTATCAAATTCGCCTTCAACCAGGCGTCCTGCCATCTGGACACCGACACTCAACATCGCCTTGGCGACTTCCACGTGCTGGCCTTGCAGGAAAGCCTTGGCATCCTCGGAGAAATCCAAAGTAACCAGAGAACCCTCGTCCTCGGCCCTACGCAGCTCGATTCGGCCGTCTGGTAACTCGACAATTTCTAGAAAGGACGTTGGCATAAAGGTCTGTTCTCCACGAAAGGCGGGGATTATATAGGCATCGGCCAAGCTTCGCTCGGGATCTTGACCAGATGCCATCACGAAGAAAAATTTCTGATAACACGCTTCTTTGAGCGGACCATTCGCCAAACACTCAATCTTTCAGCACTCGTTCAGCCCTTCGCGAAACCGGATCGCCAAGCTTTTCAGATTCTGCCGCCAGCTCTCCAGTTCTTCCCGGCTCAGCTCTTCAGGCGCCTCTTCTTCGTCCAGATTGACGGCCAGAATGAGCGGCTGCGTCACATCGCCCTTGGGCTTGTGCGGCGCACGAGGCGGCTGAAACAGTGCGGCATAAGCCGACAGCAGTTTGGCCAGCCAGGTTTCAGGGTTTTGCGCCAACTCGACCATTTCGGACATTTCCGGAATAGCGATGGTTTCGAGCACTTCGCGGGTCAGCAGCATCTCTGCCCGCGGCGCATTGGCCTGAGGTAAGCGATAGAAACCGGCGATTTCATGGCACAGCCCCAGCAGAGCTCCGTACAGGTGAAACAACGCCGATTCGCGCCCGGCCTGAATCAGCGCCAGGGAGTTCATCGCCCGCCCCTCTTCGGCCTTGGCGAGCGCTTCCAGCGACAGACCGGCGAAATAAATCTTCTGGTTGGTACGGGTATAGAGTTCGTGGGCCATGACGGCAGCCTCCACAACGAAATATTTGCTTAACGCAGGTCTGACAGTGTCGTGGATCACCCAAGCTCACCGCAAGCCCAAAACAAAAAGGCCGCATGAAAACCCGAGGGTTGTCATGCGGCCTGTTTATCTACAGCGGCTTTTTAAGCCTTGGCTGCTGGACGCTTGTCTTCAACCGTCCACTTGCCGCCATCGTAATACGCTTTCCAACCAGTCGGCTTACCGTCGACTTCCGTCTGCACGTATTGCTCTTTGGTCTTGCGGCTGTAACGGATCACTGCAGGCAGACCGTCAGGATCTTTCTTCGGTGCTTCACAGAGGAAGTGGTATTTCGGATCGATCTCATCTTTATGCGGCACGATCTCCATGACCAATGGAGCACGGGTCTCGCGGTTTTTCGGGAACTGGCTGGCCGCCAGGAACAGGCCGGAAGCTCCGTCACGCAGAATGTAGGTGTCGTTGACCTTTTCGCATTTGAGCTCAGGCATCTTCACCGGATCCATCTTCGGCGGCGCCGCATCACCGCTTTTCAGCAGCTTGCGGGTGTTCTTGCAGGTTGCGTTGGTGCAACCGAAGAACTTGCCGAAACGGCCGGTCTTGAGCTGCATCTCGCTACCGCACTTGTCGCATTCCAGGCTCGGACCTTCGTAGCCCTTGATACGGTATGTGCCCTCTTCAATTTCGTAGCCTGCGCAATCCGGGTTGTTACCGCAGATGTGCAGCTTGCGCTTCTCGTCGAGCAGATAAGCATCCATCGCCGTGCTGCAGATCGGGCAACGGTGCTTGCCGCGCAGAACCAGCGACTCCGACTCACCCTCGTCGTCCGCAGCGATTTCGTCGCCCGGCACCAGGTTGACGGTGGCCTTGCAGCGTTCTTTCGGCGGCAGGCTGTAGCCCGAGCAACCGAGGAACACGCCGGTCGATGCAGTACGAATCTGCATCGGACGACCGCACACCACACATGGAATATCAGTCATCACCGGCTGGTTGGCGCGCATGCCGCCTTCGGCGCTTTCGGCCACTTCGAGTTTCTTCTTGAAGTCGCCGTAGAACTCGTCGAGCACGTTTTTCCAGTCGCGCTCGCCCTGGGCCACGTCATCGAGATTCTCTTCCATGCCGGCGGTGAAGCCGTAGTCCATGAGATTGGAGAAGCTTTCGGCCAGACGCTCAGTGACGATGTCGCCCATCTTTTCCGAATAGAAACGACGGTTATGCAGCGCCACGTAGCCGCGATCCTGAATGGTCGAAATGATCGCCGCGTAGGTCGAAGGGCGACCGATGCCGCGTTTTTCCATTTCCTTTACCAGGCTCGCTTCCGAGTAACGTGCCGGCGGCTTGGTGAAGTGTTGGGTCGGATCAAGCTTGATCAGCTTCATCGCATCGCCCTGAGCCATGTCCGGCAGCACGTCGTCATCGCCTGGCTTGGTGATTTGCGGCATGACACGAGTGTAACCGTCGAACTTCAGGATGCGGCCCTTGGCGCGCAACTCGAAGTCACCGGCACCGACGGTGACCGTGGTCGACAGGTATTGGGCCGGCAGCATCTGGCAGGCGAGGAACTGGCGCCAGATCAGCTCGTAAAGCCGCTCGGCATCACGCTCCATGCCCGACAGCTTGCTTGGCTCGGTATTGGCGTCGGACGGACGAATCGCTTCGTGAGCCTCTTGGGCGCCTTCCTTGCTGCTGTAGACGTTCGGGGTTTCCGGCAGGTACTTCTTGCCGAATTCGCCTTCAATATATGTACGCGCCATCGTCACGGCATCGGCCGAGAGGTTGGTAGAGTCGGTACGCATATAAGTGATGTAGCCGGCTTCGTACAGACGCTGGGCCATCATCATGGTTTTCTTCACACCGAAGCCCAGGCGATTACTCGCGGCCTGCTGCAGGGTGGAGGTGATGAACGGTGCCGACGGCTTGCTGCTGGTCGGTTTGTCTTCGCGCTTGACGATGCTGTAGCTGGAGGCCTTGAGCTTCTCCAGCGCGGCCATGGCCTGGGCTTCGTTGAGCGGCTTGAAGGCTTCGCCTTTCTCGCGAGCCACGTCGAAGCGCACAGTCGCGCCCTTGGCGGTGCCGAGATCAGCGTGAACTTCCCAGTACTCTTCCGGGTTGAACGCGCGGATTTCACGCTCACGTTCGACCACCAGCTTCACCGCAACCGATTGCACGCGACCAGCGGACAGGCCACGGGCGACCTTGGCCCACAGCAGCGGCGAAACCATGTAACCCACCACACGGTCGAGGAAGCGACGCGCCTGCTGAGCGTTTACGCGATCGATGTCCAGCTCGCCCGGTTGGGAGAAAGCTTCCTGGATCGCTTTTTTGGTAATTTCGTTGAACACCACGCGCTTGTAGCGGCTGTCGTCACCACCGATGGCTTCGCGCAGGTGCCAGGCAATGGCTTCCCCCTCGCGATCCAAGTCGGTTGCGAGATAGATGGTGTCAGCATCTTTGGCGAGCCGGCGCAGCTCTTCGATAACCTTTTCCTTGCCCGGGAGGATCTCGTACTTGGCTTTCCAGCCATGATCGGGATCGACTCCCATGCGCGAGACCAGCTGCTTGCGCGCTTTCTCTTTCGGCGTGAGCACCGGACCTTCACCTGCGGCGGCCTTGCCACGCTTGGCGGCAGGCTCTTTGCTGGCGCTAGCCGAACCGCTGGTGGGCAGGTCTCGGATATGGCCGATACTCGACTTCACCACGTATTGGTTACCCAGATACTTGTTGATGGTCTTGGCCTTAGCCGGGGATTCCACAATGACCAGCGATTTGCCCATGGATCAGAAAATTCCTGAATTCTAGAAGTGAAAGGCGGTATGCGCCTGACGCGGCACCGCTATATATAGTGGCTACAAGGTGAGGTCAAGCGCAGGGCTCTGCGCGCACTCCCCTTATGGCTGCGGAAAAATGCTCGGTTCGGCTTGCACCAAAGCAAAGCGTGGCACCTGTTCCCCGTCAACCTCGACCGACTCCAGGAACATGCTCAAGGGGCGTACCCAAAAGCCGTAATCGCCATACAGGGCTTGGTAGAAGACCACTTCTTCTTCGGTTTCCGAATGCCGCGCAACACTGAATACGCGGTACTGCGGACCTTTGTAATGCTGGTAGAGCCCAGGTTGTATCGGCATGCTTTGGCCCTCACTCAAATCTTTTCAAAATAAAAATAAAAATAAATCCGGAAAAACAAAAACCGGGGCACATGGCCCCGGCTTCCATCGACGAAACGCTTAAACGCGTTCGAAGACGGTGGAGATGCCTTGGCCGAGACCAATGCACATGGTAGCCACCCCGAAGGTGCCGCCATTCTGCTTCATCACGTTCAGCAAGGTGCCCGAAATACGTGCACCGGAGCAACCGAACGGGTGACCCAGGGCGATCGCGCCGCCGTGCAGGTTAACCTTCTCGTTCATCTTGTCGAGCACTTTCAAATCTTTCAGCACTGGCAGGGCCTGTGCCGCGAAAGCTTCGTTGAGCTCGAAGAAGTCGATATCGTTGATGCCAAGGCCCGCGCGCTTCAATGCTTTCTGCGTTGCCGGTACTGGACCATAGCCCATGATCGCCGGGTCCACACCTGCCACTGCCATCGAACGAATCACCGCCAGTGGCTGGATGCCCAAGTCCTGGGCACGCTGTGCCGACATCACGATCATGCACGAAGCACCGTCAGTGATCTGCGACGAAGTACCAGCGGTCACGGTGCCGCCCTTCGGATTAAACGCTGGCTTCAGAGCCGCCAGGCTTTCCAGGGTGGTTTCCGGACGAATGGTTTCGTCGTAGTCGAACAGTTTCAGGAAACCGTTCTCGTCGTAGCCCTGCATCGGGATGATTTCGTCCTTGAACTTGCCTTCCACGGTCGCCTTGTGGGCGAGTTGGTGGGAGCGCACGCCAAAGGCGTCCTGCTGTTCGCGAGTAATGCCGTGCATTTTGCCGAGCATTTCTGCGGTCAGGCCCATCATGCCCGAAGCTTTCGCCGCGTACAGGGACATGTGCGGGTTCGGATCGACACCGTGCATCATGCTCACATGACCCATATGCTCGACGCCGCCAACGACGAACACGTCACCGTTGCCGGTCATGATTGCTTGCGCGGCAGTGTGCAACGCACTCATCGACGAGCCACACAGACGGCTGACGGTCTGGCCGGCCGAGGTGTGCGGGATCTGAGTCATCAGGGACGCCATGCGGGCGATGTTCCAGCCCTGCTCCAGGGTCTGGTTCACACAGCCCCAGATCACGTCTTCGACTTCGCTCGGGTCGACCTTGACGTTGCGTTCCAACAACTTGCTGATCAGGTGTGCCGACATGTCCTCGGCGCGGGTGTTGCGGTGCATGCCGCCCTTGGAGCGGCCCATCGGCGTACGACCGAAGTCGACAATCACGACGTCTCTAGGATTCAAGCTCATATACTTTCACTCTCGCTCTAGTGTGGGCGCTTAACCGAAGAAGCTCTGACCGTTCTTGGCCATTTCACGCAGCTTCGCGGTCGGGTGGTACAGCGCGCCCAAATCAGCGTACTGGTCAGCCAGGGCAACGAACTCTGCCACACCGATCGAATCGATGTAGCGCAGCGCACCGCCACGGAATGGAGGGAAACCGATACCGTAGACCAGACCCATATCGGCTTCGGCGGCGGTTTCGACGATACCGTCTTCCAGGCAACGCACGGTTTCCAGGCACAGCGGGATCATCATCCAGTTAATGATGTCTTCGTCAGTGACTTCGCGCTGTTCGAACACGATCGGCTTGAGCACTTCCAGTACCGACGGGTCAGCGACTTTCTTCTGCTTGCCGCGCTTGTCGGTCTCGTAGGCGTAGAAGCCCTTGCCATTCTTCTGGCCCAGGCGTTTGGCTTCGTAGAGCACGTCGACGGCCGAACGACGATCGTCCTTCATGCGGTCCGGAAAGCCTTCCGCCATGACGTCACGACCGTGGTGGCCGGTGTCGATGCCGACCACGTCCATCAGGTATGCCGGGCCCATTGGCCAGCCGAATTTTTCCATGACCTTGTCGATGCGGACGAAGTCCACACCGGCGCTGACCAGCTTGGCGAAACCGCCGAAGTACGGAAACAGCACGCGGTTGACCAGGAAGCCCGGGCAGTCGTTGACGACGATCGGGTTCTTGCCCATTTTCTTGGCGTAGGCAACGGTGGTGGCAACGGCCACTTCGCTGGACTTCTCGCCACGGATCACTTCAACCAACGGCATCATGTGCACCGGATTGAAGAAGTGCATGCCGACGAAGTTTTCCGGACGCTTGAGGGCTTTGGCCAACAAGGTGATGGAAATGGTCGAGGTATTGGACGCCAGAATGGTGTCCTCTTTGACCTTGTCTTCGACTTCGGCCAGCACGGTTTGCTTGATCTTCGGGTTCTCGACCACGGCTTCGACGACCAGGTCGACGTGACCGAAATCGCCGTAGGACAGGGTCGGACGAATGCCGTTGAGCACTTCGGCCATCTTCGCTGGGGTCATGCGACCTTTATCAACGCGGCCAACCAGCAACTTGGCGGCTTCAGCCAGACCTTGCTCGATACCGTGCTCGTTGATGTCCTTCATCAGGATCGGCGTACCTTTGGAGGCCGACTGATAAGCGATACCGCCACCCATGATGCCAGCGCCCAATACGGCGGCCTGCTTCACGTCTTTGGCGATTTCGTCGTAGGCCTTGGCCTTCTTCTTCAGTTCCTGATCGTTCAGGAACAGACCGATCAAGCTCTGTGCGGCAGAGGTCTTGGCCAGTTTGACGAAACCGGCGGCTTCGACTTCCAGCGCCTTGTCGCGACCGAAGTTCGCGGCTTTCTGGATGGTCTTGATCGCTTCGACCGGCGCCGGGTAGTTCGGGCCCGCCTGGCCGGCCACGAAACCTTTGGCGGTTTCGAACGACATCATTTGTTCGATGGCGTTGAGCTTGAGCTTTTCGAGCTTCGGCTGACGCTTGGCCCTGTAGTCAAACGTGCCGGAGATGGCGCCTTTGATCAGGTTCAGCGCCGCTTCGTGTAACTTCTGCGAGTCGACCACGGCATCGACGGCACCGACTTTCAGTGCGTCTTCAGCGCGGTTTTCCTTACCGGCGGCAATCCATTCGATAGCGTTGTCGGCACCGATGATGCGCGGCAGGCGCACGGTACCGCCGAAGCCTGGGTAGATGCCCAGCTTGACTTCCGGCAGACCGATTTTGGCCGTACTGGCCATGACGCGAAAATCTGCCGCCAGGCACATTTCCAGACCGCCGCCCAGTGCGATGCCATTGATCGCGGCGACAGTCGGGACGTTGAGGTCTTCGAAATCGCTGAAAATCTTGTTGGCTTCGAGGTTGCCAGCAACAAGCTCGGCATCCGGCAGCTTGAAGTTGTCGACGAATTCGGTGATGTCGGCGCCGACGATGAACACGTCCTTGCCACTGCTGACGATCACACCCTTGATCGAAGCATCTGCCTTGATGGTGTCTACAGCCTGACGCAATTCGTTCAGGGTAAGACGGTTGAACTTGTTGACGGACTCACCCTTGAGGTCGAATTTCAGTTCGACGATGCCACTTTCAAGAGCCTTAACCGTGATGGCTTTACCTTCGTAAATCATCAACTGATCTCCACGATATGGAAGCTGAACAGTACACGTCGGACGCAGGCGGCTGGCTCGGCAGGGACGTTTATCGTCAATGCTAACGCCAACTCACCCGGCACACCCGCCAACGCGATAGTCGGGATTCTGTAGGAGCGGCCTGTAATACAAACGCTCAATTCATACGCCCGTTTGATTTGGGTGTGTCACCTTCACGGAATTTCCGGCAATTGTCAATCGCCCAAAATACGGGTTGAAACGCGACTTTCCGGTCACTTCCGTACCACGAAGCCCTGCAACACGCTGATGCATGTGAGGCCATTCATAGAATCAATAGTTAGAAAAGTCGCCCTAATTCGCGGCAACCTGTGTTTAACAAGCTACGCTGGCGGAACCCTGAAGAAAAAATTTGAACGCTTTTGACGAATGCCCAGCGTAAGATCTGTGCCACAAAGAATTACCGGCCTGCCTGGCCAACCCCAGCCCGATGACGATGTCGGGCTTTTTATTGCCTTTTGTAGCAGATCGGGGTTCAGGCGAGTGCCTTGAGCGTAGCGTCGATCTGTTGCAGAACCTCGGCTTCGCCCTTCTCGCCCCAATACAGGGCGATCATTTGCTTGTCTGCCTCGACCTTGTAGACATTGGCAGGCAATTTTTCGAAATGATTCAGCAGCGCTCCATCCTCGCAGACTTCCTGCCACTGATTGACCCACACACCCGGCGCCTTCTGCCAATAGCTCCAGCACGCGGGCTGAGTACCACGGCGCGGTCGGTGGTACTGGGCGCAAGGGCTTGGCGGCTCCTGGCTCAGCCAGTGCGGCCACTCCTGGGGCGCCAATTGCATGGCAAGGCCGATACGCCGCGCCTCCATGCGTAGGGCCATGCGGCCGCTCTGGACACGAGACGGTCGCAACCAGGCCAGCGGGCTCAGCACCACCAGCAGGATTGACACCACTATCCAGACCGTCATATCTGTACTCCCGATTCTTGATGAGCCCATTGAGTCACTGTGAAACCAATGCGCTTGAAACCAGCCATACTTACCAATATTGCAATCCTCAGGAGGAGCACCTCATGCCCTACCACCATATTCTGGTCGCTGTAGATCTAACCGAAGAGTGCGATCCTGTAATCCACCGCGCCCGCGAACTTTCGGTGAGCAATGGCGCAAAGCTGTCCCTGGTGCATATCGTCGAGCCGATGGCCATGGCTTTTGGCGGCGACGTGCCGATGGACCTTTCCCAGTTGCAACAGCAACAGTTCGATCAGGCCAAGGAACGCCTTGAGCGGTTGATCCTGAAATACCCGGAGCTCTCCAAGGAATACAGCCACTTGACCTACGGCCAGCCGCGCCAGGAGATTCACCATCTTGCCAAGGAGCAAACGTGCGACCTGATCGTGGTGGGCAGTCATGGCCGGCATGGTCTGGCACTGTTGCTCGGCTCCACCGCCAATGACGTGCTGCACGGCGCGCCTTGCGATGTACTTGCCGTGCGCCTGCAAAAAAGCTGACAACAAGCAACAATAACCCCCTTACAAAAAGCCCGGCATTCACGCGAGTGAAGCCGGGCTTTTTTATAGCCGGATCAATCAGGCATCCAGCTCGGCCCAGCGCTCGACCATCACGTCGAGTTCAGCCTGCAACTGCTCAAGTTGAGCGATCACAGCAGCCGTCTCGGCAGGAGGACGCTGATAGAAGCCGGCATCCGCCATCTGCGCTTCAACCACCGCGATCTGCTGCTCCATGGCTTCGATCTGGCCAGGCAAGGCTTCCAGCTCGCGCTGCAACTTGTAGCTGAGCTTCTTCTTCGCCACCGGCGCTGGCGTCTCCGCTGCAGCAACCGGTGCAGGTTCGGCCGTCACGACAGCCGAGTTCAAGTCGGCCTTGCCGGACTTGCTCTCAGTCACGCCCAGCAAGCGCGGCGAACCGCCCTGACGCAGCCAGTCCTGATAACCACCGACGTATTCACGAACCTTGCCTTCGCCTTCGAAGACCAGGGTGCTGGTGACCACGTTGTCGAGGAATGCCCGGTCGTGACTGACCATCAGCACGGTGCCGTTGAAGGTCAGCAAGACCTCTTCCAGCAGTTCGAGGGTTTCCACGTCGAGGTCGTTGGTCGGTTCGTCGAGCACCAGCAGGTTCGCCGGCTTGCTGAACAATTTGGCCAGCAGCAGACGCGCACGCTCACCACCGGACAGCGCCTTGACCGGCGTGCGGGCGCGCTGCGGGCTAAACAGGAAGTCGCCGAGGTAGCTCAGCACGTGACGACTCTGGCCATCGATATCGATGAAGTCGCGACCTTCGGCCACGTTATCGATCACGGTCTTTTCCAGGTCCAGCTGATGGCGCAACTGGTCGAAGTAAGCCACGTCGATGCGCGTCCCCTCTTCCACTGTGCCACTGGTCGGTTGCAGACCGCTGAGCATCAGCTTCAACAGCGTGGTCTTGCCGGTACCGTTGGCGCCGAGCAGACCGATGCGGTCGCCGCGCTGCAGGACCATCGAGAAATCCTTGATCAGGAACGGGCCACCCGGGTGAGCGAAACTCACGTTCTCGAGCACCATCACCTGCTTGCCGGACTTGTCGGCGGTATCGAGCTGAATGTTCGCCTTGCCGGTACGCTCACGACGCTCGCTACGCTCGACGCGCAGGGCTTTCAGTGCACGGACACGACCTTCGTTGCGGGTGCGACGCGCCTTGATGCCCTGACGGATCCAGACTTCTTCCTGGGCCAGTTTTTTGTCGAACAGCGCGTTGGCGGTTTCTTCAGCAGCCAGCGTGGCCTCTTTGTGCACAAGGAAGCTGGCGTAATCGCCGTTCCAGTCGATCAAGCCGCCGCGATCCAGTTCCAGGATACGGGTTGCAAGGTTCTGCAGGAATGACCGGTCGTGCGTAATGAACAGCACGGCGCCCTGGAAATCTTTCAGCGCTTCTTCGAGCCAGGCGATGGCACCGATGTCCAGGTGGTTGGTCGGTTCATCGAGCAGCAGCAGGTCCGGTTCGGAAACCAGCGCCTGAGCCAACAGGACGCGACGACGCCAGCCACCGGACAATTCGGCGAGGGTCTTGTCGGCAGGCAACTGCAGACGGCTCAAGGTGCTGTCGACCAATTGCTGCAAACGCCAGCCATCGCGGGCTTCGAGGTCGTGCTGGACGTGCATCAGTTTGTCCAGATCGGCGTCGGTGACGATGTTCTGGCTCAGGTGGTGATACTGCGCGAGTAACTCGCCAACACCGTCGAGGCCTTCGGCGACCACGTCGAACACCGTCCGCTCGTCGGCTACCGGCAATTCTTGCGGCAATTCGCCAATCTTGAGGCCAGGTGCGCGCCAAACGGAGCCATCGTCAGGCTTCTGGTCGCCCTTGACGAGCTTCATCATGCTGGACTTGCCAGTGCCGTTGCGGCCGATGATGCACACCCGCTCACCACGGGCGATCTGCCAGGACACCTTGTCCAACAACGGCATAGCGCCGAAAGCAAGGGACACATCGCTGAATTTGAGCAGGGTCATGAGCTTCTCCAAAAACCGGGCGCGCATTCTACCTGACTTGAGGCTACAGAAGGCCGGCAATTTCAATGTCGAAGCACTCTGCACAACAATTGTTGCGAACTTATGC
This sequence comes from Pseudomonas sp. GGS8, assembly GCF_024168645.1. Lineage (NCBI taxonomy): Bacteria > Pseudomonadati > Pseudomonadota > Gammaproteobacteria > Pseudomonadales > Pseudomonadaceae > Pseudomonas > Pseudomonas sp. GGS8. The sequence continues at coordinate 4,005,081 of NZ_JALJWF010000001.1, read as the reverse complement.
CGGCGTGTCGGCAAAGCTTTCACCCGTTGCTGGCAAAAGGCTAAGCTACAGATAATTAGGTGCCGGTCTTGCCGGCACTTGTCATGATTTTTCTGCCCGGATGTCTCATGCGCAGTCGCCTTTTCAGTCTTTTTTCGTGTTTGCTTCTTACAGCCGCTGCCGTTCAATCCGCCCAGGCGGTAGACCTGCCTACCCAACGCCAGTATTACGACGAAGCCAAGCGTGCCTTGGCCAAGGGCGATTCCGCCCCATATTTCCGTTATAGCCAGGCGCTCAGCGATTATCCGCTGACCCCTTACCTGGCCTATGACGAACTGACCGCGCGGCTGAAAACCGCGAGCAATGCCGAAATCGAGAACTTCCTCGCCGAACACGGTGACCTGCCGCAAGCCAACTGGATGAAATTGCGCTGGCTGCGCTGGCTGGCTGAACGCGGCGATTGGGCGACCTTCGTCAAATATTATGATCCCAAGCTCAATTTCACCGAACTGGACTGCCTGAACGCGCAGTATCTGATCAGCCATAACCGTAAAGCCGAAGGCTACGCCAGTGCCGACAAGCTCTGGCTGAGCGGCAAAACCCAGCCCGAGGCATGCGATGCGGTGTTCGGCATGTGGGCCGCCGATGGTCAACTGACTGAACAGAAACGCTGGGAACGCACCAAGCTCGCCGCTCACGTGCGCAACTACCCGTTGGCCAACAGCCTGATCAATGGCCTGACCACCCTCGCCCCGCGCGGCCGCCTGCTGGTGGATGTGGCGCAGAAACCCGAACTGCTGAATCAGCCGTCGCGCTTCATCCCCGCCGATGAACCGATGTCCGATATCGTCAGCCTTGGCCTGCGCCGCCTGGCCCGTCAGGACCCAGACAAGGCCATGGCGCTGCTCGACGGTTACGCCAGCAGCATGCACTTCTCCCGCGACGAAAAAGTCGCGATCGCCCGGGAAATCGGCCTGACCCTCGCTCGACGCTTCGACAGCCGCGCGCTGGACGTGATGACCAAATACGACCCGGAACTGCGGGACAACACGGTGTCGGAATGGCGCTTGCGCCTGCTGTTGCGCCTGGCCCGTTGGGACGATGCCTATCAGTTGACCCGCCGCTTGCCTCAGGACCTGGCCACCACCAACCGCTGGCGTTACTGGCAGGCTCGCACCCTGGAGTTGGCGCAGCCACAGAATCCGCAAGCGCAAACGCTTTACAAGGGCCTGGCTCGCGAGCGTGACTTCTACGGTTTCCTGGCGGCCGACCGTTCGCAGTCGCCCTATTCGCTGATCAACAAACCGCTGGTGCTCAGCCAGGCGCTGATCAACAAGGTGCGCAATACCCCAGGTGTGCGCCGCGCGCTGGAGTTCCATGCACGCGGGCAGATCGTCGACGGCCGACGCGAGTGGTATCACGTCAGCCGGCACTTCAGCCGTGATGAAATGGTTGCCCAGGCGAAACTGGCTTACGACCTGAAATGGTATTTCCCGGCGATCCGCACCATCAGTCAGGCGCAGTACTGGGACGACCTGGACATCCGCTTCCCGATGGCTCACCGCGATACCCTGGTGCGTGAAGCCAAGGTCCGTGGCCTGCACTCGAGCTGGGTGTTCGCAATAACCCGTCAGGAAAGCGCCTTCATGGACGACGCCCGCTCCGGCGTCGGCGCCAGCGGCCTGATGCAATTGATGCCCGGCACTGCCAAGGAAACCGCGCGCAAGTTCAGCATTCCCCTGGCCTCGCCGCAACAAGTGCTCGATCCTGACAAGAACATCCAGCTCGGTGCCGCTTATCTGAGTCAGGTCCACAGCCAGTTCAACGGCAACCGCGTCCTCGCCTCCGCCGCCTACAACGCCGGCCCCGGCCGCGTGCGTCAATGGCTGCGCGGCGCCGACCACCTGAGCTTCGATGTGTGGGTGGAAAGCATCCCGTTCGACGAAACCCGCCAGTACGTGCAGAACGTGCTGTCGTATTCGGTGATCTACGGCCAGAAGCTCAATTCACCGCAGCCGCTGGTGGATTGGCATGAACGTTACTTTGACGATCAATGAGCCTGCTTTGAAACGCTGAAAAAAATGCCCGCATCGATTGATGCGGGCATTTTTTATGGTGCTCTACTTGGTCGGTTACTTAGTCGGTTACTTGGTCGGTTGGGGCATGGCGCCCATCACTAAACTGCAACGCCGCCAACCGGGCATACAGCGCATTGCTCGCAATCAGCTCTTGATGCGTCCCTACCGCCACCAGTTTTCCTTGATCAATTACCGCGATCCTGTCGGCGTTTTTTACCGTGGCCAGTCGATGGGCGATGACTAGCGTGGTGCGGTTTTTCATCAGACTGGGCAGGGCTTGCTGGATCAGGTGCTCACTCTGGGCATCAAGGGCGCTGGTGGCTTCGTCGAGCAGCAGGATCGGTGCGTCCACCAGCAGCGCCCGGGCGATGGCCAGGCGTTGGCGTTGCCCGCCGGACAAACCGAGCCCCGCGTCGCCGAGGTGGGTCTGATAGCCGTTGGGCATTTGCTCGATGAATTCGTGGGCATAGGCAATTTTCGCGGCCTCCTGGACCTGGTCCGAAGTCGCCGTCGGGTGGCCGTAGCGAATGTTCTCTTCGATGCTGCCAAAGAACAGCGCCGGGGTTTGCGAGACGAGGGCGAAGCAGCGGCGCAGGTCCAGAGGGTCGAGTTGGGTCAGCGGCACACCGTCCAGCAGGATGCGTCCCTCAGCGGGGTCGTAAAAACGTAACAGCAAGTCATACACCGTCGATTTGCCGGCACCTGACGGCCCGACCAAGGCGAGGGTTTCGCCGGCGTTGATCGTCAGACTCAAACCATCGACAGCAAAGCTTTCAGGACGTGACGGGTAGGAAAAGCGCACATCTTGCAGCACCAGATCGCCCTTCACCCGTTCAGGCAAGGTCACCAGCCCATGGGTCGGTGGCTGGATGATGTTTTCCGAACGCAGCAATTCGGCAATCCGTTCCGCCGCCCCTGCCGCTCGCTGCAGTTCGCCGATCACTTCACTCAATGTGCCGAAGGCGCCGCCGACGATCAGGCTGTAAAAGACGAATGCCGCCAGTTCACCGGCGGAAATCCGACCGGCGATGACATCCATGCCGCCGACCCAAAGCATCACCCCGACCGCCCCCAACACCAGCAGGATCACCAGGGTAATCAACCAGGCCCGCTGAAAGATGCGCTTGCGGGCAGTGTCGAAAGCCTCTTCCACGGTCGCGGCAAAACGCTGCTCGTCCTGAACCTGATGGTTGTAGGCCTGCACGGTTTTGATTTGACTCAGGGTTTCGGAAACATAACTGCCGATATCGGCAATCCGATCCTGGCTCTGCCGCGACAGGGTGCGCACCCGGCGGCCAAAAATCAGGATCGGGGCGACCACCAGCGGCAATGCAATCACCACGATGCTGGTCAGCTTGGGATTGGTAATGAACAACAAGACAATCCCACCGATCACCATCAGCCCGTTACGCAGGAACAGCGACAACGAAGAACCGATCACCGATTGCAGCAGCGTGGTATCGGCGGTCAGCCGGGACTGGATCTCGGAGCTGCGATTGTCTTCATAAAAGCCTGGATGCAGGTAGACCAGGTGGTTGAACACCCGACGGCGGATGTCCGCGACAACGCGCTCACCGATCCACGACACCAGGTAAAACCGCACAAAGGTGCCGATTGCCAGACCGATCACCAGCAACATGAACAGGCCGATAGATTGATTGAGTAAATGCGGCGACTGGGTCATGAAACCCTGATCCACCAGCAGGCGAATCCCCTGCCCCATGGACAAGGTGATGCCGGCAGTGACAATCAATGCCAACAAGGCGCCGAAGGCCGGCCAGCGATAAGGCGTGATGAAACGGCTGGCCAAGCGAATGGCGCGGCGGTGACGGGCAGAGAACATGAAGATCATCCGAAGGTTTAACCCATGGTTTTGACCCGACCAAGCCTACACTGCTCAATCGGATTGAACGCTGTAAATCACAATGAGTCGGGTTAATTATGACCGCCTAGACTAGTGGCTAGAGATTATTGGTCTAAAGTCCGGGTGGAAACGTCAGGGTATTTCTGATGGACTGAAGATGCCGACCTGAAGATCGCAGGGAGTTGTCACAGCCCGGTCACCTGGCGGTTCTACAGTAAGCACACAACCTGATGAGGAGACAGGCCATGTCCTTGCAAAACAGCAGCGACGACAAGATTCAAGTGATCCGCACACAGCCAGACCAGTCTCTGGGTTGCTCGATTATTGATAAGGATGGGCGCGAAGTACCGATCACTGAAAGCATGATCCAGGACGCTTGCCGCGAACTGGAAGAGCGATTGGTCAAGCCTGCCGAACAAAAGTGATATAGCCACCGTCTTCTTGACCCGGCCCTGTTGGCCGGGTTTTTTATGGATGCTTTTTGAGGGGGCTTCGCCCCCAATCGCGGGCAAGTCGGATCGCCGCACCGCCGCTCCCACAGGATTACCGCGACTCCAAAATTGATGCATGACCTGTGGGAGCGTGGCTTGCCCGCGATTGGGCCGACACGGTCTTCAGACCGCCAAAGCCCCCAAAGCCGCGACGATCTTCTGCAACACCGGCGATTCCCCGTCGATCCGCACTTTCAACCCATCGATCTCACGCCGCAGCGGGTAATGTTTGCGCAGCGCATCGAACGCCGCACGCTGTTCGCTCACATTGCCTACAAGGCTGCGGCGGAAATCCGCGTCGTCGCGGCGCGGGTCGTACACGCCACGGCATAACATCGCCAGCGCCCAGGCCGGATCGGTGTCGGCGTTCAACGTCACAGCTGACAGCCATGGCGCTGGCAGCAAATCGTTCAGGCTGACCTGTTCCGGTTGCCCAAGGAACTTGCAAAACGCCTGATAGATCTGTGCCGTCCCGCGCTGCTTGCCGTCGAGGCTGTAGCCAGCAATGTGCGGCGTCGCGATGACGCACAACTCCGCCAACGCCACATCGACTTCAGGCTCAGCCTCCCAGACATCCAGCACCGCTTGCAGATCTTCGCGTTGCAACAGCACCTGACGCAGGGCCGTGTTGTCGATTACCGGGCCACGACTGGCGTTGATCAGCCAGGTGCCGGGCTTGAGCTGGGTCAAACGGCCCTTGTCGAATAGATGCCAGGTTGCCTGAGGGCCTTGCTTGTCCAGCGGCGTGTGCAAGCTGATGACGTCGCATTGCTCGATGATCTGCTCGAGGCTGACGTAATCCCCCCCTTCAGCGGCTTGTCGTGGCGGATCGCAAACCAGCACGTTCCAGCCCAGGCCTTGCAGAACCTTGACCAGGCGCCCGCCCACTTCACCGGCGCCGACCACGCCGTAAGTGCGCTGAGTCAGGTCGACACCTTCGATTTCGGCCAGGGTCAGCAAGCTGCCCAGCACATAATCGACCACACCCCGGGCATTGCAGCCCGGCGCGCTGGACCAAGTGATGCCGGCCTGCTGAAAATAGTCCAGATCCAAATGATCGGTGCCGATGGTGCACGTGCCGACAAAGCGCACCTTGCTGCCTTCGAGCAATGTGCGGTCGACGTTGGTCACCGAGCGCACCAGCAGCACATCGGCCTGCTCGACAGTGGCGCGGTCGATGGAACGTCCCGGCACTCGGCGGATTTCACCGAAGCTTTCAAAGAAAGCATCGAGCAACGGGATATTTTCGTCGGCAACAATCAACATGGCAGGCTCCTTTGGCGGACCGGCAGTTTAGGCGCAGATGACCGTCGTGGGCCAGCGGGCATTGCGCAACTCGAAGTGATGAGACACCACCGCCCTGTGGCGAGGGGGCTTGCCCCCGTTGGGCTGCGAAGCGGCCCCTTGAAGCTGCACGTGCAGCTATAGACACACCACGTGCAATGGATTGGCGACTGCTTCGCAGCCGAACGGGGGCAAGCCCCCTCGCCACAGGGAATGTCGCGACGTTCGAAACCATTTACAAATCCGCAACACAGGATTTTTCCTGACCATTGTGTCAAGGCGTAGAATGCGCCGCCTCGCGCATCAAAATCCTTTGGACGTTTCGCCTTGAATTCCGTGACTGACCACACTGCCGCTATTTCCCTCAACCGCCCGGCACGGGTTCGCCTGGAGCTGAAAAACCTGCTCGGCCTGGCATTGCCGATCATGATTGCGCAACTGGCGACCACCGCCATGGGCTTCGTCGATGCGGTGATGGCGGGCCGGGTCGGGCCTCGCGACCTGGCGGCCGTCGCGCTCGGCAACTCGATCTGGGTGCCGGTGTTTCTGTTGATGACCGGTACGTTGCTGGCCACTACCCCGAAAGTCGCCCAGCGCTTCGGTGCCGGCACCCACAGCGAGATCGGCCCGATCGTGCGCCAGGCCTTGTGGCTGGCGCTGGTGGTGGGCTTGATGGCGACCGGCCTGCTGTTCAGCGCCGAACCGATCCTGCACATCATGAAGGTCGATCCCGAGCTGATCGGCCCGTGCATGCAGTACCTGCACGGCATCGCCAGTGGGCTGCCGGCCGTCGCGTTCTATCACGTGCTGCGCTGTTTCAGTGATGGCCTGGGTCGCACGCGCCCGGCCATGGTCCTGGGTTTGTGCGGGTTGGCGCTGAACATTCCGCTCAATTACATCTTCATCTACGGCCACTTGGGTGTGCCGGCGATGGGCGGTGTCGGCTGCGGCTGGGCCACGGCAATCGTGATGTGGATGATGGCGCTGGGCATGGCCGGCTGGGAGCGCTGGGCGCCGGCCTATCAGTCGAGTCAATTGTTCAGCCGTTTCGACTGGCCGCAGTGGGCGGTGATCAAAAGCTTGCTGGGCATCGGCCTGCCAATCGGCATCGCGGTGTTCGCCGAGTCGAGCATCTTTGCGGTGATCGCCCTGCTGATCGGCAGCCTCGGCGCCACTGTGGTCGCCGGGCACCAGATTGCGCTGAATTTCAGCTCACTGGTGTTCATGATCCCCTACTCCCTCGGCATGGCCGTGACCGTGCGGGTTGGCCAGGCACTTGGCCGTGAAGAACCGCGCGAAGCACGCTTCGCCGCCGGGGTTGGTATGGGCACGGCGCTGGCCTACGCTTGTCTGTCGGCGAGCCTGATGCTGTTGCTGCGTGAACCCATCGCCGCGATCTACACCGCCGACCCGACGGTGATTCATGTGGCCGCGATGCTGATTGTGTATTCGGCGCTGTTCCAGTTTTCCGATGCGATCCAGGTGACAGCGGCCGGTGCCCTGCGCGGCTATCAAGACACGCGAGTGACAATGATCCTGACGCTATTCGCTTATTGGGGCATCGGTTTGCCGGTGGGTTACGCCTTGGGCCTGACCGATTGGTTCGGCGCGCCGAGCGGCCCGAGCGGGCTGTGGCAGGGTTTGATCGTCGGCTTGAGTTGCGCGGCGCTGATGCTGTCGATCCGCCTGGCGCGCAGTGCGCGCAAGCGGATCCGCATCAACCGTTCGGCGGGTTAAGCGAGTTTCTTGCGGATCCAGTACAGGTAGGTGCCTGCCTCTTCGTGCTGCGCGACCAGTTCGTGGTCGAGAAACACGCAGAATTTGGGAATGTCGCGACGGGTCGACGGGTCGGTGGCGATCACCTTCAGCAGGCCGCCAGGCACCAGGTCACGGATGTGCTGGTGCAGCATCATCACCGGTTCCGGGCAATTGAGGCCGGTGGCATCGAGGGTGCCGTCGACCGGCGTATCGATCATTTCACTCATGATTAACTCCTGAAACGTGCCGGCATTGTCGCGCATTGCCGGGTTTGACGTCATCTGTGTCGTACACCGGACCTGTGGGAGCGGGCTTGCCCGCGATAGCGGTTGATCAGCCAGCATAAATGCTGAATGTACCGTCCTCATCGCGGGCAAGCCCGCTCCCACAGGGATCCGTGTGAATCAGCGGGTTTTCGGTTTTTTTACGTCAAGCCGGCGCAAATGGCAGGTCACTTCTTCACGATCGTGATACAGCTGCTTGCAGCCGATTTCAACCCGAATACCCCGCGCCTTGAACCCCTCGGCAATACGTTCCAGCAAACGCTTCACTTCGGCATAGCGCTGTTTCATCGGCAGCTTGAGGTTGACCACCGCTTCCCGGCAATGCCCCTCGCCAATCCATTCTTCCAGCATCGCCGCGTTGCGCGCCGGCTTCTCGACGATGTCGCAGACCATCCAGTCCACTGGCTGCTTGGGCTTGAAGGTGAAACCGTCGGCCATCAAGTGCTGCACCAGACCGGTGTCCATCAAGCTTTCGGCCATCGGGCCGTTGTCGATGGCGGTCACCAACATGCCGCGGTTGACCAGTTGCCAGGTCCAGCCGCCAGGTGCGGCACCGAGGTCGACACCGGTCATGTCGCTGTGCAGGCGCTCGTCCCACTGCTCGCGGGGGATGAAATGGTGCCAGGCCTCTTCCAGCTTCAACGTCGAACGGCTCGGCGCTTCACGGGGGAACTTCAGGCGCGGAATACCCATCGGCCACATCGCCGAGTTGTTCGACTCCGCCAGGCCCATGAACACTTCGCGGCCGCTCTTGAAGGTCAGCAGCAGCCGCGGCTTATTGGGGTCTTCCACCAGTTTGCCGGCTGTCATCAACGCCTTGCGCAGGTGCACTTCGAATTTCTTGCAGAAGTTCGACAGTTCTTTGCCATCGTTGGTGTCGACCATTTCCAGCCACAAGCTGCCGCACAGCGGGAAGTCCGCCATGTGCGCGAGGATTACGCTGATGCGGTCGGTTTCCGGCAGATCAATAAAGATCCCCCGGGCCCACTGACGCGGGAAGATCAAGTCGGCGAAACGCTGGCCACGCATCAGGCGCTCGGCGCCGTCTTCTTCGGTGCAGATGAATTCGGCATAGGCGCTGGCGGTCTTGGCCTTGGCATAACCGGCCACGTTCAGCCGCGCGGCATGTTCGGAAATCTCGGAACAGACTTCGCCTTCGAAGCCCGGCCGGCAATGCATAAAGAGGGTGTTCATTCTTACTCCTGGGCAGTTGGCGGAAAAATTGCGCCACTGCGCGATGCCCAGGCTTGCGTTGAAGCAAAGCCTGTCACGAAAACCGGCGCATGATAGCCGAGATCGGAACCTTGGACTTGCCCTTAGGGTCCAGTTATTAGCCTTAAGCACCAAACAGGACTAGGTTTAAACCTTTGCCCTTCCCTCCGTCCGTAGCCGTGCGGACTTAAAGGAGTTATTTCAATGCCGTCCCTCGATAGCCTGAAAACCCTTAAAACCTTACAAGTCGACGACAAGACCTACCACTATTTCAGCCTGCCCGAAGCCGCCAAGAGCTTGGGTGATCTGGACAAACTGCCGATGTCGTTGAAAGTGCTGCTGGAAAACCTGCTGCGCTGGGAAGACGAAAAAACCGTTACCGGCGCCGACCTCAAGGCGATTGCCGCCTGGCTCAAGGAGCGTCGCTCCGATCGCGAAATCCAGTACCGCCCCGCGCGGGTATTGATGCAGGACTTTACCGGCGTCCCCGCTGTGGTCGACCTGGCCGCCATGCGCGCCGCCATGGCCAAGGCCGGTGGCGACCCGCAGCGCATCAATCCGCTGTCGCCAGTGGACCTGGTGATCGACCACTCGGTGATGGTCGACAAGTTCGCCAGCTCAAGCTCCTTCGAACAGAATGTCGACATCGAAATGCAGCGCAACCACGAGCGTTACGCCTTCCTGCGCTGGGGCCAGAGCGCCTTCGCCAACTTCAGTGTGGTGCCACCGGGCACCGGTATCTGTCACCAGGTCAACCTTGAATATCTGGGACGCACGGTCTGGACCAAGGATGAGGACGGGCGCACCTATGCCTTCCCGGACACCCTGGTCGGCACCGATTCCCATACCACCATGATCAACGGCCTCGGTGTACTCGGCTGGGGCGTCGGCGGGATCGAAGCGGAAGCCGCGATGCTCGGCCAACCGGTGTCGATGCTGATTCCGGAGGTGATCGGCTTCAAACTCACCGGCAAACTCAAGGAAGGCATTACCGCCACCGATCTGGTGCTGACGGTGACCCAGATGCTGCGCAAGAAAGGCGTGGTCGGGAAGTTCGTCGAGTTCTACGGCGACGGCCTCGCTGATCTGCCGCTGGCCGACCGCGCGACCATCGCCAACATGGCTCCGGAATACGGCGCCACCTGCGGTTTCTTCCCGGTGGACGAGGTGACACTGGAATACTTGCGCCTATCCGGTCGCACCGCACAAACCGTAAAATTGGTGGAGGCCTACAGCAAGATTCAAGGCCTGTGGCGCCTGCCGGGCAAGGAACCGGTGTTCACCGACAGCCTGGCCCTGGACATGGGCAGCGTCGAAGCCAGTCTCGCCGGGCCGAAGCGCCCACAAGACCGCGTCTCGTTGCCGAATGTCGCGCAAGCGTTCACTGATTTTCTCGGCCTGCAAATCAAACCCACCAGCAAGGAAGAAGGTCGCCTCGAAAGTGAGGGCGGCGGTGGCGTCGCGGTGGGTAACGCCGATCTGATCGGTGAAGCGGACTACGCCCACGAAGGCCATACGCATCGGCTGAAAAACGGTGCAGTGGTGATTGCCGCGATCACGTCCTGCACCAACACCTCCAACCCCAGCGTGATGATGGCTGCGGGGCTACTGGCAAAAAAAGCCGTGGAGAAAGGCCTCAAGCGCAAACCCTGGGTCAAGAGTTCGCTGGCTCCCGGCTCGAAAGTGGTCACCGACTACTACAAGGCAGCCGGCCTGACACACTACCTGGATGAACTCGGTTTCGCTCTGGTCGGTTATGGTTGCACCACCTGCATCGGCAACTCCGGACCGTTGCCGGAACCGATCGAAAAAGCCATCCAGAAAGCCGACCTGACCGTCGCCTCGGTGCTGTCGGGCAACCGCAACTTCGAAGGTCGTGTGCATCCGCTGGTGAAAACCAACTGGCTGGCCTCCCCGCCCCTGGTCGTCGCCTACGCACTGGCCGGCACGGTGCGCATCGACATCAGCACTGAGCCCTTGGGTAACGACAAGGACGGCCACCCGGTTTACCTGCGAGACATCTGGCCGAGCACCAAGGAAATCGCCGAGGCGGTGACACAGGTGAACACCGCGATGTTCCACAAGGAGTACGCCGAAGTCTTCGCCGGTGACGAACAGTGGCAAGCCATCGAAGTGCCGCAGGCGGCGACTTATGTCTGGAACAACGATTCAACGTATATCCAGCACCCGCCCTTCTTCGATGACATTGGCGGCCCTGCGCCGGTGGTCAAGGATGTCAAAGGAGCGAAAGTCCTCGCGCTGCTCGGCGATTCGGTGACCACCGACCACATCTCCCCGGCCGGCAACATCAAGACGGACAGCCCTGCCGGTCGTTACCTGCGCGAGCAAGGGGTGGAACCGCGGGACTTCAACTCCTACGGCTCGCGTCGCGGCAACCACGAAGTGATGATGCGCGGCACTTTCGCCAACATCCGCATTCGCAATGAAATGCTCGGTGGTGAAGAAGGCGGCAACACGATTTACATTCCGACTGGGGAAAAGCTGCCGATCTACGACGCGGCCATGCGTTACCAGGCATCGGGCACGCCGCTGGTGGTGATCGCCGGGCAAGAATACGGCACCGGCTCGAGCCGTGACTGGGCGGCCAAGGGCACCAACCTGCTGGGGGTCAAAGCGGTCATCGCGGAAAGCTTCGAGCGGATTCACCGTTCAAATCTGGTGGGCATGGGCGTATTGCCCTTGCAGTTCAAGCTGGATCAGAACCGCAAGAGCCTGAACCTCACCGGCAAGGAAACCCTGGACATCCTTGGCCTGACGGGCGTCGAGCTGACCCCGCGAATGAACCTGACACTGGTCATCACCCGTGAAGACGGCAGCCAGGAAAAGGTCGAGGTGCTGTGCCGGATCGATACCCTGAACGAGGTGGAGTACTTCAAGGCCGGAGGAATTTTGCATTATGTGTTGCGGCAATTGATTGCTTCGTAACAGCCGACTGACAACGACACCGCCTTCGGGCGGTGTTTTTGTTTGGGCGGTGTATGTCTCTATAATCGCCCTCCGATTGCATCGGTATTGTGTACGACACATAGCCAATGTGGGAGCGACCTGTGGTGAGGGGGCTCCCACATGGCCCGGGGCAATCCGCAGAATCTCTGAAACAAGGACTTCAAATGATCGCTCTGCCATGGATCTATCTGGCACTTCTCTCCGCTGGCTACAGCCTCGCTCTGATCTACGGCCATCTCGGCTGGCTCGCCGCTATTTCTTTCGGGTTGCTGCTGGTCGCAGGTTCCGCCGTTCGCCAGCAACAGATTCTGATTGGCCGCTACCTCGGCCATGGCTTGTTCTTCGTCCTGGCGGTGGCGCTGGCGACACACTGGCTTCCCGGTTTCTACAACGGTCGCGCCATCGATCCCCAGCGCTTCACCGACGATGCCGTGCGGTTCGCCATGTACCTGAATCTGGACAAACCCCTGATCGGCTTTTGGCTGTTACTGGTCTGCCCATGGATTATCGGCCGGCGCTCCCTTCGACTGACCGTTTATGCCACCGCCCTCGCCTTGGCCGTAAGCGCCGTGCTGGCCCTGGGTGGTGCGCTGTTGCTGGGGGTGATCAGTTGGGCACCGAAGTGGCCGGACCAGGCCTGGTTGTGGCTGCTGAACAATCTGTTGCTGGTGACGCTGGTGGAAGAAGCACTGTTTCGCGGCTACATCCAGGGCGGTCTGAGCCGGCAGTTTAAACACCTGCCTTATGGCGAAAACCTCGCGCTGGTGCTCGCATCGATGCTATTCGGCCTCGTTCATCTGGGCGCTGGCTGGCAATGGGTGTTGCTGGCGAGCCTGGCCGGTATCGGCTATGGCCTGGCCTACCGATTCGGTGGGTTAGGTGCGGCCATCGCCACCCATTTTGGTTTGAATCTACTGCATTTCGGCTTGTTCACCTATCCGATGCTCGCGGGATGACGCAGCGGTCGTTTTGCGACGCGCTACTGATTATTGAAAAAAAACCTCAATAAATGCCTGACGATGCCGATACCTCTTCAAAGCCTTGCGGATTGAAAAAGCCATGCGTAACAACCAGCCCATTACACAACGCGAACGGACCTTCCCGGCTCAGCAACGGTTGATTTCCACCACCGATGCCAAGGGCATGATCACCTACTGCAACGACGCCTTCGTCGAAATCAGCGGGTTTTCGCGTGAGGAACTGATCCGTGCGCCGCATAACCTGGTTCGTCATCCAGACGTCCCGGCGGCGGTGTTCGCGCACATGTGGGGCACACTGAAACAAGGCTTGCCATGGATGGGCATTGTCAAGAATCGCTGCAAGACCGGTGACCACTATTGGGTTAACGCCTATGTCACACCGGTGTTCGAAGGCAATCAGGTGATCGGTTACGAGTCGGTGCGGGTCAAACCCACCGCCGAACAGATCCGCCGTGCCGAAGCGCTCTACCAACGCATCAACCAGGGCAAGTCGGCGATCCCTTCAACAGACAAATGGCTGCCGGTGCTGCAGGACTGGCTGCCGTTCATTCTGGTCAGCCAGCTGAGCTTCATGATCGGCGCCTCGCTCAACTCCCAGTGGGGCTTCGCCCTCGCCGCCGGTCTCTCGGTGCCATTGGGCTTGATGGGTTTGAGCTGGCAACAGCGCGGCATCAAGCGTTTGCTGCGCCTGGCCGAACAGACTACGTCCGACCCGCTGATCGCACAGATGTACACCGACAGCCGTGGCGCCCAGGCGCGTCTGGAAATGTCGATCCTCAGCCAGGAAGCACGCCTGAAAACCTGCCTGACCCGTCTACAGGACACCGCCGAGCACCTGACCGAGCAAGCGAAACAGTCCGACACCCTGGCCCATAACAGCTCCACCGGCCTGGAACGTCAGCGCGTCGAAACCGAGCAAGTGGCAGCCGCCGTCAATCAGATGGCCGCTACCACTCAGGAAGTCGCCAGCCACGTGCAGCGCACCGCCGACGCCACTCAGGAAGCCAATCGCCTGACCGGTCGCGGTCGCGACATCGCAGGCGAAACCCGCGAAGCCATTCAGCGCCTGTCGGTGGTGGTCGGTGAAACCGGCCTGACCGTGACGCAACTGGCCAAGGACAGCGACGAAATCGGCGGCGTGGTCGACGTGATCAAAGGTATTGCCGACCAGACCAACCTGCTGGCCTTGAACGCCGCCATCGAAGCGGCCCGTGCCGGCGAGATGGGCCGTGGTTTTGCGGTGGTGGCTGACGAAGTGCGCCAACTGGCGCAACGCACCAGCGAATCCACCGGACAGATCCACACCCTGATCGCCAAGCTGCAACAGACCGCCAGCTCGGCGGTGCAAACCATGGAGGCCGGCCATCGCCAGGCCGAAGAAGGCGTCGCGCGAGTTTTGGAAGCGGATCAGGCGCTGGTGGGCATCAGCGAAGCAGTGGCCCACATCACCGACATGACCACCCAAATCGCTGCCGCGACCGAAGAGCAAAGTTCGGTGGCCGAAGAAATCAGCCGCAACATCAGCAACATCTCGCACCTGGCTGACCAGACGTCGGAACAGGCGCAGCACTCGGCGTTGTTGAGTGAAGAACTGACCAAGACCGCGAATACCCAGTATTCGTTGGTGGAGCGGTTTAATCGCTGATCGTGGTCGAAAAACAAAAAACCCGGACGGCGAAAGCTTCCGGGTTTTTTGTTGCCTGGTAGATCGCCATCGCGGGCATGTCTGCCGGCGAGAATCTCACTGCAGAAATGCAGCTACCTTCCCCGCCGCAGCCGCCAAATGCTGTCCATGGGTAAAACCTGAAGCCTTCAATGGCTTCAGGTCATGATCTCCCGACGCCAGCCACATCACCTCAATGCTCGGCGACAAGGTGTAAGCCTCAACGGCTTCCCGGTTACCCAAAGCATCACGCTCCCCCTGCACAATCAACGTCCGGGTTTTCAAAGAAGCCAAATGCTCAACCCGCGGCTTCTCCGGCTTCCCCACCGCATAAAACGGATACCCCAGACACACCAACCCATCCGCGCCAAGTTCGTCAGCCACCAAACTCGCCATCCGCCCGCCCATCGACTTGCCGCCAATGGCCAGACGCCCAGCGACATGGCGTCGCACCGCAGCATAGACCTCACGCCAGCACTCGAGCAGTTTCGGCGCTGGGTTCGGTGGACGTCTACCGCCATCAATACGCCGCTGGGCCATGTACGGGAATTCGAAGCGCAACACGTTGACGCCTTGCGCGGCAAGGCGCGCAGCCATGTCGCTCATCCAGTCGCTGTCCATCGGCGCACCGGCACCATGGGCCAGGATCAGCGTCGCCGAGGCCTTGCCGACAGCGGCATTCCACAACCATCCATGATCCCGCACGCACTGCGCCCATTGATCCCCGTCAATACTGGCCTTGTGCTGTTTGTCCATGCTTGCCTCGCTTTTAGTCTGCTTATAACTCCAGGCGAAGGGAGCGTTGCCTTGTGCAAACGTTCTCACTTCGGCTGAACCGTGGATGGGGAACCATGAACACTTCTATCAGTACCGCCTACAACTACAAGGTGGTCCGCCAATTCGCCATTATGACGGTGGTGTGGGGCATCGTCGGCATGGGGCTCGGGGTTTTTCTCGCCGCCCAGTTGGTCTGGCCCGAACTCAACTTCAATCTGCCATGGACCAGTTTCGGCCGGTTGCGCCCCCTGCACACCAACGCGGTGATCTTCGCCTTCGGTGGCTGCGCCCTGTTCGCCAGTTCGTTCTACTCGGTGCAACGCACCTGCCAGACACGGCTGTTCGCGCCGAAAATCGCCGCGTTCTGCTTCTGGGGCTGGCAACTGGTAATCCTGCTGGCGGCGATCAGCCTGCCGCTGGGTTACACCAGTTCCAAGGAATACGCCGAGCTGGAATGGCCGATCGACATCCTGATCACCATCGTCTGGGTGGCCTACGCCATCGTGTTCTTCGGCACGATCATGCAGCGCAAGACCAAACACATTTATGTCGGTAACTGGTTCTTCGGTGGATTCATCATCACCGTGGCGATTCTGCACATCGTCAACAACCTGGAATTGCCGGTGAGTTTCACCAAGTCCTACTCGCTGTACGCCGGTGCGACCGATGCCATGGTGCAGTGGTGGTACGGCCACAACGCCGTAGGCTTTTTCCTCACTGCCGGTTTTCTCGGGATGATGTATTACTTCGTGCCGAAACAGGCCGAACGGCCGGTGTATTCCTATCGCTTGTCGATCGTGCACTTCTGGGCGCTGATCACCCTGTACATCTGGGCCGGCCCCCACCACCTGCACTACACCGCACTGCCGGACTGGGCGCAGTCGCTGGGCATGGTGATGTCGCTGATTCTGTTGGCGCCGAGCTGGGGCGGGATGATCAACGGCATGATGACCCTGTCGGGTGCGTGGCATAAGTTGCGCAGCGACCCGATCCTGCGCTTCCTGGTGGTGTCGCTGGCGTTCTACGGCATGTCGACCTTCGAAGGGCCGATGATGGCGATCAAGACGGTCAACGCCCTCTCCCACTACACCGACTGGACCATCGGCCACGTTCACGCCGGCGCGCTCGGCTGGGTGGCGATGATTTCCATCGGCGCGCTCTATCACATGATCCCGAAAGTCTTCGGCCGCGAGCAGATGCACAGCATCGGCCTGATCAACGCGCACTTCTGGCTCGCGACCATCGGCACCGTGCTGTACATCGCCTCGATGTGGGTCAACGGCATCGCCCAGGGCCTGATGTGGCGCGCAGTCAACGAGGACGGCACGCTGACCTACTCGTTCGTCGAGACCCTGGTGGCCAGCCACCCCGGCTTCATCGTGCGACTGGCGGGCGGCGTGATCTTCCTCAGCGGCATGTTGCTGATGGCTTACAACACTTGGCGCACCGTGCGGGCCTCGCAGCCTGCCGAAGCCGTTGCTGCCGCGCAGATCGCCTGAGGAGTCCGCGATGAAACACGAAACAATCGAGAAAAACGTCGGCCTGCTGATGTTGCTGATGGTGTTCGCCGTGAGCATCGGCGGCCTGACCCAGATCGTCCCGCTGTTCTTTCAGGACGTGACCAACAAACCGGTGGAAGGCATGAAGCCCTACACCGCGTTGCAGCTGGAAGGTCGTGATATTTACATCCGCGAAGGCTGCGTCGGTTGCCACTCGCAGATGATCCGCCCGTTCCGTGCAGAAACCGAGCGCTACGGCCATTACTCGGTGGCCGGGGAAAGCGTGTGGGATCACCCGTTCCTCTGGGGCTCCAAGCGTACAGGGCCGGATCTGGCCCGTGTCGGCGGTCGCTATTCCGAAGACTGGCATCGCGCGCACTTGTACAACCCGCGCAACGTGGTGCCGGAGTCGAAGATGCCGGCGTATCCATGGCTGGTGGCCAACCTGCTCGACAGCAGCCACACCGAAACCAAGCTCCGCGCCATGCGCACCCTCGGTGTGCCTTATACCGATGACGACATCGCAGGCTCAGTCGCTTCGCTCAAGGGCAAGACCGAGATGGACGCACTGGTCGCGTACCTGCAAGTGCTCGGCACAGCCATCAAGAGCAAGAGGTGAGTCATGATCATTGATATGAGCACAGGCCTGATCCGCGGCCTCGGCACAGTCGTGGTGTTCGTGGCCTTCGTCGGCCTGACGCTGTGGGTGTTCAACAGCAAGCGCAATCCGCAATTCGCCGAAGCGCGCCTGCTGCCGTTCGCTGACGAGCCGCAACCCGAAACCACCCAAGAATCTGCAATAACAAGGAGTACCCGGCCATGACCACCTTCTGGAGTGCGTGGATCTGCGTACTGACCATCGGCAGCCTGATCGGCCTGACCTGGCTGCTGATCGGCACGCGCCGGGGCGAAACCAAGGGTAGCGTCGACCAGACCATGGGCCACAGCTTCGACGGCATCGAGGAGTATGACAACCCGCTGCCGCAGTGGTGGTTCATGCTGTTCGCCGGCACCCTGGTGTTCTCGGTTGGCTACCTGATTCTTTATCCGGGCCTGGGCAACTGGAAAGGCATCTTGCCCGGTTATGAAAACGGCTGGACCGGCGTGCACGAATGGGAAAAGGAGATGAACAAGGCGGACGCGAAGTTCGGGCCGATCTTCGCCAAATTCGCGGCAATGCCGGTGGAAGAAGTAGCGAAAGACCCGCAAGCGCTGAAAATGGGCGGCCGCCTGTTCGCCTCCAACTGCTCGGTGTGCCACGGTTCGGATGCCAAGGGTGCGTTCGGTTTCCCCAACCTGGCTGACAGCGACTGGCGCTGGGGCGGCAGTGCCGAGACCATCAAGACCACCATCATGGGTGGCCGGATGGCGGCCATGCCGGCCTGGGGTGAAATCCTCGGTGAAGCCGGCGTGAAAAACGTCGCCGCGTATGTGCGTCACGAACTGGCGGGCCTGCCGTTGCCGGCCGACAGTGGCGCCGATGTGCAAGCCGGACAGCAACTGTTCAGCACCACCTGCGTCGCCTGCCATGGGGCAAACGGCCAGGGCACTGAAGCCATGGGGGCGCCGAATCTGACGCATCCGGCCGGGTTCATCTACGGCGCCAGCCTGGCGCAACTGCAACAAACCATCCGCCATGGCCGCCAGGGCCATATGCCGGCGCAGAACGAACTGCTCGGTAACGACAAGGTGCAATTGCTGGCCGCTTACGTGTACAGCTTGTCCCACGGAGTCAGCACCGAGCGTTTGCAGGCACAAGGGAAAAGCGAATAATTTTTGACCGCTCTGCTGCCGCATTCTGCGGAATGCGGCAGTTCCCTGCCTCTTTGCGACCCATTGTCGCACCCTTCCATTCCCCTTCCTTTCGGTTCACCAGATTCAGGTCTAAGCTACCTCGGTGCGGACTGGCATGAGTCGGTTCCAGGTCGATTTTACCCGATGTGTTCGACGATTCTGCTCGATGACAGGCCGCAAAGGCTGGTAGATACCGGCTGTCGCGCAAATTGCCGTCTGTCCCTCGATCATTGCGTTTGAACACACGCCGTTACAACTGACCTGAACCCCTCGCCTTTTTCATCCGCTGCGACATTTTGTCAGAGGGCAATTTTGTCCTTACGCGGCGCATGGAAAGGCCGCAGAATCAGCTTTTGAAAGCATTGACCCAGGTCATGGCGCGTTGCAATGACCCCCCGCTTTCTCCATACTTGCGGCCGATTTTTACTCCTAATAAAACACCCAAACCGTGGAACCTTAGAATGAGCACAGCAATCAGTCCGACTGCTTATAACTATAAGGTAGTCCGCCAGTTCGCCATCATGACGGTGGTCTGGGGGATCCTTGGCATGGGGCTTGGTGTCTTCATCGCCTCACAGCTCGTATGGCCGGAATTGAACTTCGGTCTGCCGTGGACGACTTTTGGACGCTTACGCCCGTTGCACACCAACCTGGTGATTTTCGCCTTCGGTGGTTGTGCTCTGTTTGCCACTTCTTACTACGTCGTGCAGCGAACCTGCCAAACGCGACTGATCTCCGACAGCCTCGCGGCCTTCACCTTCTGGGGTTGGCAAGCGGTGATCGTCGGCGCGATCGTGACCTTGCCGATGGGTTTCACCACCACCAAGGAATACGCGGAACTGGAATGGCCCCTGGCTATTCTGCTGGCCATCGTCTGGGTCACCTACGGTCTGGTGTTCTTCGGCACCATCGTCAAGCGCAAGACCAAACACATCTATGTCGGTAACTGGTTCTACGGTGCCTTCATTGTCGTGACCGCGATGCTGCACATCGTCAACCACATGTCGCTGCCGGTCAGCCTGTTCAAGTCCTACTCGGCCTACGCCGGTGCGACTGATGCAATGATCCAGTGGTGGTACGGCCACAACGCCGTAGGCTTCTTCCTGACTACCGGCTTCCTGGGGATGATGTACTACTTCGTGCCGAAACAGGCCGAGCGTCCGATCTACTCCTATCGCCTGTCGATCGTGCACTTCTGGGCGCTGATCACCCTGTACATCTGGGCCGGTCCGCACCACTTGCACTACACCGCACTGCCGGACTGGGCTCAGTCCCTGGGCATGGCGATGTCGATCATCCTGCTGGCTCCGAGCTGGGGCGGCATGATCAACGGCATGATGACCCTGTCGGGCGCCTGGCATAAGCTGCGCACCGACCCGATCCTGCGCTTCCTGGTGGTGTCGCTGGCGTTCTACGGCATGTCGACCTTCGAAGGCCCGATGATGGCCATCAAGACCGTCAACTCGCTCTCGCACTACACCGACTGGACCATTGGCCACGTACACGCCGGCGCCTTGGGCTGGGTAGCGATGATCTCGATCGGCGCGATCTACCACATGATTCCGAAACTGTTCGGCCGTGCGCAGATGCACAGCACCGGCCTGATCAACGCGCACTTCTGGCTCGCGACCATCGGTACCGTGCTGTACATCGCTTCGATGTGGGTCAACGGCATCACCCAGGGCCTGATGTGGCGTGCAATCAACGACGACGGCACCCTCACCTACTCGTTCGTCGAAGCGCTGCAAGCCAGCCACCCTGGTTTCATCGTTCGTGCCCTGGGCGGCGCGTTCTTTGCCAGCGGCATGCTGTTGATGGCCTACAACGTGTTCCGTACCGTTCGCGCCTCGGACCCGGCTGAAGCTGAAGCCGCCGCCAAGATTGCTGTAGTTGGAGCTCACTGATGAAGCATGAAGCAGTCGAGAAGAATATTGGCCTGCTGGCCTTCTTCATGGTTATCGCCGTCAGCATCGGCGGCCTGACCCAGATCGTTCCGCTGTTTTTCCAGGACGTTACCAACAAGCCGGTCGAGGGCATGAAGCCGCGTACCGCCCTTGAACTGGAAGGCCGCGACATCTACATCGCCAATGGTTGTGTCGGCTGCCACTCGCAGATGATCCGCCCGTTCCGTGCTGAAACCGAACGCTACGGCCACTACTCGGTCGCCGGTGAAAGCGTCTGGGACCACCCGTTCCTGTGGGGCTCCAAGCGTACCGGTCCGGACCTGGCCCGTGTCGGCGGTCGTTACTCCGATGACTGGCATCGTGCGCACTTGTACAACCCGCGCAACGTGGTGCCCGAGTCGAAAATGCCGGCCTACCCGTTCCTCGTAGAAAACAAGCTCGACGGCAAAGACACCGCCAAGAAAATGGAAGTCTTGCGCACGCTCGGCGTCCCTTACACCGACGAAGACATCGCCGGCGCCAAGGATGCGGTGAAGGGCAAAACCGAAATGGACGCGCTGGTGGCCTATCTGCAAGGCCTGGGCACCATCATCAAAAGCAAACGGTGATTTAGATGGATATCGGGATGATTCGTGGCCTGGGCACCGTTGTTGTGATGGTGGCCTTCATCGGTCTGGCGTTGTGGGTATTCAGCCCCAAGCGCAAGTCGGAGTTTGAAGACGCGACCTTGCTGCCTTTCGCGGATGATCCCGAAGCCATCAAGCACGTCGAGCAAGCTTCTAGGAGTAATAAAGAATGACTACGTTCTGGAGTCTGTACGTCACAGTCCTCAGTCTCGGCACCATCTTCGCCCTGACCTGGCTGCTGCTGTCTACCCGCAAGGGCCAGCGCGCCGAGCAGACCGACGAGACGGTCGGCCACTCCTTCGACGGGATCGAGGAGTACGACAACCCACTGCCGAAATGGTGGTTCATGCTGTTCGTGGGTACCATCATCTTCGCCCTTGGCTACCTGGTGCTTTACCCGGGCCTGGGCAACTGGAAAGGCCTGCTGCCGGGTTACAACTATCTCGATAACGACAAGCAGACCGCGTTCGCCAACGGCCAGACCGGCTGGACCGGCGTTCACGAGTGGGAAAAGGAAATGGCCAGGTCGGACGCCAAGTTCGGCCCGATCTTCGCCAAGTTCGCCTCCATGCCAATCGAAGAAGTCGCCAAGGACCCGCAAGCCCTGAAGATGGGTGGCCGCCTGTTCGCCTCCAACTGCTCGGTCTGCCACGGTTCCGACGCCAAGGGCGCTTATGGCTTCCCTAACCTGACCGACGCCGACTGGCGCTGGGGCGGTGAAGCGGCAACCATCAAGACCACCATCATGGGCGGTCGTCACGCGGTGATGCCGGCCTGGGCCGAAGTGATCGGCGAACAAGGCGTTGCGGACGTTGCCGCTTACGTGGTGACCAACCTCGATGGCCGCAAGCTGCCGGAAGGTGCCAAGGCCGACCCGGCTGCCGGCCAGAAGATTTTCGCCGCCAACTGCGTGGCTTGCCACGGTCCGGAAGGTAAAGGCACCCCAGCCATAGGCGCCCCTAACCTGACCCACCCGGCCGCGTTCATCTACGGTTCGAGCTTCGCTCAACTGCAGCAGACCATCCGTTACGGCCGCCAGGGCCAGATGCCTGCGCAAGAACAGCTGCAAGGCAACGACAAGGTTCACCTGCTGGCCGCTTACGTCTACAGCCTCTCTCACGGTGAGAAAGCGCCGGTGGCAGACGCCCAGTAAGGCAAACGCTCGATGCAACAAAAAAAGGCCCCGCCAGTGATCTGGCGGGGCCTTTTTCATGGGCGACTGGCGAAAATTGATTTCACCGGTACTTTCGCCACGAAATTGCGGCTTGGCCACTGGTTGTTTTCGACCAGATCGACCTGCAGTTGTTTGCGATCCGCGGAAAAACTGGCAATCAGATAGGTCTCCTGGGAAGCGCTGCCGCTGAGGAAAACGGGCACGTTACCCCTATACGACATGGAACCGCCGCTTTCATGAAGATGACCTGCGAATATGGCCGTCACCTCATATTTCGCGATCATATCCCTGAAACGACTTTCCTGACTCCAGTCACCCTGCCAGTCATTGGGTTTATGCATGTTGATAATGATCGCGTAACCTTGGGCCCGGGCAACGCGCAAATCATTTTCAAGCCAATCCAGCGCAGCGGTAATGTTAAACGTTGTAGGATTCAGGGGATGGGAAATTTTGGTTGCGTAAGTCGGCTCATTATTAAGCTGGACCAGATGAACCTCCCCTATATTTTTGGAATAGGCAAGACTGCCCGAATACGTCCTATCAAACAAAAAGCCCGTAATTTTCAAATCGAAGTTATCTGCCTTGCCGGCATGATGCTCTTGATATTCGACAATACTGCCCGCCGCACAACTATTACTAAAACAATCATCGACATTATTCTGATAGTCATGATTACCCAAGCCGTACAGATAGTCTTTATTAAAGTACTTCTGCAGCGTCGAATGGATATACGAGCGCTGCCAGCCATGACCAAACGCCGTCATGTCACCGTTGATCATCAACGGTACCTGCGACTGACCGCCCATCTTGCTCCTGAAATCCGCAATACTCGCGAACTGGGTCTCCACCAGCCACTTGGCGCGCTGTTCAAATTCGCTGTCAGATTCATATTCATCATTGTCCGTTTTATCCGTCCACGGATACTGCGGATCAGACGCGAAGACCATATGAAGCGGCGTACGCTCACTTGAATGTGCGATAGATGCCAACGACAAGATCCATATGCATGCGAATAACTTCGCACCTTCTACAATGCTCATAGAATTCCATTTCCGTAATATTAGATAGGCACACTGCTGTTTAACAACTGCATGCCAGAACAACTTATTCCAGAAAATAGAAAACCGCAAACATCAAACAACGAGCAATTTAGTTAATATATTTCCGACTTACTCATAACAACTGACAGCGTTGCTTTCGCCAGGAGCGTCGTGATCCCATACAGGGAAACGTAATGCGCGCCTGACTGAAGCGCCACCACGCCATACCGCCTTCGATGCCAGGATTTTGCCGGTCGATGCCACCGTAGCGCTCGAATGAGCTCGCCGCCCCCACAAAACCGTCCATAATTTCACAAGTCAATTGATTCAAGTCATTACACTGTCAGTTGATTTCTACCAACGTGACCAAAGGTCGCACCCTTGTGCCAGAGCTACAGGCGTATCATTGCGCCACTGCAACACCTCTTTTTGACCACGGTCGGCACGTACTGACCGGGGCATTTTTCCACTGCCGTGGGATGCAATGATGAGCAATCAGATTCCGGTACACGACGTCACTCCACCTGCCAAAAACGCGAATAACAGCGTCGACCTCTACGCCTCTCGAGAAAAGATCTATACCCGCGCCTTCACCGGTCTGTTCCGCAACCTGCGGATGGCAGGTGGTGCCGCGCTGTTTTTGCTGTATTTCGGTACGGTGTGGCTGAACTGGGGCGCTCACCAGGCTGTCTGGTGGAACCTGCCGGAGCGTAAGTTCTTCATTTTTGGCGCGACCTTCTGGCCCCAGGACTTCATCCTGCTCTCGGGCATTCTGATCATCAGCGCCTTCGGCCTGTTCTTCATTACCGTGTATGCCGGTCGGGTCTGGTGCGGCTACACCTGCCCGCAAAGCGTCTGGACCTGGATCTTCATGTGGTGCGAAAAGGTCACCGAAGGCGACCGCAACCAGCGCATCAAGCTCGACAAGGCGCCGATGAGCGCCAACAAATTCCTGAGAAAATTCAGCAAACACACGATGTGGCTGCTGATCGGTTTCGTGACCGGCATGACCTTCGTCGGCTACTTCTCGCCGATTCGTGAACTGGTGATCGACTTCTTCACCGGTGAAGCCGATGGCTGGTCGTATTTCTGGGTCGGTTTCTTCACCCTCGCCACCTACGGCAACGCCGGCTGGTTGCGCGAGCAGGTGTGCATTTACATGTGCCCCTACGCACGCTTCCAGAGCGTGATGTTCGACAAGGACACGCTGATCGTCTCCTACGACCCGCGCCGGGGCGAAAGCCGTGGCCCGCGCAAGAAAGGCATCGACTACAAGGCCCAGGGCCTGGGCGATTGCATTGACTGCACCATGTGCGTCCAGGTCTGCCCCACCGGCATCGACATCCGCGACGGCCTGCAAATCGAATGCATCGGCTGCGCGGCCTGCATTGATGCCTGCGACAGCATCATGGACAAGATGGATTACCCGCGCGGCCTGATCAGCTATACCACCGAGCACAACCTGTCGGGGCAAAAAACCCATAAACTGCGTCCGCGCCTGATTGGCTACGCCTTGGTGTTGCTGACCATGATCGCGTTGCTGGTGACCGCGTTCTTCATGCGCTCGCTGGTCGGTTTCGATGTCAGCAAAGACCGCGTGCTGTACCGCGAGAACGCTGAAGGCCGGATCGAAAACGTCTACAGCCTGAAGATCATGAACAAGGACCAGCGCGACCACACCTACGTGCTCGAGGCCACCGGCCTGCCGGACCTCAAGCTGCAAGGCAAGCGTGAGATCAAAGTCGCCGCCGGTGAAATTTTCAGCCAGCCGGTCGAGTTGTCCAGTTCACCGGAGCAACTGCCGTCGAGCACCAACGAAGTGAAATTCATCCTCAAGGATGCCGATGACGCCAGCGTCCACGTTGAAGCCAAGAGCCGATTCATCGGCCCACAAATTCGTTAAGAGAAATGATCATGCCCGCAGCAACTGCCGCAAGTCCCTGGTACAAGCACCTTTGGCCGTGGATCATCATCGCCATCCTGGCCTGCTCGGTGACCTTGACCCTGTCGATGGTGACCATCGCGGTGAACAACCCGGACAACCTGGTCAACGACAACTATTACGAGGCCGGCAAAGGCATCAACCGCTCCCTGGACCGTGAACTGCTGGCCCAGACCCTGCAGCTGCGTGCCAGCGTGCATCTGGATGAGGTGACCGGCGAAGTCGACCTGCGCCTGAGCGGCAACAGCCAACCGAAAACCCTTGAACTGAACCTGATTTCGCCGACCCAGCCAGAGAAGGATCGCAAGATCACTCTGGCCCGCAGCGAAACCGAACAGGGCCGCTACATCGGCCAGCTGAGCGACAAGGTCGAAGGCCGACGCTTTGTTGAATTGTTGGGTGTGCAGGACGACAAGACCTGGCGCATGTTCGAGGAAGAACAGGTCAGCCATGCCAAGGATCTGCTGCTCGGTGACGAGCCGTTGCAAGGCGCCGAAGACCTGAAAAAATAGTCACAACGATCTCCTGTGGCGAGCGGGCTTGCCCGCGTTCGGTTGCGCAGCAGCCGCAAGTTGTCTACTCGATCTATCGAGAAGTTCGCGCTGACTGTCTTTGGGACCGCTGCGCGGTCCAACGGGGGTAAGCCCCCTCGCCACAGAGGCCTTTGGGCCTGCCACAATGGTTTTCATGGCAACAAACATGACCACTCCAACCCCCTGCTACCACTGCGCTCTGCCCGTCCCGGCCGGTAGCCGCTTCACCGCCGCCGTCCTCGGGGATACCCGCGAGTTCTGCTGCCCGGGTTGCCAGGCGGTGGCCGAGGCCATCGTGGCCGGAGGGCTGGAAAGTTATTACCAGCATCGCAGCGAAGCCTCGGCCAACCCCGACGCCTTGCCGGTGCAGTTGGTCGACGAGCTGGCGCTGTATGATCGCGCCGATGTGCAGCAACCCTTTGTCCGTCACGAAGGCGAACTCGCCGAAACCACTCTGTTGATGGAAGGCATCAGTTGCGCCGCGTGTGGCTGGCTGATCGAAAAGCATCTTCGCAGCCTGCCGGCGGTGGCCGAAGCACGTCTGAATCTGTCCAATCATCGCCTGCACGTGCGCTGGGCGGACGCGCAATTGCCGTTGAGCCAAGTGCTCAGCGAATTGCGCCACATCGGTTACGCCGCTCACCCTTATCAGGCCGACCGCGCCAGCGAACAACTGGCCAGCGAAAACCGTCTGGCCCTGCGCCAACTCGGCGTTGCCGGGTTACTGTGGTTCCAGGCAATGATGGCGACCATGGCCACCTGGCCGGAATTCAACATCGACCTCAGCCCCGAACTACACACCATCCTGCGCTGGGTCGCGCTGTTTCTCACCACGCCGATCGTGTTCTACAGCTGCGCGCCGTTCTTCAAAGGGGCGATGCGCGATCTGCGCACCCGGCACCTGACCATGGATGTCTCGGTGTCGCTGGCGATCGGCAGTGCGTACATCGCCGGGATCTGGACCTCGATCACCGGAGTCGGCGAGCTGTATTTCGATGCGGTGGGGATGTTCGCGCTGTTCCTGCTGGCCGGGCGCTATCTGGAACGCCGCGCCCGGGAACGCACCGCCGCCGCGACCGCACAACTGGTCAATCTGTTGCCCGCCTCGTGCCTGCGGCTGAGCGCTGATGGCCAGAGCGAGCGGATTCTGCTCAGCGAGTTACGCGTGGGCGATCAGGTGCTGGTGCACCCCGGCGCGATCCTGCCGGCCGACGGCAAGATCCTCGACGGTCAGTCGAGCATCGACGAATCCCTGCTCACCGGCGAATACCTGCCACAACCACGGACCCCGGGCGACGCGGTCACTGCCGGCACTTTGAACGTCGAGGGTGCGTTGACCGTGGAAGTCCTCGCGTTGGGTCAGGACACGCGCCTGTCGGCCATCGTCCGCCTGCTGGATCGCGCCCAAGCTGAGAAGCCGCGGCTGGCGGAAATCGCTGACCGCGCCGCGCAGTGGTTTTTACTACTGACGCTTATCGCCGTGGCCGCCATCGGCCTGCTCTGGTGGGAGCTGGATTCATCGCGAGCGTTCTGGATTGTCCTGGCGATGCTGGTTGCCACCTGCCCGTGCGCCTTGTCCCTGGCCACGCCGACCGCCCTCACCGCCGCCACCGGCACGCTGCACAAGTTGGGGCTTTTGTTGACGCGCGGCCATGTACTGGAAGGCCTGAACCAGATCGACACGGTAATTTTCGACAAGACCGGAACCCTCACCGAAGGTCGTCTGGCTTTGCGTTCGATCCGGCCGCTTGGGGCACTGGCCAGCGATCAATGCCTGAGCCTCGCCGCCGCCCTGGAAAACCGCTCCGAACACCCGATCGCCCGCGCTTTTGGCCGCGCGCCGCTGGCCGCCGAAGAAGTCCACAGCACGCCGGGCCTGGGCCTTGAAGGCTTGGTCGGCGCGCAACGCTTGCGCATCGGCCAACCGGGTTTTGTCTGCGAACTCAGCGATGCTCAAGTGCCGATGATGCCCGATGAGCCCGGCCAATGGCTGCTGCTCGGCGACAGCCAGGGACCGCTGGCGTGGTTCGTCCTCGACGACCGTTTGCGCGCCGATGCCCCTGCCCTGCTGGCGGCATGCAAGGCTCGCGGCTGGCGCACCTTGCTGCTGTCCGGCGACAGCTCGCCGATGGTCGCCAGCGTCGCCGCCGAATTGGGTATCGACGAGGCCCGTGGCGGTTTGCGTCCGGACGATAAATTGCAGGTGCTGCAACAACTGCACCAGGAAGGTCGCAAGGTGTTGATGCTCGGTGACGGGGTCAACGACGTGCCGGTGCTGGCCGCCGCCGACATCAGCGTGGCGATGGGCTCGGCCACCGATCTGGCGAAAACCAGTGCCGACGCGGTGTTGCTATCGAACCGCCTCGACGCGCTGGTGCAAGCCTTCAGCCTGGCCCGTCGCACCCGTCGGGTCATCATCGAGAACTTGCTGTGGGCAGCGCTGTACAATGGCCTCATGTTGCCATTCGCCGCCCTCGGCTGGATCACCCCGGTGTGGGCCGCGGTCGGCATGTCCATCAGTTCGTTGACCGTGGTGTTGAATGCTTTGCGCCTGACTCGCCTGCCGAGCGCGCCAGCCACCAGCGCCACGCCAGAAACCCGTCCGCTGCCGGCTTGAGCCGCGCGGGCATGGAGTCCAGATGCCAGCTCTCTACGTGATGATCCCGGCCGCGCTGCTGATCGTGGCCATCGCTATCTACATCTTCTTCTGGGCGGTCGACAGCGGTCAGTACGACGACCTCGACGGCCCGGCCCACAGCATCCTGTTCGACGACCAGGACCCGAAGCACATGGCAGCGGTCGATGAGGCCAGCGGCCATCCGGTCAAACCGGACGACAAGGCGCCACCCCATGCTTGAGTTGGCGCCACTGCTGGTGTCGGCGCTCATCCTCGGGCTACTCGGTGGCGGCCATTGCCTGGGCATGTGCGGCGGTTTGATGGGCGCGCTGACTCTGGCGATTCCCAAGGAACAACGCAGCCGACGCTTTCGATTGCTGTTGGCCTACAACCTGGGGCGAATTCTCAGCTACGCCGCGGCCGGCCTGCTGATCGGCCTGGCCGGTTGGGCCGTGGCCAATAGCCCGGCGGCGATGTTCATGCGCATCCTCGCCGGATTGCTGCTGATCGCCATGGGGCTGTACCTGGCGGGTTGGTGGAGCGGTTTAACCCGCATCGAAAGCCTCGGTCGCGGCCTGTGGCGGCATATCCAGCCGATTGCCAACACACTGCTGCCGGTGTCAAACCTGCCCCGCGCCTTGCTGCTCGGCGCGCTGTGGGGCTGGCTGCCGTGCGGGCTGGTTTACAGCACATTGCTGTGGTCCGCGAGTCAGGGCAATGCGCTGGACAGTGCATTGCTGATGCTGGCTTTCGGGCTGGGCACCTGGCCGGTGTTGCTCGCCACAGGCCTGGCCGCCGAGCGGGTCACGGCGCTGTTGCGCAAACGCAGCGTGCGCATGACCGGCGGCTTGTTGGTGATGGTGTTCGGCATCTGGACCTTGCCAGGGCCGCATCAGCATTGGTTGATGGGGCATTAGACCTGTGGCGAGGGGGCTTGCCCCCGTTGGGTTGCGAAGCGACCCCAAAAACACTGCACCGCACCTTTTCAGAACGACCATGTCCGCCGACTCAACGACTGCTTCGCAGCCGAACGGGGCGGTGCGGCGTTCCGACAAGCCCTCTCGCCACAAAAACTATCGCTATCGCCAATCACCGTTGATGCAAATCAAGATGCCGCAACGCCGCAGCCCCTAGACTCGCCGACACTGCCAGCCTATCCGGGGGAATGCCCGCATGCTCGACGCCATTCGTTGGGACACAGATCTGATCCGCCGTTACGACCTGGCGGGACCACGCTACACCTCGTATCCGACGGCCGTACAATTCGACAGCCAGGTCGGCACCTTCGACCTGTTTCATGCCCTGCGCGACAGCCGCAAGGCGCTGCGGCCGTTATCCCTGTATGTGCATGTGCCGTTCTGCGCGAACATCTGCTACTACTGCGCCTGCAACAAAGTCATCACCAAGGACCGCGGCCGTGCCCTGCCCTATTTGCAGCGCCTGGAACAGGAAATCCAGCTGATTGCCTGCCACCTCGACCCCGCGCAAAAAGTCGAGCAACTGCATTTCGGCGGCGGCACACCGACCTTTCTCAGCCACGATGAACTGCGTCAGCTGATGGCCCGACTGCGCAAGCATTTCAATCTGCTGGACAACGATTCCGGCGACTACGGCATCGAGATCGACCCGCGCGAGGCCGACTGGTCGACCATGGGTCTGCTCCGGGAGCTGGGCTTCAACCGGGTCAGCATCGGCCTGCAAGACCTCGACCCGGCGGTACAGCGGGCAGTCAATCGTCTGCAAAGCCTGGAAGAAACCCGCGCAGTGATCGACGCCGCCCGGACCCTGCAATTTCGTTCGATCAACATCGATCTGATTTATGGCCTGCCGAAGCAGACGCCCGAGAACTTCGCCCGCACCGTCGACGAAGTAATCAGCCTGCAACCGGACCGGCTCTCGGTGTTCAACTACGCTCATCTGCCAGAGCGCTTCATGCCGCAACGACGGATCAACAGCAACGATCTACCGGCGCCGGCGCAGAAGCTGGAAATGCTCCAGCGCACCATCGAACAATTGACGGCCGCCGGTTACCGCTATATCGGCATGGACCACTTCGCCCTGCCCGATGATGAACTGGCGATTGCCCAGGAAGAATCGACCCTGCAACGCAACTTCCAGGGCTACACCACCCACGGCCATTGCGATCTGATCGGTCTGGGGGTATCGGCCATCAGCCAGATCGGCGACCTGTACTGCCAGAACAGCAGCGACCTGACCCAGTACCAGAACGCTTTGGCGTCCGCGCAACTGGCCACTAACCGTGGCCTGGTATGCAACGCCGACGATCGCTTGCGCAGGGCAGTGATCCAGCAACTGATTTGCCATTTCGACCTGGAATTCGCGGAAATCGAGCAGGCCTTCAACATCGATTTTCGCGGTTACTTCGGCGAGCTCTGGCCACAGCTGCAGGACATGGCCAAGGACGGGTTGATCGAGCTCGACAATGAACGGATCACCGTACTCCCCGCAGGCCGACTGCTGGTGCGCTCGGTGTGCATGGTGTTCGATGCATACCTGGAACACACCAACCGCCAGCGCTTTTCACGAGTGATCTAAGGCCTTGCGGTTAAATTGTCGCAGGCTGGCCCGAATGTCCTCCCGTGGGTTACCCTTACGGCTTATGTGTGTTTTCCCACAAGGATTAAAGAAATGTCCGAGCCAGTAAAACTGCGCGCTCATAGCCAGGCCCATTGCAAGGATTGCAGCCTGGCCCCTCTCTGCCTGCCACTTTCTCTGAATCTGGAAGACATGGATGCGCTGGACGAAATCGTTAAACGTGGTCGGCCGCTGAAAAAAGGCGAGTTTCTGTTTCGCCAGGGAGACACGTTCGATTCCGTTTATGCAGTACGCTCCGGCGCCCTGAAGACTTTCAGCCTGAGCGATGGCGGCGAAGAACAACTCACCGGTTTCCATTTGCCGAGTGAACTGGTCGGCCTGTCGGGCATGGACACCGAAAAGCACCCGGTCTCGGCGCAAGCCCTGGAAACCACATCGGTGTGCGAGATCCCGTTTGAGCGCCTCGACGAACTGGCCCTGCAACTGCCACAACTTCGCCGTCAGTTAATGCGAGTGATGAGTCGCGAGATTCGTGACGATCAGCAAATGATGTTGCTACTGTCGAAGAAAACCGCCGACGAGCGCATCGCTACCTTTCTGGTCAACCTCTCGGCCCGTTTCCGCGCTCGGGGCTTCTCGGCCAACCAGTTCCGGTTGAGCATGTCGCGCAACGAAATCGGCAATTACCTGGGCCTGGCGGTGGAAACCGTGTCCCGGGTGTTCACCCGCTTCCAGCAAAACGAACTGATCGCCGCCGAGGGCAAGGAAGTGCACATCCTCGACCCGATCCAACTCTGCGCCCTGGCCGGCGGTTCGCTCGACGGCTGATCCCGGCAACGGCGGCTGAGCGAAACGGTTCATCCGCCGTTATACTGCGGCGTTTGCAGCCCGCCAGGACACTTGGACGATGGTTATCGACTCCTTCGACATCAAATCCCTGATCCGCCCCGTGATCGATTTCCCCAAGCCGGGCGTGATCTTTCGCGACATTACCCCGCTGTTCCAGTCGCCCACGGCCCTGCGCCTGGTGATGGACAGTTTTGCCCATCGTTACGTCGAGGCCGACTTCACCCACATCGGCGCCATGGACGCGCGCGGTTTCCTGATCGGCTCGATATTGGCGTATCAGCTGAACAAGCCATTGGTGCTGTTCCGCAAGCAGGGCAAATTGCCCGCCGACGTGCTGGCCGAAGGTTACGCGACCGAGTACGGCGAAGCCTTCCTCGAAGTCCACGCCGACAGCCTGTGCGAGGGTGATTCGGTGGTGCTGTTCGATGACTTGATCGCCACCGGCGGCACGCTGATTGCGGCGGCCAACCTGGTTCGGCGCATGGGCGCGCGGGTGCATGAAGCGGCGGCGATCATTGACTTGCCGGAGCTGGGTGGTTCGCAACGGCTGGAAGACATGGGAATACCGACTTTCTGTCTGACGCAGTTTGCGTTGAGCGATAAGTAAGGCAGCGTCTGGAAGGCCGCCATCGCGGGCAAGCCCGCTCCCACAGGGTGTTATGCTACTCGCACATTCAATCTGGGAGCGGGCTTGCTCGCGATGGCGTCAGCCCAGACAGCACCGTTACAACGAAATCGGCTTACGCCCGGCAAACGAATGTGCCAATGTCCCGCCGTCCACCAGCTCCAGCTCGCCACCCAACGGCACGCCATGGGCGATGCGCGAGGCGATCAGGCCTTTGTTGCTGAGCAACTGGGCGATGTAATGCGCCGTGGCCTCGCCTTCCACCGTCGGGTTGGTGGCGAGGATGACTTCGGTAAACGTGCCCGCCTCTTCGATCCGCGCCATCAGTTGTGGAATGCCGATGGCTTCCGGCCCCAACCCGTCCAAGGGCGACAAGTGGCCCTTGAGCACGAAGTAGCGACCGCGGAAACCGGTCTGCTCCACGGCGTAAACGTCCATTGGACCCTCCACCACACACAGCAAGGTGTCGTCGCGGCGTGAATCAGCGCATTGCGGGCACAGATCGTCTTCGGTCAGCGTGCGGCACAAGCGGCAGTGGCCCACCCCTTCCATGGCCTGGCTCAGCGCCTGGGCCAGTCGCAAGCCGCCGCTGCGATCACGCTCAAGCAGTTGCAATGCCATGCGCTGGGCAGTTTTCTGACCCACACCCGGCAAAATTCGCAGGGCATCGATCAGTTGGCGAATCAAAGGGCTGAAGCTCATGGGGAAAAAGTCCGACATAACAACGAGACGCGGTTTATACCCGTGCCTCTGTTTAGCGTCAAATAGCAGCGTCAATTACTCAGTCGGCGCCTGCCGCACCACCAGTTTGCCGAAGTTGCGCCCCTCCAGCAGGCCGATAAAGGCCTCGGGCGCGTTCTCCGGCCATCGACCCTGCCTTCACGGAATTTCACCTTACCGTCACGCACCCACGGCGTCGGACGCGGCCGCCATTTGGACTTCTCCTTGATCGATGAATTTCGGCTGTATAGGGAGCAGACCTTTGTGGTGGTGGCGCGTTCGAAGTTTCGTCAGTTGTACCGAGGTAACTTCATCGCGGGCAAGCCACGCTCCCATAGGATCCAGGTGATCCCTACGGGAGCGGGCTTGCCCGCGAAGGCTGCCTCACAGATACCCCATTTCCAACAGCCAGAAACAAAAATGCCAGGCGCGATGCCTGGCATTTTTTTAACCCATCCGACGCGCGTCGGCGAATCAGAATGGCAGCTTCATACCCGGTGGCAGTTGCATGCCAGCGGTCATGCTGCCCATTTTGTCCTGGCTGTTGGCTTCGATCTTGCGCACGGCATCGTTGACGGCGGCGGCGAATACAGCCTCCAGCATCTCTTTGTCGTCTTCGCTCAGGCCTTCGACCAGGCTTGGGTCGATGGTCACGCGCTTGACGTCGTGACGACCGGTCATTACCACGGTGACCATATCGCCACCGGCTTTACCGGTGACTTCGGCGTTGGCCAGTTCTTCCTGCATCTTGGCCATTTTTTCCTGCATCTGCTGCGCCTGTTTCATCAGGCCGGCCATGCCACCTTTCATCATGGGAATCACCTCAAAAGTACTTGGATAAAAACAGCGCCCGGCGAGTGTGGCCAGACGCCTTCAGTTATTAGCCCTGACTGACCAGGGCCTCGACAGGTTCAATAGTATCGTGACGGACCACCGCCCCGAACTGCTGCATCATTTGCTGGATGAACGGATCGCCATGGATCGACTCCTCGGCCTCGCGCTGACGGTCGGCACGACGCCGGGACGCCGCCTGGGCCGGGGTTTCCTGCTCAGGCTTGATCAGCTCGATGCTCAGGGTCAGCGTACGCCCGTGGTGCTGGTTCAGCGCATCGTTGAGGCGACGTTGTTGCGTCGCGTTGAACAGGGCGCTGTGGGCCGGGTCCAGATGTAACAGCCAATTGTCGCCATCGACGGCGATCAGCGTGCAGTTGGCGGCGATGCTGCCGGTCATGCCGGACACCGGCAATTTCGGGAACAACTCCAGCCATTGCAGGGCCAGGCCAGTGGCCGGCATCGCGGCCGGTTCCGGCTCGGGCTCCGCCGCAGGTTCAGCGGTGTGCTCACTGGCCAGATCATCGAGGTAACTGTAGGCCGAATCCATGTCCGGCTCGATGTAGTCCTCGTCCAGCGGCGGCTCGTCGTCCAGGTCCATGCCCGGCGTGGCGGCATCGACTTGGGCCACGGACGGTTCCGGGATCGACGCAACGGTCCATTCAGGAGCGTCCGGCGCGTCCGGCACCACGCTGTCCGGCGTTGGCATGGGCATCGGAGGCAATTCGGGTTGCTCACCGGCCGTCTCCAGCACCGGCTCGACGGCGGGCTGCTGGGCAACCTCGGGCTCTACCGGATCGTTCCAGGGCAGATCGACGACTTCTTCGACCGCTACAGGCTCGACCACTGGCTCGACCACTGGCTCGGACTCGGGCACGACCACCGGCGCGACTGGCTCGGGCGCAACGGCAGGGACAGGCGCTGGTGCAACCACCGGCGCAACGGGAACCGGTGCCACGACCGCAGAGACTACCGGCGCAACAATCGGCGCGGCAGCCACTGAGTTTGCGGAATCAACTGTGGCCTGGCTGATCCCCACTGGCTTTAGCGGTTGCCTCGGAGCGTCCTCGGTGTCTGCTGGCCTGAATGCGAGCATTCGCAGCAGGACCATTTCGAAGCCGCCGCGCGGATCCGGCGCCAGCGGCAAATCCCGGCGACCGATCAGGCCCATCTGGTAATAGAACTGCACATCTTCGGCCGGCAGCGCCTGGGCCAGCGCCAATACGCGATCACGGTCGCCATGGCCGTTGTCGACGCCTTCGGGCAGGGCCTGGGCAATGGCGACACGGTGCAACACGTTGAGAATTTCCGAGAGTACGCCATTCCAGTCCGGGCCTTGCTCGGCCAGATGGCGCACGGCTTCGAGCAACGCCTTGGCGTCGCCTTCGATCAACGCATGCAGGACGTCGTAGACCTGGCCGTGATCGAGGGTGCCGAGCATCGCCCGCACGTCGGCGGCCAGAACCTTGCCTTCACCGAAGGCGATGGCCTGGTCGGTCAAGCTCATGGCGTCGCGCATCGAGCCGTCGGCGGCGCGACCCAGCAACCATAACGCGTCGTCTTCGAACGGCACGTTCTCGACGCTCAGCACATGGCTCAAATGCTCGACCACCCGCTCCGGGGTCATGTTCTTCAGGGAGAACTGCAGGCACCGCGAAAGAATCGTTGCCGGAAGTTTCTGCGGATCAGTGGTGGCCAGGATGAACTTGACGTAGGGCGGCGGCTCTTCGAGGGTTTTCAACAGCGCATTGAAGGAATGGCTGGAGAGCATGTGCACTTCGTCGATCAGGTAGACCTTGAAGCGCCCGCGACTCGGCGCGTACTGCACGTTGTCGAGCAGTTCGCGGGTGTCTTCGACCTTGGTCCGGCTCGCGGCGTCGATCTCGATCAGGTCGACGAAGCGGCCTTCATCGATTTCGCGGCACACCGAGCACTCGCCGCAAGGGGTCGAAGTGATACCTGTTTCACAGTTCAGGCATTTGGCGATGATCCGCGCGATGGTGGTCTTGCCGACCCCACGAGTACCGGTAAACAGGTAGGCGTGGTGCAGCCGCTGGCTGTCCAAGGCATTGATCAGAGCCTTGAGCACATGGGTCTGGCCGACCATTTCGCGGAACGAGCGCGGGCGCCATTTACGTGCAAGAACCTGATAACTCATCGAAAACCGTCGCAGCGAAGGAAGCAGAAGCGGCTAATGCTAGCGGAGCAAGGCCAAAATTGCATCCGGTGCGCTCGTCTATTCTGGCTAAGCTGCACTTTGAGGAGCTTTTATAGGCTCAGGCTTGAGCCGTACCGGAGCGTTTATGCATTTTGCCTTGGGGGCACTGCTATTAGTCAGCCTAAGTGTCGCGGCCGCCGAAGTGCCGTTGCGCTTTGTCGTTCCGGACAGCTGGGCCATGCCCATGGTGCAAATCGAGCAAGGCCGGCCGACCCAGGGCATTCTGTACGACATCATGCTCAGCCTGGCGACTCAGGTCGGTGCGCCGGCGCAATTTCATGTCTTGCCTCGGCCCCGAGTACAGAGCGCCATGGAACACGGCGAAGCCAATGTACGCTGCTTTGTCTCACAAGACTGGTTGCCGGCCCCGACCGGCGACTCTATCTGGAGCGTTCCGTTGCTGGTTCAGCGCGACGTGCTGATTGGCCGGCAAGGCTCTCCCGGTTCGGTCAATCCAGCCGACTTGCCACACCAGTCGATCGGCACCGTGCTCGGCTATAGCTACCCGACCCTGCAACTGCTGTTCGACGCCGACCGACTGCACCGCGAGGACGCACGCAATCAGGAACAGGTGCTGGAAAAGCTGCTGGCCGGACGCTATCGCTACGCGGTGAGTAACCAATGGACCCTGGACTGGTTCAACCTGCGCCTGCTGCCCGACCAACAATTGAAAAGCGTCGCACTGGTGCAGGAACAACCTGTCAGTTGTTACGTGCGCAATGACCCCAAAGTGCCTGTACAACGCATTCTGCGCACGCTGCACCAAATGAAAATGTCGGGAGAGATCAATGACATCATCCGACTCTATACCGGCAACCCGACCCCGTAGCAGCTGCCGAAGGCGGCTACATAGAGCAAGTCAGGCCGTCTGGTCGAGTGCCTGCCATTGTGACGGGGCGACAAACCCCGCCACCCAGGCCGGCACCTCGGCGGGCGGCATCGGGCGAGCGATGAAATAGCCTTGAGCGACTTCGCACCCCAGCCGCAACAACAACTCACCGTGCTCAAGGCTTTCCAACCCCTCGGCAATCACCTGCCGACCGAATGCCCGGGCCAGGCCAATCACCGCCGTGGTCAGGGCCAGATCATCCCGGTCAATCAGAATGTCGCGCACAAATGACTTGTCGATCTTGATGGTTTGGGTACGTAAACGCTTGAGATAACTCAGGGACGAATAACCGGTGCCGAAATCACCCAGGGAAAACTGCACCCCCAGCGCCTGACAGGCCTGCAAACAGGCGCTGACGTGCTGGATATTCTCGATCGCCACCGACTCGACGATTTCCAGGTCGAGCATATGCGGAGCTACCTGGGCATGCCGAGCGAGCACGCGCCTGAGCCGGTCGACAAAATCCGCGCGCTGAAAATGTCGCGCCGCGATATTGATACTGACCGGCCAGCCCTGCCCCGCTTGCTGCCAGCGGTGCAACTGCGCCAGCACCTGGTCCATCACCCATTCACCGATATCGATGATCAGGTCAGTATCTTCTACCAGCGGCAAAAACTCGCGGGGCGGCACCATGCCGTTTTGCGGGTGCTGCCAACGCAACAAGGCCTCGAAGCCGACGACCTCGCCACGACGCATGTTCACCTTGGGCTGAAAGTGCAGGCGCAATTCACCGGCGACCAGCGCCTGACGTACCCGCTCGACGGTCTGGTGCGTGGCCTTGACCTCCTGATCCCGGGACACATCGAACAGATGAAAGCGGTTTCGCCCGCGCTGCTTGGCCACGTACATCGCCTGGTCGGCGTGCCGCAACAGGGTTTCGGCATCTTCGTTGTCATGGGGAAACAGGGTGACGCCGATACTGGCAAACACATTGATGTCCTTGCCGTGCAGCGTGTAAGGCGCCGAGATCGCCCCCAGCACGCGATTCAACGCCGCGCGCAATTCCGGCAGATCACGCACGTAACGCAACACCAGCACGAACTCGTCACCGGCCAGTCGCGCCACTACATCTTCGCCGCGCACGATGTTACGCAGACGCTTGGCCACTTCCACCAGCAACATATCGCCACTGGCGTGACCGTAGCCGTCGTTGACCGCTTTGAACCCGTCGAGGTCAAGCATGCACACGGCCAACGGAATGTTTTCACGCCGGGAGAATTCCAGCGCCTGATCCAGCAAATCCGAGAGAAACGCGCGATTGGGCAGCCCGGTCAGCACGTCATGCCCGACCCGCCATTGCAGGGATTGCAGCAATTGGCGTTTTTCGCTGATGTCGAAACGAATCGACAGGTATCGGTCAACGCGCCCGGTAATGTCGTCGAGCACCGGCACCATGGTGCTGTCGACCCAATACAATTTGCCATCCTTGGCGCGATTACAAATCTCGCCCTTCCAGACATTGCCCAGAGCGATGGTGCGCCACATGACAGCGAAGAAATCAGCGGAATGCAGGCCGGAGTTCAGCAGGCGATGGTTTTGCCCGAGCAGTTCCTCGCGACTGTAGCCGGACACGGCACAGAATTGATCGTTGACGTAAGTAATCCGGCCGTCCAGATCGGTCTCGGAAAATATAGCGGCGGCATCCACGGCCCTGCGGTATTTCTCATCCATGAGTGAGGCTCACTGTCGCTAGCGGAGGTACCGCTCGACCAGCGCATGATGCCCGGAAGAGATGTTTTGAGACGTACAGCGCAGAGACACGTTATCACTCCATGAACAGCATTTGATGGCCCCCGGGATAGCCGAAGATCAACTAGCCTCGGGCAAGGTAGCAACACCGACTCTGGTAATATTTCGCGAGGGTTTCAGACCGCTGACGGCTTCTCTGCATACCCGGCAAGGGAA
Organism: Pseudomonas sp. GGS8; assembly: GCF_024168645.1. Lineage (NCBI taxonomy): Bacteria > Pseudomonadati > Pseudomonadota > Gammaproteobacteria > Pseudomonadales > Pseudomonadaceae > Pseudomonas > Pseudomonas sp. GGS8. The sequence continues at coordinate 3,966,022 of NZ_JALJWF010000001.1, read as the reverse complement.
GACAATACTGGCTGTTTCATATCGCCTAAACTTCAAACTGCAGATCACCCAAAACCCCTCCGAAGCGGCGATTCTACGAAATGCATCACATTTTGCAAAGCAAGGTGATGGATCATGCAGTTGCCTAATGCAAAAATCTATCGTTAAGTTCTTGATTCTAAATGGGAATTGAGCGATGCAAATTTCAAGTTTGGGTCCAGCCATCCGACGCTACCGCAAGGTCGCAGGGCTTACTCAGGCTGAACTCGGCGAAAAAACCGGTTTTGACCCCAAAACCATCAGCCGCTTCGAAACTGGCACCTATACCCCCAGCGTGGAAGCATTGTTCCTGCTTGCCGATGTGCTGGGTGTGAAGCTGAAAGCCTTTTTCGCAGATATGGGCGACGAAGATGAACAGCGGGCGTACCTGTTCAGCGTCATACACAAAGCCACCCCGAAGGATCTGGGAAAGCTGATCGCAGCGGTTGACCAGGCCTTGTCCAAGCCTTAATGCCAGTAAATTAAAAAAGGAGGCCGTCCTGTCGAATCGACAGGTCGGCCTCCTTTTTTATATCACGCTATTTAATTCGGAAACGACAAAACACCGCCCTGGATGAGCGCCATGGCAGGGGAAACAAAACAGTTTTTGGATAGAAAACACGAAAGAGGGTTCGTGTTGCGTTATGGAGGCAACCCCACCAGCCACACCCCGGCACACAATGTTCCCGCTGTGGCTGCTTCCTTCCGGATCTGACCAGGTTCACGGGTAATCGTTGCGGGGGGACCGATGGGGTCACCATAACGACGCTCACTAGGCACCAGAAGAGCTTCAAGCGATTTTCCCCACCACGCAGATGTTAATTTGACTAAATTTACCGCGAGTGGAGGCAGCTCAGGCAAGCCGTTTGCACCACTTATATATCTACTTTTGCGTCAGTCATGGCTACCTAACATTGCACAGGGCGTCCCACTCAGCTAGCGTCAGAATCTCCCACCGCTACGGGCCTTACCACTCTCGCAAGGGCATGGACCGACGGGTTAACTGATATGAGGTAGGGACACCATGATCGACTTTGGCAGTTTGGTTGGAAAAGCGAAAGAAGCGACTGAGTACGACCTCCTAAAGCTGTATTCATCCTTGGACGTTAAAAGCACCCATACGGAACCGCGCACTTCTCAAAAGGAGGCAATGCAAGAGCTAACAGCTCGCCATGACGACAAGGATATAGTTTTAAAAATAAGCACTGGAGCGGGTAAAACTGGAGTCGGCCTTCTCTACTTGCTCGGACATATGCGGAAAGAAAAAAGACCCGGTATCTATTTATGCCCAACGATTCAGCTTGTAGAACAGGTTCTACAGGAGGCGTCAAAGCTAGGAATAGAAGCCTATCATTACCCATCTGGAGAAAAGTATCCACACGCCGCATGCGTCCGAGGGGATGCAATTTTAGTCTGCACTTACGAGAAGCTTTTCAACTCTAGGAGCACATTCCTGCGTCAAGACGTTAACCTCCTTCCCACAGCCATCGTCTTAGATGATGCGCACGCAGGGGCTGAAATTGTCAGAAAAAAATTTACCCTTCAAGTATATGGAGATGCGTTTGAATCTTTAAAGCGCCTATTAGAATCTCGGTGCAGAGCGCACCATTCAACAAAGTGGACCGACATAGAAACAAACGACCCCCTAGCACTATTTGAAGTACCCCACTGGATATGGTCAGACTTATCAGAAGAAATCAGAACAAATCAGAACAAATCAGAACAAATCTCCATTGTTACTCTGAAGAAAGCAGCTTTTTGTTTGTTTGGTCATTCCTCGAGGACAACTTAAAACTATGCAGATGCGTGCTATCCGGCACCCACGCAGAACTCTCGCCAGAAATAATCCCAGTTCATCTGCTGAGACCTTACCACAACGCAAACCACCGACTTTTTATGTCCGCGACCCTCGCAGATGATGCTTTACTAGTAAGAGAGCTCGGAGTTGCCCCATCTGCAGCTTTATCACCAATTTGCCCACCATCAGACCAAGGCCTCGGAGAGAGAATGATCTTGGCCCCGGCGCTAATAAGTCCCGACCTAGACAGAGACTATCTAATGGGATTATGCCGTGATCTTTCAAAAAAACACAACGTTGTAGTTCTCACTTCAAGTGAAGCTGTTGGTCGAGAGTGGCAGGCAGTAGGTGCAAAGTTCTTTTCAGGAGATGACTTCAGCGATGCCGTAAAAAAACTAAAAGACCCAACGTCTGGATTACGGTTTGCTGTTTTTGCACAACGTTATGACGGGGTGGATTTGGCGGACGATGCCTGTAGAGTTTTGGTAATTGATAGTGTTCCGTACGGCGAAAACCTGATAGACAAAAACGATGCGCAAATGGTTTTCACGCCTGGCGGGATAAGAAATAAAACGGTCTATCGTATCGAGCAAGGTATGGGACGAGCTGTACGCTCACATGCAGACTATGCACTCATACTACTTGTTGGCCAAGACTTGGCAACCTACATAGGCCGCACTGAGGTACTCGGCGCCCTCACCGATGAGACACGCGCACAACTTGAACTATCTGTAGAGCTTGCAGATTTAGTCAAAGCGTCAACAGCAGACCACAAATCGTCTTTCGAACAAGTCATCAACCAGTGCTTAACACGAGACCCAGGCTGGAAAAAATTCTATAATTCTCGCATTCGCAGTGCCCCGAAAAACCCTCACACTCCTTCAAGTACAAAAGTCCAACTTGCACACAGCGAGCGTGAAGCCCACTTATTAGCAGCCGCCAATAGAGCATCAGAGGCTGTGCCAAATTTTCGAGCCGCTTTGAACCTTGCAAAAGTAGAGGGTGAAGAACTGGGCATATATCTACAACGCGTTTCACGCATTACATACTACATAGACCCTGCTGAGTCCATGCAGATACAGCAAGCAGCTAGAACCTATTGCAGATCCGCTGCACTTCCACCATCAGCACCTAGAAAACCGGTCTCCCCAGGAGCGAAGACAGCAGCAGAAAAATTCTGTGCTTGGTTTAGAGAGTTTTCCCCCGCCAACGCAGCAGTGATACAAGCCACAAAAATAGAAGGCTCGCTAGGTTTCAACCAGAAATTCCGCGCTGTGGAACAAGCTATAATGGAGCTTGGACAAGCGCTAGGGGCTGATTCCACGCGCCCAGAAATAGACTATTCTGTTGGCCCGGATGTCATATGGTTTTGGGGAAACCACCTATTTGTAATAGAAGTGAAAAATGAAAATCAAAAAACCTTACACAAAGGAGACAGCGGGCAACTCCATGACAGCCTTCAATGGGCAAGAGAAAGCTTCCCTGTATATGCAGATAGGATAATCCCTATAACAGCGGCTAAAGTTTTCATATCTGACCGAGATGCACACTACCCACAAGGTACGCGCGTACTTCTTGAGTCTGGTTGTAAAGCCCTTGCTCACGGACTCCACCTCGCCTGCATTAAGCTTTCTCAACAAGGCCCAGTTTTTGTCACCCCGGAAAACGCAGCAACAACAATGAACGAGTTCAAAATCTCACCCGAACAATTCTTATCGCAACACACTATAAAGCTGGAAGAATCCAAGTAAAAAGATGGCGCCCTCACAATCATTCGATGAGTGAGAGCGCCATTTAACCAACAGAAACCTATCTTCATAGTTTAATAGCTAGACGACTGTACATATATGCCTCTCAAAAAAAACTGTGCAGTGGCTCATTGACCACAGCAAAGGAAGTGAAGCGATTGCTGAACAGGCGTAGCTGCTTTATGGGGGGGGGGGGGGGGCACTCACACTATTATTGATTGAGATCCTTGGTATTCATCCCCACAAACATGACTAAATCAAGAGGCGCAATCAGACTGAGTATTTTCGGGACAGGGTCTGGTCGCCAACTTATATTTCCCCGTCACTCTCAACCATTGAGCGTAAATTATTAGCAAATAATACAACAGCGCCCATCAACTATACAAAAAATTATTTCTGTGAAACCTTAACCACTCTTCAATATCACCTGGAATATATAGATCATGCCTTGCACGGGATGCAGCCGTGTAGACCGCACATATCCTTTGATCGAGTTCGTAAGCATCTTTGCAACGACTATAACTCAAAAGTTCAGGAGCAAGCATTACACTCTCAAACTCCATATTGCCGACATCCTCCACCCTCCCCAGACGATGAGCTTTCCCTTGGGAAGCGTTCTGCGACTGCCCAGATGTCGGCACGTCCGAAACCTTGTATCCATCGGCAAGCTGAGACTGAAGCCAAAGAAATGCATTATCATTGCTATGAACAGCTGCCAACTCATCCCAAGTTGAGTATTGATACAGCATCTCATGCGGCCTTTCGTTCGAGTGATTGAATTGAGCAGATTCGTTTCGATAAAGCCTGACGCACGCTTTAGCAAGCTCTATTAAGCCGTCGGCGTCACCCAATAGTATGAAGTCCTGCTGGGAGTCAACAAGGTATTTTAACCACTGAAATTTCTCCCATACGGAAGAGACTAAGATGGTCGATGGCGCCTTCGGAAATATTGGGTCGCAATACTCAAACACGTTGATTTTTACGCCGCTAGACGCCTCAAACGCTAACTTTATCTTATTCGGATGCGCTTGGATAAGCGGATTCAATATACGCTCAAGATTCTCCCCTGACCTTACCGAAAATGTGACATCACTCTGACGAACATCAAGTGATCTCTTCAAAGCAGGGCCACTCAACCGCTGATACTCATCCCCCAACGTAATTAAAACTTGAGAACTTTTTTTAAGTATCCGCATTAATGATGCAGGTAAATCATGACTCTCATCAATCAGGATATGCGTGTATCTAGCGGGAACAGAAACACCTAAAAGAGAGGCCTTCTTTACCAAAAACATACCCCTCAGAGGCAATACGAAATCTGAGGGATTTGAAGGATCAACGCAATACCATATGCGGTTGGAATACTCTATTAATACATTTGCTTCTACAGCAGAAAGAGGCACCATAAAAAACGGTATGTGCTTCTCACTTATTCTGTAATCAGCCGACTCACAATAAGCATCCAATACCCGCATGCACAGGGAAACGACGTCTGCTGGGGAAAAACCTCTCAACGGACCAATAAGCAACCTTTCTGCAATGAGGGTATTACTTACGTGCGCTGCCGAAGCCCTGTTGTCGATCAACCCTTTATTAAACCTTGCTTCGCCTAGTAGCTTTCGCGAAAAAACCTCAAATGTGAGCCCGTTAAAAAAACTTAATTTCGATCTTTGCTTGAGCTCATTTAGCTTGCTGGTCGTTTTAGCGAGAACCAGCGTCTTACGGACTTCCAAAAACTGAAGCATTGAACCTATAAGATGACTCTTTCCGATACCTGCGTAACCCTGAATATGCAGATGCTCATCCCTATTAGCATAAAAAGTCCTCAACACCTTATCCTGAGCACTGGACAGCCATAACTCTTGATTGCGCTGCGTTACAACCCTACTGTTAAACGCATAATTTCGGAGAAAGTATGCCTTCCTGAACCCCGTATCCCACTCCCCACTGGGAAGTAAGTACTCTTGAGACTTGACTGTATCATCGGGCAGAAGCTCTATATTCTCGCCATGCAGCAAACGAGAGCCGCTGCGAAGTTTACCAACATCAAACAAACGCAGCGCCTCCGCCAGTAAACTCACCTCACTGGACTTATATTTGGATTCATTCCCCCAATGAATAAGCTTTGCCAAAATCTGTTCAGATGCGAATGCTCTGGATTGATCGCTATTGCAACTCTCGAGATTCTGGATCACTAGGACGGCAGCAAGCTCAGCGTCAGATAGCTGCTCAAGCACCTCAGACTCTCCGCTAGCGAGTAAACGCTCAAATACTTCTGCACTAATCGGCAAGAATAAAGGGTTTGAGAAATCATAATGCTCAGAACGCATGCACTACCGCCATATATCTATTAAATTGCAAACCAGGTTGTGGAACTCGGCGATTCAATAATCATCGTCATCAAACTCATCTAGCTCATTGTCTAAATCGCTATCGCACTCAATTTCCAGACTCACGCGCCTTGGACCTTCGATCTCGGATTCAGTTAAAAATTGAGACCAGTACGATGGCTGAGGAAAGCGAACGTCATTTAAGACACCCAATTCTTTCAACCTGTCGGCAACTCTCTGACCAGAAACCTGAAACAGAACTGCAATTTCTGAAACCAGCGTAATGTAGGTATCGTAATTATATCTTTCGTAATCTAGGTAAATTATGCCATGACCACGCCACTTCACCTCATGCTGATCTGCCAAATACCTTACAGCACTTAAAATTTGGTGTTTGGGCATCAACAGACCGATTGCAAATTCATGTAAATTTTTACGAACATCTACTTCATCGGTTTTTTTTGCATCACAGAAAATGATACTGACAACATCCGACACGATCTCGATATGCTTAACGTACTCAGATGTATAAAGAAGCGAGGCGCCAAACAAATAAACCAACCAATACAGTGCATCATTTCTGATATTCTCAGGGCCTGAAAACTCAATCCCACCGGATGCCAATGTTACTACACCTCTGCACTGCCGATCATCGCCAACGTGCAATGTCAACGTTATGCCTTGGGATTTTATGGCCGCGAATACATCAAAGCCGGCTTCCGACACATACTTATTTCTTAATGCGGCCGTGAAACCTTCTATTTCCGTGATGCAAACCACCATTCCCTATCCCCCTATCCAAACGCACTCCGTTAACGACAGCGCATCTACGCACGTTAAACAACGCACTTAAGTAACACCCATGTGCCGCACACCTTGCACTGAATACGGCACAATAACGAACAGAAGGACATAGCCGCAACCGGAAAAACTGACTTCAAGACACAAGTTCAGGGAAAGCGATCCAGTTAGAAAAAATCAGAATATACAGAAAGGGGAGTTCGGAGGCGAAAGCTGGGGTATTGCGACTCACAGACACGTTATCAAAGGGTAGGTAACGAAACATCTGTAATGACTGAAGAATGAATCGTTATGGAGGCAACCCCACCAGCCACACCCCGGCACACAATGTTCCCGCTGTGGCTGCTTCCTTCCGGATCTGACCAGGTTCACGGGTAATCGTTGCGGGGGGACCGATGGGGTCACCATAACGACGCTCACCTGACGGCGAGCCGCGCCATTGTACCTATCTGAGACGAAGTTACAACCGTTCGGGCGGATTAAAAAACATGAGCTGCTTCAAGGACATGCGCTGGCCTTCAAAAGATCGCGACCAGGCCGCGGTCTTTTGATCCTATTGCACCAACACTTCATCCGCCCGGCCGCCCTCTTGCTGGATCACCAGGTGAATGAAGTGCAGCCTGGCGATCACCGCCGGCGGCAAGACGAACGGATAGAAGTCCGGCTGCTCCATGCTGCGTGACAGCTCGTTGAGCATGCCGGCCAGTTCGATCCACGCGTTGACGAACGACAGGAACGCCGGCCCGCCGGGATGTTGCGGGTCGAACAGCGTACTGGGTGGAAACGGCTGATAATCGAACTCCATTTCCTGGACACTCATGCCAAAACCCAGGGCGGTGTCCACCGCATCCATCATGTGCAGGTAGTGAGCCCAGGTTTCCGCCCAGTCTTCCCAAGGGTGCATGGTGGCGTAGGCGCTGACGTAATGTTGCTGCCAGTCGAGCGGCGCACCTTGTTGATAATGCTGCTCAAGAGCCTCGGCGTAGCTGGCACGCTCGTCGCCGAACAGGCCGCGGAACGGTTCCAGCCAGGCACTGTTGGCGATCAGTCGGTCCCAGTAGTAATGCCCTGTCTCGTGCCGAAAGTGACCGAGCAGCGTGCGATAGGGTTCGTGCATCTGCACGCGAACCTGCTCGCGGTGGGCGTCGTCGGCTTCTTTGATATCGAGGGTGATCAGGCCGTTGGCGTGCCCGGTGGTCGGCGGCTTGCCTTCGAGGTCGATACCGATGAAATCGAAGGCCAGACCAGCCCCTTCGTCCACCGTTTTGGGAATGACCTGCAAGCCCAGGCTGAGCAACTGCGCCACCAGACGACGCTTGGCGGTTTCCACTTTGCGCCAGCGTTCGTGATTCTCGGGAATCGACAGGTCGGGGATGGTGCGATTCAGGCTACAGGCGATGCACAACCCATCGTGATGATTGGCCGGCAATAACCAGTTGCACGCAGCCGGGGAATCGAGATTGGCGCAACGGCGGAAAATACCGGCGTCAGGGTCGGCATCGAGCAACCAGGTATCCGCTTGCGGGCCGGGTTGCAGCGATGACAAGCGACTTTGCTGCGGCTGATAGCCCAGTGCCGCCGAACAGGCCAGGCACTGGCTGTTGCGAAAGAACAGCGACTGCCCGCAGCGACAATGCCAGACCTTGCTGTTGCGCGAACGCTCACCCATGAAGGGCGCGGCGATGCGTGAACTGAGCTGTTCGAAGAAGCGGTACATGGCGATCTCTCTTTGGGGACTGCCAAGACTAGATCATTGCTCAGACATGATCGTTCCCACGCTCTGCGTGGGAACGATCAGTTAAACCGAAATATTGTGCTTGCCAAGAAACTCGACAAACGCCTCTTCGTCCAGCACCTTCAACCCCAGCTCATTGGCCTTGGCCAGCTTCGAACCTGCGCCTGGCCCGGCGACCACGCAATGGGTCTTGGCCGACACCGAACCGGCCACCTTGGCCCCGAGGCTTTCAAGTTTGTCCTTGGCAACGTCGCGACTCATCAGTTCCAGCGAACCGGTCAGCACCCAGGTCTGCCCGGCCAGCGGCAATCCTTCCACGACTTTTTTCTCGCTCTGCCAATGCATACCGAAATCGCTCAACTGCTTTTCGGCAGCCTCGGCGAGTTGACGATTTTGCGCCACTGCAAAGAACTCCCGAACCGAAGTCGCCTGTTTCTCCGGTAGCGCCTGACGCATGTCCAGCCAATCAGCATTCATCACTGCTTCAAGCGAGCCGAATTTGTCGGCAAGCTTCTGCGCGCCGCCCGACCCAACCGAAGGAATGTTCAGCTTGTCGAGAAAACCGCCAAGCGTGGTGCTTGCAGCAAACTCGGCACCCAACTCTCCCTGATCCTGAATCTGCAAGCCGTGCTTCAACAGATTGGCTATCACCTGCTGGTTATGTGCATCTTCAAAGAAGCTGTGAATCTCGTGAGCCACTTCCAGCCCGACATCCGGCAGGTACGTGAGCACTTGCGGCAACGCCTGCTGAACCCGCTCCAGCGAGCCAAGAGACCGCGCAAGCACCTTGGCCGTCTCTTCGCCGACATCAGGGATACCCAAGGCATAGATGAACCGCGCCAGGCTCGGTCGCTTGCTGTCTTCAATGGCGCCGAGCAGGTTCTTGCTCGACAGCTCGGCAAAGCCTTCGAGGTCGACGATTTGTTCGAAGGTCAATGCGTACAAGTCAGCTGGCGAACTCACCAGACCTTCATCCACCAATTGCTCGACGCTCTTCTCACCCAGCCCTTCGATGTCCATGGCACGGCGCGAAACGAAATGGATAATCGCCTGCTTGAGTTGTGCACCACAGGCCAGACGGCCGACGCAGCGATACACCGCGCCTTCGCTGACGGTCTCGCGCCCCTTGCTGCGCTTGACCAGTTGCGTGCGCTCGACATGCGAACCGCAGACCGGGCACTGCTCGGGAATCTTTACCGGACGGGCATCCTCAGGACGGCGCTCGATGACCACTTGCACCACTTGCGGAATAACGTCACCGGCGCGACGGATGATCACGGTGTCGCCGATCCTCAGACCCAACCGCGCGACTTCATCCATGTTGTGCAACGTCGCATTGGCCACGGTAACGCCAGCGACCTTGACCGGTTTCAAGCGCGCCACCGGCGTCACGGCACCGGTGCGGCCGACCTGAAACTCCACATCGAGCAACTCGGTGAGTTCTTCCATCGCCGGGAATTTGTGGGCAATCGCCCAACGCGGTTCGCGAGCACGGAAACCCAGTTCGCGCTGGGAGGCAATGCTGTTGACCTTGAACACCACGCCGTCGATTTCATAGGGCAGCGCATTGCGGCGTTCGCCGATGTCGCGGTAGTAGTCCAGGCACTCATCGATGCCATGTGCCGATTTCAACTCATGACTGATCGGCATGCCCCAGGCTTTGAGCTGCTGCAGATTGCCAATGTGCGTGTCAGCGATATCGGCGGAAATCTGGCCGATACCGTAGCAGCAGAATTCCAGCGGACGGTTGGCGGTGATCTTTGAATCCAGCTGCCGCAAGCTGCCCGCCGCCGCATTACGCGGGTTGGCGAAGGTCTTGCCGCCGACTTCCAGTTGCGTGGCGTTGAGCCGTTCGAAACCGGCCTTGGACATGAACACTTCGCCGCGCACTTCCAGGGTCGCCGGCCAGCCGCTGCCATGCAGCTTGAGCGGGATATTGCGCACGGTGCGCACATTGACGCTGATGTCTTCGCCGGTGGTGCCATCGCCGCGAGTGGCGCCGCGCACCAGCATACCGTCCTGATACAGCAGGCTGACCGCCAGGCCATCGAGCTTGGGTTCGCAGCTGTACTCTACCGCTGCGCCAGCGCCGAACAGGTCGCCGACCGGCAGGTCCAGCCCTTCCGTCACCCGCCGATCGAATTCACGCATGTCGGTGTCTTCGAAGGCGTTGCCAAGGCTGAGCATCGGCACTTCATGACGCACTTGGGTGAACGCCGACAGCGCCGCGCTGCCGACACGTTGGGTCGGCGAGTCACTGGTGATCAGTTCAGGATGGGCCGCTTCGAGGGCCTTGAGCTCGTGGAACAAGCGATCGTATTCGGCGTCCGGAATGCTCGGCTCATCCAGCACGTGGTAGCGATAGTTGTGCTGATCCAGCTCAGCGCGCAGCTCTAAAATGCGGGTTTCGACGGCAGTCATGGGTGTTCTCTCATAAAGCAAAAGAGCAGCCGAGGCTGCTCAATCTGTGATGCTGTACAAATCATTGTAGGAGCCAGCGGCAAGTCGGGTCGCCGCACCGCGGGCTCCTACAGATCAGCGCTTCTGGGTCAAAGCGCGACGTTCGAATTCGACGATGCGCTGACGGTAATGCTCAATCGTCTGGGCGGTCAGCACGCTGCGCTGGTCGTCCTTCAGTTCGCCATTCAGCTCCTGGGACAGCTTGCGCGCCGCCGCCACCATCACGTCGAAGGCTTGCTTCGGATGACGCGGGCCTGGCAGACCGAGGAAGAAACTCACCGCCGGAGTGCTGAAATGATCGATGTCATCCAGATCGAAAACACCCGGCTTGACCGCGTTGGCCATCGAGAACAGCACTTCGCCATTACCGGCCATGCTTTCGTGGCGGTGGAAAATGTCCATTTCGCCGAAACGCAGACCGCTTTCCAGAATATTTTGCAACAACGCCGGGCCCTTGAAGCCGGCCGGGTCGCGGCAGATTACACTGATCACCAGCACTTCTTCGGCTTGTGGCTGCTCTTTATCGGCCACGCTGGCGGACTTGGTGTCATCCGGGAAATCGTTGTCACGGCTGCTGAAGCTCGGGCTGCCGTCCAGGTCCAGGTTGAGGTTCAAGTCGCCCTGGGAGGGTTCGCCATGGCTACGCTTGCCGCGCTTGGAACCCGATTCGCGAGGCTCACGGGCAGGCATGCTCACCGACGGCAGGTCATGCTCGTCCAGTTGCGGTTCTTTCTGGGTGTCCAGCACACGGGGCGGGCCCAACAGCTCGGCGCTGGTGTCCTCGTCCGGCAAATTGGACAGATTTCGGTCAAGACGAAACTTCAGTTTTCCCTTGCCGCCGCGCATGCGACGCCAGCCATCGAAAAGAATACCGGCAATGACAATAATGCCGATGACGATCAGCCACTCGCGCAGACCGATTTCCATGTAATCCCGTGCCTCTATAAAAAATGCTGAAAAATAAGGGGTTTACATTGTGTAAACCGCTTTAAAACGTGGCGCCAACTCTATGTTCTGACAGGCGTTTTGCCCACGTATACGAAAAATTGACATTAAACTAGCACGACCAAAGATAACTTTACACCGTCTGTCACATTGGCTTGTGCGAATATGTCGATTGGCCAGCAAGTCAAGGCAGGTAAAAAAGCCCTACAGCCTAATATTACTTGCCCTACACGTAACGACTCAGGCGTCCACCATGGCCATCGCCTCCTCCACATCCACTGCCACCAGACGCGAGCAACCCGGTTCGTGCATCGTTACCCCCATCAATTGATCGGCCATTTCCATGGCGATCTTGTTGTGGGTGATATAGATGAACTGCACCGTCTGCGACATCTCTTTGACCAGCCGTGCGTAGCGTCCAACGTTAGCGTCATCCAATGGCGCGTCAACTTCATCGAGCATGCAGAACGGCGCCGGATTCAGCTTGAAGATGGCAAATACCAGCGCCAAAGCAGTCAGGGCTTTTTCGCCACCGGAGAGCAAATGGATGGTGCTGTTCTTCTTTCCAGGCGGCTGCGCCATGATCGTTACCCCTGTATCGAGTAGATCTTCGCCCGTCAGTTCCAAATACGCGCGTCCTCCGCCGAAAACTTTTGGGAAAAGGGCCTGTAAACCGCCATTGATCTGATCAAAGGTATCTTTGAAGCGGTTTCGGGTTTCCTTGTCGATCTTGCGGATCACGTTCTCGAGGGTGTCCAGCGCTTCCACCAGATCGTCGTTCTGGGCATCCAGATAACGTTTACGCTCGGATTGTTGCTGGTATTCGTCGATGGCCGCGAGGTTGATCGCGCCCAGGCGCTGAATCCGCGCGGCAATGCGCTCGATTTCTTCTTCGGCGTCCTTCTCGCTGACCCCGGCCACCAGAGTGGCGAGTACGCCATTGAGGTCGTAACCGTCTTCGAGCAATTGATCCTGCAAGGTCTTGCGCCGCACCGTCAGCGCTTGCCATTCCATACGCTGCTGTTCGAGCTGGCTGCGAATCAAATGGGATTGCTGCTCGGCCTGGGTGCGGCGCTTTTCCGCATCGCGCAGTTCGCGGTCGGCGTCTTCCATGGCGATTTGCGCGGTCTTGAGTTCTTCGTCGACGGTCATGCGTTTGTCGAGTAACTCTTCGAGCTTCAGCCGCAGCTCTTCCAGCGGCGCCTCGCCCTCTTCCAGGTTGAGACTCAGTTGTTCGCGCTTCTCGGTCAGGCGCTCTGCCTGCATTTCCAGCCGCTCAAGAGCCTGACGAGTGGAATCATGTTGCGCCTTCAGCGAACCGAGGCGCACCGCCAATTGATGCGCATGGTCCTTGTGCTGCCGGGCTTCCTGACGCACCCGGTCGAGGCGTTCGCGCAGGCTGTCGCGCTGGGCCAGCAGCAACTCGCGCTGCTCGGTGTCCAGCGCCATGCTGTCGAGGGCTTCCTGCAATTGCAGGCGCGCTTCGCCGATGTTTTCGTGTTCCAGGGCACGCTGTTCGCTGAGCTCGGTGAGTTCTTCATCGAGACGGGTGCGGCGCAGAGTCAACTGTTCGACCTTGGCTTTACCGGCCGACAACTGGGCTTTCAATTCGCCCTGCTGACGCGCTTCGTCTTGCAGCAAACGGCGCAAATGTTCGCGGCCGTTTTCCTGTTGACGCTGTTGCGCCCTGAGATTCTGAAGTTGGGTTTCCAGGGTTTCGACGGTGGCTTCGCGCTCTTCGCGCTCAAGGCCCAGACGCTGGATTTCCTGGCCACGGGCAAGCACACCGCTTTCCGCTTCGCTGGCCCGACGCACGCGCAAAAAGTGTCGGCCGACCCAGTAACCATCACGGCTGATCAGGCTTTGCCCTGCGGCCAATTGCCCGCGCAAGGCCAAGGCCTGTTCAAGGTTGTCGACCGGCTTGACCTGCCCCAGCCACGGCGACAGATCGATCTGCGCCTCAACCTTGTCGAGCAAACTGCCGGGCATGCGCACACCATCGCTGGCCGGGCTGAGCAGGCGCAAATCGCCTTGGGCAAACCCGGCCAGATCGAAATCGCCGAAGTCGTCCACCAGCACCGCTTGCAGGTCGGCGCCGAGCACGGTTTCCACCGCCAGCTCCCAACCCGCTTCAACTTTCAGGCCTTCGGCCAGACGCGGACGATCCGCCAGATGCTGTTCGCGCAGCCATTCGGCGGTGCCGGTACCCGGATCGAGCGCGGCTTGCTGCAAAGCCTCCAAAGACGCCAGACGACCGTTGAGCCGCTGCAAATCACCTTGCGCCTGCTGCTGCGCCGAGAGTGCTTGCTGCAACTCCTGACGCAGCTGCTCGAGGCGTTCGACCTGCGCTTCTTCACTGGCCTGCAAATCTTCCAGCGTCGCTTCACTCGCGGCCAATTGCTCGCTGAGCTCCATGATCGCCGCGTCTTCCGGGTCCGCCGAAAGCAGAGCGCGTTCTTCGGCCAGACGCTTCTGGCGATCGGCCAGACGCTCCATGCTGGTTTCCAGCTGCTGGATCCGCGACTGCTGAACTTCAGCCTGACGACGCGGCTCGGCGGCGGTGAGGTTGAAGGTGTCCCACTGCTCCTGCCAGCCGTGCATGGTGGTTTCGGACTCTTCCAACGCGGCGGCGGCTTCCTCGGCGGCGGCGCTGGTGACCTCCTGTTCCGGCGTGAGCATGTCCAGCTCTTCACCCAGGGTCAGCAGCAAGGTGCGGTCGTGGCCCAGGTGTGACTCGGTTTCCAGTCGCGCACGCTCGGCTTCTTTCAGGTCGTCCTGCAATTGACGCAAGCGCTGCTGACCGTGCTGGATACTCTGCTCGACCCGGGCGATGTCGCCGCCGACCGAATAAAAGCGCCCCTGCACCAGATTGAAGCGTTCGGACAGGTCATGATGACCGTCACGCAGGCGTTCAATGGCCGCGTCGGCATTGCGCTGCTCGGCCACCAGGGCTTCGAAGGTGATTTCCTGAGTGCCGATGATCGCCTCGCGCTGGCCGACCTGCTCGTTCAACGCCTGCCAGCGCAGGGCCGACAACTGAGCCTTGAGCTGACGCTCTTCGCCTTTATATTCCTGATATTTCTTGGCGGCCTCGGCCTGGCGGTGCAAGCGCTCAAGCTGACGCTCGAGTTCTTCGCGCAGGTCGGTCAGACGAGCAAGGTTTTCGTGGGTGCGGCGAATACGGTTTTCAGTCTCGCGCCGACGCTCCTTGTACTTGGAAATACCGGCGGCTTCTTCGATGAAATTGCGCAGGTCTTCAGGCTTGGACTCGATCAGCTTGGAGATCATCCCCTGCTCGATAATCGAATAGCTGCGCGGACCGAGACCGGTACCCAGAAAGATGTCGGTGATATCGCGGCGACGGCATTTGGTGCCGTTGAGGTAGTAGGTGGTCTGGCTGTCGCGGGTCACTTTGCGGCGAATGGAAATTTCCGCATAGGCCGCCCATTCGCCGAGCAAAGTGCCGTCGGAGTTATCGAACACCAGTTCGATGCTCGCCTGGCTCACCGGCTTACGGCTGGTGGAGCCGTTGAAGATGACGTCGGTCATCGACTCGCCGCGCAAGTTCTTGGCCGAGCTCTCGCCCATCACCCAACGCACGGCATCGATGATGTTCGACTTGCCGCAACCATTGGGCCCGACCACCGCCGCCATGTTACTGGGGAAGTTCACCGTGGTCGGGTCGACGAAGGATTTGAACCCCGCCAGTTTGATGCACTTGAGCCGCACGCTTAAGCGACCGTCAACGCAGAAACCACTAGATCACAACTGCGCTGGGCATACGCCGTCAGCACCTCGCGGATCTGCGCAAAGTCACGGGCCAGCACGGCGGCCAGCAGGCGTTCGAACAGCTCCAGGAACTCGCTCATCGAGGCCTTGCGCTGGTCCAGCGCAAGGAAATACGCACGGCTCATGGCCGGCTGCAGATTCTCGACGGTTTCCTGCAAATACGGGTTGTTGGCGAACGGATACGCGGCACGCATCACGCTGAAGCTGTCGTCGACGAACGTGCGGATGTCCTGGCGTTCGTAGCTGGCGGTCAGGCGCTGCTGAATCTGCACGAACGGCGCCATATCGGCCTGGACTTGCCAGCCGCTGGCCACGGCGTTGCCGAGCAAGATGTACAACTCGCTCATCAGCGCGCACAGGCTCTTCACCTTATGCGCCGTCAGTTCGGTCACGTGGGCGCCACGTCGCGGCAAAATCGCGATCAAGTGGCGGCGTTCGAGGATCAGCAAGGCCTCACGGACTGAACCGCGGCTGACATTGAGGGCCAGCGTGACCTTCTGTTCCTGGATGCGCTCCCCCGGCTTCATTTCGCCGCGAATGATACGTTCGGCGAGGTGGTGAGCGATTTGCTCGGCGAGGCTGTCCGGCGCCTTGAACGTCATGGTTGTCCTTCAAACTCTTCGATCTGCACAAGCGGCGCAGTGTAGCGCAATTGAGGCGTCATGGCGGAGTGCCCACCCAGCGGTTTTTGGCACGATTCAAGCAAAAAGCAGGCTATCCCGTGAGGGGCAATAATGAAGGAACGAGTCGTTGATCGACAAAATGCCATTTCCTGACCTTTAAGTCAGAAAATCATTGACCGAAAAGTCAGACCTGATAAATTCGGCTCATGTCGGTTAACAACAATAATGAGTTTGCGAGGCCATCCGTGATCCAGTTTTTACTCAACCAGGAACTCCGTAGCGAGCATGCCCTGGACCCCAACCTGACTGTGCTCAATTACTTGCGCGAACATGTGGGCAAACCCGGCACCAAAGAAGGCTGCGCCAGCGGTGACTGTGGCGCGTGCACTGTGGTGGTCGGCGAGCTGCAAACGGATGACGATGGCCGCGAACACATTCGCTATCGCAGCCTCAACTCGTGTCTGACCTTTGTTTCGTCGCTGCATGGCAAACAACTGATCAGTGTCGAAGACCTCAAGCACAAAGGCCAGCTGCACAGCGTGCAAAAAGCCATGGTTGAGTGCCACGGCTCACAATGCGGTTTCTGCACTCCGGGCTTTGTCATGTCGCTGTTCGCCCTGCAAAAGAACAGCGATCAACCGGACTCCCACAAGGCCCATGAAGCCCTGGCCGGCAACCTCTGCCGCTGCACCGGTTATCGGCCGATCCTGGCCGCCGCCGAACAATCCTGCTGCGGCAAGCAACCGGACCAGTTCGATGCTCGCGAGGCAGAAACCATCGCGCGCCTGAAAGCCATCGCCCCCACCGACATCGGTGAGCTCAACAGTGGCGACAAACGCTGCCTGGTGCCGCTGACCGTGGCCGACCTGGCCGACCTCTACGACGCTTATCCACAGGCTCGCCTACTGGCCGGCGGCACCGACCTGGCGCTGGAAGTCACGCAATTGCACCGCACCTTGCCGGTGATGATCTACGTCGGCAACGTCGCCGAAATGAAGCGCATCGAACGCTTCGACGATCGCCTGGAAATCGGCGCCGCCACCGTCCTCTCCGACTGTTACGACGCTTTGAAGGCCGAGTACCCGGACTTCGGCGAATTGCTGCAGCGCTTCGCTTCGTTGCAGATTCGCAACCAGGGCACCCTCGGCGGCAACATCGGCAACGCCTCGCCCATCGGTGACTCGCCACCGCTGCTGATCGCCCTGGGCGCGCAGATCGTGCTGTGCAAAGGCGAGACTCGCCGCACCCTGGCCCTGGAAGATTACTTCATCGATTACCGGGTCACCGCGCGTCAGGAAAGCGAGTTCATCGAAAAGATCATCGTGCCCCGCGCCAGCGCTGAACAACTGTTCCGCGCCTACAAGGTGTCGAAGCGTCTGGACGACGACATTTCCGCGGTCTGCGCAGCATTCAACCTGCGCATCGACAATGGCGTAGTCGCCGACGCCCGCGTTGCTTTCGGCGGCATGGCGGCCATTCCGAAACGCGCGAAAAACTGCGAAACCGCGCTGGTTGGCGCACCATTCAACAACACCACCATTGAACGCGCCTGCGCCGCCCTGGCCGAAGATTTCACACCGCTCTCGGACTTCCGCGCCAGCAAGGAATACCGCCTGCTCAGTGCGCAGAACCTGCTGCGCAAATACTTCATCGAACTGCAAACACCGCACATCGAGACTCGGGTGACCGCTTATGTCTAATCATCACGCCGTAGAGAAGACCCAAGCCGAACTGGCTGAACTGTTCGCCAAGGACCTGACCACCGGTGTCGGCCGCAGCGTCAAGCATGACAGCGCCGAAAAACATGTGTCCGGTGAAGCGCAGTACATCGATGATCGGCTGGAATTCCCCAACCAGCTGCACGTTTACGCACGCCTGTCGGACCGCGCCCACGCGAAAATCATCAGCATCGACACTAAGCCCTGCTACGCCTTCGAAGGCGTGCGCATCGCCATCACCCACGAAGACGTGCCGGGCCTGAAAGACATCGGCCCGTTGTTGCCGGGCGATCCGTTGCTGGCCATCGATGACGTGCAGTTCGTCGGTCAACCGGTGCTCGCCGTCGCCGCGAGAGACCTGGAAACCGCGCGCAAAGCCGCGATGGCGGCGATCATCGAATACGAAGACCTCGAACCGGTTCTGGACGTGGTCGAAGCCCTGCGCAAACGCCATTTCGTGCTCGACAGCCATACCCACCAGCGTGGCGATTCGGCCAATGCCTTGGCCACTGCCGAGCACCGCATTCAAGGCACGCTGCACATCGGCGGCCAGGAACACTTTTATCTGGAAACCCAGATCTCTTCGGTGATGCCGACTGAAGACGGCGGGATGATCGTTTACTGCTCGACCCAGAACCCCACCGAAGTGCAGAAACTGGTGGCGGAAGTGCTGGACGTGTCGATGAACAAGATCGTCGTCGACATGCGCCGCATGGGCGGTGGTTTCGGCGGCAAGGAAACCCAGGCGGCAAGCCCGGCATGCCTGTGCGCGGTGATCGCGCACCTGACCGGTCAACCCACCAAAATGCGCCTGCCGCGTGTCGAAGACATGCTGATGACCGGCAAACGACACCCGTTCTACGTTGAATACGACGTGGGCTTCGACAGCACCGGTCGCCTGCACGGCATCGCTCTGGAACTGGCTGGTAACTGCGGTTGCTCACCGGATTTGTCGGCCTCGATTGTCGACCGCGCGATGTTCCATGCCGACAACTCGTACTACCTGGGCGATGCGACCATCAACGGTCACCGCTGCAAGACCAACACTGCGTCGAACACCGCTTACCGTGGTTTCGGCGGCCCGCAAGGCATGGTCGCCATCGAAGAAGTGATGGACGCCATCGCCCGCCATCTGAGCCTCGATCCACTGGCGGTGCGCAAGGCCAACTACTACGGCAAGACCGAGCGCAACGTCACCCATTACTACCAGACCGTCGAGCACAACATGCTCGAGGAAATGACCGCCGAACTGGAAGCCAGCAGCCAGTACGCCGAACGCCGCGAAGCGATCCGTCGCTACAACGCCAACAGCCCGATCCTGAAAAAAGGCCTGGCGTTGACCCCGGTCAAATTCGGTATTTCCTTTACCGCCAGCTTCCTCAACCAGGCCGGCGCGCTGATCCACATCTACACCGACGGCAGCATCCACCTGAACCATGGCGGCACCGAAATGGGCCAGGGCCTGAACACCAAGGTCGCGCAAGTCGTGGCGCAAGTATTCCAGGTGGAAATGGACCGGGTGCAGATCACCGCGACCAACACCGACAAGGTGCCGAACACCTCGCCGACCGCCGCCTCCAGTGGCGCCGACCTCAACGGCAAAGCCGCACAGAACGCCGCGGAAATCATCAAGAAACGCCTGGTGGAATTTACCGCGCGGCAATACAAGGTCAGCGAAGAAGACGTGGAATTCCACAACGGTCACGTGCGGGTTCGCGATCACATTCTGACGTTCGAAGCGCTGATCCAGCAGGCCTATTTCGCGCAGGTGTCGCTGTCGAGCACCGGCTTCTACAAGACCCCGAAAATCTACTACGACCGCAGTCAGGCGCGGGGGCGGCCGTTCTACTACTACGCCTTTGGCGCGGCCTGCGCCGAGGTGATCGTCGACACGTTGACCGGCGAGTACAAGATGCTGCGCACCGACATCCTCCACGACGTCGGCGCCTCGCTGAACCCGGCCATCGATATCGGCCAGGTCGAGGGTGGTTTCATCCAGGGCATGGGCTGGCTGACCATGGAAGAACTGGTATGGAACGACAAAGGCAAACTGATGACCAACGGCCCGGCCAGCTACAAGATCCCGGCGGTGGCCGACATGCCGCTGGACCTGCGGGTGAAGCTGGTGGAAAACCGCAAGAACCCGGAAGACACGGTGTTCCATTCCAAGGCCGTGGGTGAGCCGCCGTTCATGCTCGGCATCGCCGTCTGGTGCGCGATCAAGGATGCCGTGGCCAGTTTGGGCGACTACCAGCATCAACCGAAAATTGACGCACCGGCGACGCCTGAGCGGGTGTTGTGGGGGTGTGAGCAGATGCGGCGGTTGAAGGCGGTGAAAGCCGTGGAAGCTGAAACCGAACTGGCTTCGCTCTAGACCGAGGCGAGCCCATCGCGAGCAGGCTCGCTCCCACAGGGGAATGCATTCCAAATGTGGGAGCGAGCCTGCTCGCGATGAGGCCCGAACAGACAACAGAGATGTTGAGGTGAAACATGTACAACTGGATCGACGCCCTCGCCGACCTGCAAACCCGGGGTGAACCCTGTGTGTTGGTGACCATCATCGAAGAGCTCGGCTCGACGCCGCGCAATGCCGGCTCGAAGATAGTCATCAGCGCCACGCAAACATTCGACACCATCGGTGGCGGGCATCTGGAATACAAGGCCATGCAGATCGGCCGCGAGATGCTTGCCAGTGGCCGGCAGGACACCCATCTGGAGCGTTTCAGCCTCGGCGCCAGCCTGGGCCAGTGCTGCGGCGGCGTGACCGTGTTGCTGTTCGAACCGATGGGTCAGGTCCAGGCGCAGATTGCTGTGTTCGGCGCCGGCCACGTCGGGCGGGCGCTGGTGCCGCTGCTCGCCAGCCTGCCCTGCCGGGTGCGCTGGATCGATTCACGGGAAGCCGAATTCCCCGAACAGATCCCCCACGGCGTGCGCAAAATCGTCACCGAAGAACCGCTGGACGAAGTCGATGACCTGCCCGCCGGCAGCTACTGCATTGTCATGACTCACAATCACCAGCTCGACCTTGAACTCACCGCCGCGATCCTCAAGCGCAACGACTTCGCCTACTTCGGCCTGATCGGTTCGAAGACCAAACGGGTGAAGTTCGAACACCGCCTGCGTGATCGTGGTTTCGACAGCGCCGTGCTGCAACGCATGCGCTGCCCAATGGGGCTGGGCGAAGTCAAAGGCAAGTTGCCTGTGGAAATCGCCATCTCCATCGCCGGCGAAATCATCGCCACCTATAACGCGAATTTCGGCCAGCACACCGCCAGCGCCGGCTCATCGATCGCCAAACTGCTGCCTGCTTCACGCCGCAGCCAAGCTTTGAACTGAAGCGCTTTGAACTGAAAAGCCTCGAACCTAAAGCTACGAACTAATTGAGAACCCCCATGCCCTTGACTCGCAAAGCCTACCGCGCCGCCATTTTGCACAGCATTGCCGATCCCGCCGAAGTGGGTATCGAAGCCTCGTATGAGTATTTCGAAGACGGCCTGCTGCTGGTCGAGAACGGCCAGATCAACGCCATCGGCCACGCCAGCGAATTGCTGCCAACGCTGCCATCCGACATCGAGATCACCCATTATCAGGACGCGCTGATCACCCCAGGCTTCATCGACACCCACATTCACCTGCCGCAAACCGGCATGGTCGGCGCCTACGGCGAGCAGCTGCTGGACTGGCTGAACACCTACACCTTTCCGTGCGAAAGCCAGTTCGCCAACAAGGCCCACGCTGACGAAGTGGCGGACATTTTCATCAAGGAACTGCTGCGCAACGGCACCACCACTGCCCTGGTATTCGGCAGCGTGCATCCGCAATCGGTGAACTCGTTTTTCGAGGCTGCCGAGCAGCTGGACCTGCGGATGATCGCCGGCAAGGTGATGATGGACCGCAACGCACCGGATTACCTGACCGACACCGCCGAATCGAGTTACGTCGAAAGCAAGGCGCTGATCGAGCGCTGGCACGGCAAGGGCCGCCTGCATTACGCCGTCACCCCGCGCTTCGCCCCGACCAGCACCCCGGAACAGCTAGCACTGGCGGGGCAGCTGCTCAGCGAATACCCGGATCTGTACATGCAGACCCACATCAGCGAAAACCTCAAGGAGGTCGAGTGGGTCAAGCAACTGTTCCCGGAGCGCAAGGGCTACCTGGACGTCTACGACCACTACCAACTGCTCGGCGAGCGCTCGGTGTTCGCCCACGGCGTGCACCTGTGCGACGACGAATGCGCACGCCTGGCACAGACCGGATCGGCGATTGCGTTTTGCCCGACCTCGAACTTCTTCCTCGGCAGCGGTTTGTTCAACCTGCCGATGGCCGAGAAGCACAAACTCAATGTCGGTCTCGGTACCGACGTCGGTGGCGGCACCAGTTTCTCGCTGCTGCAAACCCTGAACGAAGCGTACAAGGTCATGCAACTGCAAGGCGCGCGGCTGAGCCCGTTCAAGTCGCTGTACCTGGCCACCCTTGGCGGCGCCCGCGCGCTGCGCCTGGAAAACAAGATCGGCACCCTGCAACCGGGCACCGACGCGGACTTCCTAGTGCTGGATTACAACGCCACGCCGCTGCTGAGCTATCGCCTGAAGCAGGCCAATAACATAGCCGAGACGTTGTTTGTGTTGATGACGCTGGGGGATGACCGGACGGTGTTGCAGACATATGCGGCGGGGAATCTGGTGCATCAGCGCTAAAGCTTGCGGGCATAAAAAATCCCCCGCAATCGTTGGTTGCGGGGGATTTTTCTATCGCCTGTCAGATTGCTATCGCGGGCAAGCCCGCGATGGCCGCGACTCAGTCTGACTTATAGCTTGGCAGTCGAGCGCCCCGGCTTCTTGGTCTGCAACAGATGCGAGAACACCGCATGCAAATCATCCGACGCGCTTTCGTCGTCGAGGTTGAGCTTGCTGTCGATGTGATCCATGTGATGCATCATCAAGTCCACCGCCAGCGTCGCGTCCCGCGCTTCGATGGCATCGATCAATTGGGTGTGCTCATCGTAAGAGCAGTGCGAACGGTTGCCGCTCTCGTACTGGGCGATGATCAACGAAGTCTGGGACACCAGGCTGCGCTGGAAGCTGATCAATGGCGCGTTTTTTGCCGCTTCGGCCAGTTTCAAGTGAAACTCGCCCGACAGACGAATACCGGCACCGCGATCGCCACGGGAGAAGCTGTCGCGCTCGTCGTTGACCATCTGCCGCAAGTCGGCAATCTGCTCGGCAGTGGCGTGCTGCACCGCCAACTCAGTGATCGCCCGCTCCACCAGCCGCCGCGCCATGAACACCTGGCGAGCCTCTTCGACACTCGGGCTGGCAACCACAGCGCCGCGATTCGGTCGCAGCAACACCACGCCTTCATGGGCCAGACGCGACAGCGCGCGGCGAATGATGGTGCGGCTGACCCCGAAGATTTCCCCCAGCGCTTCTTCGCTCAACTTGGTGCCGGGCGCCAGACGCTGTTCGAGGATGGCCTCGAAGATATGCGCGTAGACAATATCGTCCTGGGTACCGCTGCGGCCGGCTTTGCCTGCTCGCGGTTGTTTCTTGAGGGGTTGCAACTGTTCGTTCATGGGCACTCGAGTCGGGAGAACTGCGGCGAATTGACCGTGACTGTAATACGGCACAGTGGGTCGCTGGCAAGTATCGCGTAAAAAACACTGCAATTGTACACAATGGAGGGTGGCAACACGACTGTACGGCTGTTTGTCGCCTTCGCTGTATTGCAACGACCGGTTACGTTTCAGTTTAGGCTTGAACACAGAATCCGCAGCCTGAACAACAACCCTGTGGGAGCGTTGCTACGGACATCTTCACCCGTATAAGGAACACCGCTGTCATGACCGACGCCACGCACACGCAGCTTCGTCCCCTGACCGACACGTCGCCCTCGGCCATCGTCGCCGGGTTCATCGCCATGATGACCGGTTACACCAGTTCCCTGGTGCTGATGTTCCAGGCCGGGCAAGCGGCGGGCCTGACCAGCGGGCAGATTTCGTCGTGGATCTGGGCGATCTCCATCGGCATGGCGGTGTGCTCGATCGGCCTGTCCTTGCGCTATCGCACCCCGATTACTATTGCCTGGTCGACCCCCGGCGCGGCGTTGCTGATCACCAGCCTGGGCGGTGTCAGCTACGGCGAGGCCATCGGTGCCTACATTACTTGCGCGGTGTTGGTGACTGTGTGCGGCCTGACCGGCAGTTTCGAACGGCTGGTGAAAAAGATTCCGGCCTCATTGGCGGCAGCGTTGCTGGCGGGGATTCTGTTCAAGATCGGCAGCGAGATTTTCGTCGCCGTCCAGCACCGCACCGCGCTGGTCCTGGGGATGTTCGTCACGTATCTGCTGGTCAAGCGCCTGTCACCGCGCTACGCCGTGCTCGCGGCGCTATTGATTGGCACTGCGCTGGCCGGTTTCATGGGGTTACTGGACTTCAGTGGCTTTCACCTGGAAGTCGCGACGCCGGTCTGGACCACACCGCATTTCTCCCTGGCCGCGACCATCAGCATCGGCATCCCGCTGTTCGTGGTGGCGATGACCTCGCAGAACATGCCAGGCATCGCCGTTTTGCGCGCCGACGGCTACAACGTGCCGGCCTCGCCGCTGATCACCACCACCGGCATTGCCTCATTGCTGTTGGCACCGTTCGGCTCCCACGGCATCAACCTGGCCGCCATCAGCGCAGCGATCTGCACCGGGCCGCACGCCCATGAGGACCGCAACAAACGCTACACGGCTGCGGTCTGGTGCGGGATTTTCTACGGGATTGCCGGGGTGTTCGGCGCGACATTGGCGGCGTTGTTTGCCGCGTTGCCTAAAGAACTGGTGCTGTCGATTGCCGCGCTGGCGCTGTTCGGCTCGATCATCAACGGGCTGAGCATTGCCATGGCGCAAGTGCAGGAACGGGAAGCGGCGCTGATTACCTTTATGGTCACGGCGTCGGGGCTGACGCTGTTCTCCATCGGTTCGGCATTCTGGGGGA
Organism: Pseudomonas sp. GGS8; assembly: GCF_024168645.1. Lineage (NCBI taxonomy): Bacteria > Pseudomonadati > Pseudomonadota > Gammaproteobacteria > Pseudomonadales > Pseudomonadaceae > Pseudomonas > Pseudomonas sp. GGS8. Next base: position 3,941,078 of record NZ_JALJWF010000001.1, on the reverse strand, counting down.
TTGTCGCGGGGGTGTTGACGTTGGTTATCTTGAACTGGCGCAAGGCCTGAGGCCCCCTTCGCAGGCCAAGCCATGCGCCTACAAAAAGCAGGCATAAAAAAACGGCGACCCTTGGGTCGCCGTTTTTTTGAACATCAAGCTACCGGATTGATCGGCTTTTCCGGGTACCAGACATCGATCAGCGGGCTGACGGTTGCTTCGGTCAGTTCGCTGCGGCCTTTGAGCCAGGCTTCAACAGCGGCACGCTGCTCTTCGGAAACCGAGCCACGCTTCTGCAGGCACACCAGACCGAAGTCGTCGCCGCCGACATAACCCAGACCGTTGGCTTCCATGGCTTCTTTCAGGAACGCGTCGAGGAAAGCATCAATGGCTTCATCAGCCAAATCTTCTTTGAAATCCAGGTTCAGTTCGAAACCCAGCTCTTGAAATTCATCGACGCACAGTTTTTTGCGCAGACGCTGGGAACGGTTAGTCGCCATTGGAACAATCCTCATAAGTAATAACGGGCGGCACTTTAGCAGTTTAAGGCGCCGATTACCCGCCTCAGAACGGTGCGACGTCTACCGTCGGTAAAAAAATAGCGAATTAGACGACCAAGGTGCGGCACAAGCCCTCACACCTTGGGGCATAATGCCGACACTTTCATGACCGCTGAGGGAATTTATCGCCATGCCCTCGTCTTTTTCCCCCTCGCCTGTAGGGTTTTATTTCAGATGATCAAATCTTTGCGTCCATTGCTGCTGGCCAGCCTTCTTCTGCCTCTGGCCCTCTCCGTTTCCGCCGCGCCGGTCAACACCGCCCTTTCGCCCAATGTCGAAAAGGCCCTCAAGGCCAGCAAATTGCCGGACAGCGCCTTGTCGCTGGTGATGATCCCGCTTAACGGCCCGGGCACCCCAACCATTTATAACGCTGACGTTTCGGTCAACCCGGCCTCGACCATGAAACTGGTCACCACCTATGCCGCCCTGGAAATGCTCGGCCCGAACCACCAATGGAAAACCGAGTTTTACACCGACGGCACCCTCAGCGGTGGCATCCTCAACGGTAACCTCTACCTCAAGGGTGGCGGCGATCCGAAGCTGAACATGGAAAAACTCTGGCTGCTGATGCGCGACTTGCGTGCCAACGGCGTGACCCAAGTCACCGGCGACCTGGTGCTGGACCGCGGCTTCTTCGTGCAACCGCAGCTGCCCGAGTTCAACGACGACGGCAATGACGAGAACAAACCGTTCCTGGTCAAGCCCGACGCGCTGCTGGTCAACCTCAAGGCCCTGCGCTTCGTGGCCCGCAACGACTCGGGCAAGGTCCTGGTGTCGGTCGAACCGCCGATTGCCAACATCCGCATCGACAATCAGGTCAAGGCGCTCAATTCCAAGCAATGCACCGGGGGCGTGCGCTACAACCCGGTGACCCAGGCTGATGGCAGCGTCACCGTGACCGTCGGCGGCCAGTTGGGCGAAGGTTGCAGCTCCCAGACCTACTTGTCGCTACTCGACCACGCGACCTACACCGCCGGCGCCGTGCGGGCGATCTGGAAGGAACTGGGCGGCAGCATCCAGGGCCAGGATCGTCTGGCGCCGACGCCCAGCAGCGCCAAGGTGCTGGCCCGCGCCTACTCGCCCGACCTGGCGGAAATCATTCGCGACATCAACAAATACAGTAACAACACCATGGCCCAGCAGTTGTTCCTGAGCCTGGGCCAGAAGTTCCGCACCGACGCCGACAGTGATGACGCCAAAGCGGCCCAGCGCGTGGTGCGTCAGTGGCTGGCACAGAAAGGCATCACTGCACCGCACCTGGTGATGGAGAACGGCTCCGGCTTGTCTCGCGCCGAACGGGTCAGCGCGCGTGAAATGGCTGCGATGCTGCAAGCCGCCTGGCGCAGCCCGTACGCCGCCGAGTTCATCAGCTCGATGCCGATTGCCGGCACCGACGGCACCATGCGCAAACGCCTGAAACGCACGGCCATGACCGGTGAAGCCCACGTCAAGACTGGCACCCTGAACACCGTGCGTGCCATCTCCGGCTTCAGCCGCGATGTCAATGGCAATACCTGGGCGGTGGTGGCGATCCTTAACGACAAGGCTCCGTTTGGCGCGTCTTCGGTGCTGGATCAGGTGCTGCTGGACCTGTATCGCCAACCGAAGCTGCCGACCACGGCTTCGGTGTTGTAACCGGATCCATAGAACACCTCAGATCCAATGTTGGAGATTCTATGTTGCAGGGCAACCCTGCAACATAGAATCTCCAACAGGGTCTGTATGCAGACCTAGCTCATCTGCCCTTCAACCCGATCCCGTCCCGCCTGCTTCGCCGCATACACTCCCGAATCCGCCCGCAACAGCAACGCATCCGCACCCTCTCCGGCCCGCCAGCTGGCAATCCCGAAACTCGCGGTGACAATCCCGACCTCGTCGATCGGCGAACTGCGCAGTCCTTGCCACAACTCCACCGCCAACACATGCGCCTGTTCGCCGTCGATGTCCGGGCAGAGCACCATGAACTCTTCGCCCCCCAGGCGACAGAACACATCGGTGCGCCGCAGACGACCGCCAATGCGCTCACACACCGCCTGCAACACCCGATCGCCCACGGCGTGGCCGTGCTGGTCATTGATGCGTTTGAAATGGTCGATGTCGAGCATGATCACCGACAACTCGCCACCGCCGCGCTCGACCCGGGCCATTTCGGTGGTCAGGCGCTCCTGGAAGTAGCGGCGGTTATGGATCCCGGTCAATGAGTCGGTCACCGACAGCGCACGCAATTCCTCTTCCACCCGCTTGAGGTCGGAAATGTCCGAAATGTAGCCATGCCACAGCACACCGCCACCGGGCAGCTCCTCCGGCGTCGCTTCGCCGCGGACCCAGCGCAGGCCGCGCTCGGGCAATTGCACGCGATACTCTTCACGCCAGGGGCTGAGGGTGTCCGCCGACGCCTGGATCGACGCGCGGACCCGCCGCGCGTCCTGAGGATGAATCCGCGCGAATACCGCTTCGGCATCGCGCAATAGTACGTCCAGCTCGAGCTCATAGATGTCGCGCATCCCGTCGCTGGCGTAGATCACACTGAAACGCCCATCGAACTCCATCTTGAACTGGTAAATCCCGCCGGGCACATGGGCGCTGAGCTTCTTCAACAACAGGTCCCGCGCCGCCAGAGCCTCGTGGACACGCTTGCGCTCGGTGACGTCGATACAGATCGCAAGGTGCCCAACCCACAGCCCTTGTTCGTCGAGAACCGGGGTCGCCAGCATGTTCACCGTCAAATGGCTGCCGTCGCGGCGCACCAGCGTCCATTCCCGGGCTTCGTGACCGCCCTCTTCCCCGCCTTCGACCAGCATCGCCTGGCAGGTCGGAATCGGCTTGCCATAGCGTGCGCTCAACTCCGCCGAGCGCGCCTCAAGTTCCCGGGGCAGGTGCAGGTTTTCCAGGGTCATGTGGCCCACGGCCTGCGCACTGGAGTAACCGAGCATGTGCTCGGCACCGGCGTTGAAAGTGCTGACGATCCCGCGCAGGTCGGTGGCGATGATCGCCACCTGAGTCGCGGCATCCAGCACACCGCGCAACTGGCCATGCGTGCCGCGCAGCTCTTGCTCACGGGCGTGCAGTTCCTCGGTCCGTTGCTCGACCATTTTCAGCGCCCGTTGCCGCTGGCTGACCAACACATAGAGAAACACACTGAGCAGCAAGCTGAGTAAACCGCCAAGCACCACCTGGCTGGCCACCGAGGAGTGGTTGGCTTGCAGGAACGCAGCACTGGGACGCATATCCACTTGATATTCGTGGTCGGCCAGACGCAGCAAGCGCGTGGAGGACAAGTCGCTGGCCCCGGCCGGGTTGGTCGACTCATACAGCACTTCGTGTTGGTCATTGGTAGACAAGTCGAGGATGCGTACCGAAAGAGAATCAAGATTCTCTTCCGGCAACCCGTCCGCCAGCAGCTGGCGCATGCTGATCACCGCCATCACATACCCGGCGGGCGTGGCGCCCGGCAGGTGCTGACGGCTGACCGGTGCCACCAGCAACACACCCCGTGAGTAGGCGGGCTCAATGCCTACCAGATGCAAAGGTTGCGAGACGGCCATGTTGCCCGTTTGATCGGCGCGCTCCAAGGTCGAACGGCGCAGGGGCTGGGCCAACAGGTCATAACCCAGCGGCGTGGGCAGTCGGCTTTGGGTTTGGCTATAGAGCACCGGCACGTACTCGTCCCGCTCCGCAGCCGGTTGCAACTGGCCGTCGGCGGTGAGTTCGCGAAAGGTGAAATTGCTCAAGCCTTCGTCATGCACGAAGCGTTCGAGCACGGGGCGTTCGGCGCGGGAAACCCGTGGTGCCCAGGAATAGGCTTGGGTGCGTCGCAAAAGAGGTTTGGCGTAACCGTCGAATTCGTCGCGCGATACCGACTCGGAATTGGAGAAGAACCGGCGCAGGCCATCAAGGCGCTGCTCTTGATCTTGGAAACGTTCTTCGATACGGCTATAGCGTTCACTGGCGAGCAGTTGGAAACGTTGCCGCATTTGCTGATGAAACTGATTGAGTGTTGCCCAGGCCAGCAACCCCGTGAGAATCCCGCCCACGAGCAATACCAGCAGCGCGACCAGCCAGGCCGAGACATCTTCACTGATAAAACCCAGGATCTTGGGGCGCACGGCGTGCAACGACATAAATGCAACTCAAAACGCCAGGTGCCGGAAAAGCCCTTTGGCCATGGGTTGAGTTATAGCTATTAGCCACTAATTTGACCAGCACTGAAAGAACCAAAGAGCCTTTAAAAATCAAGGCTCTGTGGATCCAATCAGTCTCAAGTGTCAGCGAGCAGTGATCTTCCAGGCACGGTGGATCTTGCCATTACGGGCGAAATCCGGATCGATGGTCTGGGCCGTGATTTCTTCAACGGCATAACGCTCGGTGAGATTTTCCTCGAGCTGGAACTTGCGGAAGTTGTTGGAGAAATACAACACCCCGCCCGGTGCCAGTCGCGCCATGGCCAGGTCGATCAATTGCACCTGGTCACGCTGCACGTCGAAGATCCCTTCCATACGCTTGGAGTTGGAGAAGGTCGGCGGATCGATGAAGATCAGGTCGTATTCGTCACGGCAGGCGTCGAGCCAGGCCATCACATCGCCCTGTTCCAGGCGGTTCTTGTCGGAAAAACCGTTCAGCGACAGGTTGCGACGCGCCCAGTCCAGGTAGGTTTTCGACAGGTCGACGCTGGTGGTGCTGCGCGCGCCGCCCTTGGCCGCATGCACGCTGGCGGTCGCGGTGTAGCAATACAGGTTGAGGAAGCGCTTGCCGGCGGCCTCTTTCTGAATCCGCATGCGCATCGGCCGGTGGTCGAGGAACAACCCGGTGTCGAGGTAATCGGTGAGGTTCACCAGCAGCTTCACGCCGCCTTCGCTGACCTCGTTGAACTTGCCCTGAGTGCTCTGGCGCTCGTACTGTTTGGTGCCACTCTGACGCTCGCGACGCTTGACCACCACGCGGCTCTTGTCGATGTTCAATGCCTGCGGGATTGCCGCCAGGGCATCGAACATCCGCGCCGAGGCTTTTTCCGGATCGATGGATTTCGGCGCGGCGTATTCCTGAACGTGGACCCAGTCGTGATACAGGTCGATGGCCATGGAATATTCCGGCATGTCAGCATCGTAGACGCGGTAGCAATCGATGCCTTCACGTTTGACCCATTTGCTCAGCGCCTTGACGTTCTTTTGCAGACGGTTGGCAAACATCTGCCCACCTTCGCTCAGGCGCGGCTGCTCGATCACCGGAGCGGGTGCCGGAACCGGTTTGATCGGGTTGCCGTTCTTGTTGTACTTGCGCTCTTGCGGCTCACTCGGTGCTTCATCGTAGGCCGCCTGTTCACGCTCGGCCTGACGCTGTTCCGGGGTACGGCGCTCGCCGGTGACGAACTGATCTGGCGTGACCTTGATCAGCAGCAATTTGCACGGCAACGCGCCGTTCCAGAACGAATACTGTTTGTGGCTACGGATGCCCATGCGCTTGCCCAGGTCCGGAGCGCCGGTGAACACCGCCGCTTCCCAGTTCAAGCACGCCTGACGCAGACGTTCACCGAGGTTCTGGTAGAGGTAGAGCAGGCTCGCCTCGTCACCCAGACGCTCGCCGTACGGAGGGTTGCAGATCACCAGACCTTTCTGGTTCTGGTCCGGACGCGGCTCGAACGTTGCCACTTCGCCCTGATAAATCTTGATCCAATCACTCAGGCCGGCACGTTCGACGTTGTTGCGGCCCGGTTGAATCAGGCGTGGGTCGGCTTCGTAACCGCGAATCCACAGCGGCGGCTTGGCCAGGCCGGCTGCGGCGCGTTCGGTGGCTTCTTCGTGGAGTTTTTTCCACAGCGCCGGCACGTGACCGAGCCAGGCGGTGAAGCCCCACTGCTCGCGGCGCAGGTTCGGCGCCATGTCGGCGGCGATCATGGCGGCTTCCACCAGGAACGTGCCGACACCGCACATCGGGTCAGCCAGCGCGCCGCCATCGGCGGCAATGCGCGGCCAGCCGGAACGAATCAGAATCGCTGCCGCGAGGTTTTCCTTCAGCGGCGCCGCGCCTTGCTGCAAGCGATAACCGCGCTGGTGCAGGCTGTGCCCGGACAGGTCGAGGGACAGGATCGCTTCGCCACGGTCCAGACGCAGGTGAATGCGCAGGTCCGGGTTGAGCTTGTCGATGGATGGGCGGTCGCCTTGCGGGGTACGCAGTTTGTCGACGATGGCATCCTTGACCTTCAAGGCGCCAAAGTGCGTGTTATCGATGCCAGAGCCGTGACCGCTGAATTCGACGGCCAGGGTGCCGTCGTTGAGCATGTGGTCTTGCCACTCGATGTCGAGCACGCCGTGATACAGGTCTTCGGCGTCCTTCATCGGGAAACGCTTGAGCACCAGCAGCACCCGGTTTGCCAGACGCGACCACAGGCACAGGCGATAAGCGGTTTCCATGGTGGCCATGCCGCGCACAGCCGAGGTGTGCTCGCGTGCCTCCTCAAGGCCAAGCCCGACGGCTTCCTCGATGAGCAGACCTTCAAGGCCTTTGGGGCAAGTGAGGAAGAGTTCGAAACGATCGGACATGGTAATTCCAGAGCCTTTAGCTAAGTGAACCGGCAACGCGTTGCCGATCCGGTTTTCAATCAGGCGCTTTTCTAACAGAGCGCCCGCGTGGCACGAAGGTGTGCCGTCCCACCCTGACTGCTCGGGTTAAAAGAGCTTAGATGCCAGGGCAGATAAAAAAGTTGATGCAACAAAATGTCATAAGTCGACCCTTCGTCGAATAACCCCAAGGGCAACGGGTGTCATTCTCGTTAAAGGCGCAACCCCCACCATCCAGCGCAGGGCCGATCATACCGGGCTTTGGCCAACCAACACGGGACAAATATCGTGTTACTTATGGCCTTAGCATCTTTATGGTTACGTTCTTATGACAAAACGATCATTCCCTCGATGTGACGCATTGGTTAGAACTCAACACAGGTTGACGTCGCAACGGCGTCAACACCTTGGCTCGCGACGCCGGCAGCGAGCCACCAACGGCAGAATTTTTCTGCCTGACCTCGATTGAGGTCGACGCGATACATACAGTCAACAAGTGAGGGAAACACCCTATGAGAAGACTTAAGCGTGATCCGTTGGAAAGAGCATTTTTGCGCGGATATCAATATGGCGTTGGTGGTAAATCCCGTGAGCTTTGCCCTTTTACTCTACCGTCGGTACGCCAAGCCTGGATCAATGGCTGGCGAGAAGGACGCGGCGACAATTGGGACGGTATGACCGGCACTGCGGGAATCCACAGACTCAACGAACTTCACGCCGTCGGCTAATACAGGGCACACACTCCGACACGACAATCTGAATACGCAACGACTTAACCACGCACGTCCCATCCGGACGGCGGGCTTCGGCCCAGGGGCTCCTTCGGGGAGCCCTTTTTTATGCCTGCTCCAAATTCAGCGAAGAAACAATTGTGGCGAGGGGGCTTGCCCCCGTTCGGCTGCGAAGCAGTCGTAAACCCTGTGTCCGTGTTCTCTTTGATTCACCGCGTTGCCTGGTTTTGGGGCCGCTTCGCAGCCCAACGGGGGCAAGCCCCCTCGCCACAAAGCCCCCACCATGAGGCCCAAATCAGGCTTCAGCGCAGCGCGGCGATGGCATCTACCGATTCACGAATCAGGGCCGGGCCTTTATAGATAAAGCCCGAATAAATCTGCACCAGGCTCGCACCCGCAGTGATTTTCTCAGCCGCGTGCTTGCCTTCGGTGATGCCACCCACGGCGATGATCGGCAAGCGACCGGCCAGCTCCGCCGCCAGTACCTTCACGGTGTGGGTGCTCTTGTCGCGTACCGGTGCGCCGGACAACCCGCCCGCCTCGTCACCATGCTCCAGGCCTTCGACGCCGACACGGCTCAGGGTGGTGTTGGTGGCGATCACCGCATCCATCCCGGTTTCGATCAACGCTTGGGCAACTTGAACAGTTTCTTCGTCAGTCATGTCGGGCGCGATCTTGATCGCCAGCGGCACATGTTTGCCGTGGCGCAGGGCCAATTCCGCCCGGCGCGTGGCCAGGTCGGCGAGCAATTGCTTGAGCGAGTCGCCGAATTGCAGGCTGCGCAGGCCCGGGGTATTCGGCGAGCTGACGTTGACGGTCACGTAGCTGGCGTGGGCGTAAACCTTGTCCAGGCAGATCAGGTAGTCGTCGACCGCGCGCTCAACCGGCGTATCGAAATTCTTGCCGATGTTGATCCCCAGCACGCCCTTGTACTTGGCTGCCGCCACGCGAGCGAGCAAGTGATCGACGCCAAGGTTGTTGAAACCCATGCGGTTGATGATCGCCTCGGCCTCCGGCAAGCGGAAAATCCGGGGTTTCGGATTACCCGGTTGCGGACGCGGAGTGACGGTGCCGATTTCGACGAAACCAAAACCCAGTTGGGCAAACCCATCGATCGCCGCACCGTTCTTGTCCAGACCGGCCGCCAGCCCCACCGGGTTCGGGAATTCCAGGCCCATGACCGTCACCGGCATCTTTGCCGGTGCCTTGCACAGCAAGCCGTTGAGGCCCAAACGCCCGCCCGCGCCGATCAGGTCCAGGGACAAATCGTGGGAGGTTTCCGGGGAAAGTTTGAACAATAGCTGACGGGCCAGGGTGTACATGGGCAGGCTTGACTCGGTTGGCGATGAGAGGCGGCGATTATAGCCGCGCATCGAGTCCACAGGCGAGGCGCACGACAAAATCATCCAGCGATGGCATATGCCTTGCACCAACATGGTCATCAGCACTCATGCCAACGACGGGATGAGTGGCAGGACAATGGCGTCGTCACCGGCTCTGCTCGCGCAGAGGCCATGGGACGACGTTTTTTTTGGAAGGTGCAAATCGATGAATGAACCATCAGCCGGCCCACTGGCCTGGGTCAACGGCAGCGATGCCCCGGAAAAAACCGAAATCAACCTCGGCTTCATGGCCCTGAGTGACTGTGCCTCAGTGGTGGTCGCCGCCACTCAGGGCTTCGCCCAGCCTTACGGCCTGACCCTGAACCTCAAGCGCCAGTCATCCTGGGCCAACCTGCGGGACAAACTGGTCAGCGGCGAACTCGATGCCGCCCACAGCCTGTACTGCCTGATTTACGCCGTGCACCTGGGCATCGGCGGCGTAGCCTCCACCGACATGGCCGTGCTCATGGGCCTGAACCAGAACGGCCAGAGCATCAACCTCTCCCATGGCTTGCAGGCCCTGGACGTGACCAGTCCTGAAGCACTGGACCACCACGTGCACCAAAGTCGCCCAAAACTGACCTTCGCCCAGACATTTCCCACGGGCACCCACGCCATGTGGTTGTATTACTGGCTGGCGAGTCAGGGCATTCACCCGTTGCAGGATGTCGACAGCGTGGTCGTCCCCCCGCCGCAAATGGTCGCGCACCTGCAAGCCGGGCGCATTGACGGGTTCTGCGTCGGCGAACCGTGGGCTGCCAGTGCGGTGCAGCAAAATCTCGGGTTCACGATGGCCACCACCCAGACGATCTGGCCCGATCACCCGGAAAAAGTCCTCGGCTGCACCCGCGCCTTCGTCGAGCAATACCCCAACACCGCCCGGGCGTTGGTGATGGCAATCCTCGAAGCCAGCCGGTTCATCGAAGCCAGCCACGAAAATCGCCGCAGCACCGCGCAACTGTTATGCGCTCCCGAATACCTCGATGCCCCGCTCGACTGCATCGAACCGCGCTTGCTGGGTGACTATGCCGACGGCTTGGGCAATCGCTGGCAAGACCCGCACGCGATGCGTTTCCACGGTGGCGGCGAGGTCAATCTGCCGTATTTGTCCGACGGCATGTGGTTCATGACCCAGTTCCGTCGCTGGGGTTTGCTGCGTGACGACCCGGATTACCTCGGCGTGGCCCGTCAGGTCCAGCAACTAGACTTATACCGTGAGGCCGCCACCGCTGTCGGTGTGCCCGCCCGGAGTCAGGAAATGCGCAGCAGCCAACTGATCGACGGCAAGATCTGGAACGGTTCGGACCCGGCCGGCTATGCCCGCAGCTTTACGCTGCACGCCATGAGCGACAGCGCTCCCCTTCTCGCCAGCCGCTGACAGGAGCCTGCGAATATGTTGCGTATCCTGCTGATCAACGACACCGCGAAAAAAGTCGGCCGTCTGAAAGCGGCCCTGACCGAAGCCGGGTTCGAAGTCATCGACGAATCCGGCCTGACTATTGACCTGCCCGCGCGCGTCGAAACGGTGCGTCCGGACGTGATCCTGATCGATACCGAGTCACCGAGCCGCGATGTGATGGAGCAAGTGGTGCTGGTGACCCGCGACCAACCACGGCCAATCGTGATGTTCACCGACGAGCACGACCCCGGCGTAATGCGCCAGGCAATCAAGTCCGGCGTCAGTGCCTACATCGTCGAAGGCATTCACGCGCAACGCTTGCAGCCGATTCTCGACGTGGCCATGGCTCGCTTTGAAAGCGACCAGGCCCTGCGCGCGCAACTGCACGCCCGCGACCAGCAACTGGCCGAGCGCAAGCGCATCGAACTGGCCAAGGGGCTGCTGATGAAGATGAAGGACTGCAACGAAGAAGAGGCCTACACCCTGATGCGCCGCCAGGCCATGAGCCGCCAGCAGAAGCTGATCCAGGTGGCGGAGCAGATCATTGCCATGAGTGAGTTATTGGGTTGATCCGATCATTGTGGCGAGGGGGCTTGCCCCCGTTGGGCAGCGAAGCGGCCCCTCAATTTCCTTCATACAGACCTCGCACAAAGGTCTTGTGACGGCTTCACCGCCGAACGGGGCGATGCGGCGGTCCGACAAGCCCCCTCGCCACAAAAGCAGATTGTTGGCACAAATCTCGCTAAGTAAATCACCGCAAGGTAACCAACGGCGGTTGCCCCACCTACGACAAAGACGTCGCTCACCTCATTCGCCCCCTTTTGCGAATCAGGTAGCGGCGTTTTTCCGTTTTGGCCCCAGAGACCGGGGCTGGTGGTGCGGCCGTAGTGGCGCCCCACCTGCAAGCTCATGACTCCTTCTTGATACGCCTGACAGCTGAGGTGCGCGATGAATTCAAGCTTCTGGAAATCCGGCCATACCCCGACACTGTTCGCAGCCTTCCTCTATTTTGATCTGAGCTTCATGGTCTGGTACCTGCTCGGCCCTCTGGCGGTGCAAATCGCCGCTGACCTGCACCTGACCACTCAACAGCGCGGGCTGGTGGTGGCCACGCCGATTCTGGCCGGCGCTGTATTGCGCTTTGCGATGGGCCTGCTGGCTGATCGCCTGTCGCCAAAAACCGCCGGGATCATCGGCCAGATAATCGTCATCAGCGCCCTGCTCGTTGCCTGGAAAGTCGGCATCCACAGTTACGAGCAGGCGCTGTTGCTGGGCCTGTTCCTCGGCATGGCCGGTGCGTCCTTCGCCGTCGCCCTGCCGTTGGCCTCGCAATGGTATCCGCCGCAGCACCAAGGCAAAGCCATGGGCATCGCCGGTGCCGGTAACTCGGGCACCGTGCTCGCCGCCCTGATCGCCCCGGTGCTGGCCGCCATGTTTGGCTGGAGCAACGTGTTCGGCTTCGCCCTGATCCCGCTGATCCTGACCCTGATCGTCTTCGCCTGGCTGGCCAAAAATGCCCCTGAACGGCCGAAAGCCAAGTCCATGGCCGACTACCTCAAGGCCCTGGGTGACCGCGACAGCTGGTGGTTCATGTTTTTCTACAGCGTGACCTTCGGTGGCTTCATCGGTCTGGCCAGCGCCCTGCCCGGCTACTTCAACGACCAGTACGGCCTGAGCCCGGTGACCGCCGGTTACTACACCGCGGCGTGTGTGTTCGGCGGCAGCCTGATGCGTCCGCTGGGTGGCGCGCTGGCGGATCGCTTCGGCGGGATTCGCACCCTGTTGGCGATGTACACCGTGGCAGCGATCTGCATCGCGACAGTGGGTTTCAATCTGCCGAGTTCCTACGCAGCCCTGGCGCTTTTCGTCTGCACTATGCTCGGTTTAGGTGCAGGTAACGGTGCGGTATTCCAGTTAGTGCCGCAGCGTTTTCGTCGGGAGATTGGTGTGATGACCGGTTTGATCGGCATGGCCGGCGGTATCGGTGGCTTCGCACTGGCGGCAGGCATGGGCGCGATCAAGCAAAGCACCGGCAGCTATCAAATGGCTTTGTGGTTGTTCGCCAGCCTTGGCGTACTCGCCTGGTTCGGTCTGCACGGGGTGAAACGTCGCTGGAGAACCACTTGGGGTTCGGCAGCCGTTACCGCGGCTCGCGTGTGAGGGTTGAATGAGCCTGCAACTGAGTTTTGCCGAAGCCAGCGCCATCGGGCCTCGTGAAGAAAACCAGGACGCCCTGCGCCTGGTCACTCCGGCGCCGGCACTGGCGGCGAGCAAAGGTTACCTGTTCGCCATCGCCGACGGCGTCAGCCAATGTGCCGATGGCGGTCTCGCGGCCCGTTCAACCTTGCAGGCCCTGGCACTGGACTACTACGCCACCCCGGAAACCTGGGGTGTCGCCCAGGCACTGGATCGTCTGCTACTGGCGCAAAACCGCTGGTTGCAGGCCAACGGCGGCGGGCAACCGCTGCTGACCACGGTCAGTGCCTTGGTGATGCGCGGCAGGCGTTTCACCCTGGCGCATGTCGGCGATTGCCGGGTATACCGCTGGCACGCCGACACCTTGCAACGGGTGAGCGAAGATCACGTCTGGGACCAGCCGGGTATGCAGCATGTGCTCAAGCGGGCCTTGGGGCTGGATCAACATCTGGTGCTGGATTTTCTGGATGGCGAACTGCGCCTGAACGAGAGTTTCGTGCTGCTCAGCGACGGCATCTGGGCCGTGCTGGGCGACACCGCCATCGCAGCGATTCTGCGCGACCAACCTGACCTCAACAGTGCCGCGCAGACTTTGGTCAGCGCCGCGCACCTGGCCGGTAGTCAGGACAATGCCAGCGCCCTGCTGGTGCGGGTCGATGCCCTAGGTGAAACCAGCATTGGCGATGCATTGATTCATCTGCAGCAATGGCCACTCCCGCCTGCGCTGAAACCGGGCCAGACCTTCGAAGGCTGGCAGGTCGAAGGGACCCTCGGCCAGAGCCAGCAATCGCTGCTCTACCGGGTGCGCGACGCACAACAACAGCCCTGGCTGCTGAAAACATTGCCCAGCGCACTGCGTGACGATCACCAGGCCGGGCAGGCATTGTTGTCGGAGGAATGGTTTCTCAAGCGTGTAGCGGGTCGGCATTTCCCTGAAGTCCATGCCGCCAGTCAGCGTCAGCATTTGTACTACGTGATGCGTGAATATTCCGGGTCGACCCTGGCTGAGTTGCATGAGCGCGTCACAACGCTGCCACTGGCGCAATGGCAGGACCTGGCCGAACGCTTGCTGAGAGCCGTCGGCATCCTGCATCGACGGCAGATTCTGCATCGCGATATCAAACCGGAGAACCTGCTGCTGGGTGACGATGGCGAGTTGCGCCTGCTGGATTTCGGCCTCGCCTACTGTCCCGGGCTGTCTGAAGATCAAGCCTTTGCCCTGCCTGGAACGCCCAGCTATATCGCGCCGGAAGCCTTTCGCGGCGACTCACCGACGCCACAACAGGATCTGTATGCCGTCGGCGTGACCTTGTATTACCTGCTCACCGGGCATTATCCCTACGGCGAAATCGAAGCGTTCCAGCGTCCACGGTTTGGGGCGCCTGTCAGCGCCAGTCGCTACCGGCCCGACCTGCCGGAATGGATCGCACAAAGTCTGGAGCGCGCAGTGGCGGTAGCCCCGGATCAGCGCTTTGAAACGGCCGAAGAATGGTTGTTGCTGCTGGAACAGGGAGAACGACGCAGTTTGAGCGTGCGCCCCAGACCGTTGCTGGAGCGCGAGCCATTGAAAGTCTGGCGAACGTTGGCGCTGGTGTCGTTGCTGGCGAATCTGGCGCTGCTGTTTTTGCTGTTTCATGGCTGAGATTTTTACTGCCCCCCCCATAAAGATCAAAAGATCGCAGCCTGCGACAGCTCCCACGGGTGCCCACGATCTCCTGCAGGAGCTGCCGAAGGCTGCGATCTTTTGATTTTTCTGCTTCAAAACCGGGCATCACGCCTTGAACCGGTGCACGAAAACACCCTCCTTCCATGACAAGAGCCCATAAATCCGGCCCTTGCGAGACTTGGCACAACCACTGCATTACCTTTCCCAACATACATAAAGCCCGGCCTTCAACGTAGAAGGCTGCGCTGCCCGAGAGAACGGGACAAGGACAAAGGCGTCCTCGCTAGTTAGCTAGCGGGACGCCTTTTTTGTTTGCGCAAATTTTGTCGAGCAAGGCCTGAATGCCCTGATGAGGCAAGCCCGAGCTCCCCGGAGAACCTGATGAAAAAACTAAAGCTGGTGATGATCGGCAACGGCATGGCCGGGGTTCGTACCCTGGAAGAACTGCTCAAGCTGAGTAATGAGCTGTACGACATCACGGTCTTCGGCGCCGAACCCCATACCAACTACAACCGTATCCTGCTGTCCCCCGTACTGGCCGGCGAACAGACGTTCGAAGAGATCGTGCTCAACGATCTGGACTGGTACCTGGAAAACCACATCAAGCTGCTGCTCAACCGCAAAGTGGTGGAGATCGACCGGGTCAAACGCCGGGTCATCGCCGAAGACGGCACTGAGGCTGAATACGACCGCTTGCTGATTGCCACCGGCTCGACCCCGTTCATCTTGCCGATCCCCGGCAATACCTTGCAGGGCGTGATCGGCTACCGCGACATTGCCGACACCCAGGTGATGATCGACACCGCCAAGACCCACAAGCACGCCGTGGTCATCGGTGGCGGCCTGCTGGGCCTTGAAGCCGCCAACGGCCTGATGCTGCGGGGCATGCACGTCACCGTGGTGCACATCGGCGAATGGCTGCTGGAGCGCCAACTGGACAAAACCAGCGGCCAACTCCTGCAAACCGCCCTGGAAGCCCGCGGCCTGCATTTCCGCCTGTGTGAACAGACCCAGGCCCTGCACGACGCCGGCAATGGCCGGGTCGGTTCGGTGCAGTTCAAGAACGGCGACATCATCCCCGCCGACCTGGTGGTGATGGCCGCCGGCATTCGCCCCAACACCGAACTCGCGGAAAAATCCGGCATCCCTTGCAGCCGCGGGATTCTGGTCAACGACACGATGCAAACCTACGACCCTCGGGTGTACGCCATCGGTGAATGCGCCAGCCACCGCGGCACCGCCTACGGCCTGGTCGCGCCGCTGTTCGAACAAGCCAAGGTGTGCGCCAACCACCTCGCCCAACTGGGCTTCGCCACCTACAAGGGCTCGGTGACGTCGACCAAATTGAAAGTCACCGGCATCGACCTGTTCTCCGCCGGCGACTTCATGGGCGGCGAAGGCACCGAAACCATCACCCTCTCCGACCCGATCGGCGGGGTCTACAAAAAACTGGTGATCAAGGATGACGTGCTGGTGGGAGCCTGTCTGTACGGCGATACGGCAGACGGTGGTTGGTATTTCCGGCAGATCCGTGAGAACCATGCCATCGGCGAGATCCGCGATCATTTGATGTTTGGCGAAAATGCTTTAGGCGATGTAGGACATCAAGGCCAGGACAAAGCCATGAGCATGGCCGACACCGCCGAAGTTTGCGGCTGTAACGGCGTGTGCAAAGGCACCATCGTCAAAGCCATTCAGGAACATGGGTTGTTCAGCGTCGACGACGTGAAGAAACACACCAAGGCCGCCAGCTCCTGCGGCTCCTGCGCCGGCCTCGTCGAGCAGATCCTGATCAACACCGTGGGCGGCGCGGCAGACGTCAAACCGAAAAGCGAAAAAGCCATCTGCGGTTGCAGCGACCTCAACCACGGACAAATCCGCCAGGCCATCCGCGACCAGCACCTGCTGACCATCGCCGGCACCATGAGCTACCTGAACTGGCGCACCCCGAACGGCTGTGCCACCTGCCGCCCGGCGCTCAACTACTACCTGATTTCCACCTGGCCCGGCGAGGCCAAGGACGACCCGCAATCGCGCCTGATCAACGAACGTGCCCACGCCAACATTCAGAAAGACGGCACTTACTCTGTAGTCCCGCGGATGTGGGGCGGTGTGACCAATCCTTCAGAGCTGCGACGCATTGCCGACGTGGCCGACAAGTACAACGTGCCAATGGTCAAGGTCACCGGCGGCCAACGCATCGACTTGCTGGGGATCAAAAAGCAAGACCTGCCGGGCGTCTGGAAAGACCTGGACATGCCGTCCGGCCACGCCTACGGCAAATCCATCCGCACCGTGAAAACCTGTGTCGGCAGCGAGTTCTGCCGCTTCGGCACCCAGAACTCCACGCAACTGGGCATTGAGCTCGAACATGACCTGTTCAACATGTGGTCGCCGCACAAAGTGAAACTGGCCGTATCCGGTTGCCCACGCAACTGCTCGGAAGCGGGGATCAAGGACGTCGGAATTATCGGCGTGGATTCCGGCTGGGAGATGTATATCGGTGGCAACGGCGGGATCAAGACCGAAGTCGCAGAATTCTTCGTCAAGCTGAAAACCGCTGAAGAAGTGCGCGAATACAACGGCGCTTTCCTGCAGCTGTACCGTGAAGAAGCCTTCTACCTCGAGCGCACCGTGCATTACCTGCAGCGGGTCGGCATGGAACACATCAAGAAAGCCGTGCTGGAAGACCCGGTACGGCGCAAGGCACTCAACGAACGCCTGCAATTTTCCCTGTCGTTCGAACAGGACCCGTGGAAGGAACGCCTCGAACAGCCACTGCTGAAAAAAGAATTCGAGGTCATTCCCGTGAAGAACCTGGAGGTGTCGGTATGAACTGGCTGGATATCTGCGCACTGGAAGAGATCAATGCCCTCGGCTCGCGAATCATCGCCGGCCCGAAAGGCGACATCGCGATTTTTCGTACGAGCGATGATGAGGTTTTCGCCCTCGACGACCGCTGCCCGCACAAGGGCGGGCCGCTGTCCCAAGGCTTGATCTACGGCAAACGGGTCGCCTGCCCGCTACACAACTGGCAGATCGATCTGGAAACCGGCGAGGCCCAGGCTCCCGATATCGGCTGCGCCCACCATCACTCGGCACGGGTCGAGAATGGCCGGGTGTTGCTGGCCCTGCGGGAAGCAAGCTGATGGACCGCCAAATCACCGCCTCCACCTGCTGCTACTGCGGGGTTGGCTGCGGCGTGCTGATCGAGCACGACGGCGAGCGCATTCTCGGCGTCAGCGGCGATCCGGCGCACCCGGCCAACTTCGGCAAACTGTGCAGTAAAGGTTCGACCCTGCACCTGACCGGCGATCTGACAGCACGGGCGTTGTACCCGGAACTACGGCTGGGCAAAGGCCTGGCTCGCAGCCGCACCGACTGGGACACTGCCCTCGATCACGCCGCCAGCGTTTTCGCCGAAACCATCGCCGAGCACGGCCCGGACAGTGTCGCGTTCTACATCTCCGGGCAATTGCTGACCGAGGACTACTACGCCTTCAACAAACTGGCGCGGGCGCTGGTGGGCACCAACAACATCGACAGCAATTCACGACTGTGCATGTCTTCAGCGGTGGTCGGCTACAAGCGCAGCCTCGGCGCCGACGCTCCGCCCTGCAACTACGAAGACCTGGAATTGAGCGACTGCGTGATGATCGTCGGCAGCAACATGGCTTACGCCCACCCAATTCTGTTTCGTCGCCTGGAAGAAGCCAAATCTCGCCGTCCGCAGATGAAAGTCATCGTCATCGACCCACGGCGCACCGACACCTGTGATCTGGCTGACCTGCACCTGGCGATTCTGCCCGGTACCGATGTCGCTTTGTTCCATGGGATATTGCACCTGCTGTTGTGGGAAGACTGGATTGACCGCGACTTCATCAAGGCCCACACCGAAGGTTTGGCCGAGCTGAAAACCCTGGTGCGCGATTACACCCCGACAATGGTTTCGCAACTCTGTGGCATCAGCGTCGAGCAACTGCAGCAATGCGCGGAATGGGTCGGCACGTCACCGAGCTTCCTGTCGCTGTGGTGCATGGGGCTGAATCAGTCCACCGCCGGCAGCGCGAAGAACAGCGCGCTGATCAACCTGCACCTGGCCACCGGGCAAATCGGCCGGCCCGGTGCAGGACCTTTCTCGCTGACCGGTCAGCCTAATGCCATGGGCGGTCGGGAAACCGGCAGCTTGTCGAACCTGCTGCCAGGCCATCGTGAAGCGGCCAATGCCGAACACCGCGCGCAAGTGGCCGCCTACTGGGGCGTCGATCAACTGCCCGAAAACACCGGACTAACAGCCATCGAACTGTTCGAGCAGATGCGCAGCGGCAAGATCAAAGCCCTGTGGATCGCCTGCACCAACCCTGCCCAGTCACTTCCGGACCAGACCGCCGTGCGCGAGGCACTGCAAACCTGCCCGTTCGTGGTGTTACAGGAAGCCTTCCACACCACCGAAACCGCCGCCTTCGCTGACCTGCTGCTGCCAGCCGCCAGTTGGGGAGAAAAGGACGGCACGGTTACCAACTCGGAACGACGCATTTCCCACGTCCGCCGAGCCATCGGCGCACCCGGTGAAGCACGGCCCGACTGGGCAATCACCGTGGATTTCGCACAGCGCCTGGAGAAACATCTGCGTCCCGGAGCCCCTAGCCTGTTTGCCTTTGAAACCCCGGCACAGGTCTTCGACGAATACAAACAACTGACTCGCGGTCGCGACCTCGACCTGTCCGGGATCAGTCATGCGTTGATCGACCAACTCGGCCCCCAGCAATGGCCCTTCCCCGCCGGTGCCCGCGAAGGCACCGCGCGATTGTACCTCGACGGGGTTTTCCCGACCGCCAGCGGGCGTGCACAGTTCGTAACCGACCCGTATCGCGCCGCCAAGGAACAACGCGATGCGCGCTTCCCGCTGACCCTGATCACCGGCCGCCTGCGCGATCAATGGCACGGCATGAGCCGCACCGGCACCGCCGCGCAGCTGTTCGGCCATGTCAGCGAAGCCGTGTTGAGCCTACACCCGGATGAACTGCGTCGGCACCGCCTGCAACCTGGCGACCTGATCAATCTGAAAAGTCGCCGGGGCGCGGTGATCCTGCCGGTCAGCAGCGACGACAGCGTACGTCCGGGCCAGGCTTTCCTGCCGATGCATTGGGGCGACCGCTTTCTCAAGGGCGGTGTGAATACCCTCACCCTTCCCGCCTTCGATCCGTTGTCGAAACAACCGGAACTCAAACACAGCGGTGTGCGACTCGAGCCCGTGCAATTGCCTTGGCAGCTTTTCGCCCTCATCGAAGGCGATGTTCAACAGCACCTGGAGACGCTGCGACCACTCTGCGAGGCGTTTTCCTACGCCAGCCTCAGTCTGGCCGGCCGTGAGCGCCCCGCGCTGCTGATACGCGCCGCCAGCGCCACCGCGCCAGAGCCACAGTTGTTGCGTGATATCGATCAATGCCTGGGTCTCAACGACGGCCCGGTATTGGCCTACGACGACCCCCGGCGTTCGATCGGTAAACGGGTGCGTATCGAGAATGGACGGATCACCGCGATTCGCCTGGCCGGTGAAACACTCGCCCAGCACTGGCTGCAAAGCCTGTGGCTCGAAGGTCGCGCCGACGAACAACTGCGGCGTTGGCTGCTGGCACCGTTGAGCGCGCCACCAGGCAACGCTGGCGCCCCGGCATCCGGCACCAAAACCCTGTGCAACTGCATGAACGTCAGCCAGAACGCAGTCTGCGCCGGCATCAGCCGTGGTCTGGATTTGCAGGGTTTGAAACAAGAATTGGGCTGCGGCACGCAATGCGGCTCCTGCGTCCCGGAAATCAAGCGTTTGCTGGCCGCCACTGCGCAGCCAGTCGCCGTCACCTCGTGAGGAAAACACTATGAGCGCTAAAGTCTGGCTGGTGGGTGCGGGTCCCGGCGATCCGGAATTGCTGACCCTCAAGGCGGTTCGAGCGTTGCGCGAAGCGGACGTGGTGTTGATCGACGATCTGGTCAATCCCGCGGTGCTGGAGCATTGCCCGAATGCGCGAATTATTCCTGTGGGCAAGCGCGGCGGCTGTCGCTCCACGCCTCAAGCCTTCATTCATCGCCTGATGCTGCGTTATACCCGCCACGGTAAATGCGTGGTGCGGCTCAAGGGTGGCGATCCGTGCATTTTCGGGCGCGGCGGTGAAGAGGCGCAGTGGTTGCGTGAACGAGGGGTCGAGGTTGAGCTGGTCAATGGCATTACCGCCGGCCTTGCCGGCGCGACACAATGCGATATCCCACTGACGCTCCGGGGCGTCGCGCGGGGCGTGACACTGGTCACGGCGCACACTCAGGATGACAGCAGCCTGAACTGGCAAGCCCTTGCTCAAGGCGGCACCACGCTGGTGATCTACATGGGCGTGGCGAAACTCAGTGAAATCCGTGAGCAACTGCTGGCCGGCGGAATGGCAGCCAATACCCCTGTGGCGATGATCGAAAACGCTTCGCTGCCGCACCAACGGGAATGTCGGAGCAACCTGACCGCGATGGAAGACGATGCCTGCGCCTTTGAATTGAAAAGCCCAGCCATTTTGGTGATTGGAACCGTGGCAGCCTGTGCAACGTCATCTCTGTGGGAGCGTGGCTTGCCCGCGATGACGGCCGATCAATCAGCCTGAACCTACTTGCCCCCCCTCATCACCAAATCGCAGACAAAGAAAAGCCCGGCCTGAGCCGGGCTTTTCTTGAGCTGCGAGCTAATTACTTAGCTGGAGCTTCAACCTTCGCTTCTACGCGACGGTTTACAGCGCGACCAGCTTCAGTGGCGTTGTCAGCAACTGGGCGGGATTCGCCGTAGCCAACAGACTGAACGCGGGACGGCGAAACACCGTACTGGTTGGTCAGAACTTGCTTAACGGCGTTTGCACGACGCTCGGACAGTTTCTGGTTGTAAGCGTCAGGACCGACGGAGTCAGTGTGACCTTCAACAACAGTATTGGTGGATGGGTACTGCTTCATGAAGTCAGCCAGGTTCTTGATGTCGCCGTAGCTGTTAGGCTTGACTACCGACTTGTTGAAGTCGAATTTCACGTCCAGCTCAACACGAACAACTTCAGCAACTGCTGGGCAGCCATCAGCGTCAACAGTTACGTTGGCTGGGGTGTCAGGGCACTTGTCAACGTTGTCGCAAACGCCATCGTTGTCGCTGTCGGAGCAAACTTCAGCTGGTGCTGGAACTGGAGCAGCAGCAGGCTTGGAGCCGCCACCGAAGTTCACACCGATACCGACGCTTGGAGCCCACTCGGTGTCGCCCTGGTCGATGTTGTACTGAGCTTCAACGCCAGCACGGGCGTAGAAGTTATCGGTGAAGTACAGCTTGGCACCGCCGCCAATGTTGGCGAAGGTGGAGCGGTTACGACCCGAACCGTTCTGGCCAATGCTCTGGTCCGAGAAACCGGCAGAAACGTATGGACGGATCATGTCGCCTGGGTTGTTGAAGTGGTACAGAGCGTCCAGAGCGGTATCAGCGCCCTTTACGTTGCGACCATCATCTGCACGTACGTTGTGCACTTCGTCGTAGGCCAGACGCAGTTCAACATCGTCGGTGATGAAGTAGCCGACGGAAGCGCCGAACAGGTTGCCGTTGTTTTTGAAGTCACGATCGCTGTCGTACTGTTCTTTCTTGGCGAAGCCTTCGATTTCAACTGCGCCTTGGCCTTGTGCCAGCGCGCCGAACGAAGTAGCGGCAATAAGAGAACCAATGGCAAAGCCCAAGGTGTTTTTCAGTTTCATCCGTTAAATCCCCATCTGGTGATTGTGAAGCAGTCCCGCAAACCGGGGGACAACTCGGCGGCAAGTCTATCAGAACTTGCCTACACGTAAGAGATATTTGCGCCGAACTAAGTTTCAGCAATGCCTGCAAATTTCTCACGCAATTTGTCAAGAGCGCGTTTGTACCGCATTTTTGTCGCACTCAAACCCATGTGCATGATGTCTGCGATCTCCTGAAACTCCAGCTCTGCGACAAATCGTAGCACCAGAATTTCACGGTCAATCGGGTTCACATACACTAGCCAGCGATCGAGTCCGCCCTTCTCCTCGGGTTTCGGCGCCTTTTCTTCAGACGCTTCCTCGAGGGGGTCCAGACTCAAAGCGTCCATCAAGCGACGCTTACGCCGTTCCTTCCGATACTGCGTGATGCACTCGTTGTACGTGATGCTGTAGAGCCACGTCTTGAACTTCGATTTCCCCTCGAAGTTCTTCAGGCCGTACAGCACCTTCAACATCACTTCCTGACAGACATCGTCTGCATCACGATCGTTCCCCAGATATCGTGCACAAACGTTAAATAATGTTCGCTGGTAACGCCGCATCAGTTCTTCATAGGCGCGCGTTACGTGAAACAGCTCGGTATGCGAGCGCGCGACCAACTCCTCATCAGAGAGCTCGCGGGGGTCGTAGCGCGTGGAGAGCGATTGAGCTTTATTCAAAACAAGTCGGGCCGACAGTCAGGTCAATGTCCGCCGCAGCCCCTCAGGGCATTTTGCGGCGGCATACATTAGCAGGATTTGCCGGGTTAGCGGCTACTCACATGCTGCTCCAAGAGAATCCGATTCGAAAGAGAGACTAGCTCACCCTCGTCGGTCAGCACCGTAGTTTTCACCGTGCCGATCTCTTCGATCTGACCTTCGACCTCGCCAACACGCACTTGTTGCCCAACCTGATACAACTCACGCACATAGATTCCCGCAAGAATCTGACCGGCAATTTCCCGGCTTCCCAACCCCATGGCCAGCGCAACCGCCAGACCAACGGTAATCAACACGATCACAATCACGTGGTTAAGCAGGTCTGTCTTGACCTCCAACTGGCTGATCGCAACCGAAATACTGATGATGATCACCAGGCCCTGAGCAATCCGCCCCAGGCCCGCGGCGTAATCCAGCCCCACGCCTTCTGCCGCGCCACGCACCAGCCCATTGGCCAGTTGCGCCAGCAAGACACCTACCAGCAGCACCAGCGCCGCGCCGAATACTTTCGGCACATACAGCGCCAACATGTCCAGCGTAGCCGAAACTCGCTCAAGGCCAAGGGATTCTGCGGCAGAAACGAGAAAAATCAGCAGGACGAACCAGTAGACAATTTTGCCGATCAGCGTCGAAATAGGCACCTGAAGGCCGGCGCGGGACAGCAATTTGGTTAGCCCGGTGCCGCCCATCAGGCGATCGAGGCCCAATTTGGCGAGCAACTTAGAGAGCAGCGTGTCCAGCAGCTTGGCCACGACAAAACCCAACAGCAGCACAACCAGTGCGCCAAACAGGTTCGGAATGAAGTTTGCAACTTTGGTCCACAACGCAGTCATTGCAGTGACGAGGCTCTGAGTCCAGAGATCAAGTTCCATATTCAATCAGCCTTATCAGCAGTGCGAGCGGTAGGTTTACGTAGACGAGAAACCGGCGCGACATGGGCCGATCCGTTATTCAGGGCAATCATCAGCGCGGGCAGCCAACGGCCCAGCAGGCTGAACAGATCGCCGGCACCGACCTGGCGGTTGGCGGTTTTAAGCACACGCCCCAGGCAGGCATCGTCGTCACGGCTGGACGGCGATGCTTTGAGCATGTCACGCAAAGACTGTTCAAACGGATCGTGCATACGCACCTCTCGTGATATCTGTCAAAGACGCGGTCAAATTTGGTCGGGTCACATGGCTCATCGTCAGACCCAACGCAAACGTCGGAATAACCACCACTGCCCCAATGCCACCGAGACCATCAACAGGCAAGCAATCAGAAAGCCGTAGGGGTTGGCGGAGAACGGAATACCACCGACGTTGATCCCCAAAAGACCGGTCAGAAAGCTCATTGGTAAAAAGATCCCGGTAATGATCCCGAAGCGGTACATCGTGCGGTTCATGCGCTCGCTCAAACGCCGGTCTTCAGCGTCCAGGACCAGCCCCACACGCTCCCGGGTCAATTCCAGCTCCTCGAGATACCGGGTCAGGCTGTTGTTCAATTCGTTCCAGTAATCGCCATCGTCTTCGCAGAACCACGGCAGTTTTATCCGCGTCAGCTGACCGAAAATATCCCGCTGCGGCGCCAGAAAACGTTTCAGTCCGGCGGCCCTGCGGCGGATATGCAAAATAGCACCATGCTCGGGAGTATACCGTTCGTCGGCATCGAGCTTTTCTTCCTCTTCATCGACCACCTCGGAGAGGCAAGCGACCAGATCCTGCACCTTGTTGGTCAGGTATTGCGCCATGTAGAGGATCAGTTCGGAAGCGGTTCTCGGCCCTTTGCCTTCGGCCAGTTGCACCAGCAACTCATCGGTGGCGCGCAACGGCCGCAGCCGCAGGGAAATCACCCGCTGGGCCGAACCGAAAATCCGCACCGAGACCATGTCTTCCGGTTCGGCACCTGGATTGAGGTTGACCCCGCGCAGAAACAACAGCAGTTCAGAGTCCGGCAGCGGCAAAAGACGCGGTCGGGTGTTTTCTTCCAGCAACAAGTCGCAACTAAATTCACTCAGACCACTGAATTTGCGCAGCCAGGTCTGGGTTTGCGGGTGACTGCGATCCCAGTGCAACCACAGGCTTTCATGGGCCTGCAGCTGCAAGTCATCGAGTTCAGTCCGGGCTATCGAACGCGCACCGCCTTTACCGTCCAGCACCAGGGCATGCACCAGCCCCCACTGCGCGTTTTCTTCCTCGAACATCCTCACCCCTTTGTTGATACGGTGCTTTATTCAGGCATTGCAAGCGGACTTGGCGAAACGATCACGCCGTTATTGTCCGCATAGATGTAGTGGCCCGGATGGAACGTCACACCTGCAAAGGTCACGGCAATGTTGAGTTCACCCACACCGCGCCTGTCGGTTTTCATCGGATGACTGGCCAGGGCCTGAACCCCCAGATCGGTTTGCGCGATGACATCAACGTCGCGGATGCAACCGTAGATCACCAGCCCTTCCCAACCGTTGTTCGCGGCTTTCTCGGCCAGCATGTCGCCCATCAGTGCGCGGCGCAGGGAGCCACCACCGTCGACCACCAGCACTTTGCCGTTGCCCTTGAGCTCGACTTGTTCCTTGACCAGCGAGTTATCTTCGAAACATTTGATGGTCACGATTTCGCCGCCGAAAGAATCACGGCCACCGAAATTGCTGAACATCGGTTCCAACACCTGCACCAGCTCCGGGTAGGCGTCGCACAAGTCAGGCGTAAGGTAATGGTTCATCGAGAAACTCCTGTAACAAGGAAGACAATCGAGTAAGCAGCATACTCGGGCCAGGATTGGGGCGGTGCAAATCACTCCACTCGCACGAACATCACGACCGATTCAGTCACTCAAAGTGACCAGAACCACTCAGCGCGTCACATCTTATCCGCTAGCCGATCAGAGCGGAATGCCCTCCTTAGGGCATCAGGCTCAAATCGCTGCGGCTAAATCCGGCTTTTCGCCCAGCAAAGGCGTCTGTTGATCCACCAGCCAGCGCGCTACCAACGGCCAGACTTCAGTCTGCGCAGCCTTGCTGACCAGCATTTCCACGTGACCGAAATTATCGCCAAAGCCTTGCTCACGGCCAAGGGTGATGAACTGCTTGTGCTCGGAGCCGACTTGATCGAACAGCTTATGGCAGGCCCATGTCGGGTCCTGATGATCGCCCGCGGCGCTTACGGCCAGCACCGGCAACTGCACCTCGGCCAACCCCGCCCACCAGTCTTTGTCGGCATCACCAAAACGGCCGAACAGCCCGTACCAGCGCATGCTTTCCAGGGCCAGGCCAATCGGCTCGTCCTCCGGGCCGCGTTTGAGCCGTGAACCCGACAGTTGGGCAAAACGCTTGAGAATAAAGCGCCCGCTCCACTCCACCGGTGGAAACTTCAACGGCCAGTAGGTGCGGCTGACCTGCGTGCCGAAAAACGCCGCGGAAGCCACGGCGGGCTCGCCCAGGTACTGACCGCCCAATGCCGCAGCCAGGGTAATGCCACCCAGCGAATGGCCGATCCAGTGCGGGATCTGGCCGCTTTGCTCGCGCACGAACGCGCCAATGGCCGGCAAATCGTAACGCGCATAGTCGGCGACGCTGTTCTGGCGATAGTTCTGGTTGCGCTGAGACAGGCCGTGACCGCGCATTTCCGGAATCCACACATCGAATCCCAGACGCGTCAGGTAAGCACCCAGGCCCAAACCTTTGGGAGAGAACCAAAACCGTCGATTGGAAAAGCTGCCGTGCAACAGAATCACCGGCACGCCACGCACCGCCGGCTCATCGGCCAGACCCAAGCGTGTCACAGCCAGTTCGACGGTACCGTCGGGGCTGTTGCCGGGTTTCAAACGATAGACGTCTTCGCTCAGATCGCCGCGCCGCTCGGCGCTGATCAGGGCGACAGGAAATAGGTTGCTGCTACTTTGCATATGCTCTTGCACAAAAAAGGGCGGCATCCCGTTGGAGCCCGCCCTACTTGAATCTTAAAGCCTCGGCCACTTGACCGAGGCCTCATTCACGAATCAGGCCGAAGCCTGACCTTCAGCCAGGAAGAACCAGGTTTCCAGTACGGAATCGGGGTTCAGCGAAACGCTTTCGATGCCCTGCTCCATCAGCCACTTGGCCAGGTCCGGGTGGTCCGAAGGGCCCTGACCGCAGATACCGATGTACTTGCCCGCCTTGTTGCACGCGGCAATGGCGTTGCCCAGCAGTTTCTTGACCGCAGGATTTCGCTCGTCGAACAGGTGAGCGATGATCCCGGAGTCACGGTCCAGGCCCAGGGTAAGCTGGGTCAGGTCGTTGGAGCCGATGGAGAAGCCGTCGAAGAACTCGAGGAACTCTTCAGCCAGGATCGCGTTGGACGGCAGTTCGCACATCATGATCACGCGCAGACCGTTGTCGCCACGGGCCAGACCGTTTTCAGCCAACAGATCGACCACCTGGCTCGCTTCACCCAGAGTACGGACGAACGGCACCATGATTTCAACGTTGGTCAGGCCCATCTCGTTACGCACGCGCTTGAGGGCGCGGCATTCGAGTTCGAAGCAGTCACGGAACGATTCGCTGATGTAACGCGAAGCGCCACGGAAGCCCAGCATCGGGTTTTCTTCTTCCGGCTCGTAGAGTTTGCCGCCGATCAGGTTCGCGTATTCGTTGGACTTGAAGTCCGACAGACGCACGATGACCTTTTTCGGCCAGAACGCTGCCGCCAGGGTGCTGATGCCTTCGACCAGCTTGTCGACATAGAAGCCGACCGGGTCGTTGTAACCGGCAATGCGCTTGTCGACGCTGTCTTTGATTTCCTGCGGCAGGCCGTCGTAGTTCAACAGCGCTTTGGGGTGCACGCCGATCATGCGGTTGATGATGAATTCCAGACGGGCCAGGCCCACACCGGCGTTCGGCAGTTGCGCGAAGTCGAAGGCGCGGTCCGGGTTGCCGACGTTCATCATGATCTTGAACGGCAGATCCGGCATGGCATCAACAGAGTTTTTCTTGATGTCGAAGCCCAGTTCGCCTTCGAAGATGTAGCCGGTGTCGCCTTCAGCGCAGGAAACGGTCACGCCCTGGCCGTCTTTCAACAGCTGGGTGGCGTTGCCGCAACCGACCACGGCCGGGATGCCCAGCTCGCGAGCAATGATCGCCGCGTGACAGGTACGACCGCCACGGTTGGTGACGATGGCGCTGGCGCGCTTCATGACCGGTTCCCAGTCCGGGTCGGTCATGTCGGAAACCAGAACGTCGCCCGGCTGGACTTTGTCCATCTCGGACACGTCCTTGATGATCCGCACCTTGCCGGCGCCGATGCGCTGGCCGATGGCACGACCTTCCACCAGCACGGTGCCGGTTTCTTTCAACAGGTAACGTTCCATGACGTTGGCCTGGGTGCGGCTCTTCACGGTTTCCGGACGGGCCTGCACGATGTACAGCTTGCCGTCGTCGCCGTCTTTGGCCCATTCGATGTCCATCGGGCACTTGTAGTGCTTCTCGATGATCATCGCCTGCTTGGCCAGCTCGCTGACTTCGGCGTCGGTCAGGCAGAAACGCGCGCGATCGGCCTTGTCCACGTCGATGGTCTTGACCGATTTACCGGCGCGGGCTTCGTCGCCGTAGATCATCTTGATGGCTTTGCTGCCCAGGTTGCGACGCAGGATGGCCGGGCGACCAGCTTCCAGCGTGCCTTTGTGGACGTAGAACTCATCCGGGTTCACCGCGCCTTGTACGACGGTTTCACCCAGGCCGTAGGCGCCGGTGATGAACACCACGTCACGGAAGCCCGATTCGGTATCGAGGGTGAACATCACGCCGGCAGTGCCGGTTTCGGAGCGGACCATGCGCTGCACGCCAGCCGACAGGGCCACCAGCTTGTGGTCGAAGCCCTGGTGAACGCGGTAGGAAATGGCGCGGTCGTTGAACAGCGAAGCGAACACCTCTTTGGCGGCGCGAATGACGTTTTCGACACCACGGATGTTCAGGAAGGTCTCCTGCTGACCGGCGAAGGAAGCGTCCGGCAGGTCTTCGGCGGTAGCGGAAGAGCGCACGGCCACGGCCATGTCAGGGTTGCCGGCCGACAGCGTGGCGAACGCGGTGCGGATCTCGGCGTTGAGCTTCTCGGGGAACTCGGCTTCCATGATCCATTGACGGATCTGGGCGCCGGTCTTGGCCAAGGCGTTTACATCATCGACGTCCAGGGCGTCGAGGGCGGCGTGGATCTGATCGTTCAGGCCGCTCAGTTCCAGAAAATCACGATAAGCCTGAGCTGTCGTGGCAAAGCCACCTGGCACCGATACACCGGCACCTGCAAGGTTACTGATCATCTCGCCCAGGGATGCGTTCTTGCCCCCCACATGCTCTACATCATGGACGCCGAGCTTATCGAGGGAAACTACGTACTCTACCAAGGTGATCTCTCCACTAACTGTGTTGGAAAAGCTCAGAAGCCGGCGACTCGGGGGAGCATTTGCCGGCTGTATGGCCTGGACCTGGAAAATAAGTGAGAATGCGGGCCATTGGCGGCCGACAAATCGCGTCTACTATATCCAAGAATCGTCACTAGCTTAAGGCCCAAGGTGCAAATGAAACGATCTGCTTTCTTTATCTCCGATGGCACCGGCATTACCGCCGAAACCCTCGGCCAAAGCCTGCTGGCGCAGTTCGAAAACATTACCTTCAGCAAAATCATACGACCGTACATCGACAACGCTGATAAAGCGCGGGCCATGGTACAACAAATCAACAAAGCGGCCGAAAACGATGGATTTCGTCCGATTATTTTCGACACCATCGTCAATCAGGACATTCGTGAGATTCTCGCAACGTCGAATGGTTTCATGATAGACATTTTCTCGACCTTCCTGGCGCCCCTCGAACAGGAGCTGAGCGAGCATTCTTCCTACACCGTCGGCAAATCCCACTCCATCGGCCACAACTCCAATTACATGGAGCGCATCGAGGCAGTGAACTTCGCACTCGACAATGACGATGGCGCCCGCACCCACTATTACGACAAAGCCGATCTGATACTAGTAGGCGTGTCGCGCTGTGGTAAAACCCCGACGTGTTTGTACATGGCCATGCAATTTGGTATCCGCGCGGCCAATTACCCGCTGACCGAAGACGACATGGAGCGCCTGCAACTGCCGACCGCCCTGCGCGCCCATCAGCACAAGCTGTTCGGCCTGACCATCGACCCGGACCGCCTCACCGCGATCCGCAACGAACGCAAGCCCAACAGCCGTTATTCGAGCTACGCGCAGTGCGAATTCGAAGTGCGCGAGGTGGAGAACCTGTTCCGACGCGAGAACATTCCCCACATCAATTCCACCCATTTCTCGGTGGAAGAGATTTCGGCGAAGATTCTGGTAGAAAAAGGTGTGGAGCGGCGGTTCAAGTAAATTTTCGGCGCCTGTTCCACTGCCATCGCGGGCAAGCCCGCTCCCACAAGATTCTGTGTTGAATGCAAATTTTGCAAACAATGGAGAACCTGTGGGAGCGGGCTTGCCCGCGATTGAACGATAACGCGGTCTCTCAAATCACAAACAAATCCACAAACCGGTTCACCGGCGTTGCTTCCAGCGCAATCTGGTCCTTGCACAGCGCAAGGATTTCCTTGCTTCGCTGCGCCGTGAAGCGCGTCACCAGGTTGGCCTTGAACTTGTCCTCCAGCAACGGAATGCCATCAGCGCGGCGACGGCGATGGCCAATCGGGTACTCCACCACCACGTTTTCGGTGCTGGAGCCGTCCTTGAAGAACACCTGCAGCGCATTGGCAATGGAGCGCTTGTCCGGCTCCAGGTATTCGCGAGTGAAGCGCTGATCTTCAACGATGACCATTTTGTCGCGCAGCACGTCGATGATCGGATGTACAGCATGGAAGTCATCTTCGTATTGCTCGGCCACCAGATTGCCAAACGCCAAGGGTACGGCGGTCATGTACTGAAGGCAGTGATCGCGGTCCGCCGCGTTGGCCAACGGGCCGACCTTGGAGATGATGCGGATCGCCGATTCGTGGGTAGTGATGACAATTTTGTCGATTTCATGCAGGCGATTCCTGACCAATGGGTGCAAGGTGACGGCCGCCTCGCAGGCCGTTTGCGCATGGAACTCGGCGGGAAAGCTGATCTTGAACAGCACGTTTTCCATCACATAGCTGCCGAACGGCCGGGAAAAGCTGAAAGCGCGTTTACCTTCAGGCTTGAGCGCCAGATCGTTGTTGGTGTGGCTGAACAGCACATCGTAGAACCCCCATTGCTTGGCGGTCAGTACGCCGGGAATGCCCATTTCACCGCGCATCGCGATGTCGGCCAGACGCACGCCCCGACTGGTCGCATCCCCTGCCGCCCAGGATTTACGCGACCCGGCGTTCGGCGCATGCCGGTACGTGCGCAGCGCCTGGCCGTCGGCAAAGGCATGGGACAACGCCGACAGCAGTTGCTCGCGATTGGCGCCCATGAGTTTGGCGGTGACGGCGGTTGAAGCGACTTTCACCAGAATCACGTGATCAAGACCGACGCGGTTGAACGAGTTTTCCAGGGCAATCACACCTTGAACTTCGTGAGCCATGATCATGGCCTCCAGCACCGCGCGAACGGTCAGCGGTGCGTCGCCATTGGCCAAGCTTTTTTGCGACAGGTGGTCGGCCACCGCGAGAATACCGCCCAGGTTATCGGACGGATGGCCCCATTCGGCGGCGAGCCATGTGTCGTTGTAGTCGAGCCAGCGGACGATGCAGCCAATGTCCCAAGCAGCCTTGACCGGATCGAGACGATAACTGGTGCCGGGCACGCGGGCACCGAAAGGAACGACGGTGCCTTCGACGATGGGGCCCAGGTGTTTGGTGCATTCGGGGAACCGCAAGGCCAGCAGACCGCAGCCGAGGGTGTCCATCAGGCAATTGCGGGCGGTATCAAGCACCTCGGGAGAGTCGATTTTGAAGTTCAGGACGTAGTCAGCGATGTCCTGCAGGACCGTGTCATAGTCGGGGCGGGTGTTCAGGTCGACGTTGGCGCTCATGTTCGATTCACTCTTGAAGTGTTCGTTGATGGGACCTCGGTTCAGGGGCAATCTTGGTTGGTGACGCCATTCTTATATTGAAATGCAGTCCACTGTGGGAGCGGGCTTGCCCGCGATAGCGCCGTATCAGCCAGCATAGATGCTGAATGTGAAGGCCTCATCGCGGGCAAGCCCGCTCCCACAGGGTTTTGGGTGACGTCTAAATTTATGTCAGAAACAATCACCCGGCACACGGACGTAACCTTCCATCAACACCCGCGCACTGCGGCTCATGATGGCCTTTTTCACTGTCCATTCACCGTTGACCTGAGTGGCCTCGGCGCCCACGCGCAAGGTGCCGGACGGATGGCCGAAGCGCACGGCATTACGCTCTATGCCGCCCGCCGCCAGGTTGACTAGCGTGCCGGAAATCGCCGCCGCCGTGCCGATGGCCACCGCCGCCGTGCCCATCATGGCGTGGTGCAGCTTGCCCATGGACAGCGCACGCACCAGCAGGTCGACGTCGGTTGCCGCAATCGCCTTGCCGCTGGACGCAATGTAATCCGCAGGCTTAGCCACAAAAGCCACCTTAGGCGTGTGCTGACGCTTGGCGGCTTCGTCCAGGTGCTGGATCAGCCCCATGCGTAGCGCGCCGTAAGCACGGATGGTTTCGAACATTGCCAAAGCCTCCAGGTCGCCGTTGATCGCGCCCTGCAACTCGGTGCCGGTGTAGCCGATGTCTTCGGCGTTGATGAAAATGGTCGGGATGCCAGCATTGATCAGGGTGGCCTTGAACGTGCCAACACCCGGCACCTCGAGGTCGTCCACCAGGTTGCCGGTGGGGAACATCGAACCACCGCCCCCCTCCTCTTCCGCCGCCGGGTCCATGAATTCGAGCTGCACTTCGGCCGCCGGAAAGGTCACGCCGTCGAGTTCGAAATCACCGGTTTCCTGCACTTCGCCGTTGGTGATCGGCACATGGG
This sequence comes from Pseudomonas sp. GGS8, assembly GCF_024168645.1. NCBI lineage: Bacteria > Pseudomonadati > Pseudomonadota > Gammaproteobacteria > Pseudomonadales > Pseudomonadaceae > Pseudomonas > Pseudomonas sp. GGS8. Next base: position 3,908,195 of record NZ_JALJWF010000001.1, on the reverse strand, counting down.
CGATGATGGTCTTGCCAATGTTGGCCTGCCACACGCGCACCACCGCCACACCGTTGTGCGGGATGCGACTGGCGTCGACCAGCCCATTGCTGATGGCGAACGAACCGACCGCCGCCGACAGGTTGCCGCAGTTGCCGCTCCAGTCGACGAAAGGCTTGTCGATGGCGACCTGACCGAACAGATAATCGACATCGTGATCGGCCTTGATGCTTTTCGACAGGATCACGGTTTTGCTGGTGCTGGATGTTGCGCCGCCCATGCCGTCGATTTGTTTTTCATAGGGATCGGGGCTGCCGATCACTCGCAGCAATAACGCGTCACGAGCCGGCCCTGGAATTTGTGCCGCTTCGGGCAAGTCTTGCAGGCTGAAGAACACGCCTTTGCTGGTGCCGCCACGCATGTAGGTGGCGGGGATCTTGATTTGAGGTGTGTGAACCATATTGATCCTTCTCGGCCCGCGCGGGAGCTGAACCCCCGCGCGGCCCATCGTGTTAAACGGCAACCGCCGATTCGAGGAAGTCCTGAGCGAAACGCTGCAACACGCCGCCGGCCTCGTAGATCGACACTTCTTCGGCGGTATCGAGGCGGCAGGTCACCGGCACTTCAACGCGTTCGCCGTTCTTGCGGTTGATCACCAGCGTCAGCGTCGCACGCGGGGTGCGGTCGCCGATCACGTCGTAGGTTTCGCTGCCGTCGATGGCCAGCGTGTGGCGATCAGTGCCCGGTTTGAATTCCAGCGGCAACACGCCCATACCCACCAGGTTGGTGCGGTGAATGCGCTCGAAACCTTCAGCGGCAATCGCTTCCACTCCCGCCAGACGCACACCTTTGGCCGCCCAGTCCCGGGACGAACCCTGGCCGTAGTCGGCGCCTGCGATGATGATCAGCGGTTGCTTGCGCTCCATGTAGGTTTCGATGGCTTCCCACATGCGCATCACTTTGCCTTCCGGCTCCACGCGCGCCAGCGAACCCTGCTTGACCTTGCCGTTTTCCTGCACCATTTCATTGAACAGTTTCGGGTTGGCGAAGGTCGCGCGCTGTGCGGTCAAGTGGTCGCCGCGGTGCGTGGCGTAGGAGTTGAAGTCCTCTTCCGGCAGGCCCATTTTCGCCAGGTATTCGCCCGCTGCGCTGTCGAGCATGATCGCGTTGGAAGGCGACAGGTGATCGGTGGTGATGTTGTCCGGCAGCACCGCCAGCGGGCGCATGCCCTTGAGCGGACGTGCCCCGGCCAGCGCGCCTTCCCAGTACGGCGGACGACGGATGTAGGTGCTCATCTCGCGCCAGTCGTACAGCGGCGTGACTTTCGGGCCGGTGTCTTCGTGGATGGCGAACATCGGAATGTACACCTGGCGGAACTGCTCCGGTTTGACCGAGGCCTTGACCACCGCGTCGATTTCCTCGTCGCTCGGCCAGATGTCTTTCAGGCGGATTTCCTGGCCATCGACCACGCCCAGTACATCCTTTTCGATGTCGAAACGAATGGTGCCGGCGATGGCATAAGCCACCACCAATGGCGGCGATGCGAGGAACGCCTGCTTGGCATATGGGTGAATCCGCCCATCGAAGTTACGGTTGCCGGAGAGTACGGCGGTGGCGTACAGGTCGCGATCGATGATCTCTTGCTGGATCACCGGGTCCAGCGCGCCGGACATGCCGTTGCACGTGGTGCAGGCGAAAGCCACGACACCGAAGCCAAGCTGCTCCAGCTCTTTGGTCAGGCCGGCCTCATCCAGATACAGCGCCACGGTTTTCGAACCGGGCGCCAAGGACGACTTGACCCATGGTTTGCGGGTCAGCCCGAGTTTGTTGGCATTGCGCGCCAGCAGGCCCGCGGCGATGACGTTGCGCGGGTTGCTGGTGTTGGTGCAACTGGTGATGGCGGCGATGATCACCGCGCCATCGGGCATTTGCCCCGGTACATCATCCCATTGGCCAGAGATGCCTTTGGCAGCCAGATCCGAGGTCGCAACACGCGCATGGGGGTTGCTCGGGCCGGCCATGTTGCGCACCACCGAGGACAGGTCGAAGCTCAGCCCGCGCTCATACTGCGCGCCTTTGAGGCTGTCGGCCCACAGGCCAGTCTGTGTGGCGTAGTTCTCGACCAGCTGCACTTGCTCGTCTTCACGCCCGGTGAGTTTCAGGTAGTCGATGGTCTGCCGGTCGATGTAGAACATCGCCGCCGTGGCGCCGTATTCCGGGGCCATGTTGGAAATGGTCGCACGGTCGCCCAAGGTCAGAGCCGACGCCCCTTCGCCGAAAAACTCCAGCCACGCGCCGACGACTTTTTGTTTGCGCAGGTATTCGGTCAGCGCCAGCACCATGTCGGTGGCGGTGATGCCCGGTTGCAGCTTGCCGGCAAGCTCGACGCCAACGCTTTCCGGCAGACGCATCCACGATGCGCGGCCGAGCATCACGCTTTCCGCTTCCAGGCCGCCAACGCCAATGGCGATCACACCCAGCGCATCGACGTGTGGCGTGTGACTGTCGGTGCCGACGCAGGTATCAGGGAAGGCCACGCCGTCGCGCACCTGGATCACCGGCGACATTTTCTCCAGGTTGATCTGGTGCATGATCCCGTTGCCCGGCGGGATCACGTCGACGTTCTTGAAGGCTTTCTTGGTCCAGTTAATGAAGTGGAAACGGTCTTCGTTGCGACGGTCTTCGATGGCGCGGTTCTTTTCGAACGCCTTGGGATCGAAGCCGCCGGACTCGACGGCCAGCGAGTGATCGACGATCAATTGCGTTGGCACCACCGGGTTCACTTGCGCCGGGTCGCCACCTTGCAGGGCGATGGCATCGCGCAGGCCGGCGAGGTCCACCAGGGCTGTCTGGCCGAGAATGTCGTGGCACACCACGCGGGCCGGGAACCACGGGAAGTCGAGGTCGCGTTTGCGCTCGATCAGTTGCTTCAAAGAATCGGTGAGCGTGGCCGGGTCGCAGCGACGCACGAGGTTTTCCGCCAGCACTCGGGAGGTGTACGGCAGGGTGTCGTAGGCGCCTGGCGCAATGGCATCGACCGCCGCACGGACGTCGAAATAATCCAGAGAGCTGCCGGGCAGCGGTTTACGGAATTCAGTGTTCATCGTCAGGACTCGGTCACGGTAATTTCAAAAGGGGGGGCCTGGCACCGGATACGAAGTCAACACCATCCACTGTGGGAGCGGGCTTGCCCGCGATAGCGGTGTATCAGACGACATAGAGGTTGAATGTCAGTCCGCAATCGCGGGCAAGCCCGCTCCCACAGGGATCTGCATTTTGTCCAGATCCCTGCGTCAACACCCTCCCCCGGTCAGCGTTGTTCGATTGGCACGAACTTGCGCTGTTCAACGCCGACATACTCGGCGCTCGGACGGATGATGCGGTTGTTGGCACGTTGTTCGAACACGTGGGCTGCCCAGCCGGTCAGGCGCGAGCAGACAAAAATCGGCGTGAACAACTTGGTCGGGATGCCCATGAAGTGGTACGTCGACGCATGGTAGAAGTCGGCGTTCGGGAACAATTTCTTCTGTTCCCACATGGTTGCGTCGATGGCTTCTGAAACCGGGAACAACACCGTATCGCCCACTTCGTCGGCGAGCTTTTTCGACCAGCCCTTGATCACCTCATTGCGTGGATCGTTGTCCTTATAGATCGCGTGGCCGAAGCCCATGATCTTGTCCTTGCGTGCCAGCATGTCGAGGGTGCCCTCGACCGCCTCTTCCGGTGAGCTGAAGCGCTCGATCATTTCCATTGCCGCTTCGTTGGCGCCGCCATGCAGCGGACCGCGCAGGGAACCGATGGCGGCGGTAACGCAGGAATACAGATCCGACAGCGTCGAGGCACACACCCGGGCGGTGAAGGTCGAGGCGTTGAACTCGTGTTCCGCGTAGAGGATCAGCGAAACGTTCATCACCTTGACGTGCAATTCGCTCGGCTTCTTGTCGTGCAACAGGTGCAGGAAATGGCCGCCGATGCAGGCTTCATCGGTCACGCAATTGATGCGTTTGCCGTCGTGGCTGAAGCGATACCAGTAGCACATGATCGCCGGGAACGCGGCCAGCAGGCGATCGGTTTTGTCATGCTGCTCGGAGAAGTCTTTCTCCGGCTCGATGTTGCCCAAAAACGAGCAACCGGTGCGCATCACATCCATCGGATGGGCGTCCGCGGGGATGCGCTCCAGCACTTCTTTCAGCGCTTGCGGCAGGTCGCGCAGCTTGCTGAGTTTCTGGGTGTAGGCAGCGAGTTGCGCCTGGGTTGGCAGCTCGCCGTACAGCAGCAGGTAAGCCACTTCTTCGAACTGTGCGTCAGCCGCCAGTTCGCGCACGTCGTAGCCGCGATAGGTCAGGCCGGCACCCGACTGGCCTACGGTGGACAGTGCGGTTTGCCCGGCCACCTGGCCACGGAGCCCGGCGCCACTGAGTATTTTTGCTTCGGCCATTGCTGTCTCCAGTTTTCTTGAATTTGTCAGGGAGTTCTTCGACTTACTTCTTCGCGGCGAACAACGCATCGAGCTTCTGCTCGAACGTGTGGTAATCGATGCGATCGTAAAGCTCCATGCGCGTCTGCATGGTGTCGATGACGTTCTGTTGGGTGCCGTCGCGGCGGATCGCGGTGTAGACGTTTTCCGCCGCCTTGTTCATGGCGCGGAAGGCCGACAGCGGGTACAACACCAGCGACACGTCGGCGCCGGCGAGCTGCTCCGTGGTGTACAGCGGCGTCGCGCCGAATTCGGTGATGTTGGCCAGGATCGGCGCTTTCACGCGGCTGGCGAACAGTTTGTACATCTCAAGCTCGGTGATCGCTTCCGGAAAGATCATGTCGGCACCGGCCTCGATGCACGCGGCGGCACGATCCAGTGCAGACTCCAGACCTTCCACCGCCAGGGCATCGGTGCGGGCCATGATCACGAAGCTGTCGTCGGTGCGGGCATCGACGGCCGCTTTGATGCGGTCGACCATTTCCTGCTGCGAGACGATCTCTTTATTAGGACGGTGACCGCAGCGCTTGGCGCCGACCTGGTCTTCGATGTGAATTGCTGCCGCGCCAAACTTGATCATCGACTTGACGGTACGGGCGACGTTGAACGCCGAGGAACCAAAGCCGGTGTCCACGTCCACCAACAGCGGCAGGTCGCAGACATCGGTGATACGGCGCACGTCGGTCAGCACATCATCCAGGCCAGTAATGCCCAAGTCCGGCACGCCGAGGGAGCCGGCAGCCACCCCGCCCCCCGACAGGTAAATAGCCTTGAAACCGGCGCGCTTGGCCAGCAGGGCGTGGTTGGCGTTGATCGTGCCGACCACTTGCAGCGGATGCTCGCTGGCGACCGCATCGCGGAAACGCTGGCCTGGAGTGCTCTTGTTGGAACTCATGACTCACCTCGTTCAGTGGCTGTCGGGTTAGCGCCGTCCTGGTAGTGACGGGCGATATTGCGTTTGGAGGCGCCGATGTGACGGCGCATCAACAACTCGGCCAACTCACCGTCACGGTCGGCGATGGCATCGAGAATTCGGTGGTGCTCGGCAAACGCCTGGCGTGGCCGATTGGGCGTGGTGGAAAACTGGATGCGGTACATGCGCACCAGTTGATACAGCTCGCCGCAGAGCATCTGAGTCAGGGTGCGGTTGCCGCTGCCCTGAATGATCCGGTAATGAAAGTCGAAATCGCCTTCCTGCTGGTAATAGCCGACACCCGCCTGAAACGCCGCATCGCGCTCGTGGGTTTCCAGCACCCGGCGCAATTCGTCGATTTCTTCGACGGTCATGCGCTCGGCCGCCAAACGGCAGGCCATGCCTTCCAGGGATTCACGGATTTCGTAGAGTTCCAGCAGTTCGGCGTGGCTCAGCGACACCACCCGCGCCCCGACGTGCGGCACGCGAACCAGCAGGCGCTGACCTTCCAGGCGGTGGATCGCCTCACGCAACGGCCCGCGGCTGATGCCGTAGGTGCGCGCCAGCTCCGGCTCGGAGATTTTGCTGCCCGGGGCGATCTCGCCCTTGACGATGGCCGCCTGAATGCGTCGGAAGACATTTTCGGAAAGTGTTTCCGAGTCGTCCTGAACCGTGACCGGGGGATCGAGTTGATCCAGCATATTGTCGACACCTTTAAAATCAATTCCGCAAAAACTAGCGAATAAGGTCTGTTACGTCAAAGGATAAATAGACATTGTCGACAATCGTCTAATAACCGCTTGCACCATAACGAAGCAGCGCCTGCGGTTACAGCCGTCCGTGAGCGCTGGCGCCATAAACCCACCGTGCTAGAATGCCGCCCGCATTTGCTTGTCATCTGCATTGCCTGTCATAAAAAAAGGATAGGCATACGAGGGAGCTTGTGCAGCAATGCCAGGGCCTTGAATTGAAGAACGGACCGCTGCGCATCAGGATTTATGAGACTCAAGCTCTTCACCACGCTCCTTTGTCTTCTTGGCTTGTCAGGTTTCGCCGCGGCAGGGGAAAAGACTGTATACGGCCTCAATGAGTACGCTTCGCTGGACGGCATCAATCTGCAAGTCGCCGCCAAGCTCGACACCGGGGCGAAAACCGCCTCGCTGAGCGCCCGAGACATCAAACGTTTCAAACGCAATGGCGAATCCTGGGTGCGCTTCTATCTGGCCATCGACGCCGCACATTCGCACCCGATCGAACGACCGCTGGCCCGTGTCAGCAAGATCAAGCGCCGGGCCGGTGACTACGACCCGGAAGCAGGCAAGAAGTACACCGCCCGTCCGGTCATCGAGCTGGAAATCTGCATGGGTTCGGCTTTACGCAGTATCGAAGTGAACTTGACCGACCGCAGCGCCTTCCAATATCCGCTCCTGATCGGCTCCGAGGCACTCAAACGTTTCGATGCGCTGGTCGATCCAAGTCTTAAATACGCTGCTGGCAAACCTGCCTGCGCTACCGACGCACATACCGCAGAGTAATTCCAATGCGCTCTCTTACCCTTCATCTGAAATTGCTCATCGCCATCCTGGTGGTGCTGGGCATTTCAGTTACGGCCTATCAGATTTTCGTGCTCGGTATTCCGGTGACTGAAGACGCCACGGACGACTTGTGGAACATCGACGCCAAGGTCGAGTTCGTCGCCAACGCCAAAGACCCGATCAAGATCCAGATGTTCGTGCCGCCGCTGAGTCGCGACTACGTGAGCCTCAACGAGAGTTTCATTTCCAATAACTACGGTGTGGCGGTGAACCGTATCGACGGCAACCGCAAGGTCACCTGGTCGGCGCGCCGGGCCAAGGGCAACCAGACCCTTTATTACCGCTTGGTGCTGACCAAGCGTTACACCGGTGAAAAATCCAAGGTCAAAGGGCCGACTTTCCGCGACAGCATCGCCGTCGAAGGCCCGGAAAAAATCGCCGCCGAAGCCCTGCTCGCGCCGATCCGCCAGCATTCGGCTGACGTCGAAACCTTCATCGGCGAAGCCATCAAGCGTGTCAACAATCTCAACGACGACAACGTGAAACTGCTGCTGGCCGGCGATCCGTCCACCGCGAACAAAGCCAAAATCGTCGAGCTGGTACTGTCCATCGCCCACGTCCCGGTGGAAAAGGTCCACACCATCCGCCTGGTGGCCGACCAGCCGCAAATGCCTGAACTCTGGCTGCGCAGCTTCAACGGCACCGACTGGCTGTACTTCAACCCGGAAACCGGCGAACAGGGCCTGCCCACCGACCGCCTGCTGTGGTGGACCGGCGATGAAAACCTGATCACCGTCGATGGCGGCAAGAAAGCCAACGTCACCTTCAGCCTGAACAACAGCGAAATGAACGCCATTCGCCTGGCCAAGCTGACCGACGAAAACTCCGACGCCAATTTCCTCGATTACTCGCTGTACGGCCTGCCGTTGCAAACCCAGCAGACCTTCATGATCATGGTGATGATCCCGATCGGCGTGCTGGTGATCCTGATCCTGCGCAACCTGATCGGCATTCAGACACTCGGCACCTTTACCCCGGTGCTGATCGCCCTCGCCTTCCGGGAAACCCAGCTCGGCTTCGGCATCGTGCTGTTTACCATCATCACGGCGCTGGGGCTGTCGCTGCGTTCCTACCTTGAACATTTGAAACTGCAAATGCTGCCGAGGCTGTCGGTGGTGCTGACCTTCGTGGTGGTGCTAATCGCGGCGATCAGCCTGTTCAGCCACAAACTCGGCCTGGAGCGCGGGTTGTCGGTGGCGTTGTTCCCGATGGTGATTCTGACCATGACCATCGAACGCCTGTCGATCACCTGGGAAGAGCGCGGTGGCGGCCATGCCATGAAAGTGGCGATCGGCACGCTGTTCGCCGCCTCCCTGGCGCACCTGATCATGAGCGTGCCGGAACTGGTGTACTTCGTATTCACCTTCCCGGCGGTCCTGCTGATCCTGGTGGGCTTCATGCTGGCCATGGGTCGTTATCGCGGCTACCGCCTGACCGAACTGGTGCGCTTCAAGGCTTTCCTGAAGGAGGTTGACGCCTGATGTTCGGTCTCTGGAAGACCTGGAAAGCCCTGGAGGCCCGGGGCATCATGGGGATCAATCGGCGTAACGCCGACTACGTGCTCAAGTACAACAAGCGCAGCCTGTACCCGATCGTCGATGACAAGATCATCACCAAGGAGCGCGCCATCGCCGCCGGCATCCACGTGCCGGAGCTGTACGGCGTGATCTCCACCGAGAAGGAAATCGATAACCTCAAGGAGATCATCGGCGGACGCACCGACTTCGTGATCAAGCCGGCCCAAGGTGCCGGCGGCGACGGCATCATTGTGGTTGCCGACCGGTTCGAGGGGCGCTATCGCACAGTGTCCGGCAAGATCATCGACCATGAGGAACTCGAGCACCATATCTCGAGCATCCTCACCGGCCTGTATTCCCTGGGCGGGCACCGCGACCGTGCGCTGATCGAATACCGCGTGACCCCAGACCAGATCTTCAAAAGCATCAGCTATGAAGGCGTGCCGGACATCCGCATCATCGTGCTGATGGGCTATCCGGTGATGGCCATGTTGCGCCTGCCGACGCGCCAGTCCGGCGGCAAGGCCAACCTGCACCAGGGCGCCATTGGCGTCGGTGTCGATCTGGCCACCGGCCTGACACTGCGCGGCACCTGGCTGAACAACATCATCAACAAACACCCGGACACCACCAACGCGGTAGATGGTGTGCAACTGCCCTACTGGGACGGTTTCATGAAACTTGCCGCCGGCTGTTATGAGCTGTGTGGGCTGGGTTATATCGGTGTCGACATGGTGCTCGACCAGGAAAAAGGACCGCTGATTCTCGAGCTCAACGCCCGGCCTGGGTTGAACATTCAGATCGCCAACGATTGCGGGCTGACGTCGCGTACCCACGCGGTCGAGGCGCGACTCGAAGAGCTGAAGGCGCGCGGGATCACCGAAACGGCGCAGGAACGTGTGGCGTTCGTTCAAGAATTGTTTGGGCATATTCCGACGATTGAGGGCTGACCTGTGGCGAGGGGGCTTGCCCCCGTTCGGCTGCGCAGCAGTCGTAAAACCGGCTAATGCGGGTTATCTGATACACCGGGGGAGAATGACGTGGGGTCGCTGCGCAACCCAACGGGGGCAAGCCCCCTCGCCACAGGTCTTGCGCAGCTGCTCTCAACCTGCCAATCCCCGACATCCCCTCTAGGAGCAAATCCTGCAGAGGACTACAATCGCTCCCCCGCCTCGATGGCTGATCTGCCCCGCCCATGTTGACCTGTTCCGTACACCCGCTGCCCTATCGCGCCAACCCCGCCGAGTACTTCGCGGCGATTCGTCACGCCCCCGGTGCCGTGCTGCTCGACAGCGGCCGGCCCAGCGCCGAACGTGGGCGTTTTGACCTGCTCAGCGCCTGGCCGCTGGAGCAACTGACGGTGTTGCCGGATGAAAGCGGCAGCCATTTCCTGCAACGCCTTCGCAATAACCTCACACGGCTCGGTGAAGCAACTGTCCCTGACGACCTGCCCTTCGCCGGCGGCCTGATCGGCTACCTGAGCTACGACTTCGGCCGGCATCTGGAAAACCTGCCGAGCCAGGCAAGGGACGACCTGCAGTTGCCCGACGCACGTTTCGGGCTCTACGCCTGGGCATTGATCAGCGATCACCACATGGCCACCAGTCAATTGGTGTTCCACCCGACACTGATCGATAGCGAACGACAACGACTGATCGAACTCTTCGCTCAACCCGCGACCGAGAACATCGAGCCATTCAAACTGGACGGCCCGATGAGCGCCGACCTGAGCGCCGAAGACTATCGGCAAGCTTTCGAACGCATTCAGCAGTACATCCAGGCCGGCGACTGCTATCAGGTCAACTTCGCCCAGCGCTTTCGCGCCCAATGTCAGGGCGATCCGTGGGCGGCCTATTGCGCACTGCGGGCGGCCTGCCCGACACCGTTTTCCGGCTTCCAGTGCCTGCCCGACGGCGGCGCGGTGCTGAGCCTGTCGCCGGAGCGCTTCGTCAAAGTCAGCGAACGCCACGTCGAAACCCGCCCGATCAAAGGCACCCGCCCGCGCGGCCTGACTGCTGCCGAAGATGCGGCGAACGCCGCCGAACTGCTGGCCAGCCCCAAGGACCGCGCGGAAAACCTGATGATCGTCGATCTGCTGCGTAACGATCTGGGTCGTACCTGCCGCATCGGTTCGGTACGGGTGCCGGAATTGTTCAGCCTGGAAAGCTACCCGAACGTGCATCACCTGGTGAGCAGCGTTACCGGCGAACTGGCGGATGACAAGGATGCACTGGATTTGATCGCCGGCAGCTTCCCCGGCGGCTCGATTACCGGCGCACCGAAGATTCGCGCCATGCAAATCATCGATGAGCTGGAACCTACGCGTCGCGGGTTGTACTGCGGCTCATTGCTGTATCTGGACGTACGCGGGGAGATGGACAGTTCCATCGCCATCCGCAGCTTGCTGGTCAAGGATGGGCAGGTCTGCTGCTGGGGCGGCGGCGGGATCGTCGCGGATTCGGACTGGCAGGCGGAATATCAGGAGTCGATAACCAAGGTGAAGGTGTTGCTCGATACCTTGCAGAACCTCTGATACCGCACTTCTGTGGCGAGGGGGCTTGCCCCCGTTGGGGTGCGAAGCGCCCCTAAAACCCGACACCGCGAATCTTCAAATAGAACGCATGCACCGGTTTGCGACTGCTTCGCAGCCGAACGGGGCGATGCGGCGTTCCGACAAGCCCCCTCGCCACAGTGTTGTGTTTACAAACTCAAGGTCCTGTTGGAAGCCTTGATGAATTCCTGTTTCAACTCGGCAAAGCTGTGCACCGCCGGGAACTGCGGGAACTCGCGAATCACATTGTCCGGCGCATGGAACAGAATCCCGGCATCCGCCTCGCCCAGCATCGTGGTGTCGTTGTAGGAGTCACCCGCCGCGATCACTCGGTAGTAGAGGCTCTTGAACGCCAAAACCGACTGGCGTTTGGGATCTTTCTGACGCAACTGATAGCCCGTGACCCGACCGGTATCGTCAGTCATCAGACGATGGCAAAGCAACGTAGGGAAGCCCAGTTGACGCATCAGCGGCTGGGAGAATTCGTAAAAGGTGTCCGACAGAATCACCACCTGAAAGCGCTCACGCAGCCAGTCGACAAATTCGCTGGCGCCTTCCAGAGGCTTGAGCGTGGCGATCACTTCCTGGATGTCGGAGAGCTTCAGGCCGTGCTCGTCGAGAATCCGCAAGCGCTGCTTCATCAACACGTCGTAGTCGGGAATGTCCCGAGTGGTGGCCCGGAGGGACTCGATCCCGGTTTTTTCGGCAAAGGCGATCCAGATTTCCGGGACCAGCACACCTTCAAGATCCAGACAGGCAATTTCCACAAGACACTCCCATTGGTATTGTTTATGAGTCGAGCGAGCAAAAGGACTGCCGAACTCTAGCGACTCGCCCCCCTCCGCGCAACGCAGAGGGGGCACCAGCCGCCGCAGGATTTTGTTACCATCGGCACATATAGAGCGCCCAGCGCCACCGACCTGTAGGAAGCCGCCCTGATGAGCCCATCGTTCGATGTCGTGGAACTCGCCACGACTTATGCCAACAAATCCGCCCAGGACATCCTGAAACTCGCGTTCGCCGAGTTCGGCGATGACCTGTGGATATCTTTCAGCGGCGCCGAGGATGTGGTGCTGGTGGACATGGCCTGGAAGCTGAACAAGAACGTCAAAGTGTTCAGCCTCGACACCGGCCGCTTGCATCCCGAGACCTACCGCTTCATCGAGCAGGTGCGTGAGCACTACAAGATCGATATCGAGGTGGTATCGCCGGACTACACCAAACTCGAACCTTTTGTGAAGGAAAAAGGCCTGTTCAGCTTCTACAAGGACGGCCATGGCGAGTGCTGCGGTATTCGCAAGATCGAGCCGCTGCGTCGCAAACTGTCTGGCGTGACCGCTTGGGCCACCGGCCAGCGTCGGGACCAGAGCCCAGGCACCCGCAGCGCCGTCGCGGTGCTGGAAATCGACACCGCGTTTTCCACCCCGGAACGTACCCTGTACAAGTTCAACCCGTTGGCACAGATGACCAGCGAAGAGATATGGGGTTACATCCGCATGCTGGAGTTGCCGTACAACAGCCTGCATGAACGCGGGTTCATCAGCATTGGTTGCGAGCCTTGCACCCGTCCGGTGCTGCCGAACCAGCATGAGCGCGAAGGTCGTTGGTGGTGGGAAGAAGCCACGCAGAAAGAATGCGGGCTGCATGCCGGGAACATCATCGGCAAGTCCAAAGCTTAAAATATCGCAGCCTGCGGCAGCTCCTACAGATGAGCACTATTCCCCTGTAGGAGCTGGCGAAGCCTGCGATCCTTTGATCTTAAAAAATGTGTACACAGAAATGTCACCATAAGCGCCATAGCTGTGCGCACTTTTTGTTTATACGCCCCAAAAAGTTACATCCCTCTGGCCCTGACTCCCTCAGTCGATCATTCCCATACAACCCCCATCGAAATAGCTGATTGGCGCCGGTATTGCAGGGATGCTCTACCTGATCATCGCCAAACGGCAGCCTTACTACGCAGATGTCAGCGGTGAAGCCATCTCGGTCGATAACGTCAGCCATTGATCCCCGGGCGGCCCGCCAACGTCGGGCCGCAGAACCACCTCGCTATAAAAGGACCTCCCATGCGAATTCTCGTGGTCAACGTCAACACCACCGAATCCATTACTCAGGCCATCGCCCGTCAAGCGCAGTCCGTGGCCGCGCCCGGCACGGAAATCATCGGCCTGACCCCGCATTTCGGCGCCGATTCCATTGAAGGCAATTTCGAGAGCTACCTGGCCGCCATCGCCGTGATGGACCGGGTCATGTCCTACGACCAGCCCTTCGATGCGGTGATTCAGGCCGGCTATGGCGAGCACGGCCGCGAAGGTTTGCAGGAGTTGCTCAACGTGCCGGTGGTGGACATCACCGATGCCGGCGCCAGCACCGCGATGTTCCTCGGCCATGCCTATTCGGTGGTCACCACCCTGGACCGCACCGTGCCGCTGATCGAGGATCGCCTCAAACTCTCCGGGCTCTGGGACCGTTGTGCGTCGGTGCGGGCCAGTGGGCTGGCGGTGCTGGAGCTGGAGTCCGATCCAGAGCGTGCGCTGAAGGCGATTGTCCGCCAGGCGGAATTGGCGGTGAGCGAAGACAAGGCCGAGGTAATTTGCCTGGGCTGCGGCGGCATGGCCGGGCTGGATGAACAGATTCGTCAGCGCACCGGTGTGCCGGTGGTGGATGGCGTGACGGCGGCGGTGACCATTGCCGAATCACTGGTGCGGTTGGGGTTGTCGACGTCGAAAGTGCGGACGTATGCGACGCCGCGACCGAAGACCATTATGGGTTGGCCGGGGCGGTTTGGGCGCTAGACCGCGTTATCGTTCATCGCGGACAAGCCCGCTCCCACAGGTTTTGCGTCGTTTACATCACCCTGGTACGACACAAAACCCTGTGGGAGCGAGGCTTGCCCGCGATGGCCACACCTCGGTCTTAAGCCATATTCAAAGCGCACTAAACCGCTGTCCCAACCCCCGCTCGGCAAACTGTTCAATGATGAAATCGACAAACGCCCGGGTCTTGCCCGGCAGCAGTTTGTGCTCGGCGTAATAGATGGAGATGTTGCCATCGTCGACGTACCAGTCGGGCAACACCCGCTGCAAGGTCCCGGCGTCCAGATAGCCCACGGCGAATGGCATGCTCACCAGCGCAATGCCCAAACCCTGGGCCGCCGTGGCGCAGGCCGCTTCCGAATCGCTCATGGTCATCCGCGCCTTGAGCATCAGCGGATTGTGTTGCCGGTTGCGACTGGTCAACTGCCAGGAACGCACGCGCCCCGTCTGCGGCGACCGTATCAGGATGCCATCGTGGTGCTGCAGGTCGTCGGGCTCGATGATCGCCTCGTACCCCGCCAGGTATTCGGCTGAAGCCACCAACACTCGATGGGCGGGCGTCAGCTTGCGCGCCACCACGCCCTGAGGCAGTTCGAATCCGCCACCAATCGCCGCATCGAAGCCCTGGCCGATCAGGTCGACCTGACGGTTGTCGAAATGCCAGTCGGGATTGATCGCCGGAAAGCGCCGCAAAAACTCTCCAAGCAACGGCACGATGTACAAACGCCCGAACACCGTGCCCATGCTGACCTTCAGCGTTCCCGCCGGACGTCCTTCGGCGCTGGCCAGGTTGGCCACGGCATTCTGGATCGTGTGCAGGCTGGTGCTGACTTCGCCGAGAAACAGCTGGCCGGCCTCGGTCAGCGTCAGGCTACGCGTGCTACGCTGGAACAACCGCACGCCGAGTCGCGCCTCCAGCTTGGCGACACTCTTGCCCACCGCCGCCGGTGTCAGGCTCAAGCGCCGCGCGGCTTCGGCGAAGCTGCCGACCTCGGCGCTGCGCACGAAGCATTCGATACTGCTGAAGGTTTCCATAAGCGCCACTATAAACTTCTGGTTTACACAGACTATAGCAATCACGGTCTACCCCGAGGGTAATGCGAAGCCGATACTCGACTCCGACAACATGGCAGCCTGCCTTGAACTTCTGGAGATCGACATGACCACTCAACACCTCAGCGGCAAAGTAGCTCTGATTCAAGGCGGTTCACGCGGCATCGGTGCTGCCATCGTCAAACGCCTGGCCGCCGAAGGCGCAGCCGTCGCCTTCACCTATGTCAGCTCTACCGCCAAAGCCGAAGACCTGCAAAACAGCATCATCTCCGCCGGCGGCAAAGCCTTGGCCATCAAGGCCGACAGCACCGATGCAGTGGCCATTCGCAATGCCGTCAACGCCACCGTCGAAGCCTTCGGTCGCCTGGACATCCTGGTCAACAACGCAGGCGTTCTGGCCATCGCACCGCTGGAAGACTTCAAACTCGAAGACTTCGACCAAACCCTGGCCATCAATGTACGCAGCGTGTTCATCGCCACCCAGGAAGCGGCCAAACATATGACCGAAGGCGGTCGCATCATCAACATCGGCAGCACCAATGCCGAGCGCATGCCTTTCGCCGGTGGCGGCCCGTACGCCATGAGTAAATCGGCGCTGGTCGGCCTGACCAAAGGCCTGGCTCGCGACCTCGGCCCACGAGGTATCACCATCAACAACGTGCAACCGGGCCCGGTCGACACCGATATGAACCCTGCCAGCGGCGACTTCGCTGATAGCCTGATCCCGCTGATGGCCGTGGGTCGCTACGGCAAAGCGGAAGAAATCGCCAGCTTCGTCGCCTACCTTGTCGGTCCCGAAGCCGGCTACATCACCGGTGCCAGCCTGACCATCGACGGTGGTTTCGGCGCCTGATACACCGCTCGGCTGAAATAAAAACGCCGGCAATCGATTGCCGGCGTTTTTGTGGCAGGGATTATCGAATGGTCAGGCCCACTCAAGCGCCGGCAAGCCACATGCGCTGGGCTTGAACGCCTTCAACGTACGAAGAATGCCATCGGCGTGTGCGTACTTTTCGTCGGCCATCGCCGCATCCGGTACCGCAATCGCCGTCATTCCTGCCGCTTTGGCTGCAGTGACGCCGAACGGCGAATCCTCGAACACCAGACAATCCTGGGGCGCGACCCCAAGACGTCGCGCCGCCGTCAGGAAAATATCCGGCGCCGGTTTCGCCGCCCCCACTTCCGGGTCGTCAGCGGTGACGATGAAGTCAAACAGCGCGAACCAGTCGCGGTGCAAGGTGGTTTTCTGACCAAACGACTGACGCGAAGAACTGGTGCCCACCGCGATAGGAACGTTGTTGGCCTTCAAGTGCCGAACCAGTTCCTCTGCACCGGGCATCGCCAGCGCCGTCGGAAAACGCTCGCGCATCAAGGGCTCGCGGATCACCAGAAACTCTTCGGCAGTGATCGGCAGGTCCAGCGCCTCGACCACATAGCGCGCCAGATCACCCGCGCCACGGCCGATGATGTTCTGTTTGACGCTCCAGTCGAAGGTCCGCCCATAGCGCTCGGCAATGATGGACGTGACCTCGGTGTAAATGCCCTCGGTGTCCAGCAGCAAACCGTCCATATCGAAAATCACGGCCTTGATCGGACCGAACTCATCCAAGGGTGCACTCATCGCATCTGATCCGTTTTCTCATGACATCTCAGGGCGGCTCAGGTACGGCCGGATCCGTGATGGATTAATGGGTTCAGCAGCATAGCGAGCGCGATTGGTCGAGAGCAACGGGCAATGCCTGGCGGATACAAAATCCTCTGCCGAGGGGCCCGCGCTGATTTAGCGATTTCCCCTACACCAAACACCTCCTTTCCCGACTTCTTTCCTTTTTGATCCCCCGCAAAGTCTCTCGCTCCAAATTGACCTGCGCGAGGGATTGCGAATGTTCGAACCTGACAAGGTCCTGGCCTTGAACAACGCCATCGGTCTGTTGGTGGTCGCCGCCATGAACCCCGAGCAGCCGAACATCGAAGCGCTGTTCAGTGATTTCCGACTCTGCCTCAACGACTACGACGCCTGGGCGGAAAGCTTCTGGAGCGGTGGCGCGCTGAACGTCGAGCAAGTGTTCAAGGTCGGCAACGAAGTCCGGCTCAGCGCACCGAAGGACTCCACCGCGCCTGTCAGCTCGACAGTCGCCATGTGCCCGGCCAGCGGCCCGTTGACCCTGGTGCATATGTTTGAAGCCGCGCGTTTCGTGCCGATCGGCGATACGCCGGTGATGCTTGAGCCGGTCATCTCGCAGCGCAATGGCGAACTGACGTTCGGCGAGCCCGTCCACGCAACCATCGGCCCCAGCGGTATTCTCGAAATCCCCGAATGCTGGCGCGGCCATCGCTATCGCATCACCTTCTTTCCCAATGTCTCCACTGAACATGTCAAAGCGCTCTACGCCTCCTATCAGGGAGTGATCGGCGAGCTGGAAGGCTGGTTGCACAACGAATGGACGAGCGAATTCGAGCCGTTATGGGCAGATTTTTCCAAAGCAGGTTTCACCCAACGCTACGGCCTGCTGCAACAGGCTGACTGGCACAGTTTCGAGCGTTCGCTGCACGGCTTGTGGGATGACGTGAAGCAGGTCTACGCCCTGGTGGCGGACCTGCAAGGCAGCAGCGAAAAACTCCTTGAATACCTGACACAAGGCGAGCTTGAGACGCTGCTGAACGCTTCGGCTGAAACCATTGCCAATGTGTTGCTGATGTTGAGCGATGAGCCGCTGATGTTCATCCATCTCGCCGCCTTCAGCAGTTGGCTGAGGATGTTACCGCCGCAGTACATCGCCGAAGTCGTGGCACAAATTCGTACGGAAATACTGATCAGTTTCCTGCTGATGTGTCTCACCGGTCCTACGGGGCTGAAGCTCGGCATGAGCGCCAAAGTTCTGGACAAACTCAAGTCCCAAAGGGCTCGGCAGTGGTTGGCGGCAGCCAGTTTGCGACTGGCTGAGCTGACGGCCAACTCGGACCTGACAGCCCACGCTGGCGCGCTCAAACCGCTCATGGTCAACGCGCGCAATGCAACGCTGAAACCTGCACCGACGGTTGCGCTACAAATCAGCCCCGGCGACGCACCGGTTATGCGGGTGGACAATCCGGTCGCGATTGCTCGCGACAAGTCCACAGCCATGACCCGGCTGGGCCGTCACGAACCTCACGACGATGTACCGAATCAAGCGAAAAACCCCAATGGCGACAGCGCCGATTGCGCGGCACTGACCTGCACCAACGGCTGTCCTGTGTCGATGGTCAGCGGCGAAGAACTGCTGACCCTGACCGACGGTGCGCTGGATGGACTGCTGCCGTTCGACTTCACCCGGTTGTACCGCTCCAGCGCAGTGGAGATCGATTGCGGGCTGGGCTGGGGCTGGAGCCATTCGCTGGCGCAGCGCTTGGAGCTGGGTGATGAACAGGTCATCTGGATCGACCATGAAAACCGTCGTACGACGTTTCCGCTGCCGAACGTCGAGCGCCCGGCCATCCACAACAGCCTGTCACGAGCAGCGATTTACCTCGGGACCGAGCCCGAGGAATTGATTCTCGCGCTGGCCGGTGATGAAGCGCGGTTCTACCACTTTCATAACGGTCGGCTGACGACGATCAGTGATGCTTATGACAACCGGCTGCGCATCACTCGCGACCGCCAGGATCGCATTCAACGCCTCGATAACGGCGCTGGCCGTTCGCTGCTGTTGTGCTACGAGCGCAGGCACCTCATCGCCGTCGAATATCAGTCGTTGCACCCCAGCGAGGACTTGAGTGAAGCCTGGCGCACAGAGCAAACGCTGGTTTTCTACCGCTACGACGCCCGCCAACGCTTGATCGAAACGACCAATGCCGTCGGGGAAAGCGAGCGTTACGACTACGACGACAACCACGTAATTTTGCAGCGGCAGCTGGCCGGTGGCGCGAGTTTCTTCTGGGAGTGGGAGCGGTCCGGCAAGTCGGCACGCTGTGTCCGGCATTGGGCGTCGTTTGCGCAGATGGATGCTCGTTATGCCTGGGATGGCCAGGGCAGCGTCACCGTCCAGCACATCGACGGCAGCGAAGAGGTTTACGTCCACGACGACCGGGCGCGGCTGGTGCGCCGGATCGGGATGGACGGCGGTGAGCTGCTCAAAACCTACGATGACAGCGGGCGGCTGGTGGCCGAGCAGGATCCGTTGGGGGCTGTCACCGAATACCGTTATGACGACGTCGGACGGTTGGTGGCGCTGATTCCACCGCAAGACGAGACAACGGCCTACGAGTATCGCAACGGTTTCCTGCATGCGCGCTATCGCGGTAAAGCGGTGTGGAAATACCAGCGCAATGCCCAGGGTGATGTCACCGAGGCGACCGATTCGGAGGGCCAGGTCACCCATTATCACTACGACCCTCAGGGGCGCTTGCTGTCGATCCGCTACCCGGACACCAGTCGCCATGTGTTCGTCTGGAATGCCTTGGGGCAGCTGCTCGAAGAGACCTTGCCGGACGGTGGGCAGCGGCGCTTTTCCTACGATGCGCTGGGACGGCAGATTACCCGTCAGGACGAACACGGTGCGGTCACCCAGTACCTATGGGATGCCGTTGGCCGACTGATTCAGACGACGTTGCCCACCGGGGCCACGCGCGGGTTCAGCTACAACGCCTACGGCAAGATCACCGCCGAGCGCGATGAACTGGGCCGCGTCACCCGCTACGAATACGCCGATGATCTGCACCTGGTCAGCCGCCGAATCAATCCGGACGGCACCCAGCTCCAGTACCGCTACGACAACGCACAGCTGCTGCTGACGGAAATCGAAAACGAATCCGGCGAACACTATCGGCTGGACTACACGCCCAATGGATTGATCCGACAGGAAACCGGCTTCGACGGCCGCCGCACTGCCTACGCCTACGACCTCAATGGCCACCTGCTGGAGAAAACCGAGTTCGGCGACGACGGCTCGCAGCTGGTGACGGCTTATGAGCGGGATTCGGCCGGACGGTTGCTGGTCAAAACGTTGCCCGATGGCATCAAGGTTGAATACTGCTACGACTCGCTGGGCCGACTGACCAGCGTCGACGACGATCACGATCACCCGCTGGAGTTCGAGTACGACCAACAGGACCGCCTAATCACCGAGCATCAGGGGTGGGGCACGCTGCGTTATGCCTACGACGCCTGCGGCCAGCTCAACCGCCTGCGCCTGCCGGACGGCAGCAAACTCGATTACCACCACGCCAAGGGTGGTGCGCTGACGGCTATCGACCTCAACGGCGCGCGACTGACCTCGCATACGTTCCTCACGGGGCGCGAACAAAACCGCCAACAAGGTCTGCTACTCAGTGAATATGCCTACGACGAACAGGGCCGGCTGAAGGCCCATGCCGTCGGCCAACACCAACATCCGCTCTACCGTCGCGACTATGCCTACAGCCTCAATGGCAATCTCGACAGCATCGCCGACACCCGTCATGGCCAGCGCAGCTATCAGTACTACCCGCTCAACCGACTGATCCGCGTCCGCCACTCCCGCGACCAGCAGCCGGAAAGCTACGCCCACGACCCGGCCGGCAACCTGCTGATGCAGGACCGCCCCGGCCCGACGACTGTCAAAGGCAATCGCCTGTTGATGCAGGGTGATCGCCACTTCGACTACGACACCTTCGGCAACCTGATCCGCGAGCGCCGTGGCACCGCGCAGAAACTCGTCACCGAATACCGCTATGACTGTCAGCATCGGCTGGTCGGCGTCACGTTGCCGGACGGTCGTTTTTCAAGTTACCGCTACGACGCCTTCGGCCGTCGCATCGCCAAAACCGTCGACGGCAAAACCACCGAGTTTTTCTGGCAGGGTGACCACCTCGTTGCTGAGAGCAGTCGCGAGCACCACCGCAGCTATGTCTATGAACCTGGCAGCTTCCGCCCGTTGGCCATGCTCGACGGCAAAGGCCCGCGCAAGGCCTGCCCGTTTTATTACCAACTCGACCACCTCGGCACCCCACAAGAACTCACCGACTACAGTGGCGACATCATCTGGGCCGCCCGATACACCGCCTATGGCCGCCTCACCCGCCTCAACCGCGACACCCATCAAGTCCTCGATCAGCCGTTGCGATTTCAAGGGCAGTATTTCGACGCGGAAACCGGCCTGCATTACAACCGGCATCGCTACTACAATCCGGATGTCGGGCGGTACCTGACTCCGGACCCGAGCAAGCTGGCAGGCGGGTTAAACGGCTATCAGTACACGCGCAATCCGGTGGGTTGGGTTGATCCGTTGGGGTTGAGTGAGTGCCCTGGGGGGGATGGGTGTAAGAAGCCGTCGTTTGGGGATGAGGATCCGGCGGGTAAGGTTGGGGTTGATGAGGGGGTGCCAAAAACTCCGTCCCCCAAGAGAGAAGAGGATTACTTATATCGCGGGGACGAACGAGAGCCTGATGATGTATTTCAAAATGGTTTTAAAAGCAAAGGCAAAAGCAATGATCTATTGCTCCACTCTATCGACAGTGAAAACCCACCCAGCAACTTTATCAGCACGTCGCCATCGCGAGATGTTGGCAAGCTTTTCGCCACTGGATATCATACAAAAGTAGGTTACCTTTATACTCTTCAAAAACTAGATGGACATGACTTACAGAAAGAGCTTGGACAGGCTTATCTTTTCGGATCAGAAAAAGAGATAGCCATAGCTAACCGTATAGAAAATGTCGACGTACTTGGCGCCACACTAATTATAGATGACGGCCGAGAGCTCGGCTATTCGATACCAAATCCGTACAGGATAATAAAAAAATGATAAATATCGAAATAACAGTAAGCATTGATGGCATAAAGGAAATCGCCAACCTCGTATGCGACAACAAAGACGTAACCATAACTTTTATAATGAGAAATGGCTTTAACAAAACATATTCAGACAGTGACTTTTATAGGTGCTTTGCACGTGTTAGAGAGGACAACCCCAACATACAATTTCTCTGCAAAGGATCAAAAATCAACGTACACACCTCCAGCATGTCATCACAAATGTCTCTTGGATTGAAAGCATATGAATTGACACTTGGTAAAGCGTCGTCACTCACCGATATAGTCTATATTTTTGATTATGATGATAACAATCTAACAAACGATCCAAATGAACAGCGATCTTTCTATAGATGCTGGATTGAATCAGAAAAGGTCTGATCATCAATAGCCCGGCTCACGTCCGGGCTGGTTCTACTCCCGTAGGCATCACCGCTATTCCCACCACCAAGGGTACATGGCGGCGCTTTCCCATCCGAAGAACCCCCATTCATTTCCGAGTAAGGCGGCATCCCCCTTGTCGACCGGTGCGTCAGGTTTCAGCTCGGTTCGCCCGAGGCGTCATCACCGGCGATGTCCGGGTCTTCCGGGTCGGCCTCCACATTACCGCGCTTCACATCATCGTCCGGTACTTGCTCCACAGCAGTGTCGTCATCGTCGGGCGGGCGCTGATTGCGACTCAAGGGGTTGGTGGGTGAAGGCAGCGGGTATTCGGGGGTATCGTCGATGTCGGAGTCTTTCGGATCAGCTTTCATAACGCACCTCTCAATGGACCTGAAAAGCAGATCCTGATATTTCGAGGACAACTCAATAGACGCGGTTCGGTCAGAAGGACGATTGGTCGTCCCGCCCACGAATCCCGATCACTCGTCGTCTTCCTCGTCATACTCATCATTCTCCAGGTTACCGACGTCGCCTGCGTCATCGGCATCGTTGAGCGGCACCGTGGCGTCATCCATCAGCGACCCCGGATCTTCGTTGCCGGGATCGTTGATCGGGCCCTCTTCTTCCTTGTCTTCGGTTTCCGGAGTCATGGCATGCCTCACAACGTTCAGGGTGTCTATAAAGTTCGAGAGGTCCTACGGCCAATCGTTCCAGAGCCCTATCGATAGAAACGAAAAACCCGGCACTCGGCCGGGTTTTTACTGACACTCGATATCGAGTTAGCGATGCTTGTACTTATTTTTATGCTTGTGTTTGTAGTAGCCGCCACCGGAATGCGAACTGCCGCGGTCATCCCCCATGCTGCTGCCCACCGCGCCACCGGCTGCGCCGCCCACGCCCGCGCCAATGGCCGAACCAGTGGAGCCGCCCAGGCTGTTGCCGATCACCGAACCACCCGCCGCGCCGAGGCCACCGCCGACGGCCGCTTCTGTGCGACTGCCCTTGCGCGCACCGACCGCACTGCCTGCCGCACCGCCGACGCCTGCGCCCACCGCAGCCCCGGTGCTGCCACCCAACTGCCCGCCGACTACGTTGCCCAACACACCGCCAAGACCACCGCCGACTGCAGCGTCGCCGTTACCGGCCGCCATTGCGCCCTGAGCGACCAAAAGCCCTAAAAACACTGTGGACAATGTCAAACGCATGATATGCACCTCTAATTTCCGCATTGGAGAAAAGAACATGCCGCGGATGGCTTCAGCCTGGCATCTGCATCTGTTGTACAGCAAACCAAATACCGACTGTATGAGATTTGAGCCACATGCCGGAGAAACGTTCCAAAACGAAAAAGCCCGGCATGTAAGCCGGGCTTTTTCAGCGGATCTTCAGGATCAGTGACCCTTTTTGGACAGGTTGCTGCCCACGCCACCGCCCAATGCGCCACCCAGGCCTGCGCCGATGGTGGAGCCGGTCTTGCCGCCCAGGCTGTTGCCGATTATCGAACCGCCCGCCGCGCCAACACCGCCGCCGATGGCCGCTTTGGTGCGGCTGCCTTTACGTGCGGCAACAGCGCTGCCGGCTGCACCCGCTACGCCAGCACCAATCGCTGCGCCGGTGCTGCCGCCCATTTTCTGGCCGACCACATTACCCAACGCACCACCCAGACCACCACCGAGCGCGGCCGTACCGTCACCGGCAGCCATCGCACCTTGAGCAACCAAAAGGCCCAAAACCAAAGCAGGCAGTGTCAAACGCATAACAAAAACCTCAAAAAAAGGGGAACGGAAAGGCCGGAGATTGAATGCTTTAGCGCAGGTAAAGTCCAGACACAAAACCGGAACAACCTCGCCATTGGCGACGGTTGGACAG
The DNA here is from genome assembly GCF_024168645.1 of Pseudomonas sp. GGS8. Classification (NCBI taxonomy): domain Bacteria; kingdom Pseudomonadati; phylum Pseudomonadota; class Gammaproteobacteria; order Pseudomonadales; family Pseudomonadaceae; genus Pseudomonas; species Pseudomonas sp. GGS8. The sequence continues at coordinate 3,884,272 of NZ_JALJWF010000001.1, read as the reverse complement.
CATTTATGCAAAAGGTTTTATGACAGGCAAAAAAAAGCCCGCTGGGGAGACGGGCCAGGGTACTGCTTTCTAACGGATGAGTTGAGCCTACGTAGGCCGGTGTGAAAAGTTTGTGAAAAAAATACCAGTGCTCGCAAAGTTGTAGGACATTTCTCGGCATTGCCATCGAGGCACCTTTCCTGCCCTTCAGAAACAAGAAACCCCGCTCAATGGCGGGGTTCGTGCTGTTATCGGTTTACTTCCTGGAGGGCGCCCCCAGCTTGGGCATAAATTTCGATTTCGGCCCTCGGGTTCTAGGCACTGCAGATTTGATTTTGTTGATTTGGATACGGTCTTCGCCGAAGCTCGGCACATAGTCCGTCTGACCACACTGCACGCAATCATTGATTGGAAACTCTGCACCGTCGTCTTCGATATACGGCTCAGCCATATCTTCGCTCCTCTCAAAACGGGTCGATACCGGCAAGCCCTTTTTGCCTGAAAAATATCGACCACCCTGGTTTTTGAGACTAGCCGGTCATTCCCAGACTTGTGATTCAGATCGTTACATGCCCGACGAATGGCCAGCACCGCGCCGACCTACCTCAGCTTGACCGCCGTCCCGGTGACAAACACCACCACCATCCCACCCTTTCCAGCCGGCATGCTGATCTCATAATCGAGCCCCACCACCGCATCCGCCTGAAGTGCCCGCGCCCGCTCCTTGATCTCGTCGGTCGCCTGAATCCGCGCATCCTTCAACGCCCGCTCCAACGTCTGAGAACGCCCACCAAAAAAATCCCGCATCCCGGCGAACATGTCGCGGATCACGTTAACGCCCTGCACCGACTCGGCGCTGACGATGTCCAGGTACGCGGTGATTTGCCGACCTTCGATGGTGTGGGTAGTGGTGGTGATCATGAGATGTCCTTGTCCATAGAAGCGCGCATTATTCCTCGCTAGTCAGGTGATGAAAACAAAAAGCCCGGAACTGGATTACCCCCAGTAATGGTTGAGTAATACCAACTCGAATACCGCTATAAGCACCATAAAGAACACGAATCGTCGTGAAAATACCCGCCTGGGGCGTGATGGCGTCCAATCGGATACCTGGCACAGCGCACTGATGAAATCGAGTAAATCGCTCATGAATCCCTTCATACACAAAAAACTCGCACCGAACGGATCGCGAGGCGAGGTGATATCAGCCTTTCACGGCATCGAAAGAATCAGGGGGTAGAGCAGCTTGATCAACACCGCAGTGACGGTCGCCACCGTACCGATTAAGCCAGTCGCAACAGCTACCGGGTACCAAAAAGTTTCACGGGGCATCTTGCCCGCTTCGGCATTCAGCTTGCGCTGCTCAGCCATCAGCTTGACGATTTCCACGTGAACCTTTTCCAACTCCGCCTGCTTCATGGTGAATTCCTGCATAACGTGCGTGCGTCCGTTCCGGATGATGGGGCGCGTCGTGTGCGCTGCCCTTTGGGTCATTTTGTACCTTAAAGGCGCAAAACGAATACCCCCTCCCGATGCGGCTCATGCGAGGTGCCAAAACCTATGAAAGCCCCCAAACCATCTGGCTTTCCAGCATTGCTTCCCACGCGCCTATCCATCGTCCTACATCAATTTCGGAAGCGCCTTCGCTGATACCACCATGCATAAAATCCAGACGCCAGAAACCACAAAACCCCTGACTTCTCTCGAAATCAGGGGTTTCGTGTATATCGAATTTGGCGGTGAAGGAGTCCGCTATTTTAGTGTTTTTAGAAGTCCAGCGACTTTTAAGGTTTCTTATAAAACTTCTATAAAAACAGATGATTGAGTGATTTTTTTCTTTGGTGTTCCAAGCGTGGCTACATGAAGCCAGGGTCCAAGGTATGGGCTGGAGTATGGGCCGGAGTTCATTTAGATTGAGTCATCAGCCTTTCAAATAGGAGGTGATTGATGGCATCCCTGACGACGAAAACGGTAGAGAAAATAGTCAGATCCGGGTTACCTGGAATGACCAATGATGGTGACGGCCTCTACTTGAAAGTCGGCCGTACCGGTGGCGCAAGTTGGATCTTCCGCTACAAGCTTGCTGGCAAGAGCCGAGACATGGGGCTGGGCGGGCACCCCGAAGTAAGCCTTGCGGTAGCTCGTGAGAAAGCAGCAGAAGCCAGAAAGCTGAGCAAATCAGGCGTCGATCCTCTTACCACTCGGGATGAGGAGATGGAACGGCAACGACTGGAAATAGAAGCCGAGCGTTTAGCTCAGGATGCAGCCAGGGCCAAAGCAACCACTTTCAAAGAGGTTGCACTCGACTACATCGCTGCCCACAGGACGGGCTGGAAAAATGCCAAGCATGCTCAGCAGTGGGAGAACACTCTGGCTACTTATGCATTCAAGGTCATAGGCGATCTTCCGACGCAGGAAATAGGCATTGAGCATGTGTTGAAAATCCTCAAGCCGATTTGGACAGCAATACCCGAAACTGCCAGCCGCTTGCGAAACCGAATCGAACTGGTACTCGATGCAGCAAAGGCCAGAGGGCTACGCGATGGAGAAAACCCCGCTCGATGGCGTGGACACCTGGACAAACTGCTACCACCTCGCTCAAAAGTGCGTGCTGTGAAGCATCACGCAGCAATGTCATGGACAGAGCTTCCCGCCTTTATGGCGCCCCTTGAGAAAGCAGATGATCTTAGCTCTAAAGCATTGCGATTTACCATCCTGACTGCCTGCCGAACCAGTGAGGTGCTTGAGTCGACGTGGGCAGAGATTGATGTGCCAGCAAGGGTATGGACCATTCCTGCGCTGAGGATGAAAGCAGGTAAGGAACACCGGGTGCCTCTATCAAAAGCGGCATTGGATTTACTCACAGGGCTTCCTCGTGTTGAAGGAAACAATCACCTATTTGCGGGGGCTCGCAAAAAGCGTCCTCTGAGCAATATGGCGATGTTGATGGCATTGCGTCGGATGAAGCGGGACGATCTCACGACGCATGGATTCCGCTCGACTTTCAGGGATTGGGCTAGTGAAGTTACTCACCATCCTCGAGAGGTCTGTGAGCAGGCGCTCGCGCATACAGTAGAGAATGCGGTAGAGGCGGCTTATCGACGTGGCGATCTTTTTGAAAAGCGGCGAATATTGATGGAGGATTGGGCGCGATATGCCTCCGGGCATCCGGTAGCAAATACTGTTGAATGAGGAGCGAGATGTTCAAGCCATCATCTCACCTCGTTTATCGAGTGGAGGATGGCGACACCGGCGACAACCCGCGTGGTGCTTGGCCTGCAGCGTGGCGACAGATGTGGCGCCTGTCGCCGTTGCAAGCCTCGCTCTTGGGGCTTTTTCGGCCAAGCCCACGAGGACGGGAAGGCTCCGCATTGTTGCGTCGTATGGTTAAGCCCACAGTTATTCGCAGCCACTCGTAGAGTTTGATTTGGGTGCTAGAGCGACCACAAGGCGGAAGCGTCGAGTAACCTGGTCTTTTCAACGACGCTTCGCCTTCGCCAGCTCAGCGATCAGAAAATCCCTGAACGCAGAAACCGCCGCCGGTAAATTGCGTCCAGCCATGCTTTGCAGTTCGATGCGCCGTGCCTGCATGCCTTCATCCAGGATCGGCAAGCATTGCAGCTGCTTGTCCGCTACCTGTTTGTGCAAGGTCATTTCGCTGGCCAGGCTAATCACACCTTCTTCGCGGACGAAGCTATAGAGTGCGGCAACGTAATTAGTGGTCAACACCGGGTCGAACAACAACCCCTGTACACCGCAACAGATGTCGAACAGTTGCCGTATCGTGGTGTCGGCCTTCGGTAACGCTATGGGCCAGGGTTGCAACTCGGCGAGGCTGACCGCTTCACGCCCGGCCAAGGGGTGAGAATTGGAGACCACGGCAAAAATCGCCCCGCTCAGGACATGTTCGACCTTGATTTCCTTTTGCGGCATCAGGCTGAAGGTCATCGCCAGATCGGCTTCCCCAGAACGAACCTTCTCAGTCGCTTCCGCAGGCGCACAGACCTCCAATGTGAAATGAATGCCCTGATACTCACGCCTGAACGCGCTAATGCTCCTGGGCATGTATTCCAGTGCAAATCCTTCCGAGCAGGCAACATGCACATGACCCCGTTGCAAGCCATGCAGCTCGGTAATTTCCAGCACCACCTGCTCGGCCTCAAGCTGCGACTTGCGCGCATAAGCCGCCAGTCGCGCCCCCGCCTCGCTGAGCACCATGCCACGGGCACGACGCTCAAACAGGCTGGCATCCAGGGCCAACTCAAGCTTGGAGATTTGTCGGCTCACCGCTGACGCCGCGACATTCAGCCGTACCGAGGCTTCGCTGATCGATCCGCATCGCGCTACTTCCAGAAAATAGCGCAGAGCCGTGGACTGCACACCATACAGCTGCATCGGCGCCCCCAAGGATTGCCTTTTCGGCAACGGAAGTATCGAAATATTATTCTTGTGGCATTGATAGCCTTTCCCTACATTCGTGTCCAGACCAAAAAAACATTACCTGACCTATTCATCCTCCTTTACGCATTTGCGATTCGCTGCCCTTTGATTCAACCACTCTCGCCAACGGAGACGACGGCATGGGCATCAAAGGTTTCGCCTGCAGTATTGCGCTGATGGGCCTCATCAGCAGTTTTCCGGCTCACGCCGGTAAAGCCAACGACACCCTGGTTTACGCTTCCGACAGCGAGCCTGAAAACATCAGCCCCTATCACAACGATTTACGCGAAGGTGTGATTCTCGGCCGGCTGATCTGGGACAACCTGATCTACCGCGATCCCAAGAGCGGCGAATACAAACCCATGTTGGCCACCAGCTGGAAACAGGTCGACGACACCACCATCGACTTTGATCTGCGCAAAGGCGTCAAATTTCACAACGGCGACGCCTTCACCGCCGACGACGTGGTGTTCACCCTCAACTACGTGGTGTCGCCGGAAGCGAAAGTCGTTACCGTGCAAAACGTAGACTGGATCAAGAGCGCCGAAAAGACCGGTGACTACAGCGTCCGCCTGTATTTGAAGAAGCCCTTCCCTCCGGCACTGGAATACCTGTCCAACGCCGTTCCGATGTTCCCCAAGCAGTACTTCGAGAAGGTCGGCCTGGCCGAATTCAGTCGCAAGCCAATTGGTACCGGGCCGTATAAAGCCGTGTCGGTGGTGGCTGGCGAAGGCGTGACCATGGAGATCAACAAGGACTACTTTTCGGACAGCCCACAAGGCAAGCCACATATCGGCCACCTCACGTTCCGGGTGATCCCGGATGCAGAAACCCGCCTGGCCGAGTTGATGACCGATGGTGTCGATTGGACCTGGCGTGTGACCTCGGATCAGGCAGTCGACCTCAAAGGCATGCCGAACCTGACCGTGACCAGCAGCGAAACCATGCGCATCGGCTTCCTGATTCTTGATGCTCGGGGCACCTCCACGGAAAACTCGCCGATGAAGAACCTCAAGGTGCGTCAGGCCATCAACTATGCGATCAACCGCAATGCGCTGGCCACGCAATTGGTGGGTGGCGAAGCCAAACCCTTGCAGGTTGCCTGTTATCCAGGCCAGTTCGGCTGCGATACCACCGCGGCCACGGTCTACAACTATGACCCGACCAAGGCCAAGGCGCTGCTCGCCGAAGCCGGTTACCCAAATGGCTTCGAGACAGAAATCTTCGCTTATCGCGACCGTGATTACGTCGAAGCCATCATCGGTAACCTGCGCGCTGTGGGCATCAACGCCAAGCTACGCTACTTGAAGTACGCCGCCCTGCGCGATCAGCAACGTGGCGGCAAGGTGCCGATGTCGTTTCAGGCCTGGGGCTCGTTCTCGATCCTCGACACCTCGGCGTCGGCCGGCACCTGGTTCAAGGGCAATCCGGACGACAACATCAAAGATCCGCAAGTCCAGGGTTGGTTGCAGGCCGCCGATAACGCCCTCGACCCGCAATTTCGCAAGGACAACTACCGCAAGGCGTTGCAGCGCATCAGCGAACAGGCGTACTGGGCGCCGCTGTTCAACTACTCGATGAACTACGCCTACACCTCCGAACTCGCGTTCACGCCGTACCCGGATGAGCTGCCGCGTTTCGTTCAGTCCAGTTGGAAGTAATCCGCAACCGAGCGGATTGATCGAGAGGTGCCGTGGCTTGCGGACTAACCCGCACCACGGACACGTCCTCACACCTGCCATCCATTGGATATGAGGAAACTTGCCATGCTTGGATTCCTTCTGCGCCGTCTGGGCATCGCTATTTGCGTTGCCATTACCGTGTCGGTGATCAGCTTTTCTCTTTTGCATCTGTCCGGCGACCTGGCCACGGCCATTGGCGGACCGGAAGCCACTAGCGAACAGATCGAACAGATCCGCGTGCAGTACGGTTTGAACAAACCGCTACCGACCCAGTACTTCAACTGGCTGGGCGATTTGCTACGGCTGGACCTGGGCAACTCTTTTTTCTTTCAGGAGTCGGTCTACAACCTCGTCGCCAGCCGCTTGCCGATTACCCTCGGGTTAGGTGCCATGGCGCTGGGTATCGCCTTGCTGGTGGCGATTCCACTGGGCGTGCTGGCGGCGGTCAAACGCGACACCTGGGTTGACCGACTGGCCTTGAGCATTGCGGTGCTGGGTCAGGCAATGCCAAGTTTCTGGTTTGCGCTGATGTTGATCGTGGTGTTCGCGGTGACGCTCAAGTGGCTGCCGGTGTCCGGCAACTCGACCATGCTGCACTTCGTCATGCCGGCCATTGCCTTGGGCTACTACGCGACTCCGGCAATCATGCGTCTGACCCGCGCCGGCATGCTTGATGTACTCAGTTCCGATTACATCCGCACCGCCCGCGCCAAGGGCCTGCGCCCTGCCCGCGTGTTGTTCAAGCATGCACTGCGCAACGCCTTGATTCCGGTAGTCGCGCTGGCGGCGGTGGAGTTCGGCTTCATGCTCGGCGGTTCGGTGGTGATCGAAACCGTGTTCTCCCTGCAAGGCATCGGACAACTCGCCTGGGACGCCATCGCCCGTGACGACTTTCCGGTGGTACAGGCCGTGGTCCTGCTGATTGCGGTGATCTACATCATCCTCACCTTGCTGGCCGATGTGCTCAACGCACTGCTCGACCCGCGCATTCGCGTGCGCTAGGAGGCTTACATGAGCACCCCCACGACCCTTGCGATCAATGACTACCTGCCACCACCGAGCAGCCTGAGCCGAGTACTTGGCAAGAGCTTTCGTCATCGTGGTTTCGCCATCGGCGCGGTGTTGTTGCTGATCATCTTCGCTGGTGCACTATTCGCGCCGTGGCTGGCACCTTACGACCCTTATGCGCAAGACGTGATGCTGCGCATGAAACCGCCGGTATGGATGGCCCACGGCACCTGGGAGTACGTCCTCGGCACCGACAAGCTGGGCCGTGACTACCTGTCGCGACTGCTCTACGGCGCACGTATTTCGCTGTTCATCGGCATTGCGGCGGCGCTGATTTCCGGCTTTATCGGCACCGTCATGGGGCTGTTGGCTGGTTACTACGGCGGCAAGGTCGATGCGTTTATCAGCTACCTGATCACCACCCGACTGGCGATGCCGGTCGTGATGGTCGCGCTGGCCTCGGCCTCGCTGATGGGCGGCTCACTGAAAGTGGTAATCGTGCTGCTCGGCTGCCTGTTATGGGATCGCTTCGCGGTGGTGGTCAGGGCTTCGGTGCAACAGATTCGCGATGCTGAATATGTGGCGTCGGCCCAGGCTCTTGGCTGCTCGACCCTGCGCATTCTGGTCAGTGAAATCCTGCCCAATCTGGTCGGCGCGCTGATCGTCGTCGCGACTCTGGAAATGGCCCACGCGATCCTGCTGGAGTCGGCACTGTCGTTCCTCGGGGTTGGCGTACAGCCGCCGACGCCGTCCTGGGGTTTGATGATCGCTGAAGGCAAACCCTACATGTTCTTTTCCCCATGGGTCATCGCCATTCCCGGCGTCGCCCTGATGATTCTGGTGCTGGGCATCAACCTGGTCGGCGATGGCCTGCGCGATCTGATCCTGCCCGACGGCCGCAACTGATAGAGGAGTACCGAACATGGCACTACTCCATGTGGAAAACCTGCGCGTGGACATCCCCATGGGCAACAGCCCGACGCCGGATGACATGCTGCATGCCGTGCGCGGTCTGGATTTTGAAGTCGAGCGCGGTGAAATGCTGTGCATCGTCGGCGAATCCGGCTGCGGTAAATCCCTGACCTCGCTGGCGCTGATGGACCTGTTGCCACGCAAGGCTAAACGCACCGCGTCCCGGCTGACTCTGGACGGTATCGACATGCTCGGCCTTAGCGAACGGCGCATGTGTGACCTGCGCGGCAACCGTCTGGCGATGATCTTCCAGGAACCGATGACCTCGCTGAACCCGGCCTACAGCATTGGCGATCAGCTCAGCGAAGTGCTGACTCAGCATCGCAAGGTGTCACGCAAGGATGCCCTAGCTCGCGCCGCGCAGATGCTGGAGAAAGTCGGTATCAGCAATGCCACCGAGCGCTTGCGTCAGTATCCGCATCAACTTTCTGGCGGTTTGCGCCAGCGGGTGATCATCGCCATGGCGTTGATGTGCGAACCGGACCTGATCATCGCTGATGAGCCAACCACGGCACTGGACGTGACCATTCAAGCGCAGATCCTGCGCTTGATCCGCGACATTCAGAAAGAACTCGGCCTGGCGGTGATCTTCATCACCCACGACCTTGGGCTGGTGGCACGGATCGCCGATCGGATCGCAGTGATGTATGCCGGGGAGATCGTCGAAACCGCCCCTGCCCTGCAACTGTTCGAGAACCCACAGCATCCGTACACCCGTGGTCTGCTGGCCAGTATTCCAATCCCTGGTCGGACCAAACCGGGTGAGGCGCTGGGTTCGATTCCAGGCCTGGTGCCGAGTCTGGTAGGCGAACAGCAAGGTTGTGCGTTCCGCAATCGTTGCGGTCAGGCGATACCGGCCTGCGCGCAAAACATCCCCGAAGTCGAACAGGACGGACACATGGCGCGCTGCCTGTTCGCCGCACCGGACCCCGCACCGATTCGCCTTCAGGAGAGTGCATGGTCATGAAAAAAGACATCACTTTGGAGCTGTGTGACATCCGTCGCGAGTTTCGGATCAACAAGGGCTTTTTCAAACCCGCCGCCACCCTGAAGGCCGTAGATGGCGTTTCCCTGCGCCTGATGCGTGGCGAGACCCTCGGTCTGGTAGGCGAGTCCGGTTGCGGAAAAAGTACCCTGGCAAAGATGCTGCTCGGTCTCTTGCCGCCTACCAGCGGCGATGTGCTGGTCAATGGCAAACATCTGGCGGCGACTGATCGTAAGGAAATGTCCCGGCACATTCAGCCGATATTCCAGGACCCGTATTCCTCGCTGAACCCACGCAAGACACTGCGCGAAATCGTTACCCTGCCGCTGATCGTGCATGACATCGGCAGCACCGCCGAGCGGCGCAAGAAGACCGAAGAGATGCTCGAGGTGGTCGGCCTGCCCAAACGGGTCATCGACAGCTATCCGAGCCAACTTTCCGGCGGCCAGCGGCAACGGGTGGCCATTGCCCGGGCGTTGATCATGCGCCCTGACGTGTTGATCTGCGACGAACCCACCTCGGCGCTGGACGTTTCGGTGCAGGCGCAGATTCTCAACCTGCTGCAAGACCTCAAGCGCGAATTCGGCCTGACCTATCTACTGATCAGCCATAACCTGGCGGTCATCGAACACCTCGCCGACCGGGTCGCGGTGATGTATCTGGGGCGCATCGTCGAAGAACGCACTCGCGAATCGTTGTTCGCTAAACCCGGCCACCCTTATACCCGCGCCTTGCTGGATTCGGTGCTCACGCCCGATCCACGCCTGGGCATTCCCGAAATCGGCCTGCACGGCACCTTCCCCAATCCGATGTCACCGCCGTCCGGTTGCGCCTTCCATCCGCGCTGCCCGAACTGCTTCGCCCCCTGCAAAACGGCCTACCCGGCCAATGGTCCGCTTATCGGCGGCAACGTGCGTTGCCACCTTCACGACAATCCTGCCCAAACACTGGAGCTTGTCCACTCATGAGTCGTTCACTGGCCATCAGCAACACCACAGAGCAATTTGACAACGGCGCATTTTTCAATCTGCTCGAACGTAGCGTCGCCTTGCACACCGAAAGCCAGGCAACGGACAGCCAGCCCGAGTTGCATCGCTACCTCAATGACTTCATCACCCCGCATGTCGAGGCGATGGGCTTCAGCGTCAAGATCTATGACAACCCGGTGGCAGAGCGCGGCCCCTTCATGATCGCCACACGCATTGAACATCCAGAACTGCCAACCGTGCTCAGCTACGGCCACGGTGATGTGGTGCGGGGCTATGAAGCGCAATGGCGTGAAGGCCTGTCGCCGTGGCAAGTCACTGTCGAAGGCGATCGCTGGTACGGCCGCGGCACGGCGGATAACAAAGGCCAGCACCTGATCAACCTGACCGCGCTGGAGCAAACGCTCAAGGCTCGCGACGGCAAGCTGGGTTTCAACGTCAAACTGCTGCTGGAAATGGGCGAAGAAGAAGGCTCGCCGGGCTTGAATGCATTCTGTGCCGCGCACAGTAAAGAGCTCGCGGCGGATATTTTCATCGCCTCGGACGGCCCGCGCCTGTCGGCATCACGACCGACGATTTTTCTTGGCTCACGTGGGGTGTTCAACTTCGAGCTGGTGGTCAATTTGCGCGAAGGCGCTCATCACTCTGGCAACTGGGGCGGGTTGCTGGCTAACCCTGGCATCATTCTGGCCAATGCCATCGCAAGCATGGTCGATGAACACGGTCGGGTGAAAGTTGCGGGGCTGATGCCCGAGACACTGCCGGAGCCGGTTCGGCAGGCACTGGCCGATATTGACGTCGGTGGCGGACCGGGCGATCCGGAAATCGACGCCAACTGGGGTAATCCGGAGCTCTCGCTGAGCGAAAAGGTGTTCGGCTGGAACACCCTCGACGTCATCGCCTTCAAGACCGGCAACCCGGACGCCCCCGTGCATGCGATCCCCGGTAAGGCCAACGCCCACTGCCATATCCGCTTCGTGGTGAACAGCGACTACACGACCTTTATCCCGGCTGTGCGCACCCACCTGGATGCTCATGGTTTCAGCAATGTCGAGATCAAGCAAAGCCGCATCGATGTGATGCATGCCACTCGGCTAGACCCGCAAAGCCCATGGGTCAATTGGGCGCTCAGCTCCTTGGCACAGACCACCGGCAAAAAACCTGCGCTGCTGCCAAACCTCGGTGGCTCGCTGCCCAACGACGTGTTCGCGGACGTGCTCGGCCTGCCAACATTGTGGGTGCCGCACTCGTACCCGGCATGCTCACAACATGCGCCGAACGAGCACTTGCTGGCACCGGTGGTCAAGGAAAGCCTGCAAATCATGGCCGGACTATTCTGGGACCTGGGCAACGACGCGGCACGCCTGACTCAGGAACATCAGTTACGGGAGCAGGCGCAATGAACGCCACGCCACAACAGGCGCTGGACTGGCTTGCTGACCAGCGCCAAGCCATGGAAGCGCTGCTACAGCGTATCGTCGACACCGACTCCAACAGCTATGACAAGGCGGGCGTCGACGCTGTGGGCGCGCTGCTCGAGGCTGAACTGGAAGCTGACGGCATCCTGCTCAAGCGCATGCCGGTCGATGGTTTTGGCGACGTGATACTCGCCGAAGTGCCAGGCGCATCTGGAAAGCCGGTGCTGTTGCTGGGCCATCGCGACACAGTGTTCCCCAAAGGCACCACCACGACTCGCGGCTACAGCCGCGACGCCAATCTCGCCTATGGCCCCGGCGTCGCCGACATGAAAGGCGGCTTGGTGCTCAATTGCTTCGCCCTCATGGCACTCAAGCGCGCCGGTCAGTTGCCCTGTCCGGTGCAGGTTCTGTACACCGGTGACGAAGAAATCGGCTCCGGCAGCGCCAGAACCCATATCGAAAACGCAGCCCGTGCCGCCCGCGCCGTGCTCAATACCGAACCCGGCCGGGCCAGCGGTAACGTGGTCAGCGCACGCAAAGGCGGTGCCACGCTGATCATCGAAGTCAGCGGCCGCGCGGCGCATGCCGGGGTCAACCATGCCGACGGAGCCAGCGCCATCGAGGCCCTGGCACGCAAGATCGTCAAGCTCCATGCCTTGACCGATTACCCGGCAGGCATCACCACTAACGTTGGCCTGATATCCGGTGGCACGTCCAGCAACACCGTCGCGCCTAGCGCCTCCGCCCGACTGGACGTGCGCTTCATCGAACTCAAGCACTGGGATCAGATCTTTACCGCAATCCAGGCCATCGTCGCAGAAGAAGAACTGATCGGCACCAGCGCCATCCTCAAGGAAGCGACGACCTTTCTACCGATGGAAGCCCATCACAGCGAACGGCTGCTGCACATCTACCAACAAAAAGCGCTGGCGCTGGGTTTCAGCGTCGAAGGCGAATTCACCGGCGGTTGCGCCGACTCCGGATTCACCGCCAGCCTGGGCATTCCAACCCTGTGTGGCCTCGGGCCGGTTGGTGGCAAGGTCCACACCGATCGTGAATATCTGGAACTGGACACGCTGGTGCCTCGCGCGCTGGCCTTGGTGGCGACCATTCTGGCTATCGGCGAGAGCAGTTGAGCTAATGGGTCTCTACGAATCGCCGGGGATAGGGTGTTCACGCAGTCACGCCCCGGCGTTGAAGGTTGACATCATCACCTGATGGCATACCACCGACGAGATAAGATCGCACGCCAACATGAACGAGCAGGAACTGATTAACCCAGCGCCATAACGCGGACTCAACAACCCCGGACAAGCGACAAGATCCAGTGTTTACCGACGAGATGACATTCGAGCATCCGACTGTAAGAGCGCATGGTCATGACGATTCCAAGGGTCCAACGCTACTGTCCGGAATTGGTGGACTACTCCTTCAACGCCCTAGATGGCGATAAGCGCTCAAGCCTGGAGGCGTAACGTATCGCCAGCATAAGAATCCATCGGGACCTTGCGCACCATGCTTCTGCGTATGCAACGCGTCCTGGATGCGTGCAACAGCCTACTGACCCAACGGGGGACACCGCGCCGAATACCGTGTGGCCAATGCACTGACGGCACTGTTTGTCACCCGAGGCCAGAACACGGCGTTCGTCACGGTATCCTTCAAGAATGCCTGCACACCCTCGACTTGCCGGGGAAGTTTCCGTCGCCGCCGCCACGCCGATGAGTTTACCCACGTCCACACCACACCGGGGCGTGACCAAAGCGCAACGGTAACATCATCCCAATTGATGGAGACATGAGGATGATCCGCCACATTCTGATTTGCGGTCGCGGGAAAACATCCACCAATTTATCCGTACCTTCCAGATGATGAGCATCGCAACAGGGGGTGATTTACAGCGCCTCGTAGATCAACGCGATGACAAACGAAAAATCTATAAACGGCTCAACCAAACCGTCACTTTCAGACTACAAAACAAGCCTGCGGTAATCCGCCAGCACACTGCCCAGATAGGCATTGAAACGCCCGGCGGCGGCGCCATCGATCACGCGATGATCCCAGCTCAGGCTCAATGGCAGAATGTTCCGCGTGACCACTTGCCCATCTTCCATCGCCAGTCTTTCCCTGCTTTTACCCACCCCCAATATGGCGACCTCGGGCGCATTGATGATCGGCGTGAAATAGGTCCCGCCAATCCCGCCCAACGATGAGATGGAAAAGCAGCCGCCACTCATATCGCTAACGCTCAACTTACCTGCACGAGCCTTCTCAGCAAGCGCTGACATTTCCCGCGCAATCGCCAGCACGCCTTTCTGGTCTACATCCTTGATCACAGGAACGACCAACCCCTGCGGCGTATCGGCGGCAAACCCGATATGGAAGTAACGCTTAAACACCAGTTCGTCGCCATTGAGGCTGGCATTGAACTCCGGAAACTTTTTCAGCGCCGCCGCACAGGCTTTCATCAACAAGGCCAGCAACGTGATCTTTATTCCGCCTTGTGCTTTTTCCTGGTTCATCTGCACACGGAACTGTTCCAGCAATGTGATATCCGCATCGTCATGATTGGTAACGTGAGGAATCATCACCCAATTGCGGTGTAAGTTAGCGCCACTGATTGTCTTGATCCGGGACAGCGCCTTGCTTTCCACCGGCCCATATTTGGCGAAATCAACCACCGGCCAAGGTAATAAACCACCCAACGGCTGAGCATTGGCCGCCGGCGCCTGGGCGGTCAGAGCCCCTTTTACATGGGCCAGGACATCATCCTTAGTGATGCGATGACGCGCTCCCGTGCCCTGAATGGCCTTGAGTGAAACACCCAGTTCCCGAGAGAACTTACGCACCGAGGGCGATGCCAGCGGCAAGTCCGTTAGTGAACCATTGGTTTCAGTTGGCGATGGTGTCGCAACGACCCGCTCGGGTTCGGCGCAGGTTGCAACAGCTTCGGCTACAGGTGCGATATCCGGTTGTGGAAGCACTGACAATGGCCGATCAATCTCGATAAAGGCAATCGACGATCCTTCGCTGACCTTGTCATCCAGCTTGACCGCCAATGATTGCAACACGCCCGCTTGCGGCGAAGGAATCTCCATGGACGCCTTGTCGGTCTCGACGATGATCAGGGGCTGCCCTTCGACTACCGCATTGCCCGCCTTGACCAGGATTTCAATGACACCGACATCCTTGGCATCGCCGATGTCGGGCATTCGAACTTCATGCACATTCTTCATAACCGTTTCCTAAAAATTCGATTCTGTCTGAAGCCGGTTTCAAGCGTCCCAAGGGACTACTGCGTCAACGTCAATGGCGTAGCGCTCAATCGCCTCGGCACAGACACTGGCGTCCAGATGCCCCTCATGCACCAGTGCAGTCAGTGCGCTCAAGACGACCTGATGGCGGTCCACTTCGAAGAACCTGCGCAGCTGGTTGCGGGTATCACTGCGACCAAAGCCGTCGGTGCCGAGCACGGTGTAACGGGCATCGAGATAACTGGCGATCAACTGGGGCAAGGCGCGCACGTAATCGGTGCAGGCAATGATCGGCGCCGTGTCGTTGAGCGACTCCTGAACATGACTGTGCCGAGCGGTTTGTCCGGGGTGCAGGCGGTTCCAGCGTTCCACTTCCCGGGCATCCCGGGCCAGCTCGGTGAAGCTGGTGACGCTCCAGACTTCGCTGTCGATGTTCCAGTCGCGGGCCAACAACTCGGCCGCCGCGATCACCTCCCGCAGGATCGTGCCGGAGCCCAACAGCTGAACGCTGCCGCTCGCGTCTTCGACTTCATGTCGGGCGAACAGGTACATGCCCTTGATAATCGCCTGCTCGACACCTTCGGGAAGATTCGGCTGCGGGTAGTTCTCGTTCATCAACGTGACGTAGTAAAACTCGTCGACCTGACGCTCCAGCATCTGGCGCATGCCGTGGTCCAGAATCACCGCAAACTCACTGGCGAACGCCGGGTCGTAGGCACGGCAATTGGGCACCATCGACGCCATCAAATGGCTGTTGCCGTCCTGGTGTTGCAAACCTTCGCCGCCCAGGGTCGTGCGCCCCGCGGTGGCGCCGAGCAGGAACCCGCGAGCACGCTGATCTGCCGCTGCCCAGATCAGGTCGCCGATGCGCTGGAAGCCGAACATCGAGTAATAGATGTAGAACGGCAACATCGGCAGGCCATGCACCGAGTAGCTGGTCGCGGCAGCCACCCAGGAGCTGATGGCGCCGGCCTCGCTGATGCCCTCTTCGAGAATCTGCCCGTCCAGGGCTTCTCGATAACTCAGGATAGAACCAATGTCCTCCGGCTCATAACGCTGCCCCACGCTGGAGTAGATGCCGATCTGCTTGAACAGGCTGGCCATGCCGAAGGTACGCGCTTCATCCGCCACGATCGGCACGATGCGCGGCCCCAGTTGCTTGTCCCGCAGCAAACCGCTGAGCATCCGCACGAAGGCCATGGTGGTGGACATTTCCTTGCCTTCGGCGGTGATGGCAAACCCGGCGTAGCTGTTGACGTCAGGCACAACCAACGACGCCGAAGTGGTGGGCCGCGACGGCATGTACCCGCCCAACGCCCGGCGACGTTCGTGCAGGTAACGCATTTCCGCGCTGTCGGTAGCAGGTTTGAAGAAGCTCAGCGAGGTCGCCTGTTCATCGGTCAGCGGCAAATTGAAGCGGTTGCGGAAGGCGATCAAGGCGTCCTTGTCGAGTTTCTTCTGCTGGTGCACGGTCATCTTGCCCTGCCCGGCGTCGCCCATGCCGAAGCCTTTCTTGGTTTGCGCCAGAATCACCGTAGGCTTCTTGCCCTCGAGCATTGCGCTTTGATACGCGGCAAAGATTTTCACCAGGTCATGACCACCGCGTTTGAGGCGGTCGATCTGCTCGTCGGTCAGGCCTTGAGCCAAATGCGCCAGGGCTTCGTTCTGGCCAAAGAAATGCTCACGGTTGAAGCGCCCATCCTTGGCCGCGAACGTCTGGAACTGGCCATCGACCGTTGCCGACAATGCCCGGACCAGCGCGCCGTCTTTATCCCGGGCAAACAATCCGTCCCAGTCGGAGCCCCAGACCAGTTTGATGACGTTCCAGCCGGCCCCGCCGAACAGCGCCTCCAGCTCATCGATGATGCGACCGTTGCCACGCACCGGACCGTCCAGGCGCTGAAGGTTGCAGTTGACCACCCACACCAGATTATCCAGCCCTTCACGCGCCGCCAGGGTCAGCGCCGACATGCTTTCCGGCTCATCCATTTCACCGTCGCCAAACACCCCCCAGACGGTCCGCCCCGAGGTATTTTGCAGGCCGCGGTGCTCCAGGTAACGCATGAAACGCGCCTGGTAGATCGAGCTGATCGGACCGATGCCCATCGAGCCCGTCGGGAACTGCCAGAAGTCCGGCATCAACCACGGGTGCGGGTAACTCGACAAACCCCGGGCGCCATTGGCGCGCGCGCCGATCTCTTGCCGATAATGTTGCAGATCCTGCTCCTCGAGGCGCCCTTCCAGAAAGGCCCGCGCATAAACGCCCGGTGCCGAGTGCGGCTGGTAAAACACCAGATCACCGCCGCGAGTGTCGGTGCGCGCCTTGAAAAAATGGTTGAAGCCCACTTCAAACAAATCGGCGGCGCTGGCGTAACTGGCGATGTGGCCGCCCAGTTCCCCATAGGCCTGGTTGGCTCTGGCGACCATGACCAGCGCGTTCCAGCGCATGATCGAAGCCAGTCGCTCTTCCAGCGCCAGGTCGCCCGGAAACACCGGCTGCTGCTCGACGCTGATCGTATTGATATAGGGCGTGCCGTGGCTGGGCCGCCAACCGATCTCGGAAGTGCTGGCCACGGCCACCAGCATGTCGAGGATCTGTTTTGCCCGGACCGTGCCGCCGTGGGCAATGACGGACAGCAACGCCTCCCGCCACTCGGCCATTTCCTGTGCATCTTCAGCTGTCTGGCCCGGCAATTGGGTCTGGATATCGGACGGGCTCATGAGCAACTCCTGCAGGTGTCGGATAACACTTCAAGGTGGTGCGAACGGTTCACTCGGGCGAGGCTTTTCACCTGTTCTACTGCCGCAATGACCGAACGTTCGGCCGCCCCGTCTGAAGCAATCGGGTAGATGCAGGGCTGACCAATGGAAAGGTCGTGCAATAAACGCTCATCCAGTTCACCGAGCACGACAAAACAGTAGTCACCCTTGGCCACTCGCACTTCAGCGAGCTGGCCAGGCATCGTGTTCACAGCATCGACATGGATCAGTGCCACATTGTCAAAACAGCTGAAACCCTGATGGATCAAGTCAATATGATCGCTATCAAGCCCGCACGCGATGACCACGATACGTGTGCAATTTGAAGGCTCGCGCATCCACTTCAGGGCGTTGGTATGACAGTCGGCAGCTTGGCTCATAGGCGTTGCCTTTGTTGTTTGGAGTGGTTGATTCAACAGGCGAATTGGCGAGGACACTGGCTAAATGACGCCGCGCGCCTGCAGCACGCTTTTCGCCAGACGGCGGGTCGCCGAAAGCACTTGTTCTACCTGTTGATCCATCGCTGCGGTGGATGAGGCTATCGTTCCCAGTTCGACGACGCGCAACGGGTGACCGCGCACGGACCCCAGCCAGGTCAAGCCGGGAACCGTGCCGACTTCGACATCCAGTAAAAAACTGCCGTGGGAGACGGAGCGCAACAGGTGGCTGGCATAACACGCGTAGCCCCCAGCAGATTGCTCCGGGCTAGACCCGACCCGCAACCAGTCGACCATCAACTCCTCGGATTGCTTGACGGCTAGATAAGCCACCTGGTCCCAGTCATCTATCGCCACGTGCAGCTTGTCGATCATGTATTTGGGCAACGCGGCGCTGGTCACGATGACCACTCCGGCATCCGCCGAAGGCTCCTTGATCCAGACTGCGGATTGCGATATCGCATGCATGGTGGTACTCCCGGCAGTTTGGTAGGAGCAGCTTGCTCCGGGCGGTGATCCGACGATGTGGCCGTGACATTCAACATTGATGCCGACTAACCCACCGCTTCGTGAGCAAGCTCGCGCCTACAGGTTATTGGCGTTAATCAGCCGTTGCGGAACAGGAAACTGTAGGCGTTCAGCGCAGGTGCCCCGCCCAGGTGTGCGTAAAGCACTTTCGAGCCTTCGGGGAACTCGCCACGGCGGACCATTTCGATCATCCCGTGCATGGATTTGCCTTCATACACTGGGTCGGTCAACACACCTTCAAGGCTACCGCACAGACGAATGGCTTCCAGCGTACCTTCGTTGGGCAAACCATATTCCGGGTAGGCGAAGCGTGTATCGAGCACCACGTCGTCTTCGGTGATCTCACGACCCAGTTCCACCAGCTCAGCGGTGTGCCGGGCGATACGCAGGATCTGTGCCTTGGTTTTCTCGGGCTTGGCCGAGGCATCAATGCCGATAACGTTCTTCGAACGGCCGTCCGCGGCGAAACCGACGACCATGCCGGCCTGGGTACTGCCGGTGACGGAGCAGACCACGATGTAATCGAACTTGAACCCCAGTTGTTTTTCCTGCTCCCGCACTTCCTCGGCAAAGCCGACGAACCCGAGCCCGCCGTAGGGATGTTCGGAACAACCCGCCGGTATCGGGAACGGCTTGCCACCCCGTTCCACCACGTCGTTCATGGCCTTCTCCCAGCTGGGCCGAATACCGATGTCGAACCCTGCAGCGTCCAGTCGTACGTCCGCACCCATGATGCGGGACATCTCGATATTGCCGACCCGGTCATACACGGCGTCGGAGTAGTTCACCCAATTTTCCTGCACCAGCACACACTTCATGCCGAGGTGGGCAGCGACGGCGGCGACCTGCCGGGTCTGGTTCGACTGGATCCCGCCGATGGAGACCAGGGTGTCGCAGCCCTGTTCGAGTGCCTCGGGAATCAGGTATTCGAGCTTGCGCGTCTTGTTGCCGCCGAAGGCCAGGCCACTGTTGCAGTCTTCACGTTTGGCATACAACTCGACCTTGCCGCCCAGGTGTTCGCTGAGGCGTTTCAAGGGCGTGATCGGAGAAGGACCGAAGGTCAGCGGATAACGTTTAAAACGATTCAGGTTCATGACTCTGCTCCTTGTTTATTGGATATCCAAGCGCCAGACCGAAAGGCAAAAAGGCTGCGTTCCAGGTTCTTTCAGAGGGGCTCCGACGAGTTCAATATTAAGAACAAAGCTGAAAATATGTGTTGCAAGTTTCAATCCATTAAAGAAACATAAATCATCGATCACTACTTAAAACATATTTTTATTGTGTAGAAACCAATATGAGCGCAACAAATAATCACAAGAAACCCGGCACTTCAGGTGCGGAGCCGCACCCGCTGGACCGGACCGACCGCGCCATTCTCAAGACCCTGCAGCGAGACGCCTCTATCTCCAATGTGGCGCTCGCCGAGAAGGTGAAACTGAGCGCGCCGGCCTGCCTGCGACGAGTCGAACGCCTCAAGCAGGCGGGCCTGATCAAGGGCATTGTCGCGTTGCTGGACAATCAAGCGCTCGATGCAGGGATGGTGGTGTTGATCGGCGTGGTACTGGACCGCTCGACGCCGGAATCCTTCGCAGCCTTCGAAGCCGCGGCGCAAAAGGTGTCCGGCTGCATGGAATGCCATGTGGTGACGGGGGAATTCGACTACTTCATGTTGATACGAACCAAGGACAGCAACAGTTTCAACCGGCTCCACGCGGAGCAATTGCTTTACCTGCCCGGGGTTCGCCAGATTCGCTCGTTCATGGGGTTGCGCCAGGTCTTGTCGACAACCCACATCCCCCTATGAGGCTCAATTTAGCCCGATGTCAGGTTGTATCGACCCGCTGCCCGAGCAACTCAAGGACTGGATGAATCCCCTCGTGAGAGCGTTGTTTCTATAACCTGCATCCTATGTAAACCTTGATGGAGCCCATTTCAGCGTTTCGAGACAAAAGTAGGCGACAACCTTCCAGACCGTAAAAATACAAAATCAGTAACGCCTCTAGCGTCACCATCGGCGGTGTCAGTCCCGAGGGGCTTTTATGCGGATCAATCGCGAGATTGCTAGGTACCGACCGTATTTTCATGGCTGATTAGCACTCCTACCGCCCCGCTTATAATTCCTTACAAACAGCGATCTCCTACCCCTCAACCCAACGAAGCACTTCCGTAGAGGGCCCTGGGAGAGTCAGCTTGAAGCAGAGTATTTGGCTTATTTACCGTTATGGTTTGGGGAGCGCTTATCCATATTGAGCTGATAGTCAGCTGAACGGCCTTCACATCTTCGACGAATCAACCCTGCTGTTAATTCGTAGTAGTAAACAGTCGCTGGCGCAGAGCAACGCAGACAGTGCTCTAAAAACCATCTGGTGTGCTTTTCCTTCCAGGACCAGGGCGTTGCGCAACTCCAGCGCTCACGAATTACCTCTTGCATCCTTTCTGCTTGCCTGATGTGCCGCTGCCGCGTGGCATGCGCACCTTTGAGCACCGGACTCAGAAACAACGCCATATCGAACTCGGCTTTCATCGACGACCTCCGACGTAGGCACTCACCACGTCGATGCGGTTATGCCCCAACTCGTGGCTGATCTGCTGGCGTGCACGCTGATCGAGTGCTCGATCCTCTCGATGACCACGACCGCCATTGATGGGCGCGGAGAAGCCGGTCAGTTGTTCATAGCGCTCACAGGCGTAAGCCGCCCGCAGCTCATGAAAGCCTTTTAATCCATGCTCATGCAGGAGGTCCCGCGCCGGTCGCACGACTGTCTGCATGAAGTCTTTGTAGCTTTCGTCGGGCGCCAACAAATTCCGACTGCCACTGGGTGAGACCTCACTGGCTCTATCCAGGGCGCCACGAACTTGATCCGTGACCGCAATCCAACGCGGTGCCGATGTACCTGATCGACCGCCCTTGGTGCCTTCCTGGATGTTGATCTTGCCCAGTCGTTGAGCCTCTCGTTGCAGCCGTGGCAGGTCCGCCAAGATCGCTTCACGCAGGCGCATGCCGGTCTCCCGAGCTAAGAGCACAATGGCACTCACCCTCGATTGCTGTCGCTCTGACAGCGTTTGCGCAATCAGTCTGACTTGCACACGGTCTTGGCCTTGCGGTGCCTCACTACGCACGCTTGAACGCTGTAGGCCTAGCGCCTTGCTCGGACTGGGGATTTTGACGTACTGATCACCGCGCAGCGCGGCCATCGTTCGGTTCACGCTGGACAGGCGGTTTTGCGCGGTGGCGATGCCGACGTTGCCCTGATCAACCTGCTCACGCACATAAGTGGCGTAGCGCATGAGGATGTCACGGTCGATCTGTCGCGCGTCATTGAGTCCTGGTCCTTTATCGGATCGACACCATTGCACGAATGCCTGCCAGCGATCGCTATGGGCTTTGACGGTCGCAAAATGACCGCCACCAAACAGATCTTTCAGGGCTTGCGGTCCGGCATAGCTGAGCTGGCGACCGAAGCCGAAATTGCGCCCCGCTCGATTACCGACCCGAGCCATTTTTCTGGTCCTGATCGACCGCGGCGAGATCACGCAAAAGGGCTCGCCAGTGCGCACTCACGATCGCGAACTGGGCCCAATCAGTCGGGCGAAAACACAGCGTGTTGTCGGTGACGTAGAGATGCGCGCCCTCCTCTTTCAACCATTGGATGATGGCTGTCGTCGAGGTGATCGTTTTTCGGAGGGTGGCGACATCGGCGACAGCGGCGACAGCGGCGACAACCCTTGCCTTGTCTGCCTTTGAACGTGGCGACAAAGTGGCGACACTCGCGGCGACAAACCGCGCTTTCGGCTCCTTTTGGCGCTGAGCCAGATGGTTACGCAGCGCTTCATCAAGATTGAACATGGCGCACCTCGAAGGTTTGACCATCGGTGATCAACCACTGATGATCAATCAACTCCACCAGCAACTGGGCGGCATGACGGCTGCTCTTGCGGGCAAAGCGGGGACCGTTGCGATTCAGCTCCCGAATACTGAAGCGCTTCCACTCCTTGACCTGCAGCCAGCGCAGCAGGCGGTCCGCCTCCTCCTTAACCCTGCACACCGGTTCCTGCTCGGTCAGGCGTTGGATCTCGGTGAGGTAGTAACCGACTAAAGCAGAGGCGCGTTGGATATGATCGACCTCCACGACGCTGCTCTCCTCCACAACTGCCAGGATGCCGGCGACGCGCAGCAGGTTGTCGGCGGCCTTCGATCCGCTAGGCCGCACGCTGGCCAACTCGCCAAACTCACCCAACTCAGCTTCAATGGCATCATGCAGATCAATCCAACGACGCCGGGCCAACGGACTGAGGGTCAGCGGTGATAGCTGCAGAGCACCGTCAGATGTAAGTGACCACGGCTGATCAAACAGCGCCGAAAGACGGTGGTGATAGCGCTTTAGGGCGGCGTCTTTGGACAAGTCGACAGCCTGATAGCTACGTTGTCCGGCCAGGCTGGTGGGCCAGGTCATGAGGCAGCGACCGAGAATGCCTTGCCCCTGCAGCAACGGGTCACTGAGTAACTGCATGGCTAGATACGGTTGCAGCATCAGGTGCAGGCTTAAGCGTCGATCGTAAGCTCGCAAGCTTTCACCCACCATGGACCGCGCGCGATCTATCGGACTGCCGTCCCAGAGTGACGACAAGGTCGTAACCGCTTTCAAACGGTTATCTCGACTCATGGTGCTGCTACCGAGGAATTGTCCCCCCTCGTCACAGAACAGGCCCATGCTCGGCAAGTCATGGCAGAGTCCCTTGATCAGGGCCTCGATAGTCGGATCCGTGGTGATCAGCCTAGGTGCAGAGGGCTCCGCTTCAAGCGGTACGCCGTTTGTGGGGTCGGGATCGCCAGGGTTGATACGCTGCGCCTGTCGCTGCGCGACACGGTACCGGGCGAGTTGTTCACGGTAGCGCTGCCACTGCTCACGCTCCCATTGCCGTGCTGGCAGCAATGCAAAACGATCTGCCGCGGTCTTGCGATCACCTGACGCGGCCACTGTAATCAGGAACAGCGACAGGGGGTAATTTCGTCCATCGAGTTGCAAGCCCGCATGACCTTGAGTGGCCAGCGCCGAGGCAGCCAAGACCGATTGTGCGGCCAGTGCCTGGGGCACGCCGATGACCTCGGCCATGCGCTCAACCGCAGGCCCAAGAATTCCACCCAGTGCCTGGACCGGATAAGGCTCGGCCACGGGGTTTGACTCAATCAGCGGTCGAGGCGGTCGTGGTAGTTCAAGCTTCGGATCTAACTGCTGCATGGGCCCTCTCCTCGGTAATTGCTGGTTGTCCTCACGTAGTCCCGCCACGGCTGTTGAGTGTTATCAGGGATCAAGGCCCCTGCGGCCTGTGAGGTGTTCACTGACGTGGAACGCACGGCTCCATACGACCGGGAGCGAGGGCATGACCCCATGAACCTGACCTCCTTGACGTATCCAAAGACACGGGCGGGTGGAGGCTGTGCCGACTGACGAGTTCGGCACCTGGAGATCCTGAGTGGGAGAAGGCAACAACATCGACACCTGGGGCATGCCTGACTGTCAGTCAGGTGCAGCCTTTCCTTAGGCTGCGGCACCGGTGCCTGTGTTATTGCGGATGGCGACGAATCGGATTTGTCAGGCCGATTGTCACGAGGAGAGTTGCGGCAATGCCTTGTACGACGTGGCTTGCAGCAGTGGTACGAGCGCCCGTCTCTTTCAAGGAGAAAGAGACGGGCGCGGATTGGCGCAGCGAAGTGTGCCGAGAGGTGAGGTTGCTGCAGTGCAGCGAGGAAGGTCCATCGTCTGCCGCAGTGGGCAGATCGGTCGAGTAGGCATCCATCACTCTTGGGGAGTGACCGTGCGAGCCGCCGGACGCTAATCGCACTTCGGAAGAACCACCACACAAGTGGCGTAGCCTTAAAGGTTCTGGCTACCTGGGCTGGTGCTGTCAACGACAGCGATCCGTGCGCCAATTTTTATACCCGCTCGAAAAGGTGGTCAAGCATCCCGGCCAAAGCGAGCAAAAAGTGGCGACTGTCGCCACTTTTGTCGCCATGCTCCAGACCACGTTCTACATGCGTTGTCGCCGCTGTCGCCGCTGTCGCCATCTATAGCCATATCCCTAAGACAAGCTCGGCTCTGACGTCGAAACTGCATTGCACTCGATAGAGATCGAGGGCAATTACTGACGGGGAAAGGAAAGCGTGGTGCTAATCAGATAATGAAATGAGACGGTGGATAGCGGTGGCTTCGAGAAAAAACGAGTGAACCCTCCGACCGGCGCGATCAAAGATCGCTAGATCGGAGGTTTTGGCGGGAAAAGCAAAGTCTCAAACGTCAATTACAGACTCAGGCATCAAGGCTGGTTGATTGGGAGGTGACGGCTTCACGCCGCATGATCAGCGTCTGCTGCAACCGCAGCAGAAAACCTGCTTCAAATGCTTCCTGGGGATCACCTGGACCGGTCAAGTCGATGTAAGTGGCCCTCTCACTTGGCTCGCTCACCTGGCATTAAACCGCCTTCAGTTACCGCGGGTCACCCGACCTACTGGCTCGTGTCGATTGAGGCCTCAAACCGCAGGTACAGTAGTCGTATCGCGGACTGGCTGAACGACCTTGATGAGCTTCATGCAGGCATCGACCAGTACATCCCGTATTACAATCACTCGCGTATCAGACTGACGCTAAACGGCATGAGTCCTGTTGAATACAGAAATCAGGCAGCTTAGGTACAGGCATGTAATCGTCCAGCTTTGTGGGGTCAGTTCACTCGTGGAGTGTAGTTACGCCTGGCGACTCATGCACCACGACTGCCTACACAAAGTCAGCGAGTCCTAGGTTTGTTTTGTAGAGGCCTGTCTGCTGGCGCGATCGATAACAACATAGTTATCTACACCCACTTAGGTCATTTCCACGCGTCACCGACCTCATCCTTACCCATTTGCAAGCCACGCTTCCTGCACCTCAAGGGCCACGCTATCTATCTGGCTCTTTTGAAGAATGGCATACGGATCCTGGTACAGATTTCCAAAAAAAACACCATACAGATGACTTGTTGATCGACTGTGTGTGGAAAAAGTTAACAGCCTGAATCTTAGTTATGCGATTAATTAGGCGAAAAATATAACTTTAGAAAATCATTATTGGTCACGGATAGAACTCCAAAGACTATCCAACTAGAAGAGGGCTAGCCTATGACCACCTATGCGTGGCTGTCGTTCATCTTGATTACTATGGTACAGGCAGGATCTCCTGGGCCATCCACAGTGTTTTTAGTTAACAACTCCATCAAATACGGGCCACTCAAAGCAATTGGAGTACTCTCAGGAGATGTGCTTGCGATATTAATCATGGGCTTAATATCATCATTGGGTATAGCGACTTTTTTTGAAAACCACCCAACCATGTTCAACACATTAAAACTCGCCGGCGCCGTATACCTTATTTATCTAGGAGTCGGAGCCTTCAAGAAAAGCATGACAACTACTGGAACTGTAAGATCATGTGAGTCGAATCCAAAGACACCTTCTCTGTGGCGACAATGGTCTCAGTCATTTTTTATTGGGATAAGTAACCCAAAGGCGCTCGTCTATTTTGCTGCACTTTTACCCCAGTTTGAGAAGTCAGGCACTCCAGATCTGCATTTTTTTGCTTTTCTCGTGATGTTAAGTGCACTGATAAAGTTCTCCGTTCTTTCCTGTTATGCCGTAATAGCAATCAGGATAGCCTCGAAAATAACATCGCCATCCGCTAGCAGGATCGGTTCCAAAATAGTAGCTGTATTTTTTGTTTTTTTTGGAGCGGCGCTAGGGCTTTCCACAATCCATTGAAGGATAAGTAAGCATGAAGCATGAAAATTTATCGGCCGAACTTTTAATCGGAACACAAAGCTCCTCAGAACGCATACAGACGCAACTTAAAAAACCGGGCTACTGGGTAGGAAATTATTTTAATTATTTCATCACTTTGGCCCACCGATCTGACGATTGGAAAAAAATTCTCGAAACATGGGATGGCCTGCCACCGGATGAATTTATGGCTGACGGTGGAAAGTACAGAAGACGCAGATTTTCCGAGCTTCAATACGATGTTCAAAACGACGAGATTAGTATATTACCTCACCAGCCTTTCTTTCAGGACAAGTACAATAACACTTTGAATGGGGGGCGCGACAGACACTTCGAACCTATCACCCCTTATGTTGCCACGCACCCTTTTTTAAAACGTATGATTAGGGATTATGTCGCCATATTTAGCCGATATAAAAATGTATCTAGCTGGAAGATTTATTTGCATCAGGTCAGGATTACTTCGTCGAAGGATATACCTGGGTTCCCCACACCAGAAGGGATTCATAAAGATGGAGTTACCTTCTCAAGTCTATTCTGTGTCAACCGTACTGAAAACTGTGCAGGTGCAGAAAACTCTATCTATGACAACGACAAGGAGTTGATTGAGACTTTTACCTTGAAACGATTTGGAGACTTGGTGCTTTTTGATGACTCCAAGATTTACCACAGCGTAA
Organism: Pseudomonas sp. GGS8; assembly: GCF_024168645.1. Lineage (NCBI taxonomy): Bacteria > Pseudomonadati > Pseudomonadota > Gammaproteobacteria > Pseudomonadales > Pseudomonadaceae > Pseudomonas > Pseudomonas sp. GGS8. Next base: position 3,857,339 of record NZ_JALJWF010000001.1, on the reverse strand, counting down.
GCAGGATGAATTCTTCGAACGACCAAGCCGCATCAAGAGATATGCTTTTTCTAGAATTTACTGCGCAAGGGGATGAGAATGTCTAGTCATAGTAGTCTAAATATTGAAGCTAGAGATTACTCAAAAGAGGTTATTAACAGAATAAGCCTTGGTTGGTCGACAGAATCAGAGGTGGTGAATTCGGGCCGAATTACACGCTTGTCATTTATTACCGACGCTCCGGATTTTATAGAGGAGATGATTCCATTTTCAATGTTCGATGAATGGGGAGAACTCGAAAATCAAGAAAAGAACGACTTGCTTTCCGCCGGTTGGATAATCTACCAGAGCAATACGATTTTTATCGAAACTGACTTGGTCACTCCGGCATGCATAGAGATCATTCGCTCGCGACAGGACAATCTTGTTGGCCCTGAGATGGCCCGTTCGATGGCAGAAGCTATGACAGACGAGGGATATCATACTCTTTTAGCTATTCTCACGTGCGATGCTGTACGAGTTAATAGAAAGCTCTCATTATTCCCTAAAGACTTCCATCTTGTTAAAACAATGAACAATTACATAAGCAGTCTCGATTCGGAATGGAAAAGGAGAGTTGCACGAATCGCTACCGCCTGCTGCACAGAGAATCATATTACCGACTACTTGGATCTTCTGGCGCAAGCATCGTCTATTCAGCCAATGTTCCTGACTGCAGTTAACGCTCACGCAAAAGATGAGTGGAATCACGGATCACAATTTTCCGTGCTGGCTCGTGATATCTATTGGTCACTTTCAGGTGACGGTAAAAAAGTTTTTAAAGATACTGTCGAGCTAGTCGCTAATAACTTCTTCAGAGCAGACCTTGAAGCATGGCTAGCCGTATTTGATCAACTAGACCGTAAGTCTTTAGATAAATTGCGTAAAAAAATCAAAACCAATGCCATTGACCTTCAAAAGGATGTGGAATTTACAAATAACAACAGGGGACTAATGAAGCTTTACGAAAATCTCGACTGGGACTGGACGAAATATGAGCAAAGATAATTTCACCCTTACATTTTCTGGTAGCCGTGAGCCTGTTGCCCAATCAGCTTATGCCCTAGTTGATGCGTGCGAAAAATTAGGGATTATTCGCACCAGGTGTCGACAAGGTAAATGCGGCGCATGCCAGATAAGAATAATATCTGGCGACTATGAAGAAATCGCCCCAATGTTGGCCCTTACTGAAAAGGAAATAAGAAACAACGCCATCCTGCCTTGCGTACTGGTTCCGCTATCTGACATAGAAGTTGAGGCATGGTACAAATGACAGGAAAAATTTATCTAAAGAATGATAAGTTCTTAATTCGCAGCGCAAAATTAGACGACGCAGTTGCAATAAGAAAGATGGTTTTTAGAACCTTTGTGGAGTATGGAATTGCTGCAGACCCTGACGAAGACGATCGAGACATCATGTCCTTTGGACAACCCAAGGACAATGTAGTTGAGATGGTAACCGTGTTCGGGGATTTACCAGTAGGCTCAGCTATATTAACCTCAAATGGTGACAGTAGAGTCAAGCTAACCAAGCTTTATCTGGATAGGAATTTTAGGGGGTTCGGTGCAGGTCGAGCTATGCTGGACACCGCTGTAGCAACTGCAAAATCAATGGGATATGATGAAATATTCCTCAAAACCAGAGCTTTGTACAAGGAAGCTGTCGAACTTTACGAGTCTACTGGCTGGGCAAGGGGAGCTGACCAACCAGGCCCTGGGCCCGATCGCATGTACTATATAATTTTTCCAAAATCGTGATTAAAAAAGGATTTTATATATTTAAACAGGCCGAGACTGGCCTGTTTTTTTAGTATGCACCAACAAAACCATCTATCCCTTTTAGCCTGGTAGCACCAGATAATTAATTACCCAACCCACCAACTAAAAATCTTACGTAAGAATTTCACGATATCTTGATCAATCCTTCATAGGACATCGTGAAGGAGTCGGTTATTTCACACAACCTACATATCATGTATAATCATCACCCTATAATTTTTTAGGCGCATACTAAAAGGCTTCCCGAGCTCCCGATAAACAAACTAGAATTACGATTTTATATTATAAAATCAGGTGCAAGTCTGCTCGCTTTCGAACCGTGTACACCATCACGAATCCTGACCATTAAAACCGGGAGTTCGCTTTCTTCACTAATCTCTACCCACATTGCCAACGGTTAGCCATGACTGGGCACCTCGCTGATCTGCTGCTTGATCTCAGTAACCAGCACATCCAACGGCGGTCTACTGCCCGCTCGTTGGGTACCGTTAATTGCGAGTGCGCTGCACCGAGATATTTGCTGACCAGCTTCACTATCCCCCTGGTAAAAAGGGTGAGTGCGCAATTCATTTTCGCGATCGGGCGATCTCAACGGCGGCGTCTTTGAGAATTTCCGCGCCCATAGTTTTCTTGCCCAGCATGTGTTGCAGTTCGCGGGTTTTCTTGCGCACATTGCTCAACTCAGAGACTAGCACCACCGCTTCGCCAGCACTGGCTGCCGTCTTGGTACAGCTTGTTGATCTGTTGCATCGGGCGACCACGGACACGTTCTTGCCAGGCTCCAGGCTCACGCAAACCACGGCCTGCTTTGCTCGACGATCCTGCGACGTGGATTTCTACACTCTTATCTTTGCTATTAGTTATAAACACCGTCGTTTTCCTATCCCTTGTGGTGAGGGAGGAAACGGTGTCCTGTCTCTCATGGGGCTCGTTCAACAAGGAAACTTGACACCTCACCGATAGCAGTGAGGAGAGTTTTCATAGACTACTACCGGTTGCATAGTGGGTTCACTACGACCACAAAAAATCCGGTGGACAATGGCAGGTGGAGCTACCAAATTCTACGAGCTTCATCAGACAGTCAGATCAGCTTTTCCGTGTCGCATCATGGCTTGTACTATACCGATTCGAGTCACGAATCGCGGTGTAAACATTTGATGAGGGCACTTACGCTAGAGCGTCGAAGCCGCTGAGTATCCTGTCATGCATGCCCCCCACCAGAGCGCTTGCCACAGATGGTGACTGTAGACGACTATGAACCCTTGCCGCCGTGACAATGTTCCCCAGATAGGTCACGGTAAATACAATCTCTATCTGGTTGATGAAGTGCTCACGCCTGTATGGTGAGGGGAGCGGCGCTCTATGGAGGGATCAGTGGCAAAGTATTCAGATTTGGCCGATTTACTGCGTAGCAGGATTGAAAGGGGGCTTTACCGAGAAGGACAACGACTACCATCTTTGCGGATATTGAGTACAGAACACGGCGTTAGCTTAGGGACAGTCCAGCAGGCTTATCGAGTTTTGGAGGAGGAAGGATTAGCATCGCCCTTACCGAAATCGGGCCATTTTGTGAATAAAAAGCAGAACCTCTATCTGCTGCCAACGATGCACGAGATTGAAAAACACCCCATCGATATACTGGAATGGGATGAAATCTATAAAGTTACTGCCAGCACACCTGACGAAGATGTATTGCAGCTTGGCAGAGGCATGCCGAGTGTTGAGACATCCACGCTACAGCACTTAATGAGAAGCTTAAGTTACGAGGCAAAGAGATGGCAGAAGGATGGACTCAACTATGAGAATATCAAAGGAAACTTCGATTTAAGAACACAAATAAGCCGATTGATCATTGACTCTGGATGTCAGGTCGACCCTGATGAAATTATCATCACCGCCGGTTGCCAAGAAGCTTTAATGTGTTCTGTCCGATCTATTTGCAACCAGGACGATATCGTAGTAGTCGAGTCACCCTGCTTTCATGGTGCGATTCAAATACTTAAAGGATGTGGCGTAAAAGTCATCGAAGTTCCAACCGACCCACTAACGGGAATAGACCTCGAATCACTAGAATTGATTGCTGAAAAATGGACTATCCGAGCCGTATTGGTGAATCCAAACTGCAACAACCCTTTAGGATATGTAATGCCGGATGACCGCAAGGAAATCCTGGTAAATCTATCGAAAAAATTTGGATTTTACATCGTAGAAGATGATACCTATGGCGACCTAATATTCCGATACCCTCGACCCAAAGCAATAAAGTCACAGGATACAGAAGGTAGGATTATTCTTTGCGGCTCATTTTCCAAAACATTGGCACCCGGGTTAAGGGTCGGCTGGATAGTTCCCGGTCGCATCTACGAAAAAGTTTTGCATACAAAGTACATTAGCTCCGGTGCAACAGCAACAGCAAATCAAAGGGCTATCGCTGAATTCATGGAAAAGGGATATTACCAGATCCATCTTCGTCGAATGCGTGCACATTATAAATCCAACAGAGACATCATGATGCTCTGGATATCAAAGTACCTTAATGCTCGAGTCAGGGTTAGTAGACCTGAAGGTGGTTACTTTCTTTGGATCGAGCTTCCTAAGGGCGTTTCAGCATATGAGTTAAGTGACAAACTAATACAAAATAAGATACAGATCGCAACGGGGAAAATTTTCTCCTCCTCAGGAAAATATGAAAACTGTATTCGCATAAATTATGGCGGGATACTAGATAATCGTGTCGAAACAGCGGTAAAAATGATAGGGAAATTAGTTTTAGATCTAAATATATCAGAACTCGTCCGCTCAGGTGTTGGCTAGGAGGAAGAGTTTAATAAAATTGATCGAACCGCAATTTCCAAAAAACTTTGGTAGATGCCCAGCCTATCAGCCGGAGATTGCGTATTCATCTGATGCAAGACTGGTTTTGTAGTGGTCTAATCTGAGGCGACCATCCGCAGAAGGAAAAATTTTTAGCATAGCCACTCTCTATATGCCCGCGAGGTCTACCAGGTGCTAAGGGACTGCCTCTCGCTGTCACAGCATTGCACGACATCAAAGATCATCGTTACAGTGACTTACTCGCAGATATAGGCAACGGTATTGGCCTCACTCGGACACCAGCCGCGAATACTGATGATGTGTTAGGTACTCCTGTACTGGAAGGCGGTAAGCGGTAAGCGGTAAGCGTCTGGCAAGCAGTTAATTGTCTGGGCCACTTCTCGGACGTACAGGTACCTGTTTGCGCACAGCATTGGACAGAACCAACGAAGTTGTGACCGAACCATGGACAGCCAGCGCATCGACTATAATCTCCAAATCAGCGGGCTGAGAAAACGCGCAACGGACTATGAAGCAGTCCTCCCCCGTAATCCTGTCAGCCTCTAGCACCTCTGGTATGTCGTTAAACAACTCCAGATAGCGCTTGATGTGCTGGTGAGTTGTGCGAATGCGCAGGATCGCCTGCAATCCCAGCCCTACCTCACGCAAACTTACCCGCGCGCCGTAACCCTCTATGACACCCGCAGCTTCGAGTTTCTGGACCCGTTCGCTCATAGCCGGTTGCGAAAGCCCAATACACTTGCCCAAGGATGCCAGGCTTTGCCGTGCATTCTTTTGCAGTGCCTCCAGAATCTGCCAATCTTTGCTGTCCAGCCCCATGCTTTTCCTCTGCTGAATAATCCGATGAATCATCGGTTGATGGTGCTTCTTTCGGATGATTTGCCATCCAAGGTTGATGTGTCATTCGCTACATTCTGCGGACACCCCTTCCGAGAAACAAGAAATGACACCTTCGATATTGCTCCTCCCGGGTATTGGCAATTCCGGGCCAGGTCACTGGCAAACGATATGGGCACACACCGACGCATCCATGGAGAGCATTGGGGGGCAAGACTGGAATCGACCGGTTTGCGCAAGATGGGTCGAGAATCTGGAGGTCGCGATTAGCCGAGCTGGGCCCGACACGGTGTTGGTAGCCCACAGCCTTGGCTGCCTGCAAGTCGCCCACTGGGCGCAATGTAGCCGCACATCGGTCAGGGCCGCTTTGCTGGTTGCCGTACCAGACCCCGACCGCTCCAGTTTTCCGAACGAGGCGCTAGGGTTTAGTCCGCTTGGGCTGAAGCGTTTTGCATTTCCAAGTACGGTTGTCGCAAGCTCCAACGACCCGTATGCAGATATGGATTACAGCCGGCGATGTGCATATGCCTGGGGCAGCCGCCTGGTGAATATTGGGCCCCAAGGGCACATTAATTCGGCCAGCGGACTTGGTGATTGGCTTCAGGGGAGAGCGTTGCTGGAAGATCTCGTCGCAATGTCTGTGAGACCCGTCCCAGATGTTCGCTCAACCGTTCACGACGCTAAAGAAAAGAACTCACTTCATTGTTCGCAAGGAAAAGCCAAATGAATAACGCATCCAACACCCCTGTGGTATTCATCAACGGCCTTATCGGTACGTTGAATGATCCTGAGATCCATAGACAGCTCGGTGATCGACCCTTCCTTGCCCCTGACCTTTACGGCTATGGAAAACACCAGGGCACACCTATGGGGAAAATCAATATTCAGGGACAGGTCGAACGAATACGCGAGGTGGTCAAAGCCGAGTTCAATGAATGTGCAGTGAGTCTTGTTGGGCATTCGGTCGGTGGAGTGGTGGCCTATGCATTCGCCCACCGCTACCCAGAGTGCGTGAAGAGCCTTGTCAGTGTTGAAGGTAACTTCACCCTGAAGGATGCCTTCTAGTCATCGTCCGTCGCGAACATGTCAGTAGAGCAAGCAGAAACCATGCTGGAGGGATTTCGAGCCGATCCCGAGGCCTGGCTGGAGCGATCCGGAATACTGGAGCCCGCTGGCAAAACAGAAACCGCGAAGACCTGGCTTGCCCACCAACCTGCTTCAACCTTGCAAGCGATGGCCCAATCGGTAGTGGCGGTCACGGGGCGCCCTGACTATCAAACAACCTTAAGGAGCGTGTTTGCTTCGATACCGGTGCATTTGTTGGCGGGTGAGCACTCAGTCGAAGGTTGGGATATTCCTGACTGGGCAAATAAGAAGGCTACGAGTCTCACCATCATGCCGGACGTTGGACACCTAATGATGTTGCAACATCCCGCTGCGTTCGGTCGACTGGTTGCGGACCTATTAGCCTGAGTGAGAGCTGATACAAGTGAAATGAAATTCGCTTGTATCAAAGGTTAGATAACGCAATGCCTGCTATGTAGATGCCACTCGGCTCAGGACTTTTCACTAGCTGCATGCGCGTCCATCATTGGGGACTAAACAGGCGCCGACTTGTGTGGCAGCAAATAAGTAATCTCACTCGCCAGCTGCGTCGGCAATCGTGTGATCACATCTTTCAGATACGCATACGGATCATGCCCATTGAGCCGTGCCGACTGGATCAAACTCATGATCGCTGCTGCCCGTTTTCCGCTGCGTAGCGATCCGGCAAGTCGAGTCAGCCGAAGGGAATTTCAACCCTCGGCTGCTCACAGGACCGTACGTGACAGTCGGTCGTACCATTTTTCTTTGGGGTACTGGCTGCATGCGGCAAGTGCATACAACCCCAACTTATCTCTGAGACGCGACACTATTGCCAGCTGGCAATTATCAGCTTTGTAAATGACATCGCACACGCTGCTGCTCATCTCCAAGCAAGGTCTGGGGCTTTTCGCAGCCAACGGTGCAAAGGCTGCAACGTTCGCGGAAGAAGCAGCCACTCGGTAGCCGACGGTTCCCTGGCAATTCGGTAGGAGCCGCAACCTGTTCGGCATTCAGTGGCACGCCTAGTCGTGGTACCGCTTCGAGCAGCAAGCGGGTATAGGGGTGGCGTGGCTGATCCAAAACTTGAGCAGCGCTGCCAAGTTCAACGATCTGCCCCAAGTACATCACCGCTACCCGGTTCGCCACGTGCCGTACTACTGATACGTTGTGGGAAATCAGGATATAAGTCAATTTACGAGCGCGTTGCAGTTCTGCCAGAAGGTTAAGAATCTGTGCCTGGACCGAGATGTCCAATGCCGATGTCGGCTCGTCCAGGACAATAATATCCGGGTCTGATGAAAGGGCTCGGGCGATGGCAATCCGCTGACGCTGACCACCGGAAAACTGGTGAGGGAAGCGGTCCAGGTATTCTGGGCGGATGCCGACTTGGGCCGCGACCCTGGCCGCCACATCGCGCATCTTCGCACGGGGGGCATGGCCTCGGGCGTATAACGGCTCGGTGATGATTTTCCAGATAGGCAGGCGTGGATCAAGCGAAGACTGTGGATCCTGGAAAACAATTTGAACGTTGCTGCTGCCTTCGCCGCCGCTGCGACTGGCCCAGTTCAGTTCACCGCTGCTGGGCGGCACTAAGCCCATCAATAACTGTGCCAATGTGCTTTTACCACAGCCTGACTCACCCACAATACCCAGGGTTTCGCCCGCCCGCACCTGGAGGTCAATGCCGTTCAGGGCATGGGCATATCCACGCGGTCGGCCAAGCCAGTCATTACTCACGGGGAAGCGGACGCGAACATCATTAAGTTGAAGAATCGTGGGGGCCATTTTGGTGACGGTATGAATCACGGCACTGTTCATCACGAAAGCTCCTTAACCGGTAACCAGCACGCACTTTTACGTTGGTCATTACCGTTGATGGTATTGAGGTTCGGGCGTTTGGCACAAACCGGCATGGCGTATGGGCAACGCTCCTGAAAAGTGCAGCCCACGGGCAAAGAGGCTAGGTTCGGTACTTGACCGGGGATGGTCAGCAGCGGCTGGCCCGGCTCTACCATTTCAGGAAGGCCACTGAGTAACCCTTGGGTGTAAGGATGCTGCGGATTCCCCATCACTTCGTCGGTGCGACCCTGCTCAACCACGGCCCCCGTGTACATGACGTACACCCGATCGCAGAACTGTGAAACCAATGCCATGTCATGAGTGATGAGTAGAATGGCGGTGCCCCGCTGCCGAGCTTTTTCTCGTAGCAGCAACAACACCTGGCGTTGCACGGTAACGTCGAGGGCGGTGGTCGGTTCATCGGCGATCAGCAGTTGCGGTTCACAGGAGAACGCCAGCGCAATCATCACCCGTTGACGCATGCCTCCGGACAGCTCGAAAGGATAGCTCTCCAATACTTGTTCCGGGCTAGCGATGTGCATGTCGCGCAACAGTGCAATCGCCTTGAGACGGGCTTCGGCGGCGCTGATCTTCTGGTGATGGATGATCACGTCGAGCATTTGTCGACCGATGCGCCGGGTCGGGTTCAGGGCTGTCATCGGCTCCTGAAAAATCATCGCGGCATCGCGCCCACGAATCTGTAATAGCTCCTTTTCAGGAGCAGCCAGCATGTCGCGACCGAGCATGCTCAGGCTGCCGGCGGTGATCCGATAGCTGCGCTCGGGCAACAGTCGCATGCTGAGCATCGCCGTGACCGACTTGCCTGACCCCGACTCGCCCACCACGCCGACGATTTCGCCGGGATTGACGTGCAACGACACGCCGTTCAGGGCTTTGACGTTATTTTTGTAAGCCGGGAATTCCAGGCTCAGATTGTCGATGGCCAGTACTGGACTCGAAGTGTGCATGGTCATTTCCCCTGTTGCCGTGGATCGAGCAGATCGCGCACGCCATCGCCCAGCAGGTTGAAGCCGGTGGCTGTGATCAGAATCGCCAGACCCGGAAAGGTCGAGTACCACCAGTTATCCAGGATGTAGTTACGCCCGGTAGCAACCATCGCGCCCCACTCGGCCGTAGGCTGTTGCGCTCCCAGGCCGATAAATCCCAGGGCCGAGGCCATGAGGATCGCACTGCCGATATCCAGGCTCAGTTGCACTAGCAATGGCGGCATCGCATTGCGTGCTACGTGCCAGTGCACCACGTGCCAGCGTCCAGCCCCGAAGGTCTGGGCTGCCTTGACGTAACCCATCTGTCGGATGCTCAAGGCCTGACCACGGGCTAGTCGCACATAGGACGGAATTCGCACGAGGGTAATCGCCAGCATCGCGTTGAACAGGCTCGCGCCCAACGCAGCCGCCAGGGCCATAATCAGTACCAGCGACGGCACCGACAGCATGATGTCCATCAGACGCATGATTAACGCGTCGAAACGACCACCGATCACGCCCGAAAAGCATCCCAGCAACCCGCCGATAAAACACGATGCAAAAGCCACAAACAGGCCGACACCTACCGACTGTTGGCTACCGAACAGCACGCGACTGAACAAATCGCGGCCGACTTCGTCAGTGCCGAACCAATGGACGCTGGACGGCGGCGCCAGGCGTTCGGCGAGGTTCAGTGCGTTGGGATCGTGGCTGGCGAGCCAAGGGGCGAAGATCATGCACAGCAAGACGATAAAGGTGATCGCCAGGCCCGCCATGGTCAGCGGGCTCCGGCGGATTTGGTAGGCCAGGTAGGCGAGTTTTTCGCTCCAACGTGGGCGGCGCGCTGCCGTCAGGATTACGGACATTTCAATTCACCTCGCCGATGCGTGGGTCGATCACGCGGTACAAAAGATCGATGGCCATGTTCAACAGTACATAGATGAACGAAACCAGAATTGCGAAGCCCATCACCGCAGGGAAGTCCAGCGACTGGATCGACTTGACGACATAGGCGCCCATGCCGGGCCAGGCAAATACTGTTTCTGTCAGTACCGCGCCATACAGCAAATCACCCAGGGTCAACCCGAGGACGGTCACCGAAGGGATGAGGGCGTTAGGGAGTGCGTGGCGCAGGATCACAGTCCATCGGGACAAGCCGTAGGCGCGTGCGGTGCGGATATAGTCTTCACCCAGTTGATCAAGCATGGCTGAACGAATTTGTCGTGCGACGACGCCCAAGGTCACGAACCCCAGGGTTGCAGCTGGAAGAATCAGGTGCTCCACAGCATCAAGAAACAGTCGGCCATCACCGGCGAGCAGCGAGTCGATCAGATAAAAACCAGTGATTGTCGGTGGCGACGCAAACCCTTCGGACAACCGGCCACCACCGGGCAGCCAGCCAAGGTGGCCATAGAACAGAACGATTGCACCAAGACCGAGCCAAAAGGCCGGTGTGGAAATTCCGGTGACCGCAAGGGTACGGGCGATCTGGTCGATGGCCCGGTTGTGGTAAACCGCAGACAGCACGCCAAGCGGCACGCCGACCAGGATCGCCAACACCAGCGCTACCAGCGCCAGCTCCAGGGTTGCCGGGAAGAACGCTTGCAAGTCTTCCAGAACGGGACGGCTGGTGCGTATCGAGGTTCCCAGGTCTCCGTGCAGCAGGTCCATCAGGTAACGACCATATTGTTGATATAGCGGCAGATCCAATCCCAGCTGATGACGGATGCCGGCCACCAAGGCATCGCTGGCACGGTCGCCGGCAATCAGTCGGGCAGGATCACCTGGGATCAAGTGCGAAATTGAAAATGTAATCAGCGAAACACCGAACACGACCAACAACAGGCCGAGCAAACGCTTGCGCAACAAAGTCAGGAAGGCCATTTGGCACCTCAGTAACACGAGCGACGAGAATCAGAAGCCGAGCCAGCCGCGATCGGCTGGCGCGAGGGAGCAGGTTTACTTGCTCATACTGCCCAGGTTGAACACCTGTTCGAGCATGGGGTTGAAAACGTAACCCTTGACCGAATCACGCATAGGCAAGGTGTAGCTCTTTTGATAGAGGTAGGCGTAAACGCTATCCTTGAGCACCATTTTCTGCGCGGTCTGGTAAAGCTCGACGCGCTTCGCGGTGTCGCTGTTAGCGGCCGCTTCGCGGATCAACTTGTCGACTTCCGGGCTGCTGTAGAACGAGCGATTGCCTTGCAGGCCCTGCATCTTGGAGTCGAACCAGAAGTTCATGAACATGTACGGGTCAGCGAAGTCCGGGCTCCAAGAACCAACAGCGATGTCATAGTCCGCCTGGCCGACGCGCTCACGCAGGGTGGCGTTGGCGAGTTTTTCCAGCTTGAGGTTGATGCCCAGTGGCGCCAATGCTGCTTGCAGAGTCAGGCCGATCGGTTCCCAGTTAGGATCCTTGTCAGAGTACATGTAGCTGAGGTTGGTGATTTTCTGCGGTGCTTTGGCGAGGCTGTCCTTGGCGGCTGCCATGTTCTGCTTCATCGGCGGCAGCGAGCTGTCGTAAGCCCACATGCCGTCCGGGATCGGCCCGTTCATCAGCTTGGCCTTGTCCTTGAGAATGCCTTTGACGATGCCGTTATAGTCCACCGCTTCGGTAACCGCACGACGAGCATCGACGCTGGTCAGCGGGCCCTTTTTGTTGTTCAGGTAGAGGTAGGTCACCCGCAGTGACGGGAATTCCTTAACCACCACTCCCGACTTGCTGGCGAGAGCGCCTAGCTGGTCTTCGGGCATGTCTTCGATGATGTCCAGGTCACCGCGTTCCAGCTGGAGGCGACGCACGGAGGGCTCACCGATGATCTTGATGACCACGGTTTTTAACGCAGGTTTGGGGCCGGCGAAATAGGTGTTCGGTTCCATGGTCAATGACTGGCCTTTTTGCCAATTGCTCAAGCGGAAGGGCCCGGAGCCTGCGGTGTGACTTGACAGCCAGGCGTTTACGTCCGAGCTCTTGTTGACCACATCAGGGTTGATGATCGAAGCACCGTTGTGGGCCAGGGTAAACAGGAATGGCGCGTAAGGCGTCTTCAGCGTGAAACGAATGGTCTGCGGGTCGACGACCGCCACTACCATGTCCTCCGGAAATGCTCCGGAAGGCCCTTGCTTAAGGGTCATCAAGCGATCAAAGGAAAACTTCACTGCGGCGGCATCTACTAGGGCGCCGTCATCGAATTTGTTGCCAGGTTTGATTTTGAATTCCCAGACCAGGTTGTCCGGGGAAACGGTCCAGCTCTCGGCCAGGTCGCCCTCAACTTCGGTGCTGCTTTTGCCGTTCTCGACCTTGTAGCCGAGCAAGCGTTGATACGACGGGTAGGTGATGGTCCAGTCGTTGTTATCAAAGGTCACTGCCGGGTCAAGGGTCTGCGGATCGGCGGGTTTTCCGATGACCAGAGTGTCTTGTGGTACAGCCGCCGTCGCGGCCTGCCAGGCACCGAGGCTCAAGGCGCTGCACAAAACGGTCAGCAGCAATTTGCCAGCGCCGGGAAAGGTTTTGCTGGTCACGGTGTTCATTGGATTCATGCCGGTTTCCTTGATCATTCGATATATGGAAGTACGTCAGGTTTTTTATAAAAGCTATAACCGGGCAGTTGCAGGTAAAACGTAAGTAACGCCGACTTGTTATTGTTATCAGCCGCACGAAAGTGGGCTGTGCGGTGTCGTTTTCGAAACTCTTTGGTTTCTTTGATTTCTTTGGTGCGGTAGGGTGGTTCGATTTACTTGTAAAAAAGCCGTGGCTTACACGTCCTCCAGCAATGGGTAATCGTCGGCATTCGGTAGTTCGTAATGCCACCACTCGGTGGGAATTGCGTGGAAACCAGCATCGAGCATGATGCCCAGCAACAGCAGACGATTGCGTTGTACGTCTACTGGCAAGTCGGGGTAGAACTGATGGGATTTCTCTTCCATCGCGTCGAATGCGGTGCCCATATCCAGCGGCTCGCCATCGCTACCCACCAGGGTCAAATCCAGCGCCACGCCACGGCTATGGTGGGAGCCCAAGTGTGGGTCACGCACGTAGTCGTTGTTTGGCAGCGCTTCCCACAACAGATACTGGGCGTAGGGCGGCCGGTAGGCGTCGTAAATGCGCAGGATAAACCCGGCCTGACGCGCGAGCTGGCTAGCTTTTTCCAGACAAACCGCAGCCTGACGGTGCAACCTGCAACGAGCATTCGGATAGATCACTTTTCCAGCCAGATTGTCTGCACTGGCGTAGATCAGGTCGATTTGTACCTGATAGCGCTGGGCATCAATCTCTACAAGGGGGCTGTTGTTCACGCAAACACTCCAGTTGGGATTCGGTGGGGCGATGGGATCAGCCTTCGAACTGACCGAAGGCTTTTTGCAATTGACGGTTCTTGGCCAAGCGTTCATCGAGACGATCGCCGTATTTCTCCGCGACGGCCGACACGATGAGATTTAACAGACAGGCCAACGGTGCAGGGGAGTCCCAGAACTGCCCGACATCGGTTTTCAGTTGCAAGAGGTCAAGCGGGTAATCTCTGGCCCAGGGGCATTGCAGGTCGGTAATCAGGGCCAGTGGCAGATCGTTGTCTATCGCCGTGTCGCAGAAGGTCTGGGTCACGCTGGAATAAGCACGGAAGTCCGAAATGATTGCATAGGGATTGGCGAAGCCGGAGTTCAGCGTTTCTGCATAGATTCCTGACAGGCCATCAACGTAGTAGACCTTGGGGCGAATGTATTCAAGGTGGCTATGAAACGCTGTGAGAATCCCGCGAGTAGACTGAATTCCGAGAATAAATACTGCATCGGCTTCGTAGATGCGCTGCACGATATCGGCAAAGGCACTGCTGCGCGCTAGACCGTAGACGTGCTGGACGGCCTCGATCTCGCGACTCATGGAACGATCGAGAGCGTCTTCCTGATTGCTTTCGGCACGAAAGGCGCCGATGCGGTCAGTGATCAGCCACGATGCCGGCGTTTCACCGCGCAGACTCTGTTTAACCTCATCGATGTTCTGGTAACCAAGGGATCGAAAAAAGCGCCCCACAGAAATCCCAGTGGTGGAGGTCTGCTGCGCGATGCTATCGGCCGACTCGAACGGGAGCTGTTCTGGGTTACCCAACAGATAGCTGGCGATGCGCTTGCCGGTAGGGGTCAGGCTGGAGAACTCTTGCTCCAGCAACTGTAGGAAGCTGTTCTTTTCCATAGACATGTCAGAGCGCCCGAACGTGAATTGTTATTTTGATGTCATTGCTTTCTTATATGTTACAAACATAACATTTGTTTTCGAGACAACACAATGCCTTTTTCAGCAGGCGTCCTAGGGCGCTATCAGGCAAATGGATCTGCGCAGTTCAGGCTCACGTCAAAGGGTGACGCGGCGATCCTGAGCCAGATCGGGCGGGGGCTTCTTGTGATTAATGGGCGTTCAGCCGGACAGCTGCTTTGCATAAGTCTAGAAGCGGTGGTGCTCCTCTGGAGGTACGAGCGAGACGCCCGTATCGGCGTTCGTGGCCTCGAGGTCTTCAAGGTCTTCGATGCAGGTTTGAATGGAGTCCACTGCCATCAGCAGCTTGTTGAGCTAAGGCGTCGTGTTCCTGCTTGGCCGAACAAAAGCGAGGTGCACAACTCGTTGTTCTTCTATCACCTCGGTAAGATCAGGGAGGAGGAGCTTTGAGCAACAGCTCCAAACACTGGTCAAGTTGAATGCAATTAGGTGGTCATCGCGAATGCAAATGACTGGTCAGTGACAGTGCAATTGGGTGGTCAGCGCTGATGCAATTGGATGGTCAAGTTTATGCAATTACGCAACATGACCCGAGCCTTCAAAAAAGTAGTCGGCATCACACCCGGCAGTTTTCGCAACAGCAGTGCCTGAGCCTGTAAGTAACCCCATAGCCTGACTCGTTTGAGTCAGCCCTGAAAGGCCTTGCAGTATCTGCGTGAAGCCCCTTAGGGCCTTCGATGTGTGTGGTGTTACATGCTCTGCATTGGCCACCACCCACGCCTCCAATCCACCGCCGTCAAGCCTGCGCACCGCCAATTCGCCACTATGCTCCAGCGCAATCGCCCGCGCAGTTGATAGGGCTCTTTTTCAGTTTCGTCCAGACTGTTGAAGATACTTGGAAGGTGTCCACCCATAGACCGCACAACGTATCGAGAGCAACGCAGCTACCGTGAAAGAAAGGTCATACACCGCATCCAAACCGGGCGCAAAACCGAGCATGAAGCATGTTGAACCTTACTGAAATTTTACTTTATAAGGCCTATACCCCATGACTTCTGGTTTAACGTGCCTAGCACGCTGAATCGACGCGCTATTACTATCCACTGACAAGCGTTCGCGCGTTAGTGTCAGTCGAGGACGGTCCCGGTTACAACAATGCGAGCCAGATCGATCGACGGACACTGTTGGACTACGCCGCTTAGAAGCTGTCGGAAAAATTAGCCGTTGGTCGCAAAGCACTGAGCCATCTAGGGTATGGGCCAAAGTATGGGCTGTGATTTTTTTTAGAAACGCAGAAACGAAAAAGCCCTGAATAATCAGGGCTCTAACGTATAAATGTGGCGGTGAAGGAGAGATTCGAACTCTCGATACAGTTTCCTGTATACACACTTTCCAGGCGTGCTCCTTAAGCCACTCGGACACTTCACCGTATCTCGTCAAACGCATTCAGTCTGTCGAGGCGCGCTAATGTAGTCGAAAGCATTTCTGATGGCAAACATTTTTTTCAGAATTTTCATGCGGTTAACGCAATTAGCGCTTTGCGGGCACTCAAGGGCATGGCAAACCTGCCAATCTCCGGCTTCGCCTCCCCTTCTATATAGAGGCTAATGCGCGGTGGGCGGGGCGGGCTGCGCCTGACGGGCGGGAAAAGGGTGACTGGCGGGTCAGTCACGGCGCTTTACCTGGCCTACAGCGGTGGGTAACGTCTGCCCTACTTTATTAGAAGGATTGGCGTCATGAGTGAGTTGATTTCCTACCATCTCGAAGACGGTATCGCGACCCTGACCTTGAGCAATGGCAAGGTCAATGCCATCTCTCCGGACGTGATTGTGGCGTTTAACGCTGCGCTGGATCGGGCGGTAGCGGATCGGGCGGTGGTGATCATTACCGGTCAGCCGGGAATTTTGTCGGGTGGTTATGATTTGAAGGTGATGACGGCCGGCCCTAACGAGGCCATGGCGCTGGTGGCTGCGGGTTCGACCCTGGCTCGTCGCCTGTTGTCGCATCCGTTCCCGGTGGTCGTGGCGTGTCCTGGGCATGCGGTGGCCAAGGGTGCGTTTCTTCTTTTGTCGGCTGACTACCGCATCGGTGTCGATGGCCCGTTCAGCATTGGCCTGAACGAAGTGCAGATCGGCATGACCATGCACCATGCCGGTATCGAACTGGCCCGTGATCGTCTGCGCAAGTCGGCGTTCCATCGCGCGGTGATCAATGCCGAGATGTTCAACCCACAAAGCGCCGTGGATGCCGGCTTCCTCGATAAGGTGGTGTCGGCCGAAGAGCTGCAAGACGCGGCGCTGGCGGCGGCTCGTCAGTTGAAGAAGCTCAACATGATCGCCCACAAGAACACCAAGTTGAAAACGCGCAAGGCGCTGCTGGAGACGCTGGACAACGCGATCATCCTGGATCAGGAGCACATGGGCTAAGCCCGAACGCGTTGCACCGAAAAGCCCGACCGTCGTGTCGGGCTTTTTCTTGGGTGTCTGGTTTAAAACCTTACAACCGCTCTAGGCCGCATCTGACCCACAAGTCGGAAACATGCGTTCAAAAATCGGCCATCTCCCACTTCTATAGCGGCAATTGCCGAAAACAGTGCACATCCGTACACTGCGCCACCTTTTGTCCCGGTGGGCCTTTAAATGCTGTTTGTGTTTCGTATGTTATTGATGGGCCTGCACTTTATTCTGGCCGGTGTGCTCGGAGTGATTCTCGGGCTGTGCCGTCCGTTCAATCCGGACAACAGCCGTTTGTGCGCCCGTCTGTATGCGTGGCCGGCAATGTGTATTTTGCGTTTGCGGGTGAAGGCCGATGTCGGGCCGTTGATGGATAAACCCGACAGCTGCGTGATCATCGCCAACCACCAGTCCAACTACGATCTGTTTGTGTTCGGCAACGTGGTGCCCCGCCGTACCGTGTGTATTGGCAAGAAGAGTCTGAAGTGGGTGCCGCTGTTCGGGCAGTTGTTCTGGCTGGCCGGCAATGTGTTGATCGATCGCGGCAATGCACACAAGGCACGCCAGTCGATGCTGACCACCACTCACACCTTGCAAAATGAAGACACCTCGATCTGGGTCTTCCCCGAGGGAACTCGCAACCTCGGCGAGGAGCTGCTGCCGTTCAAGAAAGGCGCGTTCCAGATGGCGATTGCCGCCGGCGTGCCAATCGTGCCGGTATGTGTCAGCAGTTACGTCAAACACATGCGATTGAACCGCTGGCGCAGTGGGAAAATTCTGATCCGTTCGTTGCCGGCAATTCCTACGGCTGGATTGAGTCTGGATGACATGCCGATGTTGATCGCCCAGTGCCGCGAACAGATGCGTGAGTGCATCGACTCGATGGATCGCCAGCTGCAAGCCGCCTGAATGAAACCCGCCCTGTGCGGGTTTTCTTTTGCCTGCGAACTCTACAGATTTTGCTGACTCTCAAGCAGTAGACAAGGTTAAGCTGAAACCTGCCTGGCACTGCCAGTCTTTACCAATCGAAAGCGGCCAATAAGAAGTGAATCACCATCATGGGTAGAGTCGTTGCTGCTGCGGTTTACAGCGCCGGAAAAAAAGTCACCAATATCACCCTTGACGAAGGCGCTGCCTGGGCTGCCAAGCCTGGCCACTTTGTGTGGATCGGCCTCGAAGAGCCCAATGCGCAGGAGCTGTTCAACCTGCAACGCCAGTTCAACCTGCACGAACTGGCCATCGAAGACGCCCTGGAAAAACACAGTCGACCGAAGCTGGAAACGTTCGGCGATGCGCTGTTCATCGTCACGTATTCACCGATCCGCAACGAAGGTAAATTGCAGTTCATCGAGACGCATATCTTCGCCGGCAAGGGCTACATCATTACCGCACGCAATGGTCACTCGGCGTCCTACGCTTATGTCCGACAGCGTTGTGAGGCGCGCCCGCTGTTGCTGGAGCATGGGGAAGATTTCGTACTCTATGCCATCCTCGATTTCGTGATTGAAAACTACCAGCCGATGGGCGAAGCGATTCATGCCGAGATCGATGAGCTGGAGAGCAATGTCCTCTGCGGTTCGCTGAACGAACGCGACATCCAGAAACTCCACGGCCTGCGCCGCGATGTATTGCGCTTGCGCCGGTATGCGGCGCCGATGGTGGAGATCGGTGAGGAACTGCAAAAGCTGAGCTTTCCGTTTATCGACAAAAACATGCGCCCGTATTTCCGCGATGTGCAGATTCATGTCACGCGGCAGCTGGAAGACCTGACGACCCTGGCGGATATTGCCAGCCAGACCATCGAAGTCGGGGTGTTGCTGGAGGCGTCACGCCAGAGCGTGGTGCAACGCAAGTTTGCGGCATGGGCGGCGATTCTGGCGTTCCCGACCGCGGTGGCCGGGATCTATGGGATGAACTTCCAGAACATGCCGGAGTTGAGCTGGCATTACGGGTATTTTGCGGTGTTGGGGTTTATCACCGTTGGGTGCGTCGGTTTGTGGGCGAGCTTCAAAAAGTCTGGGTGGTTGTAGTCGGGACCGAGGCTTGCCCACGAAGCTTTTAAGGCTTAGCCGAGTCAGTCTCAGGCTTGTGCGCCACAAACCGCATCATCCACTCTGCGACGGTAGTACCGTGATGCTCGTGTTCAAGACTCGCCATACCTTGCGAATAAATCTGCTCGCCCAGCGCTTCCTGGCGGATATCCAGCAGCGCCCGTGAGTAATCGTGAATGAACTCCGGATGCCCCTGGAAGCACAACACCTGATCGTTGATGTGGTAGGCGGCGAACGGGCAGAAGTCGCTCGAGGCAATCACCGTAGCGTTTTCCGGCAGCGCGGTGACCTGATCCTGGTGACTGATCAGCAACGTCAGTTCTTCCCTCACCGGGCTCATCCATGGCGCCTTGGCCGCAAGTTTGTATTTGTGGGTACCGACGCCCCAGCCCTGGGTCGCCCGCTCGCTCTTGCCACCCAATAGCAGCGCCAACAGTTGGTGGCCGAAGCACACGCCCAGCAGTTTGTCGCCGCGTTCGTAGCGCTTGAGCAGGTACGTCTTGAGGGTTTGAATCCATGGGTCGGTGCCGAAGGAATCGGCCTTGCTGCCGGTGACCAGATACGCATCGAAGGTCAGGTCATCGCTGGGATATTCGCCCTGCATCACGTTGTACACGGTGAATTCGGCCGCGATGGGTTGCTGCGAGAACAGACGCTGGAACATCTGCCCGTAACCCTGATATTGATCGACCAGTTCCGGACGCAGGATGTCGGTTTCCAGAATGCAGATGCGTAACGACATAAAAAATACCTGACACATGGTGGGAATAATGCACACCCCAGAGCCTGCCTTGAAACACGGTGGCAAGGCAAGCCCCGGAAGGCGTCATCGGTCCCTTGGAACGCCCCTTAGAACAACCCGTCCTTGGCGGCTTTCTCCAGCAGCAGCGCAGGTGGCGTGAAGCGCTCGCCATACTGCTCGGCCAGGTACTGGGCGCGGGAGACGAAGTCTTTCACCCCGTACTGGTTGATGAATTGCAGCGCACCGCCGGTCCAGGCCGCGAAGCCGATACCGAAGATCGAGCCGACGTTGGCATCCGCCGTCGAGGTCAGCACGCCCTTCTCCACACAGCGCACGGTTTCGATGGCTTGGATGAACAGCAACCGATCGCGCACGTCTTTCGGCGAAATCTGTCCGTCAGCTTTCTCGAAGCGGGTTTTCAGCTCTGGCCACAAATGTTTCTGCCCGGCGGCCGGATAATCGTAGAAACCACCTCCAGCGGCCTTGCCCGGACGCTTGAATTCCTTGAGCAGCAAGTCAATCACGGCGAATGCAGGATGCTCAATCAGCGGTTTCCCTTCCGCTTGCAGGTCTTTGGCAGTTTGTTGGCGGATATGGCTCATGAGGCTGAGGGAAACTTCGTCGGAGATCGCCAGCGGCCCGACGGGCATGCCGGCCTTACGTGCCTCGGTCTCGATCATCGGCGCACTTACACCTTCACCGAGCATCGCGATGCCTTCGTTGGTAAACGTGCCGAACACCCGTGACGTGAAGAAGCCGCGACTGTCGTTGACCACAATTGGAGTTTTCTTGATTTGCAGGACGAAATCGAAACCGCGAGCCAGGGTTTCGTCGCTGGTATCGGCGCCCTTGATGATTTCCACCAACGGCATTTTCTCCACGGGACTGAAGAAATGCAGGCCGATGAATTTCGTTGGGTCCGGCACAGCGGTGGCCAGGCCGCTGATCGGCAAGGTCGAGGTATTGGAGGCAATCACCGCGTCCGGGCCGACGACGGTTTGCGCTGCCGAGGAGACCTTGGCTTTAAGCTCGCGATCTTCAAACACTGCTTCGATGATCAAATCGCAACCGGCCAAATCCGCATCGTTTTCGGTGGTATGGATTCGCGTCAGAATCGCCTCGCGCTGCTCCCGGCTCAGTTGGCCGCGCACAACCTTCTTGTCCAGCAGCGCCGCCGAGTGGGCCTTGCCCTTCTCTGCCGCGGCGAGGTTGATGTCTTTGAGCATCACGTCGATGCCGGCCGAGGCGCTGACAAACGCGATGCCCGCGCCCATCATTCCGGCGCCGAGTACGCCGACCTGCTTCGTCACATAAGGCGCTATGCCCTGAGGTCGCGAACCGCCGGCATTGATCTCATTGAGCTGAAACCAAAAGGTGCCGATGAGGTTTTTCGACACCTGGCCGGTGGTCAGTTCGGTGAAGTAGCGGGTTTCGATCAGGTGCGCCGTATCGAAATCCACCTGAGCGCCTTCCACTGCGGCGCAGAGGATTTTCTCCGGCGCGGGCAGGCAACCCTGGGTTTTACTGCGCAGGATCGACGGTGTGATGGCCAGCATCTGCATGACTTTCGGATCCGAGGGCGTGCCGCCGGGAATCTGATAACCCTTCACGTCCCAGCGTTGCACAGCGATCGGATGAGCAGCAATCCATGCCCGCGCCTTGGCCATCAGTTCATCGTGATCGGCGGCCAACTCGTCGATCAACTTCGCTTGCCACGCCTGTTGCGGACTGATTTTCTTACCTTCCAACAGATACGGCAGGGCTTTTTCGATGCCCAGCATGCGCACCATACGCACCACCCCGCCGCCGCCCGGTAACAGGCCGAGGGTAACTTCCGGCAGGCCAAGCAGCACCGACGGGTTGTCGAGCGCTATACGGTGATGGCACGCCAGACAGATTTCCCAGCCGCCGCCGAGCGCCGCACCGTTAATGGCGGCAACCACCGGCTTACCGAGGGTTTCCAGGGTGCGCAATTGGCCCTTGAGGGTCAGCACCATGTCGTAAAAGGCTTTGGCTTGGGGCTTGCCGACCTTGATCAGCTCATTGAGGTCGCCACCGGCGAAGAAAGTTTTCTTGGCCGAGGTGATGATCACGCCGGCAATCGCATCCTTGTCGGCGACCAGACGCTCGATGCAGGTGGCCATGGCTTCGCGGTAGACCGCGTTCATGGTGTTGGCGCTCTGGCCCGGCATGTCGATGGTCAAGACGACGATCCGGTCCTGGCCCTTTTCATAACGAATGGCTTGGGTCATGGCAATGTTCCTAGGGCTCAGAGGCGTTCAATGATGGTGGCAATGCCCATGCCGCCGCCGACACACAATGTCGCCAGGCCGTAGCGCAGGCGCCGGGTTTCCAGTTCATCGAGCAGCGTGCCGAGAATCGCGCAACCGGTGGCGCCGAGCGGATGCCCCATGGCGATGGAGCCGCCGTTGACGTTGACCTTGTCCGGGTCGATGGCCATGTCCTTGATGAACTTCAACACGACCGAGGCGAACGCTTCATTGACTTCGAACAGGTCGATGTCTTCGACCCGCAACCCTGCCTTGGCCAGGGCCTTGCGGGTCGCCGGTGCCGGGCCGGTGAGCATGATGGTCGGATCGGTACTGGTGACTGCCGTGGCGACGATCCGCGCCCGTGGCTGCAAGCCCAGCGCCCGGCCCTTCGCTTCGGAGCCGATCAGCATCAGTGCCGCGCCATCAACGATCCCGGAACTGTTGCCCGGCGTGTGAACGTGGTTGATCCGCTCGACCTGGCTGTACACCCGCAATGCCGTGGCGTCGAAGCCCATTTGCCCGATCATTTCGAAACTCGGCTTGAGCTTGCCCAGGCCTTCCATCGTCGAATCGGCGCGAATGAACTCATCATGATCAAGCAGGATAATGCCGTTCTGGTCCCGCACCGGCACCAGCGACTTATTGAACGATCCGTTCGCCCGCGCCCGCGCCGCTTTCTGCTGCGAGTGCAACGCAAAGGCATCGACGTCCTGACGGCTGAAACCTTCGATTGTGGCAATCAGATCGGCACCCACGCCCTGAGGCGTGAAATGGTTGTGCAAGTTGGTTTCCGGGTCCAGCGCCCAGGCCCCACCGTCGCTGCCCATGGGTACGCGGGACATAGACTCGACGCCGCCGACCACCACCAGATCTTCGAAGCCGGAACGCACTTTCATCGCGCCCAGGTTCACTGCTTCCAGCCCCGACGCGCAGAAGCGATTGAGTTGCACACCCGCCACGCTGACGTCCCAATCAGCCACTTGTGTGGCGGTCTTGGCGATGTCGGAACCCTGATCGCCGATGGGCGTGACGCAGCCAAGCACCACGTCATCGACCTGACTGGTGTCCAGGGACGTGCGCTGCTGCAACGCCGTCAGCAGCCCGGCCACCAGGTTCACTGGCTTGACGCTGTGCAAGGCGCCATTGGCCTTGCCTTTGCCACGGGGCGTGCGCAACGCGTCGAATATCAAAGCTTGGGTCATGGCGTTCTCGAACCTGAGGGTGATCTCTATGCCCTCACCTTATGCCGAGCAGCCATGGATTCAATGACCACAGCGCTCATTGGCGTTGACGGTCACGCTCAGACGAACGGTAGTCAGCTATCGGATTAATCGATTCGTGTCACCAAGCTGTCTAGCCAACGGGCGCCCAAGAAGCTGGCCATGAGCCTCATACCTTTTTAGAAGCGGATTGTGCATAACCCATACGAAATGGATCTAAGCCAAGCGTGACGCGGGCCCTAATGTAAACCTGTACGAAGTTGTCGTCGGGTTTTGCCGAGGCTCTCGTCCTACAGGAAGTGCAGCGCTCTGCCGTCATGGAGATATGCAGGCAGGCAATCAGGAAATAACAAAAAAGGCGGTCAAGCCATGTTCAAACATTCGAAAGTACGTCAAGCCGGGCTCATTCTATTCGCTACTACACTGTTGTTGATTTTGCCGAACCTGACCAAGGTGCTTGGCTGATCGAGCATCAGGGTTTTCATTTCGCCTGATATAAATGTGATTGGCTCGCTACCTGAATCAGCGCGCCTGTGCCAACCCTTGCGGCACTTCCACGACATGGACGACGATCATTGAAAGCGCTCATTCTGTTTGGGGCCTTGCTGCTCAGCACGCCTCTGTCCGCCGCACAGCTGAATCTTGAGCTGGGCGCGAGCCCTCGCACCTGGCAGACCGAGGAATTGCTCAAGCATCCTCAAGCTCAGACCATCACGATCACTAACGACGTTTCCTACAAACGGGACATGAGCTATCGCGCCGTGCCGATGGCGGCGTTGTTGACGGGTACTAAGCCTGACGATCACCTGCAAGCCGTGGCTTTGGACGGTTTTGCCGCTGAACTGGCTGCCGCGCCTTTGCTCAATACCCATCAGGGGGCGCGAGCCTGGCTGGCGATTGAAGACCCGGCCAAGCCGTGGCCGCCGCTGTCGGAGGGCAAGCACAGTGCGGGGCCGTTCTATCTGGTCTGGACCGATCCACAGGCGGGCAATATCAGCCCCGAGCAATGGCCGTTCGAAGTGGCGAGCATCAAGCGCATGGCCCCGGTGGCCGAACGCTTCCCTGCCCTGTTGCCCGATCCTGCGCTGAAGGCAGACCATCCGGTGAACAAAGGCTTTGCGCTGTTTCAGAAGAACTGCCTGGCCTGCCATCGACTCAATGGCGCGGGGGATGCGCAGTTCGGACCGGACCTGAATATTCCGTTCAACCCGACCGAGTATTTCGGCGCGAAGTTCCTCAAGCGTTACATCCGTGACCCGCAGAGTTTGCGCCAGTGGCCGCAAGCGAAGATGCCTGGGTTCTCGTCGACAGTGTTGCCGGAGGGGGATCTGGACTTGTTGGTGGGGTATTTGAAGCACATGGCTGGGCGCAAAATTAAGCCGTAATGACACCCTCCTCCCTGCGGGAGCGGGCTTGCCCGCGATAGCGTTACTCCAGACATAAATGCGGTGACTGGAAGGCCGCCATCGCGGGCAAGCCCGCTCCCACAGGGATTACTTACTGCTGCTGGACGGTAATCACTGGCGTCGGCGAAACAAACACCTTGGCATGCATCTGCTCGTACCCGCCGCCACGGCGCATGCCGCGCACCGGGCAGGCGTCGAGGTAGTCCAGGCCCACGGCCAACTTCAGGTGACGCTCAGGGCGGGCCAGTTCGTTGGTCACATCGAAGCTGTACCAGGCGTCATCCAGCCAGGCTTCCGCCCAGGCGTGACTGGCCAGGTGTTCGCTGTTCTCGCTGTACAAATACCCCGACACATAACGCGAGGGAATGCCCAGGCTACGGGCGCAGGCGAGAAACGCATGGGTATGGTCCTGGCAAACCCCGGAGCGCCCGGCGAAAGCTTGCGCGGCGCTGGTCTCCACTTCAGTGGAACCCGGCGTGTAGGTCATGTGCTGGTTCAGGCCATGCATCAAATCGATCAGCGCCGTGCGATCCCGCCGTTGCTTGCACGCCTTCTCGGCAAACGCGCGCAGGGCTTCATCGGCTTCGGTCAGCCGAGTGAAACGCAGGAACGGCAGCGCCGACTGGCTCTCATGCTCGGCTTCGCGCAGTTCGTCGATGTCGACCTGACCACGGGCGCCAATGATGATCGCCTCATGCGGCTCGTCCAGGGTCAGCACATGCAGGATGTTGCCGAACGGGTCGAGTTGCGCACGCACCGGGCGCGGCAGGTCGAGTTGCCAGCTCAGCACGTGCTGGCGCTCGCTGTCGTGGGGTGTCAGTCGCAGGTACTGGATGCTCGCCCGCACCTGATCTTCGTAGTGATAGGCGGTCTCGTGGCTAATGGAAAGTCTCATGCAGCCTCCAGATAGGAACTGTGTATGGCATTGCCCAACTGGCGCACCAGCGGGATGAACTCGGTCAGCCAGGCATGCAGGCCTTCATCGAGAATTTCGTTGATACCGGTGTAGCGCAGGCGCGCGTCCATTTCCGCCGCCAGGCGTTGTGCGGGACGGCCGTTGGCCCCCGGCAGTTGAGCGAGAATCTGATCGACCTCTTCGGTGCAGGCTCGCAGGGATCGCGGCACATCGGCGCGCAGCAACAACAGCTCGGCCACATGCCGGGCGCCGGGGGCGTCGCGGTAGATTTCGGTATAGGCCTCGAACGACGACAAGGCCCGCAACAAGGCGCTCCATTGGTAATAGGCGTGGGCCGTACCGTCACTGACTGCTTCGGCTTGATCGCCGGCCATTTCGTAACGGGCATCAAGCAGGCGCAAGGTGTTGTCGGCCCTTTCGATAAAGGTGCCCAGACGAATGAAGCGGAACGCGTCGTTACGCATGATCGTGCCGTAGCAAGCGCCGCGGAACAGGTGGGAACGTTCCTTGATCCACTCACAGAAACGGCTCATGCCGTAGCGACCCAAGCCCTGTTCGGCGATCCCGCGAATTTCCAGCCAGGTGGCGTTAATGTTTTCCCACATGTCGGCAGTGATTCGCCCACGCACCGCATGGGCGCTGGCTCGCGCCGCGCCGAGGCAGCTGTAGATACTCGCCGGGTTGGCCGCGTCCAGAGCGAAAAAATGCAGCAGCCGCTCGGCATGCAGATCGCCGTGACGTTCCAGGTAATCGTCCAGGGTGCCGGTGATCAGCAACGGCATGGCGAGTTCGTGCAAGCCGTCGCCACGACCGTCCTGGGGCATCAGCGACAGCGAATAACTGATGTCGAGCATCCGTGCGAGGTTTTCCGCCCGCTCCAGGTAACGCGACATCCAATACAGATCCGAGGCAGTTCTACTTAACATGGCAAGCTTCCTTCAATCCTCGACCACCCAAGTGTCCTTGGTGCCGCCGCCCTGGGAGGAGTTCACCACCAGGGAGCCTTCACGCAAGGCGACTCGGGTCAAACCGCCGGGTACAACCCGGGTTTCGCGGCCAGACAATACAAACGGACGCAGGTCGATGTGGCGCGGAGCGATGCCGTTTTCGACAAAGGTCGGACAGGTCGACAAAGACAACGTCGGTTGCGCGATGTACGCGTGGGGCTTGGCTTTGATCCGCTCTCGGAAAGACTCGATCTCTGCCGCCGTCGCCGCCGGCCCCACCAGCATTCCGTAACCGCCGGAGCCTTGGGTTTCCTTGACTACCAGCTCCGGAAGGTTGGCCAGCACGTGGGACAGTTCCGAAGGATTACGACACTGCCACGTCGGCACGTTCTTCAGGATCGGCTCTTCGTCCAGATAGAAACGAATCATGTCCGTGACGAAGGGATACACCGATTTGTCGTCCGCGACTCCAGTGCCGATGGCATTCGCCAGCACCACGTTGCCGGAGCGGTAGGACGACAACAGTCCCGGCACGCCGAGCATCGAATCCGGGTTGAACGCCAGCGGATCGAGAAACGCATCGTCGAGGCGCCGGTAAATCACATCGACGGCTTTCGGCCCGTCCGTGGTGCGCATGAACACCTTGTCGTCGCGCACGAACAGGTCCGCGCCTTCCACCAGTTCAACGCCCATTTCTCGAGCGAGAAACGCATGCTCGAAAAACGCGCTGTTGAAACGTCCCGGCGTCAGCACCACCACGCTCGGGTTGTCGATCGGGCTGGAGCTTTTCAGGGTGTCGAGCAACAGGTTCGGGTAGTGGTCGATCGGTGCAATGCGTTGGGCCGCGAACAACTCGGGGAACAGGCGCATCATCATCTTGCGGTCTTCGAGCATGTAGCTCACGCCGCTGGGGGTACGCAGGTTGTCTTCGAGCACGTAGTACGTGCCGTCGCCATCGCGCACCAGGTCGACGCCGGAAATGTGCGAATAGATATCGCGGTGCAGGTCCAGCCCTTGCATCGCCAACTGATACTGCTCGTTGGCCAGCACTTGCTCGGCCGGGATGATGCCGGCCTTGATGATGCGCTGCTCGTGATAGAGGTCGGCAAGGAACATGTTCAATGCCTTGACCCGCTGAATGCAGCCGCGCTCGACGACCCGCCACTCACTGGCGGGGATGCTGCGGGGAATGGTGTCGAAGGGAATCAGACGCTCTGTCCCCTGCTCATCACCATAGAGCGTGAAGGTAATCCCGGCGCGATGAAATAGCAGATCGGCCTCGCGTCGCCGTTGTGCCAAAAGCTCGTCAGGCGTTTCGGCCAGCCAACGGGCAAACTCCCGATAATGCGGACGGACCTGGCCGCCGGCATCGTACATCTCATCAAAATAGGTGCGGATCATGCCGTACTCCTTGTCACCCGGACGTCCAGACCTTCGCAAGGCCCGTGCCATCGGCATAAACGCTTTGATATCAATCAGTTGGATAATGTCGCTGCGCGCACCGCACCAATCCTGTGCGGTAATTGCCCCACCCTGATCGCCCCCGCTTCATGGCGAAGCAATGCTGTCGCCTATCAGCAGCATAGTCAGAGTTGATTTCATTGCTCGGGAGGGAGAGGCGGATAATCCGTGCATTCGCTGGAAAACTGATCGCTCTTCCCTTTTAGCCGCCTGTTTAGGCGGTTTTTTTTGCATTTTTGAAACGTTATGAATCGAAAACACGATCTTCGGCCTTTTCAAACCGCGAAAACGAAAACGGCCAACCCGAAGGTCAGCCGTTGCTGAGTGTTGTCGCTGTTCATAAGGTTATGCGAGTAGCCCTCGTACCTCCTGCTTGACGCCCCATCCCTCGATGATGCCGCCCAGAGGTTCGACCACTGCCTCGAAGTCCTGCTCAAAGTTTCCGATCCCGTCGTAGGTGGCGTACATCACTTTGCTCAATTCCAGCGACCACGCGCCGTCGTCACGCACGCTGATCTGGGCATTCAAGGATTCACCACAAAAATGACCTGCCGCCCTGCGTGCCCGCTCCTCGTCCGGGAAAATGGCGTAGAACTCGATGGGATGGAATCGTGAAAAGTCGAAACCGCCTTCTTTCATGCGGCGCAGCACGCTGCTGCTGATGTCTTCTTGATAGGCTGTGCTCATGAAACGTCCCCCTCAGACTGATGGATAGACTTTCCGTATTCCCTGCACTTTCAATCGATTGATGGAAGCGATACGACAACAGAGGTTGCCGCCGGGAAACAAGCATGTAGCTGACAAGACCAGACCTTAGCGAGTCATTCGCTGATCTCGGTTGCAGAGTAGCCCCAAGACAGAGCCGCTGCCAAGGCCTGGTGGTGAATGTGACAAGAGGCGTATCAGATCGGGGTAATGCTGAGGATTTCAATGCTGTACTGGGATTTCAGACTTTTGAC
Source organism: Pseudomonas sp. GGS8 (assembly GCF_024168645.1). Classification (NCBI taxonomy): domain Bacteria; kingdom Pseudomonadati; phylum Pseudomonadota; class Gammaproteobacteria; order Pseudomonadales; family Pseudomonadaceae; genus Pseudomonas; species Pseudomonas sp. GGS8. The sequence continues at coordinate 3,828,322 of NZ_JALJWF010000001.1, read as the reverse complement.
CGTCGGGTCATCGGTACGCCCCTCCAGATCATTCAGATCAAGTGCAGCAGCGACCGGCAGGCGCCGGGCGCGAATGAGTTTGGCGGCTTGCTCGCTGTTCGGGCACTCCTCGCACTCGAAGAGTTCGTCGACTGTTTCACCGTGATCGTCCACGAAAGTGATTTTCCACTTTTGCATCGGTGCCTCCTCGATAAAACCCATCGATGGGCTTACATCTATCTCGACTCGTGCATTGGCCGATCGTTCCAAGGGATCCTAAAAGCGAGACATGAAAAAGGCCGTCACCCGGGTGCTTCACACCGGCGACGGCCTTTTCTGATCGACGAAGCGTCAGTCGTTGCTGGGTTTGTTCACCGCTTGCAGCACGTATTGCGGCAAGGCGAAGGCGCCGATGTGGATTTCCGGGTTGTAGTAGCGGGTGATGATGCCGCTGCCAGCGAAGCGCTGTTGCAGGGTTTCGCGGGTCAATTTGCGATAGGCGGTATCGGTTGCGCCCCAGGCGAAGGTCATCGCGCCGCCGATGTAGGTCGGCACCGCCGCTTGATAGAAGTGCCAGTCCGGGAACAGGCTGCGCAGGCGGCCGGCGGTGGTTTTGACTTCTTCGATTTGCATGAACGGAGTGCCGTTCTGGGTCACCAGAATGCCGCCTTCGTTCAGGCAGCGGCGGCAAGCCTGGTAGAAGTTTTCGGAGAACAGCACTTCGCCCGGACCGATCGGGTCAGTGGAGTCGGAAATGATCACGTCGAACTTTTCGGTAGTGGTGGCGACGAAGCGCATACCGTCGTCGATGACCAGGTTCAGGCGTGGATCATCAAACGCACCCTTGGAGTGGTTCGGCAGGAATTCCTTGCACATATCGACCACGGTGCCGTCGATTTCGACCATGGTGATGTGCTCGACGCTGCGGTGTTTGGCCACTTCACGCAGCATGCCGCCGTCGCCGCCGCCGATGATCAGCACGCGCTTGGCGGTGCCATGGGCGAGGATCGGCACGTGGGTGAGCATTTCGTGATAGATGAATTCGTCAGCTTCGGTGGTCTGGATAACGCCGTCCAGTGCCATCACCCGGCCCATGCGCGGGTTTTCGAAGATCACCAGGTGCTGGTGTTCGGTGCGCACTTCGTGCAGCAGTTTTTCCATGCGAAAACGCTGGCCATAGCCTTCGTAGAGGGTTTCCAGGTACTCGCTGGTTGGGGTATTACTCATGGGAAGTGCTCCGATGAATGCGGGTGGCAACGGACGGTTACCCGCCCATGATGGCCAATCGATCGCCTCGATTGACCGGGAAAGGCGCGCATTCTACGTCGAGGAACATGACAGGTCGAACCTCACGTGATGATTCGACCCAATCCCTGCGGGAGCGGCGGTGCGACGATTCGACTTGCACGCGACAGGATCACCGCGGTGTAGCTGACAGTCCGCAGCGCCGGCATCGCGGGCAAGCCACGCTCCCACAGGTTCGGTGTTGCTTGCGCGAAACCGGTCAGATCCGCACATCGCCCCTTGGCCCGGCGATGGCCCAGATGATCAGGCCCAGCACCGGCAGCAGCAGGATCAACAGCACCCAAAGGACTTTCATCCCGGTTTCGGCGCCACTTTTAAGCACGTTGATGATGGCCCAGATATCCAGGGCAAAAATAATCAGGCCGATCAGGGTGTTGAACGTGGAACCCATGGTGTCGCTCCAAAAAAATGGTAGGCACTCTTAGGATAGTCGGGCCTGGCGAGGGTTCCGTTTTATTACCGTTGTAGACGGCTTCAGACGTGGATGGCCACTTTCAGGGCTTCCAGGGAGGGCGCGGCGGCGATGCCGACTTCGGCGCACAGTTCCAGCACCCGTGGCACGTCGTTGCCATAGACCAGCACCACTTGCAGTTCATCGTCGAGCAACTGGCTGAAATTCATCAAGGTGTAGCCACCGTTTTCCTTGTTCAGGCTGCTCATCTGCACCTGAATGCGATTGAGCGCCGTGAGAGCTTCGGTTTTGGCCAGTTGCTTGGGCTTGATGTTGAACTCAACGCCGGGGCCGAACGAGGCGACGATCTGCGCGAACAGGTCCATGTAGGTGTCGGCCTGGAACAGCACGGTTTCCGGCAGACTGCCGACGACAACCCACTCGCCCAACGGGATCGGGAAGGTGTCGTCGTAGTTGATGTCTGGATTGACCGCCAGAAAAGCCTCGGGATCGGCGTAGGCCTGAGCCGCTTCGTCAGCGATTTTCAGGATTTCGTCCTCGCCCATGCACCCGGAGCTGATTTTGCTGATGAGTTCAACGAGTGCGGCTTTCATGAGGTGGATCCTGTAGCGAGGGAATTTTGAGGGCGCGAAGGATAACGCATTCGGAAACGGATTGCGGGACCTGGCAGGAACCTGTGGCGAGGGGGCTTGCCCCCGTTCGGCTGCGAAGCAGTCGTAAAACCAGAGAACTGGGTTTGAATGAGATACCGAAGGGGACCGCTTCGCGGCCCAACGGGGGCAAGCCCCCTCGCCACAGAGCTCCCTCGCCACAAAAGCCCCGCGACACTACAGAGGTCAGGCCAGGAGTTTTTGCAGCTGCGCGGTGGTATCCGCCGCTCCCATGGTCTTGGCCGCGTCCAGCGCAGACACGCCATTGGCGTCCTTGGCTGCCGGATCGGCGCCTTTGCTGATCAGGTAGTCGATGATTTCGACGCGGTTGAACATCGCCGCCATCATCAGCGCAGTGCGACCGTCGAAGGACGAACCTTCCACCTCAGCGCCCCCCTCAACCAACGCCTTCACCACTGCCAGATCCCCCTTGAACGCCGCGCCGGCAATCGGGCTCTGGCCGTTGTCGTTGCGAATCTCGGGATCGGCCTTGTGTTCGAGCAGGACTTTTACCGTGTCGACATGGCCGTGGTACGCGGCGAGCATCAGCAAAGTGTCGCCCTTGTGGTTACGCAGGTTCGGCGGCAAGCCCTTGGTCAGCAGCGCAGCCATCATGGCCGCATCGCCCTCGCGCGCTTTGTTGAACACCTGTTCGGCAAATTCAGCAGCCTCTTCGGGGGTCATCTGGCGGCTTTTGTCTGACATTGGGGACTCCACATTCGGTCAATCGGAAAGCCGATAGTTTCCCGAGCAGTCCGGAACCTGTCACTTGTTTTTTCTCATGGAGGGTCATAGCCAGATTCAATAGCGATGCCTGCCGCCGCGAATATCCGCCAGCACCTGCTCGGTGACCTGCACGTAAGTCTCGGTGCCCGGCAGCCAGGCGTAAATCGGATCACCGCCAGTTTTGCTCGGGTCGAACGCTTCGTCCTTGAGCCGGGTCTTCTGGTATTTGAAGGTTCCGGTGGTCTCCATTTTCACTTTCACCCGCAGGAACAGTGGCACCGCATAGGCCGGCATTTGCTGCCTGGCGAACGCCAGCAACTCACTGAAATCCAGGGTCGCCAGGGATTCGGCCGGTGTAATGGCCGCCATCCCCGCCCGCCCGTTGGTGTTGTGGATTTCCACGCCATAGGCCACGGCTTCGGCAATATGCGGATGTTGCAACAGGATGTTTTCAACCTCGGTGGTGGAAACGTTTTCGCCCTTCCAGCGGTAGGTGTCGCCCAAGCGATCGACAAATTGCGCGTGACCAAAACCGATGTTGCGCAGCAGGTCACCGGTATTGAAATAACGGTCACCCTTCACGAACACATCGTGGAGCACCACTTTTGCGGTCTTCTGCGGATCGGTGTAGCCGTCCAGCGGTGCCTTGTCGTCGATTCTCGCCAATAACAGCCCCTGCTCGCCCTTGGCCACTTTGCGCATGAACCCCTTGGCATCCCGCGTGGGGGCGCCGCTGTCATGGTCGTACGCCACCAGCTCCCAGGCCATCAGGGAAAAGCCAACGGTGTTGTCGAAGTTGAGGATGTTGGTGAAGCCAATATTGCCGTCGCTGGCGGCGTACAGCTCGCAGATATGCTCAACGGCAAACCGCGTCTTGAACTCGCTCCACGCGCCAGGGCGCAAACCATTACCGATCATCTTCGTCACGCTGTGCCGGCTGTCGTCGACGCTGCGCGGTTGATCCACCAGATAGCGGCACAATTCGCCGACATAACCGAGGGTGGTCGCCCGGTACTTGCGCACGTCGCTCCAGAACTGGCTGGCGCTGAACTTGCGGCGGATGGCAAACCCCGACGCCCCGCTGATCGCCGAGCCCCAGCACACACAGAGCCCGGTGGCGTGGTACAGCGGCAAGGTGCAATAGACGACGTCCTGCGGCTGCATGTCCAGAGCGATCAGCCCGAAACTGGCGCAGCTGCGCATCCAGCGGCCATGCTTGAATACCCCGGCCTTGGGCAACCCGGTGGTGCCCGAGGTGTAGATATAGAAGCAAGGGTCGTCGAAAAAAACCCGTCGGCTGCTGTCGGGATTCTCATGGGAGGCGTTGCAGCTGGCCGTCATCAGGTTAATGAAGCCATCGGACGCTTTGCCCGGATCGCGATAAGTGTCTTGATCGGCGACGAACCAGGTGCGCGCTGCATCGATAGCCACCCGCTCGCGGACCGCATTGAAGGCCGGAACCAGCTCTTCTCCGACCACGATCGCTACGGGCGTCACCAGGTTCAGGCTGTGAGCCAGGGTGTCGCGGGTCTGGGAAGTATTAAGCAAAGCGCTGATCGCACCGACCTTGGCCACCGCCAATATCGTCACCAGCAGTTCCACACGGTTCTCGATAAAGACCGCCACCACATCGCCCTTGCCGATGCCTTGGGCAATCAGGTGATGGGCGATGCGATTGGCCCACTGATTGGCTTGTGCATAAGTGAGCGTCACCTCGCCCTGCAGCAATGCCGGGCCGTCGGGGTTACGCAACGTCGCCTGCTCAAAGCTCCATCCGAGACCACACGGTTGGGTCGGGTCCTTGACGTTGGCGACTTTCATGCCCTTCACCACGCGAGGGATGGCTTTGGCAATGGAAGGCAGTTTGCGGAGCATCATGCCCCAGGTAATCGTGTCGTGCAGCGGGCGGCTCATGATTGCTCCCGTTCGATCTTTTTATTGTCGGGTGGCGTTGATTGAGGCCGAAAATACGTCAGGGCTTCTTGAGCTGTACACGCGGTTTTTGCAATGTTTTGTATCCACGGCCGCAGCATTCGAAAAGCGCAACCTCAGCGATTGCGATTGGTTCCATCCAATTGTCGCCAACCTCGCAAAATGCAGGATGCACGATACCGATTCATGCAAATTGCACGACAAGCTGAAAATCACGAATATATAACTTGTTGATTTATATCAAATTTTAAAAAATACGGCACTGGCACAATCACTGCAACTACCTCTCCATGTTGCCCTTCAAGCACAAAATGGAGCTGATAGACATGAGCCTGATCCAGGAAAAATTTTCGTCGCTGTTCTCCAACTTCGAAGTCATCACCCAGCCACGGCCTGACGGCGGCATTCTGCTGACCCTGCGCAGTCAGGAAGGCAAAGTCTTCAAACGTTCGATTTCCTACCAGCAATTGCACGCCGGCGATCAACTGTCATGGGTGATCAGCGCGATTCGCCGTGACATCGCCGAACAGGCCAGCGAACTGCCACAGATCTCCATGCTGCAAAGCCAGCAACGGTTCGCGCTGCCGACTTATCACTCGGTTTAAATCCTGCGGTTGTATAAATAAACGCACTACAAACAAACAGGCCGTGAGAGCTTTCGCTTCACGGCCTGAGTTGTTTCTGGCTTCGCGCAAGTTATGTGGTTACAGGGCAGAAGGGTTTATCCGCGCAAAGCTGTCGACGGTCACATGCCCTGCCAGTTCCCCGCCCTCACGGGCCAAGCCACAGGTGGCCATGCCGGCCGCACGCGCCGCGTCCAGTTCCTGAACAATGTCGGACAGAAACAGAATCTGCGAAGCCTCGAGGCCAATCGCCTGGGTGATACGCTCGTAGGACTGAGCTTCGCGCTTGGGCCCCGAAGTGGTGTCGAAATAGCCGCTGAACAGTGGCGACAAATCCCCCGCCTCCGAGCATCCGAAAATCAGTTTTTGCGCCTGAATCGAACCCGAGGAATAAACAAACAGTTGATAGCCTTCCTGATGCCAGCGCTTCAGCGCTTCAACGGCGTCCGGGTAAACGTGGCCTTTCAACTGCCCGGCCTGATACCCCTGCTCCCAGACCATGCCTTGCAACGCCTTGAGTGGCGTGGCCTTGCGGTCTTCTGCGATCCAGCCCAGAAGGATGTCGATAAGCCGCTCGACGTCGGCTTGTGGTTCATCGCTGTCATGACGAACAGCGGCGAGCTGCTCGGCGACGTCAGCGCGCTCGGCATTTTGCCGAACGAAATCCGGCAAGTGTTTGGCCGCGTAGGGAAACAATACGTCGAACACAAAACTCACCGCGCTGGTGGTGCCTTCGATGTCGGTGAGAATCGCTTTGATCGGCATCGGTTCAGTCCTCAAGACGCGGGAAGTGGCTGGCAATGTCATCGCCGGTGAAGTTGGCCACCCAGCCTTCGGGGTTGTTGAACAGGCGGATTGCGACGAAATGCGGGTTTTCGCCCATGTCGAACCAGTGCGGCGTCCCCGCGGGCACCGAGATCAGGTCGTTTTTCTCGCAGAGCACGGCGTACACGTAATCGCCGATGTGCAGGGTGAACAAGCCACGGCCGGCGACGAAAAATCGCACTTCGTCTTCGCCATGGCGGTGTTCATCGAGGAACTTGGCACGTAACTCGGCTTTTTGCGGGTGATCGCTGTTCAGGCTGACCACGTCGACGGTAATGTAACCGCGCTCGGTCATCAGCTTGTCGATTTGCTCCTGATACGCAGCGATCACTTCTTCCTGGCTGGCGCCGGGCTGGATTTTCGCCGCGGCTTGCCAACGGTCGAAACGCACGCCCTGCTCGGCCAGGGTCGAGGCGATGTCTTCGAAGTGGGTCAGCATCTTGTTCGGAATGTCAGGGCTTGAGACGTGGTAAACGGACAGGCTGCTCATCAGGGCAACTCCTTAACGGTTCATGCATTACGGTTAAAGAGCGAACGCGTCTTCAACTCGCACTCGAACAAAAATTCAAAAGCCTCGATCTGCCGCAGTGCATCGCTCATGCGCGCGCCCCACGTATAGAGGCCATGGCCGCGAATCAGGTAGCCGACGCAATCAGGGTGGGCGTCGAGCCAAGGCTGCACCTTGGCCGCCAGCCGTGCAATGTCCTGGTCGTTGTCGAAAATCGGCACGTGCACCCGGGACTCGTGGGTCGAAATGCCGCTGAAGGCCTTTTGCAGTTCGTAGTCTTCGAACTCGATGAAGTCTTCCGGTGTCAGGCGCGACAGCACCGTGGCATTCACCGAATGGGTGTGCAGCACCGCGCCGATCTCCGGACGCCAGCTATAGAGCTGAGTGTGCAGCAGGGTTTCGGCGGACGGCTTCTTGCCCGGTTCCAGACTGTTGCCTGACAAGTCGGTGGTCAGCACATCGTCCGGGCCCAGTTGGCCCTTGTGCTTGCCGGACACGGTCAGCAAGGCTTCGGTCGGCGACAGTCGGGTCGAATAATTGCTGCTGGTGGCCGGCGACCAGCCGCGGCCATACAGAAAGCGCCCGGCGTCGATGATTTCCTGGGCGAGGTGTTCACGGCTAAGGCTCATGGCCTGTCCTCTTGCATACGTGTGGCAATGATAACGGCAGCGGCGAAGGCTGCGAGACTGGCAATACTAAAGGTCAATGTGGCGCCGAGGGCATTCCAGCTGTAGCCGGAATACAACGCGCCCAGTGCGCCGCCGGTGCCGGCCAGTGCGGCATATAGCGCTTGGCCCTGCCCTTGCTGACGCGCGCCGAAGCTACGTTGCACGAACTGGATGGCAGCGGCGTGAAAGCTGCCGAAGGTGGCGGCGTGCAGCACCTGGGCGAACAGCAACACCCAAAGGAACTCGGCAAACGAGCCAAGCAACAGCCAGCGCAGGGCCGCCAGCAGGAAACTCGCCAACAGCACCCGGCGTACCGAGAAGCGCGCGAGAATCTTGCTCATGGCCAGAAACATCAAGACTTCGGCGACCACACCGACCGCCCAGAGCATACCGATCAGCCCGCGACTGTAACCGAGTCGCTCAAGGTGCAAGGTCAGAAAGGTGTAATACGGCCCGTGACTCATCTGCATCAGCGCCACGCACGCGTAAAACGCCAACACTCCGGGGCTGCGCAATTGCTGGAGGAACCCCTCCCCGGTCAACCGTTCACCCTGAACCGGTTGCGCGTTGGGCACCCACAAGCTGCTGACGACGATCCCGGCCATGATCAGCACCAGCGCCACCGGGTAAATATCGAGGCTCAGCCATTCGAACAATCGGCCCAGCGCCACCACAGTGATGATGAAACCGATGGAACCCCACAGGCGAATCTGACTGTAGCGCGACGTCTGCCCCTGCAAGTGCGCCAGGGTGATGACTTCGAACTGCGGCAACACCGCGTGCCAGAAGAACGCGTGCAAGGCCATGACCATCGCCAGCCAGGCGTAGGTCTTGCTGACGAAAATCAGCGAGAACGTCAGCAGCGTGCACACCGCGCCGAAACGCACGATGGCCAGCCGTCGCCCGGTGTAGTCACCGAGCCAGCCCCAGATATTCGGCGCCACGCAACGCATCAGCATCGGAATCGCCACTAATTCGCCAATGCGTGCGGCACTGAAGCCCAGATGATCGAAGTACAGCGCCAGAAACGGCGCCGTCGAACCGAGCAAGGCGAAATAGAACAGGTAGAAACTGGAGAGCCGCCAGTACGGGAGCGCCGCCGCTGCCATCAGACTGCAGCGGCTATCAGGTCAACCATTAAAGCTGCCCCAACACCGGAGTGCTCACGCGCACATCGGCGTTCTGCCCGCGGTGACGCAGCAAGTGGTCCATCAGCACGATGGCCATCATCGCTTCGGCGATTGGTGTGGCGCGGATGCCGACGCACGGGTCGTGACGGCCCTTGGTAACAACCTCCACCGGGTTGCCATGGATGTCGATGGAACGGCCCGGCGTGGTAATGCTCGATGTAGGCTTGAGCGCCAGGTGCGCAACGATCGGCTGACCCGACGAGATACCACCGAGAATGCCGCCGGCGTTGTTGCTGAGGAAACCTTCCGGGGTCATTTCATCGCGGTGTTCAGTGCCGCGCTGGGCGATGCTGGCAAAACCGGCGCCGATTTCCACGCCCTTGACCGCGTTGATGCTCATCAGCGCGTGGGCCAGTTCAGCGTCGAGGCGGTCGAAGATTGGCTCGCCGAGGCCTGGCATCACGCCTTCGGCGACCACGGTGATCTTCGCGCCGACCGAATCCTGGTCCCGACGCAACTGGTCCATATAGGCTTCCAGCTCCGGCACTTTGTCCGGGTCGGGGCTGAAGAAAGCGTTCTCTTCCACCGAATCCCAGGTCTTGAACAGGATTTCGATCGGGCCGAGCTGGCTCATGTAGCCACGAATGACGATGCCTTGGGTGGCCAGGTATTTTTTGGCAATTGCGCCGGCGGCTACGCGCATGGCGGTTTCACGGGCCGAACTGCGACCGCCGCCGCGGTAATCGCGCTCACCGTATTTGTGGTGGTAGGTGTAGTCGGCGTGGGCCGGGCGGAACAGGTCTTTGATCGCCGAGTAGTCCTTGGACTTCTGGTCGGTGTTGCGGATCAACAGACCGATGGCACAACCGGTGGTGCGCCCTTCGAACACGCCGGAGAGGATTTCGACTTCGTCGGCTTCCTGGCGCTGGGTGGTGTGGCGGCTGGTGCCGGGCTTGCGCCGGTCCAGGTCGCGCTGCAGGTCCTCAAGAGAGATCTCCAGGCCCGGCGGGCAGCCATCGACAATGGCGACCAACGCCGGGCCATGGCTTTCGCCCGCGGTGGTGACAGTGAACAGCTTGCCGTAAGTATTGCCGGACATGCAGGACGCTCCGTGAAATCGAACCCAAAATACATAATGCGCGCCAGTATACGCAGGCTACCCGACTAGTTCATCCTCGAACCTTATGGGTGCCTGCGAGTCCAACCGGCACCTTGTTGATGATGGCGTGATGATGCTGCGAGTTCTAGCCTTGAGCCTTACCCTGTTTACCGGTTTTGTACAGGCCACCGTCCTGCAACGCCCGATCACCCTGGACACCGGCAACGGCGAGCTTTTCGGCTCGCTGTTGCTGCCCAAGTCCGACACACCGGTACCGGTTGTCCTGATCATTTCCGGCTCCGGTCCTACGGACCGTGACGGAAACAACCCCGATGGCGGACGCAACGACAGCCTCAAACGGCTGGCCTGGGTACTTGCCAAACACAACATTGCCAGTGTGCGTTACGACAAGCGCGGCGTGGCGGCGAGCCTTGCGGCTACACCAGACGAACGCAATCTGTCGGTGGAAGCCTATGTGGCCGATGCCGTGGCCTGGGGGCAGAAGCTCAAGGCCGATCCGCGCCTGGGCAAACTGATTTTGCTGGGCCACAGCGAAGGTGCGTTGATTGCCAGCCTGGCGGCGCCAAGTGTCGACGCTGCGGCGGTAATTTCCATGTCCGGCAGCGCCCGGCCGATCGATCAGGTGCTGCGCCAGCAGTTGAGCAATCGCCTGCCACCGGCCTTGATGCTGCGCAGCAATGAACTGCTCGACAGCCTCAAGGCCGGCCACACTGACGACAACGTGCCGCCGCAGTTGCAGGTGATTTTCCGCCCCAGCGTGCAGCCGTACCTGATTTCACTGTTCCACCAGGACCCGGCAGCCGCCTTCGCCAAACTGAAGATGCCGGCACTGATCATTCAGGGCAGCAACGACATCCAGGTCGGCGTGGGTGACGCCAGGGCGCTCAAAGCCGCCAAACCGGACGCCGAACTGGCACTGATCGAAGGCATGAACCATGTGATGCGCATCGTGCCTAACGACGTTAAGCGGCAATTGGCCTCCTATAAAGATCCGCAATTGCCGCTGGCAGCCGAGCTGGGTACGCGAATCCTCGGGTTTATTGACGGACTTGGCACCCGTTAAGCACTGCTTGCCCTCCAGTCCTGAAAAAAACGGCCGATAAGCCTTTGTCGCCAGCGCTATGACTGGCGGCACAGGGCTTGGACAGGATCTCGCCGTTATGACTGATACCCAGACTTCACCCGACTCCACCGCTGAAAAAGACACACCGCCAGCGGTCGAGCTGCCGTGGGCGGACGTCCACGTCGAGCACCACAAAATGCTCCGCCTGGCGCCGCTGCAAACCGACCGTAACACCGGCGGCCGGCCGTTGCGCTTTGTCGAGTTCGGTTACGCCGAACGCAACAGCAAGGAGCACAGCCTGCTGCGCATGGCCATCAAGCTGCCAGGCCAACGGGTACGCAAAGAACAGAATCATTTGGACGTGTGGGTCGATCACGCCGCCAAACGCGTGCACTTCGGGCCAGAAAGCGGCTTGCAGATCGAGCCGATGAACCGTGGCATCGGGCGCTATATGGCCTCTCAGGGCGTCACGTGGGCGAAGAAGAGATGGCCCGCCTACACCGTCGACGGCACCGACCTGAACAACAAGGACGCGTTGAACGAAGACACCCGCCTGCGCCGCGATCACTTTCTGCGGGTGCACGGTTTTGACGTGGTCTACGCCGATGCCCAGCATTTGAAGGGCAGCGTTAAAGAGGTTCAGGTCGGTGATCTGCTGGGCGACTGGAACAGCGAAAAGCTGCAACAGGTGGAAATCCTCGAAGCTGCGCAGATGCTCCAGCAAGCCGAGCAGAACCTGGCGGAGCAGGAAGTCAAACTCAAGAAGCACGAAGAAAAGGTTAGCAAGTACAAGCGTGAAGACGCCGGGCTGCGTTTTACCATTACCTGTCTGGTGGCGTTTGCGGTGTTTCAGGCAGGATTGTTGATCTGGATTGCCACGCATCGGTAAAGATCCGAGACCGCGGCGCGGCCATCGCGGGCAAGCCACGCTCCCACAGGTTTTGTGTCGTACCCAAACAATGGGCGCACACTAAACCTGTGGGAGCGGGCTTGCCCGCGATGGCTTTCTCAGGTCAGACGCGAGAAGCGAACAGCGCCTGATGATCGCGGCACTGCTCCGCTGTCAGCATGAACACCCCATGCCCACCGCGCTCGAACTCCAGCCAGGCGAAATCGACTTCCGGGTACAGCGCCTCGACGTGAACCTGGCTGTTACCCACTTCGACAATCAACAAACCCTTCTCGGTCAGATGATCCGCCGCTTCGGCGAGCATGCGGCGTACCAGGTTCAAACCGTCGTCGCCACAGGCCAGGCCCAGCTCGGGTTCGTGTTGATATTCGTCCGGCATGTCGGCGAAATCTTCCGCATCGACGTAAGGCGGGTTCGACACGATCAGGTCGAAACGTTGCCCTGGCAAACCATCGAAACCATCACCCTGAACGGTGAACACGCGCTCGTCGACACCGTGGCGCTCGATGTTCTGGTTAGCCACTTCCAGCGCTTCGAACGATAGGTCGGCCAAAACCACTTCTGCATTCTGGAACTCATAGGCACAGGCGATGCCGATGCAACCGGAACCGGTGCACAGGTCGAGAATGCGTGCAGGTTCGGCACCGAGCCACGGCTCGAAACGCTTTTCGATCAGCTCGCCAATCGGCGAACGCGGGATCAGTACGCGTTCGTCGACGATGAATGACAAGCCACAGAACCAGGCTTCGCCCAATAGGTAAGCGGTCGGAATGCGTTCTTCGATACGGCGCTTGAGCAAGCGCTGCAAATTGACCAGCTCGTCATCTTCCAGACGGCAGTCCAGGTAGCTGTCGGCGATTTCCCACGGCAAGTGCAGTGCCCCCAACACCAGTTGACGGGCTTCGTCCCAGGCGTTGTCGGTCCCATGGCCGAAAAACAGATCCTCCCCATGGAAGCGGCTGACGGCCCAACGGATATGGTCACGCAGGGTACGAAGTCGGGAAGTGATCACGGGGTAAACTCCAGAAAAAACGACTGACGATTCTAACAGCCAAAAGGCGCCGCGACGACGCAGGAAAAACACCGGATCAGATGTAGGACTCTTCTATTTTTTCAGCAGGCTATTGAACAGAACGAGTATCTTGACGAGGCTGCGAGCCAACAACGGCGGTGCCTACGATGGTAGCGATTCACAGAAGCGCTCAGCCAGAGGACAATGTCGCAAAAGCCCCACCCGAAGGAGCCCCAGAATGTCCGTTCCAAAAACGATGTTTCAACTCAGCGGCCGTGGTTATGCAGCGGCCAATCTGGGTCACGCGACCCTTGTCATCATCGATGCCCAGAAAGAATACCTCAGTGGTCCTCTCGCCCTGAGCGGCATGGATGCTGCCGTCGCGAACATCAAAAACCTGCTGGCTGCTGCCCGTGCAGCCGGTCGGCCGATCGTGCACGTGCGTCACCTCGGCACCGTCGGCGGGCTGTTCGATCCTCAGGGCGAACGCGGTGAGTTCATCCCGGGCCTGGAGCCACAGGGCGACGAAACCATCATCGGCAAGTTGCTGCCAAGCGCGTTTCACGGCACCGAATTGTACGATCGCTTGCAACAACTGGGCTCGCTCGACCTGATCGTCTGCGGTTTCATGAGTCACTCCAGCGTCAGCACCACCGTGCGCGCGGCGAAGAACCTGGGCTTTCGCTGCACCCTGGTGGAAGACGCCTGCGCGACGCGGGATTTGCCTTGCAAGGGCGGGATCCTCAGCGCCGAACACGTTCAGCAGACCGAAATGGCGATCATGGCGGACAACTTCGCTACCCTCGCCCTGACCCGCGATCTGATCTGATCGACCGTCGATGAGCGGCCCATACCGCCGCTCATCCGCAAAAGCCTCTCATTTGCCGTAATTGCCCTAGCCTCAGGAACATCCCGGTCAACTCCCGGTCGAAGGGCCGATACCCATTGAGGAAGGTCGGAATGAAGTTATCCGATGGTTTTGATGCACGCCGCTTGCGGCCCAAGGGCCAACGCAACTGGCGATTTCGTTTCGGCGCAGCGTTCGCTGCCCTGCTGGCAATGTGCGGTGTATTGCTGGCGATGGCCGGCGCGGCCAGCCTGTTGGGGCGGCCACCGGCGTTGGGCGAGTTGAATGCCAGCCCGCTGGGCTCGTCGATCATTTTGGCGGTGGGCCTGTTCGTGCTGTACCTCGGCGTGTTGCTATGGCGCCGCTGCCGTCGCCGTTCGCGCCAGTCGCGAGAGCTGAACATGGCCCCGCACCTGATGAAAAAACACGACTGAATCAAAGGCCCGGCGTTTTGACGGGCCTCAATTGTTATGGATAGCGCTCCGACTTGGGTAAACTGCCCCCCTTCGCGGAGGCTGACATGCAAGACGACGATTTTTCCCTGTTCAAAAGCGCGATCCAAGGCGTCAAGCCGATCAAGCACGATCGCGCCGAAACCGGCAAACCCAAGGCCGACCGCGCGCAAATCGCCAAGTTGCGCCAGGCTGCCACCGTGCGCACCGATGCCACCACGGTTGACGGGCTGTCCGATCAGTTTGTGATTGATGTCGGCCCGGAAGACGAGCTGATGTGGGCGCGCGACGGTGTTCAGGAAGGCCAGATGCGCAAGCTCAAGATCGGACAGATACCGTTCGAAGGCAGCCTCGACCTGCATGGCATGAACGTGGAAAAGGCCCGTGAAACCCTCTGGGCGTTTCTGGCTGAAGCAACCAAATTCGAAATCCGCTGCGTGCGCGTCACCCACGGCAAAGCCGTGCGGCTGGACGGCAAGCGGCCGATGATCAAGAGTCACGTCAACACTTGGCTGCGTCAGCATCCACAGGTGCTCGGCTTCACCTCCTGCCAGCCAAAACATGGCGGCGCCGGAGCAGTTTATGTGATGCTCAAACGAACCATGATGGAAGGTCGCGACGAGTAAAGCTGTCGCTTCACGCTTGCAGCGCCGTGTTTGCCACCGTACCCTTGACCTTTGCGTAAAATCCCACAGGTAGTTTCATGTCCCTGGAACAGAATTACACCGCGATTCTCGGCCAATTGGGCGAGGACGTGTCCCGCGAGGGCCTGCTCGACACGCCAAAACGTGCCGCCAAAGCCATGCAGTACCTCTGCCGCGGTTATGAGCAGACACTGGAAGAGGTCACCAACGGTGCCTTGTTCAGCTCCGACAACAGCGAGATGGTGCTGGTCAAGGACATCGAGCTCTACTCGTTGTGCGAGCATCACCTGCTGCCGTTCATCGGCAAGGCGCATGTTGCCTATATTCCGAGCGGTAAGGTCTTGGGCCTGTCGAAAGTCGCGCGGATCGTCGATATGTACGCCCGTCGCCTGCAGATCCAGGAAAACCTCAGCCGGCAAATCGCCGACGCGGTGCAGCAAGTCACCGGCGCCTTGGGCGTGGCTGTGGTGATTGAGGCCAAGCACATGTGCATGATGATGCGCGGCGTGGAGAAACAGAATTCGACGATGATCACCTCGGTGATGCTCGGTGAGTTCCGCGAAAACGCGGCCACCCGCAGCGAGTTTCTCAGCCTGATCAAGTAATTCGCAGCACGAAGAAAACCGGCACTGATCGCCGGTTTTTTTTCGCCTGCGAAAAATCAGGTAAGCTGCGCGCCTTCTGTTTGCCCTGAGAGACTTATACCGTGTTCGTCAAAGCGCTTCGTGTCGGCCTCGGCCAACTGATCATCTTCATCGACTTCATCACCCGTCCAGGCAAGAAGCAGCGCCCCGCCGCCGCTCAGGCCCAGGTCGAAGCGGCCGCCAAGGACCTGACGCTGTATCAGTTCCACGCCTGCCCGTTCTGCGTGAAAACCCGCCGCACCCTGCGTCGCCTGAACGTTCCGGTGGCCTTGCGCGATGCCAAGAACAGCGAACAGGATCGCCAGGCCCTGCTGCAGCAAGGTGGCAAGATCAAGGTGCCGTGCCTGCGCATCGAAGAAAATGGCCAGACCACCTGGATGTATGAGTCCAAGGTGATCATTGATTATCTGGATAAGCGGTTTGCTGCGGTCTGATGGTTTTGTGGTGTTTCGACCGGCGCCATCGCGGGCAAGCCCGCTCCCACAGGGATTTGTAGAGTAAATGGGATCTGTGTTTAAAACAGATCCACTGTGGGAGCGGGCTTGCCCGCGATGAGGCCAGAACAGCCACCACAAACTTCAGACAAAAATAAACCGGCCCATGGCCGGTTTATTTGTTTCTGCCGTCAGGCTGCTTCTGCCGCCTGGGCCTGACGCACCACCGCCGCCAATCGCTTGAGCCCTTCGTCCAGCCGCGCCGGGTCGATGTGGCTGAAGTTCAGCCGCAGATGACCGAGATTATTGTCCGGCTCAGGAAAAAACGGTTCGCCCGGCATGAACGCCACATCGGCTGCCAGCGCAGCCTTGAGCAACGTGCGGGTATCCAGCGGCTGCTTGAGCGTCAGCCAGAAAAACAGCCCGCCCTGCGGCACATTCCAATCCGCCAGATCGCAAAAGTGCCTTTCAAGTGCTGACTGGAACGCATCCCGACGAACCCGGTAGAAGTCCCGCAACTCGCTCAGGTGCTGCTGATATTTTTCAGTGCCGATCCATTGCAGCGCTTGCCACTGCCCGATGCGGTTGGTGTGCAAATCGGCCGATTGCTTGAGTCGCAACAAATGCGGAAACAGGTCCGCACTGGCAATCAGATAACCGACCCGCAGGCCCGGCAGCAGGGTTTTCGACACGGTGCCGGTGTAGATCCAGCTGGCCTTGGTCAAGCGGCTGACGATCGGCGTGGCCCTGCCGCCGTCGAAGGTCAGTTCACGGTAAGGTTCGTCTTCGATCAGGGTCACGCCGAATTCGTCGAGCAACGCTGCCACCGCGTCGCGCTTGGCTTCGCTGTAACGCACCGCCGACGGATTCTGAAACGTCGGAATCAGATAGATGAACGCTGGCTTGTGTTGTTCCAGACGACTGCGCAGTTGCGCCAGATTCGGGCCATCGGCCTCCAGCGAGACGGTAATGCAATCGGCGCCAAACAGCTGAAAAATCTGCAACGCCGCCAGGTAGGTCGGCGCTTCGAGCAGGATTTCGGTGCCTTTGTCGATGTGGAGCTTGGCCGCCAGATCGAGGGTTTGTTGCGAACCGCTGACCACCAGCACCTGACTCGCCTCGCACGGCACGCCCAACGCCCGGGCTTCGGCCGCCAACGCTTCACGCAGTGCCGGCTCGCCTTCGCTCATACCGTATTGCCCCATGGATAGCGGCATGTCCGCCCACTCGACTTTCGGCAGCATGGCTTCGGCCGGCAAGCCGCCGGCGAACGACATCACTTCCGGGCGCTGGGCGGCAGCGAGGATTTCACGGATCAAAGAACTTTTAAGGCGCGAGACACGTTCGGAAAAAGCCATGGGGGTCACCGGTAGCGAGGCCTGAGGAAAATGAGTCAAACTGATTGACCTAAATTATGACAGACCGAGCGGATACGTCAATATGCTTGACCTTAAAAACCCCAGCACTCAGCAACAGGCCATGGAAGCATTTTTCTTCGGCTACCAGGCCTTCACCGCCAAGGCTGATGAAATGCTCGAACGCCGCGGCTTGAGTCGGGTGCATCAGCGCATCGTGTTTTTTATCGCGCGTTATCCGAACCTGAGTGTCAAGGAGTTGCTGGCATTGCTCGGCGTGACCAAGCAGGCGCTGAACATTCCGCTACGGCAGTTGGTGGAAATGCATTTGGTGAACAGCGTCGCGTCCGAGACCGACAAACGTAAGCGGTTGTTGGAACTGACCGTGGAAGGCGCACGGTTCGAGCAGTCGTTGCGACGCGAGCAGGTGAAATTGCTTGAGCGGGTGTTTGCCGAAGCTGGGGAGACGGCGGTGAATGGGTGGTTGGCGGTGAATCTGGCGCTGGGGAAAACCCAAGCGCTCGCAGACTGAGCCTTAACCGATCGTTCCCACGCTCTGCGTGGGAACGATCGTCTACCACACACCTCCTGGCGATATATCCCTATTGCCAAACTTTTCGTCGACAATATCAAAAACATTATTTGCTTTATTTGTATACAAAAGCATAATTCGCTTCGTGCGAGTTCCTGACCATTAAGTCAACAAATTCGCAAGTACCTCAAAGGGTCGCTGCCACCCTCATGGGTCCGGCCCTGGAAATAACAATAAAACTCTTGAGGAGTACTCGCTGTGGAAAGCCGCAAATCCGAAGCCTCGACGCTGGAACTCTCGCCGCCATTACGCAATGGCTGGCTGGAGCGCATTTTCAAACTCAGCTTGCATGGCACCACGGTGAAGACCGAGCTGATCGCCGGTCTGACAACCTTCATCACCATGGCCTACATCATCTTCGTCAACCCCAACATCATGGCCGACGCCGGGATCGATCACGGTGCCGCGTTCGTGGCCACCTGCATCGCCGCCGCGCTGGGCTGCCTGTTGATGGGCCTGTACGCCAACTGGCCGGTAGGCCTGGCGCCGGGCATGGGCCTGAACGCGTTCTTCACCTACACCGTGGTCGGCACCATGGGCTACAACTGGGAAACCGCTCTCGGCGCGGTGTTCGTGTCCGGTGTGTTGTTCATGTTCCTGACCTTTTCCCGGATTCGCGAATGGTTGCTCAATAGCATTCCCGTGAGCCTGCGCTTTGCCATGGGCGCGGGTGTGGGCCTGTTTCTGGGGCTGATCGGCCTGAAAACCTCGGGCATCGTCGTCGATAGCCCAGCCACTCTGATCAAGCTCGGCTCCCTGCGCGAGCCTGGCCCGCTGCTGGCTGCCATCTGCTTCCTGATGATCGCCGTGCTCAGCTACCACAAAGTGTTCGGCGCGATTCTCATCAGCATCATCACCGTGACCCTCGCCGGCTGGGGCCTGGGCCTGGTGCACTACGAGGGCATCATGTCGGCCCCGCCAAGCCTGGCACCGACCTGGATGGCCATGAACATCGCCGGCGTGTTCAACGTCAGCATGATCAGCGTGGTGTTGGCCTTCCTCTTCGTGCACATGTTCGACACGGCCGGCACCTTGATGGGCGTCGCCCAGCGCGCCAACCTGGTGAACGCCGACGGCCGGATCGAAAACCTGTCCCGCGCCATGAAAGCCGACAGTGCTTCCAGTGTTTTCGGGGCTGTGGTGGGTGTTCCGCCGGTCACCAGTTACGTGGAAAGTGCCGCTGGCGTGGCGGCTGGTGGTCGGACTGGTCTTACCGCTGTGACCGTAGGTGTGCTATTTATTGCCGCAATGTTTTTCGCACCGCTGGCTGGCATGATCCCCGCTTATGCAACCGCCGGTGCGCTGATTTACGTAGCGATGCTGATGATGGGCGGCATGGCGCACATCGAGTGGGACGAAGCGACCGACAGCATTCCGGCGATCGTCACCGCGATCATGATGCCGCTGACCTTCTCGGTCGCCGACGGTATCGCGCTGGGCTTCATCACGTACGTAGCGCTGAAGGCCGGCACCGGTAAGTACAAGGAAATATCCGTTAGCCTGTGGGTGCTCTGCGCGATCTTCATCGCCAAGTTCATCTTCTTGTAAGCGTCACGCGGTACGCGTTTCAAACCAGCCTCACCCCGTCGGGTGGGGCTTTTGTACATAGGGAGGAAAGTGATGAGTCTGGAAACCTGGCTGCTGTTCAGCGGCGCTGCGCTGGTGGTGATCCTGATACCGGGGCCACTGTCTTTACTGATGATCAGCAACAGTTTGAATTACGGGTTACGCCGTTCTTACCCGGCATTTCTCGGGGGCGTGTTTGCTTCGATCTGCCTGCTCAGCGCTTCGGCGCTCGGCTTGGGTGCGTTGCTGCTGGCGTCGGAACAGCTGTTCAGCGCCCTGAAAATCGTCGGCGCGCTGTACCTGTTCTACCTCGCCTGGCAGAGCTGGCAGCAATCGCGTCAGCCATCCCAAAGTGCCGAAGTGCCCCAGGCTGCGCCGGTGCCACGCTTTCGTGCACTGTTCGGGCGCGCGTTCATGCTCGGTGCCAGCAATCCGAAAGACATTTTGTTCTTTGCCGCGTTTCTGCCGCAGTTTTTGAGTGGCGAACAACCGTTCCTGCCGCAGTTGCTGGTAATGATTGCCACCTGGACCGTGCTGGATCTGCTGTGCAAGCTGGCTTATGGGCTGGGGGCTCATGGCGCGGCTCGGTATCTGCGCAGTGGCAAAGGGCAGAGCTGGTTTAACCGGGTGAGTGCCGGGTTGTTCAGCGGCGCAGGTGCGGCGTCTTTGTTGAGTCGTTAAGAGCAAAAGCATCGCGGGCAAACCCGCTCCCACAGGTCCTGTGAACGCCACAGCTCACTGTAGGAGCGAGGCTTGCCCGCGAAGACGTCATTAGCAACACCACATTTCCAAAAGCAAAAAAAAGCCCGCAGTGTGAGCGGGCGAAAGACCAAAGAAGCTATATGCGCAGTCGCTTCCAGGTTGAGGCAGCTGCTTGGGGGATCAGCTGCCGCGATACGTGGAATAGCTGTACGGCGAAATCAGCAACGGCACGTGGTAGTGATCCTGTTCGGCAGAGAGGCCGAACCGCAGCACCACCACGTCGAGGAACGCAGGCTCAGGCAACTGAACGCCACGGGCGCGGTAGTAATCGCCCGCATGAAATTGAAGCTGATAGACCCCGGTACGGTAGTCATCGCCTTGCAGCAACGGCGCGTCGACCCGGCCGTCGCTGTTGGTGAGCGCCGTGCCGACCAGTTCCAGCTGCGAGCCTTCAACGCGGTACAGCTCGACCTTGATCGAACTGCCCGGGCAACCGTGTGCAGCGTCCAAAACGTGTGTAGTCAAACGTCCCATTGATTCTGCGCGCCTGCCTGCGTGGAGCAGTCAGACCTCGCGCCTCCCGAAGTCAGTTGAAAAGGAGACCGCACCGTTTCGGAGCACGAAAAGTTGCGGCGAGCGATTGATTAAGACATTTTTCAAAAAAATTGTACACAATAAAAACGACATTTTTACTGCCACCAACGTCATTCAGGTTTTGCAGGCGAATCTTGCGCCGAACCATAAGATCAGTGGACCTTCCATCCATTAGCTGACCATTCAGGCAGGTTTCTTGCAGTACTCTCTAATGAGGGTAATCAGTGAAAAATGCAAAAAATCAGGCTTACAAAATGAATATAAAGTTGTATACAATCATTCCATCGCTGTGACGCCAGCCTGCCCTCTCATCGCCAGGCCGCCACACACCCTGACTTTGAATGAGTCGACACGAACAAGAAGGAAGACTGCAGTGAGCGCTGACTACCCACGCGACCTGATCGGTTACGGCAGTAACCCTCCTCACCCACACTGGCCGGGCAATGCCCGCATCGCCCTGTCCTTCGTGCTCAACTACGAGGAAGGTGGCGAGCGCAATATCCTTCACGGCGATAAAGAGTCCGAAGCCTTCCTCTCGGAAATGGTCTCGGCGCAGCCGCTGCAAGGCGAGCGCAACATGAGCATGGAATCCCTTTACGAGTATGGCAGCCGTGCCGGCGTCTGGCGGATTCTGAAACTGTTCAAGGCATTCGACATTCCGCTGACCATCTTCGCCGTGGCCATGGCCGCCCAGCGTCACCCGGACGTGATCCGCGCGATGGTCGAGGCCGGCCATGAGATCTGCAGCCACGGTTATCGCTGGATCGACTACCAGTACATGGACGAAGCTCAGGAACGCGAGCACATGCTCGAAGCGATCCGCGTCCTCACCGAAATCACCGGCGAGCGCCCACTGGGCTGGTACACCGGTCGCACCGGCCCGAACACCCGTCGGCTGGTGATGGAAGAAGGCGGTTTCCTCTACGACTGCGACACCTACGATGACGACCTGCCGTACTGGGAACCGAACAACCCGACCGGCAAGCCGCATTTGGTGATCCCGTACACGCTGGACACCAACGACATGCGCTTCACCCAGGTTCAGGGCTTCAACAAAGGCGACGATTTCTTCGAATACCTCAAAGACGCCTTCGACGTGCTGTATGCCGAAGGCGCCGAGGCACCGAAGATGCTGTCGATCGGCCTGCACTGCCGGCTGATCGGCCGTCCGGCGCGCCTGGCCTCGATCAAACGCTTTATCGAATACGCTAAAAGTCATGAGCAGGTGTGGTTCAGCCGCCGCGTCGACATCGCTCGCCACTGGCACGAAACCCACCCGTATCAAGGGGCTGCCAAATGAGCCACTTCCAAACCCTGAAGCCATCGACTTTGAGCCGTGACGCGTTTGTCGCCGCCTTCGCCGACATCTACGAACACTCGCCATGGGTGGCCGAAAAGGCCTTCGACCTGGGCCAGGACGCTTCGATCGACGAGATCGAAACCCTGCACCAGCGCATGAGCGACATCCTGCTCAGCGCCGATCACGCCAGCCAACTGGCCCTGATCAACGCGCACCCCGACCTGGCAGGCTTTGCTGCCGTCCAGGGCCAACTGACCGAAGCCAGCACGAATGAACAGGCTGGCGCCGGTATTCACCAATGCTCGAGCGATGAGTTTGAACGCTTCACCGAGCTGAACGACGCCTACAAAGCCAAGTTCAAGTTTCCCTTCATCATGGCGGTAAAAGGCAGCAACCGGCATCAGATCCTCGCGGCGTTCGAAACGCGCATTCACAACTCGGTCGACACTGAATTCAAATGCGCGCTGGCGCAGATCAACAAGATCGCGTTGTTCCGATTACTGACCCTATAGCAAGCCTGGCCCGACGTTGACGAACGCAAAAAACGCCCCGGGCCCCGCAAGCATCCCAAGCCAACTTATTTAAAGGCAGACAAGAAGAATGAAAGCTTACGCCGTACCTTTCGAGAAGTTCGTCAACCTGGCCGACGCCCGTCTGGGCACCAAAATCATCTCGGTCACCGATGACTGGTTCGCAGACGCCAACCGTCTGTTCCAGCCGACACCGGCCGTGTGGAAGGAGGGAGTGTTCGATGACAACGGCAAGTGGATGGACGGCTGGGAGTCGCGCCGCAAGCGCTTCGAAGGCTACGACAGCGCGGTGATCCGTCTGGGCGTACCAGGCTCGATCAAAGGCGTGGACATCGACACTTCATTCTTCACCGGTAACTACCCGCCATCGGCCTCCCTGGAAGCCTGCTTCCTGGCCTCGGGCGAGCCCGACGAAAACACCCAGTGGACTGAAGTGCTGTCGGCCGTCGAACTGCAAGGCAACAGCCACCACTACCACGAAATCAATAACGACCAGGCATTCAGCCACCTGCGCTTCAACATCTATCCGGATGGTGGTGTGGCCCGTCTGCGCGTGTATGGCATTCCATTCCGCGACTGGTCGGCGGTCGGTGACAATGAACAAGTCGACCTGGCTGCCGCCCTGAACGGCGGTCGCGCCCTCGCCTGCTCCGACGAACACTTCGGCCGCATGAGCAACATCCTCAACCCGGGCCGGGGCATCAACATGGGCGATGGCTGGGAAACCGCACGTCGTCGTACCCCGGGCAATGACTGGGTGATCGTCGCGCTGGGCCATGCCGGTGAAGTCGAGAAAGTCATCATCGACACCCTGCACTTCAAGGGCAACTACCCGGACAGCTGCTCGATCCAGGGCGCGTTCGTGAAGGGCGGCACCGACAGCCAGATCGAAACCCAATCGCTGTTCTGGCGCGAACTGCTGCCAAGCCAGAAGCTGGAAATGCACGCCGAACACACCTTCGCCGAGCAGATCAAGGCGCTGGGTCCAATCACCCACATCCGCCTGAACGTGTTCCCGGATGGCGGTGTGAGCCGCCTGCGGGTATTGGGCAAGGTAGCGAAATAAGGGTAAACCCAATCGCGGGCAAGCCCGCTCCCACAGGTTTTGCGAACGCCACAATTCATGTGGGAGCGGGCTTGCCCGCGATGGCGATAGAACAAACAACACAGAATTTTGGATAAGAAGACCAGCATGCGCACATTGACGATTGAACCGCTGACCAAAGAAGCCTTCGCCCCTTTCGGTGACGTGATCGAAACCGACGGCAGCGATCACTTCATGATCAACAACGGTTCGACCATGCGCTTCCACAAACTGGCGACGGTGGAAACCGCCACGCCAGAGGACAAGGCGATCATCAGCATCTTCCGCGCCGACGCGCAGGACATGCCCCTGACCGTGCGCATGCTGGAGCGCCATCCGCTGGGCAGTCAGGCGTTCATTCCGCTGCTCGGCAACCCCTTTCTGATCGTGGTCGCGCCACTTGGCGATGCACCTGTATCAGGCTTGGTCCGCGCCTTCGTCACCAACGGCAGGCAGGGCATTAATTACCATCGCGGCGTCTGGCACCACCCGGTGCTGACGATCGAAAAGCGGGATGACTTCCTGGTGGTTGATCGCAGTGGCACAGGCAACAACTGCGATGAGCATTTTTTCCAAGAGGATGAGTGTTTGATCCTCGCCCCCCACCAATAAGAGAAGAGTCCGATCACTCGACAACAGAGTGACGGGCGAGAGGTAAAGACTGTGGAAGCACATCTGTTGGAATGGCTGAACCTGAGCGTGCGTTGGGTTCACATGATCACTGGCGTGGCCTGGATCGGCGCGTCGTTCTATTTCGTCTGGCTGGAAAACAACCTCAATCGGGTCAACCCGAAAAACGGGCTGGCGGGCGATTTGTGGGCGATCCACGGTGGCGGCATCTACCACCTGGAAAAATACAAACTGGCTCCACCGACCATGCCGGACAACCTGCACTGGTTCAAATGGGAAGCCTATTTCACCTGGCTCTCAGGGATCGCGCTGCTGTGCGTGGTGTTCTACTCCAACCCGACGCTGTACCTTCTGGCTCCGGGCAGCACCCTGAGCGGCCCGGAAGGCGTGGCCATCGGCCTCGGCTCGTTGTTCATCGGCTGGTTCATCTACTCCTTCCTCTGCGACTCAGCCCTGGGCAAACGCCCCGCCCTGCTCGGCTTTATTCTGTTCGTGCTGATCATCGGCGCCGCCTACGGCTTCAGCAAAGTGTTCAGCGGTCGTGGTGCGTACCTGCACGTCGGCGCGATCATCGGCACCATCATGGTCGGCAACGTGTTCCGCATCATCATGCCTGCCCAGCGCGCCTTGGTGGCGGCGATCGCCGAGAACCGCACACCCGACCCGGCACTGCCAGCCAAAGGTTTGCTGCGTTCGCGGCACAACAACTACTTCACCTTGCCGGTACTGTTCATCATGATCAGCAACCACTTCCCGAGCACCTACGGCAGCCAATACAACTGGCTGATTCTGGCCGGGATCGCGGTGCTGGCGGTGTTGGTGCGTCACTACTTCAACACCCGTCACGACAGCCATAAATTCGCCTGGACCCTGCCCGTTGCGGCGGTCGGCATGATTTGCCTGGCGTACGTGACCGGCCCGACGCCGATGTCCAGCGCACCTGAAGTGGCCAAGGCACCCGGGACCATCGAGTACCAGCCGCTGCCGGAAACCGCCCTGGGCGGTGGCGCCAAACCTGAAGCGGCGAAACCTGATGCGCCTGCCGCTGCACCGGCCCAAGCCTCGAATCAGGGCCCGACGTTCGACAAGGTTCACAGCGTCATTCAGGAACGTTGCGCGGTCTGCCACTCGGCCAAACCCACCAGCCCGCTGTTCAGTGCCGCACCGGCCGGCGTGATGTTCGACACGCCAGAGCAGATCCGCCAAAACGCCGCTCGCATCCAGGCTCAAGCGGTCACCAGCCAGATCATGCCACTGGGCAACATCACCCAGATGACCCAGCAGGAACGTGACCTGATCGGCGCGTGGATTGTTCAGGGAGCGCCGACCAAGTAAGTAAAAACCATTGTGGCGATAGGTTTTGTGTGGCGAGGGGGCTTGCCCCCGTTCGACCGCGAAGCGGTCGCAAAACCAGCGGATGCGGTCCTCCAGATGGGACGCGGTTGTTGGTTTTGGGGCTGCTCCGCAGCCCAACGGGGGCAAGCCCCCTCGCCACAGCAAGCCCCTCGCCACAGGTCCCCCTGATACAAAAATCACAAGAATAAAAAAGATCCGAGGTGTTGCATGTCCGAGCTATCCGAAGCGCGCATCCCCGACGCACCCGCCATTCAACGTTTGCCCCTTGTTCAACTGATTCTGGTCGGTCTGCAGCACGTACTGCTGATGTACGGCGGCGCCATTGCAGCGCCGCTGATCATCGGGCAGGCCGCGGGCCTGAGCCGTGAAGAAATCGCCTTTCTGATCAACGCCGACCTGCTGGTGGCCGGCATCGCCAC
The DNA here is from genome assembly GCF_024168645.1 of Pseudomonas sp. GGS8. Lineage (NCBI taxonomy): Bacteria > Pseudomonadati > Pseudomonadota > Gammaproteobacteria > Pseudomonadales > Pseudomonadaceae > Pseudomonas > Pseudomonas sp. GGS8. The sequence goes on along the minus strand of NZ_JALJWF010000001.1, from coordinate 3,802,310 downwards.
CATCGTCCAGTCGCTGGGCATCGGCCCGATGGGCATCCGCATGCCGGTGATGATGGGCGCCAGTTTCGCCGCGGTCGGCAGCATGGTGGCCATGGCCGGAATGCCCGGCATCGGCCTGCATGGGATTTTCGGCGCGACCATCGCCGCCGGTTTCTTCGGCATACTCATCGCGCCCTTCATGTCCAAAGTCGTGCGCTTCTTCCCGCCGCTGGTGACCGGCACCGTCATCACCTCGATCGGTTTATCGCTGTTCCCCGTGGCCGTGAACTGGGCCGGTGGCGGCGCAGGCGCGGTTCAATTCGGTTCACCTGTCTACCTGGCCATTGCCGCACTGGTGTTGACCACCATTCTGCTGGTCCACCGCTTCATGCGCGGCTTCTGGGTCAATATTTCGGTGCTGATCGGCATGTGCCTGGGTTATGTGATTTGCGGCGTGATCGGCATGGTCGACCTCAGCGGCATGACTCAGGCGCCGTGGCTGCAAATCGTCACCCCGCTGCATTTCGGCATGCCGACATTCGAACTCGCCCCCATTCTGTCCATGTGCCTGGTGGTGGTGATCATCTTCGTCGAGTCCACCGGGATGTTCCTGGCGCTGGGCAAAATCACCGGCCAGGACGTCACACCACGGATGCTGCGCCGTGGCTTGCTGTGCGATGCCGGCGCTTCGTTTTTTGCCGGTTTCTTCAACACCTTCACCCACTCCTCATTCGCCCAGAACATTGGCCTGGTACAGATGACCGGCGTGCGTTGCCGCTCGGTGACCATCGTCGCCGGTGGCTTACTGATCGTGCTGAGCCTGCTGCCGAAAGCCGCGTTCCTGGTGGCGTCGATTCCGCCGGCGGTCTTGGGCGGTGCGGCAATCGCGATGTTCGGCATGGTCGCCGCCACCGGAATCAAGATTCTTCAGGAAGCCGACATCGGTGACCGGCGCAACCAGTTGCTGGTGGCGGTGAGCATCGGCATGGGGCTGATCCCGGTGGTGCGCCCGGAATTCTTCGCCCATCTGCCAATGTGGATGAGCCCGATCACCCACAGCGGCATCGCCATGGCCACACTTAGCGCCCTGTCGTTGAACCTGTTGTTCAACATTCTCGGCGGTCACGAACGCGCAGCCGTCAACGACTGCCACGCCCACCCGCACTGACACAGTAAAAAACACACACCCTGTGGCGAGTTCCCACAGGGGTGGCTGCCTGCACCTCAAACAATAAAAAAAAGGGAGCAACAGATGATTCGTACCCAGACAGGTCTGTCGTTCAGCAATGCCCCATACCTGTCGCCAGTGCTCTGTTGCGGGGCACTTGAGACCTGGCCAAGGAGTCAGTATTCTCCGCGCCCGCCCGAATTCGCGCTAAAAAAAAGCCCGGATTTAATTCCTGACCAAAAAGCCAACTTACCCCGGCTCTGGACAGTACCAAGGCTTCCCGAAAAGACGCTCAATCGACTGTTTTAGAACAGCCGAACGGGCATTTTTTGGCTTTTTGAAAGCCTTGGCTCAGCTCTTGCTAACAGCACCAAAGCTGACCGAATGGATGATTTTTTACAGCTGCAAGAAAAGGCGCCACACCAGAGCGCCGACCTTAGAAAAATAACGTGGAACCACCTACTTTTTGGGAGCAACCGAATGAAACGTACGTGCACCAGCCTGATGCTCGCGGGAACCTTGCTGGCCGGGGGGCAGGCCATGGCCGGCGACTTGCTGCAATGGCAGAACAACAGCCTGACCTACCTCTATGGCAAGGATTTCCAGGTCAACCCGCGCATTCAGCAAACGGTGACCTTCGAGCATGCCGACGCCTGGAAATACGGCGACAACTTCATGTTCGTCGACAAGATTTTCTACAACGGCAAGGACGACCCCGGCGTCGGTTCGAACACCTACTACGGCGAAATCAGTCCACGCTTATCGTTTGGCAAAATCTTCGACCAGAAACTGGAGTTCGGCCCGGTCAAGGACGTGCTGCTGGCCATGACGTACGAGTTCGGTGAAGGCGATACCGAGTCTTACCTGATCGGTCCGGGCTTCGACCTGGCGATTCCCGGGTTCGATTACTTCCAGTTGAACTTCTACCAGCGTCACACCGAAGGCAGCCGCCCGGGTGACAACGTCTGGCAGATTACCCCGGTCTGGTCTTACACCATTCCCGTGGGCGATTCGAACATCCTGATCGATGGCTTCATGGACTGGGTGGTCGACAACGACCAGAACAGCAAAGGCACTTACCACGCCAACCTGCACTTCAACCCGCAGATCAAATATGACCTGGGCAAAGCGTTGAACATTGGCGAGAAGCAGTTGTATGTGGGTGTCGAGTACGACTACTGGTCGGACAAGTACGGAATCAGGGACAGCCAGTACTTCAAGACCGATCAGAGCAACACGAGCTTGCTGGTGAAGTTCCACTTCTGATCCGAAGGCGTCTGTAAGGAGGCCTTCGCGGGCAAGCCAGCTCCCACAGAGATTATTGTCGAATTCAAATTCTGTGTACGACAGAAATCCTTGTGGGAGCGGGCTTGCCCGCGATGGCCGCACCGCAAATTTCAAGCCGAAACCGCAGGCTCCACCAACCCCAGAAACCGGCACAGCTCATCGCGCTTGGCCAACGCATCGCGCCGCCCCAGGTCAATCAATTCGCTGCAATACCCCGCCTCGAACAGCAGATAACTCAGCACCCCCGCCCCGCTGGTCTTGGTCGCCCCCGGCCCGCGCAAAAACAAGCGCAAGGCCGCCGGCAATTCCTGGCGATGCCGCGCTGCAATTTCATCGATCGGCTGACTCGGTGAAATCACCAACACATCCACTGGCGCCGCCCCCAATGCCCGACTCGACATGCCGTCGGGCAGGAGATGGCTGAACTGGTTCAGACGCTGCAACAACTCGATGTCACTTTCCAGGCTGTCAATGAACGTACTGTTAAGCAGGTGCCCACCGACTTGCGCCAGGGTCGGCTGCTGACCGGTGTAGGCGCGTTGCAGCGGCTGTTGCGGATCGACCCCGCGCGGGTTGCCGCTGACGCCCACCACCAGCACGCGACTGGCGCCCAGGTGCAGGGCCGGGCTGATCGGTGCCGATTGACGCACCGCGCCATCGCCGAAATATTCTTCGCCGATTTTTACGGGTGCGAACAGCAATGGAATCGCGGAACTGGCCAGCAGATGGTCGACGCTCAACTGGGTCGGCACGCCGATTCGCCGATGGCGCAACCAGGATTCGATAGTGCCGCCACCCTGATAAAACGTGACCGCCTGACCGGACTCATAGCCGAACGCCGTAACGGCGACGGCCCGCAATTGCTTTTGCGCAATCGCTTCGGCAATCCCGGGCATGTGCAGTTTGTGATTGAGCAAACCGCGCAGCGGCGAGCTGTTGAGCAGGGCCACCGGCACCGGCGAGCCAATGCCCATCAGGTTGTGACTGACAAAACGGGTGGCTTGATGAATCACCCCCGGCCAATCGCTGCGCAATACCAGATGGCTGCGAAAACCTTGCCAGAAGGCCGTCAGACGCTCGATCGCGCCACGAAAATCCATCGCCCCACTGGCCAGGCTGACCGCATTGATTGCGCCGGCCGAGGTGCCGACGATCACCGGAAACGGATTCGCCGCGCCCATCGGCAGCAGCTCGGCAATCGCTGCCAGCACGCCTACTTGATAGGCCGCGCGAGCCCCACCGCCGGAAAGAATCAACCCTGTAACCGGTTCAGCAGGACTCATTGCAACACTCCATGGTGCTTAAAGGGATCGGTGACTCAACCGCGTTTGGCGTACAGCTTCGGCTCACCCGGTGGGCGGCTCTTGAAGCGGCGATGCGCCCAAAGGTATTGCTCCGGACATTCACGCAATGCACTTTCGACCCACTGATTGATCCGAATGCAATCGGCCTCTTCCGTCTCGCCGGGAAAGCCTTCGAGCGGGGCATGAATCACCAGTCGATAACCGCTGCCGTCAGCCAGGCGCTCCTGGGTGAACGGCACCACCAGCGCCTTGCCCAAGCGTGCGAATTTGCTGGTGGCGGTGACAGTCGCCGCCTGAATCCCGAACAGCGGCACGAAGATACTTTGCTTGGCGCCGTAGTCCTGATCCGGTGCGTACCAGATCGCTCTCCCTGCCCGCAGCAGTTTGAGCATGCCGCGCACGTCATCGCGCTCTACCGCCAGCGAGTCGAGGTTGTGCCGCTCGCGGCCTCGGCGCTGGATGAAGTCGAACAGCGGATTCTTGTGTTCGCGGTACATGCCATCGATGGTGTGTTGCTGACCGAGCAACGCCGCGCCGATCTCCAGCGTAGTGAAATGCACGGCCATCAGAATCACCCCCTTGCCTTCCGCCTGAGCCTGTTTCAAATGCTCCAGGCCTTCGACATGGGCCAGTTTCGCCAGACGCTTGCGCGACCACCACCAGCTCATGGCCATCTCGAAGAAGGCGATGCCGGTGGACGCGAAGTTTTCCTTGAGCAGGCGCTTGCGCTCGGCAGCGGACTTTTCAGGGAAACACAGTTCAAGATTGCGCTTGGCAATGCGCCGTCGGTCGCCGGCCACTCGGTACATCAATGCACCCAGGGCGCGACCGATCGCCAGTAACGCCGGATACGGCAACTGCACAATCAGCCACAACAGCCCCAAGCCACACCACAGCGGCCAGAAACGCGGAGAAAGAAATGCTGTTCGAAATCGCGGGCGTTCCATTAAAGGTTCCGGAAAGTTAATGGCCGCGCATTCTACATCGTTCGACCCGGCTTGCGGCCTGCGGGCGTTCTCGTTATAAGTCTCGGCACTTTTAGTGACAAGCCGTTGTATGCCGACCATGAGCCAAACCGAACCGCTAGACCAAGATCCCGTGTTCCAGTTGAAGGGCAGCATGCTTGCCATTACGGTGCTGGAACTGGCCCGTAACGACCTCGAGAACCTTGATCGGCAACTGGCCGCCAAGGTCGCCCAGGCGCCCAACTTCTTCAGTAATGCGCCGCTGGTACTGGCCCTGGACAAACTCCCGGCCAGCGAAGGCTCGGTCGACCTGCCGGGATTGATGCGCATCTGCCGCCAGCATGGCCTGCGCACCCTGGCGATCCGTGCCAGCCGCATCGAAGACATCGCCGCCGCCATCGCAGTCGACCTGCCGGTGCTGCCGCCGTCCGGCGCGCGCGAACGCCCGCTCGACCCGCTCGAAGGCGTCGTAGCGAAAAAACCGGAAAAACCGCCGGAACCGACCATCAAACCGACGAAAATCATCACGTCGCCAGTACGAGGTGGCCAGCAGATTTATGCCCAGGGCAGCGATCTGGTGGTGATTTCGTCGGTCAGCCCGGGGGCGGAACTTCTCGCCGACGGGAACATCCATGTATACGGCCCGATGCGCGGTCGTGTCCTGGCCGGCGTCAAAGGCGACACGAAAGCCAGGATTTTCTGTCAGCAAATGACCGCTGAACTGGTCTCCATCGCCGGTCACTACAAGGTTTCCGAGGACCTGCGTCGCGATCCATTGTGGGGCGCAGGCGTACAAGTCAGCCTGTCGGGTGACGTGTTGAACATCATTCGGCTTTAACGGATACTGCCGCATTTTCCAAGCATCTCTAAAACGTAGCGAAAACGGCTCAAACGAAGTAGGAAAACGGCTAAAAGCAGTGTTTACCGGGGGTAAACGCCGCTCAGAGCCGGATTCCAGCCAAGGCTGTCCGACTGCAGTAGTTTTTCAAGAGATGTTTTTCAGGGGCTAAACGTCCTTTTTCCTTAGGGGTAAAACACCTTGGCCAAGATTCTCGTGGTTACATCCGGCAAGGGTGGTGTGGGTAAGACCACCACCAGCGCCGCTATCGGTACCGGCCTCGCTCTGCGTGGTCACAAAACAGTTATCGTCGACTTCGACGTCGGTTTGCGTAACCTCGACCTGATCATGGGTTGCGAGCGCCGCGTGGTGTATGACTTCGTCAACGTGGTGAACGGCGAAGCCAACCTGCAACAGGCCCTGATCAAAGACAAGCGCCTGGAAAACCTCTACGTACTGGCCGCCAGTCAGACCCGCGACAAAGACGCGCTGACCCAGGAAGGCGTAGAAAAAGTCCTGATGCAGTTGAAAGAAGACTTCGAATTCGTGGTCTGCGACTCCCCGGCCGGTATCGAGAAAGGTGCCCACCTGGCGATGTACTTCGCTGACGAAGCGATTGTCGTGACCAACCCGGAAGTCTCCTCCGTACGTGACTCGGACCGCATGCTGGGCCTGTTGGCCAGCAAGTCCCGTCGCGCCGAAAACGGCGAAGACCCGATCAAGGAACACCTGCTGCTGACTCGCTACAACCCTACTCGCGTCAGCAACGGCGAAATGCTCGGCGTCGAAGACGTCAAGGAAATCCTCGCGGTGACCTTGCTGGGCGTGATTCCGGAATCGCAAGCCGTCCTCAAGGCCTCCAACCAGGGCGTGCCGGTGATTCTCGACGACCAGAGCGACGCCGGCCAAGCGTACAGCGATGCCGTCGATCGTCTGTTGGGCAAGACCGTGGACCATCGTTTCCTCGATGTCGAGAAGAAGGGATTCTTCGAGCGACTTTTTGGAGGTAGGTAATGAACCTTTTTGACTTCTTTCGTGCCAACAAAAAGCCCAGTACCGCCTCGGTAGCGAAAGAGCGTCTACAGATCATCGTGGCGCATGAACGCGGCCAGCGCAGTACGCCGGACTACCTGCCAGCCTTGCAGAAGGAACTGGTGGAAGTGATCCGCAAGTACGTCAATATCGGGTCCGATGACGTGCACGTCGCTCTGGAAAACCAGGGCAGCTGCTCGATTCTGGAACTCAATATCACCCTGCCCGATCGCTGAGTCGATCCGGCGGGAGCCACGGCGGCTCAGGGCCCTTCCATGACTGGAGGGGGCCTGAGTCGCCGTTGGCGTTTGTTACGAGGCTGTTTTAATGCCGCTGTCCAACATCCGCATCATCCATCAGGACGCCGCCGTACTGGTGGTGGACAAACCGACCCTGTTGCTCTCCGTCCCCGGCCGGGCCGATGACAACAAGGACTGCCTGATTACGCGCCTGCAAGAAAACGGCTACCCGGAAGCGCGAATTGTCCATCGGCTGGACTGGGAAACCTCAGGCATCATTCTGCTGGCCCGTGACCCGGACACTCATCGCGAGCTGTCTCGGCAATTTCACGACCGCGAAACCGAAAAGGCCTACACCGCCCTGTGCTGGGGACAACCGGAACTGGACAGCGGCAGCATCGACCTGCCCCTGCGCTACGATCCGCCGACCAAACCACGTCACGTGGTGGACCACGAATTCGGCAAGCACGCCCTGACCTTCTGGCGCGTACTGGAGCGTTGTGGCGACTGGTGCCGCGTCGAGCTGACACCGATCACCGGCCGTTCTCACCAGTTGCGCGTGCACATGCTCTCCATCGGCCACCCGCTGTTGGGTGACGGGCTCTACGCCCATGAGCAAGCATTGGCTGCCTGGCCGCGCCTGTGCCTGCACGCGAGCATGCTGAGCTTCACTCATCCGCAAAGCGGCGAACGTTTGCGCTTCGAGTGCCCGGCACCGTTTTAAGCGTAAGCAAAAACCCTGTGGAGCGGGCTTGCCCGCGATGGCGGTGCATCAGCCAACATTAATGTTGAATGTCAGTCCGCTTTCGCGGGCAAGCCCGCTCCCACAGGGATCACCTGCAGACGCAACACCGTCAGCCCGCCGCCAATTCTGTGGCCAATACGATAAACTTGCGCCACTGCTGTCTGGAGCTTCTTATGCGCGAAGAGTTGAACCAAGGCCTGATCGACTTCCTCAAGGCCTCCCCTACCCCGTTCCATGCCACCGCCAGCCTTGTCCAGCGTCTGGAAGCGGCCGGTTTTGTGCGCCTCGACGAGCGCGAGCCGTGGACCACCGAAGCCAATGGCCGTTACTACGTCACCCGTAACGACTCTTCGATCGTCGCGTTCAAAATGGGCCGTCATTCGCCCCTGCATCGCGGCATTCGCCTGGTCGGCGCGCACACCGACAGCCCGTGCCTGCGGGTCAAACCCCAGCCGGAACTGCAACGCCAGGGCTTCTGGCAACTGGGCGTCGAAGTCTATGGTGGTGCATTGCTGGCGCCGTGGTTCGACCGCGATCTGTCTTTGGCCGGCCGCGTGACCTTCCGCCGTGATGGCAAGGTCGAGAGCCAGTTGATCGACTTCAAGGCACCGATCGCGATCATTCCGAACTTGGCCATTCACCTCAACCGCGAAGCCAACATGGGCTGGGCGATCAATGCCCAGACCGAATTGCCGCCGATTCTCGCGCAGTTCGCCGGTGACGAACGCGTGGACTTCCGCGCCGTGCTCACCGATCAGCTGGCCCGCGAACATGGCCTGAACGCCGACGTGGTGCTCGATTACGAGCTGAGCTTCTACGACACCCAACGCGCTGCGGTCATTGGCCTGCATGGCGATTTCATCGCTGGTGCACGCCTGGACAACCTGTTGTCCTGCTACGCCGGCCTGCAAGCGTTGCTGACGACCGAAACCGATGAAACCTGCGTACTGGTCTGCAACGATCACGAAGAAGTCGGTTCTTGCTCGGCCTGTGGCGCCGACGGTCCGATGCTTGAGCAAACCCTGCGTCGTCTGTTGCCCGAAGGGGATGAATTCGTACGGACCATTCAGAAATCCCTGCTGGTCTCGGCCGACAACGCCCACGGCGTGCACCCGAACTACGCCGATAAGCACGACGCCAACCACGGCCCGAAACTCAACGCCGGCCCGGTAATCAAGGTCAACAGCAACCAGCGCTACGCCACCAACAGCGAAACCGCCGGGTTCTTCCGTCATTTGTGCATGGCCGAAGAAGTACCGGTGCAGAGCTTCGTGGTGCGCAGCGACATGGGCTGCGGTTCGACCATCGGCCCGATCACCGCCAGCCATCTGGGCGTGCGCACCGTGGACATCGGCCTGCCGACGTTCGCCATGCACTCGATCCGCGAGTTGTGCGGCAGCCATGACCTGGCGCACCTGGTCAAAGTGCTGAGCGCGTTTTACGCCTGCCAGGAATTGCCATAACCCTGTGGCGAGGGGGCTTGCCCCCGTTCGACTGCGAAGCGGTCGCAGTGCCGACTCATGCGTTGTGCCAGACACAACGCAATGGCAGGCTTGGGGCTGCTTTGCAGCCCAACGGGGGCAAGCCCCCTCGCCACAGAAAGCTCATCGCTCAAGCAACAGTCATGACCCGCCCCTGACACACATCACCAACACCCGCCCGAAAGCCGCCTAGACTTGCAGTAACCCCTCCGACAAGGCTGTCACCATGATCTCGATGTCTTCGTTTCACGCCATGCTGATCCCGATTCTTTCCGGGATGATCATGCTGGCCATCGGCTTCAACTTCCGCGACAAGAACGCCGGTGTGTTCGCGATGTGGGTCGGCATGCTGATGATCCTCGCCACCGTGATCTACAAGATCCTCGCCAAACTCAACGAATAAATCCTTTCACCCGGCTCGCATTGATTTTGATGGGCTCGTACACTCGGCCGATTCGCTCATCCGAGGTTAACCGCCTAGTGTTCGCTCGTCTTTTTGCCCTGCCCTGTCTGTTCCTTGTCTGCCTGATGACGCTGCTGCCGATGGCCCCTGCCCAGGCGGTCGGCTTGCCGGGGCTGCTCAGTGGCTCGGCGAAAACCCAACCCAAAGCGCAAGCTCCGCTGGGGCAATCGCTGGACGAAGTCATCAAGTCGCTGGAAAACGATCAGCAGCGGACCAAACTCCTGGCGGACCTGAAGAAGCTGCGCGACGTCAGCAAAAAAGCCCAACCGACCACCGAAGAAGGCGTGTTGGGCCTGATTGGCGGCACTCTGGCCAGTTTCGAAAAGCAATTTTCCGGCGCCGACAGCCCCCTCATGCGCTGGTCCGAAGAAGTCAACCTGGCCAAGGATGAGCTGGTGGCACTCATGCTGCCGGCCAATGAATGGCTGCCGATCATCTTTGCCTTCGCCATGATCCTGATGGTCTGGAGCTTGCTGGCCGCCGCCCTGATCTGGCTCGGCCACCGGGTGCGCATGCGCTTCGGTCTCACCGAAGAACTGCCGCAACACCCCAAGGCCCTGGACATGCTGCGCTTTGCCTTGCGCAAACTCGGGCCGTGGATGATCGCCTTGGTCATGACGGTTTACATGACCTACGCCCTGCCTTCGTCATTGGGTAAAAGCCTGGCCATGGTGTTGGCTTATGCGCTGGTGGTCGGCACCTGTTTCTCGGCGATCTGCGTGATCGCGTTTTCTCTGCTCGATGGCCCGCATCGCCACCGCGCCTTGTACATCCTGCGGCATCAGGCCTTTCGCCCGTTGTGGCTGATCGGCAGTTTCGCTGCCTTCGGTGAAGCCCTGAACGACCCGCGCCTGATCGCCAGCCTCGGCAGCCACCTGGCCCACACGGCGGCGACATTCGCCAATGTGCTGGCGGCGATTTTCACAGGCTTCTTCATTCTGCGTTTCCGGCGGCCCATCGCACACCTGATCCGCAACCAGCCGCTGTCCCGGCGTCTGACCCGCCGGGCCTTGAGCGACACGATCGAAATCCTCGGGACCTTTTGGTATCTGCCGGCGCTGGTGCTGGTGGGCATCTCACTGTTCGCCACCTTCGTCTCCGCCGGCGACACCAGCACCGCGTTGCGTCAGTCGCTGATCTGCACCGTGTTGCTGGTGTTGTGCATGGTCATCAACGGGCTGGTGCGCCGTCATTCACTCAAGCCTCAACGCGGCCCCAAGCGCCATGCGCTGTATTCGGATCGCCTGAAAAGCTTCTTCTACACCCTCGCCCACCTGCTGGTGTGGCTGGCGTTCATCGAACTCGGCCTGCGGGTCTGGGGCATGTCGCTGATTCGCTTCACCGAAGGCGAAGGCCATGAAGTCAGCGTCAAAGTGTTCAGCCTCGGCGGCACGCTGATTTTTGCCTGGCTGATCTGGATCCTCAGCGACACCGCCGTGCATCACGCCCTCACCCGCTCACGTAAAGGCCTGGCCAACGCCCGCGCGCAGACGATGATGCCGCTGATCCGCAACGTGCTGTTCGTGGCGATTTTCATCATTGCGCTGATCGTCGCCCTGGCGAACATGGGCATGAACGTCACGCCGCTGCTGGCCGGTGCCGGTGTCATCGGCCTGGCCATCGGTTTCGGCGCACAATCGCTGGTGGCCGACTTGATCACCGGGCTGTTCATCATCATCGAAGACTCCCTGGCCATCGACGACTACGTGGACGTCGGCGGTCACTTGGGCACGGTCGAAGGCCTGACCATCCGCACCGTGCGCCTGCGGGACATCGACGGCATCGTCCACACCATTCCGTTCAGCGAAATCAAAAGCATCAAGAACTACTCCCGGGAATTCGGCTACGCGATCTTCCGGGTGGCGGTGCCCTCGAACATGGACATCGACGAGGCGATCAAGCTGATGCGCGACGTCGGCCAGAAAATGCGCACCGACCCGCTGCAACGGCGAAACATCTGGTCGCCGCTGGAGATCCAGGGGGTCGAAAGTTTCGAGTCAGGCAATGCGATTCTTCGCGCGCGCTTCAAGACCGCGCCGATCAAGCAGTGGGAAGTGTCCCGGGCGTTCAACCTGTCGCTCAAGCGGCATCTGGATGAGGCCGGATTGGATCTGGCGACACCGCGCATGAGCATTCAGGTGATCACCCCCGGTGGCGAACAATCTGCGTAGACGGGAAATATCGTGCGGGCAGGCGCAACGCGGGTTCAGACCACATCCACCCCGACATGAATCGCATCATGGCGCCAAAACTCCAGGTCACAATCGATCAGCCGCTGATGCTGATCGTAGTTGACCCGGGCAATCCGCAACCCCGGGCTGCCCACCGACACCCGTAAAGCCGCCGCGGCGTCCACCGACAGCGCGGTCGGTACGATCTCGAAGCGCACCCGCCCGTAGTGCAAGTCGTAATGCCGCGCATACAGTTCGGTCATCGACTGATTCAGATCGAAGTCCAGGATCCCCGGAAAATACTGCGGGTTCAGGTAGTGCTCCACATACAGCACCAATCGCCCGTCAATCCGTCGCGAGCGGCAGATCTGGATCACGCTCGACAGCGCCGGCAACTGCAGCCAGGCACAGACCGCCGCCGATGCCGGTTGCAAACGCGCGGAAATCACCTCGGTGGACGGCACCCGCCCCTGGGCGCTGACCATCGCGTGAAAGTGGCTGCGCTGCATCAGGTTATAAGCCAGCCGCGGTGGCGACACGAACCAGCCGCGACGCTCCTCGCGATAAATCTGGCCCTGGGCCTCCAACTGCAACAACGCCTCACGCACGGTAATCCGCGTGGTACCGAACAACTCACTGAGCTTGCGCTCGGCCGGTAACTTGCTCCCGGGCGCCAACAGGCCGTGGTCGAGCTGTTCTTGCAGAACCTGCCCGATCGCTGTCACCGCTTTGGTTGTCTCGATGCGCATCAACGTTACCTATCTGGACTAGACCAGCACTGATTCAGGGCAGAACCGCGATTGAAAGCGGGCTCCATCAATTGCCTGCAAGCCTAGGCACTGCAGATGACTGACAGATGACAAAGCCGCCGAACGGTTGCGTCAGACACCTGCAATTTTATGGCCAAGTCCCTTTCATATCAGCCCTTTAGCCATGGTCTACGCTTATCTCGCACCCCGCGTATCCGAGCGCAGAAGATTCAGGCCGACCGGTCGTCGACATCAAAATGTCATCCAGGACGCCTAAATTGGCTCAGGTATTGCTGACCTAGACCAACACAACCGCAATCGCAGCGTTGAAAACGCCCAAAGGAGCTTCGGATGAAACAGTTTTTCCTGGCATCACTGTTAGGCTCGACCATTGCCCTGTGCACTGCCGCCATGGCGGCGGATAGCGATCTGAAAACACTCGAAGCCGCTGCGAAAGCGGAAGGCGCCGTCAACAGCGTCGGCATGCCCGATGATTGGGCCAACTGGAAAGGCACCTGGGAAGACCTGGCCAAGAAATACGGTCTGAAACACATCGACACCGACATGAGCTCGGCCCAGGAAATCGCCAAGTTCGCCGCCGAAAAAGACAACGCCACGGCCGACATCGGCGACGTCGGTGCCGCCTTCGGCCCGATCGCGGTCAAGCAAGGCGTGGTGCAACCTTACAAACCCACCACCTGGGCACAGGTTCCGGATTGGGCCAAGGACAAGGACGGTAACTGGGCGCTGGCCTACACTGGCTCCATCGCATTCATCATCAACAAAAAGCTGCTGCACGGCTCTGAAGCACCGACCAAATGGGCCGACCTCAAGACCGGCAAGTACAAAGTCTCTATCGGTGACGTGAGCACCGCAGCCCAGGCTGCCAACGGTGTACTGGCCGCCGCCCTCGCCAACGGTGGTGACGAGAAAAACATCCAGCCGGCCCTGTTGTTGTTCGCTGACATCGCCAAGCAAGGCCGCCTGTCCATGGCCAACCCGACGATCGCCACCATGGAAAAGGGTGAAATCGAAGTCGGCGTGGTCTGGGATTTCAACGGCTTGAGCTACAAGGCCAAGATGGCGAATCCGGATGACTACACCGTGCTGATTCCCTCCGATGGCTCGGTGATTTCCGGTTACACCACCATCATCAACAAGTACGCCAAGCACCCGAACGCCGCCAAACTGGCCCGCGAATACATCTTCAGCGACGCCGGCCAGATCAACCTGGCAAAAGGCAACGCCCGTCCGATTCGCGCCGAACACTTGACGCTGCCGGAAGAGGTCAAGGCCAAGCTGCTGCCTAACGAGCAGTACAAAAAGGTCACGCCGATCAAAGATGCGGATGCATGGGAAAAGACCTCCAAGTCGCTGCCTCAGAAGTGGCAGGAAGAAGTCATCATCAACATGCCGTAACGCCATAGCCCGTCATTGGGAGGGCTAATGGAGATCCCTGTGGGAGCGAGCTTGCTCGCGATAGCGGTAGTTCAGTCAACATCTCTGTTGAAGGTCAGTCCGTCATCGCGAGCAAGCTCGCTCCCACAGTGGTTCGTGGTGAATTCGAGTTTTCTGAACATCTGTTTCGCGGAGTTCCAGCCCCTATGAAGCACAACGTCATCCTTGTCGTGCTCGACGGCCTCAATTACGAAGTCGCGCGCTACGCCATGGGGCATCTGCAGGCTTACGTTGGCGCAGGACGCGCGGCGCTCTACAAACTGGAATGCGAACTGCCGGCCCTGTCCCGACCACTTTACGAATGCATCCTGACCGGCGTAACGCCGATCGACAGCGGCATCGTTCACAACAACGTCTCACGCCTGTCCAACCAGCGCAGCATCTACCATTACGCCAGCGACGCTGGCCTGAAAACCGCCGCCGCTGCCTATCACTGGGTCAGCGAGTTGTATAACCGTTCACCGTTCGTGGCTGCCCGGGACCGTCACACCGACGACCCGAAACTGCCGATCCAGCACGGTCACTTCTACTGGAGCGACCACTACCCGGACTCGCACCTGTTCGCCGACGCGGAAAACCTGCGCCTGCGCCACGCGCCAAACTTTCTATTGATCCACCCCATGAACATCGACGACGCCGGGCACAAGCACGGCCTCGACACCATGCAATACCGCAACAGTGCCCGTTCGGCCGACATCATCCTCGCCGACTACCTGCAAGGCTGGCTCGACGGCGGATACCAGGTGCTGGTGACGGCCGACCACGGCATGAACAACGACCGCTCGCACAACGGCCTGTTGCCCGAAGAACGCGAAGTGCCGCTGTTCGTGCTCGGCGACGCCTTCAGCTTCAACCAAGGCGCGGCACCGAAACAAACCGAACTGTGCGGCACCGTCTGCGAACTGCTGGGCGTGCCCCACGACAAACCTGTGTGCCGGGAGCTGCTCAAGTGAATGCCATGACCCGCGGTAAATGGCTGGCCGCGCTGTGCCTGGTGCCCTTCGCGATTTTCTTCTTCGTGTTCGAGATCGCCCCGCTGCTCTGGGTGATGATCAACAGCCTGCAATCGGAAGAGTTCGGTTGGGGCCTGGCCAACTTCAGCAAAATCTTCAACTCGAAGTTCTATTTGCAGGCGATCCAGTACAGCCTCGAGATCAGTTTCTGGTCCAGCGTATTCGGCATCGTCATTGCCGTACTCGGCGCCTATTCTCTGCGCCGGGTCGACTCGAAACTGCGCAACTTCGTGAATGCCTTCGCCAACATGACCAGCAACTTCGCCGGTGTGCCCCTGGCCTTCGCGTTCATCATCTTGCTGGGGTTCAACGGCACCTTCACCATCATGCTGAAACAGGCCGGGATCATTCAGGATTTCAACCTGTACTCGAAAACCGGGCTGATCATTCTCTACACCTACTTCCAGATTCCCCTGGGCGTGCTGTTGCTCTACCCGGCCTTCGACGCCCTGCGCGAAGACTGGCGTGAATCCGCCGCCTTGCTGGGGGCCAACGGTTGGCAGTTCTGGCGGCACATCGGTTTGCCGGTGCTGACTCCGGCGCTGCTGGGCACGTTCGTGATTCTGCTGGCCAACGCCTTGGGCGCCTACGCCACGGTCTACGCGCTGACCACCGGCAACTTCAACGTGTTGCCGATCCGTATCGCGGCGATGGTGTCTGGCGACATTTCCCTCGACCCGAACCTCGCCAGTGCGTTGGCCGTGGTGCTGGTGGCGTTGATGACCCTGGTGACCATCGTGCATCAGCTGCTGTTGAAGAGGAGCTACCATGTCTCGCGCTGAACTGGGGCCCGTCGGTGTCTACCACCGGGTCATCGTGTATTTGCTGTTTGCCATTCTATTGTTGCCGCTGCTCGGAACCCTGATCTACTCGATCGCCAGCAGTTGGTCGGCGACGATTATGCCCAGCGGCTTTACCTTCAAGTGGTACATCCAGCTGTGGAGCGATCCGCGCTTTCTCGATGCGTTCGGGCAGTCGCTGCTGGTCTGTATCGGCTCGCTGATTCTGTCGGTGGTGCTGATTCTGCCGCTGCTGTTCGTGGTGCATTACCACTTCCCGAAACTCGACGCGCTGATGAACATTTTGATTCTGCTGCCCTTCGCGGTGCCGCCGGTGGTGTCGTCGGTGGGGTTGTTGCAACTCTACGGTTCCGGGCCGTTCGCCATGGTCGGTACGCCATGGATTCTGATCGGTTGCTACTTCACCGTGGCGCTGCCGTTCATGTACCGGGCGATCACCAACAACTTGCAAGCGATCAACCTGCGCGACCTGATGGACGCTGCCCAATTGCTCGGCGCCAGCACTTTTCAAGCAGCCTTCCTGGTGGTGCTGCCGAACCTGCGCAAGGGTTTGATGGTGGCGTTGCTGCTGTCGTTCTCGTTTCTGTTCGGTGAGTTCGTGTTCGCCAACATCCTCGTCGGCACCCGCTACGAAACCTTGCAGGTCTACCTCAACAATATGCGTAACAGCAGCGGCCACTTCACCAGCGCGCTGGTGATTTCCTACTTCTTCTTTGTGCTGGTTCTGACCTGGGCGGCCAATATCTTGAACAAGGACAAAAGCGAATGAGCTATGTCAGCGTCCAACATCTGCAAAAGAATTACTCAGGCACCACCGTCTTCAGTGACATCAACTGTGAAATCAAGAAAGGCGAATTCGTCACCCTGCTCGGCCCGTCCGGTTGCGGCAAGTCCACCCTGCTGCGCTGCATCGCCGGGCTGACATCGGTGGACGGCGGCCAGATTCTGCTGGAGGGCCACGACCTCGTCCCACTGAGCCCGCAGAAACGCGGAATCGGCATGGTGTTCCAGAGTTATGCGCTGTTCCCGAATATGACCGTGGAGCAGAACGTCGCCTTCGGTTTGCGCATGCAGAAGGTCAACGCTGACGACAGCCACAAGCGCGTCGCCGAGGTGTTGAGCCTGGTGGAGCTGAACGATTTCGCCGCCCGCTACCCGCATCAACTGTCCGGCGGCCAATGCCAACGCGTGGCCCTGGCTCGCTCGCTGGTGACCCGCCCTCGCCTGTTGTTGCTGGATGAGCCGCTGTCGGCGCTGGATGCGCGGATTCGCAAACACTTGCGCGAACAGATCCGTCAGATCCAGCGCGAACTCGGCCTGACCACGATCTTCGTCACGCACGATCAGGAAGAAGCCCTGACCATGTCTGACCGAATTTTCCTGATGAATCAGGGAAAGATCGTACAGAGTGGCGATGCCGAAACCCTCTACACCGCACCCGTCGATGTGTTTGCCGCAGGCTTCATCGGCAACTACAACCTGCTGGACGCCGACAGTGCCAGCAAACTGTTGCAACGACCGATTACCCACCGCATCGCCATTCGTCCGGAGGCCATCGAGCTGAGCCTGAACGGCGAACTCGACGCTCAGGTGCGCAGCCACAGCCTGTTGGGCAACGTGATTCGCTACCGGGTGGAAGCTCGGGGGGTGGAATTGGTGGTGGATGTGCTGAACCGCTCGGCGTCCGACCTGCATCCCGATGGTCAGCGTCTGGCACTTTCCATCGATCCGACAGCCCTGTGTGAGGTAGCCTGATGGCCTTGCTGATGTTGAAGAGAGAACTGCACTGATGGCCCTGGCAATTTTTGATCTGGACGAAACCCTGATCCATGGCGACTGCGCCTCGCTTTGGAGCGAACAGATGGCCCGCCTCGGCTGGGTCGATGGCGAATCCTTCCTGCGTCGTGACAAGGAATTGATGGATGCCTACGGCAGGGGCCACCTGGCGATGGAAGACTATATGGCCTTCAGCCTGGAGCCGTTGATCGGTCGCACGCCGCAAGAGGTCGAGCACTTGGTGGCGCCTTGGGTGGAAGACTTCATCGAGCCGATCATCTTCAGCGATGCCACCAAAGTCATCGCTGCCCACCGCAAAGCCGGTGACCGGATCCTGGTGATCTCGGCCTCGGGCACCCATTTGGTCAAGCCGATTGCCGACCGTTTGGGCATCGACGAAATTCTTGGCATCGAGCTGGAAGTGGCGCATGGGGCATACAGCGGCAACACCGTTGGCACCCTGACTTACCGCGAAGGCAAGATCACCCGACTGCTGGAATGGCTGGACGCCGAAGAGGAAAACCTTGAAGGCGCGAGTTTCTATTCCGATTCACGCAACGATTTGCCGTTGCTGCTGAAGGTGGACTTCCCGCATGTGGTGAATCCGGATCCGGTATTGCTCGAACACGCCGAAAAAGCCGGCTGGCCCATCCACATCTGGAAGTAACCCGGATCCCCTGTGGCGAGGGAGCTTGCTCCCGCTGGGCCGCGAAGCGGCCCTGAAATCAGTCACTGTGGCTAGCCAGGTAAACCGGTTTTCAGGTTTTGCGGCTGCTTCGCAACCGAGCGGGAGCAAGCTCCCTCGCCACAAAGGCACTCACAGGTTCATGTTGTCAGCTCAGGCTGTCGTCGATCACCAGCACCAACTTGCCCGACACCTTATTGGTCGCCAGCTCCGCAAACGCCGCTTCGGCATCCTTGATCGCAAAGGTCTTGGCCAGTTGTGGGCTCAAACGCCCTTCGGCAAACAGCGGCCAGACGTGCTGGTTGAGATCGCTGAACAAACCGGCCTTGAACTGCTCGTCGCGATTGCGCAGGGTCGAACCCAGCAGTTGCACACGCTTGGCCAGCACCTGCGCCAGATCCAGCTGCGCTTCACGACCGCCCATCAAACCGATCAACACCCAACGGCCATCGCGAGCCAGCAACTTTAGGTTCAGCGCCGCATAGTTGCCGCCCACCGGATCCAGGATCACATCGAACGGCCCCAGATCGTTCAAGCGGTCCAGATCCTTGTTGCGTACCACGCCACCCTGGGCACCCAACGCTTCACAGTAGGCCAGACGATCCTCGGAGCCGACGCTGACCCAGCACGGGTTACCAAATGCCTTGCACAGCTGAATGGCAGCTGAACCGATTCCACTTGCTCCGGCGTGCAGAAGAACTTTCTCACCCGGTTTGAGCGCAGCCAGTTGAAACACATTCAGCCAAACGGTCGCATACACTTCCGGCAACGCCGCGGCCTCGGCCAGGGACAAACCTTCGGGAACCGGCAACACATGCCGTCCGTCGACAACTACCTCTTCGGCCATCCCACCCCCGGCCAGCAAGGCGCAAACCCGATCGCCGACCTGCCAGGACGAGCCCGGGCCGACCTCGCTGATCACCCCCGAACACTCAAGACCCAGTGCTTGACTGGCTCCCGGCGGTGGCGGATACAGGCCTGCTTTCTGTAACAAATCGGCTCGATTGAGTCCCGCTGCCGCCACTCGGATACGAACTTGTCCTACATCGCACGTAGGACTCGGCTCCTCAACCCACACCACTCGCCCTTCAACGCCTTGCAATGCTTTCACAGTGCCTCCATAGTGAGTCTGGACTGAGCCCGAAGCTGTAGCGCCGGGCTTTCTTGCATTATGCGACCGGCCCTTGTGGGATCCGGCGACTTCAAAGACGGCCTAATATGCGTGATCAATTGTCCCCGCGTCGAATCAGCATGAAGCATTTTTTCCCCAGCACCGCCCTCGCTCTTGTCATTGGTCTCGGTCTTTTGCCGATGTCGAGCAATTCGTTCGCAGCCAACAGCTGGGACAATCTTCAGCCCGATCGCGACGAAGTCATCGCCAGTCTGAACGTCGTCGAATTGCTCAAGCGTCACCATTACAGCAAACCGCCGCTCGACGATGCGCGCTCCGTGATCATCTACGATAGCTACCTCAAGCTACTGGATCCATCGCGCAGCTACTTCATGGCCAGTGACATTGCCGAATTCGACAAATGGAAAACCCAGTTTGACGACTTCCTCAAGAGCGGCGACCTGAACGCCGGATTCACCATCTACAAGCGCTACCTGGATCGCGTCAAGGCGCGTCTGGACTTTGCCCTTGCCGAGCTGAACAAGGGCGTCGACAAGATCGACTTCACCACCAAGGAAACCTTGCTGGTCGACCGCAAGGATGCCCCTTGGCTCAAGACCACCGCCGAGCTGGACGACCTGTGGCGCAAACGCGTCAAGGACGAAGTGCTGCGGATGAAGATCTCCGGCAAAGAGCCGAAGCAGATTCAGGAAACCCTGACCAAGCGTTACAAGAATCAGCTGACGCGTCTGGACCAGACCCGCGCGGAAGACATCTTCCAGGCGTACATCAACACCTTCGCCATGTCCTACGACCCGCACACCAACTATCTGTCGCCGGATAACGCGGAGAACTTCGACATCAACATGAGCCTGTCCCTGGAGGGCATCGGCGCCGTGTTGCAGAGCGATAACGATCAAGTCAAAGTCGTGCGCCTGGTGCCTGCCGGCCCGGCCGACAAGACCAAGCAGGTCGCTCCGGCCGACAAGATCATCGGCGTGGCCCAGGGCAACAAAGAGATGGTCGACGTGGTCGGCTGGCGCCTGGACGAAGTGGTCAAACTGATTCGCGGGCCGAAAGGCACCGTGGTGCGTCTGGAAGTGATCCCGGCCAGCAATGCGCCGAACGACCAGACCAGCAAGATCGTGTCGATCACCCGTGAAGCGGTGAAACTTGAAGATCAGGCGGTGAAGAAGTCAGTCCTCAACCTCAAGCAGGATGGCAAGGACTACAAGCTCGGCATCATCGAGATCCCGGCCTTCTACCTGGACTTCAAGGCCTTCCGTGCCGGCGATCCGGACTACAAGAGCACCACCCGCGACGTCAAGAAGCTGCTGACCGAGCTGCAGAAAGACAAGGTCGACGGCGTGGTCATCGACCTGCGCAACAACGGCGGCGGTTCCTTGCAGGAAGCCACCGAGCTGACCAGCCTGTTCATCGACAAAGGTCCGACCGTGCTGGTGCGTAACGCCGACGGCCGGGTCGATGTACTGGAAGATGAAAACCCGGGCGCGTTCTACAAAGGCCCGATGGCGTTGCTGGTCAACCGTTTGTCCGCCTCGGCTTCGGAAATCTTCGCCGGTGCCATGCAGGACTACCACCGCGCACTGATCATCGGCGGCCAGACCTTCGGCAAAGGCACCGTGCAGACCATTCAGCCGCTGAACCATGGCGAACTGAAACTGACCCTGGCCAAGTTCTACCGGGTTTCCGGCCAGAGCACCCAGCATCAGGGCGTGCTGCCGGACATCGATTACCCGTCGATCATCGACACCAAGGAAATCGGCGAAAGCGCCCTGCCGGAAGCCATGCCGTGGGACACCATCCGTGCGGCCATCAAGCCGGCGCTCGACCCGTTCAAACCGTACATCACGCAGCTCAAGTCCGAGCATGACGTGCGCTCGGCCAAAGACGCGGAGTTCGTGTTCATCCGCGACAAACTGGCCCTGGCCCAGAAGCTGATGGCCGAAAAAACCGTCAGCCTCAATGAAGCCGACCGTCGTGCACAACACGCCGATATCGAAGCCAAACAACTGGCCATGGAAAACATCCGTCGCAAGGCCAAGGGTGAAGAGCCGCTCAAAGAGCTGAAGAAAGAAGACGAAGATGCCATCGCGGCCGAGCCGGACAAGACCAAGCCAGAAGACGACGCCTACCTGAGCGAGACCGGGCGGATTCTGCTGGATTACTTGAAACTCAACACTGCGGTCGCCAAGCACTAAGTGGTTAAAATCAGATGATGGCAATTTAATGCTGACGCCCCCCGGAGCGTCATCAAACAGACATCATTCTGTCGTGAAATAAAGGACTGGGAGCTTTGCGCTCCCAGTCCTTTTTTTATCGCCAGAGATCGCCATGACCACAACCGAACAGCTGAGTGCCTTGAGCTCGATACTGACTCAAAGCGGTTTGCACAGCCTGTTCCAGCCGATCATCTCGCTCTCCGAACGACAGATCATCGGCTACGAAGCCCTCAGCCGTGGCCCCTCCAACAGCCCGCTGCACTCCCCCATCGCCCTGTTCGCGGTCGCTCGCCAGGCCGGTCGCCTCAGCGAACTGGAGATCGCTTGCCGTCAAAGTGCTTGCCGACGCTTCAATGAACAGCAACTGCCTGGCAAGCTGTTCCTCAATGTGTCCCCGGAATCCCTGCTCGAAGCCGCCCACCAACCCGGACGCACTCTGCAACTGCTGCAGGATTTCGGCATACCGCCGAGTCAGGTGGTGATCGAACTCACCGAACAGACCCCGACCGACGATTTCCAGTTGTTGCAAACCGCCCTGCATCACTATCGAGCGATGGGTTTTTCGATTGCGCTGGATGATCTGGGTGCAGGTTATTCGAGCTTGCGGCTGTGGTCTGAATTGCGGCCGGATTACGTCAAGATCGATCGGCACTTTATCGACGGCATTCACCAGGACGCGCTCAAGCGTGAATTCGTCGGCTCGATCCTGCAGATCGCCAAGGCTTCGCGGGCAAAAGTGATCGCCGAAGGCATCGAATTGCCAGAAGAACTCGCTGTGTTGACCGAAATGGGCGTCGATCTTGTGCAAGGCTATCTGCTCTGCCGGCCCCAGGAGCATCCGCCCCGCGATGCCCGAACCTTGATGCCCAAACCCAACACCGCCGCAGCGATGCTGAACGAGGAAGCCAGTGACCTCAGCGCCCTGCTCAACGACCAACCGGCGGTGACCAGCGACACCCCGACCGCCACCGTGCTGGAAGCCTTCCGCCGCCAGGCCAATCTGAACTCCCTGGCGGTGCTCGACAAGCAGGGCCAGCCGTGTGGCATCGTCCACCGTCATTCGCTCTCGGACGCCCTGCTCAAGCCGTTTGCCACCGACCTGTTCGCCCGCAAACCCATCAGCCGCTTGATGAGCGACGACTTCCTCGCCGTGGAACTGAGCCAGTCGCTGCAACAGGTCAGCCGCCTGATCACCAGCCGCGCCCGCCAGCGCATCGAAGAAGACTTCATCATCACCCTCAACGGCGGCTATCTGGGCCTGGGCCGAGTGATCGACGTGCTCAAACTGATTACCGAACTGAAAATCCAGCAAGCCCGCTACGCCAACCCGCTGACCCTGCTGCCGGGCAACGTGCCGATCCAGCAATGCCTGACACGGCTGCTGCAACAGGAACGGGAATCGGTGATCTGCTACGTGGACATCGACAGCTTCAAACCTTTCAACGACATCTACGGCTACGGTCGTGGGGATGAAGTCCTACTGTGCCTGGCGCAATGCCTGAACGACCGCGTCGACCCGTCCCGCGACTTTGTCGGCCATATCGGCGGCGACGACTTCCTGCTGGTGCTCGGCCCGGAAGACTGGCGCAAACGCCTGAATCAATTGCTGGACGACTTCCACAGCCAATGCCGGCGTTTCTATCGCAGCGAACACCTGGAAGCCGGCTGCTTCATCGCCCCCAACCGCCAGGGCGTACGGCAAGAATTTCCGTTGCTGTCGCTGTCCATCGGCGTGGTGCATTTACATCCACAGGCCTGCGGGCAACTCGATGCGAGCCAGTTGGCCGAGATGGCCTCGCAGGCCAAACACCACGCGAAGAATGTGCCGGGGTATAGCGTGCATGTGATTGATAGTCTGGCGGTGCCATCATCCGAGGAAGCGTTGGTTGCCGGACATCGGTGATGGCCGTACCACTCTGTGGCGAGGGGGCTTGCCCTCGTTCGACTGCGAAGCAGTCGCCAAACCAAGCCCCGCGGTGTACCTGACAAATCCGGAATGCAGGTTTTGGGGCCGCTCCGCAGCCCAACGGGGGCAAGCCCCCTCGCCACAAAAACCACTCGGCTCTAGTCCGAAGACCGAGCCCGCAACCGCCGCCCAATCACATCCAGCACATCACAGCCATCGCGCAGCGCAATGGCACAGAGCAAGGCAAAATCACTGAGAATCGTCGAATCGCACTCGACTGAACCGCGCATGGACAGGTTCTCAAGCACTTGGGTGACGGCGCGGATTCGAAAGCTGGCGGCGTCGATCAGAATATCCAGCGGTGCATGGGTGTCGACGAACAGGGTGGGCATGTCGGTGCAGTTGCTGGTCAACGCCATGAAGCGGTTTTTGGGGTGGGGAATTGGTTTTTCGTAGGGTGGATCAGGATGAAGTGTTGGCGTTTGAGACCTTCCGATGAAAATGGGAGCTGCCAAAAGCCTTCCTACAGGCTTGGGTGGCAGCTATACGCGGGGTAGGAATACCGAGCATCGGAAACTCGACCACGCCGAAGCGTGCCCGCGCATAGCCGCCGCGACAGATATTACGGACGCACATTGACGGCCGCAAACTGACTTCGATTGCTAACGCATTACCGATGCTATTAAAGGGTTCCTACACCCCCTCACTGATATGCAGTGACCACTAAAGCCTACCGATCGAACTGGCTGCACACCAGCTCACGAATACCGCCACAACTTGAAGGAAACTTCCGAAGACCTTGCCCAGAAATTTCGCTCAAAAACGCAAACGTGGCGGAAGGCTTCACTGAAGCCTGGCTTCATTTCTCCACCGTGGGTTAGCCGCTTTCGACTGTGGATTCAACCGATGGCGACAGGCAGAAATCGGCCAATAGCGGACCTAGGGAAAATTTACCCTAAGCAGCCGTTGGCCCCAATGCCAACGCGTATGGCATTTTTTGTTTTTATACCGCACATTTAGCGAATGGCGTCTTCTCGCGATCGCATTGCCAGTCGTAGTGTTTGAGGGAATTAAAGTGACACGTTCAGCACGTAAATTGGCCTCTACTTTAGTTGGTGCATGTGCCATCACAATCGCGCTTCAGTGCATGGCGGAATCGACTCCTTCTAACGTGGAGTCGCTAATTATCGGCGACAACTGGAAAGAGGCATCGCGGGCGATTTTTCTGGAAGCCAAGTCGGTGGACCGTTTTGAGTGGACCATCCCCACAGGACAGGCCAAAGCCGGCTTTCTCGAAGATGCCCTCGATACGATTGCTGGCATGCCCCCGAACACGCAGCCTGGAGCACTTCTGGCACTTGTTGTCGATGTCCCATCAATTTCGCCGGAAATGAAAGCGGGGTTGGTTCAACGGGCATTAGATGCAGCCAGGAAAATTTCTGGAAAATCTGCGAACTACCTGAAATCCGGGGATTTAACCGAGGTCGCACTTTTCTATTCTCGGAACGGTGCAGAGTCTGAAACCCGAGCAGTCTTTGAAGAAGCGCTAAGAGCCGCCGAGAGCGGCATAAATGAAGAAGGTAGTGGTGGATACCGACAGGTTACTGAAGCCATGGTACGCGAATCTACTGGTAACCGGGACTGGATGATTGCGTTAGTAAAGCAACATCTTCAGCGCACAGAGAAATCGGCCGAATCTGCATTTGCCTATCGAGATCTAGCCCAAGTCGCAGTACGGCTTCAAAGAAATGAACTGGCCATAGACCTCATTGAGCTAGGTATCTTATCAGCGAATACTATCAACCAAGCTCCTATGCAGAAGTTGGCGCTTGAGAGTTTGACTAATGTTGCAGCAGAGGCGGGGTACACCAAGAGGCTGCCAGAGAAGTCTCCGTACGCAGTTGCCATTCAAGAGGCAAGGTCTGGTAATCCGCAAAAGGCTCACGCGATTGTTTCAGGGCTATCATCGAATCTATACGTTGACCATGCATTAGACACCTTCAAGAGCGTGTTCGAAGATGCGGTGAGACGGGGAGACCTGACCACGGCGCTCTATTTTGCCGAGCATCCGGTGAGAAAAATTTCCTGGGTAGAGTCCAATGTCTGGCGACAAGTTGCTGAGATACAGGTAAAAAATGGAGTAAGAAAGGATGCTGCGGCTAGTTACCACCGGGCAGTACTAGCGATTTCAAATAGTCCGGAAAAAATTCGTTACTTTGAGGAAGTAAAAGCAACGGTAGCTCTTGCGGAGTCCATGCGTCAAAACGGGTTTGATGCGGAAGGCGGTAAAGCAATCCTTGATGCTCTGGCCATGATTGACCTGATTCCAGAAAGACTTGCAGATGACCGTATCAAAGCATGTACGTTACTTTCCGAAGCACTTTGGCGCAGTGGAATGTACGCCGAGGCGAAGCAGCAAATTCTTCGAGCCTACCGGCTCGCTAACAGTTATGGAGGCAAGGCGGGCTCGGAGAAAAGTCGTCTACTTTCCGGAATAGGACGAGCCACCTCGACATTCATCCCTCAAGCTGGTGAGCAGTGGGTGTCAAACAACAATCAGAAGAAGTCAAAATAAAGTTCGTCATTCGAGGGGGCTATGACAGACTCCTTCCGCTTGGCGAATACGCAGAGTCCGCACGGCCGCTTTCATAACAAGCGTCTGACCGCTTAGGGTCGACTCCTGCCTTCCGCGAGAGGTAGGAATCCACAACCCGAAGCGGACTTTCAAGCTTAGTCATCGTGAATTGGTTTTACGAGCAACAGTTCGTAGGTCAAATCTGCTTCATAAAATGTGGTGCACCATTCTTGAAAGCCCGACCGGGGCTCGCACAATAGACGGACGATGAGTCCAGACTCCGTACTAAAAGTTTCTTTGACGACTGCGATATCTCCAGGCGCCGCATCACGAGCATTTATCCAATCAACATACACCGCCTTCGTAGAATCGACGTGGGTTAGTTTTATGAAGTCGCCTTTGGAAAGTGTCATAACTGTCTTTAATGCCTCATACCGATCAGGTAAAAACCTGCTTCTGGCCGATTTCAGCCCGCCGCGGAGGGCTGAAAACGACCCAAAGCGGTCACACACGAAGGCTCAGCTACAAAACGCGTAAATGCGGCTTAGTGGACGAGATTCAGTGCGTTGTTGGCGCGCTCACCACAGCAATGCTTCAACTTCATCATATTTCTCAGCCACTTTAAGGAAGGGGCCCGCCCAACCACTGCTGAGGCTGACTTCTTGCAAGGGGCCGGTTGGAGCAAACAGAACGGCAAATTTTATCCTTTCGGGCATCACACCAGATTTCAGCGTGCTGACCAAACCTAGCAATTCTCTCTTTGCCTGTTCTTCGTCCTCCCAACTTGACCAGCAAAAATCATTGTCCGGAAGAGAAATCAGCTCAATGGCTGCTTCAAGAACATGGATGAGACTTTCAATAGGGAAGTCATGATTTAACTCTCCATGAATCAGCTGCTTTGCACGATCCAAATTCATACGGTGACTGACTCTTCCTATTCGTGGCGGCTACTCATTAGGTAAAACTTTGGCTTGACCGTTCTCTACTTGACCGATTGTGCCCTTTGCGGATGCCTGCAATCGGACAGTTGAATCGTTGTTAGAATGCCACCGCATCGTTGATAGCTGCCTCATATGCATGCTTCTCAAATGTGAAGGGGCCAACTCCCTCAATGATTTGAGGCTCTTCATAGCCGTTCTCGTAAGCAAAGGAACTCCACGTGAAACAGTCATCGCTTTGTCGTACATAAACCGAGTAGGCGCCACACCCGATGTCGCCGCACTCGGGGCAGATGTAAAGGAGGACACGACCACTTTCTGTTTCAGCGTGTTCGCGTAAAAGCAGACGAGAGTGAGATAGGCTATTTGGCCCCGGGAAGCCCTTAACGAAACAGCCCATGAAATCTGAGTGGTCACCTGAAGCCAAGACCAGAGCATTGAGCAACGAACGTTCGTTGATCAGAAAATCGAGGGAGAATCGTTCGGCCACGGTGCAGCCACTTGACGAGCTTCCCGGGCGATGCAACTGTTGAAATGTGAGGGAGCAGGCGTCCATTTCTGTGAACCATTTTATGCACTGAATGAGCGAAGGATTACATACAAAATAGAAGAGGGTACAACGAAAATTTCTTTGGAAGATTGATCGCTTTTTTGGTCGATTGCTTCCCGTTACGAATGGCCGCTAATGGCCAGGAGCGGCCCTTGGGCGAACGATAAGTCCATCATTTTCAGCATTAACTAAAGTTCGGCTCGGTTAACACGTTGCGCCCTGACTGGCGCAATCGCATGCGAAAAAGATAATCACGAAGATTTGATGTTTTTTTCAGCCATTGCGCACTTTCGGGCACGCGTTCCAAATAATCGAGCATAGGCGTCAGGATGGCGTCCGCCATGCTGTAGTCCGCCCCGCAGAAAAATTGCTGCCCGCCCAAATGCTTCTCCAGCAGCCCAAGTGTTTGGATAGCCATTGGCTCGGCGGTAGCCACAGCTTCTCTATCGATAGGGCGTGTCGGTTGCGCAGGTGAAACCAGCAATAAAAGATAACGGCGTATCATTCGATCATCGGCATACATCGCCAAGGCAGCGGACCACTGATCGACCTTTACCTTCTGGGCCAAGTCCGCGGGTCTTAGAGAAGTGTGCGCAAAGGCTTCATCCAGGTAGCGGCAAATGGTGGTTGTTTCGATTACGCTCCGCTCTCCATGCAGCAATACCGGGACCTTGCCAAAAGGATGCAGTGCCCTGTGTTCAGGGCTGTGGAGCGTTATCGTTTTACCATCCACGTGCATCCCGTGTGTGTAATCCAGCGCTTTCTCTTCGCAGTAAAGTCTGACACTGCGCACGAAGGTGCTAAATCCAGGTCCCAGTATGTGCAATCTCATGAGTAGCTCCTTGAGGGAAGAGTCGGCAATTCTGGTTGGTATGACTTTATGTTCAAGAACATAAAGTCCCGTTTTGTCATACTCCATCCCTCGCTTTACTGAGGAGAAGACGTATGCCCTGGCCTGTTACACAGCGCGCAACCACTCGACAGATGATTCTGGATAGCGCAGCGCGACTCTTCGCACTGGAAGGTTTCGAAAAAGTCAGTATCGACTCAATTATGGAGAGTGCCGGACTGACCCGGGGGGCCTTCTATAGTCACTTCGCATCCAAAACGGTGCTTTACACCGAAGCTATTAGAAATGCTGCGAACGCGGGGGGCGCGATACTGGAAGAGGCTGGTAAAAACGGTTTACAGCAGGTAGTGAAAGACTATCTCCACATGGACCATCGGGATGCAAGCCGTATGCACTGTCCATTAGCCTTCATGGTCAATGATGCTGCTCAGCAGGACGGAGCCATCCAGGAGAGCTATACCCAAGTGCTCGCAGCTTTCATTGCACGTCTAGAGTCCGGACTGAAATCGACGACAGAGACGGATACACGCCAGCATGCTTTGCAAATTGCCGTAGGGATGATTGGTGGTTTGGCACTAGCTCGAGCTGTGGCCGATGACCAATTGGCGCAAGAGATTCTCACAGCCTGTCAACAGGGATGTTTGCAGCTCGTTGAGCTATGACATGCCTTGGCAAGCAACGAAACGACCGAATTGGGTCGCACGTTGCCCCACGTCAGAGGCAGAAAACGGCCATTAGCGGTCGCATTCAACAGGTGAACTTCTGAGCGCCTCGCTTAGATATGCAGCCAAGCCAACGAACCCAACATGACGCCAACACCCGCAGCCCCAAACGAGATCCGCTTGAGCCATTCCTTACGCGTCAGCAAGGTAATGGCCGCCAGTGAAATTGCTATTTGAATCGCGGTCATTGCCTGGGCCCAGCGGTGATGCTGATGCAGCACCTGCTCTGACTTCTCGTCCCACTCTCTTGCCCGCTGTTCGAATGCTTCAGCCTTCTTGCGCGCCGCTTCCTTCTGTTCCCCGTACCGCCGCGCCTCAGCAACATAGTGGGCGGAATCCAGCCCTGGCAGATGACTTGCCAGTTCCGACAGGTTCTGCCGGCTGGACTTGGCCTGGTAGTAATTCCACTCGTTGGCGGCTTCGGTTTTCTGGATGGCGGCGTTGTTTTTGTCCATGGCCGCCTCATTCTCCGTTGAGCCGGCTTGATAGCTCATCAGGGCGCCGATGGTCGCCATGATGGCTGTCATCACCGCAATCTTGCTGGCAAAGCTGTCGCCTTGTGCATGCGCATGATGGGTGGTGTGCTCAATATGTTGCTCGTGTGGGCTGGGGACTTCGAACTCTTCAGGCATGGGTGTCAATCTTGGAGGAGTTAGTGGTGGAGTTAGTGGAAGTGGACAGCATTATGAATTGTCCCTGATTCTTTAGACACAAATGACTGGCAGCCAGTGGTCGGTTGTAGCACTTCGCGACAGGTGGAAATCGGCTAAAAGCAGCCCTTCAATGTGGCTACAAAACCAGAGGCTATTTACCCACCACGCAGATGCGGGTCAACCCCAACTTCAGCAGTTCCTTACGTAGCAGCGAGCGCTCAAGCACAGCCATTCCGGCCTGCCATTCGATCGACAGCAAATGGCTCAACTTTTGTTGGCTGACCAAGGGTTCAGCCAGAAAGTAGCTTTTGCACTCGCTGATGCTGATGACGTTCAACAGCCAGTCTCCGCCCTGCGCCGCCAACCAGTGACCGATCGTTGAGCGATGCGTTCGGATCAGCGCACTGGCATCCCACACCGCCATCTGCGCGAAAACCTGCGGCAGGTTGCTATCGGCTCTCAGCCGCTTCATATCAACCGCCAACGCGCCAATCAGGTCTGACTCGATAGTGGCCTGACACTCGGAGAAATAACGCTCAGGCCAGTCCGCTTCCAGTTTCGCCCGCCGTGCGAGGACTTCATAAGCCCGGATATCCGATTGGGTGGTCAACTGCCCCGTGAAATTCAGGGTATTGTCCAGAATTGCCGTGGCCAGCAACGCAGCACTTTTTTCGCTGATCAGCGGCAACAGCTCTGCCGCTTCCCAACGCTGAAAAATCAGCGTCGCCGCTGCGCCGATCGGCAGGATGTCTGCCGCAGATCCGAGCTTCTGCGCCCAATAGTTTTCAAAGCCTGGGTGATGGTCAATGACTTCCACCACTTGCTCAAGAACCACCACCGGGTCGAAATGGTGGTAGTCGGAGACATCCACCAACACGAACTCATCACCCGTTCTCGGCAGATAATCGTCCAGAGATGATTGCCATCCGAGTACGGTCCTGGAGATGCTGACATTGAGCGGGGCGCTACTGACGGCCCGAGCATCAATGCCTTGGTGATTCAACAGTTCGGCGTACGCAATGCAACAGGCATACGCGTCGATGTCCAGGTACGCCGAGCCTGAGGTCACCACCCTCATAACACGTGGGCCACAAAACATCGATATCGGCTTTCCTTAAAATCCATTTTCCATAATTAAAACAGTGTATTAGCGTGCCGAAATATACTGTTACGTCCTATTTCTGCCGACAAAACTCGCATGCTTTTATTGCAAAAACATGACGGTATGGAGGCATTTTGAAGTCATGCGGATGTCAGCGCGCAATGGTGTATGAACCATTGCCTCACTGCTCTACATTGCTGAATCGAGCGAAGGTAAATGAAACTGCTCTCTG
The DNA here is from genome assembly GCF_024168645.1 of Pseudomonas sp. GGS8. Taxonomy (NCBI): domain Bacteria; kingdom Pseudomonadati; phylum Pseudomonadota; class Gammaproteobacteria; order Pseudomonadales; family Pseudomonadaceae; genus Pseudomonas; species Pseudomonas sp. GGS8. The sequence goes on along the minus strand of NZ_JALJWF010000001.1, from coordinate 3,771,275 downwards.
CTGGCGGTGCTAGGCCGCCAGCCCGAGCGCGTTCTCAACCTGGGCTACCACTGGTATGGATGAGCAACGCTATGAAAGCCACGAAAGGAGCGAACAGCACCAAGCCGCCGACGGCGACTGCCCAGCCCCAGGCAAAACCGCTTTCTCCCTTGAAACGGCCGCCACTCAGCAAGCCAAGCACGTAAACGCCAATCCTATGAGCCAACAGGTTGATTAAGATATCAAAGATGAAATCCATTTTTGATTCTCATGGCTCCTTGTCGGTTGAGCGTTCTAGCCGAAAGCAGCTCACCACAGCGCTTGCTTATCGAAGAACATCGAATCACTGCGCAATATCGCCACTCGCCAACTCTTTCAACTTGATCTCAGCCAACGGATGCCCGGCCTTCAAGGCAATACGCCAAAACCGCGCCGCTTCCACCGGATCCGGTGCCTTGCTCGGTGTCCCCGCGAGGCAGATCACGCCAACCTGATACGCCGCTTTGCCATCCCCCGCCAATGCGGCCAGGCGCAGCAATCGTACGCCTTCCTCGCGAGCCCCAAGACCGACGCCACGAAAGGTCAGGATGTGGCCGTAGAAGCTCTGGGCGCCGACATCACCCAGGTTCGCCATGCGTGCGAACTGGCCCTCGAGCCAGCGCCAGCCTCGCGGCTGGCGTACAAACCACGACCAGTGGAACAACCGGCGGGCCAGCCAGTAACCGGCCCGCGCCTTCAGTCGTAGGAACACTCAGGCTTCCGCCGACTCGGGGTACTCGTATTCGAACACCCGCACCACTTCCGAGGCATGCCAGGATGCGGCAGCCACGCCATCGGACGGTCCAGAGAAGCGCCCGAGGCGCTCGACACATTCGAAGAAGCCGGTGCGCGGCAAGCGGCTCGCGCCTTGGCTGATCACCAGCGAGCTGCGCAGCGGCTGCTCGGCCCTGGCATCCAGCGCGGCCAGGTGTTCAAGGGCGGCGGTCAGGGTTTGCATGGCGGGCGTGGGTAGCTGTAAACGCTCCAGCAACGCCCGATAAGTCAAAAGATGGCGCTGACGGCGCGCCTGGTCCAATTCCCCGAGCAATCCGTCCCAATGTTGACGACTGATGCGTACGCTCACGATTCATCCCTCCATCCTGGCACCGTCAATTCCCAGGCGAGGCTGCGGCGAATAGCTGCGTCGGGCTGACGCTCACCGCTTTCGATCAAGGAGAGATATGACGGACTGATGCCTACCGTGCGGGCAAGCGCCTCAATGGCGATGCCCTTCCTTTCGCGCAAACTGCGTAGTTGATCCAGACCCGGAAGAGTCTGGTCTGATGTGGCCGCGGGACGCACTGTGGCTTCGCGCGGTGGTTGTTCGTTGATGCCTGCTGCTTTCAGTAGAGCCTGATACTGAGCCCATGGCAGAACCGCGTATTCTGGTTCGCCTTCGCGTGTAATTATCTGAATATCCATGACTACCCCGTAGGACAACGACACTTAGCGAGTCGGCACTTTTCCTTAGAAGTGTAATCCTAACAGCGGCCAAGGTCGCGGGGGGTGTGAATATGGATGATCCTGAATCGGTTCAGTTTTTTTTCGGGCCCTGTAGTTGCAGCTGTTCCGGGGTATCGGGCAGGCGTTCAACCACCGCGAGCTTTTCCGGCACCTGATGTTTGCGCCAGGCGCGGAAGGCATTGAGTTCGTCATCGAGGACTTTCATCAGCCAGGCCAGTACCGCGATGTCGTCGAGCATGCCGAACACCGGGATGAAATCCGGGATCGCATCCACCGGGCTCAGGAAATACATCAGGCCGGCCACTACCGAAACCAGCGCTTTCGGGCTGATGGCCCGGTACTCGCCCCGCCAGTAGGCCAGGCAGAGTGCCTGCAACAAGCGCAGATCATCCTTAAGCTTACCCAGACGATTGCCCTGGCTGGCACTTTTGCTGGCAACCGCGAACAGCAGGGTCGGCAAGCGACCACGGGCGAGCAGGCGTCCGGCCAAAGGTAGAAAACGAGCGAAATTCCAGGGCGTTTTCATCTTTTCCTCCCACTGAAATGTTATCCACACAAATTGTGGATAACCTTGTGAACAGAGCTGCATTTCACCGCTGAAAGCCCCGTTTCACAAGGGTCTTACTCAGATCGGGCGTTTTTTACTCACATAAAAAAACCCAAGATTTCATTGACTTGGCGCGCCGGTACGTCTAGCTCGGGCACTGTCACTGGCTATGACTCCAGCGTACCGCATCCGTTCGCTTTGTTTACCTTCACCGAACCCCAGATGCAACAACGCCCCGCATAAGCGAGGCGTTGTTGTCAGAGCAGACGCGGATTACTTGGCAGCGTCTTGTTTGGCTGGATCCTTGATGCCCAACAGCTCCAGGTCGAATACCAGCACCGAGTTGGCTGGAATCGCCGGGCTTGGGCTTTGGGCGCCGTAAGCCAGGTCGCTAGGGATGTACAGTTTGTACTTCTCGCCAACGTGCATCAGTTGCAGGCCTTCGACCCAACCCGGAATCACACCGCTGACCGGCAGATCAATCGGGCTGCCGCGCTCGACGGAGCTGTCGAAAACGGTGCCGTTGGTCAGTTTACCGGTGTAGTGAACAGTCACCACGTCGGTCGGCTTTGGCTGTGCGCCATCGGCCTTCTGGACCACTTCGTATTGCAGGCCGGAAGCCGTGGTGATGACACCGGCTTTCTTGCCATTCTCTTCGAGGAATTTCTTGCCGGCGGCTGCCGACTCTTCACTCATCTTGGCCAAACGCTCTTCGGCACGCTTCTGCAGCGCTGCGAAGGCTTCAACCAGTTCCTCATCTTTCAGTTTCTGCTCTTTCTTGCCGACGGCATCTTCGATGCCTTGGGCTACGGCGTTGGAATCCAGATCATCCATGCCTTCCTGAGCCAGACTTTTGCCCATGTTCAGGCCAATGCCGTAGGAAGCTTTTTGCGCCGGGGTTTTCAGCTCTACGCTGGTCTGCGAATCACAACCCGCAAGTACCAGGCCAACCAGGGCCACCGCCGCCGCCAACCGATGCTGTTTCATGCTATTTCCTTGTTCATGCGCCTAAAGGGCAATCGAGTAAAGCCGCGAGCTTATCAGGCGGCCACGACCAATGGCTACCGGCATGAGAGCAGGAAACTTCGGATAAGTTCAGGGGTTTAAACGCTTTTCGGGATTAGGAGGATGAAGCTTCTGTCATCTGGCTCTCACAGCCCCCGATGCCGGTTCCCACAGCCCTTGGCGTAATGGCCTCTTGCCGCACTTCGTTAGCTGAGGCATAAGAGAGGTACAAATTGACAAGGACGTTTATCTTGCGAATCTTATTCCGCTTGCTCACGCTGCTTATAGTATTGCTGGGGCTGGGCCTCGCCGTGGTGCTGTACTACGTCGCCAACCCGAAATTACCGACCTGGTCACCGGCGCAACAGGTGCATTACCTGGAGCAATGGAGCGCCGCAGACCGCCAGGCGTACTACTTCACGCCTCAAGGCACCCAAGTCAAAGGCTTGCGCTATGACTGGTTCAACGCCCTCGAACTGCCCTTCTCACAAAAACGATTCGCCACCCCCGAATACCTCGCACGTTTTGGTTTTCTGATCGACCCGAGCCAGAAAGCCACGCCGAACAACCCCGGCAACCTGCCCGTCGGTTTCGCCCGCCATCAAAATCCGGGCAGCCAGGAAGAGTTTCTGGACATCACCTGCGCGGCCTGCCACACCGGCGAATTACGCTTCAATGGCCAGGCCGTGCGCATCGACGGCGGCTCGGCCCAACATGTGTTGCCGTCCAGCGTCCCAACCCTGCGCGGCGGCAGCTTCGGCCAGGCACTGGTGGCCAGCCTCGCCTCGACTTACTACAACCCGTGGAAATTCGAGCGTTTCGCGCGCAACGTCCTGGGTCAGGACTATGACGCCCGACATCAACAGCTACGCCAGGACTTTAAAAGCTCACTCGATACCTTCTTGAAGGTGGCCTGGAACGATACCCATCGCGGACTCTACCCCACCGAAGAAGGCCCTGGCCGCACCGACGCCTTTGGCCGCATAGCCAACGCCAGCTTCGGCGACGCGATTTCCCCCGCCAACTACCGCGTGGCCAACGCGCCGGTGGACTACCCGCAACTGTGGGACATGTGGACTTTCGACTGGGTGCAGTGGAACGGTTCGGCGCAGCAACCGATGGCCCGCAACATAGGCGAGGCCTTGGGTGTCGGCGCCACGTTGAACTTCTTCGACGGCAACGGGCAGCCTCTCAAGGGCGACGACCGCTACCCGTCCAGCGTCCGGGTGCGCGATCTGCACCGGATCGAACAAACCCTGCAACGACTCAAGCCCCCCGTCTGGCCGGAAGCCCTGCTGGGCACCATCGACAAGCCCTTGGCGGCAAAAGGCCGCGCTCTATTCGCTGAAAACTGCGCCGGATGTCACGTCCCTCGCGTCACCCAAAGCGACGGTAGACCGGTGCAACATCTGAAATTACTGCCCGTGGAAGTGATTGGCACCGACCCCGGCGCCGCCAACAATATTGCCGACCATCGCTTCGATCTGACGGCCTTGCGGTGGGATCCGGCAGAGCTTGCGCAACTGGATGTACAACTGCATCCAAAACCCACGGAACCCTTGGACTTGAGCCAGTTGTCAGTGGCAAAGGGACTGGCCTACGTCACTGCTTTCGTGGGGAACCAGGCCTATCGCGCTGCCAATGTGACTCCGGCGGAGCGTCCGAACCTGGACGGTTTCGGCCTGCCCATCGGCGTCCAGGAATTGCGCAGCTATAAAGCCCGACCGCTGGCGGGCGTCTGGGCCACGCCGCCGTTTCTGCACAACGGTTCGGTGCCGAGCATCTACCAACTGCTCTCGCCCCAGGATGAACGCGCAACAACGTTCTACAAAGGCACCTTCGAATACGATCCCAAACAACTGGGCTATCGCACCGAAGCCTTCACCAACGGTTTTGTATTCGACACGCGTATCACCGGCAATCACAACAGTGGCCACGAGTTCCGCGCCGGCGAGCGCAGTAATGGCGTGATTGGTCGCCTGCTGCAACCGCAGGAGCGCTGGGCGCTGCTGGAATACCTGAAAGTGTTGGACAGCCCGCTGGAGTCGCAATTGCCAGACCACCTCATCAGTCAAAAGGATTGAACCATGCTGATCACTCTCTGGCTGCGCCTGGGTGCTTTCCTCGGAAAAACGATGCTGTGGTTGCTGGGGTTGGGCGTACTCGGCTGGGCGCTGGCCATGGCATGGTTCGCCTGGCAGCAGCGCGGCCCGGTATCGGCTGAAGAACTGATTCCGGACGGCGAAGCGGCGATGACCCGTGACATCATCCAGACGGCGGTACGGATCGTCGATCAGCACCGCGAAAGTACCCGCTACCTGCGCGACGCCCATGCCAAGGCTCATGGTTGCGTGAAGGCCGAGGTTCAGGTGCTGCCGGATCTGGCGACGGCGTTGCGCCAAGGCGTGTTCAGCGAACCCGGTAAAACCTGGCAAGCGACGATGCGGCTGTCCAACGGTAATGCGTATCCGCAGTTCGATAGCATCCGCGATGCCCGGGGCATGGCGATCAAATTGTTCGATGTGCCGGATAAACAGTTGCTGAGTGACCGACAAGGACACAACGAACAGGATTTCGTGATGTTCAACCATCCGAACTTCTTTGTCAGCGATGTCGCCGAGTATCGTCAGAATGTGGCCGCCCAGGCTGACGGCAAAAAGGTAATGGCGTTCTTCCCGGGTTGGGACCCGCGCACCTGGCAAGTTCGCCATCTGTTTATTGCGCTGGCGACACTCTCCCCCGCTCCGGCAAGCCCGACCCAGACCACCTACTTTTCGGTTTCGCCGTACAAGTTTGGTGAAGCCAACGTCAAATTCCGGGTAATGCCCGATCCCGGTAGCTGCCCGGCCTACGCCCTGCCCACGCAAAATCAAAACCTGCCGAACTTCCTGCGCAGTGCGCTGAACCAGCAGTTGTCGACTGACCGGACGCCGGCCTGCTTCGTGTTACAGATCCAGCGCCAGGATCCTAGCCACTATATGCCGATCGAAGACACCAGCATCGAGTGGCGTGAACAAGATGCGCCTTTCGAAACCGTGGCCAGGATCAAGCTGCCCGCCCAGGATTTCGACACCCCGGCGCTGAATCTGCAATGCGATAATCTGTCGTTCAATCCATGGTTCGGCCTTGAAGCCCATAGGCCGATTGGTGGGATCAACCGGTTGCGCAAAGCGGTGTACGAGGCTGTCAGCGACTATCGACACAGCCGCAACGGCGAACAATAAGTAAGGCAGAAACGAAAAAAGCGACCCGAACAGGTCGCTTTCTTCAGTGAGTCCGGAAAAAAGCCCAATCCCAGACAGCAAAAAGCCCGCATTAAGCGGGCTTTCTGTGGTGATCTGGCGTTCAGTGTTCCAGATACCGAATATGGCGCAGCGGACGGGACTCGAACCCGCGACCCCCGGCGTGACAGGCCGGTATTCTAACCGACTGAACTACCGCTGCGCGTAGCGTTGAAAGTAAGTGGTGGGTGATGACGGGATCGAACCGCCGACATTCTGCTTGTAAGGCAGACGCTCTCCCAGCTGAGCTAATCACCCTTTACCTTCGTTGCGGGGCACATTATGCCACAGGTTTTCATAAAGTGTTGATTTAATTGATAAAAAATCAAAAAAATCTGAAAACCGGTAAAACGACACACCCCACAGGAACTTCAGACAGAAAAAAACCCGCATTAGCGGGCTTTTCCGTGGTGACCTGGCGTTCAGCATTCCAGGTTACCGAATATGGCGCAGCGGACGGGACTCGAACCCGCGACCCCCGGCGTGACAGGCCGGTATTCTAACCGACTGAACTACCGCTGCGCGTAACACTAAAGCGAATGGTGGGTGATGACGGGATCGAACCGCCGACATTCTGCTTGTAAGGCAGACGCTCTCCCAGCTGAGCTAATCACCCTTCACTTTCGGTGTGGCGCGCATTCTACGGAGCGACCACACCTCTGGCAAGCACTTTTTTAATTAATTTTTTCAGGCCTTCCAAAGGCTTAGCGAAGGGTTGGCCTATGGCGCCGCTAAGAGAATAATGCCCCCCTTTGTATAAAGGAGAGACTCACCCCATGTGGTTCAAAAACCTGCTTATCTATCGCCTGACCCAAGATCTGCCTTTTGATGCCGAGGCGTTGGAAACTGCACTGGCCACCAAACTGGCGCGTCCATGTGCAAGCCAGGAGTTGACCACCTACGGTTTCGTCGCGCCATTCGGCAAGGGCGAAGACGCGCCGCTGGTACACGTCAGCGGAGACTTCCTGCTGATCGCAGCCCGTAAAGAAGAACGCATTCTGCCGGGCAGCGTCGTGCGTGACGCAGTGAAGGAAAAGGTCGAAGAGATCGAAGCCGAACAAATGCGCAAGGTCTATAAAAAGGAGCGCGATCAGATCAAGGATGAAATCATCCAGGCCTTCCTGCCCCGCGCCTTTATTCGTCGCTCGTCGACCTTCGCCGCCATCGCGCCGAAACAGGGCTTGATCCTGGTTAACTCGGCCAGCCCGAAACGCGCCGAAGACCTGCTGTCTACCCTGCGCGAAGTGATCGGCTCGCTGCCGGTGCGTCCGCTGACGGTGAAGATGTCCCCGACCGCGACCATGACCGAGTGGGTTACCACTCAGAAAGCTGCGGACGATTTCTTTGTGCTGGACGAGTGCGAACTGCGCGACACCCACGAAGACGGCGGTATCGTGCGTTGCAAGCGTCAGGACCTGACCAGCGAAGAAATCCAGCTGCACCTGAGCACCGGCAAAGTGGTCACTCAACTGTCACTGGCCTGGCAGGACAAACTATCGTTCGTGCTCGACGACAAAATGGTGGTCAAGCGCCTGAAGTTCGAAGACTTGCTGCAAGATCAGGCTGAACAGGACGGTGGTGACGAAGCACTGGGTCAACTGGACGCCAGCTTCACCCTGATGATGCTGACCTTCGGCGATTTCCTGCCGGCACTGGTTGAAGCGTTGGGTGGTGAAGAGACGCCGCAAGGGATCTAAAAACAACCGGTTCCCCTTGATGGAACCGGATCAAATGTGGGAGCTGGCTTGCCTGCTCCCACATTGATTGGATTTCCAAACTGGGAATCCCACTTATATAACAAGGATCAGACCATGCGCGCACTCGCTGCATTGAGTCGTTTTGTCGGCAACACCTTCGCTTACTGGGTACTGGTTTTCGCCATCGTGGCGTTTCTGCAGCCGGCCTGGTTCATCGGCTTGAAAGGCGCCATTGTGCCGCTGCTGGGGTTGGTGATGTTCGGCATGGGCCTGACCCTCAAGCTCGAAGACTTCGCCGAAGTCGCTCGTCATCCGTGGCGCGTGGCCCTGGGCGTGGTCGCCCATTTCGTGATCATGCCCGGTATGGCGTGGTTGCTCTGCCAAGTGTTCCACCTGCCGCCAGAGATCGCCGTCGGTGTGATTCTGGTCGGCTGTTGCCCGAGCGGCACCTCCTCGAACGTGATGACTTGGCTGGCTCGCGGCGATCTGGCGTTGTCGGTGGCCATAGCAGCCGTCACCACCCTCCTCGCGCCATTGCTGACACCGGCACTGATCTGGCTGCTGGCCTCGGCCTGGTTGCCGGTGTCGTTCATGGAGCTGTTCTGGTCGATCCTGCAAGTCGTGCTGTTGCCGATCGTACTTGGCGTGGTTGCCCAACGCGTGCTCGGTGATCGGGTTCGTCACGCGGTAGAGGTGTTGCCGCTGGTGTCGGTGGTGAGCATCGTGATCATTGTCACTGCCGTGGTGGCTGCCAGTCAGGCGAAGATTGCCGAATCAGGTCTGCTGATCATGGCCGTGGTAATGCTGCACAACAGCTTCGGCTACTTGCTGGGTTACTTCACTGGACGCTTGTTCAACCTGCCATTGGCCCAGCGCAAATCCCTGGCACTGGAAGTCGGCATGCAGAACTCCGGCCTGGGCGCAGCGTTGGCCAGCGCGCACTTCTCGCCGCTGGCGGCGGTGCCGAGCGCATTGTTCAGCGTCTGGCACAACATTTCCGGGGCGCTGCTCTCGACGTATTTCCGTCGCATGAGCGAGAAAGAGGATCGGAAAATCGCCGCTCGGCAGGTGGCTGACTAAGCCGAAAACTTGATCCTCGGGTTAATGATCGGCACTCTATTGCGCAACGCGGGGACGACCTCGCGGCTCGTTCGAGTCATTAGTCCGGGGACGACCCCATCCATCGATGGAGGTCTCCAATGTCCTGGATCATTCTGTTTTTTGCTGGCCTGTTCGAAGTCGGCTGGGCCGTCGGCCTGAAATACACCGACGGCTTCAGCCGCCCTCTCCCTACCGCATTGACCGTTGCCGCCATGGCAATCAGCCTTGGCCTGCTGGGCCTTGCCATGAAGGAATTGCCGCTGGGCACGGCTTATGCGATCTGGACCGGCGTGGGTGCGGTGGGCACGGTGATCGCCGGGATCATTCTGTTTGGTGAATCCATGGCGCTGTTTCGGCTGGCCAGTGTGGCGTTGATCATTACCGGCTTGGTCGGGCTCAAGGTTAGCGCTTAGGCCTCTGACGCCATCGCGGGCAAGCCCGGCTCCCGCAGGGATTGATGGTGTGACCACACTATGTGGCACAGCATCAAAACCTGTGGGAGCCGGGCTTGCCCGCGATGAGGCCCGCAAAGTCACCGACTATCTAACGGCCCCACGCAACTCTCCCACCAACCCTTGCAATGTCGCCGGTTCAGCCGCTTCAATGGCCACCGCCGGCCCCGCCACCAAGGTCACCCGCGACCACAACCGACGGAACAAGCCCTTGTTCGGATCGCGGCTGAAGAAACTCCCCCACAACCCCTGCAACGCCAGCGGAATCACCGGCACCGGCGTTTCTTCGAGAATCCGCGTCAGCCCGCCCTTGAACTCGTTGAGCTCACCATCAGCGGTCAACTTGCCTTCAGGGAAAATGCACACCAGCTCCCCATCCTTCAGATACTGGGCTATCCGGGTGAAGGCCTTTTCGTAAATCTGAATGTCTTCCTGACGCCCGGCGATCGGAATCGTCCCGGCCGTGCGGAAGATGAAGTTCAGCACCGGCAGGTTGTAGATTTTGTAATACATCACAAAGCGAATCGGCCGACGCACCGCGCCACCAATCAGTAATGCATCAACAAACGACACATGGTTGCAAACCAGCAGCGCGGGGCCCTCATCGGGGATCAGCTCCAGGTTGCGATGCTCGACGCGGTACATGGAATGGCCGAGCAGCCAGATCATGAAACGCATGCTGAATTCCGGGACAATTTTGAAGATGTACGCGTTAACGCCGATGTTCAGCAGCGACACCACCAGGAACAGCTGCGGGATCGACAGTTTGGCGATGCTCAGCAGAACGATCGACACAATCGCCGACACCACCATGAACAGGGCGTTGAGAATGTTGTTGGCGGCGATCACTCGGGCCCGTTCGTTCTCGACGGTGCGGGACTGGATCAACGCATACAGCGGCACAATGTAGAAACCGCCGAAGACTCCAAGCCCGAGGATGTCGATCAATACCAGCCAGGTGTGACCGAACCCAAGGATTTCGAGCCAGCCATGGCCGGCAACGCTGTCCGGAATTCCGCCGGAATGCCACCACAGGAGCAGGCCAAATACGGTCAGACCGAATGAGCCGAACGGCACCAGACCGATCTCGACTTTGCGCCCGGAAAGTTTCTCGCAGAGCATCGAACCCAGTGCGATGCCGACCGAGAACACGGTAAGAATCAGCGTCACCACGGTTTCGTCGCCGTGCATCCATTCCTTGGCATACGCCGGGATCTGCGTCAGATAAATCGCCCCGACAAACCAGAACCATGAGTTACCGACGATCGATCGCGATACCGCAGGGGTTTGCCCAAGGCCCAGCTTCAAGGTGGCCCAGGACTGGCTGAAGATGTTCCAGTTCAGGCGCATTTGCGGCGATGCCGCCGCGGCCCGGGGAATGTTGCGGCTGGCGAGGTAACCGAGCACTGCGATACCGACGATTGCCGTGGACACTACCGGTGCGTAGTTGCTGGCGGACATCATGATCCCGGCGCCAATCGTCCCGGCGAGAATCGCCAGGAAGGTGCCCATTTCCACCAGGCCGTTGCCACCCACCAATTCTTCTTCGCGCAAGGCCTGGGGCAGGATCGAGTACTTCACCGGCCCAAACAGCGCCGAGTGGGTGCCCATGGCAAACAGCGCCACCAGCATCAGCGACAAGTGATCGAACATGAAACCGACCGCGCCCACCGCCATGATGACGATTTCCCCGAGCTTGATCAGACGGATCAGCGCGTCCTTGGCGAACTTTTCCCCGAACTGACCGGCCAGCGCCGAGAACAGAAAGAACGGCAGGATAAACAGCAACGCACACAGGTTGACCCAGATCGAGCGGTCACCCGAGAGGGTCAGCTTGTACAGAATGGCAAGGATCAGCGACTGCTTGAAGATGTTGTCGTTAAAGGCCCCGAGGGACTGCGTGACAAAAAAAGGCAGGAAGCGCCGAGTGCGAAGCAAGGTGAACTGCGAGGGGTGACTCATCTTCCATGTGTCCCTGATTTTTTTGGTAGAGGGTGGCGTGGATACTGTTATTGGAATGTCGAACGTCGATCCAGGCCACACACATTACCTAATCTTTGCCGGTTATTTCTTTAATCCTGCGATGCACGGCGAGACAAACAACTCGCCACGCCACGCGCCCTGCACCGTACGTTTGGCGACAATCAGCCACATCGCCGCCAGCATGGCCACCAACCCGCAACCAAAGACACTGAAAAACGTCAGGCTCAAGGTGCTGGCCAGTTTCAGCGTAGTCAGCGAATAGACACCCAGCGGGAAAGTAAAACCCCACCAGCCGAGGTTGAACGGGATACCGGTGCGCAAGTAACGCACGGTGATCAGCAGCGCCATCAGCATCCACCAGAACCCGAAGCCCCACAGCGTGATCCCGGCCACCAGTCCAAGCCCCTCAGCTATTTCACCGATCCCCGGCAGACCGTTGGCGGCAAAAATCGCCGGCGCGTCGGCCCCCAGCAGCAACATACCCAGCGCACCCGTGCCAATCGGCCCAAGCGCCAGCCAGCTCGAGGCGGCCATGTTTTCGTGGGGCAATTTATGCAAGGCCATGCGCAACAACAGGATGGTCAGAATACTGAACGCCACCGGCAGGGAAAAAGCCCAGAGCACGTAGCTGGTGACCAGCACCACCAGTTGTGAATGAGCATCGACCAAGTGCGGCGCCAGCAAGCCACCACTGGCAGCCGCCACTTCCGCCGCCACCACCGGCAACAGCCAGACGGCGGTCATCTGGTCAATGCTGTGTTCCTGGCGAGTGAACATCATGTAGGGAATCAGTACGCCACAGGCCAGCGACATCGCCACGTCCAGCCACCACAGCACTTCGACGACATGAATCACACCGTCGCCCCAACGCGGCAGGCCGAACAGCAGAAAGCCATTGATGATGGTCGCAAGGCCCATGGGAATGGTGCCGAAAAACATCGAAACTGTGGAGTGACCGAAAATCCGCCGCGCCTCGTCGAAGAACAGTACCCAACGCGCGGTGTACATGGCCGTGAACAACACAAACAGGCCAATATTGAACAGCCACAGGCCTTCGGCGAGCGCCTGCAAGCCGGGTATTGCCAGAGGCAGTTGCGCGAGCACGAGTGCCAATACCCCGGTGCCCATGGTCGCGGCGAACCAGTTCGGGGTGAATTGGCGAATAGCTTCTCTTGGGTGCTGCAAATGACTGAGCGGCTTGATACCGGGTTTAATGTAGCTGGTGCAGGTCATGATGAAGGAACTCCTGTCCTCTGATGAGGTGGAGTTCATGGTAGATCTGAATCGAATATCGATATAACGGGTAATTTCTCTAACTGTTATCTGTTTTACAGATATAGCATCAGACGCTGCGCTCAGTCGAGATGAAGGGCTGCGCCAAGGCTGACGGTCATCAGACATCGACGCCACAGACTTTGACGGACCGCTCACGAAGCAACCCGATCAGCGCACCGAGCGACAGGATGATCAGTACCGCGCCGTAACCGTCGGTGGTCGCCACCAGCCCAAAGGTGCGGGTCAGATTACCGGCCAGCAACGACGGTAAGCAGAACGCCAGATAACTGAGCACATAAAACGCCGACATCAATCCGGCTCGCTCATGAGGCAAAGCCAGCGGCACGATGCTTCGCAGGGCACCCAGGAAGCCCGCGCCAAAACCGCCGCCCGCCACCAGAGTTCCGAAGAAAAACAATGGCAGGCTGGCGCTGTGGACCGCCAGCAGAATCAGCGCGACGCCTGCGGGCAGCAAGCTCGCGCCCAGCAGCAAGACCTTGTCGGCCGGCCGATTGCGCAAGGTGTAGATCATCGAGGCACCGGTCACCGTCAACACGGCCACCGTCGCACCGCCAATCAAGTTCGACGTCGACCCGGTGGCCGTCCGCACCAGAGACGGCGCCAAGGAGGCAAAAAAGCCGCCAAGCGCCCACACCGCGAGGTCTATCGGCAGCACCCGCCACAACATTCGCCGCGCCTGAATCGGCACATGCAGGGTCGGGCGCAGCGAGGCCCAGGCACCCGGTTGTCGACTGACGCTTTCCGGCAGGCGCCAGACGTACAGCGCTTGCATCACAAACAGCGCGAACAGCACCCAATAGGTCAATTGCAGCGGCAGCGGCGCAAACTCGGCCAATAAACCGCACCCCATGGCACCCAGCGCCATGCCCAGCAACGGCGCAACGCTGTTGACCATCGGCCCTTGCTGACGGTCGGTATCCAGCAGCGCTGCACTCAAAACGGCGGTGGCCATTCCCGTGGCAAACCCCTGCAGGACCCGCGCACTGATCAGCCAAGCAACGCTGTCCGCGTTGATGAACAGCAACATCGCCAGCATGTTCAGCAATACAGCGGTAAAAATCACCGGCTTGCGTCCCAGATAATCCGAGAGCGAACCGACCGTGAGCAGCGCCGCCAACAAGCTGAGGGCGTAGACGCCAAAAATCAGGGTCAGGGTCGCTGCCGAGAATTGCAGGTGTTCCTGATAGAGGTGATACAACGGGGTCGGCGCGGTGGAAGCGGCGAGAAAACTGAGTAAGGTGATCGCCAGAAACCACAGGCTGGAACGATTTGTCGCTGGAAGAGACATGAGCACACTCCGCAAAAGCTAATATTTTGCTTTTGCGGAGTGTGCTACTGACTTTCTCTTAAAGCAAATTCTTTGTGTTAAGGTCCACCGTATGACTATTAAAGAAGGTTTACGCCCCGGCGGCCGCAGCGCCAGGGTTCAAGAATCGATTCATTCGGCCGTCCGCGCGCTCCTCGAAGAGCAGGACCGAGCCTGCGTGACTGTGCCGCAAATTGCTGCCCGGGCCGGGGTGACGCCGTCGACTATTTACCGGCGCTGGGGTGATCTGTCGGCACTGCTGGCCGATGTCGCCATCGCCCGCATGCGCCCCGACAGTGAGCCGGCCAATACCGGCAGCCTGCGCGGTGACGTGCGGGCCTGGGCGGAGCAGTATCTGGACGAAATGAGCTCCGAACCCGGGCGCAACATGATGCGCGACGTGCAATCCAGTGCCACGCCGGGCTATTGCGTGACGATCATTGGTGGGCAGTTGCAGACCATTCTGGATCGCTATCCCGATCAACCACGGCCAAGTGTCGACCGGTTGATCAATATGGTGGTAGCACCCACGGTGTTTCGCATCCTGTTTGCGGCGCAGGCGCTGGAGGTCGATGAGTTGCATCGGTTGATCGATATTGCATTGAGTCAGTAACGCCGCCTTCGCGGGCAAGCCTCGCTCCTATAAGACGTAATACCTGTAGGCGCGCGGCTTGCCCGCGAAGAAGCCCGAAAAGACACCAAAGATCCAGCGGACTCCCAACCTGCGACACCCCGCCACGCCACGACCTTGGTCGACACTGACTAACTCAGGCGGTCATGCGAGACTGTCTGGATCGGGCGCAGTCCCGGATGTTTTTTGTCTGGAGTTCCCATGTCGCTGTCCACCGGGCTGATCGCCATTGTCGCCCTGGCCTATATGGCCATCCTGTTCGCCATCGCCTTTTACGGCGACCGTCGCAGCACGCCGTTGCCGCCACGAGTGCGTGCCTGGGTGTACAGCCTGTCGCTGGCGGTTTATTGCACCAGCTGGACGTTCTTTGGCGCCGTGGGCCAGGCGGCCGAACAACTCTGGTCATTCCTGCCGATCTACCTCGGGCCGATCCTGCTGCTGGTGTGCGCGCCGTGGGTCCTGCAAAAAATGGTGATGATCAGCAAACAGGAGAACATCACCTCCATCGCCGACTTCATCGCCGCTCGCTATGGCAAATCCCAATCCCTGGCGGTAGTCGTCGCGCTGATTTGCCTGGTCGGCGTACTGCCCTACATCGCCTTGCAGCTCAAGGGCATCGTGCTGGGCGTGAACCTGTTGATCGGCGCCGGCGCCGACGCCATGGGCACGCGCGCGCAAGACACGGCGCTGATCGTATCCTTGGTGCTGGCGCTGTTCACCATCGTTTTCGGTACCCGCAACCTCGACGCCACGGAACACCATCGCGGCATGGTGCTGGCGATTGCCTTTGAATCGCTGGTCAAGCTGTTCGCTTTTCTCGCGGTCGGCGCGTTCGTGACCTACGGCCTGTACGACGGTTTCGACGACCTCTTCAACCAGGCCATGCTCGCCCCGCGCCTGGAAGCGTACTGGAAGGAAACCATCAACTGGCCGTCCATGGTGGTGCAGACCGGCGTGGCAATGATGGCGATCATCTGCCTGCCCCGGCAGTTCCACGTGACGGTGGTGGAAAACATCGATCCCCAGGATTTGCGCTTGGCCAAATGGGTGTTTCCGACCTATCTGGCGTTGGCGGCGCTGTTTGTGGTGCCGATTGCACTGGCCGGTCAGATGTTGCTGCCCAGTTCGGTGCTGCCGGACTCATTCGTCATCAGCCTGCCTCTGGCCCAATCTCACCCTGCCCTGGCGATGCTCGCGTTTATCGGTGGCGCTTCGGCGGCGACCGGCATGGTGATCGTGGCCAGCGTAGCGCTGTCGACCATGCTCTCCAACGACATGCTGCTGCCGTGGTTGCTACGACGCAACAACGCCGAGCGGCCATTCGAAGTGTTCCGCCAGTGGATGCTTTCGGTGCGCCGGGTGAGCATCGTGATCATTCTGCTGCTGGCCTACGTCAGCTATCGCCTGCTGGGCTCGACCGCGAGCCTGGCAACCATCGGCCAGATCGCCTTCGCCGCCGTGACCCAACTGGCCCCGGCCATGCTCGGCGCGCTGTACTGGAAACAGGCTAACCGCCGTGGCGTGTTTGCCGGGCTGGCTACCGGGACGTTTCTCTGGCTCTACACCCTGGTGTTGCCGATTGCCGCCAACAGTCTCGGCTTGCCCTTGAGCAGTTTTCCGGGCCTGGCCTGGCTGCAAAGCAACCCGCTGAACCTGCCGATCACGCCACTGACTCAAGGTGTGGTGTTGTCGCTAGCGGGCAACTTCACCTTGTTCGCCTGGGTCTCGGTGCTGTCACGCACGCGGGTTTCGGAGCACTGGCAGGCCGGTCGCTTCATCGGCCAGGAAATCAGCGCCCGCCCCAACGCCCGCTCGATGCTGGCGGTACAAATCGACGATTTGCTGCAACTGGCTGCCCGGTTTGTCGGCGAAGAACGAGCCCGTCAGAGCTTCATCCGTTTCGCCTACCGCCAAGGCAAAGGCTTCAACCCGAACCAGAACGCCGACGGTGAATGGATCGCCCATACCGAACGCTTGCTGGCCGGTGTACTCGGCGCCTCTTCGACTCGGGCGGTGGTAAAAGCTGCCATCGAAGGTCGGGAAATGCAACTGGAGGACGTCGTACGGATCGCCGACGAAACCTCAGAAGTGCTGCAGTTCAACCGCGCCCTGCTGCAAGGCGCCATCGAGAACATCACCCAAGGCATCAGCGTGATCGACCAGTCGCTGAAACTGGTGGCCTGGAACCGGCGTTACCTGGAGCTGTTCAACTACCCCGACGGCCTGATCAGCGTCGGCCGGCCGATTGCCGACATCATTCGCTACAACGCCGAGCGCGGCCTGTGCGGACCCGGCGAAGCGGAAGTGCACGTCGCCCGCCGCCTGCACTGGATGCGTCAGGGCCGCGCCCATACCTCCGAACGACTGTTCCCCAACGGCCGAGTGATCGAGCTGATCGGCAACCCGATGCCCGGCGGCGGTTTCGTCATGAGTTTCACCGACATCACCGCGTTCCGCGAGGCTGAGCAGGCGCTGACCGAAGCCAATGAAGGCCTTGAGCGGCGGGTCGCCGAGCGGACCCACGAGCTGTCACAACTCAACCTTGCCCTGACCGAAGCCAAGGGCACCGCCGAATCGGCCAACCAGTCGAAAACCCGTTTCCTGGCCGCCGTCAGCCATGACTTGATGCAACCGCTGAACGCTGCGCGGCTGTTCTCTGCCGCCCTCTCCCATCAGGAAGAAGGTTTGTCCAGCGAAGCGCAGAAGCTGGTTCATCACCTGGACAGTTCACTGCGTTCGGCCGAAGACCTGATCAGTGATCTGCTGGACATTTCCCGTCTGGAAAACGGCAAGATCAACCCTGATCGCAAGCCCTTTGTACTCAATGAGTTATTCCATACGCTGGGTGCCGAGTTCAAGGCGCTGGCTCAGGAACAGGGGCTGACATTCCGCGTCCGAGGCAGTGCGCTACGGGTCGACAGCGACATCAAACTGCTGCGACGGATCTTGCAGAACTTCCTGACCAATGCCTTCCGCTACGCCAAAGGCCCCGTGCTGCTCGGCGTTCGGCGACGTAACGGCGAGCTGTGCCTGGAGGTCTGGGACCGTGGACCGGGCATTCCGGAAGACAAACAGAAGGTGATTTTCGAAGAGTTCAAACGCCTCGACAGCCACCAGACCCGGGCCGAGAAAGGCCTGGGCCTGGGCCTGGCGATTGCCGATGGACTGTGCCGCGTGCTCGGTCACACCTTGAGCGTGCGCTCCTGGCCGGGTCGCGGAAGCGTGTTCAGTGTCAGCGTGCCGTTGGCTCGGGCACAGACTGCGGCGCCGGCCAAAGTTGCCGAGCTCAATGGCCATTTGCTCGGCGGCGCGCAAGTGCTGTGCATCGATAATGAAGACAGCATCCTGATTGGCATGAACAGCCTGCTCACGCGTTGGGGCTGCCAGGTCTGGACCGCGCGCAACCGTGATGAATGCGCGACGCTGCTCAGCGACGGGATGCGCCCACAGTTAGCGCTGGTGGATTACCACCTGGACGATGGCGAGACCGGAACTGATTTGATGGCGTGGTTGCGTACGCAACTGGGCGAGCCGGTGCCGGGGGTGGTGATCAGCGCCGATGGACGGCCGGAAACCGTGGCCCAGGTGCATGCAGCAGGCCTGGATTACCTGGCCAAACCGGTGAAGCCGGCCGCGTTACGGGCGTTGTTGAGTCGGCATTTGCCGTTGTAACACCGCAGGATTGAACCCTGTAGGGGGCTTGCTCGCGAAGCTTTTCGGCTACTCCGGCAACTCGGCCAAACCATCGACATCCGTCATCGCCCGCTCCAGCAGATCCGCCGGCAAGCTCTTGCTGGCCCGGGCGCCAAGCAACTTGAGCTGTTCGCTGCGACTGACCAGATTGCCACGACCTTCTGTCAGCTTATTGCGGGCAGAGCTGTAGGCCTTGTCCAGTTGCTGCAAGCGATTGCCGACCTCATCCAGATCCTGAATGAACAACACGAACTTGTCGTACAGCCACCCGGCGCGCTCGGCGATTTCCCTGGCGTTCTGGCTCTGGCGCTCCTGCTTCCACAGGCTGTCGATGACGCGCAAAGTGGCCAGCAACGTGGTCGGGCTGACGATCACGATATTGCGGTCGAAGGCCTCCTGAAACAGCGTTGGCTCAGCCTGTAACGCCGCGGAAAACGCCGCTTCGATCGGGACGAAAAGCAGGACGAAATCCAGGCTGTGTAAACCGTCGAGCCGCTTGTAATCCTTGCCAGCCAGGCCTTTGACGTGATTGCGCAGCGACAGTACGTGCTGCTTGATGGCGATCTGGCCGATACCGTCGTCTTCGGCGGCCACATATTGCTGATAAGCCGTGAGGCTGACTTTGGAATCGACCACGACCTGCTTGTCGCCAGGCAGGTAAATAATCACATCCGGCTGGAATCGCTCACCGTCCGGCCCCTTGAGATTGACCTGGGTCTGGTACTCGCGCCCCTTCTCCAGGCCCGCGTGCTCAAGCACTCGCTCAAGAATCAGTTCACCCCAATTGCCTTGGGTTTTCTGCCCTTTCAAGGCACGGGTAAGGTTGGTGGCTTCGTCGCTCAGGCGCAGGTTCAGTTGTTGCAGACGCTCCAGCTCCTTGGCCAGGGAAAAGCGCTCGCGGGCCTCGGCCTGATAACTTTCCTCAACGCGTTTTTCGAATGACTGGATGCGCTCCTTCAACGGATCGAGCAATTGCCCCAGACGCTGCTGACTGGTTTCGGCAAAACGCTGCTCGCGCTCGTCGAAGATCTTGCCCGCCAGCTCGGCGAATTGCGCGCGCAATTCATCTCGTGAGCCTTGCAAGTCGTTGAGGCGCTGCTGATGGCTTTCCTGCTGCTCACGCAACTCGGCGCTGAGGGAGGCAGCCTGAGCGTCCAGGCGACGCAACTCAGCTTCTTTGCCGGCACGTTCGATGTTCCAGGCGTGGGCTGCATCGCGAGCATCGTCGCGTTCGATCTGCAGCAATTCGACTTCACGGCGCAGGGCGGCCAGATCGGCCTGTTTGGCGGCGTTGGCCTGGCTCAGGTCAGCGACTTCATCACGGCAGGTGTCGAGCTGGGCGTTCAAGCCATCCTGCGTCAGCTGGGCCATGGCCAGGCGCTCTTCCAGCAACGCCAGTTCGGCCTGCCCTGTACTCGTCCGACGCTGAAGTTGCCAGGCCAGTACCAGCAACGGCAGTGCTGCGCCCGCCAGCCCCAGCAATGCGCTGGTCAAGTCCATCGCCATAGCCACTCCTGCCGATTAGATAAAGCGTGAAGGTTAACCAAGGCGTCAGGTCTTGGACAGCTCAGTCTTCGATCAGGCCGAGTTCCTGCTGGGCGCGTCGGTCCCCTGCGCGTGCGGCCTGGCGCAACAGTTCCTGGCCAATGCGGCGATCCCGGGCGTTCCCGCATTCGCGGCACATCAATTGGCCGAGGCGGCTTTGCGCGGCCACCACGCCTTCACGGGCAGGTTGCTTGAGCAAACGTCCGGCAAAGTGTTTTACATTGGGGTTTTCGCCCAGACGCGGGCTGTCCAGTAGCCACTCGGCCACACGCATCGAAAAGCGCTTGGGTGGGTTAATGCTGGAGGTTGTTGAGGCCGCAGAGACTGGTACTGAGCGAAACTTCATAAAGCACTGTGGAGCAGATCGGAAGGCGCGCCACTCTACTCTTTTTTTCGTACAGGTAAAGTCGAAAAAGCCTGCACGCCCGTCCTAGAGCAAGCGCTCGGGACAATCCACAGAAGCTGTGGATAACTCAGTGGACAACCGCGCTTGAACTCGCGCAAAGCCGTGTGGAATGGGGCTCGCGGTCAAACTGACGATTTTTTCACCAGTAAAAAAAAGCGATGTTTTTCATTGACTTAAATTTTCATTACAGGCACCCACCCCCGGTGAAGCGAGGATGACAGTGGGATGACAGTCCGCGCAACTTATGTGCACAAGTACCTGCGAGGTGGTTATATGGGTGCGCTTTTTCGGCGCGTTTTTTTGGTAACGCCAGGGGATAAACCCGACGACCCGCACCACAGGTTGATCCTGGCTCGATCGCCCTCTCGGATCAACGACCGATTTTTGGGCTATTGCGGGGCACGTGTCGGCCGATTAGATTTTCCGACAGCTCTTGCGGAGGTGGTCGGCCAGCACTCCAGTGTATTTTTGCGAACAGGCTTCCCTTCGGCCATTCAATCCGTTAGTATCCGCGGCGTTAGTACCAAGCTGAAAGTCAATTCTGGTCGAACAAATCCTCCCGGTCAGCCTTCCTTAAGAGAAGCCTTCACCGACAAAGCGGGATCGACCACCTCGATGGTTTCCAGGTAAATCTTGCGCCAACACAGCCTTTGAATCGAAAGCAAAGGGTGTTGCGAAGTTCACTTACTCTGACCGAACCAACCTGCAAATTGATCAGGATCTTCACCCCGGGCCCAGAACCTTTGCCCCTGCTGTGTTGCCTGCCCTCCTAAGTACCTACCTGCCAGCCCAAGCGCGCCAACTTATCAGCGCTTCAAACTGGCTGCTTTGTTCCAGTCGGGTTCTTCGTTCGACCAATGGTGGTCGTCGTCACTGGAACGTTTTAACTTTGCACGGTTCTTATCCGTGTCGCTTGTAGGAACACCCGATTATGTCTACTCAAATCCACACTCAGGATGCCATTCGCACCCTAACCAACGCTTTTGCACCAATGAATTGCCTGATCATGGCCGCTCGCAAAGGCTGCTTCAGCTTTACCCTGGTCAACGAACACGGCATCGCTCGTCACAGCGAACGCCTGTACCCCGATCAATACTCCAGCGCCGAACCACTGCAGGCTGTGATCGAGCGTACTCGCCAGGCACTGGTTGCCTGAGACGCCAGTAACGCTGAAAACCTCAAAGGCCCCGCTGAAAAGCGGGGCTTTTTATTGCCCGATATTTCTCTTTTTGTCCCTGTTGCCTAAGCACTAACCGATATAACAGTTATAACTCGAAGCCGGAAATATTTTAAAAACAGTCCTTTACAGCAAAATAATGACACTACACTTCAACTCAAGCGGCTTGATCCGCTTCCGGCGAGCCTGATTCGATTCACAGCTGCCAAGGCCTCCTTCAGGTATCGCCGACCACTTCATGTTTCGAGGGCTTTATGGGTATCGCTGCCAGCGAACTGTGCCGTTATGTGATCCGTCCGACATTGATCTACCTCGGACGCCATAGCGCGACTGCCGAATCCCTGCTGCTGGGCATTGCCGCCAGTCAGTCAGCCCTTGGTTCAGCCCTGCATGACCGCCGTGGACACGGCTTGTACCGAATCGCCGAACCCCGCCACCAGGCCCTCTGGGATCACTACCTGGCCCTGGACCCGGAACGGGCGAGCCTGGTTCGCGGCCTGGCCAGCCAGCATGCTTTTCTCAGCGGGCCGCATCTGGAATTGACCGTCAACCTGCGTTACGCCACCGCCATCGCCTGGCTACTGGTAGAAGAACAGAACACTCCCCTCCCCGCCTCCGATGACGTGCTGGGAATGGCCCGAATCTGGCGCCAGACCTTCCAGCCTCAAGGTCGTCTGCGAGACTTCACCTGCGCCTGGCAAACCTGTGTTTCACCGCTGAATCAGGTCGCCTGCTGACCCGCCCATTTCCAAAAATCGCACAACAGGTCGCGATTCTGGTCGGATTGTCCTACAAAACCACTCTAACTCCAGCGATACAGGCTATGGCGCCCGGACGAAAATGTTGGTAATTTTCGCCCCGGTGATCACCAGGAGTTCTAATAATGAAAAAAGTAATGCTCAAAACCACCCTTAGTCTTGCCGTTGCCTTGGCATCCACCCAGATCTTCGCAAGTGGCTTCGCCATCAACGAACAGAGTATCAGCGGGATGGGTACTGGTTTTGCCGGGCGATCTTCCTCTGCCGACGATGCAAGCACCATTTTCGGCAACCCTGCCGGTATGTCTCGCCTCAAGCGCGAACAAGTGACAGGCGGCGTTGCACTGCTCGATGCCCACACTGACATCAGCCACGCCAGCTCCAGACCGAACGGCGGCAGCAACGATGGCGACATGGTTCCCCTGGTCGCCGTGCCAATGGGTTACTACGTCAAGCCAATCGATGACCATTGGGCATTCGGTATCGGCATGTATGCACCATTCGGCCTGGTGACCGACTACGAGAATGGCTTTGCCGGCCGCTACTTCGGCAGCAAGAGCGAAGTAAAAGTCATGACCTTGCAACCGACCGTCAGCTACGCCTTCAACGACAAGGTGTCGATCGGCTTCGGTCCGACCATCAACCGCATTGATGGCACCCTCGAATCGAATCTGTCACTGAACCCGCGCGCGCCGGACGGTAACGTCAAGATCAAGGGTGACGACACCGCGCTGGGCTACAACATCGGTATCCTGGTTCAAGCTACCGACAGCACTCGCGTTGGCCTGACCTACCACTCGAAAGTGAAGTACAAGCTCGAAGGTGACACCAAGGTCAACTACAGCCTCCTCGGGGCTCTGGGTCAGAACCCAAGCCAGAAGTACGATGCTTCGCTGGACCTGACCACCCCTGAGTCGGTCGACCTCTCGCTTACTCATGAGCTGAATGACAAGTGGACCCTCTACGCAGGCAGCACCTGGACTCGCTGGAGCCGCCTGAAAGACATCACCGTCGAAAACAAAGGCGTGCCGGCCATCCTCAATGGCCAGTTCGGCAGCATCACCGAAGAACAGAACTGGCACGACACCTGGGCTCACGCCATCGGCGCGTCCTACAAGCTGAACAAGGAATGGGTGCTGCGTACCGGCCTGTCCTTTGACCAGGCACCGACCAACAACGTCAATCGCTCCCCACGCATCCCGACGGGCGATCGCAAGATTTTCAGCCTGGGCGCCGGCTGGAGCCCGACCGACGATCTGACCATCGACGTGGCGTACTCATACTTGCGTGAAGAGTCGGTAAAGATCAACAACAGCAACAACCGTGGCCAGAGCTACAACGCCAAGTATGAAAACTGGGCGAACGGTTTCGGTGTAGGCGCGACCTACCGTTTCTGATAATTCACGGCGAACCTGACCCCCTCGCCGCCTGAACTGAAAAAGCCCCGCACTCTTGTACAGAGGCGGGGCTTTTTCGTGCGCGTCGATCAGGGTTTCGAGGCCAGGGCTTTCTCCACCGCCTCGATGAACTCGGGATTGTCGGGCTTGGTCAGACTGGAGAAATTGGCAATCACGTTGCCTTGGCGATCGACTACGTATTTGTAGAAATTCCACTTCGGCGAACTGCTTTGTTCGGCAAGGACCTTGAACAAATGCGTGGCGTCATCGCCGCGGACTTTCTGCGGCTCGGTCATGGTGAAGGTCACGCCATAGTTCACGTAACAGACCTTGGCAGTCTCTGCGCCGTCCTTGGCCTCTTGCTTGAAGTCATTGGAGGGAACACCGACCACTTCAAGCCCTTGATCCTTGTAACGCTGATACAGCGCCTCAAGGCCTTTGAACTGCGGGGCGAAGCCACAGAAGCTCGCGGTATTGACCACCACCAGCGGCTTGCCTGCGAAGCGCTGGCACAGATCGATGGACTCCTTGGCGCGCAGCTTCGGCAATGAGCCTTGTAACAGCTCCGGGCATTCTGCTGCCTGAGCCAGCCCGGAAAAAACCATCAGCAACGCGGGAACTGCAAGCCAACGCATCGGCATGTCGGTGCATCCTTGAACTATCGTCAGAACGCGAAACTACTCGCCTTCGCCGCTCGCTAGCAAGCAGCTCGCTAGCAACCCCCCATGCCCAGCTGCATCAATGCCAGCCCACCCTGATGCCAGCCCCACCAAACCAGGGCCAGCAACAATACGCCGACGGTGATGGCAGCCATCCGCGGCCAAAGACTGTTCATGCGGTGCTCACCTGGGTTTGCAGACGCGCCACCGGCTGCTCGCGCACTGGCCAGTTCAGGGCTGCGGCCATCAGACTCAAGAGAATCGCCACCTGCCAGATCAAGTCGTAGCTCCCGGTTCGGTCATACACCACCCCACCCAACCAACCACCAAGGAACGAGCCCAGTTGGTGGAACAGGAAAACAATCCCACCGAGCATGGACAGATTTCGGACGCCGAATAACGTGGCCACCGTGCCGTTGGTCAAAGGCACCGTCGACAACCAGAGAAAGCCCATCGCCATGCCGAACAAATACGCCGTGACCTGCGTGACCGGTGCCCAGAGGAACAGCACAATCACCATCGCCCGCAATAGATACAAACCGGTGAGCAAGCGCGGTTTAGACATCCGCCCGCCAAGCCAGCCCGCCGTATAAGTACCAAAGATATTGAACAGCCCGATCAGCGCCAGCACCGTAGTGCCGACAGAGGCTGGCAGGTGTTGATCCACCAGATAGGCCGGCAGGTGCACGCCGATGAACACCACTTGAAAACCGCAAACAAAAAAACCGAACGCCAACAGCCAGAACCCCGAATGGGAGCAGGCTTCGCGCAGCGCTTCAGACAGTGTTTGCTCATGCCCAAGCACCGGCAGTGGTTTGTCTTTAAGCATGCTCACCAGCGGCACGATCAGCGCCACCAGCAGGCCAAGCACCAACAATGCCGCGGACCAGCCCAGCCAGCCGATCAGTCCTAGCGTACCGGGCAACATGGCGAATTGACCGAAGGAACCGGCGGCACTGGCGATCCCCATGCCCATGCTGCGCTTTTCCGGCGGCACAGCACGACCGACCACGCCGAGGATCACCGAGAACGAGGTGCCGGACAGGCCGATACCGATCAACAACCCGGCGCTCAAGGACAAGGTCACCGCCGAATCGGACAAGCCCATGAACACCAGACCCAAGGCGTATAGAACACCACCGATCAACACCACCTTCGCGGCGCCAAAGCGGTCGGCCAATGCGCCGGTGAACGGCTGCGCCAGGCCCCAGATCAGGTTCTGCAGGGCAATGGCGAAGGCAAACACTTCGCGCCCCCAGCCGAACTCGGCGCTCATCGGCGCCAGAAACAGCCCGAAGCCGTGCCGCACCCCCAGAGACAACGCCAGAATCAGCGCACTGCCCAACAGCACCCAACCGCACGTACGCCACATCGATGTCATTCTTATTCTCCGGTAGCGGGTATATACCCGCTTAAGATCGAACAAACCGGCCTCAAGCCAGTTCGTCCAGCAGTTTCATCAAGGTTTCACGCTTCTCGGCACCCAGACGGTCGATCAACCGCTGCTGCGCCGCTTCCCAGGCCGGCAAGGCCGCTGCCAGACGGTCGCGCCCCGTCTCGGTGAGCAGGACGATACGATTGCGCATGTCCTCGCCCTCGACCAGCGTCACCAGGCCTTCACCTTCAAGCACCCGCAAATTGCGCCCCAGAGTGCTGCGATCCAGGCCCATGGCCTCGGCCAGAGACGAGATGCTCGGCTGATCCAGACGCTGCAGGTTGCACAGCAAAGAATACTGGGCAACATTGATCCCGAAGCCGTCGAGCGCGCCGTCGTAATGCCTGCTGACGCCACGAGCGGCGCGACGCAGGTTAGTGCACAAACATTGAGAAGGAAGCATGGTGCGTGTATATACCCGCGGTTAAATGAAAGCAAATTTTTCGACACATTTTACCTGTAGGGACGAGAATTCAGAGCAGCACCAGCCCCACCAGCAGCGCCACTTCCAGCAACTCCAGCAACGCTCCGGCGGTATCGCCAGTCGTCCCGCCCAGTCGCCGCATCATCACTTGCCGCAACCAGACAAAAATCACAGCCGCCAGCACTAGCATCCATACGCCACTGAGGCCGGCCATCAGCACACAGGCCACTGCGCCGACCGCCAACACCTGCTTTCCGGCCAGACGCGGCAGATGATCGGCCAGCGCCTGCCCCAATCCACCAGGACGCACGTAAGGTGTGGTCAGGAATAATCCCAACAGCGCGCTGCGGGCAATCAGTGGAACAATGATCAGCACCACGCTGTGCTGCTGCTCGATCAACGCCAGCAACGCGGCGAACTTGAGCAGCAACACCAGCACCAGCGTCACCACCGCGATCGGCCCGCTGCGCGGGTCTTTCATGATCGTGAGCGTGCGCTCACGGTCGCCATAACCACCGAGCCACGCATCGGCGCTATCGGCCAGGCCATCCAGGTGCAACGCGCCGCTGAGCACCACCCACACGGTCAGCAACAACGCGGCGTGAAGCAACAACGGCGCGCCCTGCAACAGCCCGTTCAGCGCCCACAGAATAGCGCCGAACAGCAAGCCGACCAGCGGATAAAACAACAACGACCGGCCCAGCTCCTCGGGCGTCGGCATGCCTGGCAGGCGAATCGGCAGGCTGCTCAGAAATTGCAGGGCGATCCAGAACGGCAACATGATCAGATCGCCTCCCTTAACAAAGCGCCGGATTCAACCGTCAACGAGAACAACGCGCCATGGCCGACCTCAACGTTGAGCAACTGTTCACGCGGCAATCCGCGCGCTTGCGCCAGCAACAATCGCATCACGCCGCCATGGCTGATCAGCAAGATTCGCTCACCCGCATAAGCCGCGTGCAGCCGCTCGATGGCCGCCAACACCCGCGTCGAAAAGTCAGCAACCGGTTCACCGTCAGGCGGTGTGAACGAATAGGGATCGGCCCAGAACAAGCCCAATGCCTCAGCGCTGGTTTCCATCAGTGCCGCCGCGCTCTGCCCTTCCCAAGCGCCGAAGTGCAGCTCTTGCAGATCCTTTTCCAGCTGCACCGGCAACCCCAGTTGCGCCCCAAGCTCTTGCGCAAAGCGGGCGCAACGCTGCAACGGCGAGCTGACCAAGCGATCCCAAGGCCCCTGCTCGACCACTGCGGCGCGCATCTGCTCCCAGCCCTTGCCGGTCAGCGCATCGTCGAGACTGCCGCGCAGGCCGCCACCGAGTTCGGTTTCGCCATGACGCAACAGGTCCAGGCGCAAGGTCATGCCGGGCGGTCCGCCACCGCCGCTTCGGCGAATGTTGCCATCTGCCCATGAAGGTCGCAGGCCAAACGCAGTAACGGTACGGCCAACGCCGCACCACTGCCCTCGCCCAGCCGCAGGCCGAGGTCCAGCAACGGTTCGGCGTTCAGGGTTTCCAGCACATGGCGATGACCCGGTTCGGCACCACGATGACCGAACAGCAACCACTCACGACAGGCCGGATTCAGACGCACCGCCACCAGCGCAGCGACGCTGCAAATAAACCCGTCGACCAACACCGCGACGCCTTCCTGCGCACAAGCCAGGTATGCACCGACCAGCGCAGCGATTTCGAAACCGCCAAGGTTGAACAAGGTTTGCAGCACATCGCCACGCTGAGCGCCATGCAACGCCAAGGCACGTTCGATGACCTGGGCTTTATGGCTGACCCCCGCCGCGTTCAAACCGGTGCCCGGCCCGGCCAGATGCACCACCGGGCAATCGAGCAAGGCACAGGCCAATGCGCTGGCCGCTGTGGTGTTGCCGATCCCCATTTCGCCACCGATAAACAACTGCGCGCCTGCTGCAGTGGCCCGTCGCACACTGTCGCGACCGGCCTGCAAAGCGAGTTCGCCCTGGGCCTGAGTCATCGCTGGGCCCTGGGCGAAATTCGCCGTGCCCGGGCCAACGTTCAGGTGACGCACACCCGGCAGATTCAACGACGGCGTAACGGTGCCGAGGTCGACCACTTCAAGGGAAGCCCCCAACTGCCGCGCCAATACACTGATCGCCGCGCCGCCGCTGACGAAGTTGTGCAGCATCTGCCCGGTGACTTCCTGCGGAAACGCCGACACCCCTTCGGCGACCACGCCATGGTCACCGGCAAAAATCGCGATCCACAGCTGATCGAGGGTCGGCTTGACCCGGCCCTGCAACCCGGCCAATTGCACCGCCACCGTTTCGAGCAGGCCGAGGGAGCCGGCAGGCTTGGTCAGTTGCTGTTGACGCGCCTGCGCCTGTTCGACCACTTGCGCATCGATTGGCTTGCACGGGTTCAGCCACCAGGTGTGAGTCATAACGCAGTTCCTTTCAAAGTCAGGGGCAGGCCGGCGACGGTCAGGACGACACGTTGGCAGCGCTCGGCCAAGGCTTGATGCAGCCAACCGGCTTCATCGACATAGCGGCGAGTCAATTCGCCCAGCGGCACGACACCCATTCCGGTCTCGTTGCTGACAAAAATGATTTCACCCGGCAACGACGCCAGGCAGTCCAGCAGGGCTTCGCGTTCGACCAACAAGCGCTCGGCGTCATCGAGCATCAGCAGATTGGTCAGCCACAGCGTCAGGCAATCCACCAGTAGGCAACGGTCGGCACTGGCGCTTTCGCGCAACACACGGGCCAGTTCCAGCGGTTCTTCGATCAACGCCCACTCGGCGGGACGGCGGGCGCGATGATGGGCCACCCGTTCGTTCATTTCACCGTCCAGGGGTTGGCTGGTGGCGATGTAGGTGACCTGAAGCTGACTGTCTGTCGCCAGCTTTTCAGCCAGACGACTTTTGCCGGATCGGGCGCCGCCGAGGATCAGTTGCAGCATGGTTTATTCCTTAAAATCTTCGGTGAGGCAACGGGCCTTATCGCGGGCAATACAGCCACCTCAAAAACCACAAAGCTCACGCAGCAACGAAGTATCCAGATGCTTCTCCACCAGATCCGCCAACCGCTCGATATCGCGCTCGCGCAGCCCGTGGTAATCCACCTCCTGCACATCCTGCAAACCGGCCCAGCGCAACAGCGCGCTGCACGCCGCCGGTGATTCGAACAGGCCATGCAGGTACGTACCGAAAATCTGCTCATCGGTACTTTGCGCGCCATCGCAACGACCATCGTCCAGCAGCACGGCGGCGTTTTCCAGCGCCGGCCCGGTGGTTACGCCGGCATGAATTTCATAGCCGCTGACTTGCGCATCTTCCAGCGCCAGACGCCCACGTACATTGCGCAACTGCTTTTCTTCTTCGAGCTGCGTTTCGAACGCCAGCAAACCCAAACCGGCACTGGAACCCGGCGCGCCTTCGAGGCCCAGCGGGTCATGCACCTGCTCGCCGAGCATTTGCAGACCACCACAGATACCCAGCACTTTGCCGCCGTAGCGCAAGTGCCGCGCGATCGCCGTGTCCCAGCCGTTGCTCCGCAGGTACGCGAGGTCGCTGCGTACACTTTTCGAGCCGGGGAGAATCATCAGGTCGGCGGGTGGAATCGCCTGGCCGGGGCCGATGAATTGCAGGTCTACTTGCGGATGCAGGCGCAGCGGATCGAAATCGGTGTGATTGCTGATGCGCGGCAGGACCGGCACCACCACTTTGAGCACTTGCTCGGCCTTGTCGGTCTGACGTTGATCGAGGCCGTCCTCGGCCTCCAGATGCAGGTCCATCACATAAGGCAACACGCCGATTACCGGTTTGCCAGTGCGTGCCTCCAACCAGTCCAGCCCCGGTTGCAGCAAGGCGATGTCGCCGCGAAAACGGTTGATGATGAAGCCTTTGACCCGTGCCTGCTCGCTCGGCGACAGCAGCTCCAGGGTACCGACCAAATGCGCGAACACCCCACCGCGATTGATGTCGGCAATCAGCACCACCGGGCAGTCCACCGCCTCGGCAAAACCCATGTTGGCGATGTCGCCGGCGCGCAGGTTGATCTCGGCCGGCGAGCCCGCCCCTTCGACCATCACCAGCGGATACGCCGCGCTCAGCCGTTCATGGGAGGCCAGCACCGCCTGCATGGCGATCGCTTTGTAGTCGTGATAGGCGACAGCATTCATGGTGGTGACCGCGCGACCATGGATGATCACTTGGGCGCCGGTGTCGCTGTTGGGTTTGAGCAGCACCGGGTTCATGTCGGTGTGCGGTTCGAGGTTGGCCGCCTGGGCCTGCACCGCCTGAGCGCGACCGATCTCGCCACCGTCGGCGGTCACCGCACTGTTGAGGGCCATGTTCTGCGGCTTGAACGGCACCACGCTCACGCCTTGGCGCGTGACCCAGCGACACAGCGCCGTCACCAGTGTGCTTTTACCGGCGTCGGAGGTGGTGCCTTGCACCATCAACGTTGTCATGGGTTTTCCTTGGCATAGATTTGCAGGGCTTGTTCGAGGCGCGACCAGTCCGTTTCATCCGCAGGTAAACCAAAACGCAGGCTGCTGTTGTGGGTGAACAACCGCAGCAGAATACCGCGCCGGGCCATGAATTCATGCAGCGCTTCGGCGCGCTCGGTGATCAGCCACTGGAACAACGCGCAGCCGCCCTGAGGCTTGAAACCATACCGCTCAAGCAGCAGCGCCAGACGCTCGCCGGCTTCATCCGTGCGAATGCGCTGTCGGGTATGCCCGTCCGTATCCGTCAGGCAAGCCTGGCCCAATACACGGGTCGGCCCACTGACCGCCCAAGGCCCGACTTGCTCGGCCAGCAGTTTGAGCAACTTGCGCTCGGCCAACACAAACCCCAACCGCACACCGGCCAGACCGAAAAACTTGCCGAAGGAACGCAGTACGATCAAGCCGATCTGGTTGGCAAACGGCGCCAGACTCAAATGCGGTGTGTTGTCCATGAACGCCTCGTCCACCACCAGCCAGCCACCGCGCTGGGCCAGCCGCGCATGCCAATCCAGCAGGCGGGCCGGAGTCAGGCTCAGGCCCGTGGGATTGTTCGGATTGACCACCACCAGCACGTCCAGGTTGTCGAGAAAGAAATCGACTTCCGACTCCAGGACTTCACGCACGACGTAACCGTTGCGACGCCAGGCCTCGGCGTGTTCGGCGTAACATGGCGACAGCACGCCGACCTTGCCGGCCCGGCGCAAACGCGGCAGCAACTGAATCGCCATTTGCGAACCTGCCACTGGTAATACCTGAACCGCTCCGTAATAGTCGCAGGCGGCCTGCTCCAGACCGTCATCGGTTTCCGGCAGACGCGCCCAGGCCCGCAGCGGGATGTCCGGGACCGGGAATGGCCAGGGCGCAAGACCACTGGACAGGTCGAGCCAATCGGCTTCGGCGATACCGTATTCAAGTGCCGCCTTGCGCAATCGGCCACCGTGCTCAAGCATAGAATTCAGCCCCCACGCAGAGAATCAGCAGCCATAACCATACCCCGCGCTGGACCAATTGCCAGCCACGGTCGATGGAATCGGCATCCGCCGGTACGCCTTCGCCCAACTGCGGACGCTGATGCAGTTCACCGTGATAAATCGCCGCCCCGCCCAACTCGACCCCCAGCGCACCGGCACCGGCCGCCATCACCGGCCCGGCATTCGGGCTGTCCCAGGTCGGGCCCTGGGTGCGCCAGCATTTCAGCGCCAGTCGGGTTTTGCCCAACAGTGCGTAGGTCAACGCCACCAAGCGTGCGGGAATGTAGTTCAGGACATCGTCGACTTTCGCCGCAGCCCAACCGAAACGTTCGAAGCGTTCGTTGCGATAACCCCACATTGCATCCAGGGTGTTGCTCAGACGATAGAGCACCACGCCGGGCGCACCCGCCACGGCAAACCAGAACAGCGCGGCGAACACTGCATCGCTGCCGTTCTCCAGCATCGATTCGGTGGCGGCGCGGGCGACTTCGGTTTTGTCCAGTTCGCTGGTCTGGCGGCTGACCAGATAACCGACACGTGTGCGCGCCTCAACCAAATCATCGCTGCGCAGGGCCTTGGCCACCGGCTCGACATGCTCGCCGAGGCTGCGCATGCCAAGCGCGCAATAGAGCGCGAGAATCTCGACGATCCAGCCAACGTAAGGTGCCCAGGACAGCGCGGTGACCAGCAAGGTCAGCGGTCCGACCGCTATCACCCAGGCCGTTACCCCGTGACTGCGCCAGCCGCGGCCAGCGGAGTTGAAACGCTGTTCGATGCGATCGGCAAAACGACCGAACGCCACCAGCGGATGCCAGCGTTTGGGTTCACCCAGCAGCGCATCCAGCGCGACCGCGGCGACACTCAACAACGCCACACTCATTGACTCACTCCCCAATAATTTTCATACAGCAACTCGTTGAGCGGACGCGCCTGCGCCCAGCCTTCGAGCACCAGCATCGGCGCCGGATAGAACTCCTTGACTGGCCCCAGGCAAAGAACGGCCAAGGGTTTGGCCCCGGCCGGTAAACCCAACAGGTCCGCCAAGGCTTGCGGCTCAAACAGCGACACCCAGCCCATGCCCAGGCCTTCGGCGCGGGACGCCAGCCAAAGGTTCTGGATGGCGCAGGACAGCGAGGCCATGTCCATTTCCGGCAACGTACGACGGCCGAAGATATGCCGTTCGCGATCGTCCATCAGTGCGGCGACCAGCACTTCGGCGCAGTCTTGGATGCCTTCGACCTTGAGCTTCATGAATTCGTCGGAGCGCTCGCCGAGGGCTTCAGCGGTGCGGATGCGTTCCTCTTCCACCAGTTGCTGGATCTTGCCGCGCAGCGCCCGGTCGCTGATGCGGATAAACCGCCAGGGCTGCATCAGGCCGACGCTCGGCGCCTGGTGCGCGGCTTCGAGCAGGCGCCTCAGTAACTCGGGCTCGACCGTTCCGCCGCTGAAGTGGCGCATGTCACGGCGCTCTGCAATTGCGCGATAAACAGCTTCGCGTTCGGCTTCGGAAAATGTGTTGTCCGTCATGGCCTCTTCGCGAGCAGGCTCGCTCCCACATTAGATGGAGTGTTGCCCGACAAAACGCGGTCAACTGTGGGAGCGAGGCTGCTCGCGATGGCGGCCTCACGATCAGGCGCCAACAACGCAGCAATCGCCGCCGGATTGGACGGAAAATAAAAGTGCACATAAGAGGCCGTCATCCGCCCCTCACGATAAACCGCCTCCGCCCCTCGCCCGCCATTGGGGCTCAGACCACGCGCAATCGGCTCAAGCTCGGTGCTGGTCAACGAGTGGTGATAGGTGTGCCCGCGCAGCAAACCTTCGGGCAGTTCCACCGCCTGCAAGGCCAACGCCGCCAGACGCTTCTGCATCACCGCATCACCGGTCAGCAAGCCAACCAGCTCAGCGCGAGTACCCTCGACATCGGTCAACGAGTCCAGCAGGTACAACATGCCGCCACACTCGGCCAGCAACGGTTTGCCCGCCGAGTGGTGAGCGCGGATGGCATTTAACATCGGTGTGTTTTGTGACAACGCCACATGGTGCAATTCGGGGTAACCGCCCGGCAGATAAAGGCTGTCTGCCTCCGGCAACTCGCTGTCGCGAATCGGCGAGAAGAAAGACAATTCGGCCCCCATGGCTCGCAGCAGATCCAGGCTCGCGCCGTAGGTAAACGCGAAGGCTTCGTCCCGGGCCACGGCAATCCGCACACCGGCCAGCAACGGTTCGGCGGCGATCACTTCAGGTGCGGCAAACTCCACGGCCGGCGGCAACGTCACGTCGCAGCTGCTGGCCAGTGAGGCGGCCGCCGCATCGAGGCGCAGATCGAGGTCATTCAGCTCGCTGGCCTGCACCAGGCCGAGATGCCGACTCGGCAATTCGATGCCGGTTTCCCGGGATAAGGCGCCGTACCAGCGCAAGCCTTCTGTCAGGCTGCCTTCGAGCAATTGCGCATGACGCAGGGTGCCGACCCGGTTGGCCAACACACCGGCAAACGGCAAATCCGGCTGATAGCGCGCCAGGCCCAAGGCCAGCGCGCCAAAGGTCTGCGCCATCGCAGTGCCGTCGATCACGCCGAGCACCGGCACACCGAAATGCCGCGCCAGGTCAGCGCTGGACGGCGTACCGTCGAACAGCCCCATCACGCCTTCGATGAGAATCAGATCGGCTTCGCCAGCGGCTTCCCACAACAGACGACGACTTTCTTGCTCGCCGACCATCCACATGTCCAGTTGATAAACCGGTGCACCACTGGCGCGCTCGAGAATCATCGGGTCGAGAAAGTCCGGGCCGCATTTGAACACGCACACCTTGCGTCCCTGATTGCGATGCAAACGGGCGAGCGCAGCCGTGACGGTGGTCTTGCCCTGACCGGAAGCCGGCGCGGCAATCAGTACCGCCGGGCAATGACGTGGTTGAATCACAACTCGACGCCTTTTTGCGCTTTGATCCCGGCCTGGAAGGCGTGTTTGATCATGCCCATTTCGGTGACGGTATCAGCCAGTTCGATCATCTCCGGCTTGGCGCCACGGCCGGTGACCACCACATGCTGCATCGGCGGACGGGCCTGCAAGTCACTGAGCACCTGATCAAGATCGAGGTAACCGTGCTTGAGGGCGATGTTCAATTCATCGAGCACCACCAGGCCAATCGACGGATCGCTCAGCAGCTCGCGGGACACCGCCCAAGCGGCTTCGGCGGCGGCGATGTCACGCTGGCGGTCCTGGGTTTCCCAGGTGAAGCCCTCGCCCATCACATGAAAACGCACTTGCTCCGGAAAGCGCCGGAAGAACAGCTCCTCGCCAGTGCTGCTGCGCCCCTTGATGAACTGCACCACGCCGCACTGCATGCCGTGGCCCATGGAACGCGCGAGCATGCCGAACGCCGAACTGCTCTTGCCTTTGCCGTTGCCACTCAGCACCAGCAGCAGGCCGCATTCATTCGGCGAATTGGCGATGCGTTCGTCGATCACGGCCTTTTTGCGCAGCATGCGCGCCAGATGGCGTTCGTCACGATCAGGGGTATCAGTCATAGGGGAGCTCTCCGTTGAGGCTGGATAACGGCGGGCAGGCACAAGAATAGACGGCAAGAAGCCTGGCATCGCCCACCGTGATGCCGCTGAATGGATCAGGCCGGTCTCCGGGCTCATGAGCGGCGATTGGCCCGACTGCGCGCCTTCCCGCATCGTTCATCGACACAGTGGCATCAGGCGCAGTCTTCACTCATTTACCGTTGCGGGGGCAGCGCCGGGATCGTGATCATTCTTCGCTGGAAGAAATCCACTCACCGGCTTCCCTGTTTCACTCTGTCGACCACGGTCACAGAGCACCTGAAACAAGCCGCGAAGGTTAGAGGGTTGGGGGTGGAGCGTCAATTAAAGCCGGGGCACCGCTGAGCGAATAACTGCCGTCGATCAATTATCTGACGCCAATCTTGTGCCACACTGCCAGCAGTGATATCAAAGAGCCACAACCTCACAACACAATAACAAAGGTGAGCCACATGCAAGGCATGATCATCAGCAATCCGAAACTGGAATTCCTGCGCCCGGTGCTGGAACGCTGGTTTGACTGTATCGACCGCTACAACGCCGTGCGCGGCGATAACGATACGCCTTACTGGTACGACGAAAACGCCAACCTCGGCCTCCTCTCTGCCGCGGCCTGGATGGCGGAAATGGTCACGCTGCAGCAAACACCGACGCGCAAACAGACCGAAGAAGGCGAACGCAACGCCCACGCCGATCTGTTTATCGCCACCCGCGAAGAACGCGCGTACCTGCAGGTCACCCAGCGCTGGCCGCGGGTCAATAACCTGAACCTGACCCAGGCACTGGCGGACATCACCAGCGACGCGAAGCGCATCAGCTACGCCAGCGACCTGAAACTCGGCTGCCTGTTTGTCGCCCCACAAAAAGCCCAGCACAGCGCCACCCCGGAAGAACTCCAGGACATGCTCGACGACCTGCAAAAGGAACACACCTGCGCCGTGGCCTGGTATTTCCCTTACGCCTACCACAAGTTGCGCAATGAAGCCGGCAACTACCATCCGGGGATCGCCGTACTGCTCAAGGAAGCCCGCGGCTGACCGGTTGAACCATCGGGCGCCTACGCTTCTCTATGATTACGTCAATGCATTCATAGGGAAGATCAGTAATGCGCAAACCCCAGCTCGTTTTCATCATCGCGCTCGCCGGAGGGCTCGCCGCCTGCGGTGAAACCTCCAGCCTGCAAGTCTCGGACGGCACCGGACCGTCGCCCAAGCTGCCGGAACCGAACAAAACCCTGATCCCGACGGTGAACATTGCCCCGGCGATCGGCTGGCCTCAAGGTAAAAAACCCATCGCAGCAGCAGGGACTCAGGTGGCGGCGTTTGCCGAAGGCCTCGATCATCCGCGCTGGCTCTACGTGTTGCCCAACGGCGATGTGCTGGTGGCCGAAACCAACTCGCCACCCAAACCCGACGACGGCAAAGGCATTCGAGGCTGGATCATGGGCAAAGTCATGGGCCGTGCCGGGGCCGGCGTCCCCAGTCCGAACCGCATCACCCTGCTGCGGGACAAGGACCACGACGGCGTCACTGAAACCCGCACGGTGTTTCTGGAAAACCTCAACTCGCCCTTCGGCATGACTCTGGTCGGCAAAGACCTGTACGTCGCCGACACCGACCGCTTGCTGCGTTTCCACTATGAAAACGGCGAGACGGCGATCAAGTCCCAGCCGATCAAAGTGGTCGATTTGCCGGGCGGCACACTGAATCACCATTGGACCAAAAACGTCATCGCCAGCAAGGACGGCAGCAAGCTGTACGTCACCGTGGGCTCGAACAGCAACGTCGGTGAAAACGGCATGGATCAGGAGGAAGGTCGCGCGGCGATCTGGGAAGTGGATCGCGCCACCGGCAGTCATCGAATCTTCGCCTCGGGGATTCGTAATCCAAACGGTCTGGCCTGGGAGCCTCAGAGCGGCGCACTGTGGACCGCAGTCAACGAGCGGGATGAAATCGGCAGCGACCTGGTGCCGGACTACATCACTTCAGTGAAGGACGGCGGGTTCTACGGCTGGCCTTACAGCTATTACGGGCAACATGTCGATGTTCGCGTCGAACCACAAAACCCTGACCTGGTCGCCAAGGCCATCGCACCGGACTACGCGGTGGGCCCCCATACCGCGTCTCTGGGCCTGACGTTCGCCGAAGGCAGCAAGTTGCCCGCACCGTTCACTCAAGGTGCCTTCATCGGTCAGCATGGCTCATGGAACCGTAAACCGCACAGCGGCTACAAAGTGATTTTCGTGCCGTTCAGCGCCGGTAAACCGAGCGGACAGCCGGTGGATGTCCTTACCGGTTTCCTCAACGATGAGGAAAAAGCCATGGGCCGGCCGGTGGGCGTGGTGATCGATCAGCAGGGCGGCTTGCTGGTGGCGGATGATGTGGGGAACAAGGTGTGGCGCGTTTCGGCGGCCAAGTAAACCGCCCCTACAATTTTCTGCACAGCGTGAGGCCATCGCCCAACGGCAACAACGACAGATCCACACGCGAGTCATCCTTCAAGGCGCGATTGAGCACCTGGATGGCTCGAGTGTCTTCGCTCTCGGGATTGGCCTCAAGCACCCGCCCACTCCACAGCGTGTTATCGAACACCGCCAGACCGCCGACCCGCAGCAGACGCAGCGCGTGCTCCAGATAAGCCGGATAGTTGGCCTTGTCGGCATCAATGAACATCAGATCGAAGTACTCGCCCTGCCCTTGCTGCTCAAGCTGCGCGAGAGTTTCCAGCGCAGGCGCCAGACGCAAATCGATGCGCCCGGCCAGGCCTGCTTCCTGCCAGTACCGTCGTGCGGTGGCGTTGTAATCGCCAGGAAGATCACAACAGATCAGTGAACCGTCATCCGGCAACGCTGCGGCCATGCACAAGGCGCTGTAACCGGTAAAGGTGCCGACTTCCAGCAAACGCCTGGCGCCGATGAGTTTGACCAGCAACGCGAGAAACTGCCCCTGCTCCGGCGCCACCTGCCAGCGCGCCAGGGGCAACGCCTGGGTTTCGTCACGCAGGCGCTTGAGCAGCGGCGTTTCCCGCAGGGAAACGTCGAGCAGATATTGGTAAAGGGCATCGTCGAGATTGAGCGTGCGAGCGGTCATGACAACCTCCGCTATGGGTTATGTGCCAAGTGCTCGGGTTGCAGGACGCGCTTGGCGCTCAGATAGGCTTTCTGCCAATAAGCTTTGGACAAGCTGTCCAGCTTGACCGTGCCGCCCGTGGCTGGCGCGTGGACGAAGCGGCCTTCGCCGACGTAGATTCCGGCGTGACTGACCTGGGAGCCGCCATTGGTGGCGAAGAAGATCAGGTCACCGGTTTGCAGGCCTTCTTTGCCGACGTTGGGAGCCTGCATACCGATCATCTCGCGCGTGGAGCGCGGCAAGGAAATGCCTGCGACGTCACGATAGACGTAACCGATCAGACCGCTGCAATCGAATCCGGAATCCGGCGTGTTGCCGCCCCAGCGATAAGGCGTCCCCACCAGACCGAGCGCGCGAAACAGCACATCTTCTGCGGCTGGGGAAAAGGCTTGGGAGGAGCCGAAAACAATCGGTGCGCGAACCACCGGCGCAGGTGGCGGTGTGCGGCTGGCGCAGGCACTGAGCAGCGCTGCGAAGAACATGAGTGCGAGGCGGGCCGACATCGTCATAAACAGAACATCCTGATCTGGCTGCGGCTTTTTTTCTGCCACAAAGACAGAAAAGAAAACCGCCTGCGCAGAACGCAGGCGGTTTGCCATCAATAATAGATCAGGATTCTAGCGGCTACGCGGCAAACTTCAAGTAAGACTTTAACTTCGCCTTACAAGTCGTAAGCTTACTTGCGTGCGGTGACCATCGTCGGAGCCATTGCGAGTGCACGCTTGGCTTCGATAAAGGTCTTGCTCCAGTAGCTGTCGCCCAGGCTATCGACCCGGACACCACCGCTTTTGCGGCTGCTGGAGTGGATGAACTGGTTGTCACCTACGTAGATCCCGGCGTGACTCACACGACCACGACGGCCATTGGTGGCGAAGAACAGCAGATCGCCCGGCTTGAGGGCGCTACGAGCCACCAGCGGAGCGTCAACGTTGATCATTTCGCGGGTAGAGCGCGGCAGGTTCATGCCGGCTTCTTCACGGAACAGATAACCGATGAAGCCGCTGCAGTCGAAGCCAGCCTCGGAGGTGCCGCCGAAACGGTAACGGGTACCGATCAGGGACATACCACGTTCGAGGATGCTGTCGGCCAGAACCGGAAGCTGGTACGACTTGCCGTCGGCGAAGTCTGCCAGTTCTTTATTGGTGGCTAGCTCTTCCTGGAAAAGAACGGAAGAAGACTGCGCGGTAACTGAATTTGAAACCCGCTGTTGTTGCTCTTGCTGAGACACTGGAGAGTGAGCAGCGCAACCGAACAACAGGGTGACGAGTGCGAGAGGCACGAGGGGTGCGAAGCGATTTAGCATGGGCACGACCGTGGCTGATAGTTGTAAAGAAGCCGAGACTATGCCCGCTATCGACCTCATTTGCAAATTCAATCGATCTTTATGTGACTTATCGGTTTCTCGTCAGCATCTAAGCGCCTAAGCCCATTCTAGACATTCGCGCAGCCTGCAGCCCTGTAGGAAAGCGGATTTTCTGACGCCTGGAATATGCCAAAACCCGCGAAAAACCTGAGTCTTAAGCGGTTTTTACCAACCGAGGGTTTCTTTCAGGAACGGGATTGTCAGCTTGCGCTGGGCTTGAAGGGAGGCCTGATCGAGGCGTTCAAGCAGCTCGAAAAGCGCACTCATGCTGCGAGTACCGCGGGTCAAAATAAAATGCCCGACTTCGTCTGTCAGGTGCAGGCCACGACGGGAAGCACGCAATTGCAAGGCACGCAATTTGTCTTCGTCAGAGAGTGGACGCATCTGGAAAATGAGTGCCAGTGTCAGCCGCGACTTGAGGTCCGCCAGCTTCACCGGCAATTCGCGCGGGGATGTCGAGGCGGCGATCAGCAGACGCCGACCACTGTCACGCAAACGATTGAACAGATGGAACAACGCCTCTTCCCAATCCGCCTTGCCGGCGACCGCCTGCAAATCGTCCAGGCAAACCAGCTCGTATTGTTCAAGGTTGTCGAGGATTTCGATGCCACGGTCCATCAACTCGGCCAGCGGCAGGTACACCGCCGGTTCACCCATCTGCTCGAAACGCAGGCAAGCTGCCTGCAACAAATGCGTTCGCCCTACCCCGTGCTTGCCCCAGAGGTAAATCAGGCTTTCCGTCCAGCCGGCGTCGGCTTCGCACAGCCGCTCGACATAGCCGAGTGCAGCGGCATTGGCGCCTGGGTAGTAATTGATAAAGGTAGCGTCATCACGCAGACGCACACCTAGGGGCAGCTGAATCGGTTTCATGCTGACTGAACAGTTCCAAAGGAACCGTTAGTGGCCTCTGTGTAAAGTTTGCGAAGTTTATACCCGTGAAGCTGACCGCACAATGCGACAGACCACAAGCAAAATCAACGGTTTGCGTTAACACGCTGGTTTTATGACAGTTTCTTTGGCGGCGCATGTGACAGCCGCGCGAGGGAGACGGACAAACCCGGCATGAAACCAGGCTGCCCGCCAGGAGCGATCAAGAAGCCTTATCGCTCAGACTCGTCGACGCCGCCATAGATATCAGAATCCTTATACAAATCATGCATATGGCGCACCAGGACCATGATCACCGCCGCCACCGGCAATGCCAGCAGCACACCGGTAAAACCGAACAGTTCACCGCCCGCCAGAATCGCAAAGATCACCGCCACCGGGTGCAGGCCGATCCGGTCACCCACCAGCAACGGCGTCAGCACCATACCTTCCAGCGCCTGGCCGACCGTAAACACCGCGACGATACCGATCATGGGATACAGATCGCCACCGAACTGGAACAGACCGGCAATCAACGCCGCGCCAATCCCGATAACAAACCCCATGTACGGCACGATCGCCGCCAGACCGGCAATCAGACCGATCAACAACCCCAGTTCCAGCCCGACGATCATCAAGCCCCCGGCGTAGATCACCCCCAGCGCCAGCATCACCAGCAACTGCCCGCGCACGAACGCCCCAAGCACTTCATGGCATTCCCCGGCCAGGGACACGACGCGCTCTTCACGATCACGCGGCAGCAGGCTGCGGATCTTGGCCATCATCAGGTCC
This sequence comes from Pseudomonas sp. GGS8, assembly GCF_024168645.1. NCBI lineage: Bacteria > Pseudomonadati > Pseudomonadota > Gammaproteobacteria > Pseudomonadales > Pseudomonadaceae > Pseudomonas > Pseudomonas sp. GGS8. The sequence goes on along the minus strand of NZ_JALJWF010000001.1, from coordinate 3,729,849 downwards.
CAGTCGCGCAATAGATAAAAACTCACCACCGGGATTAATACCAGATTGGCCAGCCAGCCAATCAGCGCAAGGCCTGAAGCCGTCGCCTGACTCAGCACCACGCCGACTATGTCGGTGGTCTGGCCCATGTGCTCGCTGATCGCCGCCTTGAGCTTGTCGAACTTCCAGAAGCCCTCCGACAAACCCAACTTCGATTGCGCCCACGGCAACGCGGTGTGCTGCAACCAGTCGAGCATCTGCGGCGCCAGTTCATACAAGCGAAACAGCTGCTTGGCGAGCATCGGCACCAACACCAACAGCAGCGTGGTGAGGATCATCGTGAACAACGCGAACACCGTCACCACGCCCCAGGTCCGCGACAAACCGAGCCTTTCCAACCGGTCCACCAGCGGGTCGAACAGATAGGCCAGCAACAACGCCACCAGGAACGGCGTCAAGATCGGATGCAACAGGTAAACAAACGTGCAAAGCAGGGCCACCCCACCGAGCCAGAACCAACGCTGCGTATCGGCCATGTACCACTCCTGCTTCTATATAAAGAAAAAACTCACCAACGAAAACGTAACTGCGGTGTCGGCGCCGTGGCTGGCGCTGCGGCCGGCACTGTACCAGCAGCCACGGGTTGAACAGGTGTCGGCGCCTGACCGGCCGGAACTTCCTGCAACTTCGCCAGAGACAACTGAGCTCGCAGCTGATCGGCGCTGCCATTGACGCGATAAAGCACGCGGTCGCCATCGACACTTTGCAGACGCGCACCAAAAGGCTCCAGCAAACGCCCAAGCGTCGCATAACGTTCCAGATTCATGCCCTGCACTTCCAGCAATTGCTCACCGGACGTACCCGGTTTGGCGACGAAACGCGACGCCAGACGCTCGCTGACCGCCAGCATCACTGCATCGGCCACAGCGGCGGTATCGGCGCCCTGCACGCTACCGGCCTCTTTCTGATCGCCCAACCACAGACGCCACTTGGCTTGCCATTGACCACCCTCTTCCCGGGCATGCACCGCCAGCAAAGCGTCGGCATTGTAACGGTCGGAGGCGCCCTGCAACGGCGCCGGGTCGGCACCCTCCAGGTTCGGTGCCGTGGCGACGATCTGCTCATTCAGGTCAGCCAACGGCAAACGCAGCGGCAGGCCACGGTGCTGAGCCGCACGACGCAGGGGCGCAGCACTGGCCTGACCATCGCCGACCAGGTTCGAACCTTCAGTGGAATCGTTCAACCACCAGCCGAGGATCGACGGCCGATTGGCCCCCCACACGGCCAATCCGGCACGATGCAAGGCCTGCTCGGTGGTGGCCGGATCGAAATCGACTTTCAACACCTCCGGCGGCCCGGCGTCATAACCGAACTGGCTGATGATCTGCTGAGGGTCTTTGCGCACAGCCGCCAGGCCAGGGCTTTGGGCCGCCTTGGGATCACCGGTCAAACGCAACACCAGCGTTTCCAGTGCCCGCTGAGTCGCCTGATCGCGCTCCTCCGGCGTCTGGCTGCTGACGGGCTCGCGCACTTGATAGAGGCCTTTGACGGTTTCGGCATGGCTGGCCAGGCTGACCACGGATAAACAGCCCACGAACAAGAATTTAAGAAAACGCATGAAAGATTCCTGACGACAAGAGCGGCTGGAACAGACCGCATGAAGACGATTGAGCCGGGCTGTGACCACACACCCAAACAAAACATTCACACGATCGCGGTAAGTTTTCGCACTGTCCTAACGATAGACGGTTAACGTTGTACCTTATACAGCCATGTGGGGCGCCGCCAAAACGGGCAATATCGGTTTTTTTAACGCGATATGCCCCTGCCCGTCGGCACGAGGATGGCCGCTGCCCCTCAAGCCTGATAAAATCGCGCGCCTTCGCAGACCGGCAACAGCCGGGTACTCTGAAAATCGCGTGAGGCAATCGCCCCCATCGATTTCAGCGTCCCCCGCTGGACTCGGTCGTTACCCCTGAATCCCCCCTAAAGGCCTGGATCATGAGCAAGCAACCCTCCCTGAGCTACAAGGACGCCGGTGTAGACATCGACGCCGGTGAAGCATTGGTCGAACGCATCAAGAGCGTCGCCAAGCGCACTGCGCGCCCGGAAGTCATGGGCGGCCTGGGCGGTTTCGGCGCCCTTTGCGAAATCCCGGCCGGTTACAAACAACCAGTGCTGGTCTCGGGCACTGACGGCGTCGGCACCAAGCTGCGCCTGGCGCTGAACCTGAACAAGCACGACAGCATCGGCATCGACCTGGTGGCCATGTGCGTGAACGACCTGGTGGTATGCGGCGCTGAGCCGCTGTTCTTCCTCGACTACTACGCCACCGGCAAACTGAACGTCGACACCGCTGCTCAGGTTGTGACCGGCATCGGCGCCGGCTGCGAACTGTCCGGCTGCTCCCTGGTCGGCGGCGAAACCGCTGAAATGCCTGGTATGTACGAAGGCGAAGACTACGACCTGGCCGGCTTCTGCGTCGGCGTCGTGGAAAAATCCGAAATCATCGACGGTTCGAAAGTCGCTGCCGGCGATGCCCTGCTCGCCCTGCCATCTTCCGGCCCGCACTCCAACGGCTACTCGCTGATCCGCAAGATCATCGAAGTGTCGGGTTCCGACATCGAGAACATCCAGCTCGACGGCAAACCGCTGACCGACCTGCTGATGGCTCCGACCCGTATCTACGTGAAGCCGCTGCTCAAGCTGATCAAGGACACCGGCGCCGTCAAAGCCATGGCCCACATCACCGGTGGCGGCCTGCTGGACAACATTCCGCGCGTACTGCCAAAAGGCGCTCAAGCGGTAGTTGACGTCGCGAGCTGGACCCGCCCTGCGGTGTTCGACTGGCTGCAAGAGAAAGGCAACGTCGACGAAACCGAAATGCACCGCGTGCTGAACTGCGGCGTCGGCATGGTCATCTGCGTTGCTCAAGAGCACGTTGAAGCCGCCCTGAACGTCCTGCGTGAAGCCGGCGAGCAGCCATGGGTCATCGGTCAGATCGCCACCGCTGCCGAAGGCGCGGCTCAGGTCGAACTGAAGAACCTCAAGGCTCATTAATGTCCCAGACCTGTGATGTGGTGGTGCTGCTGTCCGGCACCGGCAGTAACTTGCAGGCCTTGATCGACAGCACGCGGACCGGCGACAGCCCGGCCCGCATTGCTGCGGTGATTTCCAACCGCGCCGACGCCTACGGCCTGCAACGCGCCGGGGACGCGGGTATCGACACCCGCACCCTGGATCACAAGGCTTTCGAGGGGCGCGAGGCCTTCGATGCCGCGCTGATCGAACTGATCGACGCCTTCCAACCCAAACTCGTGGTACTGGCCGGCTTCATGCGCATTCTCAGCGCTGACTTCGTGCGCCATTACCAGGGTCGCCTGCTCAATATCCATCCCTCGCTGCTGCCCAAATACAAAGGGTTACACACTCATCAGCGCGCGTTGGAGGCCGGCGATACGGAACATGGCTGCTCCGTGCACTTCGTCACCGAGGAACTCGATGGCGGACCACTGGTCGTACAGGCAGTAATACCGGTAGAGTTGCACGATTCGCCGCAGAGTCTGGCGCAGCGAGTCCATACCCAGGAACACCTGATCTACCCGATGGCCGTACGCTGGTTTGCCGAAGGCCGTTTATCACTCGGCGAACAAGGTGCTTTACTGGATGGGCAGTTACTCGCGGCCAGCGGCCACTTGATTCGAACCTAGGAGATTTTATGCGTCGTGCCCTGCTCTTCGCTTGCGCTCTGCTCGCCCTGCCGTTTGCGCAGGCCTCGGACCTTCACCCCTTCTCCGCCAGCTACACCGCCGACTGGAAGCAACTGCCCATGAGTGGCACCGCCGAACGCAGCCTGACCAAGGAAGCCAACGGCGTCTGGAAACTCAGCTTCAAGGCGTCGATGATGATCGCCAGCCTGACCGAAGAAAGCACTCTGACCCTGGACAAGGACACGCTGCTGCCGCAGTCCTACCACTTCGAACGCGGCGGCCTGGGCAAAGCCAAGAAGGCTGATCTGGACTTCGACTGGACCAACAAGATGGTCACCGGCATCGATCGTGGTGACGCCGTCAAGCTCCCGCTAAACCGCGGTATGGTCGACAAGTCCACCTACCAACTGGCGCTGCAGCATGACGTGGCCGCCGGCAAGAAAAGCATGAGCTATCAGGTCGTCGATGCCGGCGAAGTCGATACCTATGACTTCCGCGTACTGGGTTCGGAAAAAGTCGACACCAAGGCAGGCCAGATCGATGCGGTCAAGGTCGAGCGCGTGCGCGATCCGACTCAAAGCAAGCGCATCACCGTACTGTGGTTCGCCAAGGATTGGGATTACCTGCTAGTCCGTCTGCAACAGGTCGAAACCGACGGTAAGGAGTACAACATCATGCTCCTCGACGGTACGGTCAACGGCAAGACGGTTAAAGGCAGCTGATTAGGGCCGACATGAAAGCCCCGCAAACGCGGGGCTTTTTTTCGTCTGGCGTTTCGCCGGCCGGGAGCGATCAGCGCACGGCCCAGCGCAATCCTGTAGGTTCTGCGTCTTAACTTAGCGGTATTGAGGCAAGGCCAAATCGCCCGGCAGAAAGTTGAACGTGAACGTGAACGAATGCTCTATAACTTCAGGGTCTTTTCTGACCGAATGAATTCTCCTGTTGCCTGCGAGGTTTCCCCATGACTGTTACCGTCAATACCGTCTCTGCCGAAGGTTTTCGTCACAGTGTCCAGATCGATGACCATGAACTGTTTGCCGATGCCCCCAAGTCCAGCGGTGGTGAAGGCACGGCGCCTGAACCCCATGACTATTTCGACGCAGCCCTCGGCGCCTGCAAAGCCCTGACCCTGAAAATGTATGCGAAGAAGAAGGACATCCCACTGACCGGCGTCGGGGTCGAGGTCAAGCGCGACAACAGTGAAGAGCAGAAGGGTAAATATGTCCTGCACGTCAAACTCACGCTCAAGGGCGTGCTCACCGATGCCCAGCGCGACGAACTGCACCGCGTGGCCGACCGCTGCCCGGTACACAAGCTGATGACCACCTCCGAAGTCAGCATCGAGACTCATCTGTCAGAAGGCGCCTTCAGCCAATAGCGGCAACGGCTGAGCAAGCGGGTTATGCTCCCTGCGTCACCCGCTCAGCCTGGAATGCACCATGAACACTCCGCTCGTGATCCGCCCCCGCGCCGAAGATGTCGAAGGCCAGCCGATCCTTCGCCCTTTGCCATCAGCCAAATGCCGCAACGTCGGGCCTTTCGTGTTTTTCGACCACATGCTCGAAACCCGTTATCCACCGGGCAAAGGCATGAACATCCGTCAGCATCCGCACATCGGTCTGTCCACCCTCACCTACCTGTTCGAAGGGCAAATCCAGCACAAGGACAGCCTCGGTTCCGATCAGGTGGTGAATGCTGGCGATGTCAGCTGGATGACCGCCGGCAGTGCGATTGCCCACGTCGAACGCACGCCCGAAGCTTTGAAGAACAGTGGCGGTACGATGCACGGCTTACAGATCTGGCTGGCTTCGCCCAAGGACCGTGAGCACGGCCCGGGATACTACAGCCACCATCCGGCGGCCACGCTGCCGGTCAGCGAAAACCTTGGCGTGAAGATACGAATGATCGCCGGGAAGGGCTTTTGCCTTGAATCGCCGGTCCCGGTGCTTTCTCCTACGCTGTATGCCGAATTGAACCTGCAAACGGCGACGACGCTACTGATTCCCACCGAGCATGAAGAACGGGCGCTGTATGTGTTGAGCGGTGAGGCGCAGCTTGATGGTGAACTGCTGGAGCCCTATACGCTAGTGGTGCTGCCGGCCGGGGAAGAGATGACGCTGTTCGCCGAAAGTGACTGCCATGCCGTGCTGTTTGGCGGAGCGCCACTGGATGGGCCACGACGGATCAACTGGAACTTCGTGGCCAGTGATCCGGCATTGATTGATGAAGCACGTCGGCGCTGGGCGACAGGGGATTGGCCGACGGTGCCGGGGGAAAGCGAGCGGATCGAACTGCCGTAATTTCTGCGTCGCCTGTCAATCCGTCACCGCGGGCAAGCCCGCCCCCACAGTTGACCGGGTCGTTCGCAAAAATTGCATACGGCGCAGTTCCCTGTGGGAGCGGGCTTGCCCGCGATATAGGCCCTGTCAGGCAACGACCCAGTCAGGACCTGAAAACAGATCAGCCCTTGAACACTTCATCCAGCAAGTTATGCATCGACGTGAACGCGCGAGCAGCCGTCTTCGCGTCATACATCATCTTGCCCGGTACATTGGCATGCGGATCGGTGAACGAATGCACCGCACCGCCATAGCTGAGCAATTGCCAATCCACACCGGCGGCATTCATCTCAGCTTCGAACACCGGCAGCTGCTCTTTCGGCACCAACGGATCAGCAGCGCCATGCAGCACCAGCACCGAGCCCTTAATGCTTTTCGCATCGTTCACGTTCGGCGTATCCAGCGTGCCGTGGAACGATACCGCCGCTTTCACCGGCGCACCGCTACGCGCCAACTCCAGCGCGCAGCAACCACCGAAGCAGAAACCAAAGGTCGCCAGCTTCGAGGTATCGACCGCCGCCTCGCCCTGCCCTTGCAGCTGTTCGAAGGCAGCCTGCATGCGCTTGCGCAGCAAGGCGCGATCACTCTTCAACGGCATCATCGCCGCGCCTGCCTCGTCGCCGTTCTGCGGACGAACCGATTGCCCATACAGATCCGCGATCAGTACCACATAACCCTTGGATGCTATCGATTTGGCAATCTCCTCGGCGCCAAAGCTGACGCCCATCCAGTTCGGCGCCATCAACAGCCCCGGACGCGGGCCTTTATGGTCGGCATCAAAGGCCAGACGACTTTCATACGATTGGCCGTCGATCTGATAGGCCACGGATCGAACAGTGATTTGGCTCATGACTGACTCCCAGTAAAAAAGCACCAGAATGAAAAAACCCGCCGAAGCGGGTTTTTATACAACTTGGTTAAGCCGACAGTTCAACCAGCAGCTTGTTCAGACGGCGCACATAAGCGGCCGGGTCTTTCAAGCTGTCGCCGGCCGCCAGGGCCGCCTGATCGAACAGAATGTGCGACAGGTCGCCGAAGCGCTCGTCGCTCTGCTCGTTGTCGAGTTTCTCGATCAGCGGGTGAGCCGGGTTGAATTCGAAAATCGGTTTCGAATCCGGAACCTTCTGACCGCTGGCTTCCAGGATCTGACGCATTTGCAGGCCCAGGTCTTGCTCGCCGATGGCCAGAATCGCCGGGGAATCGGTCAGACGGTGGGAAACCCGCACTTCAGCAACGGATTCACCCAAAGCGGTCTTGAGACGCTCAACCAGGCCTTCTTTGGACTTGGCGACTTCTTCCGCGGCTTTCTTGTCTTCTTCCGAATCCAGGTTGCCGAGGTCCAGGTCACCGCGTGCCACGTCGACAAAGCTCTTGCCGTCGAAGTCGTTGAGGTAGCTCATCAGCCACTCATCGATACGGTCGGTCAACAGCAGCACTTCGATGCCTTTCTTGCGGAAGACTTCCAGGTGCGGGCTGTTTTTAACTTGCGCGTAGGTTTCGCCGGTCAGGTAGTAGATCTTGTCCTGACCTTCCTTGGCACGGGCCAGGTAGTCGGCCAGACCCACAACCTGCTCGCCGTCGTCGCCCTGAGTGGACGCGAAACGCAGCAGACCAGCAATTTTTTCTTTGTTGGCGAAATCTTCTGCCGGGCCTTCTTTCATGACCTGACCGAAGTTCTTCCAGAAACCTTTGTATTGCTCAGGCTCGTTCTTCGCCAGTTTTTCCAGCATGTCCAGAACGCGCTTGGTCAGCGCCGACTTCATGGAGTCGATGATCGGGTCTTTCTGCAGGATTTCCCGCGACACGTTCAGCGACAGGTCGTTGGAATCGACCACGCCTTTGATGAAGCGCAGATACAGCGGCAGGAACGACTCGGCCTGATCCATGACGAACACGCGCTGCACGTACAGCTTCAGGCCTTTCGGCGCCTCACGCTGGTACAGGTCGAACGGAGCACGGGTCGGCACATAAAGCAGCGAGGTGTACTCGAGCTTGCCTTCGACCTTGTTGTGACTCCAGCTCAGCGGATTCTCGAAATCGTGAGCGACGTGTTTGTAGAATTCCTGGTATTCCTCGTCCTTTACTTCAGTGCGAGGGCGAGTCCACAGAGCGCTGGCGCGGTTGACGGTTTCCCATTCAACGGCAGGCTTTTCTTCACCCTCGGCAGCTGCCACTTCTTTCGGCAACTCGATCGGCAAAGCGATGTGGTCGGAATACTTCTTGATGATGTTGCGCAGACGCCAGCCATCGGCGAATTCGTCTTCAGCGGACTTCAGGTGCAGGACGATGCGAGTGCCGCGGTCAGCTTTCTCGACGGTAGCGATTTCAAATTCGCCTTCGCCCTTGGACGACCAGTGCACACCCTCGCTGGCAGCGAGGCCGGCACGGCGGCTGAATACGTCAACTTTATCGGCGACGATGAACGCCGAGTAGAAACCGACACCGAATTGACCGATCAGGTGCGAGTCTTTCTTCTGATCGCCAGACAGGTGCTTCATGAAATCGGCGGTACCGGACTTGGCGATGGTGCCCAGGTGAGTGACCGCATCTTCACGGCTCATGCCAATGCCGTTGTCTTCGAGGGTGACGGTTTTAGCGTCTTTGTCGAAGCTCACACGGATTTTCAGCTCAGCGCCGCCTTCCAGCAATTCAGGCTTGGCCAGCGCTTCAAAACGTAACTTATCGACAGCGTCAGAGGCGTTCGAGATCAATTCGCGAAGGAAGATTTCCTTGTTGGAATACAGCGAATGGATCATGAGGTGCAGCAGCTGCTTCACCTCGGTCTGGAAGCCCAGGGTTTCCTTTTGAGTTTCCACACTCATGGTCATCAAACTCCAATCAGATGGCAGTGGCCGCGACCTAGAGGGTCGGCGGCGGGTTGTCATCAAAGTTGGGGGCTTAGATCAGGATTTCAAGGGCTCTTCGATTTTGAAGTGAGCCCGAGCCGTGGCAATAGGCTCGGCTTCAGTGCTTTGCCAGGCGGCAATCGCCACGTTTGCCACCCGCCGCCCCTGACGGCAAACCTGGCATCGGGCCCAGGTATCGCGAAACTGCCCCGCGCGCAGATAGTCGAGGGAAAAGTCGATAATCTTCGGCACACCGGGCGAGCCGGTGAAAATCAACAGGTGCAGCGCCGCCGAGAGCTCCATGAACCCGGCAATCACCCCACCATGAATCGCCGGCAGTAAAGGGTTACCAATGTTGTCCTTGTTGGCCGGCAGACGAAACAGCAGCTCATCTCCTACCCGCGAACATTCGACGCCGATAAGTTCGGCATAGGGAATCAGCTGCAGCAGTGCGGTGTAGTCCCCCTGCGCATGGGCCTGCTGGAGCTGCTTCTTGAACGTGTCGGTCATTTCGCATCTCCTGCAATGACACCGCCAAAGCCCTTGGTGCCTTTGACGCCTTTGCCCATGCGCATGAACGTGCCCACAACATGGGCGATGGGCTGTTCGGGGTCGTCCTGATAGGCAAAACCGCGCGCGAAGATCACGTCCGTGGTCACTCGGTAGCATTGGGCGAAGCCATACACGTCCTTGTGTGGCTCAGCGGCGTGCATATAGTCGATGCGCAAGTCGAGCGTCGGGCAGACTTCGAACTCAGACAGCACGCAGAGGGTGGCCATGCCGCAGGCGGTATCCATCAGCGAGGTCAGCGCACCGCCATGAATCACCCCGGTTTGCGGGTTACCGACGATCTGTCGGCTGTACGGAAGAATTACCGTCAGCCCTTCGTTGCTGGCGCTGTGAAGGCGCATGCCGAGCACCTGACAATGGCGCAACGCCGACAGGAATCGCGTCGCACGCTCAAAAACGGGGTTTTCGGCCATTTGATAAATCTCTTCTAGTGTCCGGGCAAAGTAGCAGGCTAATGAGCAAAAGTTCCGTGGCAAAACAAACTTATATATCTGAGTGATTTGAGGAACTTAACCCTGGTCGCTGTGCTCGAAAGGCCAGTAAATATTTTCCACCAGGAGAAACACCCCATGCGTAAGACTTTAGCTATTGCCTTGATGTTGACCGCTTCCCTCGGTCTCGCCGCTTGCGGTAAAAAATCCGAGGACAAAGCTCAAGATGCCGCCAAACATAGTGAGCAAGCTCAGGAAAAAATGAGCGAAGCTCAGGATAAAGTGAACGAGGCAGCAAAAGAAAACGCTGAAGCTGCCAAAGCTCAGACTGAATCGAACGAAGCCGCGACAAAAGAAGCCGCACCGGAAGCTCCTAAAAACTAAAAGTGTTTTTAGTGATAAAAGAAAACCCGCCAAGTGCGGGTTTTCTTTTATCTGACATTTCGTTCGATACGCGCCTTTAGAGCAAAACAGTCCTAAAAGTCGGACTAATCATCAGCAACAACGAACACACTAATCCGACCAACCACACCAGACTTCGCTGCCAGGTCAGATCAGCCCAGTAACACAGCAAGTAGATAACACGCGCGATCACGAAGATGATCGCCAGCGCATCGATCAGCCATCCCGCCGTTTGCGTGGTGTGCGCCATCAACACCCCAACCGCAAACAAAATGAATGCCTCGAAACTATTCTGGTGGGCCGCCAATGCGCGGGCGCCGAAACCTGTGAGTTGCGCCTGCTGTTGACGCGGCAGGTGATTGTTGTAGCCGCCCTGCTCTTTCATCGCCTTGGCCACCGGCATGCGTGCCACGAAAATCAACAAGCCACTGATAAACACACACCAGAATGGAATACTCATCAAGCCGCCTCTTTGTTCAGCTCAGGCAATGGCGCCTCTGTAGGTGTATAGACCATCACGTCAAGAACGTCGGAGTGAAACTCGCGGCGATACAACACAAACACGACACCGGCGCTCATCAACATGAACAACCAGGGACTGACAAACCACGCCAGCATGGTCATGCCGAAATAATAGGAACGCAGACCGAAGTTGAACTGGTTGGCCGCCATGGAGATCACACGGGCAGCTCGGGAAGCGAAGGCTTTACGCTCTTGCTCCGACACATGCCGCTCACCGATCATCGGTGCCGAGCCCACAAGAACGGCGGCAAAGTTGTACTGACGCATGCACCAGCTGAACGTAAAGAACGCATAGACAAACACCAGCGCCAGGCACAACAACTTGATCTCCGACATGCCTTGGGAAGCCTGTTGCACCATCGGGATATCCGCCAGCAACGACACGGCCCTTTCGGACGCACCCAACACCGTGAGAATACCGGCCAGGATAATCAACGTGCTGGAAGCGAAGAACGAGGCGTTGCGCTCCAGGTTACCGATCACACTGGCATCGGCGATGCGGTTGTCGCGCAACAGCATGCGGCGCATCCAGTCTTCGCGATATAGGTGCAACACGCTGGCCAGGCATGCGGTGTCACGGCCCTTCCATGTCGCGTAACGGGTGTAGCCACCCCAGCAGACGACAAACCAGAGCGCGGCGAGGATGTGGATCAGATTGGCGTGGATGAACGACATGCAGTTCCCTGTGAGACGTTGGTAATGATGAAACCTGCGGACAGTGCTTCGACGTTAACCCAAGGAAAAAGACACTGCATCACGCGCATAAAAAATGCCCTGTATCGATTGATACGGGGCATTTCCATTTGTAGCTCAAGCCCGCTTGTGGCGGACGATGGAGCGACTTAAGCCAGCGCTTCTTCGCGCTTGCCCAGCAGACGATCGCAAACCACGGCGACCATCAGGGTCATGACCGACGGCACCAGCCACGCCAGGCCCTGCTCGCTCAGCGGCAGGTGAGCCAGTTGAGCCGGCATCCAGTCGGCCAGACCGGCGCCCTTGAGCGCGTCGATCATGCCGAAGATGAACGACACCAGCATCACCGGACCGACGATGCGGCCCTGCTCATGCCAGAAGTCCTTACAGAAGCTCAAAGCCACCAGAGCGATGCATGGCGGGTAGATAGCGGTCAGCACCGGGATCGAGAACGCGATCAGCTTGGTGAGGCCCAGGTTGGACACCAGCAGGGAAAACGCGGCCAGGATGATCACCAGCGTCTTGTAGGACAGTGGCAGTACACGGCTGAAGTATTCGGCACAGGCGCAAGTCAGACCGACTGCGGTCACCAGGCAGGCCAGGGAGATCAGCACCGCGAGGAAACCGCTGCCCAGGGAGCCGAAGGTGTGCTGCACGTAGGCGTGCAATACCGCCGCGCCGTTGGTGGCACCGACGGCCACTTCATGGCTGCCCGAACCGAGACGGAACAGGCTGACATAAACCAGCGCCAGACCTACACCGGCAATCAGCCCGGCGATGATCGCGTAACGGGTGATCAGCGCCGGCGATTCGACGCCACGGGAGCGGATCGCATTGACGATGACAATGCCGAAGACCAGCGCACCCAGGGTATCCATGGTCAGGTAACCATTGATGAAACCCTGGGAGAACGGTGCTGCAACATATTCGGGGGTGGCCACGCCGATATCACCGGCTGGCAACGCGAACGCTGCGATGCCAAGAACGGCCAGAGCGATGATCTTCAGCGGTGCGAGGAACCGTCCTACGGTGTCCAGCAGACGGCCCGGATAGAGCGAAATGAAGAACACCAGCAGGAAGTACACCGAGCTATAGAGAAACAGCGCCAGCGGGCTCTCGCCGGTCAGCGGCGCCAGACCCACTTCGAACGACACGGTCGCGGTGCGCGGTGTCGCGAACAATGGACCGACAGCGAGGTAGCACGCAGCTGCCAGCAAGCCACCGGCGATTTTACCGATCGGGCTGCTCAAGGCATCCATTGCCCCACCGACCTTGGCCAGAGCGACAACGGTGATCACCGGCAGACCGACCGCCGTGATCAGGAAACCCAGCGCCGCCATCCAGACATTAGGCCCGGACTGTAAACCGACGATAGGCGGGAAGATGATGTTGCCGGCCCCGACGAACAGGGCAAATGTCATGAAGCCCAGTGCCAGGATGTCCTGGCCTTTCAACACTTTCATTAAGGAAATACCACACTACTGAATCGGAATTTAGAGAGGGATTTCCCTTATGGGTGAGGGAAATGCTGTCGATCCGTATAGGACCGACCCGTTTAGCGCGCCGCTGCCTTGTGGGCCGCAGACGCAAAAATGGCGGCTAGCGTAACTAATCTTGCTGACAAACGCACTATTACAGGGCGAACTATCCGATACGCGACATTTCAATGTCGCGTTTTTACATGTAAATGCATTGTCGCCTGTAACTCCGTCATCGCGGGCAAGCCCGCTCCCACAGGTGACCGGGTCGTTCGGAAAAACTGCATACAGCACAATTTCCTGTGGGAGCGGGCTTGCCCGCGATGGCGTCCGCACGGCCAACACAAATCCCGGAAATGACAAAGGCCACCCGAAGGTGGCCTTTGTTGGGTGAAGCGTCAGTTAAGCGCGAGGCTTACTTGACGGCCCAGCCAGTCAGCTCGGCCAGGGCCTTGCCGATGTCTGCCAGCGAACGCACGGTTTTAACGCCTGCGTCTTGCAGAGCAGCGAATTTCTCGTCTGCAGTGCCTTTGCCGCCAGAGATGATTGCGCCAGCATGGCCCATGCGCTTGCCCGGAGGAGCAGTCACACCAGCGATGTAGGAAACAACCGGCTTGGTCACGTGTGCCTTGATGTAGGCAGCCGCTTCTTCTTCAGCCGAACCGCCGATCTCGCCGATCATCACGATCGCTTCGGTCTTCGGGTCTTCCTGGAACAGCTTCAGGATGTCGATGAAGTTCGAACCCGGGATCGGGTCACCACCGATGCCGACGCAAGTCGACTGACCGAAACCGGCGTCAGTAGTCTGCTTCACAGCTTCGTAGGTCAGGGTGCCGGAACGGGAAACGATACCGACTTTGCCTGGCAAGTGAATGTGACCTGGCATGATGCCGATCTTGCATTCGCCTGGAGTGATCACGCCTGGGCAGTTAGGACCGATCAGGACTACGCCCAGCTCGTCGCACTTGACCTTGGCATCCAGCATGTCCAGGGTAGGAATGCCTTCAGTGATGCAAACGATCAGCTTGATGCCGCCGAAAGCTGCTTCCAGGATGGAGTCCTTGCAGAAAGGAGCTGGAACGTAGATCACGCTGGCGGTGGCGCCAGTGGCAGCTACAGCGTCTTTCACGGTGTTGAACACTGGCAGACCCAGGTGCTCGGTGCCGCCTTTGCCTGGAGTTACGCCGCCAACCATCTTGGTGCCGTACTCGATGGCTTGCTGGGTGTGGAAACTACCTTGCGAACCGGTAATACCCTGGCAGATAACTTTGGTGTCTTTATTGATCAGGACGCTCATTATTTGCCCTCCGCAGCTTTGACAACTTGTTGAGCAGCGTCGGTCAGGCTGGTAGCAGCGATGATGTTCAAACCGCTTTCTGCCAGTACTTTAGCGCCCAGCTCAGCGTTGTTGCCTTCAAGGCGAACAACAACCGGGATTTTCACGCCGACTTCTTTCACAGCGCCGATGATGCCTTCGGCAATCATGTCGCAACGAACGATGCCGCCGAAGATGTTGACCAGTACTGCAGCGACGTTAGTGTCGGACAGGATGATCTTGAACGCTTCGGTTACGCGTTCTTTGGTAGCACCGCCGCCCACGTCGAGGAAGTTGGCTGGCTTGCCGCCATGCAGGTTGACGATGTCCATGGTACCCATGGCCAGGCCAGCACCGTTGACCATGCAACCGATGTTGCCTTCCAGCGCTACGTAGTTCAGTTCGAACTTGGCAGCGTGCGCTTCGCGCGGATCGTCTTGCGACGGATCGTGGAAAGTCTTCAGCTTAGGCTGACGGTACATGGCGTTGGCGTCGATGTTGATCTTGGCGTCGAGGCAATGCAGATCGCCGTCAGCCTTGATCACCAGCGGGTTCACTTCCAGCAGAGCCAGGTCGTGATCCTTGAACAGCTTGGCCAGACCTACGAAGATCTTGGCGAACTGAGCAACTTGCTTGCCTTCCAGACCCAGCTGGAATGCCAGCTCGCGACCCTGGAATGGCTGAGCGCCAACCAGTGGATCGATAGTGGCTTTCAGAATTTTTTCTGGAGTGTCGTGAGCGATTTTCTCGATGTCCACGCCACCTTCGGTGGAAGCCATGAACACGATGCGACGGCTCGAACGGTCAACGACAGCGCCCAGGTACAGCTCTTTAGCGATATCAGTGCACGATTCAACCAGGATCTTGGTGACTGGCTGACCATTGGCGTCAGTCTGGTAAGTCACCAGACGCTTGCCCAGCCACTGCTGTGCGAATGCTTTAGCGTCTTCTTTGCTGCGAACCAGCTTTACGCCGCCCGCTTTACCGCGACCACCGGCGTGAACCTGGGCTTTGACAACCCATTCGCTGCCGCCGATTTTGTCGCAAGCTTCTGCTGCTGCTTCCGGGGTGTCTACCGCGTAACCGGTGGATACTGGCAGGCCGTACTCAGCGAACAGCTGCTTACCCTGATACTCGTGAAGATTCATGCTTATTACCGTCTTCGTTAGGTACTGCGCATTCGGTGCTGCACTCATTCAAGTGCCGCACCACCTGTGACTGCTGCTTGCGTAACCTTTCCGGGTACCCGGTGCAGTTACGCAAGACTGCGTCCAGCGGACATTCCGCGGTGAGTCTTGCTCGCAAGGCTCACGACGGGCCGTACCGCCGTGGTTTCTTATTATCCGCTTAGCGTTTCTTGCGGTTGGCGATGTGGATGGCGCCGCCATTCACTGCCAACGCTGCTTCGTGCAAGGCTTCAGACAAGGTCGGATGGGAGAAAACCATCATGCCCAGGTCTTCAGCGCTGGTGCCGAATTCCATGCCGATCGCGCCCTGCTGAACCAGTTCTGCAGCGCTCGGACCAATCACGTGGACGCCCAATACGCGGTCAGTCTTGGCATCAGCGATGACCTTGACGAAACCACCGGTATCGTTGGCGGCCATGGCACGGCCAGAGGCTGCGAACGGGAAGGTGCCGACGTTAACTTCTACGCCTTCAGCTTTCAAGGCCTGCTCGGTTTTACCGACCCACGCGATTTCCGGGTGAGTATAAATAACCGAAGGGATCAGGTCATAGTTCATCTGGGCTTTATGGCCCTTGATGCGCTCGACAACCATGATGCCCTCTTCCGAGGCTTTGTGAGCCAGCATCATGCCGCGAACCACGTCACCGATGGCGTAAACGCCCGGCACGGTGGTGGCGCAGTGATCGTCAACGTGCACGAAACCGCGCTCGTCGAGGGTCACGCCGCAATCAGCGGCCAGCAGATCAGTGGTCACCGGACGGCGACCAACGGCTACGATCAGCTTGTCGAAAGTGATGTTCTGTTCGCCGTTGGCATCGGTGTAGTTCACAACGACTTCGTCGCCGTTCACTTTGGAACCGGTTACGCGAGCGCCCAGCTTGATGTCCAGACCCTGTTTGGTCAGGGTTTTCAGCGCTTCCTTGGAAACAGCGGTGTCCGCTGCCATCAGGAAGGTATCCAGTGCTTCGAGAACGGTGACTTCTGCGCCCAGACGGGACCATACCGAACCCAGTTCCAGACCGATAACACCAGCGCCGATTACACCCAGGCGTTTTGGCACGGATTGGAATTCCAGAGCACCCGTCGAATCGACGATCACATTCTGGTCGACCGGAGCCGGTGGAATGTCGATCGGACGCGAACCTGGAGCCAGAATCACGTTCTCGGCTTCAATGATTTCTACCGAACCGTCAGGCTTGGTGACTTCGACTTTCTTGCCGGCCAGCAGTTTGCCGTGGCCCTGGATCGAAGTGACGCCGTTCGCCTTGAACAGGGTCGCAACACCGGAGGTCAGGCCTTTAACGATGTTGGCTTTACGGCCGACCATCGCTGCCACGTCCATGGTCACGCCAGCGTGGTTGATACCGTGGATCGCGAAGCCGTCTTGCGCTTCGTGAAACTTCCAGGAGCTGTCCAGCAGCGCCTTGGATGGAATGCAGCCGACGTTCAGGCAAGTACCGCCGAGGGCCAGTTTGCCTTCCTTGTCGGTGTATTTCTCGATGCAGGCAGTGGTGAGGCCCAGTTGCGCTGCTTTAATGGCAGCCACGTAGCCGCCAGGGCCCGCGCCAATCACTACCACGTCGAATTTCTGAGTCATGTGTCATTCCTTCTCGAATCAAACCGGACGGCCCCTTTTGGGGACCGTCGTGGGACGAAGCTGGTCATTACAGAAGGACCGTTCATCGCTGAGCGGCCCGTGCAACGAAATCAGATATCCAGCAGCAAACGAGCCGGGTCTTCCAGCAGGTTCTTGATGGTAACCAGGAAGGTCACAGCTTCTTTGCCGTCGATCAAACGGTGATCGTAGGACAGCGCCAGGTACATCATCGGACGGATAACGACTTGACCATTGATCGCCATAGGACGCTGCAGAATGTTGTGCATGCCCAGGATGGCCGCTTGTGGCGGGTTGACGATCGGAGTCGACATCATCGAACCGAAGGTACCACCGTTGGTGATGGTGAACGTACCACCGGTCATTTCGTCCATCGACAGTTTGCCGTCACGGGCTTTCTTGCCGAAGGTAGCGATGCCGCCTTCGATTTCAGCCAGGCTCATCAGTTCGGCGTTACGCAGAACCGGTACA
Source organism: Pseudomonas sp. GGS8 (assembly GCF_024168645.1). Taxonomy (NCBI): domain Bacteria; kingdom Pseudomonadati; phylum Pseudomonadota; class Gammaproteobacteria; order Pseudomonadales; family Pseudomonadaceae; genus Pseudomonas; species Pseudomonas sp. GGS8. The sequence goes on along the minus strand of NZ_JALJWF010000001.1, from coordinate 3,712,291 downwards.
ACCAGGCCGCGGTCGCTGGAAACAGCCACACCGACGTCAGCATAGCCGTGATAAACGATGTCAGCACCGTCGATCGACGCGTTAACAGCCGGGAAGCGTTTCAGCGCCTCGGTGGCCGCTTTCACGAAGAACGACATGAAGCCCAGGCGTACACCATTATGGGACTTCTCGAACAGGTCCTTGTACTTCGAACGCAGAGCCATGACTTCGGTCATGTCGACTTCGTTGAAAGTGGTCAGCATTGCCATGTTCGATTGAGCTTCAACCAGACGCTTGGCAACGGTGGCCCGCACACGGGTCATCGGTACGCGCTTCTCGATGCGATCGCCGGCAGCGAACACTGGAGCAGCAGCGGCAGGCGCAGCAGCCTTGGCAGGCGCGGCAGCCGGAGCGGCTTTCTTGGCAGCTACAGCGGCAACAACGTCTTCCTTGGTCACACGACCGCCTTTGCCAGTGCCGGCAACGGAAGCGATGTTGATGCCGTTTTCTTCAGCCAGCTTGCGAGCAGCCGGTGCAGCAACAGGATCATCTTCGCCTTCAGCGGCTGGAGCAGCAGCTTGTGCAGCGGCCGGAGCAGCGGCAGCAGCTGGAGCGGCAGCAGCGCCGCCCGCTTCGATGGAGCCCAGGACTTCGTCGGACAGAACGGTGTCGCCTTCGTTCTTGACGATAGCGCCCAGCACGCCGTCAGCGGTAGCCAACACTTCCAATACGACTTTGTCAGTTTCGATGTCGACGATCAGGTCATCGCGCTTGACGGCGTCGCCCGGTTTTTTGTGCCAGGTGGCAACGGTGCCATCGGCAACCGATTCCGGGAAAGTGGGGGCTTTGATTTCGATAGCCATTATCTGTGGGTCCTTAAATTCGGTTTCAGGTGCGCGAAGGCGTTAAACAGTAAAGGCGTCTTGCAGCAGTTGTTCCTGCTGCTCAGCGTGCATCGATGCATAACCACAAGCAGGTGCAGCAGAAGCCTCACGACCCGCGTACTCGAGTACGAGAGACTTGTTGAGCGTACTGATGCTACGACGCAAGTGGTGTTGGCTGCAGTACCAGGCACCCTGGTTCATCGGCTCTTCCTGACACCAAACGGCATGCTTGGCGTTGGTGTAAGGAGCCAGGACTTCTTTCAAGTCGTCCTCAGGGAATGGGTACAGCTGCTCGATACGCACGATGGCGATGTCATCACGACCTTCGGCACGGCGTTTTTCCAGCAGGTCGTAGTAGACCTTGCCGCTACACAGAACAACGCGCTCGACCTTTTTCGGGTCCAGGGCATCGATTTCCGGAATAACGGTCTGGAACGAACCTTCGGCCAGATCTTCCAGGGTCGAGATGGCCAGTTTGTGACGCAGCAGCGACTTCGGAGTCAGAACGATCAACGGCTTGCGCAGCGGGCGAATCACCTGACGACGTAGCAAGTGGTAGATCTGAGCCGGTGTAGTCGGCACGGCTACCTGAATATTGTGCTCGGCGCACAGCTGCAGGTAACGCTCCAGACGAGCCGAAGAGTGCTCCGGACCCTGACCTTCATAACCGTGCGGCAGCAGCATGGTCAGACCGCAGAGACGACCCCACTTGTGCTCGCCACTGGTGATGAACTGGTCGATAACCACTTGGGCACCGTTGGCGAAGTCGCCGAACTGGGCTTCCCAGATCACCAGCGCCTCAGGCGTGGTGGTCGAGTAACCGTATTCGAACGCCAGCACGGCTTCTTCGGACAGGAACGAATCGTACAGGTCGAAACGTGGCTGGCCCTTGTACAGGTTTTGCAACGGGATGTAGGTACCCGCGTCTTTCTGGTTGTGCAAGACAGCGTGACGGTGCGAGAACGTACCGCGACCGATGTCCTGACCCGTCATGCGAATCGGGTGACCTTCGAACGCCAGGGTCGCGTACGCCATGGTTTCGGCGTAACCCCAGTTGATCGGCAGGCCGCCGGCTTGCATCTTCTGACGGTCTTCGTAGATTTTCGAGACCTGGCGCTGAACCACGAAGCCTTCCGGGATTTCCAGCAGCTTGGCGGACAGTTCCTGCAAGGTTTTCAGATCGAAGCGAGTGTCGTGACGCGCGGTCCAGGCGTGGCCCAGATACGGACGCCAGTCCACGAACAACTCTTTGTTCGGCTCTTTGACCAGGCTTTTTACCACGTGCAGACCGTTGTCCAGCGCGTTGCGGTATTCGTCGACTTTCGCCTGAACACGCTCTGCGTCCAGCACACCGCCCTGGGTCAGACGATCGGCATACAGCTCCCGGGTGGTGCGCTGTTTGGTGATCTGCTGATACATGATTGGCTGGGTGCCGCTAGGCTCGTCGGCCTCGTTGTGGCCGCGACGACGGTAGCAGACCAGGTCGATCACCACGTCACGCTTGAACTGCATGCGGTAGTCGATGGCCAGCTGGGTCACGAACAACACGGCTTCCGGATCATCGCCATTCACATGGAGAATCGGCGCCTGGATCATCTTCGCAACGTCGGTCGCGTACTCGGTAGAGCGCGAGTCCAGCGGGTTGCTGATGGTGAAACCGACCTGGTTGTTGATCACGATGTGCACGGTGCCGCCGGTCTTGAAACCGCGGGTCTGCGACATCTGGAAGGTTTCCATGACCACACCTTGACCGGCGAATGCCGCGTCACCGTGGATGGAGATCGGCAGTACCTTCTCGCCAGTAGGGTCGTTACGACGATCCTGACGGGCGCGGACCGAACCTTCGACCACCGGAGAAACGATTTCCAGGTGAGACGGGTTGAACGCCATGGCCAGGTGAACTTCACCGCCGGCGGTCATCACGTTGGACGAGAAGCCCTGGTGATATTTAACGTCACCGGACCCCAGCTCGACCTTCTTCTTGCCTTCGAACTCGTCGAACAGCTCGCGCGGGTTCTTGCCGAAGGTGTTGACCAGCACGTTCAGACGACCACGGTGGGCCATGCCGATCACGATTTCCTTGGTGCCGTAGGAACCGGAACGCTGGATCAGCTCGTCGAGCATCGGAATCAGGCTCTCGCCGCCTTCCAGACCGAAACGCTTGGTACCCGGGTATTTGGTCCCGAGGTATTTTTCCAGGCCTTCGCCGGCGGTGACGCGCTCAAGCAGGTGGCTCTTGATGTCGACGGAGTACGTCGGACGGCCGCGCACGCTTTCCAGACGCTGCTGGAACCACTGGCGCTGCTCGGAATCGGTGATATGCGTAAATTCAGCGCCGATGGTGCGGCAATATGTCTGCTGCAACGCTTCGTGAATTTCGCGTAGGCTCGCCTCCTCTTTGCCGATGAACAGGTCGCCGGCACGGAAGGTCGTATCAAGATCGGCATTGGTCAAGCCGTAATGATTGATTGACAGGTCTGCAGGTGCAGGACGCTGCCACAGCCCCAGCGGGTCAAGCTGGGCTGCCTGGTGGCCACGCATACGGTAGGCCTGGATCAATCGCAGCACTTCAACTTGCTTCTTCTCGTGCTCACTGCTCACGCTGCCGGCGGAAACCGGTTGGGCGCGGCGCTGGTTCTTTGCCAGCAAGACGAAATGATCGCGAATTGTGGAGTGCGAAACATCGGTGGCAGTGTTGCCATCAGCAGGCAACTTCTGGAAGTAGGTGCGCCACTCTTCTGGCACAGCGTTAGGGTCGTGCAGGTAGAGCTCGTAGAGCTCTTCCACATAGGCAGCGTTACTACCGGAAAGGTAGGCGCTGTTCCACATGCGCTGCATCACGCTTTCTTGCATGCTTGGTCACCCTCGGTTAGGGGAACACCACCGGCGTCGACACCGAGCAAACTTGCAGAAGTCCGAATGCAGCGACTAAAACAAGCCACTTAGGATCACGCTGATAGTCCGGGTACCAGCCCGGATGCCCCTGCTTGTCTCATTTCTTCAAAATAAGAGCCGCAGCCTTATGGGCTGCTGCTCAGGTTAAAACTACGGCGCCGGTTGAAGCCTGCGCCGTAGCATCTACGGGTATTGCGGTCCTACGGGTACAACAGCTGAATCACACGCCGCTTTGCAGCAGCATGTTACGAATGTGACCGATGGCCTTAGTCGGGTTCAGGCCTTTCGGACAAACGTTGACGCAGTTCATGATGCCCCGGCAGCGGAATACGCTGAACGGGTCATCCAGCGAAGCCAGACGCTCGGACGTCTTGGTGTCGCGGCTGTCTGCCAGGAAGCGGTACGCTTGCAGCAGAGCAGCCGGGCCCAGGAACTTGTCCGGGTTCCACCAGAAGGACGGGCACGAAGTCGAGCAGCAAGCGCACAGGATGCACTCGTACAGACCGTCGAGCTTTTCACGCTCTTCAGGGGACTGCAGACGCTCGATGGCCGGAGCCGGCGTGTCGTTCTGCAGGTATGGCTTAACCTTTTCGTATTGCTTGTAGAAGATGCTCATATCGACGACCAGGTCACGGATAACCGGCAAACCTGGCAGAGGACGAACGATCAGCTTGTTACCTTTTACAACGGCGGACAGCGGCGTGATGCATGCCAGACCGTTCTTGCCGTTGATGTTCATGCCGTCGGAGCCGCAAACACCTTCACGGCAAGAGCGACGATAGGAGAAACCTTCGTCCTGCTCTTTGATCAGGGCCAGCACGTCCAGCACCATCAGGTCTTTACCACCGGTATCAACCTGGAATTCCTGCATGAACGGCGCAGCGTCCTGATCAGGGTTGTAACGATAAACACTGACTTTCAACATGGCGGCCACCCTTAATAAGTCCGAATCTTAGGTTCAAAAGTCGGAACAGTCTTCGGCGAGAAGTTCACTGCACGCTTGGCAACGCGCTTCTCACCCGGGAAGTACAGGGTGTGGCACAGCCAGTTTTCATCGTCACGGTCTTCGAAGTCTTCACGGGCGTGAGCACCGCGGGACTCTTTACGTACTTCTGCTGCGATGGCGGTAGCTTCGGCCACTTCCAGCAGGTTCTGCAGCTCCAGCGCTTCGATACGCGCGGTGTTGAACGCCTGGCTCTTGTCGTTGATCTTGACGTTGGCGATACGGCCACGCAGATCAGCCAGTTGAGCAATACCCTTCTGCATGTATTCGCCGGTACGGAATACACCGAAGTAGTTCTGCATGCAGCTTTGCAGCTCGCGACGCAGGGTTGCCACGTCTTCACCATCGGTACGCTCGTTCAGAGCGGACAGACGCGACAGGGCCGCATTGATGTCGGCATCGGTGGCGTCGTCGTATTCGATACCATCGGTCAGCGCTTTTTCCAGGTGCAGACCGGCCGCACGACCGAAGACCACCAGGTCGAGCAACGAGTTGCCGCCCAGACGGTTGGCACCGTGAACCGATACGCAAGCCACTTCACCAACCGCGAACAGACCTGGAATGATGGTGTCTTTGCCTTCGGCGTCCTGAGTGATCGCCTGGCCATGAATGTTGGTGGCAACGCCGCCCATCATATAGTGGCAGGTCGGAACAACCGGAACCGGAGCGACGACCGGGTCAACGTGTGCGAAAGTCTTGGACAGTTCGCAGATGCCTGGCAGACGGCTGTGCAGCACTTCCTCGCCCAGGTGGTCGAGCTTGAGCATTACGTGGTCGCCATTCGGACCGCAACCGTTGCCAGCGATGATTTCTTTAACCATCGAACGGGCAACCACGTCACGACCGGCAAGGTCTTTGGCGTTAGGAGCATAACGCTCCATGAAACGCTCGCCGTGCTTGTTGATCAGGTAACCACCTTCACCACGGCAACCTTCGGTCACCAGTACACCGGCGCCGGCGATGCCGGTCGGGTGGAACTGCCACATTTCGATGTCTTGTACCGGTACGCCGGCACGCAGCGCCATGCCAACGCCGTCACCGGTGTTGATCAGGGCGTTGGTGGTCGAAGCGTAGATACGACCTGCACCGCCGGTGGCCAGTACGGTGGCCTTGGCACGGATGTAGGTGGTTTCACCGGTTTCGATGCAGATGGCGATCACACCGACGAACTCGCCTTCGCCGTTCTTCACCAGATCGACAGCGTAGTACTCGTTCAGGAACACGGTACCGGCTTTCAGGTTGCCCTGATAAAGGGTGTGCAGCAGAGCGTGACCGGTACGGTCGGAAGCAGCGCAAGTACGAGCGGCCTGCCCGCCTTTACCGTAATCCTTCGACTGGCCGCCGAATGGACGCTGGTAGATACGACCTTGCTCGGTACGCGAGAACGGCATGCCCATGTGGTCCAGCTCGTAAACGGCAGCCGGACCTTCCTGACACATGTATTCGATAGCGTCCTGGTCACCGATGTAGTCGGAACCCTTGACGGTATCGTACATGTGCCAGCGCCAGTCATCGTTCGGGTCGGCAGACGCGATGGCGCAGGTGATGCCACCCTGGGCCGATACGGTGTGCGAACGAGTCGGGAAAACCTTGGTGATCACGGCAGTCTTGTGACCGCCTTGTGCCAGTTGCAGCGCAGCGCGCATGCCAGCACCGCCGCCACCAATAATGATGGCGTCGAAAGAAATCGTTGGAATGTTAGCCATGGATCAGATACCCCAGAGAATCTGCACACCCCAGACGAAGTAAGCGAACATCGCAACGCCGCATACTGCCTGGAAAAGGAAACGTACTGCAGTCGCGGACTTGCCCAGCGCCATCGGCGTCAGGTAGTCGGTCGCGATGGTCCACATGCCGACCCAGGCGTGAGCACCCAGGGCCACAAGGGCCAGCAGACTGAAGATACGCATCCCGTTGTGGGCGAACAGGCCATGCCATTGGACGTAGCCAATGCCAGGATTCGCAACGAGGTATCCGATCAGGAAGATGAAATAAGCCGCGAGAACAACCGCAGACACACGTTGCGCCATCCAGTCATAGAGGCCCGAACGCGAAAGGTTCGTAACGCTGGTTACCATATCCAAACTCCTGCCAGAACGATCAACACCACGGAAACGGCGATGATAATTTTCGAGCCCAGGCGGCCGCCTTCCAGCGTCTCACCGATGCCCATGTCCATGATCAAGTGGCGCACACCGGCTACCAGGTGATACAGAAGAGCGGACAGGAGGCCCCATGCTACGAACTTGGCCAGCGGACTGGTCAAGCATGCCTTCACCTCGGCAAAACCTTCCTCGGAACCCAGAGACTTGCCCAATGCATACAGCATGAAGCCAAGGCCCAGGAAGAGGATGATGCCGGAAACACGGTGAAGAAACGACGTAACGCCGGTGATGGGGAGTTTGATGGTCCTTAGGTCTAGGTTTACAGGTCGTTGGCTTTTCACGGCTTTTTTTTCACACTGAAGAGCCCCTAACAATCAGGGCAAAGTTGTTGGGGAGTGCACTGGTCAGGTAACCACTACCCAGGGATGCGACCCCCAATAAAGCAGGCCCAAAAGCCCCTGGCGGTCGGTGGCCGAGTATAGACAGTTAGGCTACTAATGACAACGCGTTCACCTTCCCCTAATAGCGGATTGCACAAGTGACATAAAAGGCGTAAACGGCAGACAATTTCGAGAAAAAAGTCCGGTTAAAGCCTTCTGGAGCAAGACTTTAGGCAAATTGACATTCGAATTTATCTCACTATAGTGGTGCGGGCCCTGCGTGGGGGGTCTGTCTGATGATTTCAAGCATAAATAGGAGGCCACATGGCTGACAAAAAAGCGCAGTTGATCATCGAGGGCGCAGCCCCCGTCGAGCTGCCCATTTTAACCGGCACCGTTGGTCCCGATGTTATCGACGTTCGGGGCCTGACGGCCACGGGCCGTTTCACCTTTGACCCTGGTTTCATGTCGACCGCCTCCTGTGAGTCGAAGATCACCTATATCGACGGCGACAACGGCATTCTGCTGCACCGCGGCTACCCGATCGAACAGCTGGCTGAAAAGTCGGACTACCTGGAAACCTGCTACCTGCTGCTCAATGGCGAGCTGCCAACCGCAGAACAGAAGGCCCAGTTCGTCGGCACCGTGAAGAACCACACCATGGTCCACGAGCAGTTGAAGACCTTCTTCAACGGCTTCCGTCGCGACGCCCACCCGATGGCCGTCATGTGCGGTGTAGTGGGCGCCCTCTCGGCGTTCTACCACGACTCCCTTGACATCAATAACCCGCAGCATCGCGAAATCTCTGCGATCCGCCTGGTTGCCAAGATGCCGACCCTGGCCGCAATGGTTTACAAGTACTCCATGGGCCAACCCATGATGTACCCGCGCAACGACCTGTCGTACGCGGAAAACTTCCTGCACATGATGTTCAACACCCCGTGCGAGATCAAACCGATCAGCCCGGTACTCGCCAAGGCCATGGACCGGATCTTCATCCTCCATGCCGACCACGAACAGAACGCATCGACCTCCACCGTACGTCTGGCAGGTTCGTCGGGTGCCAACCCGTTCGCCTGTATCGCCGCCGGTATCGCTGCACTGTGGGGCCCTGCCCACGGCGGTGCGAACGAAGCCGTGTTGACCATGCTCGATGAAATTGGCGATGTCTCGAACATCGACAAGTACATCGCCAAGGCCAAGGACAAAAACGATCCGTTCAAACTGATGGGCTTCGGTCACCGGGTTTACAAAAACCGCGACCCACGCGCTACCGTCATGAAGCAGACCTGCGACGAAGTGTTGAAGGAACTGGGCATCACCAACGATCCGCAACTCGAACTGGCCATGCGCCTGGAAGAGATCGCCCTGACCGACCCGTACTTCATCGAGCGCTCGCTGTACCCGAACGTCGACTTCTACTCGGGGATCATCCTCAAGGCGATCGGCATTCCAACCAGCATGTTCACCGTGATCTTCGCCCTGGCGCGGACCGTCGGCTGGATCTCCCACTGGAAAGAAATGCTCTCCAGCCCGTACAAGATCGGCCGTCCGCGCCAGCTGTACACCGGCTACGAGTCGCGTGACATCACCCGGCTTGAAGACCGCAAGTAAGACCTGTCTTGCGATAACGTCTTGAGCTGTACCGAGAACGGCCTCTATGTAGATAGAGGCCGTTTTTGTTTGTGCAATCTGAGAACCAATTGACTCATTGACCGTGTGCATATCCGTTTTTCGATAACGGCCGCCTATGGTTTCGCTCTTACAGCGAGTCACTTTCGAAAAGCCTGCGCGGCCCGGCGGAAAGTAACCAAAGCGCTCTTGCCCCTTTCGTTCGGCCCTTCGCCTAGGCTCAGGGTGCCCTCGCTCCGGTCCCGCTCCGTGGGCCCGCCGCCATCGGCCATCCATGGCCGGGGGCGGCTAACCCGGCATCCATGCCGGGTTGCCCACTGCGCAGAACCTCCACTCGGCCTCTCGAGGGGGCGTGCACCGCAAAAGCCAAAGCGAGGCGGCCTACCGGCCGGCCTGACTTCAAGTGAACGCGTTCCCCTGTAGGAGCTGCCGAAGGCTGCGATCTTTTGATCTTGCCTTTGCTTTGGCCTTTGATCTTGCTTTGCCTGCCCCAATAAAAATGCCCCGATCTCTCGACCGGGGCATTTGTGTCAGCGCAGCTTATATATAAGAAACCTCAGTGCGAAACCGCCCCACTCGCCCCCAACCCGGTCTGCGAACGCACAAACTGCGGGAAGAACAGCGCCCGCTCATTGTCAGCCGCAGTGGACTTGTCAGTGATCGAGAAGAACCAGATCCCAATAAAGGCAATGATCATCGAGAACAGCGCCGGGTACTCATACGGGAAGATCGCCTTCTCGTGCCCCATGATCTGCACCCAGATGGTTGGCCCCAGCACCATCAAGCCAACGGCACTGACCAACCCCAGCCAGCCACCAATCATCGCACCGCGAGTCGTCAACTTCTTCCAGTACATGGAAAGCAGCAGCACCGGGAAGTTGCAGCTCGCCGCGATGGAGAACGCCAGGCCTACCATGAACGCGATGTTCTGTTTCTCGAACAGAATGCCCAGGCCGATCGCCAGCACCGCCAGGGCGATGGTGGTGATTTTCGAGACGCGGATTTCGTCCTTCTCGTTGGCCTTGCCCTTCTTGATCACGCTGGCATACAGGTCATGGGACACCGCCGAGGCACCGGCCAGCGTCAGACCGGCCACCACCGCCAGGATGGTCGCGAACGCCACCGCCGAGATGAAGCCCAGGAAAATACTGCCACCCACCGCATTGGCCAAATGCACCGCCGCCATGTTGTTACCACCCAACAGTGCGCCAGCCGCATCTTTAAAGGCCGGGTTGGTGCTGACCAGCAAGATCGCGCCGAAACCGATGATGAACGTCAGGATGTAGAAGTAGCCAATGAAGCCGGTTGCATACAGCACGCTTTTACGCGCCTCTTTCGCGTCACTCACGGTGAAGAAGCGCATCAGAATGTGCGGCAGGCCAGCGGTACCGAACATCAGCGCCAGGCCGAGGGAGAACGCCGAAACCGGATCTTTCACCAGACCGCCCGGGCTCATGATCGCTTCACCTTTAGGGTGAACCTTGATCGCTTCGGAGAACAGCATGTTGAAGTCGAAGTTGACGTGTTTCATCACCATCAGCGCCATGAACGAGGCACCGGACAGCAACAGCACCGCCTTGATGATCTGTACCCAAGTGGTCGCCAGCATGCCGCCGAACAGCACATACAGGCACATCAGGATACCGACCAGGATCACCGCAACGTGATAGTCCAGGCCGAACAGCAGCTGAATCAGCTTGCCGGCACCGACCATTTGCGCGATCAGGTAGAACGCCACCACCACCAACGAACCGCACGCCGACAGCGAGCGGATCTGGGTTTGCCCCAAGCGATAGGACGCCACGTCGGCAAAGGTGTACTTGCCCAGGTTACGCAGACGCTCGGCGATCAGGAACAGAATGATCGGCCAACCCACCAGGAAGCCGATCGAGTAGATCAGGCCGTCGTAGCCGGAGGTGAACACCAGGGCGGAAATGCCCAGGAAGGACGCCGCGGACATGTAATCACCGGCAATCGCCAGACCATTCTGGAAACCGGTGATCTTGCCACCCGCCGCATAGTAGTCGGCCGCCGATTTGTTGCGCTTGGACGCCCAATAGGTGATGCACAAGGTTGCTCCCACGAACACCACGAACATCATGATCGCGGAGACGTTGAGCGGTTGTTTCTGCACTGCGCCCGTCAGGGCCTCAGCCGCCCAGGCGCCCGGTGCAAAGGCTGCGATGCTCAAGAGAGCGATTAGACGCCGGATCATTGCTGAGCCTCCTTGAGAATCGCATTGTTCAAGTCGTCGAATTCGCCGTTGGCGCGTCGTACGTAGATGCCCGTCAGGATAAAGGCCGAAACAATCAGCCCGACACCGATCGGAATGCCCCAGGTGATAGAAGACTCTGGGCTGATTTTCGCACCCAGAATATGCGGCCCGTAGGCGATCAAAAGGATGAATCCGGAGTACAACCCAAGCATGATCGCTGAAAGAATCCAGGCGAATCGTTCCCTCTTGCTAACCAGCTCCTTGAAGCGCGGGCTGTTTTGAATCGAGAGGTAAATGCTGTCGTTCATTGTTTTTATCCTCGCAGCACAGATTTTAGTTGGAACGTTATCCACTCTATGCGGCTACCGGACAGGTTCCAGACGACCTTAGTATTAGAACGACATGACTGTTCGCCTCACCGTGCCCCCCACAGAAAGCAAAAAGCCCCTTGGCATTTAAGCCAAGGGGCCTTGAGAGGTGTAGACCAAACGCTTCAGCTCAAATCACTTGGTCCAGTCGGCAACGCGATTCGGGTGTTTGGCCACCCAATCCTTCGCTGCGACTTCAGGCTTGGCACCGTCCTGAATCGCCAACATGACTTCGCCGATTTCGTCTTTCGACGCCCACTGGAAGTTCTTCAGGAACTTCGCAACTTCAGGCGCTTTGGTTGCCAGCTCCTTGCTGCCGATGCTGTTCACGGTTTCAGCCGCGCCGTAAACGCCTTTCGGGTCTTCCAGGAAGCGCAGTTTCCACTTGGCGAACATCCAGTGCGGCACCCAACCGGTGACGGCAATGGACTCGTTTTTCTTCTCGGCACGGGTCAGCTCGGCAATCATGCCGGCGCCGGAACTGGCCTTGAGGGTGTAATTGTCCAGGCCGTAATCCTTGATGGCCTGATCGGTCTTGAGCATCACGCCTGAACCGGCGTCGATGCCAACGATACGGCCCTTGAAGCTGTCGTCGGTTTTCAGATCCGCAATAGACTTGGCCTTGACGTACTCCGGCACGATCAGACCAATTTTCGCATCCTTGAAGTTCGGACCATAGTCAACGACCTGATCCTTGTTCTTCGCCCAATATTCGCCGTGAGTCACTGGCAGCCACGCCGACAGCATGGCGTCGAGCTTGCCAGTGGCCACGCCCTGCCACATGATCCCGGTGGCAACGGCTTGCAGCTTCACGTCATAACCGAGTTTCTGTCTGATCACTTCTGCTGCCACGTTGGTCGTGGCGACGCTGTCCGACCAGCCGTCGACATAACCGATAGTCACTGCCTTGCCTTCAGCGCTGGCCATAGTAGAGCTGATCGCCAGCACCAAAGCGGCACCTGCGCCCAAAAGTCGTCGCATCTTCATCGTTACTTCCCCGAAAGTGCTGCACTCGACGGATGCCGAGTCGCTCAACGTATTGTTATGGTGCACAGGCCCCCATCACGCCCACCGCAAACTCGTTCGATCATCAGCACGATTTATCGATGAGAGCACTGACGTGTCGATCATCAACCCGAAGCCAACAGTGACCTGCTCTGCCAGCGACCTCAAGGCATCGAGAAACGACATCAGAAAGCCATTAATCGCATCCGCTAAGAATGCATCGACTATCCCGCCCGAACTTTGCATGTCAAAACCATGCGGGCCACCAAGCGCGGGACAAATACAGGTAACATGCCCGGCTTTGCTCCCAGACGGCCTGAACATGCCCGCGACATCACGTTTCCCATTTTTGGCTTATCTCTTCGCTTGCCTGCTGGGGCTTTTTGCCCTTGGCGGCTTCTGGTACGGCCTCGGCAAACCGGTAATCCTGCCGGATGTAGCCAGCGCAACGCATAAGCTGCAATGCGCCTCCTACACCCCGTTCGACAAGGACCAATCGCCATTCGACGTACCGTTCAAACTGCGCCCCGAGCGCATGGACGCAGACCTGGCACTGCTGGCGACCCGTTTCGAATGCATCCGCACCTATTCCATGACCGGCCTCGAGGCCCTGCCCGATCTGGCGCGCAAGCACGGCTTGAAGCTAATGATTGGCGCCTGGGTCAACAGCAACCCGGTGGACACCGCCAAAGAAGTCGACCTGCTGATCGCCTCGGCCAATGCCAACCCGGATGTGGTGACCGCGGTCATCGTCGGCAACGAAACCCTGCTGCGCAAGGAAGTCACTGGCGCGCAGTTGGCAACGCTGATTAACAAAGTCAAAAGCCAGGTCAAACAGCCGGTGACCTACGCCGACGTCTGGGAGTTCTGGCTCAAACACCCGGAAGTCGCCCCGGCGGTGGATTTCCTGACCATCCATTTATTACCTTACTGGGAAGACGATCCGTCGAATATCGACGCCGCGCTGCAGCATGTAGCCGAAGTACGTCAGGTGTTCGGCAACAAGTTCGCCCCCAAGGACGTAATGATTGGCGAAACCGGTTGGCCGAGCGAAGGTCGTCAGCGCGAAACGGCGCTGCCGAGTCGGGTCAATGAAGCCAAGTTCATTCGTGGTTTTGTCGTCATGGCCGAACAGCAAGGCTGGCATTACAACCTGATCGAGGCTTTTGACCAGCCCTGGAAACGCGCCAGCGAAGGTGCCGTGGGCGGTTATTGGGGACTGTTCGACGCCGATCGCCAGGACAAAGGCGTGCTCGCCGGGCCGGTCTCGAACGTGCCGTACTGGTCGCAATGGCTGGCGGTGGGCGGCTTGATCTTCATCGGTACGCTGATCCTCGGCGGTCGAGTTCGCAGCACCCGCGCGGCGTTGGTGCTGCCATTGCTCGGTGCCTTGGCGGCCTGTTCGATTGGCGCCTGGGGCGACCTGGCCCGTGTCACCACCCGGTTTGCCAGTGAGTGGTTGTGGGTAGCGTTGCTGACGGGGTTGAATCTGTTGGTGCTGGCCCATGCCACGCTGACCTTGAGCGCCCGCACCGGTTGGCGTGGACGCGCCTTCAATGCGCTGGAGCGTCGGGCCGACTGGTGGCTGGCAGCGGCAGGTTTTGCCGCGGCGGTGATGATGCTGGAGCTGGTGTTCGACCCACGTTATCGCAGCTTCCCGAGTGTCGCCTTCATCCTGCCGGCGCTGGTGTACCTGTGCCGCCCGGTGAGCGTGCCGCGTCGGGAAATCGCCGTGCTGACCTTCATCATCGGCGTCGGCATTGCGCCGCAGCTGTTTCGTGAAGGTTTACAGAATCAGCAGGCCTGGGGCTGGGCGCTCGTGAGTATGTTGATGGTCGCGGCGTTGTGGCGCAGTTTGCGGGTTCGCAAGGGCTGATCTTCAGCGTATTCAATGACCCCTTCGCGGGCAAGCCTCGCTCCTACAGGGTTTACGCAATCCTTGTGGGAGCGGGCTTGCCCGCGAAGGCTGACTATCAGACGCTACGAGAAGCCCGGACCAGACGCAAAGCAGCAATCACCAGCGCAAACACCGCCAACGTGGTGGTGTACAACGCCAGCGCCGGAAACCCGAACACCAGCGCCAATACCGCCACCCACCACCCTGCCCGCCCCGGCAGCACAAAACCGGTCACGGCGGCCGCCAATGCCACCCAGCCCAGCACCTTGAAATGAATCATCAAGCCCAGGTTCGAACGCACCTGGCATTCCCAACGACTGGCCTCATCAACGCAGATGCCCACCCATTGAGCATCCTCCATGAAGCCATAACGGGCGCCATAACTGGCGGCCAGCCACAATGGCAGAAGAACGAGCAGCAGAATCACGGGCAGACGGCGGGACATGAAGCACTCCAATAAACGAAATCGGCGGCCAGCTTAATCCCCCGCTCGCGGTAAGCAAATAACATCAATTAACTGTTCACCAAATATCTGCAAAGTGTATCGTCCTGCTACCGTTGCTCCGAAATCAGGCCTGTTTGCTGCCAATGCATGGCACTTTGGCCCAAATCCGATGGTCATAGCCTGCGAACTTCATCCGGCACCTTCCTCTAAGGGATCTAGTCATGCTCCGTTCCTTGCGCTTCGCCGCCCTGTTTGGCGGCTTGCTTTTAAGTGCGTCCGTACTGGCGGCCGACATTGATGCCGCCAGTTATGGCTATCCCCTGACCAACCCGTTCGAGGCGACCATCGCCACGACACCACCGGAGTTGCGCCCGGAATTGCCGTTGGACAGCGATATCAATCAAGAGGATCGCAGCGTCACATTGCGCCCGGAGCGTGAATTCAGCCTGCCGGACAACTTCTGGCCGGTAAAAAAACTCACCTATCGCATTGCCACGCAGGATCATGCCGCGCCGTTGATTTTTCTGATCTCCGGCACCGGTGCACGCTATGACAGCACCCTCAACGAATACCTGAAAAAGCTCTACTACAAGGCCGGCTATCACGTGGTGCAGCTGTCGTCGCCCACCAGCTTCGACTTCATGACCGCCGCCTCGCGTTTTGCCACCCCGGGCGTGACCAAGGAAGATGCTGAAGACATGTACCGGGTGATGCAGGCCGTGCGGGCGCAAAACCCGAAACTGCCGGTCACCGATTATTTCCTGACCGGTTACAGCCTCGGCGCCCTGGATGCGGCCTTTGTTGCGCATCTGGATGAAACCCGTCGCAGCTTCAATTTCAAGAAAGTCTTGCTGCTCAACCCGCCGGTCAACCTTTACACCTCGGTCACCAACCTGGACAAGCTGGTACAGACAGAGGTGAAAGGCATCAACAACACCACCACCTTCTATGAGCTGGTGCTGAACAAACTGACTCGCTACTTCCAGCAGAAGGGCTATATCGACCTCAACGACGCTCTGCTCTACGACTTCCAGCAGTCCAAGCAACACCTGAGCAACGAGCAGATGGCGATGCTGATCGGCACTTCGTTCCGTTTCTCGGCCGCAGACATCGCCTTTACCTCGGACCTGATCAACCGTCGCGGCCTGATCACACCACCGAAATACCCGATCACCGAAGGCACCACCCTCACGCCGTTCCTCAAACGCGCGCTGCAGTGCGACTTCGATTGCTATATCACCGAGCAGGTCATCCCGATGTGGCGCGCCCGCACCGACGGCGGCAGCCTGCTGCAACTGATCGATCAGGTCAGCCTGTATGCACTGAAGGACTACCTGCACGACAGCCCGAAAATCGCCGTCATGCACAACGCCGACGACGTGATCCTCGGCCCTGGCGACCTGGGCTTTCTGCGCCGCACCTTTGGCGACCGTCTGACCGTTTATCCATTGGGCGGCCATTGCGGCAACCTCAACTATCGCGTCAACAGCGACGCCATGCTGGAGTTTTTCCGTGGCTAAATACCTCCTGCTGATCGCAGCATTACTCTGTGCAGGCGTCGCCAATGCCGACAACAGCAAAGCCAATGCCCCAGTGGTGATCGATAAAGACGGCTTCAAGGAACCGCTGAGCAAACTCAAATTCAACCCGGGCCTGGACCAGCGCGAGTTCGAACGCTCATCGCTCAACGCGCTGAACGTCTATGACCCGCTGGAAGAGTGGAACCGCCGCGTTTACCACTTCAACTACCGTTTCGACCAATGGGTGTTCCTGCCTGTGGTCAACGGCTATCGCTACGTCACCCCAAGCTTCCTGCGCTCCGGTGTCAGCAACTTCTTCAACAACCTCGGTGATGTGCCGAACCTGGTGAACAGCCTGCTGCAATTCAAGGGTCAGCGCTCGCTGAACACCACCGCCCGCCTGCTGCTCAACACCACCATCGGTGTCGCCGGCCTGTGGGATCCGGCCACCGCCATGGGCCTGCCGCGCCAGAGCGAAGACTTCGGCCAGACCCTGGGCTTCTACGGCGTACCGGGCGGCGCCTACTTCGTGCTGCCGATCCTCGGCCCATCGAACCTGCGTGACACCGCGGGCCTGGCGGTTGACTACACCGGCGAATCGGCGATCAACTTCCTGAACGTTTCCGAAGTCAGCTCCAACCACCCGGAAATCTGGGTGCTGCGCGCCATCGACAAACGCCATCAGAACAGCTTCCGCTACGGCCAGATGAACACACCGTTCGAGTATGAAAAAGTGCGTTACGTGTATACCGAGGCCCGCAAACTGCAGATCGCCGAGTAACTTCGCCGGTAACAAAAAAGGCCATTCGATTTGCGTCGAATGGCCTTTTTTCATGTGCGGTGCATCAAACACCACAAGGTCAGGCTTTCACCGTTTTCCAGAGCGTGCCGACAGCCATCACCCCCACCAACACCGCCGCACCGGCTACAATCCCGGCCACTGCATTGAGCAATGTCGGCACGATAAACCCGGCCCCACCGGCAGCTGCGGCGACACTCTCGATCCAGTGATGAACCACCGGCACGCCATGGGTCAGAATCCCGCCGCCGACCAGAAACATCGCCGCCGTGCCGATCACCGACAGGCTTTTCATCATGTATGGCGCGGCACTCAGAATCCCGCCGCCAATGCTCTTGGCCATCTGGCCCGGCTTCTGGGTCAGCCACAGGCCAAGGTCGTCGAGTTTGACGATACCGGCCACCAGGCCGTAGACCCCGATAGTCATGACGATGGCAATGCCCGAGAGCACGATCACTTGCTGGGTCAGCGAAGCACCAGCAACAGTGCCCAGGGTGATGGCGATGATTTCCGCCGAGAGGATGAAGTCGGTACGGATCGCCCCTTTGATTTTGTCCTGCTCGAACGCCACCAGATCGACCGCCGGATTGGCCACGGCCTCGACCAGTTCTGCGTGTTCAGCCTGATCTTCGGCTTTGCTGTGCAGAAATTTGTGGGCGAGTTTCTCGAAGCCTTCGAAGCACAGGTAAGCGCCACCGACCATCAGCAACGGTGTAACCAGCCATGGCATGAACGCACTGATGGCCAACGCCGAAGGCACCAGGATCAGCTTGTTGAGAAAAGAGCCCTTGGCCACCGCCCACACCACCGGGATTTCCCGCTCGGCACGCACGCCAGAAACCTGCTGAGCATTGAGCGCCAGATCGTCGCCCAGTACACCGGCGGTCTTCTTCGCGGCCATTTTGGTCATCAACGCCACATCGTCCAGTACAGTGGCGATGTCGTCGATCAGCACCAGCAAACTGCTTCCTGCCATGAATCGGTTTTCCTTCTTGAATGAATGGTGCGCAGCATAACGCGACCCGAGGCCACACGGGGCATTCTTGAGCGCTGCGCGAGGCCGGTGCTACCATGCGCAACCGCCAGAACAGGCAAGGAACTCCTTGGTTTATGAGCACTATCCGCGAGCGCAACAAAGAACTGATCCTGCGTGCCGCCAGTGAAGAATTTGCCGACAAGGGCTTCGCTGCGACCAAAACCAGTGACATCGCGGCCAAGGCCGGGTTGCCCAAGCCCAACGTCTACTACTACTTCAAGTCCAAGGAAAACCTCTACCGCGAGGTCCTGGAAAGCATCATCGAACCAATCCTGCAGGCCTCGACACCGTTCAATGCCGATGGCGTGCCCAGCGAAGTGCTCAGCGGCTACATTCGTTCGAAAATCCGCATCTCCCGCGACCTGCCCTTCGCCTCCAAGGTGTTCGCCAGCGAAATCATGCACGGCGCCCCGCATTTGAGCCCCGACCTGGTCGAGCAGCTCAACGGCCAGGCCAGGCACAACATCGACTGCATCCAGACTTGGATCGACCGCGGCCAGATCGCCCCGATCGACCCAAACCACCTGATGTTCAGCATCTGGGCCGCGACCCAGACCTACGCCGATTTCGACTGGCAAATCTCCGCGGTGACCGGCAAGGCCAAGCTGGATGAGGCCGACTATGAAGCAGCGGCGCAGACGATTATCCGGTTGGTGCTCAAGGGGTGTGAGCCGGACTGATAGACCGAGTGAACCCCCAATCGCGGGCAAGCCCGCTCCCACAAGGATCGAGGGGGTTCACAGATTTTGTGTTCACCTAAAAACCTGTGGGAGCGGGCTTGCCCGCGATCGGGGCGACTCAACTTCAAAGCTTAAAGCCAGACAGCATCCCACAACGGATAGTCGCCAAGTCGCTCTACAAGCCCTGCCTGCATTGGATTCGCCACTACATATCGGGCCATCTTCACCAAGTCTTCTTCTCTCCTCAATGCTCGGTCGTGATAGCCCGGCTGCCAAAGTGGCCCAGTTCTATTACTGGAAAGATTCACCTCTCGAGCACTCAATGACTTGGTTTGACGCATCAGGTTGCTGAGAGAACATTTCTCCAGTTCGACCAGCCAGTGGAAGTGATCAGGCATAACGACCCATGCCAGTGAATTCACTAACCCTGTGTTTTGTGCCTGGCGAAATTGATGAACAACCAACCTGCCCAAAGCGTAATCGGCAAAAACCGGCTTGCGATCAAGTGTATTGGTGGACAGTAAATAGACTCGATTGGGTTCGACATAGCGGCCCGTTCGCAAGCGGTGTGAAGCGGGTAAATCTGGCATTCCTTTGCCTCTTTCATACTGATGTCATGAGAAGGCTAGACCTGTAAATACCAGAGGGTGGGAGCAGACTTTTAGTGGATGTGTCCGCTAGATAGTCATCGCGGGCAAGCCCGCTCCCACAAGTATCGAGGGGGTTCACAGATTTTGTGTTCACCTAAAAAACCTGTGGGAGCGGGCTTGCCCGCGATGACATTCGCTCAGACGCCGCAGCTCAACCAACCACCCCCGCATCCGCCCTCAACCCCTGCCCCTCAATCGCACGAATCGCACACTGCTCGTCAACATCTGACAGATCCCCGCTGATGCCCACCGCCCCCAACACAGCCCCCTGCTGATCCCGAATCAACACGCCGCCCGGTACCGGGACGACGCTGCCCTGTCCCAGGCTATTCAGCGCGGCGAAGAAGGCCGGGCGTTGTTGGGCGTCCTGCGCCAGCAGGCGTGAGCCCTTGCCCAGGGCGATCGCGCCCCAGGCCTTGCCGATGGCGATCTGCGGGCGCAGCAGGCTGGCGCCGTCTTCACGTTGCAGAGTTATCAAGTGCCCGCCGGCGTCCAGCACGGCAACGGTCAATGGCGCGGCAGAGATGGCCCGCCCTGCGGTGATGGCCTGATCAGCCAGGTTGACTGCGACTTTCAAGGTTAAAGCGCTCATGGTGCCGTCCTCATTTTGTTATTGGGAAAGCCGTTGGATTGCTTTGTGTTGCGCAATCCGATACAACAAATAGAACACAATTAATTATTTTTTTGTATACAATAATTCTCGAGAAGCGCGACATGCGACGAAAATCCACAGTTATTTGGGCTTCCGACGAATGAAACAGCCGCTTGAGAAAATGGATTGACCTGCGCCGTCCGCCGTGAATACACTCTGCACAAAGCCACTTGTATACAATTACAAAACGTAAGAGGCACAAAACAATGAGCAAAATGAGAGCAATCGAAGCCGCCGTTCTGGTGATGCGCCGTGAAGGGGTCGATACCGCTTTTGGCATCCCGGGCGCCGCGATCAACCCGCTGTACTCCGCCTTGCAGAAGGTCGGTGGCATCGATCACGTCCTCGCTCGCCACGTTGAAGGCGCCTCGCACATGGCCGAGGGTTACACACGCACCAAGGCCGGCAACATTGGCGTGTGCATCGGCACATCGGGACCGGCCGGTACCGACATGGTCACCGGACTCTACAGCGCCTCGGCCGACTCGATCCCGATCCTGTGCATTACCGGGCAAGCACCGCGTGCTCGCATGCACAAGGAAGACTTCCAGGCCGTCGACATCACCAGCATAGTCAAGCCGGTCACCAAGTGGGCGACCACGGTTCTGGAGCCGGGCCAGGTGCCTTACGCCTTCCAGAAAGCCTTCTATGAGATGCGCTCCGGCCGCCCCGGCCCGGTGCTGATCGACCTGCCGTTCGACGTGCAGATGGCCGAAATCGAATTCGACATCGACGCCTACCAGCCTCTGCCATTGGCCAAGCCGAGCGCGACCCGCGTGCAGGTGGAAAAAGCCCTGGCCATGCTCGACCAGGCTGAACGCCCATTGCTGGTGGCCGGTGGCGGCATCATCAATGCCGACGCCAGCGAGTTGCTGGTGGAGTTCGCCGAGCTGACCGGTATTCCGGTCATCCCGACCCTGATGGGCTGGGGCACCATCCCGGACGATCACCCGCTGATGGTCGGCATGGTCGGTCTGCAAACCTCGCACCGCTACGGCAACGCCACGCTGCTGAAATCGGACGTGGTGCTGGGCGTCGGTAACCGCTGGGCCAACCGTCACACCGGTTCGGTCGACGTTTACACCGAAGGCCGAAAATTCATTCACGTCGACATCGAACCGACCCAGATCGGCCGCGTCTTCACCCCGGACCTGGGCATTGTGTCCGATGCCGCTGCCGCGTTGACCGTGTTCATTGAAGTCGCTCGCGAATGGCAAGCCGCCGGCAAGCTGAAAAACCGCAGCGCCTGGTTGCAAGATTGCCAGCAACGCAAAGCCAGCCTGCAGCGCAAGACTCACTTCGACAACGTGCCGGTCAAGCCGCAACGGGTGTACGAAGAGATGAACCAGGTGTTCGGCAAAGACACCTGCTACGTCAGCACCATCGGCCTGTCGCAGATTGCCGGCGCGCAGTTCCTGCACGTCTACAAACCGCGTCACTGGATCAACTGCGGTCAGGCCGGCCCATTGGGCTGGACCATTCCGGCAGCGCTCGGCGTGGTCAAGGCTGATCCGACCCGCAAGGTGGTGGCGCTCTCGGGCGACTACGACTTCCAGTTCATGATCGAAGAACTGGCGGTGGGCGCACAGTTCAAGCTGCCGTACATCCACGTCGTGGTGAACAACTCGTACCTGGGGTTGATCCGTCAGGCGCAGCGCGGTTTCGACATGGACTACTGCGTCCAGCTGTCCTTCGACAACCTCAACGCTCCGGAGCTCAACGGCTACGGTGTCGATCACGTCGCGGTCGCCGAAGGCCTGGGTTGCAAGGCGCTGCGGGTATTCGAACCGGGTCAGATCCAGCCTGCCCTGCGCAAGGCTCAGGAGATGATCGAAGAGTTCAAGGTGCCGGTGATCGTCGAGATCATTCTGGAGCGCGTGACCAACATTTCCATGGGCACCGAGATCAACGCCGTCAACGAATTCGAAGACCTGGCGCTGGTCGGCAACGATGCGCCAACGGCGATTTCGTTGCTCGATTAAGAATGACCTGACACCTGCTACAGGCACATATTTTTACAGGAGATCACCATGCCGCGTTTCGCAGCCAACCTGTCCATGCTGTTCACCGAGCAGGATTTTCTTGCCCGTTTCGACGCTGCCGCCAAGGCCGGTTTCAGCGGTGTCGAATACCTGTTCCCCTATGACTTCAGCTCTGCCGACATCAAGGCCAGGCTCGATGCCAATGGCTTGACCCAGGTGCTGTTCAACCTGCCGGCCGGTGACTGGGCCAAGGGCGAGCGTGGCATCGCTTGCCTGCCGGATCGGGTCGAAGAATTCCGCGCCGGTGTCGACCTGGCCATCGCCTACGCCCAAGTGCTGGGCAACACCCAGGTCAACTGCCTGGCCGGTATTCGTCCACAAGGCGGCGACGAGGCCACCGTGGAAAAAACCTTCGTCGCCAACCTCAAGTACGCGGCGGACAAGCTGCAAGCGGTGGGCATCAAACTGGTGATGGAAGCGATCAACACCCGCGACATTCCGGGCTTCTACCTGAACAACACGGCGCAAGCCCTATCGATTCGCGAACAGGTCGGCAGCGCCAACCTGTTCCTGCAATACGACATCTATCACATGCAAATCATGGAAGGCGACCTGGCCCGCACCATGGCCGCGCACCTGGACGAGATCAACCACGTGCAATTGGCGGACAACCCAGGGCGCAACGAACCGGGCACCGGTGAAATCAACTACCGCTTCCTGTTCGAACACCTGGACCGCATCGGTTATCAGGGTTGGGTCGGCTGTGAATACAAGCCGCTGACCACGACTGAAGCGGGTCTGGGCTGGTTGAAAACGCATAACGCAATCTGACGTGTGGCGAGGGGGCTTGCCCCCGTTCGGCTGCGAAGCAGTCGTAAAACCTGCACACGCGCTCTACCTGATTCACTGCGCAAACAGTTTTGGGGCCGCTTCGCGACCCAACGGGGGCAAGCCCCCTCGCCACAAAGAGCTCATCGGTCCAGAGCCGGGAGCCACACAAAAAACAAGAGGATTTTCTCATGGCTAAAATCGGATTTATCGGCACCGGCATCATGGGCCACCCAATGGCGTTGAACCTGCAGAAAGCCGGTCACAGCCTGTTCCTGTCGGCGCACCACGACGCCGCACCTGCCGACCTGGTGGCTGCTGGCGCCGTCGCGCTGGCCAACCCGAAAGAAGTCGCCCAGGAAGCCGAATTCATCATCGTCATGGTGCCGGATACCCCGCAGGTCGATGACGTGCTGTTCCGCGCCGACGGTGTTGCGGCGGGCGTCAGCAAGGGCAAAGTCGTGATCGACATGAGCTCGATCTCGCCGACGGCCACCAAAACCTTCGCCGCCAAAATCAACGAAAAAGGCGCGCAATACCTCGACGCCCCGGTCTCCGGCGGTGAAGTCGGCGCCAAGGCTGCGACCCTGAGCATCATGGTCGGCGGCGAGGCCGATGCCTTCGAACGCGCCCTGCCGCTGTTCCAGGCCATGGGCAAGAACATCACCCTGGTCGGTGGCAACGGCGACGGGCAAACCGCGAAAGTGGCGAACCAGATCATCGTCGCGCTGAACATCCAGGCCGTGGCTGAAGCGCTGCTGTTCGCTTCAAAAAACGGCGCCGACCCAGCGAAGGTGCGTGAAGCGCTGATGGGTGGCTTCGCCTCGTCAAAGATCCTCGAAGTGCACGGCGAACGCATGATCAAAGGCACCTTCGACCCGGGCTTCCGCATCAGCCTGCACCAGAAGGACCTGAACCTGGCCCTGGCCGGTGCGCGCGAGCTGAACATCAACCTGCCGAACACCGCCAATGCCCAGCAAGTGTTCAGCACCTGCGCGGCCATCGGTGGCAGCAACTGGGACCACTCGGCGCTGATCAAGGGCCTGGAACACATGGCGAATTTCTCGATTCGCGATAAGTAAGCCCGATCTGAAGCTGGCTCGGTCCCTGTGGGAGCTGGCTTGTCTGCGATGGCATCACCTCGGTCTGCCTGAAAGACCGTGTCGCCTGAATCGCAGGCAAGCCAGCTCCCACAAGGATCGCGCCGCAACACCTGCTGTCGTCTTATCCCCATAACAAGAATTCCGGGAGCCCGCCATGTCGGTCGATCCGCAACAATTGCTGCGCGAGCTGTTTGCCACAGCCATCGACGCGGCCCATCCGCAGCACGTCCTTGAAGCCCATTTGCCAACCGACCGCAGCGGTCGGGTGATCGTCATCGGTGCCGGTAAAGCCGCCGCAGCCATGGCCCAGGTGGTCGAGCGCTGCTGGCGGGGTGAAGTGACAGGCCTGGTGGTGACCCGCTACGGCCACGGCGCCCCGTGCGAAAAAATCGAAGTGGTCGAAGCCGCGCATCCGGTGCCGGACGCTGCCGGTCTGGCCGTCGCGAAACGGGTTCTGGAGCTGGTCAGCAACCTGAGCGAAGACGACCGTGTGATCTTCCTGCTCTCGGGCGGCGGCTCTGCCCTGCTCGCCTTGCCCGCCGCCGGCATCACCCTGGCCGACAAGCAATCGATCAACAAGGCCCTGCTCAAATCCGGCGCGACCATCGGCGAGATGAACTGCGTGCGCAAGCACCTCTCGGCGATCAAGGGCGGGCGCCTGGGCAAAGCCTGCTGGCCGGCCACGGTTTACACCTATGCGATTTCCGATGTGCCGGGCGATCTCGCCACCGTCATCGCCTCCGGCCCCACCGTGGCCGACCCGAGCACCTCGGCTGAAGCGTTGGCGATCCTCAAGCGTTATGCCATCGAAGTCCCGGCCTCGGTGCGCAACTGGCTGCAAAGCCCCGAGTCGGAAACGGTCAAACCCGGCGATCCGAGCCTGGCCCGCAGTCATTTCCAATTGATCGCCCGCCCGCAGCAGTCACTGGAAGCGGCGGCGGTGAAAGCCCGTCAGGCCGGTTTCAGCCCGTTGATTCTCGGCGACCTGGAAGGTGAATCCCGGGAAGTGGCGAAGGTCCACGCCGGCATTGCGCGGCAGATCGTCCAGCACGGTCAACCGCTGGCGGCGCCGTGCGTGATTCTGTCCGGTGGCGAAACCACCGTCACCGTGCGCGGCAATGGCCGTGGCGGGCGCAACGCCGAATTCCTGCTGAGCCTGACCGACAGCCTCAAAGGCCTGCCCGGCGTCTACGCCCTGGCCGGTGACACCGACGGCATCGACGGCTCCGAAGACAACGCCGGCGCCCTCATGACCCCGGACAGCTACGCCCGCGCCGCCGCTCTCGGCCTCGCTGCCTGCGATGAGTTGGACAACAACAATGGCTACGGCTATTTCGCGGCGCTGGATGCGCTGATCGTCACCGAGCCGACCCGCACCAACGTCAACGACTTCCGCGCCATCCTGATTCTCGAGAGCCCTAAACATGACGCCTGACAAGAAGGTCAAAATCCTCGCCACCCTCGGTCCCGCCACCGACGGGATCGACGATATCCGTGAACTGGTGCGGGCCGGGGTCAATATCTTTCGCCTGAACTTCAGCCACGGCGATCATGCCGACCATGCGCAGCGCTATCAGTGGATTCGTGAAGTCGAGCGCCAGTTGAATTATCCGCTGGGGATTCTGATGGACCTGCAAGGCCCGAAACTGCGGGTCGGCACATTCGCCCAAGGCAAAGTGCAGCTGCATCGTGGCCAGGCATTGCGCCTGGATCTGGATGCGACGCCGGGGGATCAGCGCCGGGTCAACCTGCCCCACCCGGAAATCATCGCCGCGCTGGAGCCCGGCATGGACCTGCTGCTGGACGACGGCAAGTTGCGCCTGCGGGTGGTGACCAAGTACACCGATGCCATCGACACCACGGTGCTCAATGGCGGCGAGCTGTCGGATCGCAAAGGCGTCAACGTGCCACAAGCGGTGCTCGACCTGAGCCCGTTGACCGCCAAGGACCGTCGCGACTTGAGCTTCGGCCTGGAGTTGGGTGTGGACTGGGTCGCGCTGTCGTTCGTGCAACGCCCGGAAGACATCCGCGAAGCCCGTGCGCTGATCGGCGACAAAGCCTTTCTGATGGCGAAGATCGAGAAGCCGTCGGCCGTGACGCAACTGCGGGAAATCGCGGAGTTGAGCGATGCGATCATGGTCGCGCGCGGTGACCTGGGCGTGGAAGTGCCGGCCGAAAGCGTGCCGCAGATTCAGAAAAACATCATCAGCACCTGCCGCCAACTCGGCAAACCGGTGGTGGTGGCGACGCAGATGCTGGAGTCGATGTGCTTCTCCCCAGCCCCGACCCGCGCCGAAGTCACAGACGTTGCCAACGCGGTGGCTGAAGGCGCGGACGCGGTGATGCTGTCGGCCGAAACCGCGTCCGGCGAGTACCCGCTGGAAGCCGTGCAGATGATGAGCAAGATCATCCGTCAGGTGGAAAACGGCCCGGATTATCAGACCCAACTGGACGTGAGCCGGCCAAAAGCCGAGGCCACGGTGTCGGACGCGATCAGCTGCGCGATCCGCCGCATCAGCAACGTGCTGCCGGTGGCGGTGCTGGTGAACTACAGCGAGTCCGGCACGTCAAGCCTGCGGGCGGCGCGGGAACGGCCGACGGTGCCGATCCTCAACCTGACGCCGAATCTGCAAACCGCACGGCGTTTGACGGTGGCGTGGGGTGTGCACTCGGTGGTCAATGACCGACTGCGGCAGGTGGATGAAGTGTGCTCGACGGCGCTGGAGATTGCGCAGGCACAGGGGATGGCTCAGCGTGGGGATACGTTGTTGATTACGGCGGGCGTGCCGTTCGGGCAGCCGGGATCGACCAATTCGTTGCGCATCGAGACATTAATCTGACCCCCTCACAATGATCGTTCCCACGCTCTGCGTGGGAACGATCTGTACTGACTGCCCCCATCATGCCTGCCCACCACTTCAACACCCACTGCCCCGACTGGGCCACCGCCCTGCTCAACGGCTTCAGCCAGATTTTCCTCCAGCGCCATCCGCTGTGCGGGCTACTGTGTCTGTTGGCGATTCTGTTCACCGCGCCAACCTTGCTCGTAGGTGCGCTGCTGGGCGGTGTC
The DNA here is from genome assembly GCF_024168645.1 of Pseudomonas sp. GGS8. Classification (NCBI taxonomy): domain Bacteria; kingdom Pseudomonadati; phylum Pseudomonadota; class Gammaproteobacteria; order Pseudomonadales; family Pseudomonadaceae; genus Pseudomonas; species Pseudomonas sp. GGS8. The sequence goes on along the minus strand of NZ_JALJWF010000001.1, from coordinate 3,685,163 downwards.
GCCGGGTTGCTCACCGCGCAACGTCGCGGCTATGCCAAGGCCAATCGTCAGGCCGGACTGTTCAGTTACAACGGCATTTTGCTCGGGCTGTTGCTGAGCCTGTATTTCCCATGGTCAGCGCTGCTGCCCCCGCTGATCATCGCCTGCGGCGGCCTGAGTGCGATGCTCACCCAGCAATGGCTCAAAGGCGCTGGCGATCATCCATGTCTACCGGCCTACACCGCACCATTCGTTGGGTTGAGTTGGCTGTTGCTCGGCTTTGCCGCACCACAGCAACCCGTTCCGCTGATCGAACCGAACACCCTCAACCTGCTCGCCGCCGAATTGAAAGGCCTGGGGCAAGTCATGTTTCTCGGCCATCCCCTGGCCGGCGCGCTGATTGCCGCCGGGTTGCTGCTTGCCGACCGCCGCGCCTTTGTGTGGGCGCTGCTCGGCTCCGCCGCCGGCCTCGGTTTCGCCCTGTTGCATCACGATACTTCCAGCGCCTTGCAGGGTTTGAGCGGCTACAACCCAGTGCTCGCCGCCCTCGCGCTCAGTACGCAACGCCGCCAACCGTGGCTGCCGCTGCTCGGGATTCTGCTGGCGTTATTGCTCACACCCGGGTTTGCCGCATTGGGTCTGGCAACGCTGACGGCGCCGTTCATTCTTGCCTGCTGGCTGGTTCATGCTGGCATCAGCGTGCTGCGCCAGGCTGCTGCCGACGCCTTGCGCTATTGATCGACGATTCAATCGGTGGCATCTGAAAGGGCTGAATCTGCATTCAACGCAATGGATCAGTCTCACAAGCCATCGGCAGCTCCGACCGCGCGCCCCAACTTTCATCGTATCCCTGATCGTGGGTGGCGAGGGTTTCGACGGCTTCCAGGCATTTTCCCTGAAGCTGCGTGGTGTAGAACTGGAGCATTTGAGGCGGCACGACCTTGTCATTCAAACCAATGAAATGACGTTGCGGGAGCGCACGCAACTTGTCGCGAAACTGCAGAGGTGTCACCGGCTTCGAGAATGGCGTGAGCTGCATCAGCTCCGCCCACTTTACCGGGTCGAGATTCCCGGCAATTGTTTGCACTTGAGTGACGTCGTTACGAGTCCCCGCAAGGACCAAGGCAATCGCTGCGCCGCCCGAATATCCGACCAGTTCGAACTGCTCCACTGCAAAGCGGCTTTTCAGACGATCGAGGGCTGCGCTCATGGCCTCTATGACTGATGAGTTGAAACGACCGGATGTCCATAAATCAGTGTTGCAACCCGGCGATGTCACGAACTGACAAGGGCGCGCCAGATAGGCACGGCCCCCCCGATCTCCAGCGGCCAATTTCGCCATCAAGGACGCGTGAGGGGTCGGGTCGATACTCGGTTGAGATCGTGTCGCCCATGCCCGACCATCGCCTTCAATGTAAACACGCAGATGCTTGTAGCCCCCTGGTGGCGGTAGCAAGGCCATGAGTGTGTAAGGTGAACTATCGAGCGTGCCAGGAGTAAGCGAGGAGCCTTGACTTACCGCCTGCAAATCGACTTTACCCGAGCATCCGCTAAGCCCGAGGACCGCGAAGCCGATAGCGGCCAGTGTTTTAAACATGGTTTTAACCTGTTGATCAGACGCAACGATCCGCCCGCGCGAACCGTTGCGATCCAGTCAATCAAAAAGCGTAGCGCGCTTCAACGGTAAAGGTGTCGGCGTTAAAACCGGTCTTCGTTTGATAGCCATAATTGGTCCCCAGGGTTAGAGCATCAATTTGATACTTCACCCCTATACGACCTTCATAACTATCACGCACCGGACTGGCTCCGGCGACAATGAAAGGCGAGCCTCCCAAGATGAAACTGGAGGTCTGATTGATCTGGTCACCGATAAAGTCGTGGTAAGCCATCACGCTCGCTTCAGGTGTGAGGGTGCCATTGAGCAATGGCACGTCAGCGGCCATTCGCAACCCGGCGCCCAACTCGCCAATTTCGAAGCGCTGGGCATTGGAGTGCAAGGCGGCCGATGAGCCATGCTCATTAAAGCTGTCCAGCTGAATATTGGTGTAACGTGCGGCGACACGCGGTTCGACAATCAGTTGGTCAGTGAGTTTGAAGGTATAACCGCTCAAGGCACTCAGTGCCCATGCGTCACTGTTGTAGCTGGCTTTGGCCGCGCTATCGGCAATATAACGTTTGCTGTCATTGTCATTGCGCCCATAACTGAGGCTGCCATCGACAAACCAGTTGCGCAGATCCCAGCTACCGTACAGCGTCAATGCCTGGCCCTGTACATCGGTTTTATTTCCAGTATCGGAGGTGACGTTGGTATTCAGATACGAATAGGCCAGCCCCACGGTGGAGTTGGCATTCAGCTTGCCGTCCGCCCCGACAGCAATACCGCTGCTGTTGGCCGAATAACCGGCGACTGCATCACGGCTGTCCTGATCCTGGTTGCTGCTCAACCCCTGAACCCACACGCCGGTATCTGTCAGCGAATCCCCAGATGAGAGCCCCGAGCGCAGGCCGGACACGCGGTTGTTGATCGCTCCATTCATCATTGCCTGACCCGATACTGCCGCATTGACCGCCCCACGGCTGACTTCCGGCGCCAGCTGCTCACCGAGCTTCGCCAGCGCCTCTTGGGAAGAGGCGTTGGCAAAGGCTTTGAAGACCGCATCATCACTGTTCAATTGTCCCAGCGGGCCATTCTTGAAGCGATTGAGGATCTGGCGGGTGCTGCGGGAGGTGCCAATATTCCCCTGCTCTTCATCCACCTGACTGTCACTTTTCAGTGTGACCAGCGCATTGACGGTCTGGGCATCGGTTGTATAGCTGGCGACGTTCAACAACGAGGACGAACTGGTCACACTCAACCCGTTGTTCTGCAGGCTGCCGGCCTTGACCAGCGTGTATTGAGTGCCGGCAGCGGTCGGTGTGAAATCACCTGGTTTGGCATTCAACGTCACTGTGGAGGACTGGGCGAAGGTAGCCTTGCCGTCCACCGTCAAATAAGGCGTACCGGGGGTGACGCGATCCGAAAGCAACATATCGATACCACTGTTGGCTCCGACGTTCAGGTCACCGGTAATCACGACGCCCTGATTTTGCAGATTCAGAGAGCCTGACGTCACAGATACCGTACTGCCAATTTTACTACCGGTGTAATTGGCTTGACCCGCAACATTCACCCCATTGAGATTGAGCAGATCGCCCTTGATTGCACCGCCGGTCCAGTTCAGTTGCGCCAACCCTGCGCCATCGATAGCCGCCGCATGATTGCTGCGAATTTCGCCACCTTGCTGGTTGATCTCGAACGCTGATACCTGGTCCGCATCGACCCGGATCGCAACACCGTCCGCAATGATATTGCCGGAGTTGATAATGCCCCGAGCGCCAGACACAGCATTCTGCGTGAAAGTGGCACCCCCGAGCTTGATGCCAACGGCGTCTTCACCCGATGCCTCAATAGTCCCGGTGTTGAGCAAATAATCGACTGAACCATCCAAAAACCCGATAGCCTCGGCGTTCTTGCCGACGCTCATGATCGAGCCGCTGTTCTCGATCCTCAACGCGCTGGTTTGGGTCTCGACATGAAAAGCGGAGGCGTTCTGACCCGTGGCACGAATCGTTCCTGAGTTGAGAAGCTTGCCGGCGATGCTCACGGGTTGCCCGGAATGGGAATCCAGAATCAGCCCCACGGCATAGTTGCCCTGCACGTCGACAACACCACTGTTGATCAGATCGCCGCCAATAGTGGTCCCATGGAGGTAGATACCCTCAGGCTCGCCATAGATATTGGCTCCCGATGCCTGGGTGATGGAGACAGTCCCGGCGTTGATGACATTGCCGGTGATAGTGGTATTGGCGATCTCGATTCCCTCAGCGCTATTCACGTTGGAAAGAGAAAGCTTGCCGGCATTGATGAAGTCACCCTGAATGTTGCTGCCGCTGGTGTTGCGGAAACTGACATCCAGTCCGATCCCGGTCACTGTCGCGCCTTGAGCGTCGAAAGTGAAGTCGCCCCGGTTAATGAGTGAGCCCGCGACAGTGTTCTGGAAGAACGTGACACCTGTGTTGTCCGTATTGCTCTGGCGGGTTCGTTGCCCGGTCAGGGTCAAGGTTTCACTGAGGGGTTGACCCGTCCAGTCCTTGAAACCCTGGCTCAGGTCGTACTCGCTGGCAAATGCCTGAACGGTCGAAGCACTGACAACCATTGCCAGCACGCTCTTCTTGAAAAACTTATTATCCATATCACTTCCGTGAGGTTCTGAAATCCATCGCCTGAAATCCAAGCCGCACATCAAGACAAAGGGTTTTGGTCTGTGGGAAGTCGATATATCGACGAGATAGTCAATTTCTTAAGCCATGAACGGCCAGGACCGGCTGGACATGGCGTACCCAGCGTCCAGCTTGCGCAATCCTCGCCAATCACCCAGGCTTCTCTCATTTTCGGATTGGGCAATACCTTATGGAAAGCAACAACGACTGGCGCCGTCGCCTCTACGTCATAATTTTCCAGAGCGACACAGTGGCCGGTCGGCGCTTCGACAGCACCTTGCTGCTGATCATCCTCGCCAGCCTGGTGATCGTGATTCTCGACAGCATCGACAGCGTTCACCAGAACTACGCCGACGTGCTGGCGTACATCGAGTGGGGCTTCACCATCATTTTCGCCGTCGAATACGGCCTGCGCCTGTACTGCTCGCCCAAACCCTTGCGCTACGCCTTCAGCTTCTATGGGTTGGTGGATTTGCTGGCGATCGTGCCCGGCATTCTCGCGCTGTATTACAGCGATGCGCAGTACCTGCTGATCATCCGGATCATTCGGATGTTGCGGATTTTCCGCGTGCTCAAGCTCAGCCCGTATCTGAAACAAGCCAACTATTTGATGGCGGCGCTACGCGGTAGCAAGCAGAAGATCGTGGTGTTTTTGCTCAGCGTCAGCACCCTGGTGACGGTGTTCGGCACCTTGATGTACGTGATCGAAGGCCCGGAACACGGCTTCACCAGCATCCCCAAAGGCATCTATTGGGCTATCGTCACGCTGACCACCGTAGGCTTTGGCGACATCGTGCCGAAGACGCCGCTGGGTCAGGTGATTTCATCCCTGGTGATGATCACTGGTTACTCGATCATCGCCGTGCCGACGGGAATCTTCACTGCGGAACTGGCCAACGCCATGCGCGGCGAACAACTGCAACACGACTGCCCGGTCTGCAAGAAAAACAGCCACGAACATGGCGCGGCGTTCTGCTCCCGTTGTGGCAATGCGTTGTTCAAGAAACAGGAATAAGCAAAGTGTTTTTTAATCTTTAAACGACTATTAAAGCCCGGCTATAGTCGCTGGCAAATTTCCGACACTTTCCAAAGAACATGTTTGATAACACAAGGAATGCGCAGTGAAAAAACTCTTTGGCGCCTCACTTCTGGCCGCTGGCCTGGCCTTGAGCAGCGTGGCTCAGGCTGCACCGACCCTGCTGAATGTCTCCTACGACGTGATGCGAGATTTCTACAAGGACTACAACGCGGCCTTCCAGAAACACTGGCAAGCCGAGCACAACGAAAACATCACGCTGCAGATGTCCTTCGGCGGCTCCAGCAAACAAGCCCGTTCAGTGATCGATGGCCTGCCGGGCTGACGTCATCACCATGAACATGGCCACCGACATCAACGCCCTGGCGGACAACGGCAAACTGGTGCCGGACAACTGGGTCACACGCCTGCCGAACAACAGCGCGCCGTTCACCTCGGCCACCGTGTTCATCGTGCGCAAAGGCAACCCCAAAGCTCTGAAAGACTGGCCGGATCTGCTCAAGGACGGCGTGCAGGTGATCGTCCCCAACCCGAAAACCTCGGGCAACGGTCGCTACACCTACCTCTCGGCCTGGGGCTATGTGCTGAAAAACGGCGGTGACGAAAACAAGGCAAAAGCCTTCGTCGGCAAACTGTTCAAACAAGCACCGGTGCTGGATACCGGTGGCCGCGCCGCCACGACTACCTTCATGACCAACCAGATCGGCGATGTGCTGGTGACCTTCGAAAACGAAGCGGAAATGATTGCTCGCGAATTTGGTCGTGATCAGTTCGAAGTGATTTACCCGAGTGTTTCCGCTGAAGCCGAGCCGCCGGTGTCGGTGGTCGACAAAGTCGTCGAGAAGAAAGGCACTCGCGCCGCTGCCGAGGAATATCTGAAATACCTGTGGTCGCCGGAAGGTCAGGAGATTGCGGCTGCCAACTACCTGCGTCCACGTGATCCGGCGGTGTTGGCCAAGTACACCGATCGCTTCCCGAAAGTGGATTTCCTGTCGGTGGAGAAGACCTTCGGTGACTGGCGCACCGTGCAGAAGACCCACTTCAATGATGGTGGGGTTTTCGACCAGATTTACAGCGGTCAGTAATTCCTGAACTCAATCAAAAGGCGACCTGTGAAGGTCGCCTTTTTTGTGGGATACCGCTACATCGGCGGTGTCACGCCGTCCTTGCCGGCCGAAATGGATTGAGCAGTCAGTGTCCCATCGGCACTCTGGGTCACAAACGTCACGATCTTCACACCCGCTTTTAGCAAGCTGCGATCCCCCGGCACCAGATTGACGATCGGCACATCCTCCGGCACCAGAATTGTTTGTTGGCCGCCTTTATAGTTGACGGTCAGAACCCGGCCATTGCTGACCACCAGATCGCCTACGCTGCCATTGGTCATGCTGCTGCCCTTGACCAAATCAAAAGGCCGATGGCCGTCACCGCTGCCGGCCAGCTCCGGCGGGAAGACGTGGACTTCCAGCGCCTTGAGCGTGCCATCCTCCTGCGGCACGGCAGCCGAGCCGATGTAGCTGCCGGGCTTGATGTCTTCGATATTGGCCAGGCTGACGGCGCGGATTTTGGTGTCTTTGGTCAGGTTGATCACCACGTTTTCGCCGCTATTGACGTGGACTTTCATAACGTCGGCGCTGATGCCGGTAATCTCTCCGCGCACACCGATACGCATGCCCGGCGGCACATCGGCGGCCTGAACAAGACCTACCGTAAACAAGCTGATCAGGGTAACAACTGAAGCCCCGCGGGTCAGGTGACGGAACATCGCATTCATGTTGAAGTGCCTTCCGGTTTATGGAACGAAAGAGAACATAAGCACGCTATCGAAGAAGAGTGAATGTATCATCGGATCCCGCTGGTCGGGCACAGATTCATCCGCAGACCGTTCACACCTGCGCCGCTCATTGCGCAAAGGAATGATTACTATCACTCCAAACCCTCTTCCGCCGCTCTAGCCAGCCCATTAGCCTCTGCTCAATTTCTCTTGTTCAGCGAGCCCACGTTATGAATTCAGCGACTCAGGTGCCCCACGGTGCCGCGACAATGACCCGAGGGATGGTGCTGCTCTTTGCCTTCTGCTGTGGCGCGATCGTCGCCAACATCTACTACGCCCAGCCGATCATCGGCCTGATCGCGCCGGACATCGGCCTGACCGACACCATGGCCAGCCTGATCGTTTCGCTGACGCAAATTGGTTACGCGCTCGGCCTGTTCTTCCTGGTGCCACTGGGTGATCTGCTGGAAAACCGCCGCTTGATGATCATCACCACCGTGGTGGCGATTGCCAGTCTGCTGGGCGCAGCGTTCACCGATCAGCCAAACGTTTTTCTGCTGGTCTCGTTGTTGGTGGGGTTCAGTTCGGTGTCGGTGCAGATCCTGATTCCGCTGGCCGCCCACCTGACGCCGGAAGCGTCGCGCGGCCGCGTGGTCGGCGGAATCATGGGCGGTCTGCTGCTGGGGATTCTGCTGGCACGGCCGGTGTCCAGCGTAGTGGCGGACCACTTCGGCTGGCGCGCGATGTTCGTCATCGCCTCGGTGTTGATGGCGGCGATCAGCGTCGTCCTGGCCCTGACGGTGCCCAAGCGCCAGCCTGATCACAGCGCCTCTTATGGCCAGTTACTGGGCTCACTCTGGACACTGCTGCGCCAGCAACCGGTGTTGCGTCAGCGGGCGTTTTATCAGGGTTGCATGTTCGCCACGTTCAGCCTGTTCTGGACCGCCGTGCCGCTGGAACTGGCGCGCAATCATGGCTTGTCGCAAACCCAGATCGCGATCTTCGCCCTGGTGGGAGCCATCGGCGCGATTGCCGCGCCCATCGCCGGTCGACTGGCCGATGCCGGCCACACCCGCCTCGCCTCACTACTGGCGATGCTGTTCGCCAGCCTGAGCTTCCTGCCGGCCTTCATCCACCCGGCCTACAGTGTCATCGGCCTGGCCGTGACGGGCGTGGTGCTGGATTTCTGCGTGCAAATGAACATGGTCCTCGGCCAGCGCGCCGTCTACACCCTCGACGCCAAGAGCCGCGGCCGTCTGAATGCGCTGTACATGACCAGCATCTTCATCGGCGGCGCGTTCGGCTCATCGGTGGCCAGTGCGGTGTACGAACACGGTGGCTGGTTGTGGATCGTGATTGTCGGTAGCGTGTTTCCGTTGCTGGCGTTGTTGCGGTTTTTGAGTGTGTCGGAGAAGCCGGCACTGGCGGCGGTGCAACAACGTTAGAAGCATCGTGAACAAACGTAAGCCCCTGTGTGAGCGGGCTTGCCCGCGAAAGCGCCAAGTCAGTCGACATCTCTGCCAAATGTCACACCGCCTTCACGAGCAAGCCCACACACCCGATTTCCAGCACTAACGCGACTTGCATAAGGAGCTGAAAAGCCGGTCGTTTCGTTTATTGCGATTTTCGTTTGATTCGAATAGCCTTCCAATATCGATTATTCAGAATATTGGAAAGCATCATGTCACCAGTTATCCATCCCCCCCTCAACCTGCCCATGGAGCGTGAGGTCCAGGCCGCTATCGAAGGTCAGCGCGCCTTGGCTGCCTACCTCGCCACCCAATTCGAAACTCAGCACATCCAGATTTTCGATGAGCAGAATGAAGCACACAGCGTCGAACTTCCCACCTCAGCGCTTCGGTTGCTTGTCGACATCTTGGCAGAGCTCGCTGCAGGCAACGCCGTCAAAGTGGTCCCGGTTCACGCTGAACTGACCACCCAGGAAGCGGCGGACTTGCTCAATGTCTCACGCCCGCACCTGATCAAACTGCTGGAGTCCGGTGAGTTGTCCTACCACAAAACCGGCAAGCACCGACGTGTGCGCTTTGCCGATTTGATGGACTATAAAACCCGGCGCGACATAGCCAGCGAGCAAGCAATGACGCTTCTCGCCGAGCAGGCACAAGCGTTAAGGACAGGATACGAGTGAGGCACTCCTCTTTTACCGCTGTATATGACGCATGTGTTTTGTACCCCGCGCCCTTGAGAGATTTTCTGATGTGGCTCGCGCTCTCCGGGCGTTTCAGGGCGCGATGGTCACTGGAGATACATAACGAATGGAAGCGCAATCTGCTGAAAAACCGTCCAGACCTGACAAGAGAGCAATTGGATCGCACGTCCGACTTGATGGATCAGGCCATACCCGATGCTTGCGTATACGGTTACGAAAAGCTGATCGAAGGGCTAACACTGCCTGATGTCGATGACCGACATGTTCTGGCTGCTGCTATACGCTGCAATGCCAGTGTCATCGTGACCTTTAACCAGAAAGATTTTCCGGATGAAACACTGGGACCTTTTGGCATCGAAGCCCAGCATCCTGACGAGTTCGTCGATAACCTCTTTGATCTGGACCCGGCAGCAGTTGTCGCGGCAGCACAACGGCAACGCAAACAGCTAAAGATGCCGCCGATGGATGTCAGCACTTATCTCGAACTGCTGTTGCGTCAAGGCCTGACTCGGTCGAGCAAGGCGTTGACCCACTATCAGGCCATTCTTTAATCGCCTTTCATAAACTCCAGAAAGCAAAACGGCGATCCTCAGATCGCCGTTTCCATTTACTGCCCGAATTGTCTGCCCAACCCACCCGGCACTCCATGGATATCCGTCTCTTCCCACGGCCCGTTCGGGCTGATCGAGCGGCTCCAGCCGTTGTTCCAGCGGTAATAGGTGCGCTGGCGGTAGAAGGTGTTGGTTTGATTGTCGAGGACGTAAACACCGAGTTTCGCATCCCAATGGCTGTTGCCGCCCGGTGGCGGAGCGAAGCTGGCGGAGGTGCGTGGCACCGGTTTGGACGGCTTGACCGGTTTGCTCGGTGTCGTCGTTGGAGCCGGTTTGGTGCTCGGCCCCGAAGGCGGTATTGGCGGCAGCCGTGTGGGCTCGGGCTGCTGGACCGCACACGCGCTTAGCCCCAAAACCATACTGAGGAGAGTGATACGGGCGATGGCGGTCATGGTGTTGTTTCCTGTTATTTATCCGGGCTGTCGATGGTCAGTTTTTGTGGCGCGGTGGTGCTGGTGGCCAAGGGTTGGCTACGACCGATCCACTCGCCGGCAGTCGGCTTGCCGGCGCGGGAGATGCGCGCAACTAGTTGGACTTCAGAGAAGTTCGACAGTTTCAACTGGGGCATCATTGCATCGGCATCGCCCAGCTCGACGGTTGCCGGCAAGTCGGCGACCGTCAGACGCTTGGCGGCCAGCGGTGCGGGCGGGCCGGAGATGGCGCGGGCGAAGATGAACACGCTGTCGCCGGGCTGGACCTTGGCTTTCAAGTCCGGAGCAAGATCGACATGCACCTTGAGCATTGCTGCAGCTTTGGCCGCAGGCGCCTGGGCAACCTTGCCGCCGCTGGCTTCAAGCTTCTCGGCGGCCCGAGCGATGCCGCCTTGCAGCGCAACACGGGATTGGTCATCCGGTGGCAGTTGCACCAGCAGGCGATTCCAGTAGTCAATGGCGTCCTGATAACGCTCGCCTTCAAAGGCCGCGATGCCCAGCAGACCGAGACTGGTGACTTCCTTCGGATCGGCTTTCAGCGCTTCGTCGGTCAGGCTCTGGACCTTGTCCGACCACTTTTTGCCATCGGCAAAGTATTGAGCCTGAGCCCACTGCCCGAGCAGTTCCGGCTGGCGACCGGCCAGGTTCACGGTGCGTTCGAAGATCTTCGCCGCATCGCCAGGGCGGTCCTGAGCCATGTAAGTACGGCCGAGGAAGTACAGACCTTCGGCCGAGTCCGGTTGGGCGGCCACCGCACGCTCCAGGCGACGGGTCATTTCTTCCATCGACTGCGGCGCCTGGGCGAACTCGCGGGTCAGCTCGACTTTGTCGCTGGCACCGAAATGCAGGTACAGCCCAAGGCCCAGCACCGGCACCAGAATCGCCGCCAGCAATGGCAATGGTTTGCCCAGACGCGACACTCGCGGTGCCTCGACGCCTTCGGTGTCGGCCAGCAGTTCACGGGCGGCTTCGGCGCGGCCGGCATCCATTTGTTCGGCGTTGAGTACGCCTTCTTCCTGCTGAGTCTGCAACTCAGCCACGCGCTCCTGATACAGCGCGACGTTGAGCGCCGTACGATCTTCTTCAAGCTGGGCGCGACGATCACGCAGAACGGGGATCAGCAAAAAACTCAGGGCTACCAGAAGCAGCAGACCTGCAGCGAGCCAGAAATCAATCATGCTTGGTTTTATCCAACAGGTGGTCGAGGCGCTCACGCTCATCTAAAGAAAGCCCGTCCGGGCTGTCGGCGCGTTGCACGCGACGACGGCGGACGATCACGGCAATGATCACAAAACCGCCCAGCAGCAGGCCGGCCGGGCCGAACCAGAGCAATGCGGTCTTGGCGTTGAGGGCAGGCTTGTAGCGGACGAAATCACCGTAGCGGTCGACCATGAAGTCGATGATCTGCTGGTTGTCCTTGCCCTCGCCGAGCATGCGGAAAATCTCTTTGCGCAGGTCGGCGGCGATCGGTGCGTTGGAATCGGCGATGTCCTGATTCTGGCACTTGGGGCAACGCAGCTCTTTGGTCAGCTCGCGAAAACGCTCGCGATCGCCCTCTTTGGCGAACTCATAAGTATCGATGGCCGCGTGGGCCACACCGGCCATGCTCAACCCCAGAACAACGGCGGCAATCCAGCGCTTCATGGCTTGGCCTCGTCGACCAGCGCCTGATACTTGGCCGCCAGTTTTTCGCGCCAGACTTGCTCGTCGATCACCCCGACGAATTTGTCGCGGATGATGCCCTTGGCGTCAATGAAGAAGGTTTCCGGTGCGCCGTACACGCCGAGGTTCAGGCCCAAGGTGCCTTCATCGTCACGGACGTCCAGTTGATACGGGTTATGGAACTCGGCCAGCCACTTCAAGGCGTCTGCATTGGTGTCCTTGTAGTTGATGCCGTAGATCACCACGCCCTTCTCGGCCAGTTTGTTCAACACCGGGTGCTCGACCCGGCAGGAAATGCACCAGGTGCCCCATACATTGACCAGTGCCGGTTTACCCAGAATGTCTGCTCTGGTCAGGTTTTTTTCGCCCTGTACCGAGGGCAGGGAAAACTCCGGGAATGGTTTGTCGATCATCGCCGAGGGCAACTCGGCCGGGTTCAGGTACAGCCCCCGATACAAGAAAACAGCAACCACCAGAAAAATCGCCAGCGGCAACAGCATCAACCAACGTCTCATGCGGTGGCTCCCGTCATGCCGAGCGCTTCACGCACGCGGCTTTTTACCTTGACTCGATAACGGCGATCCAGCGCCGCCAACAACCCGCCTACTCCTGTGAGCAGCCCACCGAACCAGATCCAGCGCACGAACGGTTTGACGTGCACGCGAACCGCCCAGGCGCCCTCGCCCAACGGCTCGCCCAGTGCGACGTACAGATCACGGGTGAAACCGGCGTCGATCCCCGCCTCGGTCATCATCGAGCTCTGCACGGTGTACAGGCGTTTTTCCGGGTGCAGCACGCTGACTTCCTTACCGTCGCGGATCACCCGGATGGTGCCCTTGTCGGAGGTGAAGTTCGGGCCTTCGAAGTGCTTGGCGCCTTCGAATACAAACTGATAACCGGCCAGGCTCATGGACTCACCCGGTGCCAGGCGCAGATCACGCTCGGCGCTGTTCTGGCTCGACAACACGACACCCAGCGCGCACACGGCAATGCCCAAATGCGCGATTTGCATGCCCCAATAGCTGCGAGTCAGGGTTGGCAGGCCTTTGATCAGGCCCTTGTGACGGGTCTTGTCGAGGATATCCCGCACACCGGCCAACAACACCCAGGCAGCCAGCATGAAGGTCGCCAACACCGCCCAGTTGAAATCGCCGTAAGCGACGCCCGCCACCACGGCCAGCGCAGCGCTGCCAAGCAACACCGGGGTCAGCATGCTCATCAGCCATTTGACCGGGGTGTCTTTCCAGCGCACCAGCATACCGACCGCCATCACCGCCATCAGTATCGCCATCAACGGAATGAACAGCGCGTTGAAGTACGGCGGGCCGACCGACAGTTTCGCGCCGGTCATCGCATCAAGGATCAGCGGGTACAAGGTGCCGAGCAGGATCATCGAAGCAGCCACCACCAGCACCAGGTTGTTGCCCAGCAGCAGGGTTTCCCGGGACCAGAGGTTGAAGCCGACATGGCTCTTGACCACCGGAGCGCGCAAGGCGAACAGCGTCAGCGAACCGCCGACCACAAACAGCAGGAAAATCAGGATGAACACGCCACGCGCAGGATCGGAGGCAAAGGCGTGAACCGAGGTCAGCACCCCGGAACGCACCAGGAAAGTCCCCAGCAGGCTCAACGAGAACGCGGCGATGGCCAACAACACGGTCCAGCTCTTGAACACGCCACGTTTTTCCGTGACCGCCAACGAGTGAATCAGCGCCGTGCCCACCAGCCAAGGCATGAAGGAGGCGTTTTCTACCGGATCCCAGAACCACCAGCCGCCCCAGCCGAGTTCGTAGTAGGCCCACCAGGAACCCAGCGTGATACCGATACCGAGAAAGGCCCAGGCAACGATGGTCCACGGACGTGACCAGCGCGCCCACGCCGCATCGAGACGACCGCCCAACAGCGCGGCGATGGCGAAGGCGAAGGCCACGGAGAAGCCGACATAACCCATGTACAGCATCGGCGGATGAACAATCAGGCCGATGTCTTGCAGCAGAGGATTAAGATCGCGCCCGTCCGCCGGCATCTGCGGCAGGATCCGGGTGAACGGGTTGGACGTCAGGATCAGAAACAGCAGGAAACCGGTGCTGATCATGCCCATCACCGCCAGCACCCGAGCCAGCATCACTTGCGGCAACTGCCGGGAGAATACCGATACCGCGAAGGTCCAGCCGCCGAGGATCAGCGCCCACAACAGTAACGAACCTTCGTGAGCGCCCCATACGGCGCTGAACTTGTAGTACCACGGCAGCGCGCTGTTGGAGTTGCTGGCCACATAAGCAACGGAGAAGTCGTCCGCCATGAACGCATAGGTCAGGCAACCGAAAGCAAACAGCAAAAAAGCGAACTGTCCCCATGCGGCCGGCCGGGCCAGGCTCATCCACAAGCGGTCGCCGCGCCAGGCACCGAGCAACGGCACCACGGCCTGCACCAGCGCGAAACACAGCGCCAGGATCATGGCCAGATGGCCGAGTTCGGGGATGAACAACCCTGAACTGAAAAGTGCGGAAGTCATCCGTTAGCCCTCCTTGGCTGGCGTAGGTGCCGACTGACCACTGTCTTTCAACGCCTTGGTCACTTCCGGCGGCATGTACTTCTCGTCGTGCTTGGCCAGCACTTCGTCGGCCACCACCACGCCGTCAGCGTTGAGCTTGCCGAGGGCAACGATACCCTGCCCTTCGCGGAACAGGTCCGGAAGGATGCCTCGGTAGCTGATGGTCACGGATTTGTTGAAGTCGGTGACGATGAATTTCACGTCCAGGGAGTCGCCGGAACGTTGCAGCGAACCTTTTTCGACCATGCCGCCTGCGCGGATGCGCGTGTCTTGTGGGGCTTCGCCATTGGCGATCTGGGTCGGGGTGTAAAACAGATTGATGTTCTGCTGCAGGGCACTCAGGGCCAGGCCGACGGCAGCGCCGACACCGACCAGGATCGCGAAAATGATGACAAGACGCTTTTTACGCAGCGGATTCACTGGTCGTTCTCCCGGCGCAGACGTCGCGCCTCTTGTTGCAGATACCGCTTGCGGGCCAGGATCGGCGCCGCCACGTTAAGGGCCAGCACCGCCAGGCTAATGCCATAGGCTGACCAGACATACAGGCCGTGATGGCCCATGGCGAGAAAGTCGCCGAATGACGCGAAACTCATCGAGCGGCCTCCAGACTGTTCTGCACTTCGGATTTCACCCAACTCGCCCGGGCTTCGCGCTTGAGCACTTCAAGGCGCATGCGCAGCAACAGCACCGCGCCGAAGAAACAGTAGAAACCCAGCACCGTCAGCAGCAGTGGCAGCCACATCTCGGCGGGCATCGCCGGTCTTTCGGTGAGGGTGAACGTCGCGCCCTGGTGCAGGGTGTTCCACCACTCCACCGAGTATTTGATGATCGGGATGTTGATCACACCGACAATCGCCAGCACCGCGCAGGCCTTGGCCGCGCTGTCACGATTGCTGATGGCGTTGCCCAGCGCAATAAGACCGAAGTACAGAAACAGCAGAATCAACATGGACGTAAGTCGCGCATCCCAGACCCACCATGAACCCCAGGTCGGTTTGCCCCAGATCGCCCCGGTAACCAGCGCCACCGCGGTCATCCAGGCACCGACCGGCGCGGCGCATTGCAGGGCGACGTCGGCCAGCTTCATTTTCCACACCAGCCCGACAATGCCGCACACGGCCAGCATCACGTAGATCGACTGCGCCAGCATGGCGGCGGGAACGTGGATATAGATGATTCGAAAGCTATTGCCTTGCTGGTAGTCCGGCGGCGCGAAGGCCAAGCCCCAGACCACGCCAATGCCGATCAGCAGCAACGCCGCGACGCTCAGCCATGGCAGCCATTTGCCGCTGATGCCGTAAAACCATTTGGGCGAGCCGAGCTTATGAAACCAGGTCCAGTTCATTGCTGTTTCCATCACGGTTGCTGCTCGTTATCACGAAACAGCCAAAGGGTCGGCCTTTCTTCAAAAGAAGTGGTTAAAAAATAACCAGACCTCATTATTATTCGCCGACACTGATCTTCAGGCCAGCAGCTATTGCAAAAGGTGTCAGGGTTATCGCCAGGGCGGTCAGGCTACCAAGCCACAAGAGATAACCGGTCGCCGGCATGCCCTGCAAGGTCGCCTGCAAGGCGCCACTGCCGAGAATCAACACCGGGATGTACAGCGGCAGAATCAGCAGCGCCAGCAACAGGCCACCACGCTTCAATCCTACCGTCAGCGCCGCGCCCACCGCACCGAGCAGGCTCAACACTGGTGTACCGAGCAATAAAGAAAGCAGCAACACCGGCAGACAAGCGGCAGGCAAACCAAGCATCAGCGCCAGCAACGGCGCGAGCAAAACCAGTGCCAGGCCGGAAAAGGCCCAGTGTGCCAGCACTTTTGCCAGCACCAGAAGAGGCAGAGGGTGCGACGAAAGGACCCACTGTTCAAGGGACCCGTCTTCGAAATCACTGCGGAAAAGCCCATCCAGCGAGAGCAAAACCGATAAAAGCGCCGCCACCCAGACCAACCCCGGAGACAAGGTTTGCAACAATTGAGTCTCGGGACCGACCGCCAATGGGAACAAGGAAACGACGATGGCGAAAAATACCAACGGGTTCGCCAATTCGGCAGGACGGCGGAACAGCAAACGGGCCTCACGGGCGACCAACAGGCCGAAAACACTCATACGGCCCAGTTCCCCAAATCAATGTCGCGATAGCCGGCCGGCATCCGGCTCAGCGTGTGGTGAGTGGTCAGCACTACCATGCCGCCGCGCTCACAGTGTGCGGCCAGGTGTTCTTCGAGTTGCGCCACGCCTTGTTTGTCGAGCGCGGTGAACGGCTCGTCGAGAATCCACAGCGGCGGGCTGTCCAGGTACAACCGCGCCAACGCCACACGACGTTGCTGGCCGGCAGACAAGGTATGGCAGGGAACATCCTCGAAACCACGCAGCCCCACCGCCGCCAGCGCTTGCCAGATCGCCTCATGGGAGGCCGGTTGGTGCAAGGCACAGAGCCAACTGAGGTTTTCCTCGGGGGTCAACAAATCCTTGATCCCGGCGGCATGGCCGATCCACAGCAGGTTACGCGCCAGTTCGCTGCGTTGTTCGTTCAATGGCTGGCCGTTGAGCAACACTTGACCGGCGGTCGGGTGCATCAAGCCGCACAACAGACGTAACAGGCTGGTCTTGCCACTGCCGTTGGGGCCGCTGATCTGTAACATTTCGCCACTGGCCAGTCGCAATTCGAGATTTTCGAAGAGCAGCCGAAGGTCTCGCTCACAGGCAAGGGCAACGGTTTGCAGGACAGGACTGGTCAAGGGTTCACGGGCCTTATACGGTTCAAGTCGGCTCTGGCGCGGCCGTTAAAGAGATGCAGCATAGATGCAATGACGGCTTGTTCTAGAGAGCTGCGTCAATCAATTGCAATGTTTTCGCCACTCAGCGGAAGACGGGCGGCATTATACATGCCGTGTCTCACTCTCAAGAGTGCAATTTCCTCAGGTTGTGTCCGCGTATGACAGGCGAAATGAACATCCTCCCGCTCCCGCCAACCACCCCGGCGACTGCGCGTCCGTTGGTGATCAGCGGCGAGTTGCTCAATCTGCTGACGCCGATGGAGGGCCTGATCACGGCCGGTCAGACCGCCAAGGCCGAAGTGCTGTCGCTCAAGCAGGCGGATCAGACCTTTCAACTGTTGCTCAAGGTCACCCTCGACAGCGGCCGCCAGACCACGGTCCAGGCCACCAGCACTCAGCCGTTACCCCAAGGCACCAGCCTGTCGATCACCCAGCCGTCGGCGGGCAATCTGGCGGTCACGGTGCAACAGACCATCGCCTCCAACGTCGCCACCCTTACTCGTATCGACACGGCACAGCTGCCGGTCGGCACCCTGCTGCAAGGCAAAGTGCTGACCTCTCAAGTGATGCCGCAGGTGCCGGGTCAGCCGACGGCGTTTCGCTCGATGGTGAGCCTGCTCAACACCGCGCTGAGCGGCAGCACCTTGAGCATCGACAGCCCGACGCCGCTGCGCATCGGCACCTTGCTGAGCGCCTTGGTGCAAGACACCCAGACACTCAAATTCGTGCCGCTGAGCAGCCGTCAGGAACAGTTGGCGGTGACGCAACAATTGGTCAGCCAACAAAGTCGCCAGGGTTCTCTGGACGGCTTGATCAAAGTCCTGCAAAACCTGCCGCCATCGGATCAGACCTCCAGTGACCTGCGCGCCGCCGTGGACAAACTGCTCGCTGGCCTGCCGGACGCCCAACAATTGAGTACGCCCAAAGGCCTGGCCCAGGCGCTGGCCAATAGCGGCCTGTTTCTCGAAGCCAAATTACTGACCGGACAAAACCCGACGCTGACGCCAGACATGAAAGGCGACCTGCTCAAGCTGATCGCCCAGCTGACGCCGGGTCTGCCGACCAACACCAATCTCAATGCGATCATTGCCGCCAACACCCTGGTCCAGGCTATGCCGAGTTTCGTGCGCAATGCCCTCGGCCTGCTCGGGCAGGTCAGTGCCAAGCCATCGCCGACCAGTTTTCCGCTGCCCGAACGCCTGTTGCAAAGTCAGGACGGTGAAAACGATCTGGAGCATTTGCTGCGTCTGGCAGCGGCAGCCGTCTCGCGTCTGCAAAGCCATCAACTGTCGAGCCTGGAACAGACCGGCATCACCGACGACGGCCGGCTGCTCAGTACCTGGCAGCTGGAAATCCCCATGCGCAACTTGCAGGACATCGTGCCGTTGCAGGTCAAGTTCCAGCGCGAAGAAGCGCCCGAGCAAGAACACCCCCACGAACGCCGCGACGAGCGCGAGCCCAAGCAACAGTTGTGGCGCGTCGAGCTGGCATTCGACATGGAACCGTTGGGGCCGCTGCAGATTCAGGCCCAACTGATCAAGGGCAGCCTCTCCAGTCAGCTGTGGGCCGAACGGCCGTACACCGCAAGCCTGATCGAAAGCAATCTGGCCGGGCTGCGCGAACGCCTGCTGGCGTCAGGGCTGAACGTCGGCGATCTGGATTGCCACCTCGGCACACCGCCACAAGGCCCTCAAACTCGTCTCGAACAACGCTGGGTCGACGAAACCGCATGAACGAAACCACCGAACCGCGCCAGGCCATCGCCCTCAAATACGACGGCAGCCACGCCCCAACCCTCACCGCCAAAGGCGACGAAGAACTGGCTGAAGAAATCCTGCGGATCGCCCGGGATTATGAGGTGCCAATTTACGAGAACGCCGAGTTGGTGAAACTGCTGGCGCGGATGGAATTGGGAGAGAGTATTCCCGAGGAGTTGTACCGCACGATTGCCGAGATTATTGCGTTTGCGTGGAATTTGAAGGGCAAGTTTCCCGAGGGGCAGGATCCGCAAGCGCCGAGGGTCGAGAAGGATGTCACTGAACGCGGGGACGATTACTGAGGTTTCGAGGATGCCTTCGCGGGCAAGCCCGCTCCCACAGTGATTGGTGGTGTTCACACTATTTGTGTACGACACAGATCCTGTGGGAGCGGGCTTGCCCGCGATAGCGATCTAAATCACACCGCAAAAATCAGTTTCTGTGCAACTTGCTCATCATCCCCCCGCCTTCACGTTAGCGGACTTGAAAAAACGCAACAGCCTGAGGCTACGACCGACAATCAACCCATTTATAAGTCCGGCCCCTAATGCTGACCATGCCACCACCGGCACCTCATTGGACAGCTCCGGATGCATAGCCGCCTGGTAACCACAGTAGTAACGCCAGGCAAAGAAACACCAATACACAAGCAGTACCTTGACGGTGCCACCCAGCACCAGACTGTCCCCCTCGCGTTCCACGTTGTGGTACGAGTAAAAGCGCAATGCCAGCACCCACCCAGCCAACAAACCTAGTCCATATGCCGAGAGCGGGATTGCAGCGCCTTGGGAGAGTTTCAGCGACGCCAAGGAAATGGCAACGAATATCGCCGGTGTGATCTGCAAAGATCTTTTCGATTCATGATTCTTGAAGCAGGCAAGAACACCGCAACAAGTCAGGATAAAAAAGACCGCATAAACCCATAGCGGTGTACCACGCAGAATATCGAGCATAGGCCTCCTTGGCACCGTACATGTCTGGAACAAGCCTCGTTGTCCATCGGCGATGGAACATGGAATTGATGATCAAGCTACCGATGGCGAGGCGCGATCACAAGCCGGAGGAATCCGGAAAAACTATAGGCAGGGGACTACGGCAACGTAATCCCTATCTGAGGACGGATTATTCATTGGTGTTTAAACGCAATAGATCGCAGCCTTCGGCAGCTACAGGAATACGTACTCCCCTGTAGCTGCCGAAGACTGCGATCTATGATCTTTTGCTCTTCTCAGTTTCTGTGCAACTTGCTCATCAACTCCGCCTCAGCCTGGGTCAACCCGCAAGACTGAGTCAGCTCATCGACGCTGGCCCCCATCCCCACCAGACGCGCGGCCTGGGCGAATGAAAGGCTCGACGGATCACGCTGCTCCAACTGCGCCAGTTTGTCCGGCAACGGCCCGACCACCGCGCGCAACTCGTGCAGGTCTTCACCCATGCGCACATTGCCGCTCTGGTAGTCGTCGACGCGCTTGGCCAGGTCCTTGATGCGCTGATCGCGCAGCGCATCGCCCTGGGCCTGTTGTGCGGCGATCTGCCTTTGAGCGCGGATGTACGCCAGGAACATCACCAGCGTGCCTGCCCACAAGAGGAACAGGACAATGACAGCCACCTCAAGAATCAATCAGATACTCTCCAGTTCCGACCATTCTTCTTCGCTCATCATCTTGTCCAGCTCGACCAGGATCAGCAATTCGTTGTTCTTGTTGCACACGCCTTGAATGAACTTGGCGGACTCTTCGTTACCGACGTTCGGTGCGGTCTCGATTTCCGACTGACGCAGGTAAACCACTTCTGCCACGCTGTCGACCATGATCCCGACCACTTGCTTGTCGGCTTCGATGATGACGATGCGAGTGTTGTCGCTGACGTCGACCGTGCCCAGCCCGAAACGCTGGCGGGTGTCGATCACAGTGACCACGTTGCCGCGCAGGTTGATGATGCCCAGCACGTAGCTCGGGGCACCCGGCACCGGAGCGATTTCGGTGTAGCGCAGGACTTCCTGAACGCGCATCACGTTGATGCCGTAGGTTTCATTGTCCAGCTTGAAGGTGACCCATTGCAGGATCGGATCTTCGGAACCTTTTGCCGCCGTCGCCTTGTCATTCATACCCTGACCCCTCGAAAAACCGCCCTAGCGGTGTGTATTCAGTGCACCGGCACTTGAATGCCGATGCGTGTTTTTTTATGTCGGTTTGTGGCTCGGCTTACTGCCGCTCATGTGCTTCGCCCCACCGCTGGCGATCAATTCGGCCAGTGCGGCAACATCGAGCAAGGCGCACATGTGTTCAATCACCGTGCCGGCAAGCCATGGCCGCTGCCCCCGGTGACTTCTCCATTTGATTTCATTCGGGTCCAGGCGCAACGAGCGGCTGACCTGATGCACTGCCAGCCCCCATTCGTAGCCCTGAACCGAAATAACGTATTGCAGGCCCTGGCGGAAATCGTCGCGGTAACGGTCCGGCATGACCCAGCGTGCGGTATCCAGCACTTTCAGGTTGCCGGCCTGGCTCGGCAGGATCCCGAGGAACCACTCCGGCTGACCGAACAACGGCGTCAGCTCGTGACCGGCCAGAGAATAAATCGAGCCCAGGCACACCAGCGGCACCGCCAGGGTCAACCCGGCGACGTCGAACAATAGGCATTCGAACGGTTCGGCCGCCCAGGCCGGACGACCGTCGGTTTCCACCGGAGGCGGTGTGTTGCTCGGCGGCAGATGAACTTCCACCACCGGCGGCACCAACGCTTGCAGCAACGGTGCAATCGTCAACACGGGCGCCAGAATCGGTGCCGGCGCTTCGATCACGGCCACCGGTGCTTTCACCACTGGCGCGACGATGGGGGCTGCGGCCACTGCGGGTGTCTGCGCATCGCGAGCCTGCTCTTCGAGCACCGCCGCCTGGAACTCGTCCAGAGCGGCTTCAGACTCCACAACCTCGGGCAGCACCTCGATTTCCGGCAGCAACTCTTCGGTTGCGTCCTGCAGCAAGCCGTCCAGATAGGACTGAAGAGCCAGTTGCGGACGCGAGGTGACTTTCACCGGCCGGGTCATGCGAATACCATCGTAGGAATCAGGCTCATCTCAAGCCACCTGCGGAACAAGTTGCTGGGCGAGCAGATGCTTGAGCAGTGCGCGGTAAGCGAGAACGCCACGGCTCTTGCCGTCGAATTGCGAAGGCGTCAACCCTGCCCGGCTCGCGTCACGCAAGCGGGTGTCGATCGGAATGTAGCCTTGCCAGATTTCTTCCGGGTACTTGTCGCGCAACACGCGAAGGGTCCCGAGAGAAGCCTGGGTGCGGCGGTCGAACAGGGTCGGCACGATGTTGAACGGCAGCGCTTGTTTGCGCGAGCGGTTGATCATCGCCAAGGTGTTGACCATGCGTTCCAGGCCTTTGACCGCCAGGTGCTCGGTCTGCACCGGAATCACCAACTGCTGGCTGGCCGCCAAGGCATTGACCATCAGCACGCCGAGCAACGGCGGGCTGTCGATCACGGCGTAATCGAAGTCCTGCCACAATTGCGCCAGGCTCTTGGCGATTACCAGGCCCAAACCACTCTGGCCCGGCGACTGGCGCTCAAGGGTGGCCAGCGCGGTGCTCGATGGCAACAGGGAAATGCGTTCGTCACTGGTGGGCATCAGCAACTGACCGGGCAAGCCTTGCGGCACGCTGCCCTTGTGCAGAAACAGGTCGTAGCTGCTGTGTTCCAGGCTGTCGGGGTCGTAACCGAAGTAACTGGTCATGGAGCCGTGGGGATCGAGATCGACCATAACCACGCGCTTGCCCGCCTCAGCCAGCAAACCGGCTAAAGCGATGGAGGAAGTGGTTTTACCGACACCACCCTTTTGATTGGCAACTGCCCAGACTCTCATTCGGATTGTTCCTCCCGGTCGAAAACGTCGACCGAGAAATAGCTCAACGTATTAATGCGGGTGACGGAGAATTGACGGCGCTCTCTCGTCCCGGCGACTTGACCGGGGTCGGTGCAGTTTGTGTGCCAGCCCGCTTCAACGCGGCATCCGGTTTCGCATTGGCGGTGCCGGTGCCGGTGAGGCTGCGGCGTACATCGAGATTGCGTGACACCACCAGCACCACGCGACGGTTGCGTGCGCGGCCTTCGGCGGTGGCGTTGTTGGCCACCGGCTGGAACTCGCCGTAACCCACCGACGCCAGTCGACCAGGGTTCACACCCTGCATCGCCAGCATGCGCACGATGCTTGCCGAACGGGCCGAGGACAGTTCCCAGTTAGTCGGGTATTGCGCGGTACGGATCGGTTGATCGTCGGTGAAGCCTTCGACGTGGATCGGGTTGTCGAAGGGCCGGAGGATCGCGGCGACCTTGTCGATGATGTTGAACGCAATGTCGCTGGGCATCGCGTCGCCGCTGCCGAACAACAGGCTGGAGTTGAGTTCGATCTCGACCCACAACTCGTTGCCGCGCACGGTCATCTGGTTGGAACTGATCAAGTCGCCGAACGCCGCGCTGATGTCATCGGCGATGCTTTTGAGCGGGTCGCTGGCACCGGCAATGCCGGCGTCGACCTGCTCGCTGTCCTTGACCAGCGGCTTGGCCGGGGTCACGGTCAGCGGTCGCTCTTCGCCGATGGGGATCGGCTTGAGGGCGCGGTCAGAGTCGGTAAACACCCCGATCAACGCCTCGGAAATGATCTTGTACTTACCTTCGTTGATCGACGAGATCGAGTACATCACCACGAAGAACGCGAACAGCAAGGTGATGAAGTCGGCGTAGGAGACGAGCCAACGTTCATGGTTCACATGTTCTTCAGGTTGCCTGCGACGTGCCATGGTCCATGTCTCCCATCAATCCATGAAGCCCTGAAGCTTCAACTCAATAGAGCGAGGGTTTTCACCTTCGGCGATCGACAGGATCCCTTCCAGCAACATTTCGCGATAGCGTGACTGCCGCAACGCGATGGACTTGAGCTTGGCGGCAATCGGCAGCAGCACCAGGTTGGCACTGGCCACGCCGTAGATGGTGGCGACGAAGGCAACGGCAATGCCGCTGCCCAGTTGCGATGGGTCGGCCAGGTTGCCCATGACGTGGATCAGGCCCATCACCGCACCGATGATACCGATGGTCGGCGCGTAGCCGCCCATGCTTTCAAAGACTTTGGCGGCTTCGATGTCGCGGCTTTCCTGAGTGTAGAAATCCACTTCCAGAATGCTGCGAATCGCTTCCGGCTCGGCACCGTCGACCAGCAGTTGCAGGCCTTTGCGCGAGTAACTGTCGGGTTCGGCGTCGGCCACTCCTTCCAGCCCGAGCAAACCTTCCTTGCGGGCGGTCAGGCTCCAGTTCACCACGCGATCGATGCCGCCGGCCAGGTCCACACGAGGCGGAAACAGAATCCAGGCAAGAATCTGGATGGCGCGCTTAAAGGCACTCATCGGCGATTGCAGCAGCGCGGCACCGATGGTGCCACCGAGCACGATCAACGCCGCCGGGCCGTTGGCCAGCGCGCCGAGGTGACCGCCTTCAAGGTAGTTGCCGCCGATGATGGCGACGAACGCCATGATGATCCCGATAAGGCTGAGCACATCCATCAGATGCAAGCCTCGACCAGATGCCGACCGATGTCGTCGAGGCTATAGACCGCGTCCGCGAGTTCGGCTTTGACGATGGCCATCGGCATGCCGTAGATCACGCAGCTGGCTTCATCCTGGGCCCAGATCGCACTGCCGCCCTGCTTGAGCAGACGCGCGCCTTCACGGCCGTCGGCGCCCATGCCGGTCAAGACCACCGCCAGAACTTTGTCGCCGTAGGACTTGGCGGCGGAACCGAAGGTGATGTCCACGCACGGCTTGTAGTTCAGACGCTCGTCGCCCGGCAGGATTTTCACCGCACCACGGCCGTCGATCATCATCTGCTTGCCACCCGGTGCCAGCAACGCCAAACCCGGACGCAGGATGTCGCCATCCTCGGCTTCCTTGACGCTGATGCGGCACAGCTTGTCCAGACGCTCGGCGAAGGCCTTGGTGAAGGCTGCCGGCATGTGCTGGATCAACACGATGGGGGCCGGGAAGTTGGCCGGCAACTGTGTCAGCACCCGTTGCAGCGCAACCGGGCCGCCGGTGGAGGTGCCGATGGCGACCAGCTTGTAGGCTTTGCGTTTCGGCGCAGGAGACGACGGAGTCGCAGCCTGGGGACGCGCCGCAATCGGTGCCGGTGCCGGACGCGCAGGCGCGCTGCTGCCGTAGCTGCCGATGCTCGAAGGCGCAGGCGTCGGGGCTGGCGCGGCGACCGGTGCCGGAGGGGTGTAGGCACTGACGCGACGGTTACTGCGCGAGATGCTGAGAATCTTCTCGCACAGCAATTGTTTGACCTTCTCCGGGTTACGGGAGATGTCTTCGAAATTCTTCGGCAGGAAGTCCACTGCGCCGGCGTCCAGCGCGTCGAGAGTGACCCGGGCGCCTTCGTGGGTCAGCGAGGAGAACATCAACACCGGGGTCGGACAGCGCTGCATGATGTGCCGCACCGCCGTGATGCCATCCATCATCGGCATCTCGTAGTCCATGGTGATCACGTCTGGCTTGAGGGCCAGGGCCTGATCGATCGCCTCTTTTCCGTTGGTCGCCGTACCGACGACCTGGATATTTGTATCCGCTGCAAGAATTTCCGAGACGCGGCGGCGGAAAAACCCCGAATCGTCCACCACCAGGACTTTGACTGCCATAAACACTCCGTTAGACGGGGCGAGGCTCTGGCGCCCCGCTCCCCCAGAATCAAATACGCCGTGCGGCGTAACGCTTGAGCATGCTCGGAACATCGAGAATCAGTGCAATGCGGCCGTCACCGGTGATGGTGGCGCCGGACATGCCCGGGGTTCCCTGGAGCATTTTGCCCAATGGCTTGATGACCACTTCTTCCTGGCCCACCAACTGATCGACGACGAAGCCGATCCGTTGAGTACCCACCGAAAGGATCACCACATGGCCCTCGCGCTGCTCTTCATGAGCGGCGGAGCTGACCAGCCAGCGCTTGAGGTAGAACAAGGGCAGCGCCTTGTCCCGCACGATCACCACTTCCTGGCCGTCCACCACGTTGGTGCGCGACAGGTCGAGGTGGAAGATCTCGTTGACGTTCACCAGCGGGAACGCGAACGCCTGGTTGCCGAGCATGACCATCAGCGTCGGCATGATCGCCAGGGTCAACGGGACCTTGATGACGATCTTCGAGCCTTTGCCCTTGGTCGAGTAGATATTGATGGTGCCGTTGAGCTGGGCGATCTTGGTTTTCACCACGTCCATGCCCACGCCACGACCGGACACGTCGGAGATCTCGGTTTTGGTCGAGAAGCCCGGCGCGAAGATCAGGTTGAAGCAATCGGACTCGCTGAGACGGTCCGCCGCATCCTTGTCCATCAAACCTTTTTTCACGGCGATGCCGCGCAGAACATCGGCATCCATGCCCTTGCCGTCATCGGAGATGGACAGCAGGATGTGGTCGCCTTCCTGTTCAGCGGACAGGATCACTTTGCCGCTGCGAGGCTTGCCCATCGCTTCGCGATCAGCCGGCTCTTCGATACCGTGGTCGACCGAGTTGCGCACCAAGTGGACCAACGGGTCGGCCAGGGCCTCGACGAGGTTCTTGTCGAGGTCGGTTTCTTCGCCGACCAACTCCAGGTTGATCTCTTTCTTGAGCTGGCGAGCCAAGTCGCGAACCAGACGCGGGAAGCGCCCGAAGACTTTCTTGATCGGTTGCATCCGGGTCTTCATGACCGCGGTTTGCAGGTCGGCCGTGACCACGTCGAGGTTCGACACGGCCTTGGACATGGCTTCGTCGCCGCTGTTGAGGCCCAGACGAACCAAGCGGTTACGCACCAGTACCAGCTCGCCGACCATGTTCATGATTTCGTCGAGACGCGCGGTGTCGACCCGCACGGTGGTCTCGGCTTCGCTGGTTGGCTTTTCCGCGGGCGGTGCGGCCGGGGCACGAGCAGCAGCCGGTGCCGGGGCAGCAGCAGGTTTTGGCGCTTCGGCTTTGGGCTCGGGCGCTTTGGCAACAGGGGCTGGCGCCGCAGCCTTGGCCACTGGAGCCGGCGCTGCAACAACAGCAGAGGCAGAAGCCGTGCCCACTTCAGTGAACTTGCCCTTGCCGTGCAATTCGTCGAGCAGCGATTCGAATTCGTGATCGGAGATCAGATCGCTACCGGCCACAGCGGCGGTTGGCGCAGCCGGGGCTGGGGCCGAAGCGATTGCCGACTCAAGCGCATCGACCGCAAAGTTGCCTTTGCCGTGCAACTGGTCGAGCAGTGCTTCGAACTCGTCATCGGTGATGTCGGAGCTGTCGCCTGCCGCTTTAGGGGCAGCCGGTGCAGCGGGCGCTGCGGCCACGGCATCGGCGGCGAACTGGCCTTTGCCGTGCAGTTGATCGAGCAACGACTCGAACTCGGCATCGGTGATTTCGTCACTGGCGGCCGCATCGGCGGCAGGCAGCGAAGCAGGCTGAGCAGCCGCTATGGGCGCCTCGGCCTGGGCCTTGACGGCGTTCAGCGAGTCCAGCAGTTGTTCGAATTCGTTATCGGTAATGTCGCCCGATTCGCTTTCAGCGACCGGTGCTTCAACCACTTCAGCGACCGGCGCCGGTGCGGCTTCCATTTGCGGCTCGGCCAGACGGGCCAGCGCCGCGAGTAATTCAGGCGTGGCAGCCGTGATCGGGCTGCGTTCACGGACTTCGCTGAACATGCTGTTCACCGCGTCCAGCGCTTCGAGAACCACGTCCATCAGTTCCGAGTCGACGCGACGCTCACCCTTGCGCAGGATGTCGAACACGTTCTCGGCGATGTGACAGCACTCCACCAGCTCGTTGAGCTGGAGGAAGCCGGCGCCCCCTTTTACAGTGTGAAAACCGCGAAAAATTGCATTGAGCAAGTCCGCATCATCGGGTCGGCTTTCCAGCTCGACCAGCTGCTCGGACAGTTGCTCTAGAATCTCGCCGGCCTCAACCAGGAAATCCTGAAGGATCTCTTCATCGGCGCCGAAGCTCATTAAGGGGGTGCTCCTGAGGTCTAAAAACCTAAAAAACCTAAAATGCTAAAACTCTAAAATCCTAGGCTGGATAACAAATCGTCCACATCGTCCTGACCGGACACAACGTCTTCTCTTTTATCGGCATGAATCTGCGGACCTTCACCCTGAGAGAGATGTTTTTGTGGATCTTTTTCAGCCAGCATCGCTTCACGGTCATGTTCGATACCCGCAAAGCGGTCTACCTGACTGGCCATGAGTACGAGCTTGAGCAGGTTGCTTTCAACTTCGGTGACCAGTTGGGTCACACGCTTGATCACCTGACCGGTGAGGTCCTGGTAATCCTGGGCCAGCAGAATGTCGTTGAGGTTGCTCGACACGACGCGGTTGTCTTCACTGCTGCGTGTCAGGAAACCGTCGACCCGCCGGGCCAACTCGCGGAACTCTTCAGCCCCGACTTCGCGGCGCATGAACCGTCCCCAATCCGTGCTCAGCGCCTGAGCTTCGTCGCTCAGGCTGTTGATCAGCGGCGTGGCGTTCTCCACCAGGTCCATGGTGCGGTTGGCCGCGGCCTCGGTCAGCTTGACCACATAGGACAGGCGCTCGGTGGCATCCGTGATCTGAGACACTTCCTCGGCTTGCGGCATGTGCGGGTCAATCTGGAAATTGACGATCGCGCTATGCAGCTCGCGGGTGAGCTTGCCCACTTCCTGATACAGGCCACGGTCACGGGTCTGGTTGAGCTCATGGATCAGTTGCACAGCGTCGCCGAACCTGCCCTTTTCAAGGCTTTCGACCAGTTCGACCGCGTGTTTTTTCAGGGTCGACTCAAAATCGCCCTTTGAAGATTCGATATGCTCCATAGCTCCCCCGTGGCGCAGTTTCTCAACCGATGCGTTCGAAAATCTTCTCGATTTTTTCTTTCAACGCCTGGGCCGTGAAGGGTTTGACCACATAGCCGTTAACACCGGCCTGGGCCGCTTCGATGATCTGCTCGCGCTTGGCTTCAGCGGTCACCATCAGCACCGGCAGATGCTTGAGCCTTTCATCGGCGCGCACCGCACGAAGCAGGTCGATGCCGGTCATCCCGGGCATGTTCCAGTCGGTCACCAGAAAATCGAAGTTACCGCTTTGCAGCATCGGCAACCCGGTCAATCCGTCATCGGCCTCGGCGGTGTTGGTGAACCCAAGGTCACGCAACAGGTTTTTTATGATCCGCCGCATCGTTGAGAAGTCATCAACGATGAGGATTTTCATGTTCTTGTCCAATTCGACCTCCAAGCAGTCTTAAACGCGCCCAGCACCTGGGCGCGCCATTTCAATCAATCCGGCAAAGCACTCAATGACTGTCTGGAGCACAACAGATCGAGACCGGTACGGTTCAACACCACACCAGCTCCATTCGCAGTGTCCCCACACTGCCTTCAGCGCGCTCGCCACTCCCCCAAACGCCCCCGCAAACGGGCCGCGCACTGGCTGTGTAACTGGCTGACCCGAGATTCACTGACCCCCAGGACCTCACCGATTTCCTTGAGATTCAACTCTTCGTCGTAGTACAGCGCCAACACCAGTCGCTCACGCTCCGGCAAATTGGCAATCGCGTCCGCCAGCGCCGCCTGGAAGCGTTCATCTTCCAGATCGCGTGACGGCTCGAGATGAGCACTCGCGCCATCCTCATGCAGCCCTTCGTGTTCGCCGTCCTGCAACAGATCGTCGAAGCTGAATAACCGGCTGCCCAGGGTGTCGTTCAAAATCCCGTAATAATCGTCGAGACTCAATTGGAGTTCGGCCGCAACTTCGTGATCTTTAGCGTCACGGCCGGTTTTAGCTTCAATCGAGCGAATCGCGTCGCTGACCATGCGGGTATTGCGGTGGACCGAACGTGGCGCCCAGTCCCCCTTGCGCACTTCATCGAGCATCGCGCCGCGGATTCGAATACCCGCGTACGTCTCGAAACTCGCGCCTTTGCTGGCGTCATATTTGGTTGATACTTCTAGCAGGCCGATCATCCCGGCCTGAATCAGGTCTTCGACCTGGACACTGGCCGGCAGACGCGCCAGCAAGTGGTAGGCAATGCGTTTGACCAGTGGCGCGTAACGCTCGATCAGCTCGTACTGCGCGTCACGTGCCGACTGCTTGTAGAGGTTGTAACCGCTGGCTGTCATAACACGGGTCCTGCCGTTTGTTGCACGAGGCGCTCGACGAAAAACTCCAGGTGCCCACGCGGGTTGGCCGGCAGCGGCCAGGTATCGACTTTCTGCGCAATGGCCTTGAACGCCAGGGCGCACTTGGAGCGTGGGAAAGCTTCATACACCGCGCGTTGCTTCTGTACCGCCTTGCGCACGCTTTCGTCGTAAGGCACTGCGCCGACGTACTGTAAGGCGACGTCAAGGAAGCGATCCGTGACCTTGGTCAATTTGGCGAACAGGTTGCGGCCTTCCTGCGGGCTCTGCGCCATGTTGGCCAGGACGCGGAATCGGTTCATGCCGTAGTCGCGGTTAAGCAATTTGATCAGCGCGTAGGCGTCGGTGATCGAGGTCGGCTCGTCACACACCACCAGCAAGACTTCCTGCGCGGCGCGCACGAAGCTGACTACTGAGTCACCAATGCCCGCAGCGGTGTCGATCACCAATACGTCGAGGTTGTCGCCGATGTCGCTGAACGCCTGAATCAGGCCGGCATGCTGGGCCGGGCTCAGATGAACCATGCTCTGGGTGCCGGAGGCGGCCGGGACGATGCGGATACCGCCAGGCCCTTGCAATAACACGTCACGCAGCTCACAGCGACCTTCGATCACGTCGGCCAGCGTGCGTTTGGGTGTCAGTCCCAACAGAACGTCGACGTTCGCCAGCCCCAGATCGGCATCCAGCAGCATGACGCGCCGGCCGAGCTCAGCTAGAGCCAGGGACAAGTTCACTGACACGTTAGTCTTCCCGACGCCACCTTTGCCGCCGGTCACCGCGATCACCTGTACGGGATGCATGCTGCCCATGTTATTTCTTTACCTTGTCTTACTTAGACGGAGGCCACATTACTGGCTGCGCGTTCACCATCGGAACAATGCATGGCAGACCATCGATGTAGGTACAAAAAATGTTCATTAATACCTCAGCCAACCTGCTTGGTCGGGCTGTGGTAAATATCAGCGAACATGTCAGCCATGGCTTCTTCGCTGGGTTCTTCCTGCATTTGCACGCTAACGGCGCGGCTGACCAGTTGATGACGACGCGGCAGATGCAAATCATCCGGGATCCGCGGACCATCGGTCAGGTAAGCCACCGGCAACTCATGACTGATAGCCAGGCTCAACACCTCGCCCAGACTTGCCGTTTCATCCAGTTTAGTCAGGATGCAGCCGGCGAGGCCGCAGCGTTTGTAACTGTGATAAGCGGCGGTTAGAACCTGTTTCTGGCTGGTGGTTGCCAAGACCAGATAATTTTTTGATTTGATGCCGCGCCCGGCCAGGCTTTCGAGCTGCATGCGCAGTGCCGGATCGCTGGCCTGAAGGCCGGCGGTATCGATCAGCACCACGCGTTTGCGCAGCAGCGGCTCCAGCGCCTGCACCAGGGATTGACCCGGGTCGACATGGGTCACCGACACATTGAGGATCCGGCCCAGCGTCTTGAGCTGTTCCTGAGCACCGATGCGATAGCTGTCCATGCTCACCAGCGCGATGTTCTGCGCGCCGTACTTGAGCACATAACGGGCCGCGAGCTTGGCCAGCGTGGTGGTCTTGCCCATGCCGGCCGGGCCGACCATGGCAATCACGCCGCCCTCCTCCAATGGCTCGACTTCCGGGGTGGTGATCATCCGAGCCAAGTGCGCGAGCAACATACGCCAGGCCTGACGAGGCTCTTCAATGTCGGTAATCAGCGCCAACAGATCGCGTGACAACGGGCCGGACAGGCCGATGCGTTGCAGGCGACGCCAGAGGTTGGCCTGGGCCGGACGGCTGCCTTGCAGCTGATTCCACGCCAAAGAACCAAGCTGCACTTCCATCAGTTCACGCAGGCTGTTGAGTTCGAAACGCATCGAGTCGAACGCACGCGGATCGACGCCGGTCGCTGCGGCAGGCGCAGGTGCCGGGCGCCGAGGCTCGGCCAGCGTCGGTTCGATCAGCGGCTCGGCGGCGGTCAGCGGCAGGCCGGCGAACAATTGGCGATTGGTGGTGTTGTCGCTCTCGCCATTGCCACGCAGGCTCAGTTCGGCCTGGGCGGTGACGATCCGCGACTGGGTCTTGCGCAGCTCGTCCTCGAGTTCCATGTTCGGAACACGCGGGGCCAGCGCCGACAATTTGTAATCCAGGGCAGCCGTCAGCTCGACACCGCCGGCGATCCGGCGATTGCCAATAATGGCGGCATCAGCGCCCAGCTCATCACGAACCAGTTTCATGGCCTGACGCATATCGGCGGCGAAAAAACGCTTAACTTGCATAAACCACTACCTCAGCCGTTGGGCCCTACTGTCGCAACGATGGTCACTTGCTTGTTGTCAGGAATTTCCTGGTAAGCCAACACATGCAAACCCGGTACTGCCAGCCGACCGAATCGCGAGAGCATCGCGCGAACCGGACCGGCCACCAGCAGAATCACCGGCTGACCTTGCATTTCCTGACGCTGCGCCGCATCGATCAACGAGCGTTGCAGTTTTTCCGCCATGCTTGGCTCCAGCAGAACGCCCTCTTCCGAGCCTTGTCCTGCCTTCTGAAGACTATTGAGCAATATTTGTTCCAACCTTGGTTCCAAGGTGATCACAGGCAGCTCCGACTCAGTGCCTACAATGCTTTGCACGATTGCACGGGATACGCCGACGCGCACCGCGGCCACCAAAGCGGCGGTATCTTGACTCTTGGCAGCGTTGTTCGCGATGGCTTCGGCGATGCTGCGAATGTCCCGCACCGGCACCTGTTCGGCCAGCAACGCCTGCAAGACTTTGAGCAGTTGCGACAGCGAAACCACGCCCGGCACCAGCTCTTCGGCCAGTTTCGGTGAGCTTTTGGCCAGCAATTGCATGAGTTGCTGGACTTCTTCGTGACCGATCAGCTCGCTGGAATGCTTGTACAGAATCTGGTTCAAGTGGGTCGCCACTACCGTACTGGCATCGACCACGGTGTAACCCAGGGATTGCGCCTGGGCGCGCTGGCTGATTTCGATCCACACCGCTTCCAGACCAAAAGCCGGATCTTTGGCGGTGATGCCGTTGAGCGTGCCGTAGACCTGCCCCGGGTTGATCGCCAGTTCGCGCTCCGGGTAAATCTCCGCTTCAGCCAGGATCACCCCCATCAGGGTCAGGCGATAGGCACTGGGTGCCAGGTCGAGGTTGTCACGGATATGCACAGTCGGCATCAGGAAGCCCAGGTCCTGGGAGAGTTTTTTACGCACCCCCTTGATCCGTGCCAGTAACTGACCACCCTGATTGCGATCCACCAGGGGAATCAGGCGGTAGCCGACTTCCAGGCCAATCATGTCGATCGGCGTTACGTCATCCCAGCCAAGCTCCTTGGTTTCCTGAGCCCGAGCTGGCGACGGCAGCAACTCCTGCTGACGCTTCACCTCTTGCAGAGCCTGAACCTTGACCGCGTTCTGCTTCTTCCAGAACAGGTAAGCGCCACCGGCCGCCAGCGCTGCCATGGACAGAAAGGAGATGTGCGGCATGCCTGGCACCAGGCCCATCACCGCCATCAAGCCTGCGGCCACCGCCAAGGCTTTTGGCGAGGCGAACATCTGGCGACCGATCTGCTTGCCCATGTCTTCCGAGCCGGAAGCACGGGTCACCATGATCGCCGCGGCGGTCGACAACAGCAGTGATGGCAATTGCGCCACCAAACCGTCACCGATGGTCAACAGCGCGTAAACCTTGCCGGCATCGCCAAAGCTCATGCCGTGCTGGAAGATACCCACCGCCATGCCACCGATCAGGTTGATGAACAGAATCAACAGACCGGCGATGGCGTCACCGCGCACGAACTTGCTGGCACCGTCCATGGAACCGTAGAACTCGGCCTCTTGGGCGACTTCCATCCGGCGCAGTTTCGCCTGGCTCTGATCGATCAGGCCAGCGTTCAAGTCAGCGTCGATGGCCATCTGTTTGCCCGGCATCGCATCGAGGGTGAAACGCGCGCTCACCTCGGAAATCCGCCCGGCGCCTTTGGTCACCACGACGAAGTTGATGATCATCAAAATCGCGAACACTACGATACCGACCACGTAGTTGCCGCCGATCACCACTTCACCGAAGGCCTGGATCACCTTACCGGCGGCGGCATGGCCGTCCTGACCGTGGAGCATCACCACCCGCGTGGAGGCCACGTTCAGCGCCAGTCGCAACAACGTCGCCACCAGCAGAATGGTCGGGAACACCGCAAAATCCAGCGGCCGCAAGGCGTACACGCAGACCAGCAGCACGACGATGGACAGCGCAATGTTGAAGGTGAAAAACACGTCCAGAAGGAACGGCGGCACCGGCAACATCATCATGGCCAGCATGACCAGCAGCAACAGCGGCACACCCAGGTTGCCCCGACTCAAGTCGGCAACGTTTGTGCGGGCAGTGTTGAATAACTGAGAGCGATCCACCGGTTTTCCCCGTTTCTTTAAAGCAAACTTTTGACGCCTGAAGCAGGCGCAGGGCGGCTACTGCAAGAAGCCTTCCAACTTTTGCCAATGATCGAAACAGAGGTTTGCGGTACAGACACCACTCCCGCTAATCGCTTCTCTTCCAATTGCCCTGAAACGAACTGCAGCAAAATGCCATCAAGACGCGATACTCGCACTCAGCCGTGGGAATCCGGCAGATAAAATACCCTCGAAACTTTCCGCTCAAGCCAGTGCCCCCCCTCATCTATCAACTCTGACAGTAGACAGAAACTCGCACCCCACCTCCAATGAAGGCTCCTAACATCGACAGGATCCGACATTATGAGTAGGCATATTCCCCAGCCCGCACTTCCATTGACGATAAATGACAAGGTCGTCCATTTGATACCAGGTTTGGACAACCTGATCATCAGCAAGGATTCCGCCCGCCTCTACTTCCGCCAACGAATCGATAGCGATTATTTCCTTCGAGCGATGGATGCAAACACGCTGGAGATCATCCACACATACTCGGCGGGGCGTTGGCCAGCCATCAAAGGGCTGAGTCCGGATGGTATCCACGCCTTCGCCATGGACATGGCGACAGACAGTCTTTATGTGATCAACACCGTCAACCATGCAGTGAGCGCTGCCACCAAGGTTCCTTCTTACCCGACCGACATGACGGTGAGCCCCAACGGCAGTTACGCTTACCTTTGTGGCGGCCAAAACGATGGTTATATGAAAGAACTTAATGCGCCGAAGCAGACGGTTATTCGTTCTATGAAAATATCTGCCCCGGGCAATCTCGCTACCAATGCAAGCGGGTCACGCGTGTACGCCTCTTGCTGGAACGAGGGCCAGCGAAACTCGATCGAAGTCATCGACATCACCAGGTGGTCGGTGATCGCCAGCATCCCCGTCAATGGCTTTACCAGCGTAATAACTCCAAGTACTGACGGCAGGCATCTCTATGCGCTCAATATGAGCGCTAACGAACTGCTCATGATTGATGCCCAGACCAACAAAATCATCAAGACCGTAGACCACGAAACCGCAACCAGATCCATATGCTGTACGCCGGACGGAAAGCATCTCTACACCGTGCGCTCCAATTCAACCCATGTGCATATTCTGGATGCCCAGAGCCTGGAGGAAGTCCACAGCATCAATGTCGATAAAAATCACCTGATGGAAATCCGTATCAGGCCCGACAATGGTGAAATTTATGTACTGCACGCCCTTACAGACGCTTGAACTGATTCAAACCTGATTCGATGGCTGCAAAGTACAGCCATCGACTGATGCCTTATGACTTTGCGTAAATATGAAATACCCGCGTCGAAGCAACGTTTGTGCAAGCACTGTTGACGAATTTTCAGCCAACGGCATTACTCGAATTGAAATTCAAACCAGTGCGACCAACTGGATTGGACTTGAGCACTTCTTACTCACGCCCCGACTGAAAGTAACCCCCATCACTCCGATAGAGTAAAAAATGCTTATCAAGAATCGCGGCGCAAATCCGGCGGAATCGGCAAATCGTCCTTGAGCGGATCCGGGCGCTTGCCCTTGCCCGCGCGGTACTGGCGGATCTGATAGACGTAAGCCAATACCTGAGCCACCGCCAGATACAGCCCGCCAGGAATTTCCTGATCCAGTTCCGTGGAGTAGTAAATCGAACGCGCCAGGGCCGGCGACTCCAGCAACAACACTTCATTGGCCACTGCTATTTCACGGATCTTCAAGGCCAGGAAGTCGCTGCCCTTGGCGATCAGCATCGGCGCCCCACCCTTGTCCGGATCGTACTTGAGCGCCACAGCGTAGTGAGTCGGGTTGGTGATGACCACGTCAGCATCAGGGATCGCGGCCATCATTCGCCGCTGCGACATCTCGCGCTGCAGTTGACGAATGCGTTGCTTGACCTCCGGTCGCCCTTCCTGATCCTTGTGTTCGTCTCGGATTTCCTGCTTGGTCATCAACAGCTTTTTGTGGCTTTCCCACAGCTGCACCGGCACGTCGACCGCAGCGATGATGATCAGCCCGCAAGCCATCCACAACGTGCTCCAGCCCACCACTTGCAGACTGTGGATGATCGCCATATCCAAGGGTTCATGGGCGATGCGCAGCAGATCATCGATGTCCGACGACAACACCGCCAGCGCCACGAACAACACGATGAAGAACTTCGCCAGGGCTTTGAGCAACTCCATCAGCGCCTTGGCCGAGAACATTCGTTTCAGGCCCGCGGCGGGATTCATGCGACTGAACTTGGGCGCCATGGAGCCGGCTGCGAACAGCCAGCCTCCGAGGGAAATCGGACCGATCAGCGCGGCCAGCAGCAACGTGATCATGACCGGCTGAATCGCCAACAGAGCGATCTGCCCCGAGTGCAGCAGGAAGATGCCCATGCTGCGCTGATCCAGAATCACCTCTCGCGAGAGCGAGAAGTTCATCCGCATCAACTCCATCAAATCCTGGGCCAATGCGCCGCCAAAAATCAGCAAGGCGCCGGCGCCGGCCAGCATCACCGCCAGGGTGTTGAGCTCCTTGGAGCGCGCAATCTCACCCTTCTCACGGGAGTCCTTTTTGCGTTTCTCCGTGGGGTCTTCTGTTTTGTCCTGACCGCTTTCGCTCTCAGCCATGACTCAGCGTGCCCGTGCCAGTTCGCGTAACAACTGCAAGGCCTCGGCGGCCAGCGGTTGATACTGATTGAGAATGTCCGCCAGGCCGACCCAGACGATGAACAAGCCGAGCACCAGGGTCAGCGGGAAGCCGATCGAGAAGATGTTCAACTGCGGCGCTGCCCGGGTCATCACGCCAAACGCAATGTTGACCACCAGCAACGCGGTGATTGCCGGCAACACCAGCAACAGCGCCGCACCGAGTACCCAGCCGAGCTTGCCGGCCAGCTCCCAGAAATGATTGACCATCAAGCCGCCGCCGACCGGCAGCGTGGTGAAGCTTTCAGTGAGGACTTCGAACACCACCAGATGGCCGTTCATTGACAGGAACAACAACGTCACCAGCATGGTGAAAAACTGCCCGATGACCGCCACCGACACGCCATTCGTAGGGTCTACCATCGAAGCGAAGCCCATGCCCATCTGGATCGCGACAATCTGCCCCGCCACCACGAACGCCTGGAAGAACAGCTGCAAGGAGAAACCGAGAACCGCACCGATGATGATTTGCTCGGCAATCAGCAGCAGTGCACTCAAGTCCAGCGCGTTGACGGCGGGCATCGGCGGCAGCCCCGGTGCGATGACCACAGTAATCGCCAGCGCGAAGTACAAACGCACGCGTTTGGGCACCAGTGTCGTACCGAAAATCGGCATGACCATCAGCAACGAGCCGATGCGAAACAGCGGCAACATGAACGTCGCCACCCAGGTGCTGATCTGGGTATCGGTCAGCTGCAGCAGCGACATGGCTTAACCGATGACCTGAGGAATGCTGTGGTACAGCTGCAGAATGTATTCCATGAACGTCTGCACCAGCCACGGGCCGGCAACGATCAGCGTCACCAGCATCACCAGCAGGCGCGGCAGGAAGCTCAGGGTCTGTTCGTTGATCTGGGTGGCGGCCTGGAACATCGCCACCAACAGCCCCACCAGCAAGCTCGGGATCACCAGCACGGCGACCATCATGGTGGTCAGCCACAGCGCTTCGCGAAAGATGTCTACGGCAACTTCAGGCGTCATGGTGAAACACCGCCGAAGCTGCTGGCCAACGTGCCGATGATCAACGCCCAGCCATCCACCAGCACGAACAGCATGATTTTGAACGGCAAGGAAATGATCAGCGGCGAGAGCATCATCATCCCCATGGCCATCAGCACACTGGCCACCACCAGGTCGATGATCAGGAACGGTATGAAGATCATGAAACCGATCTGGAACGCGGTTTTCAGTTCCGAGGTCACGAACGCCGGCACCAGAATCGTCAGCGGCGCCTGATCCGGCGTAGCGATGTCGGTACGCTTGGACAGGCGCATGAACAGCTCCAGATCACTGCTGCGAGTCTGGGCCAGCATGAAGTCCTTGATCGGCACCTGGGCCTTGGCGACGGCATCCTGAGCGGTGAGCTTTTCCGCCAGGTACGGCTGCAAGGCATCCTGATTCACCCGATCGAACACCGGCGCCATGATGAACATGGTGAGGAACAGCGCCATGCCGGTGAGGATCTGGTTCGACGGTGTCTGCTGCAAGCCCAGGGCCTGACGCAGGATCGAGAAAACGATGATGATCCGGGTGAAACTGGTCATCAGCATGACAAACGCCGGGATGAAACTCAGCGCGGTCATGATCAGCAGGATTTGCAGGCTGACCGAGTATTCCTGAGCGCCATTGGCGTTGGTGCCCAGGGTGATCGCCGGGATCGACAACGGATCGGCGGCGAACGCCAGTGGCGCAGCCAGCATCAGGGCCAGCGTCATGACGATGCGTAACGCACCCATTACTTCTTATCCTTCTGATCCTTGCCCAACAGCTCCAACAGACGCTGGGCGAACTCGGGAGTCGCTTTTTCAGTCCCGCTCGGGACCTGCACCGGCTCCTTGAGCACATGCAACGCGGTGATGGTGCCGGGGCTCAGGCCGAGCAGAATCTGTTCGTTGCCCACCTGCACCAGCATTAAACGGTCACGAGGGCCAAGCGCCCGGGAACCGATCAGCTCGATCACCTGCCCCTTGCCCGCCGGCCCGGCCTGCTGGACCCGGCGCAGCAGCCAGGCGAGGAGGAAGATCAACCCCAGCACCAGCAGCAAGCCGAACACCAATTGCGTCAACTGCCCGGCCACACCGCTGCTGACAGCGGGTGCGGCGGCCGCTGTCGCAGCTGTCGTCACCGGCTCAGCCGCCAACACGCTGAATGGCAAGGCCAGCGCCAACCCCAGCAAAGAACCCAGAACCTTGTTCACTCAGCGCAGCTTCTTGATGCGTTCGCTTGGGCTGATCACGTCGGTCAGGCGGATGCCGAACTTTTCGTTGACCACTACCACTTCGCCGTGAGCGATGAGCGTGCCGTTGACCAGCACGTCCAGCGGCTCGCCGGCCAGACGATCGAGTTCGATCACCGAGCCCTGGTTGAGTTGCAGCAAGTTGCGGATGTTGATGTCGGTGCTGCCGACTTCCATGGAAATCGACACCGGGATATCGAGGATCACGTCCAGGTTCGGACCGTCCAGCGTCACTGGATCGTGGTTCTTCGGCACGCTGCCGAACTCTTCCATCGGCAGACGGTTGGAGTTCGATGTGCCGGTATCGGCCGCCAGCAGCGCATCAATGTCGGCCTGCCCGGCGTCACCGGTTTCTTCCAGGGCCGCAGCCCACTCGTCGGCCAGTGCCTGGTCGTCCTGGGCGTTCATATCGTCGTTCATCATTTGTCCTCGGCGGGCAACAATTCAGTTAAATGCGTAGGGGGGGGTGAGAGCGCCGGTCAGCGGCGCTCGATCGGCTCGATCACTTGCAACGCGAGGTTGCCTTTGTGCGAGCCCATCTTGACCTTGAAGGCCGGTACGCCGTTGGCGCGCATGATCATTTCTTCCGGCATCTCGACCGGGATCACGTCCCCGGGCTGCATGTGCAGGATGTCGCGAAGGCGCAGCTGGCGGCGGGCAACGGTGGCACCGATCGGTACGTCGACGTCCAGCACGTCCTGGCGCAAGGCGTTGATCCAGCGCTCGTCCTGATCGTCGAGGTCCGACTGGAAGCCGGCATCGAGCATCTCGCGCACCGGTTCGATCATCGAGTACGGCATGGTCACGTGCAGGTCGCCGCCACCGCCATCGAGTTCGATGTGGAACGTCGACACCACAATGGCTTCGCTCGGGCCGACGATGTTGGCCATGGCCGGGTTCACTTCCGAGTTGATGTACTCGAAGTTCACTTCCATGATCGCCTGCCAGGCTTCCTTCAAATCGACGAAAGCCTGCTCCAGCACCATGCGCACCACACGCAGTTCGGTGGGGGTGAATTCACGCCCTTCGATCTTCGCGTGACGGCCGTCGCCGCCGAAGAAGTTGTCCACCAGCTTGAACACCAGTTTGGCGTCGAGGATGAACAGCGCGGTGCCGCGCAGCGGCTTGATCTTGACCAGGTTGAGGCTGGTCGGCACGTACAGCGAGTGCACGTATTCGCCGAATTTCATCACTTGCACACCACCGACGGCAACGTCTGCCGAGCGGCGCAGCATGTTGAACATGCTGATGCGGGTGTAGCGGGCGAAACGCTCGTTGATCATTTCCAGCGTCGGCATGCGTCCACGGACGATGCGATCCTGGCTGGTCAGGTCGTAGCTTTTGACACTGCCGGGTTCGGCAGCGTTATCGGTCTGTACCAGACCATCGTCGACGCCATGCAACAGCGCATCGATCTCATCCTGGGACAGCAGGTCCTGCACGGCCATGTCGTGTT
Source organism: Pseudomonas sp. GGS8 (assembly GCF_024168645.1). NCBI lineage: Bacteria > Pseudomonadati > Pseudomonadota > Gammaproteobacteria > Pseudomonadales > Pseudomonadaceae > Pseudomonas > Pseudomonas sp. GGS8. The sequence goes on along the minus strand of NZ_JALJWF010000001.1, from coordinate 3,644,176 downwards.
CCTACTGCAGTACGAAATTAGTGAAAAGCAACTGTTCGATCACCACTTTGCCCAGCTCTTTCTGCGCCACTTCCTGAACGCTGGCCGTGGCTTTCTGACGCAACATCTCCTGGCCGACCGGGGTCGCCAGCGTGGCGAAATCCTGACCGGAAAACAGCATGACCAGGTTATTGCGGATCACTGGCATGTGGACTTTGAGCGCCTCCAGATCAGCCTGATTACGCCCCAGCATGGTGATGCTCACCTGCATGTAGCGCTGACGGCCGTTCTGGGTGTAGTTGGCCACGAAGGCCGGAGCCATTGGCTCGAAGATCGCCGGCTGCTTGCCGACCACAGCGGTTTCAGCCGCGGCGGCGGGCTTGCTCTGGGCGCTGTGCATGAAGAACCAGGTCGCCCCCACGGACAAGCCGATCGCCAGCAGCAGCGCCACGACGATCACAATGATCAGCTTGATTTTGCCTTTGGTTGCGGGGTCTTTTACTACTGCTTCGCTCTTCGCCATGCCAATAATCCGTCACTATTCGGGTTTTCACAGTCGCACGGCAAGGCAAGAGCAAGTGTTATGCCAGAAGTGTCTGGAGGGAGTTGCAAGGGATCATCAGCCACCACAAAACAAATGTGGGAGCGAGCCTGCTCGCGATAGCTGTGTAACAGTCAACGCAGATGTTGAATGTTACTGCCTCATCGCGAGCAGGCTCGCCCCCACACAGGGTGTTGCGTTTAATCAGGCGTAGTAGTCGACGGCGCTCGAACCAATCACGCTGGCAGCAGTAGCGGCCACTTCGGCAACGGCTGGTGCAAGCTCCTCATCAACGGAATCGAGGCGACCGCCACTGGCATTGGTACGCCCGCCCTGCCCCTGTTGAGCCTGTTCCTGGCCCTGGCCCTGCCAACCACGTGACTGATCGGAAACGTTAACGTCGACCTGCCCCATGCCCTGCTGCGCGAACATGTCCCGCAGGCGATGCATTTGCCCGTCGAGTGCTTCGCGAACGCTTGGATGAGCGCTCATGAAGGTCACTTGGGTCTGCTGATCCGGAACCATGTTCACCCGAATATCGAGGCGTCCCAGTTCGGCCGGTTGTAACTGGATATCCGCCGCCTTGAGATTGGCGCTGGACAGGTACATGACCCGGTTGACCACCTCTTCGGTCCAACCGCTCTGATGCATGGCGATCGGCTGGTTCACTGGCAATGCGTTGGCAGTCTTGGGCGTTGCCGCCTGCGTCAGTGCCGCCAGACGGTTGGCGAAGTCATCGACACGGGTGTCGCTGCTGGCGGACTTGAGGTCCTTTAGGCCGTCATCGATCAGGCCACTGAAAGCCTTCTCGCCGCCCTGGCGGGTGCTGTCCTGATCGGCCTGCACATCGAGCATGCTTGCCATGCCCGCGGCAAAGCTCTGTGCCGGGGTCAGCTCGGCGTCGACGCGAGCCTGGGTCGGCGCCGATTTTGGCTGAGCCTGGCTGGCGGCCGAAACGTGCCCGCTCTGCTCCATCGCCATGCGCACGGCCGGCAGTGCATCGAGAGGATCGGCTTCGGGATCGAAATCAGGATCGGCGGTCGTAGCGGCCTGCGCCGCTGTAGCGGTAACGGCGGCCGCGACGGGTGCTTCAACGGCTGACTGCACAGTGGCAACAACCTGTGGAGTTTCCGCCACTGGGGTCGGCAGCACCGGCTGCACCACTTGCATCAACGCCGGATCGAGGGCTGGATCGACAGGCGCGGTATCGACTACCGGCGTCGCCGGCTCGGCGGTATCCGGCGCGTTATCGCTGGCGGTCTTGTCATCGGACTGCGCCGGTTTATCGGCGGGCAAAGATTTGCCGCTATCGGCAACCGTCGGTTCCGGGGCGGCAGACGAGTCGTTGCCCACGTCCTTTTTGCCAGTGTTGTCCGAGGCTTTGTCACGTACGGGTTTAGCCGATCCGTCCGCCGTAGCCGAGGCCTTGTTCTGGGCCTGATTGGCGTAGACCTGAGCGAAGCTGGACGCCTTGTCCCCGGGCTCTGCCGTCGACGCCGGTGTATTGGCGGACACGGCTTGAGTCTTGGCCGCAGCGGCGGCCTGAAGAAGAATGTTTGGGGTAACGGGCATGGAACGGTCTCCGCTGCACTGGGATCGTAGGTACAGTTGAGTGAGTTGACTGCAAGGGTCGAGCCAGCTTTGTTCGCTGGCCGCCAAAAGCGCCGGATGGTTGTCTTATTCAGCCAGAGAGCGCTGGCGTTCAGCCTCGAAGAGCGGTCGAACAATCGCGAACTCGCCGTCGATTTCTCCAACCAGCGCTTCAATGCCTTCGAGTTTTTTCTCTCTGGCTCGCTGCTCCAGCTCATGGCACAGCTCAGCCAGCCGGGTCGCGCCCATGTTGCTGCTGCTGCCCTTGAAACTGTGCGCCGTGGCGCCTAACCGATCGGCATCGTCAGCCCCGCGCAGCACGCTCAAGCGCGCTTCGGAATCGCTGAGAAAGGTATCGAGCAATTCTGGATACCCGTCCTCCATAACTTCTTGCAACGCGCTCAGCACGTCGCGATCCAGATGTCTGTCGTCCACTTGTTCACTCCTTTGATCAAGAATGCCTGGGATTATGCCTGAGCCTCCCAGAAAAACTCCACGTGAGCACTGCGTCCATTATCGGACCAGCGCGCATGATGACTCAACTGGCGGATCAAACTGACGCCACGTCCCGACAGACGGACATCATCGAGGGGACGCTCCATCACCCGCGCTACATCGAAGCCCTTGCCACTGTCCTCGACCCGGACGGCCAGGCAACCGCCCTCATCTTTTGGCATCACCTGCAAATGCACCCGCACATAGCCGTCCTGCAACTCGTCCAGGCGCGCATTGCGCTGCTGATAATAACGCGCAAAACCCGAAGCATCGCGTTTCAGGCTTGAATCCAGGCCCAGCACGCCGTGCTCCAGGGCATTGGAATAAAGCTCTGCCAGCACACTATAGAGTGCGCCACTCTGGGCCCGCAGGCCGTGCACCTCAAGCAACAATTGCAGCAGGTACGGCAGCGGGTTAAAGCGTTTGAGGGTGGCGGCGCGGAACTCGAAACTGACCGACCAGTCCAGCGGGCTCGACTGGCCGCTGTCGGAATACACCGGCGCCGGCGGGCTCAGTTGCGCAGCTTCCAGCAGACGGACTTCAACCATGCTCACGTCATCACGAGCCTCGCCACGAAAGTCTCGCAAGGCCTGCTCGACTTCCTCGAACAGCGCATCTGGCTGACGATTGGCTGCAAACACCCGCTCCAATCGCTCTACGCCAAATAACTGCTCATTGGCATCGCAGGTATCGATCACCCCATCAGACAACAGAAACACCCGATCCCCGACAGCCATCGGGAACACCTCGGTGCGGTCATCGAAGGTCTGCGAGCTCAACACGCCTAGCGGCAAGTGCCGTGCCGTTAGCGCTGTACGCTCGCCACTGGCGATGCTGTGCAGGTAACCGTCCGGCATCCCGCCGTTCCAGACTTCCACCGACCCTCGCTGAAAGCTCAGGCACAGCATGGCCGCACAGCAGAACATGTCCACCGGCAGGATGCGTTTGAGCTTGGCGTTCATTTCGCGCAGGGTTTCGGACAAGCCGTAACCCTTGGCGGTCATGCCATAGAAGACTTCGGCCAACGGCATGGCACCGACAGCGGCCGGCAAACCATGGCCGGTGAAATCGCCGAGCAACACATGCATGTCGCCGGCCGGGGTGAACGCGGCCAGCAACAGATCGCCGTTGAACAGCGCATAGGGCGATTGCAGGTAACGGATGTTCGGCGCATTCAGGCAACCTGAATGGGCCACCTTGTCGAACACAGCTTTGGCCACGCGCTGTTCGTTGAGCAGGTAATCGTGGTGCCTGGCGATCAGATCGCGCTGCTCCAGCACCGTGGCCTGCAAACGCCGCAAGCGGTCCATTGCCTTGATCTTGGCCGCGAGGATCACTTGGTTGTAAGGCTTTGCCAGAAAGTCGTCGCCCCCAGCCTCCAGACAACGAGCCAAGGCTTCGCTTTCGGTCAGCGACGTCAGAAAGATGATCGGCACCAGGGTTTCACCGGCCAGCGCCTTGATCCGCTGCGCGGCCTCGAAGCCGTCCATCACCGGCATCATGGCGTCCATCAGCACCAGATGCGGTCGCTGCGAGCGAAACGCCTCGACCGCCTCGGCGCCATTACTGGCGGTCAGCACTTCATGGCCCTGACGACGGACGATAGTCGACAGCAGCATGCGGTCGGCCGCGCTGTCTTCAGCAATCAGTATCGTCAGCGGCTCGAGCGGCGGCTGCATGACGGTCAACTGATGTCGAACAGTTTGTCGAAGTTGGAGATGGCGAGGATCTTCTTCACATCGGAACTGCTGTTGACGACACGAATATCGGAATTGTCGCCACCGGCGTGATCACGCAGCAAGAGCAGCATGCCAAGCGCCGAACTGTCGAGGTAGGTGGCTTCTTTCAGGTCGACGACAACGGCAGAGAGCTTCTTGTCCTCGTAGGACTCACGAAATTCCTGATGCTTGGCGAAATCGAATCGCCCCTTGATCGAAATCGTCAGCTTTTGCCCATCCGGGGATACTTCTGTAACGACTGACATCTCACGGCTTCCTTGTCATTGGCGAACGTACGTGTACAAGGTTTAGCACTTGCCGGGGGCTGGAGCAAGGTCAAAAAATCGCAGCCTTCGGCAGCGCCTACGGAATCGGGTTTGCATGCGCCCTGTGTAGGCGCTGCCGAAGGCTGCGATCCTTTGAAACCAACACTCAATACGGATTCTGGCGCGGCAACCGCTGGGACAATTCATCCAGCAGCTTCTGCTCGCGCTTGTCTTCCAGTTGCCGTGCTTCATCCATATAGCGCTGAACCAGTTTGCGCAAGCCTTCGACCCGGGCGAACGCTTGCTGCCAGGCTTCACGGGCCTTGTTCAGGTTGTTTTGATGCCAGTTCAGGCTCTGGCGCTGCTGGTCGATGGCCGTGCCCAATTGCGCGAGAAAGCCCTGATAGCCCAGCAACCACTGGCCAGAAACTCCACCGCTGCCGCGCACGATCCATTGCTCTTGATAGTCGAGACGGAAGGCTTCGAGGTCGGCGAGTTTACTTTCCGCCAAACGGACCTGACCCTGGAAGTGCCCCAGGCGCTGGACGGCGGTTTTCTCGGCCTTTTCAGCCATTTCCACCACGGGCGCCAGGCGTGTTGCACGACTCGGGGCCATGACCGGTTAACCGCCCGGCGCTGGCGCGAAGACCGACGCGAGATGGTTTTCGCTGGCGCCCATGCTGATGTTGTCGTTCAAGCCCTGACGCAGGTACAGGGCCATGGCCGGTTGCAGATTGATCGCAGTGTCGGTTTCCCGGTCACCGCCGGGCACATAGGCGCCGACACTGATCAGGTCGCGGCTCTGCTGATAGCGCGACCAGTATTGCTTGAACATCTGCGCGTGGTTCAGGTGCTTGATGCCTACCACCGATGGCATGACCCGACTGATGGACGCTTCGATGTCGATGGCCGGGTAATGCCCCTCCTCAGCCAGACGCCGGGACAGCACGATGTGCCCGTCAAGTACGCCCCGCGCCGAGTCGGCAATCGGGTCCTGTTGGTCATCGCCTTCGGACAATACCGTGTAGAACGCGGTGATCGAACCGCCGCCCTTTTCGGCGTTACCGGCCCGCTCCACCAGTTTCGGCAACTTGGCGAACACCGACGGCGGATAGCCCTTGGTCGCCGGTGGTTCGCCGATGGCCAGGGCGATTTCCCGCTGGGCCTGGGCGAAACGGGTCAGGGAATCCATCAGCAACAGGACATTCTTGCCCTTGTCGCGAAAATACTCGGCGATCCGCGTGCAGTACATGGCCGCGCGCAGACGCATCAGCGGCGCATCGTCCGCTGGCGAAGCCACCACCACCGAACGTTTGAGCCCCTCTTCACCGAGGATGTGCTCGATGAACTCTTTAACTTCACGACCCCGCTCACCGATCAGCCCGACGACGATAATGTCGGCCTCGGTGAAACGGGTCATCATGCCCAACAGCACACTCTTACCGACGCCGGTACCAGCGAACAACCCGAGGCGCTGACCGCGACCGACCGTCAACAAACCGTTGATGCAGCGAATGCCCACGTCCAGCGGCTGGCTGATCGGGTCACGCTTGAGCGGGTTAATGGTCGGGCCGTCCATTGGCACCCAGTCTTCAGCCTTCATCCCGCCCTTGCCATCCAGCGCACGACCGGCACCGTCAAGCACTCGCCCGAGCATGCTCATGCCCATCGGCAAACGACCGTTGTCCGCCAGGGGAACCACGCGCGCGCCTGGCGCAATACCGGCGACGCTGCCGACCGGCATCAGAAAAACTTTGCTGCCAGAGAAGCCCATGACTTCAGCTTCGACCTGCACCGGGTGATAGCTGTCATCGTTGATAACCATGCAGCGGCTGCCCATGGCGGCGCGCAAGCCCTCGGCTTCAAGGGTCAGGCCGACCATGCGCAACAGGCGACCTTCGAGGATCGGCGCGCCAGCCAGCTCCGTGGCCTCGGCGTAGCTACCGAGGCGTTTGGCGAAGCTGGTGCGATCAAGGCGCATCGGGATCGTCCAGCTCTGGCTCGACCGGGGCGACAACCGGTTTTTCGTCGCTCGGCAATTCCAGACTCAGGTCTGGCGCGGCCGGGTGCAGCGCCTGATCGTGGAGTTGGTCGAACAGCTTGGCCATGACCTGGGTCACACGGGTTTCGATGGTCGCATCGATACGGCTGTGTTCGGTCTCGACCCGGCAACCGCCCGACAACAAGGATTCGTCCTCGACGATGCGCCAGGTTTCTTCATGGCGCTCGCGCAGGGCTTTGACCTGTTCGAAATCCTGCGGGTTGACGTACAACCGCACGTTGCCCACGCCCAGTGGCAAGAGCTTGAGCGCTTCACGCATGACGTGTTCGATCTGCGTCGAGTCGACGGCCAGTTCGCGCTGAATCACTTGTTTGGTGATGTGCTGCACGAGGTCGACCAGTGACTTTTCGATCTGGGTATCCTGCTCGGCAATCGGCTCGAACAGGTTGGCCATCAGCTGTTCCAGGTGCGCGAGCTTGGCCGTCAGGGCCACTTCGGCTTCCTGACGGACCTTGAGCGTGGCGCTGTGGAAACCTTCTTTCTCGCCAACCGCGAAGCCTTCGTTGTAGGCCTCCTGGCGAATGCTTTCGAGTTCTTCGAGGGTCAGCGGCTGGACTTCTTCCAGCGGCACTTCTTCCATTTCCGGAGGTTCGGGCTCAGGCTCCGGCTCGGGTTCCGGCACAAAAGGGTCGAAGCTGGGCAACGCCCAGACGTCGAAACCTGCGACGTTCTTGCCACGGATCAGGTCGGTCTGGGACTCATCATGTTTGGACGACATAGTGACCTTAGATCATCTCTTCGCCGCCCTTCCCGCCGAGAACGATTTCTCCGGCTTCGGCCATACGGCGGGCAATGGTGAGGATTTCTTTTTGCGCCGTTTCCACGTCGCTGACACGCACCGGGCCTTTGGCCTCGAGGTCGTCGCGCAACAGTTCGGCCGCTCGTTTGGACATGTTCTTGAAGATCTTTTCCTTGACGCCTTCGTCCGAGCCTTTGAGGGCCAGCACCAGGACGTCCGAGGACACTTCGCGCAACAGCGCCTGAATACCGCGGTCGTCGACATCGGACAGGTTGTTGAACACGAACATGAGGTCTTCGATCTGACCGGACAGGTCTTCGTCGACTTCGCGGATCGAGTCCATCAGTTGTCCTTCGATCGAGCTGTCGAGGAAGTTCATGATGTCTGCCGCGCGCTTGATGCCACCCAGGGTGGTGCGCGAGGCATTCGAGTTGCCGGAGAACTGCTTCTCGAGAATCTGGTTGAGTTCTTTCAGGGCCGCCGGCTGCACGGTGTTCAGCGAAGACACTCGCAGGATGATGTCCAGCCGCACCTTATGGTCGAAGTTGCCCAGCACTTCACCGGCCTGATCCGGATCGAGATACGCCACCACGATCGCCTGGATCTGCGGGTGCTCGTAACGGATCACGTCGGCGACGGCGCGCGGTTCCATCCACTTCAGGCTGTCGAGGCCACTGGTGTTGCCGCCCAGCAGGATTCGGTCGATCAGGCCGTTGGCCTTGTCTTCGCCCAGGGCCTGGGTGAGCATTTTGCGCACGTAGTCGTCGGAGCCGACGCCCAGGCTGGTCTGGTCGCCGACGATGTCGACGAACTCGCTCATGACCTGTTCGACCTGCTCGCGGTGCACGTTACCCATCTGGGCCATGGCCACACCCACACGCTGGACCTCTTTGGGCCCCATGTGGCGCAGCACTTGCGCGGCATCGGTAGAACCCAGGGACAGCAGCAGAATCGCGGCTTTATCAACCCGGGACAGTTTGGCGACAGCGGCTCGGTTATCACTCATCTGCGTTAATCCACTCTTTCACGACCTGGGCCACGCGACCCGGATCTTCTGCCACCAGACTCTTGATTGCGTTCAACTGTGCGTCATAGCCTTCGCTCGGGCTCGGCAGCAGGATGCTGGTCGGGCCACCGAGGCTGACGCGGTCGTTGGCCAGTTCGCCGTCCAGGCCGCCCATGCCACCCAGTTCCACGTCGCCGCCAAAGCCAGCGAGTTGCTTGTCTTTGCCGCCGCCGGTGATGTTCTTGAGCACCGGACGCAGCACACCGAACACCAGCACCAGGATGAACAACACGCCCAGCACTTGCTTGACGATGTCCCAGAACCACGGCTGGGAATAGAACGGAATCTCGGCGATCACTTCACCGCGCTCGGCGGAGAACGGCATGTTGATCACGCTGACGCTGTCGCCACGGCTGGCGTCGAAACCGACCGCGTCCTGCACCAGGCGGGTGAAGCGCGCCAACTCATCGGCACTCCACGGCGCACGGGTGGTTTCGCCGTTGGCTGCGTTGATCTTGACCTGATCGTCCACCACCACCGACACCGAGAGGCGATTCAAACGGCCCTGCTGTTGTTTGGTGTGACTGATGGAACGGTCGAGTTCGAAGTTCTTGGTGGATTGTTGACGTTTGTCCGCCGGGTACGGCGCCAGCATCGGCTGACCGGTGGCCGGGTCCATGATTTGCTGACCGTTGGCATCGAGCAATGGCTGGCCTGGCTGCACCATGCCGGCCGACGCGGTGGCGCCGCCGGTGGTTTGCGGTGCCGAGGCAGGCGACGGCGGCTGGTTGCTCAAGGCACCCGGCACACCTTGTGGGCCATTGCTGGCGGTACGCTGTTCGTTGACCGACTGCTCGCTGCGCAACGCCGGTTGGTCCGGGTTGAACTGCTCGGAAGTCGATTCGACGGCGCTGAAATCCACATCGGCCGAGACTTCGGCTTTATAGCGGTCGTTGCCCAGCACCGGTTGCAGGATGTTGTGCACACGCTGGGTGAGCATGCTTTCCATGCGACGGCTGTAATCGAACTGCTTGCCGGCCATGGTCAGTTCGGAGTTTTCCGCCTGATCCGACAGCAGGTTGCCCTTCTGGTCGACGACGGTAATCTGCGACTTGCTCAGTTCGGGAACACTGGTCGCCACCAGATTGATGATGGCGATGACCTGGCCTGGCTCCAGCGAGCGACCGGAATACAGTTCAACCAGAACAGAAGCGCTGGGCTTGCGCTCGTCACGCACGAACACCGAACTTTTCGGAATCGCCAGGTGCACGCGGGCACCTTTGACGTTGTTCAGGCTGGAAATAGTCCGGGCCAGCTCGCCTTCGAGGCCGCGACGATAACGCGTCGCCTCCATGAACTGACTGGTACCCAGCCCTTGTTCCTTGTCGAGGATCTCGAAACCGATGTTGCCGTCGCTGGGAGTGACACCAGCGGCCGCGAGCTTGAGCCGCGCACGGGACAGGTCATCGGCCTTGACCAGCAAGGCACCGGAATTCGGTTCGACGGTATAGGGAATGTCGGCGGCGGCCAGGGTTTCCATGACCTGTTTGGCGTCCATACCGGCAAGGCTGCCGTACAGAGGCCGGTAGTCCGGCTGCTGGGACCACAACACCACGGCAAAACCAATCGCCACGCTCGCAGCCAGGCCGACCAACAGGCCCACCTGACGCAACATGGTCATCTCGGAGAGGTTTTCCAGGAAAGACAATCCGAACAGCGGCGGTTTGCCGTCTATTGGAGTGGCCTTGGCCGGAACATTATCGGCGATTGCTTCTGCCATGACTCAATCTCGTCCTTAAACCGGCATCTGCATGATGTCTTGGTAAGCCTGAACCAGCTTGTTACGCACTTGGGTCAGCGCCTGAAAAGACACGCTGGCCTTCTGTGAGGAAATCATCACGTCCGTCAGGTCAACGCCGCTTTTACCGATCTCGAAGGCACTGGCCAACTGATTGGACGCCTGCTGGGTGTCGTTCACTTTATTGACGGCCTGACCGAGCATGTCGGCAAAGCTGCTGCCACCCACCTCAGGGACTGCGGCAGTCGATTTCGGCGCAGACATGGCATCCATTTGCATGGCGCGCATATCCAGCATCAACCGGTTGAATTCAATACCTTGGCTCATGGTCTGCTCTCTTTGGCTACTCGCAATTTTTTGACACTCACTCGGCGAGTAGTGAGGTGTTAGCAACAAGGGTGCCAGCTCCGTGGCCGCTCTAAACAAAAGCTCTCCTGTGCTTTTGTTTGCCGACCTTTACGTGGCGAACAAATACGCTTCCACGTCCATTCCGGCGTCGCGCATCTGTGCCAGTTTGTAGCGCAAGGTGCGCGGGCTGATGCCCAGTCGCTCGGCGGCTTCTTTGCGGCGGCCGCGCTCGGCGCGCAAGGTGTCGATGATCATTTGGAACTCACGGCGCCGCAGGTCATCGCCGAGGGCGCCCGCCGATTCGGCTTCGACGTCCACAACGCGTGCGGGCGTCGGCGCCAACGCTGGCAATGGCGCACACGCCACAGGCCCGGCCAGACAAAAATCCTGCGGCTGGATCAAACCGCCCTGCTGCAGAATCAAGGCCCGCTGGATCGCGTTATCCAGTTCACGCACGTTGCCCGGCCACGGATAGCCGATCAGGCACGCTTGCGCCTCGGGCGAAAGCTTCGCCGCGGCGTGCTTCATTTTATTGACGTGTTTGGCCAGCAGGCGCTCGGCCAGCGGCAGGATGTCGGCGGTGCGCTCGCGCAGTGGGCGCCACGCCAGCGGGAACACCGACAGACGATAGTAGAGGTCTTCGCGAAAACGCCCCGCCGCCACTTCACCGGCCAGATCGCGGTTGGTGGTAGCGACCACTCGAATATCCAGCGCGATCGGCTTGCGCGCGCCGACTCGCTCGACTTCACGCTCCTGCAGTACGCGCAGTAACTTGGCCTGCAGGCCGAGGGGCATTTCGGAAATTTCATCGAGCAGGATCGTCCCGCCATCGGCCTGCTCGAACTTGCCGGCCTGCGCCGCGATGGCGCCGGTGAACGAACCCTTCTCGTGACCGAACAAAGTGGCTTCAAGCATGTTGTCCGGGATCGCTGCGCAGTTGATCGCAATGAACGGCTGACTGGCGCGATGGGAGTGCTGATGGATGTAACGCGCCAGCACTTCCTTGCCGGTCCCGGACTCACCGGAGATCAACACCGTGGAGTCACTGCGCGCTACGCGCGCGGCCAACTCCAGCAATTGCGCACTGGCCGGTTCGAACGCCACAGGCCCCTCGCTCTCGGTCGCGCCGAGATTGCCCAAGGCGTGACGCGCCACCAGATCAAGCAAGGCTTTGGGCTCGAACGGCTTGACCAGATAGTCCGCCGCTCCCTGACGCATGGCGTCGACCGCTCGCTCGACCGCACCGTGAGCAGTCATCAGCAACACCGGCAGTTGCGGCTGACGAGCACGCAACAATCCAAGTAATCGATGACCGTCCATGCCCGGCATGTTGACGTCGCTGACCACCAGGTTAAAGGCCTCGGCGCCAACCGCAGCCAGCGCCTCTTCCGCCGAACCGACAGCGGTGTAATCGTGTCCGGCAAGCACCAGCGTATCGGCCAATGCTTCCCGTAGCGCGCGATCATCCTCGACCAGTAAAACCTTGATGGTCATGTCCTTCACTTCACTCCCTGAGCGCTGGGCCGCTCACCAGTAAAAAGCGGCAGGACCACCTGCGCGCAAGTGCCGCGACCCGGCCGCGAGCGCAACAGCAATTCTCCCTGATGAGCACGGGCCACCGCCTTGACCACGGTCAGGCCCAGGCCGGTGCCGGTGGTTTTGGTGGTGAAAAACGGCTCACCCAAACGGGCCAGCACTCCTTTGTCGATACCGCTGCCGCTGTCGCTGACGCACAGGCGCAGGCTGCTGCCGCGGGTATACAGGTGAACCTTCAAACGGACATTACCGGCGCTGGCCTGAATGGCGTTCTCGATCAGATTGAGGATCGCCCCGACCAGCGTGTCGCGATTGCACAGCAACTCACCGGCATGACTGTCGCACTGCCAGCGAATCGGCAGATCCTGAACATGGGTCAATGCGGCCGCTTGCAGCGATTGCATCAGCATTTTGGGAGTCACGCGATCGGTCAATGGCAGCTCGCCGCGAGCGAACACCAGCATGTCGCGCACCTGGTGCTCCAACTCATGCAGACGCTCTTTCAGGCGACCGGCGAAACGCTGCTGCGTGGCGACCGGCAATTCCTGCTCAGTCAAATGACTGGCGTAGAGCAACGCGGCGGACAATGGCGTACGAATCTGATGAGCCAACGATGCGACCATACGCCCCAGAGACGACAGGCGCTCATGGCGGGCCAATTGATCTTGCAGATGACGGGTTTCAGTCAGGTCGTTGAGCAACACCAACTGACCGGGTTCGGCATCCAGCGAGCGGGTAGCGATCGACAGGCGCCGACCGTCCTTGAGGGAGATTTCGTGACCGTCGTCTTCGCGCGGCGCAAAGCATCGCGCAATGACATGGCGCCACAGCTCGCCCTCAAGGGGCAAGCCGAGCAGCTCGCACGCGGCGGGATTGGCTTCACGCACGATGCCTTGGGCGTCAATGACGATGACGCCGCCGGGTAATAGATCGAGGAGGTTTTGCAGACGGTTGGCCAGACGCTCTTTTTCCGCCAGTTCCTGCATGCGCTGGGCGCTGACCACCGCCAGCTCACCCTTGAGCTCGGTGACCCGGGCTTCGAGCATGCTGTAGGAATCGGTCAATTGGCTCGACATCTGGCTGAACAGCGCAAACGCCTGCTCAAGGCCAAGCCGGCTTGCCTGCTCTACGGACGACGGTTGCCCCGAAACATCAGGGACAGGAGACATCTGGGCGGCTTGGGGCATTGTGCTCTCTCGCGTGGTTGACCGTCAGTTAAACGGAACGTTGCGAGGGATGTAGCAATACCCGTGCCTAAAAAAAAACGCCTATAAATGAAGGAGTTGAAAAACAGGCGTCAATCATCCGCCTGTTCATCACCATCGCGACGGCTCATGCCGTACTTGCGCATCTTCTCCACCAGGGTCGTGCGACGAATACGCAGCCGTTCGGCCGCCCGCGCCACAATGCCATTGGCGTCATCCAGCGCCTGCTGAATCAGCCCTTGCTCCAGACCGCCGAGGTAGTCCTTCAGGTCCAGGCCTTCCGGCGGCAACAGCGCATTGGCGGTGAAGTCCGGGGTATGACCGTTGATGGCCACCCGCTCTTCAAGGTCGCTGCGCAAGCTGTCGACCATCTGCTCGTCTTCATCATCGACGTAGCGGAATTTCTTCGGCAACTCGACCACGCCGATCACCCCGTACGGGTGCATGATCGCCATGCGCTCCACCAGGTTGGCCAGCTCGCGAACGTTGCCCGGCCAGCCGTGACGACACAGCGACATGATCGCCGCCGAGTTGAAACGGATCGAACCGCGCTTCTCGTGCTCCATGCGCGAGATCAACTCGTTCATCAGCAACGGGATGTCTTCGACGCGCTCGCGCAGCGGCGCCATCTCGATCGGGAACACGTTCAGGCGATAGTAGAGGTCTTCGCGGAAAGTGCCGATCTCGATCATGCTTTCGAGATTCTTGTGGGTCGCCGCGATGATCCGCACATCGACGCTTTGGGTCTTGTTGCTGCCCACACGCTCAAAGGTGCGCTCCTGCAAGACGCGCAACAGTTTGACCTGCATCGGCAGCGGCATGTCGCCGATTTCGTCGAGGAACAGCGTACCGCCGTTGGCCAGTTCGAAACGCCCGGCGCGGCTGGTGATTGCCCCGGTGAAAGCGCCCTTCTCGTGACCGAACAATTCGCTTTCCAGCAACTCGGCCGGGATCGCCCCACAGTTGACCGGAACGAACGGCGCCTCACGACGCTTGGAGTGGTAGTGCAGATTGCGCGCGACCACTTCCTTGCCGGTGCCGGACTCACCAAGGATCAGCACGCTGGCGTCGGTGTCGGCAACTTGCTGCATCATCTGACGGACGTGTTGAATCGCCCGGCTGGTGCCGACAAGGCTGCGGAACAGGTTGGGTTCACGGTGACGACCGCGCTCACGGGCCTGGTCATACATCTCGCGATAGACCTGGGCACGGTGCAGCGAATCGAGCAATTTGCTGTAGCTAGGTGGCATTTCGAGGGTCGAAAGCACTCGGCGACGCTGGTCTTCCGGCAAGTCAATGGAAGAATTATCACCCATTAACAAAACTGGAAGGAACTCATCCCAGGTTGAGAGTGTCTTTAACAAGCCCAAAAGTGCACCAGGAGCATTTACCGTCCCGATGAGGACACAGATTACTTCACGACTTGATGACAAAGAGCCGACCGCCTGCTGCCAGTCATGGCTGCCGCAGGGTAAATTTTCTTCGCCAAGAAAATTTAAAATCACCGCCAAATCGCGGCGGCGGACGCTATCGTCATCAATCAGCAGAATTTTGGTTTCACGCCACATGCAATAGCAACTTCCCTAGTCAACTCAATGCCCAAAATGAGGGGCAAGCTAGACGCTTGCAGACACGTTGTGCCTGTAGACGCCTGAAATCTGTAACCAGCCACTAGTTAAGTCAAAAAACCGTGCACAGTCAAATTTATGGCGCACTATGTTTGGATTAACTGAGGGTTAACTAACCAAACAGATGGTAAACCTTTGCCGCGCTCTGTGCTTGGTGGATCTGCGACATCTCGTCGACTATCGCTTGGCGCTCCCCTGTCGCCGCTGCCAGAAGCTGTTTATACACCCCCAGCAACTCCTCAAGGTTGTCGCGCAACGCGATCTCGTCCACCGAAGCTTCACTCAAGACGTCTTCCATGCAGGAACGGCAAGCCAGGTCCAATTCACCGATGGCTTCCCAGTTACGCTCAGCCAATGCCTCGACCAGCGCGTCCCGGGTATGTTCGATTCGCTGCAACACAAGACTCATGGTGATCTCCTTAAAACTGCGGACCCGGCGCGGCAATGGCATCCCAACCGTCTTTCACCGTACGAAGCAAATCGGCAACTTCGTCGAGGATTTTTGGATCGGTCTTGAGGTTGGCTTCTGCCAGACGCTTCATCATGTAGGTATACAGGTTATCCAGCTCACCTACCGATTCGGCCTGATTTTCCAGATCCAGACCCTCACGCAGACCACCGATGATGCCGATGGCCTTGCCGATCAGAACACCTTTATTCGGTACATCCTTACGCTCCATCGCGCCTTTGGCCTGAGCGATACGATCCAGGCCACCTTCCATCAGCATCTGCACCAAGCGATGCGGGCTGGCTTCGGAAGTTTGCGCCTGAGCGCCAATCTTCTGGTATTGGCGAAGGGCTAACATTGGATTCATGTTGTACCTCATCAGAAATCTGTGGTTCGTATAACCAGTGTATCGACGACGCGTCAAAAAACTTTAGATTCAAAAACAAAAAGCCCGGAGCGTATAAACGCTGCCGGGCTTTTGGCACTATGAGTGTTACGAGTTCTTCTGCTGCGCGGTCATGGCTTCGAACATCGACGTGATGTTACTGGCTGTCGCTTTCAGCTTGCCGACAAGCGTATCCATGTCATTGTACTTTTTGGTCAGTACCGAGGTCAGGGTCTCTATTCGGCGATCCAGGGCGTCCTGGTCATTGCTCAACTTGGTCTTTGTCTTGTTCAGACTTGTTGTGCGCTGATCCAGAACACCGCCAGTATCGGTGAACGGTGCGATAGCCTTCGTCATGCGCGCCAGCAGACCATTGTCGCTGCCAGCGTCACCGACAAACATCTTCTGGACTTCACCGCCCAGCTTCTTGTCATTCATGGCGCTGGTGAACTTGGTGCTGTCAAAGTTGAGGGCACCGGTTTTTTGATCGGTGGTAATACCCAGCTGCGCCAGAACAGTCAGTTTGTCACCCGCTCCGGTTTCCGCCAGCGGACTGCGTATGGACGAGAGAATCGAACGCGGCAACGCGTCGCCGGTCAATGCAGCCGAAACGGTCGGCTTGCCATTATCGTCGAGCGAAGGCTTGGTCAATGCCGTGATGCCGTTGGCCAGAGCGTTGTAAGCATCGACGAACTTCTGGATCGAAGCTTTCAGACCATCGTTGTTGCTGGCCACAGTAACGGTCGAAGTACCGGTCGCCACCAAGTTTAAGGTTAGCCCGGAAACAGCCTTGTCTACTGTATTGCTCTTGCTGGTCAGCGCCATACCATCGATGGAGAAGTTAGCATCAATGGCCACAGCACCGATCGAACCGGCCGAGGTGGCGGTCATTGCCGGGCCGCCGCTGGCGCCAACGACATTGCTGCCGTCGATAGTCAGCTCCGAAATGCCGCTGACGGAAATGTCAGAGCCCGCACCGGTCGTGGTCGAGCCAAGTACCAGACGCGAACCGAAGGAGTCGGTGACGATGTTGGCGCTGATACCTGCGCTCTTGAGCGAGGTATCCGCGTTGATCGAATCGCGAACCGATTGCAGCGTCGCACCGGCCTTGACGTCGAGGTTGTAAGTGCTGGTGCCCTGCGTGATGCTCAACGTACCCGCAGTGATCGGGCTGGTCGTACCGCCGGCGAACGCCGCGCTGGTGACTTTCGAAGACGTGGCCAGATTATCCACTTTCACGACGTAATTGCCGTTTACCGCCGAGTTGCTGGCAGTGACGCCGACGATCTTCACATCCGAGGAAGTGGCCGCAAAACCCGGAAATTGCGGGGTGGTCGTGCTGCCCAGGTCCTTCATGGTCTGATTGAAAGCAGCCATCAACGACTTCAAGGTACCAATGCCGGAAATGCTCGCGGTGTTGGTCGCAGTCCCACGGTCGATCTGACCTTGCTTGGCGGCTTTGTCAGCGTTTACCAAGGCTTTGACGATAGAACCGGTATCAAGGCCAGAGCCTAAACCCGTGCCCGGTAGAATTGGACTTGCCATGTGGAACTCCCTTCAGTGTGTCGCCGGCCTTTTGACCACTACAACGCCCAAAAGAACATAGCAACAAAATTCGTGCCAGTTGTCAGACTTTTGCACTGAACAACAGGCTGCTTGCATCATTCAAACTGTTCGCCAGCTTAAGGACTTCTTCGTTGGGGATTTGACGAATCACCTCACCGGAGTCACTGGCAATCACTTTGACCACAACTTTTCCTGAAGGCTCGTCAATCGAGAACTCCAGGTTACGCTTGACCGATTGAACGAACTTTTCGATTTCCTGAACGGCCATCTTCAGTTTTTCCTGCTCGGTCTGGTCTTTTTTACCTTCTTCCTTGACGGCAACCACTGGCGCAGTTTCCGCTCGAGGCTTTTCCGCAGGCTTGTCGGCAACGGTCGTCGCCTGCTGGGCCGCAGGATAAGACAAGTTCAGCTTCACGCTCATATCCATGTCCATCACCTCTTAAAGTAAAAAGCGAGAGAGCGCGACAAGCGCACCCCCCCGCCAAAACTCATCAGTTATTACTGAAGCAGTTTCAGTACAGCGGATGGCAGTTGGTTGGCCTGAGCCAGAACTGCGGTGGAAGCTTGTTGCAGAGTTTGTTGCTTGGTCAGCTGTGCAGTTTCAGCAGCAAAGTCGGTATCTTGTACGCGACCCAGTGCAGCACTGGCGTTTTCGTTGATGTTTTGCAGGTTGGAGATAGTGCTGGTCAGACGGTTCTGAGCAGCACCGAGGTCCGCACGGCTGGAGTTGATGGTCGCCAGTGCCTTGTCAATTGCGTCGATGGAAGCTTTGGAGCTTGCTTCTGCAGTGGCGCTGTCGTTACCGGTAATGGCGATAGCACCAGAGTCAACGCTCAGGGTAGCAGCGTCGAAGCCGCTAGCCAGAGTGATGGTGATCTGGTTGGTAGCGCCAGTGTTGGAACCAACCTGGAAGGTCATGGTGCCAGCGGTGCCGTCGATCAGGTTCTTGCCGTTCAGGTTGGTCGACTTGGCGATACGAGTCAGCTCGTCCGACATCGAAGCGAATTCTTTGTTCAGAGCAGTACGGTCAGCAGTGCCGTTCGAGTCGTTTCGCGACTGAACAGCCAGTTCACGCATACGCTGCAGAATGTTAGTCGATTCTTGCATCGCGCCTTCAGCGGTCTGAGCAATCGAGATGCCGTCGTTGGCGTTTTTGATCGCCATGGTCTGACCGCGGATCTGCGAAGTCATACGGGTAGCGATTTGCAGGCCAGCGGCGTCGTCTTTAGCGCTGTTGATTTTCAGGCCGGAAGACAGGCGAGTCATCGAAGTCGACAGAGCATCAGAAGCCTTGTTCAGGTTTTTCTGTACGTTCAACGATGTAACGTTAGTGTTTACTGTTAAAGCCATGACGAATTCCTCGTTGGTTGGGTACTGCGGCTTCCGGCCCTGGCAACCGCCGGGTATGGCCTAGAGAACCTTCGTAATAGTTATCGTCGGAATTGCAACTTGCTTTAGGGGATTTTGAAAAATATTTGCCATCACGTTGCCATCCCTCGTAAATCAAGGGGCTGACAGTGTTCAGGCAAGCGAAAAAATGACGTCAGGGAAATGCCGGTGACGGACTGGCGAGAACTCGCCTGCACCGGCAGAAGAGAAATTGTTTAAATGGACAGACTGTCGCGCAGCAACCAGACCAGTTCGTATTCCAGGTAGTCCGCCAGTGCCAGCCAGTTCTGCGCCTCCTGGCACTCGAACATCTGGCTGAGCAACAGCACCCACTGCTGCTGAGTAACCTGCGGCATCAGATCGAAGGACGCTTGCACCGCTGCGATCAATTCGATCATCGCCAGCCCTGCCTCTACATCACGCCCCAGGCGGAACAATGCCGCACATTGCCGGGAGTCGACGACAAAGGATTCAAGCCTGCTCATGACGCCAACTCCGGATGAAAAGCCGTTCCGGCGATCATTGCCCCTGCCCGACTGCTGTTATAGAAGCGCACTTGAGGATGCCCGGCGATAAATCGCTCCAGTTCACACAGATAGCTACGGAAATTGAGCTGGGTCTTGATGCGCTGACCATGACCATCGAGCACCCAGTGCTTGGCCGCTTTCAATTGTGGCCCCAGGTCACCATCGTTCCAGCCCGCGTGGGTCTTGTCGTTGGGGAAAGCAAAGTCAGCTCCGAACAGGGTGATCTGCGCCGCGCCCATCTTCACCGCCAGGTCTACCGCCGGATGAATCACGCTGCCGCCGACATACAGCTCGCCCCTGGGCAATTGTCGACGCAGTTGCCGGTAGATCGGGCTAGCGGAATAACCGGCGTACCGTGGCCCTTGCCAGGCAGCCAGCACCTGAGGATCAACCATGGGCATATACACCAAGCTGATATCGACCGTATCTTCGGGCGGCAGATGCCGGGCCGAGATGCGCTGGTCGATGCTGACCACCACATCGGGGCGGATCCCGTGGTTGAGCAGCGGTCGGTAGGCGGTATCGACGCAGATGAACAATGGCCGCTCAGTCTTACTGCGAATCGCACGCAAGGTCTCGAAGTGCTGCTCGAGGCTCGGACCCGTGGCAATGACGAATACCTCCTGCCCTTTGCGCGAACTGAACAACTCGGCCACATCTAGATCGGTCTGCACCAGCTCCAGACTCGCCTGCAAGCGCTCGACGATGTCCGGAGCCTGAGGGTCGAACTCGCGATTATTGAAGGCCAAGTGAGTTTCGCTAATCAAGCGGTCACGGATCTTGGCATTGAAGTCATCGGCCAGTACCAGCTCGGACGGCAAGGCAAAGAACGGCAGCTGGATTTCTTTCAGATCACCGGCATACAGCAACTCGACTCGCGAATCGTTGAG
The DNA here is from genome assembly GCF_024168645.1 of Pseudomonas sp. GGS8. Taxonomy (NCBI): domain Bacteria; kingdom Pseudomonadati; phylum Pseudomonadota; class Gammaproteobacteria; order Pseudomonadales; family Pseudomonadaceae; genus Pseudomonas; species Pseudomonas sp. GGS8. The sequence goes on along the minus strand of NZ_JALJWF010000001.1, from coordinate 3,624,060 downwards.
CCACTGCTGCTGATCGAGCAGTTGCAGCACTAGCGCAAACACCCCGCCGTTGAAGATGTGCACATACAAACGTTCAAGCCCCTCGCGCTGCAGTAATTCCATCTGCAGATCGCCTAGACCGGTGCCGTAGACATGCAGCACCGGACTGTCGATGGGCAGGCTGTCGGCCTGAAGCCCGGCCTCGCGGGTGCGGTCGTGGCGACTGGTCAGCTGAATGCCGTTGATGCTCAACGTCGACCCCAAACCCTCGACCAGATCGGCCTGCAACAGGCTTGCGTCTTCAGTCAGCAAGCGCGCAGATAGCAAGGGCCAGCGGCGCTGCATGACCTCGACGTTGCGCTCTAAGAACTCGCTCATGGAGCCTCGCTTTTCATTCGGGCAAAAAAATAGCGCTCAAGGTTACACCTTGAGCGCTATTTTTGTGTCTGGCTTTCTTTGACTAAGAGAGCCGAGGATCAAGGACGATAGATGATCGCCGACCCCCAAGACAAACCAACACCGAAACCGCTGAGTGCCACACGCTTCCATTTGGAATCAAGCACGTGTTTTTCCAGCAGCAACGGAATACTCGACGACACGGTATTACCGGTTTCGACCATGTCCTTGAGGAACTTCTCGGGCTCACCCTCGAAGCGTCGTGCCACGGCATCGACAATCGCCGCACTGCCCTGGTGAATGCAGAAGGCATCGATATCGTCAGCCGTCAGGCCCGAATCGCCCAGCAGCTCATGCAAATGCGCAGGGACTTTGAGCAGCGCGAAGTTGAAGACCTGACGGCCATTCATGAAGAACACGCCATCGGTGACCTTCAGGTGCGGCGCACCGGAACCGTCGGTGCCGAACTTGGCCTTGCCCAACTGCCATGGCGCGTCTTCGCCCATCCAGGTGGCGGTGGCGGCATCGCCGAACAACATGGTGGTGTTGCGATCTTCCGGGTCGACGATCTTCGAGTACGGATCGGCGGTCACCAGCAAGCCATTCTTCAGGCCTGCGGCTTCCATGAATCCCTTGATGGCGTAGATGCCATAGACATAACCGGAGCAGCCCAGGGAAATATCGAACGCCGCCACGGTCGTCGGCAGGCCCAGTTTATCCTGAACGATGGCGGCGGTGTGCGGCAGGCCTTCTTCGTCGCCGTTCTGGGTCACGACGATCAGCACGTCGATGGCTTCGCGCTTCAATTCAGGGTTGTTGGCGAACAGCGCGTTGACTGCTTCGACACACAGGTCCGAGGTTTCTTGCCCGGCGTCTTTGCGCGGCAGGAAGGCCGAACCGATCTTGCCCAGGATGAACTCTTCATCCTTTTCGAATTTTGCACCTTGTGCGTAATTGTCCACGCCGGCTACAGGAACGTAGCTCGCAATGCTCTTTATGCCAATCATTACGGCTTCCCAATAATAAACAGCCCAATACCACCGCTCGCAAGGATTCGAGGGGCGCCGACAAACAACGAAAAAACGTCGCCCCCAAGGAGGTGACAGCGGGAAGAGTAAAAGGCCATCACTGAGCCAAAAGCAGGCCAGGCGCCCTCTCCCCTATTTATACAATACAGTGAAGATGCGCGTTATGACTCGCAGGTCACGCTATTTTGCCGAATCAGCCCCACAAGCGGTTATTCGACCAATGACCAGTCCAGCGGCGTTCCGCGCTTGATGGCCTGGCGGGCACGGCGGCCCAGAAGGGTTTCAGCGTGTTTGGGGGCCAGCCCCAGGCCTGGACGGATAGCCCGCAGATTGGCGGCGGTAAAAGGCTCTCCGGCGACCATATCCTGGGTGACATACAGCGACCGGCGGTACACCAGGGACTTGCGCTCGGCTTCCGTCACGCCGTAATGCACCTGGCCCATGGCCTGCCAGGCGCGCTCGGTTTCGATCACCAGGCTGGCGAGTTCGGCCGGCTCCAGGGAAAAACTGGCGTCCACCCCGCCTGCGGCACGGTCTAGGGTGAAGTGTTTTTCCACCACCGTCGCTCCCAGCGCTACGGCGGCGACAGACACCCCGACGCCCATCGAATGATCGGACAAACCGACTTCACAGCCAAATAACTCACGCAGATGAGGGATCGTGCGCACATTGCTGTTGGCGGGCGTCGCCGGGTAAGTGCTGGTGCACTTGAGCAATACCAGGTCCTTGCAACCGGCCTCGCGGGCGGCACGCACGGTTTCGTCGAGTTCGGCGATGCTGGCCATGCCGGTGGAAATGATCAGCGGCTTGCCGGTGGCCGCGACCCGCCGGATCAACGGCAAATCGGTGTTCTCGAAACTGGCGATCTTGTAGGCCGGTACATCGAGGCTTTCGAGGAAGTCCACCGCGGTGTCATCGAACGGTGTGGAGAATGCCAGCATGCCCAGCTCTTTGGCCCGAGCGAAGATCGGCGCGTGCCACTCCCACGGCGTGTGGGCCTTCTCGTACAGCGCATACAGCGAAGAACCGGCCCACAGGCTGTTGGGGTCCTTGATGAAGAACTCGCCTTCGGACAAGTCCAGGGTCATGGTTTCGGCGGTATAGGTTTGCAGCTTCAAGGCATGCGCGCCGGCCTTGGCCGCGGCTTCGACGATGTGCAGCGCCACGTCCAGCGACTGGTTATGGTTGCCGCTCATCTCGGCAATGATGAATGGCGGCGCATCGGCACCGATCGAGCGGTTGCCGATCTTGAAACTGGTCATGTGTGATCCTTTAAAACGCGCGTGAACGCACAAGCACTCTGAGTAAAACCTGCCCCGCAAAAAACCTTCAGCGATGGCTGATTGGCCGGCAGTACCTGGGCGGTGATGGCCTCAAGTTGTGGCCAATGAGCCGTGACGAACGCTTCGCCCCGCGCCAGCAATGCCCTGCCCCAGCCCAGACCGAGTCGGCCTTCGAACAGATAAATCGAAACTTCGGCCCGAGTACCGTCAAGGTCATAGCGCAACATACCGACCGGGCCGTCATCCGCCTCGGCAATCAACAGCAGTCGCTGGGGGTTACTCAGGCTCGCAGCCAGCCAGGTCTGATGCCGTTGCCAATCGATGAGGTGAGTATCCAGCGACCAACGCCGTACAGCTTCGGCATTACGCCCCTCAAACAACAATTGCGCATCGTCCGCAGTGGCCCGACGCACCTGCAATACCGCCCCCGCCAGCGCTGCCGCCACCCGTTGCGCTCCACGGCCATCGACCAACTGCCGCGAGCGGTCGGCCAGACTTTGACGAAAAACCTGATTGCCCACGACAAAACCGATGGCCTGGCGCAACTGCTCGACGCTGACGTGCTCGCGGCTGCCCAGAAACACATGAGCGCCCGAGGTCGCCATCACCTCGCCGTTGGCCTGCTGATTATTCGAGACCGCAATGCAGATCGTCGGCAGCCCCATGGCCGCCCGCTCCCAACTGGTGCCGCCACCGGCGCCGACAAACAGGTCGGCCTCGGTCATCAGCCGGTAGAAGTCGCTGACAAAACTGTGCAGGCGCCAATTCGGACGAAACGCCGCCAGCGCCTGCATCTGCTCCCAGGCCGGGTTGTCGGCACCCGCCACGAAATCGACCTCCAGCTCATGGAGGTCCGCCAGCGCCAACATCGCGTGATGGGTCTGCATGGCCGCATCGAAACCGCCGAAGTTCACCAAAACGCGTCTGGCCCGAGGCTTGATCTCGATCGCCGGACAACAGAACTCATCGCGCAGCATCGCAAAACGTGGGCCGAGCAAGGTCTGGCAGCCGGGCGTCAACAGCGAGGCATAGGCCTCTGGGGTGCCCGACAGATTTTGATTGAGCAGTAGATCGACGCGGTACTGCCGAGTGGCCAGGTCATCCACCGCCGCGATCCGGGGTGCCCAGCGGCGGGCCGCGGTCTGCCAGTGATGATCGAGGCCATAGTGGTCGACGATGATCCAGTCGAAAGCCGGATGACTTTCCAGGGCTTGCGCCAGCGCGGAGATGTCCGCCTGCCACGGCAGCATCGACTCGATGGCCTGCTGCGGATCCTCATCGGCGTAGCGCTCCGGCAGCGCGAAGGTGTCGAAGCCCTCGCTTGCCAGGTTATCCAGTCGATGGCCCGGCAGCAGGCGACAGGCGAAAGCAACGTGCGCGCCCTGTTTGCGCAGCACCCTGGCCAGGGTCAGGCAGCGGGCAATGTGGCCACTGCCGATGGTCGGCGATGCGTCGGCGCGGATCAGCACCCTCATTGCAACTCACCCCCGGCCTTCAAGGCGGCGTAAAGGTATTCGGCGCGTTTCCAGTCCTCAAGCGTGTCGATGTCCTGCACCAGGTAGCGCGGCAGAATCACCGGCAGGCTCGCCGGCGAGAACAACGCATCACCACGCAACCAGGCCTCGCTGCGCCCCCAGTAGAACTGGCCGGCGTCTTGAAAGGCTTCGGGCAAGTCCTGGGAGCGGGTATCGCGAAACTCCGGGTAGAGCGAGGTCAAGGCGCCCTGTTCATCGAGGGTCAAGGCCCGTTGCACCGGGAAACCAAAACCGGTGACCGAAAACGCGAAAGACTTGTCCGGGTGCTGCACCAGCAACTCATACCCCTGACGCAGATAACGCGTCTGCAACAACGGTGCCGTTGCGTAGACGCAGCAGGCATGGTCGAACGGCGGCAATTGATTCAAGGCATGCACGATCACCGCCGCAGTCCCGGTGAAATCGTCAGCCAGTGCCGCAGGCCGCATGAACGGCACTTGAGCGCCATTGGCTTGTGCGACTTCGGCGATTTCTTCATCGTCGGTGCTGACGATCACCTGATCGAACAGGTCTGATTCCAGCGCCGTGCGAATCGAACGGACGATCATCGGCACACCGTCGAACGGCTTGAGGTTCTTGCGCGGGATTCGCTTGCTGCCACCACGGGCCGGAATGATCGCAACACAGCTCAATAGTCACTACTCCTCAAGGATCAGTCGTCGCAGTTGCTCGACCACATAATCCTGTTGTTCATCGCTCAGCAGAGGAAACAGCGGCAGGCTGATGGCCTCAGCGTAATAACGTTCGGCCTGGGGGAAATCCCCCTCGGCAAAACCCAGGTCGCGATAATACGGCTGCAGGTGCAGCGGAATATAGTGCAGGTTCACACCGACACCGGCCGCACGCAAGCCTTCGAACACCTGCCGATGACTGAGGTTGATCCGCTCCGTCTGCAAACGCACCACGTACAGATGCCACGCTGATTCGGCTTCAGGCTGTGCGCTGGGCAAGGTCAGCGGCAAGTACGCCAGCAACCGGTCATAACGCGCCGCCAGCTCACGTCGACGCTCGATAAAACCATCGAGCTTGTTCAGCTGTGACAGACCGAGGGCTGCTTGCAGGTCGGTGATCCGATAATTGAAGCCCAGTTCCACTTGCTGGTAGTACCAGGGGCCGTGACTGGACTCGGTCATCTGCTCCGGGTCACGGGTCATGCCGTGGCTGCGCAGGCGTTGCAAGCGCTCGACCAGTTCCGGGCGATTGGTCAACACCATGCCGCCTTCGGCACTGGTGATGATCTTCACCGGGTGGAAACTGAACACCGTCATGGCCGCGAATTCACCACAACCCACCGGGCGCCCGGCATAGGAAGCGCCGACCGCGTGGGAGGCATCCTCGATCACGGTGAAACCGTAACGCTCGGCCAGTTCGGCAATCATGCGCATATCGCAGCTTTGCCCGGAGAACGCTACCGCCACCAACACTTTCGGCAGCTTGCCATCGCGCTCGGCGATTTCAAGCTTCGCCGCCAAGGTGTAGGCGTCGAGGTTCCAGGTCAGCGGGTCGATGTCGACAAAATCAACCTCGGCGCCGCAGTAGCGACCGCAGTTGGCCGAGGCCAGAAAGGTGTTCGGCGTGGTCCACAACCAATCGCCCGGCCCCAGGCCGGCAGCGAGGCAGGCAATGTGCAACGCCGCCGTGGCATTGCACACCGCCACCGCGAAATCGGCCTGGCAACGCTCGGCCATGGCCTGTTCGAAACGCTCGATGGTCGGCCCTTGGGTCAGCCAGTCGGACTGCAACACGGCGACCACCGCATCGATGTCCGCCTGATCGAGGCTTTGCCGACCGTAGGGAATCATGCCGACAACTCCGCGTGCAGGTCAGCGATCTGGCCGACCGACAGGAAGTGCGGGTTGGTGTCGGAGCGGTACTCGAAGTCTTCGCTCACCGGCCGGCCCTGCTCCCCCAGTTTATCCACGGCAAAATCCACGTCGACACTGGTGAAGCGGATCGACGGCTGAATGGTGTAGTGATCATCGAACTCCAGGGTCATACGCGCGTCGTCCAGCGGCACCATCAGTTCATGGAGTTTTTCCCCCGGACGAATGCCGACGTGTTTGTGTGGCAAATGGTCAGCCATGCCCTGCGCCAGATCGACGATGCGAATCGACGGAATCTTCGGCACAAACACTTCACCACCGTGCATTCGGGCGAAGCTGTCGAGCACAAACTTCACGCCGTGATCGAGGGTGATCCAGAACCGCGTCATGCGCTCGTCGGTGATCGGCAGCTCTTTGGCGCCCTCGGCAATCAGTTTGCTGAAGAACGGCACCACCGAACCCCGTGAGCCGGCGACGTTGCCATAGCGCACCACGGCAAACCGGGTTTGCTGCTCGCCGGCAATGTTGTTGGCCGCCACGAACAGTTTGTCCGACAGCAGCTTGGTCGCGCCGTACAAGTTGATCGGGCTGGCAGCCTTGTCGGTGGACAGCGCGACGACTTTTTTCACGCCGTTATCGATGGCCGCGGCAATGATGTTTTCCGCGCCGTTGACGTTGGTGCGGATGCATTCGGTGGGGTTGTATTCCGCCGCCGGCACTTGCTTCAGCGCCGCGGCGTGCACCACGTAATCGATACCGCGCATGGCCTGGCGCAAACGGTCGGCGTCACGCACATCACCAATGAAGTAACGCATGCACGGCGCGTTGAACGTCTGCTGCATCTCGTACTGCTTGAGCTCATCGCGGGAAAACACCACCACCCGCTTGGGCTGGTATTGCTCCAGCAACCGGCGGATGAAATTGCGCCCGAACGAGCCGGTGCCGCCAGAGATGAAAATCGATTTACCGTTGAACATGCCTTGAGTCCTTTTACCTGTCAGCCAGGCTTATGCGAGCAACTGCGCCCAGTTGACACTGGTCGGTTCGCCGAGAGTAAAGCCCTTGCCGGTCAAGGCCAGGTTCTGGTTGTAGGCGACGTCCTGGGCGAAGCGTGCCTGCCATTTGTCTCGCAGGGCAGCGGCTGATTGTGGGTCGTCCGCCAGCACACCCGGGTGACGGATCTGCGCCTGTGGGCACCATACCGTCAGGTATCCGGCATCGGCGATTTTCAGGCACAGGTCGATATCGGCATACGCTGTGTCGAAATGCTCTTCATCCAGACAGCCAACGCCTTCGAACAGCTCCTTGCGAATCATCAGGCAGGCGCCGGACACCGCAGAGTAGTTTTGCTCGACCTGATTACCAAACAGATAGCCCTTGGTGTCTTTGCTTTCACCGACAAACACCGAACCGATCAGACCGTTGAGGCCCAAAATCAACCCGCCCTGGGTGGTGACACCACGGCCATCTACCAATTTGGCCCCGACAATCCCGACTTCCGGACGCTGGGCCTGATTGAGCAGGCTATCGAGCCAGTTGGCGCTGACCACCTCGGCTTCGGCAGAAAACAGCACCAGGTACTCGCCTTTGCCCTCACGGCTGGCGAGGTTGTACAGCGCCGAATTACTCAGCCGCTGCCCACTGCGCAATACACGAATCCGCTCGCCCTTGCCTTCCAGGCTGCTCAGCCATTCGGCCAATTCTGGCGATTGGCTGTGGTTGTCGACAATCAACACTTCATGACGTTGATAGCGAGTACGCTGCAGCAGGCTGACCAACGCTGATTGCAGCTGCTCAAGGTTGTCCTGACTGTGGAGGATGATCGACACCATCGGCCGTTCGCCATGTTGATAGTCGATCTTCCAGGTCTGTGGCAACGCCGAGCCGACCTGGGCGCGGTAGCCACGGTTGGCCAGATGACGGGTCAGCACTTGACGCTCATGGGCATTTTCCTGCGCAGGCGCTGCGTTGCAGATCAGCAGTGGCTCGGCCAGATGCGCCAGGCCTCTCAGCCCGCCGTCTTCGATCAGACGCAACAGCAAATCGAATTCCAGCGCCTCGGTGTACTCACTGGAGAAACCCTTGGCTTGAACCAACACATCGCGCTGGATCAACCAGTGCCGCGCCATTAGTGAAGGCACGGTTTGCAGTAGATCGAGGTTGACCCCGGGACGGAACACATCCGCCAGTACTCCGCTCGGCTGGCGCTGGACTTCGTCCATCGCCACCGCGCGCACGCCTTCGGCGCCGATCAGCTCGAGACTGGCACGCAGCAGACCGCTGGCGGTGAACTCGTCACCGGCTTCGGCCAGCAACAGCCAGTCGGCGGTGGACTGGGTAACCGTCTGGTTGATGCGTTCCACATAGTTGGTCGCGCTGACCTTAACGAAGTGTACGGTGTCGCGAACGCTGGTAGTGGCCGGCAAATCGCCGGTGGTGAATACCACCACCTTGAACGCCTTGCAGTGGCGGCTGACCAGACTGTCGAAGGTTGCCTGAAGCTTGACCATGTCGGCGTCCAGATCCAGCAGCAGGATACCGAATTGCGGACCACCGTTGTGGCTGGCCAGATGTTGGGAAATAGCCGGCAGCTGCGCGACATCCGGATTGCGTGCCTCCATCCAGTCAAGCAGACGCCCGGACGGCATGTTTTCGAACAGCTTGCGGTCCTCCTGCCCAGGTACGGAATTCAAGCGATCCAGCCAAGCCTGCAACTTGAGCCCTTCTTCATGCTCTTCTGTGTCCAGCAACGACTTAGTAAGGCGCTTGACCACCTCGCGGTTGAACATGTTCAGCGTCAGCGCTTCCCACAGCCGCGCGCGAAGAGTGCGCCCGCTGTCGTTGGGGTGGACGCGCATCAGTTCACGCTGTTTGAGCAGCACGCCTTCCAGCTCCTGAAGCTGCACACGACCGGCGGGCATGGCGTGCAGCAAAAACTCGAACTCGGTCAGCAGATCGAACATCGGCTTGTTGTAGAACGGCATCTCGATGAACTGCTCGGGTGCAAACGAGCGGACCGGCTCTTTCCCTGGCTCAACCCAGGCGGAACGAAAGATTGGTGTGCCTGTGAGTGAGCGACCTTCGAGCAAGCATTGAGCCATCTCGGTGAAACTGTTCAGTGCAATCTGCTTGACCACAGCCGGATCCTGACCACTGAACGGCGTCGGGATCGAGGCCAGGAATTCGGCAAATCGCTCACGGTCGGCAACAGTTTTCGCATCCTGATATATCAGCACCGTCAACACGTTGGTGTTGTGATCCGAGTTGCCGTAATTCACCTCGCGCACGGCAAAGGGAATCGGCAAGATCCGCGCCTTGGCACAGGCCAACAGATAGAACGTATGGCCGACCTCCTGCCACTCGAAACTGGTACCAGCCGGCAACTGGTTGTACCACTGCTGCAGGAGGTCGGTACGGGTCACGGCATAGAACGGGGGCAAGAACTGGCCCATGAACTCCATGACCCGTGTTTCAGGTTGCGGCGAGTTGTAGTCTTCCTGCACCCGCTTGTCGCGGCGGTAGTAGGTCACTTCGGCGGCACGGGTCAGGTACATCATCCCGTAGCCATGGCACAGGCCATAGTCAGGATTGGCATGCAGAAATTCGACCGATGCGGTCAGCGCGTCATGAATCAGGAAGTCATCGTCGGCGGCGAATACCATATAAGGTGTAGTGACCTGATTGACACCATAGGTCAGTTTGTCCTGCAGGCCTTTATAGGTGTACTGCGGCAAATGGTGATAATCGGCCGACGGGAAATCGGTCGCAATGCCCTCATCGCACTGCGCGGAAGAGTCCAGTACAAGCACCTTGGCGGGATAGCGGCTGTAGTACTGCAAGGTGCGTCGCAGGAACGCCCTGCGGTTGTGGGTGATGACCACCACCGTGAACAGCTCGTTCAGCGGTGTCACGTTGGTTTGAGTGCTGCTTTGAACCTGCATTTTCCTATCCCCACAACCGGCCGATCGCCAAGTACCTGAAGCTGTTTTTGATTAACGAACGCGACGCAGATAACCGTCCGGCGCCACGGTGATCAGCAGTTTGTTTTGCATCTGCTGGTCGATCTCGAAGTCCTTGTTCTCTTCCAGGTACTTCCACACCGCAGTTTTCGGATTGTCGCCAGGGCCCCATGGACGATCCGGGAAGAAATCGGCTGGCATGTCTTCGACCACGGTGTCCATGACCACGCAGTAGCTGTCCACCGAAACCAGTGGTGCGTAAAGGCGCAGTTCTTCCAGCACGTGATCGTGGGTGTGGTTGGAATCCAGCACCAGAATGACTTTCTTGCCTTCGGCGGCAGCGCGCACTTTGGCGGCAATGGCCGGGTCGATGCTCGAACCTTCGATCATCGAAATGCGCTTGCTCATCGGGTGGCTCTCGATGGCTTCGCGGTTGTGCGCACGGATGTCGAGGTCAATGCCCAGCACTTCGCCGTGGCCTTGTAGCTCCAGCAAGGAGGCGTAGTAGATGATCGAACCGCCGTGGGCGATGCCGCACTCGATCACCAGATCCGGTTTGACCTGCCAGATGATTTCCTGCATCGCCATCATGTCTTGCGGCAGCTGGATAATCGGACGGCCCATCCACGAGAAGTGGTAGCTGTACTTGTGCTTGGCCGATTCGTTGAAGAAATCCCGGGCCAGGCCGGTGAGTTTCTGGTCGTCACCCTGCTGGGCGATCTGTTCCCGGCATTCGGCTTCGAAGGCTTTATTGATGGTGTTGTCGGTCATTTTAGAATCTCAATAGTCACTGGAACGAAGCGCTGTCGACGGCGTGATAGACGTAGCGTCCACCGGTCATCCGCTTGATTTCTTCGAGGTAGTTGGAGTTCATCACAAACAGATTGGCGCCTTCGGGCAAGGCATCCATGGCCTCTTGCGGCGAAGACACGCGCACGCCGCTCAGGGGCAGATAACGGCCCTGTTTGGCCGGGTTGATATCCACCACGCGATCCACCGCCACACCCGCGCGTTGCAGGAATAACGAATAAATCACGCCTTTGGACGAGGCGCCCCAAATCGCCGAACCTTGCTCGGGCGCCGCTTGAATGATCTGCACCGCACGCTCAAGGCTGCTGGTGAACCGGTCCGGCAATGCCAGGCGCGGCACCGGTTGTTCCGGCGTCAGGCGCAGCGTGGCCAGGTCGGCGACGATGTACAGGTATTGGCCACCGAACAGGTGACCGGCCTCGTGCACGGTGCCGAACATCCGGCGCAGGTCATCGAGGCGGAAATAATTGACGTGCTCGTAGAACAGGTCGAACCAGGCGCGGTGCTCAAGAATCCAGTCGAAGCACGGCACTTCGATGTAGATCTGCCCGCCCTGATTGGCCTCGGCCATCTCGGCGAGAAAACTCACCGGGTCCTGGATATGCTCCAGCACATGCCGCAGCACGATAGCGTCCGCCGACAGCCCCAGGCCGCGGGTGAACGGCGCCTTGATCACGTCAGCGTTGTCGCCTTCGTAGGCCGGGTCGATGCCGGTGATGGCGTAGCCCCGGCCTTTGAGCAGCTCAAGAAAGTAGCCTTTGCCGCAGCCGACTTCGATCAGTTCCTGCCCCTTGAAGTGACGGGCAATGATCCCTTCGACATCGCTCAAGTGCTTCTGGAACTGGCCTGAATGCGCCTGCTCGTTCTGATAGTCAGCGTCGTAGCTGAGCTTGTCGGCGTCGAAGGCCTGATTGAAGATCAGCCCGCTCGTCTCGTCCTGCACCAACAGCATGTCGGCGCTGGCCGAAGCCCTGGCCGACTCCGGGTCGGCAAAGGTACGGTTCTGCAACACCGGCAGGTCGGCGACCCGATACAACTCATGCCTCATGCTCTGCTCCCAGTAGCTGTTGCAAACGGTCCGCCACGCCCCAGAACGCCATCGGTTCATGGGTCGGGTATGGGTAATGGCCCAGGTTCAAACGAATCGACGCGCTGCGTTCGCGCAACCGCTGCTCGACCAACGCCCTGACCGATACCGGCTGGCCGCTGGAACAATTGATCACGCCGTCGAAGTCGCGCTGTTGCAGGATCGCGGCGAGGTAATGGGCGGCCGCGTCGATCGCCAGGTAATCGCGCAACTGCTCGCCGGCCGACATGTTGAAGCTGTCGTCCCCGGCGTCGATTGCCCGGTCCAGTGCCGCCAGTAAACTGTTGGGGTTTTGCCCGGCACCGTGCAGGTAAAACAGCCGTGCCCATTGCAGGGTGAAGGGCTGTTGGCGCTGCAGGTTTTCGAGGAACAGACGCAAGGTGTTCTTGGCCAACCCGTAAGGGTTACTCGGCCGCGCCTCGGTCTGCTCGCTGAGCGGCCCGCTTTGCAGGCCATATTCGAAACAGGTGCCCGTCACCAACACCTGCGACACGCCCGCCTCGACCGCGCCCTTGATGAACCGGTAATCGGCCATCAGGTTGTGCTCGAAGTGAAACAGCGCCTGATAGTTCGGCAACCCCGGCCAGGCGAGATGCGCCAAGGCATCCACGCCCTCGGTCAGCGCGGCGAAGTCCAGGTCGGCAGCATGAACATCCGCGGTCACGAACTCCACGGCGTTGATCCACGGTAATTGCGCGGCGGTCTCGGCGTTACGCGCCACAGCCCGCACCTCGCAGCCACGGGCGAGCAAAGCCGCGACCAGATGTCGGCCGACAAACCCGGTGGCACCGGTCACCAGCACCTTCACAGTACGGTCAACTCTGGCACGGCAATCACGAAACGGCCGTCCCACTGACGTACCTGCACCAGTTGCTGACTGACTTCGTGCAGCAAATTCCACGGCAATACCAGGATGTAATCCGGCTTTTCCAGATCGATCTGCGCCGGCGAAACGATCGGAATGCGACTGCCCGGCATGTACTTGCCCTGCTTGTGCGGATTCGCATCGGCCACCCAGGCCAACAGGTCCGGTTTGACCCCGGCGTAGTTGAGCAAGGTGTTGCCCTTGGCCGCCGCGCCATAACCGACCACACGCTTGCCGTCGGCCTTGGCCTGCAACAGGAAACGCAGCAGTTCGTGCTTGATGCCCTCGGCCGCTGGCGCCAGGGTCGCGTAGTACTCGGGGGTTTTCACTCCCGCTGCCAGTTCGGCGCGCAACTGCTGTTGAACGGCTGGCTGCACCTCACGGCGAACACCGTCGGCACGCTGGACGAACACCCGCAACGAACCGCCATGGGTCGACAACTGGCTGACGTCGAACACTTCCAGGCCATTGCGCTCGCACAAGGTCTGCACGGCGGTCAGGGACAGGTAGGAATAGTGCTCGTGATACAACGTGTCGAACTGCTGCCCGGCCATCAGTGTCAGCAGTTGCGGAAACTCGAACGTCGCCACGCCGGTTGGCTTGAGCAAGGTGGCGAATCCACCGAGAAAATCATTGATGTCCGGGACGTGGGCCAGCACGTTGTTGGCGGCCATCAGGTCGGCGGCCCAGCCTTCGTTTTTCAGCTGCGCGGCGGTATCGCGACCGAAAAACAGTTCGCGAATCTCCAAGCCTTTTTCCCGCGCCGCTTGCGCGGTGCTGCGGGTCGGTTCAACGCCCAGGCAAGGGATGCCGTGCCCGGCGACGTACTGCAACAGGTAACCGTCGTTGGCGGCGATTTCCACCACGCGGCTGTCGGCAGTCAGGCCGAAGCGTTCGACCATCTCGGCGACATAGCGCTCGGCATGGACCAGCCAGGTGCTGGAGAACGAACTGAAATACGCATACTCGGCGTCGAACAGACTGTCGGCGCTGGTGTAATCCTCGGTCTGCACCAGCCAGCACTGCTGACACACCGCGACCTTCAATGGCACCCATTGCTCGGCTTGTTCCAGGCGATCGGCGTGCACATAGGCGTTGGATGGCGGCGAGGTGCCGAGATCGATCAGCGGCAAGGCCAGAGGAGTACCGCAACCACGGCAGTTCATAGACGCACTCCAGCGAAGTGTTCATCGAGCAAGGGATGGCTGGAATCCCTGGCCGACAGATTATTGACAGGCAACGGCCAGGCAATCGCCAGCCGTGGATCGTTCACCGACAACCCGCCCTCGTGCGCAGGCGCGTAATCGGTGCTGTGCAGGTAGAGCAATTCAGCGTCATCGGTCAGCGTCTGGAAGCCATGGGCGAACCCGGCCGGGATCAGCAGGCTGCGACCGTCACCGGCCTTCAAGTGCTCGGCATGCCAGTGCAAAAAGGTTTCGGAATCGGGGCGCAAGTCCACCGCCACATCCCAGACCTCGCCGCGCAGGCAGGTAATCAACTTGGCTTCCGGCGCATTGGAGTTTTGATAATGCAGGCCGCGCACACTGCCCCGTTCGCGAGTGCAGGAGTGGTTGATCTGGCGGATATGAAAAGGCTGGCCGAAAGCGCTCAGGCTGCCTTCACAGAACAGTCGGGCGAAATGCCCGCGATCATCTTCGAAGCGTTTGTGCCGCACGCTGAACAGACCAGTCAGCGGCAAGGCGCTCAACAGAAATTCGCTCACAACGCGCCTCGATACAAGTTCAACTGGTTCAGAGTGACTTCACGCATGTCATCACCGTTCTGCCACGCCAGGTGCCAATCGAGGGTCTGGCTCAGGCACTGCTGCAACGACCAGCGCGGTTGCCAGGCCAACCGTTGACGGGCGCGACTGCTGTCCAGGCGCAGCAGACCGGCCTCATGCAAATCACTGGGTTCGATGCGCAATCCGCGTGTTTGCGGCCAGCGGTTGGCGAGCAGTTCAACTACTTCGCCAACGCTGCACATGTCTGCTTCGCTCGGGCCGAAGTTCCATGCGCCGGCAAACGCCGGGCCTTGTTCATAGAGACCAGCGGCCAATTGCAGATAACCGGCCAGCGGCTCAAGGGCGTGCTGCCATGGGCGCACGGCTTGCGGGTAGCGCAGGGTCACGGGCTCATCCGCTGACCAGGCCTTGAGCACGTCAGGAATCAAGCGCTCAGGCGCGAAGTCCCCGCCGCCCAGCACGTTACCGGCGCGCGCGGTGGCCAACGCCAGACCGTGTTCGGCGTATTTGTCCGCAGGGAAAAACGACGCGGCGTAGGACTGGGCGAGCAATTCGCAACAGGCCTTGCTGCTGCTGTATGGGTCGTGACCGCCCAGCGCTTCATCCTCGCGGTACGGCCACAGCCATTCCTTGTTGGCGTAGACCTTGTCGGTCGTGACCAAAACACAGGCGCGCACGCCGCCGACCTGGCGGATCGCTTCAAGCAGATTGAGCGTGCCCATGACGTTGCTGGAATAGGTGCCGAGCGGATCGCGATAGCCTTCGCGCACCAGCGGCTGGGCCGCCAGGTGCAGGACGATTTCCGGCTGCACATCGACGATCAGCTCCAGCAAGGCACCGAGGTCACGCAGGTCGCCGCGCTGATCGTTGATGCCCTCATGCACCCGCGCCAGCTCGAACAGGCTCGGCTCGGTAGACGGATCGAGCGAAAAACCGCTGACCTCGGCACCGAGGCTTTGCAGCCACAACGTCAGCCAGCTGCCCTTGAAACCGGTATGGCCGGTCAGCAGGACACGCTTGCCGCGCCAGAACTCCGGACTCAGGCCCATTGCTTCCATGGGGCCTCCCCGCTCTGCCACAGCGCTTCGAGGTGGTTCTTGTCGCGCAGGGTGTCCATCGGGTGCCAGAAGCCTTCGTGCTCGAAAGCCTTCAACTGTTCGTCCTGGGCCAGCCGGGTCAACGGCTCGGCTTCCCAAGTGGTCTCGTCACCGCCGATGTACGACAGCACTTTCGGCGACAGCACGAAGAAGCCACCATTGATCCAGCCACCATCGCCACGGGGTTTCTCGGTGAAACCGAGCACCTGATCACCATGACGTTCCAGGGCGCCGTAACGGCCCGGCGGTTGTACAGCGGTGACGGTCGCCAGACGACCGTGGGCGCCGTGGTAGTCCACCAGTTGACGGATATTGATATCGGAGACGCCGTCGCCATAGGTGAAGCAGAACGCCTCTTCATCCTTGAGGTAACGGCCGGCGCGCAGCAAACGGCCACCGGTCATGGTTTCCTCGCCGGTGTCGATGAGGGTGACGCTCCACGGCTCGCTGTAGTTCTGGTGTACGTCCATGCGGTTGTTGCGCATGTCGAAGGTGACGTCGGAGGTGTGCAGGAAGTAGTTGGCGAAAAAGTCCTTGATCGCATAGCCCTTGTAGCCAAGGCAGATCACGAAGTCATGAATCCCGTGGGCGGAGTACTGTTTCATGATGTGCCAAAGAATTGGCTTGCCGCCGATCTCGATCATTGGCTTGGGCTTTAGGTGCGACTCTTCGCTGATGCGCGTGCCCAGGCCACCCGCCAGAATTACTGCCTTCATCGTCTCCCCTCTTGTTCTTCACAGAGCTCGGCCAAGCTATTTCAAGCTTTTGCGGGCTGTCTGGCTAATACGCTCTGCCGTGTCAGGCGCTGGCGTACCGGCCGCAAGCGCTCGTTTTATGGCGATATGAGGGGGACTTGCAGGAAACGCGCCAGCTCGGCGGGCCCCGCGTCGTCGGCGTTATCAGGCATGAAAAAGGGGCTGAGTCCGGTCAACAGCAACCGGAGCCATCCCCTTCAGCGGTGTAGCTAGCGTTCAATCCGGATTCAAGATTGAGGGCATTGAACTCCGGGATCATCCAAACATGGCAAACGCGTATCCACGCCGTTTTTCCCGTTCATCACTGCCATTTCGACTTCTTCCTTGCCATGTTGTTGAACCAGATACCTACAGAAAACGGCGCCCGACGAGCGACGTCACATCCTCATTTCAATAAATGTTTATCCCGATGCTTTCGGCAGGTCCAACTCGAACTGGAGAAGAAAAAACACCTTGAAATAAAACAAAAACAGGCGACATAAAGTCGCCTGTTTTCAAGGGATGGGTCGAAGCCAATCAATCCGGTAACCAGCCCCACAACCAGTGGTTCAGGTTGTCGCCACGCAACATGAAATCCCGATGCACCGCTTCACGCAGCTCATCGCCCATGCGGTAACTCGCTTCCGGATCGGCCAGGTGCATGCGGATCGCCTGAAGCCATTCGTCTGTGCTGTTGCTATAAACCTTGGTGCACGGCAAGTGGCCGCGGTAGGCCTCAGTGTCGGTGCAGATCACCGGATATCCGCAGGCGCCGTATTCCAGCAAGCGCAGGTTGCTTTTGCAGTCGTTGAAGATATGGAATTCCAGCGGTGCCAGCGCCAGATCGAGATTCAGACTAGCCAGTTTGAACGGGTAGCCCTGCAAGCTGATGGCGGAGTGAAACTCGTGGATGTAGGGGCGCAATTCGTCCGGGCACATGCCAAAAAACACCCACTCCACTTCGTTCGCCAATTCGCGAACCACGTCGGCAATGATCTCCAGGTCACCGGTATGGCTGGTGCCACCACCCCAGCCGACCCGCGGCTTGCCGGAGGTACGGCGGCGGCTGGTCAGTGTCGCCCATGGGTCCGGCGATAGCATGTTCGGCACCACGCGGATCTCGCTGTGCATGCTCGACAACGCATCGGCCAGTGGTTGAGTGGTGACCACTACACGGTCGCACAAGGCAATGCCTTCGCGCAGCATCTGTTCGGTATTGACCGGTTTGTTCCGCGCATGGGTGTTTTTCTTCGGCGCGCTGACCACGTAATCGTCAAGCTCGAAAATCCGCAATGCACTGGAATATTTCTTCATCCGCAGAATGTCACTGACAGCACCTTCGCTGTAACGGCATTGCAGGATGATGGTGTCCGGGGACAGGCGCTCGATCTCAACTGTCGACGGCGACTCATAAGCCCACCGAGCAATGACCCGGCCAGATGCTTCAAGCTCTGCCAAAGGTCCCGTGACGCGATAATGCCCGACTGCCGAACTGTTGACAGGCAAACCGAGAATCAGCGGCAAGGCTCGGGTGCAGAACGGGTTCCAGTTATTGCGCAGCGACGGCTCCAGGCTGAAGCTGGAAATCCCAAGGCTCAGCGCCGGGCTGTAGGCCGGATCCTTGGCGATCTTCGGCAGCCATTTGCGATAGAAGACTTCCTGTTCATGCTCATGCAGCGCCAATGTCAAAGGCGGCGTCGGCGATACATCTTGCGGCACCCACACCACGCTGGCGTAAGGCGTCCAGACCACCAGATAACCATCCTTGCTCGCCCGCAAACACAAGTCGACGTCGCTGAGCCCCAGGGTGAAGGTCGCCTCATCGAACTGCTCGAGCTCATCGAATACTTGCTTGCGCACCATCAGGCAGTGACTGCTCACCGCGCTCCAGTTCTGGGTCACGTGCAAACGCTGCATGTAACCGCGAGAACCGGCCGCCTCGCCATGAAACGGTGAACCGACCGGCCCGGCCAGGCCAAGAATCAACCCGGCACTGACGATCAAGCCTTCGGGGTTTAGGATGCGAGCACCGACCACCCCCACTTCCGGGCGCTGGGCGTGATTGAGCAATTCATCCAGCCAGTCGCTGTCGCAGATCACTGTTTGCGCGCTGAGCAGTAGCAAGTACTCGCCATGAGCCAGTCTCGCGGCGAAGTTGCGAATCGCCGCATCGTTGGCGTCACCGGCGTAACGCAGTACTCGCAGCATCGCGGCACCCAGCTGCGCCATCGCCTCCAGCCAATCGAGCATCGCCGGGTCGTCCGTGCCGCTGTCAACGATCAGGATTTCGTATTGGCTATAAGCCGTACGCTCGATCAAGCCTTCGATGCAACGCTGTAAGGCGTACAGCGAATCGCCGGTCTGGATGATGATCGATACCAGCGGACGCGCCCCATGGAGGTAGTCGATGCGGTTGATCAACGGCAACCCTTCCTGCCGGATCGCGTGCGCCACACCAATACGATCCAGGTGTGCGCTGACCATCCCGGCGTTGTTCTCGATCACTTCGGGCAACGACAGCCAGGCGGCGAAAGACTGACTCGACTCAACCTGGATTTCGGCGATGTGCTCGATGGTTTGCGGCCCGGCCTCTTCCACCAGACGCCATATCAAATCGTGCGGCGCCAGCTCACCGTGAGCCGAATCAAAACCGCCCAGCGCCATGAAGCGCTGCCGCTCGAAGGCCAGGGTTCGGCCAACATAGGGATAGGCGCGCATCAGATCGAGGTTGAAATCGGGTTTGAACACCGGGTCGACCGACTCACCATCGATCAGCGCGCCCTCGTCGCTATAAGCACAGAGAATGCCCGCCGAACCCGCAATGCGTTCGGCCAGAATCAGCAGAGCCGACTCGCGCAAGGTGTCGCCAGCATGCAGCAGATAAAACCAGTGGGCACCTTCCAGTTGCGGTACCACGGCGTTGAGCTGTTGCGCCCAATCCGCCTGGAACGGCAACTGCACTACACGATCGTCGGTCGCACACACGGCATCGGACAGCACCAGTACGGCCTGAGGCGCGTACAGTTGCTGGCTAATGCTCTGCAACGTAGTCTTGAGCGCCCCACCGTCAGCAGTGCCGTCGATCACGATCGGCACGATCTGCGGACGAAACGCCCAACTGTCGAGGCGGTGCGGCATGAGCCGCTGCTCGACATCGGAGAACCTGCGGATCGCCAGCCATTCTCGGTAGAAATCGGCGTAACTTTCGCTCTCCCCGCCCACTCGGCCAGTCACCACCGTGTTGCGGTTGCCCAGAATGCGCACCACGCACAACTCTTCCCAGGCGTGGGGCTGGTCAGTGATTTTGGCCAGTTCGATATAGCGCACCCACCCCGATGCCGGCGCCGACTCACCGCTGCGCGCCGCGAGCATCTGCGAAAGCCAGCTCCACTCCACCGCCGCAGCCTTGATCATCTCCGGGGTTTTGCTCAAACGC
Organism: Pseudomonas sp. GGS8; assembly: GCF_024168645.1. Taxonomy (NCBI): domain Bacteria; kingdom Pseudomonadati; phylum Pseudomonadota; class Gammaproteobacteria; order Pseudomonadales; family Pseudomonadaceae; genus Pseudomonas; species Pseudomonas sp. GGS8. Next base: position 3,604,284 of record NZ_JALJWF010000001.1, on the reverse strand, counting down.
TCCGGGTACAGGCGTTCGGTACTCAGCACGGTGCCCAGGGACACCAGGTTACCGCGACGCATCAGGCACACAAACAAGGCGAAATCGAGCATGGCGACGAAACCGGCGCCTTCCTGAATCAGGGCCGGCAACAGCTCCAGCACATCGGCGCGACGCATCAGGGTCGAACTGAAATTGCCGAGGAAATTCTTCGGTGTGCCTTCGAAAATCGCCAACATGTCATCGCCCTTGAGCAAGGCGTCGTTCGGCGAAAACCGGCAGTTGTCGACCCGTGGCGGCAGGATGAAGTTGCCGGCATCGCTGAGCATTCGCAAGGCAAACACCACATTCACGTCCGCGTGGTCAATCAGCACCTGCGCCTGCAATGCAACGCTCGGTGCGAACAGACGGTCGTCATCGCACAGCACTTTGATCAATTCGCCACGGGCTTCTTCCACGCAGCGCAGCACATTCCTCTGTAACCCCAGACGTTGCGGATTACGCAGATAGCGAATCGGGTGAGCCGGCTCGACGAAGGCATCGACAATGTCGCGGATCTCGGCGTCGGGCGAGTCGTCACAGATGACGATTTCGACGTGCTCGTAGGTCTGGGCGAGCGCACTTTCCAATGCCTGACTGAAGAAGCGCGGGTTGAAGGCAGGGATGACAATGCTGACGAGGGGGCGTTGATTCACGGCGGGAAACTCTCGAGCGGCGGGCCTCTAACCTTTCAGGCGGAGGCCCTGGAACCGCTTACAAAAAGACGGTTGGCTGCTCGGCAGATGCAGGCTCAGATTTTGTTGAACAGGCCCAGCTGAGCAATCTTGCTGAAGGCCTGTTGCGAGGCCTGCAACATGGTTTGTTGCAAGGTCAGACGGGTCATCACTTCAGCCGGATCGGAATCACGGATCGACGATTGGGTCTGGGCATTGGCCAGTTTCAGACTCTGGTTGGTATCGCTCTGGGTTTCCAGGGCCTGGCCACGACCGCCTACCGAACTCAAGGCGCTGGACAACTGATCGGTGCCGCTGGCCAGGTTGGCAATACCGGAAGCCAGTGATGCTTGCAGTTTCTGAGTAGCGATCGCGTTGCCATTGGTCGGCGTATTCAGAGCGGTTTTCAACTGGCTCACGGTGTCCAGGATGTTCTGGGTTTCGTGAGTGTTGACCGCGACGCTGAACTGATCGTTGGTAGCCGGCGTACCGGCCAAGGTGAAGCTCACACCCGATGCGGTGGCGACGCTGCCGGCCATCGTACCGGTAGACACCGGCCTGCTGCTGGCCGTCAAAGGCGCTGCGTACAGTTCGAAAGCGGTAGCACTGGTGAACTTCAGGATCGCCGAGCCGCTAGGAAAACTGGCGTGGTAATCCACCGGATTAGTGATGCTGCTGGCGGTGACCTGCGCCGTCGAAGGGTTGCCCGGGCTAGCGGTTGCGGTGAAAGTGTCCGGTTTGGCCGCCAGGGTAAAGGAGTGGCCAGGCAGCACCGTAGCCGCCGTATCACCAGCGCTCAGATTGATGTTCAGGGTCAGTTCGACCCCGCGGAAAGTGACAGCCTGGCCAGCCTTGCTGGCAGGATCGAATGCACCGCCCTGGCTAGCTTCGGCGGTCACGTCGTTACCGGCCGAATCAGTGATCTTCAACTGTGTACCGCTGACGAAGTCCACGGTATACGGCTCGCCACTGCGGAACTTGCTGTTGTAGGTAACGCCCGACGACACCTGGCCATTAGACAGGGTCACGCGACCATCATCCACCGCCGGCGCGGTCATGGTGACCTGGCTGCGGCTGGTATTGATCGCCTGCTGGAACGCATCCCAACCGGTGCTGTTTGTGGCCATCGACATGGTGTCGCCAATCGCCAGATCCAGCGTTACCTGGTCACCGTTGTAGCTGTAGCTTCCGTCGTTGTTACGCGTGAACGGCACGGTATCGCCCTTGGAGCCGGCGAAGATGTATTTGCCGTTCTCGTCCTTGCTGTTCATCAAGCTCAGCAATTGCTCTTCGATCTGCCCCAGTTCCGAGGCATTGGCCTGACGGTCGGCATCCGTGTAACCGGCGTTACCGGCGCTGACGGCCAATTCCTTGGCGCGCTGCAATACGTTGCCAATGCTGTTCATCACCGCTTCGGTGGTACCCAGGGTCCCCTTGATGGTCGTAGCGTTAGCCTCGTACTGGTCGAGCATCGAAGCCTGCTGCCCCAATTGCAGCAAACGCGAAGCGCCGACCGGATCATCGGCCGCGGTATTCACGCGAACCAGGCTGCTGGCCTCTTCGCTGCTCTTGACCACGTTGGAAAAGTTCTTCTGATAGTTGGCAGCAGAGGACTCGTAAAACTGGGCGGTAGAAATGCGCATGGGCTACGACTCCTTAAAGACTGTTGATCAGTGTGCTGAAGATTTCCTGCGCAGCCTTGATGATCTGCGAAGACGCGGTGTAGTACTGCTGGTACTTGACCAGGTTGCCGGTTTCCTCATCGAGGTCGACACCGGACAACGAATCGCGAGCGCCCTTGGCGTTGGCCAGGATGGCGGTGGTCGCAGCACTGTCGAGCTTGCCTTGCGAGGCCTTGGCGCCGACGCCTTCGACCAGTTTGCCGTAGGCGTCAGTCAGGGAAATGCCTTTGCTGGCGGAGCCGGTATCCACGGTCTGCTTGGTTTGCAAGCCGGCCAGTACGGTGCCGTTACGGTTGTCCAGCGTGCCCGGCTGGCTGAGCGATACATTGATCGCGGTGCCGTTACCTGGCGAACCGGCCACGGTCATGTCAAACGACACAGTGCGCTGCACGATGGGCGGGCCCGGATCATTGATCGCGGCACCGGTGCCGTCGACCAGTGGGATAGTCAGGCTCAGCGTATTGTTCTGGCCCGGCACGATGGTGCCGCTGCTGAGCGAGTTGCCTTGGGCATCGAGCATTTGGTAAGTCTGAGTCGTACCGCCAGCCGCACCGAACACGATTTTGACCGGCGTCGACGTCTTCAGGCCGTTCTGGAGCGTGGTGGTGGTCGCTGTGTCGTAGACATCGAACTTCGTGGTCAGGGCCGGTTGGCCGCTGGCCGGAATCGTCAGTGTGCCGCTGCCGCCCGCCGCAATGGCCGCGCCCAATGGTGCCGCGATGGCCAGACGTTTGGAGTCGGTCATTTCGGTCTTGATGTTGGTGGCCGCGTTGCGGGTCGGGGTGATCTTGAACGTGTCGCCGGCGGCTGCGGTGCCACCGGAGAGCGTCATGGAGAAACCATCGATTACCGGTGGCGGCGTGGTCAGCGTGCTGAACGCGCCCATGGCGGTGCCTTCAGGCAGACGCTGCACGGTGTAGTTGGTGGCGCTGGTGAAGGTGACCTTGTAATCGTTGATGGTCAGCTTGCCGCTGTCCTCGATGCTCACGTCGAAGTTGCCTGAGCCGGCGCTGTTGCCGACCGTGGCAACGCTGCGCTGAGCCATTTGCGCGGCAGTGTTGATGCTGTTGAACAGGTTCGAACCGAAGTCACCGTTCTTGTCGATGCCCTGAGCCTGGACGGTGTTCATCTGATCGGCGACAACCAGCGCCACACGCCCCAGCTCGTTCATGGCCGGGTCCAGCACGGTGCTGCGATAACGCAGCAAGCCGCCCATCTCGCCACCGGTCATCACCGAGGTGATGTCGATGGTGCTCGAACCGCGATTGAGCTGAACGGCCGAACGCGACGGGTCGTCTTTGCTCGGCACCACTTCCAGCTTGCTGGCCGTGCTGCCCATGACCAACGGCTGACCACTGCCCAGGTATATATCGAGGTTACCGTCACGCTCGATCACTTGCGCACCGGTGAAGGTGGACAACTGGCGCACAGTCTCGTTGCGCGAGTCGAGCAAGTCGTTAGGCTGGCCGCCGGCGTTAGAAACTTCGGAAATTTTCTGGTTCAACTGGGCCACGGTGGCCGCCAGTTTGTTGACCTGATCGGCCATGTCCGCCAGGTTGCCGTTGATGTCCGCGTTCTGCGCGGTCAACTGGCTGGAGATCGAGTTGAAACGGTTGCTCACCGCTTGCGCATCGCTGAGCAGCAGTTGGCGGGAAGCATCGTCACCCGGTTTGGCGTTGACGTTCTGTACCGAGGTGAAGAACTTGGTCAGGGCGCCGTTAAGGCCGGTGCCGCTGTCCGACAGCAACGAATCGAGCGGGCTGATCTGCCCGGCGTAGGCCGCCGAGTCGCTGTTGAGCGAGGTAGTGGTTTGCAGTTGCGCATCGAGGTAACTGTTGTACACCCGACGCACATCGGCCAGGGTCGTACCCGTGCCGATGTAGACATTGCCGAACTGATTCGAGGCCTTGCTGCCCTGCACGGTTTGCTGACGCGAGTAGCCTGCGGTGTCGGCGTTGGCAATGTTGTTACCGGTCACCATCAACGCGCTTTGGCCAGCGGATAAACCCGACATCCCGATGTTGAGCAAACTCATGATTCAAACCTTATGCCTTGTGCCTATAAAGGCGTAGTGGAAGCGCCCGCTGCAGCGTAGTTTTGGTAACTCGTCATCTGCTTGGCTATCTGCGAAATCTTGCTTGCGTAATCCGGGTCGGTTGCATACCCGGCTTTTTGCAACTCGCGTACAAACTGTTCTGGGTTATCGGCCGACTTCAGCACATCTTGATAGCGATTGTTGCTTTGCAGCAGCGTCACAAGGTCATGGAAACTGTCCTTGTACGAGGCGTAGGAACGGAACTCGGCCGTCTCCTTGACCATCTGGCCATTTCTGAATTCGCTGGTGATCGCCCGCGCCGAATCGCCCTTCCAGTTACCGCTGGCCTTGATCCCGAACAGGTTGTGGCTACTGCTGCCATCCTGGGCGCGCATGACCGATTTGCCCCAACCGGTTTCCAGGGCGGCCTGAGCCACTAGATAACGCGGATCGACACCGATACGGTCGGCGGCTTCTTTGGCCATTGGCAGCATGGTGTTGACGAATTCGTCGGCGGAACTGAAGGCTTTCTTCGCCGGCGCCAGGGGGATTTGAGCCATGGCACGCCCATAAATCTGCAGGCGCCCGCTGGAGGTCGTATCCGTTTGCGAAGCCAGCCAATCACCGTTATATAGCGGGCCGGAACCGGTCGTGGTGCTCTGCGGCACCTGGATTTTGTTCTGCGTTGCGGTGGCGGTCGCCGCCGTGGTCGATACCGACGCAGATGGCACCAGCCCGGCGAGCAAACGGTCGGCGAGTTTCGGTGGCAGCGCCAGACGCCGCTGATTGATCAGCGCCATGTCGTTGCGGTGTGCGCCCTCGCCCGCCCCGGCCGGCGCCCTCACCGCGCGTGAAGCCCACAACGGGCGCTCGCCGTTGAGGCGCGACAGTGGCCCGTTGGTGGCGACCGTACCGGCGGCAATCGGTGTTTCCACAGCGGCGCTCGCGGCGGCTTGCTTGGCGGCAGACGCTGCGGCGGCCTCACCCGGCGCCAACGGCTTGTTCTTCGACATCTGGCGCATCAGCACATCCGCCAAGCCAATACCGCCACCTTCGCGGGACAGGGAAACGGCCAACTGCTGGTCGTACATTTCCTGGTATTGCTTGGCTGCCGGCGTGTTGAGCGGATTGTCCTTGCCCAGCGCTTCGGTGGCCGAGCGCATGGACTTGAGCATTTCACCGAGGAACAGCGACTCGAATTCCTGCGCCACTTTGCGCATGTTCGCATCGCTGTTCTTGTCGCCGACCTTGAGCTGATTCAAACGGTTCAGGTCCGAGTAGGACCCCGAATCGCTGCTGCTGACCAGACCGCTTTTGCGCATATCCATGATCGCCGTCCTCAGATCACGATCAGGTCGGCTTGCAACGCGCCGGCCTGTTTCAGCGCTTCAAGGATCGCCATCAAGTCACCCGGTGCCGCGCCGACCTGGTTCACCGCACGCACGATTTCGTCGAGGGTGGTGCCCGGGCCGAACTTGAACATCGGCTTGGCTTCTTGCTGAGCGTTGACCCGCGAGCGCGGCACGACCGCCGTCTGCCCGTTGGACAGAGGGCCGGGCTGGCTGACGATCGGGTCTTCGGTGATGGTCACGGTCAGGCTGCCGTGGGTCACGGCGGCCGGGGAAACCTTGACGTTCTGGCCAATCACGATGGTGCCGGTGCGCGAGTTGATGATGACTTTCGCCACCGCCTGACCCGGATCGACTTCGAGGTTTTCGAGGATCGACAAATAGTCGACCCGCTGGCTCGGATCGAGTGGCGCGGTCACGCGGATCGAGCCACCATCGATGGCCTGGGCGACGCCAGGGCCAAGCATGTCGTTGATCTTGTCGACGATGCGCTTGGCCGTGGTGAAGTCCGAACGGTTGAGGTTCAGTGTCAGGCTATTGCCCTGATTGAAGCCGCTCGGCACTGCACGCTCGACCGACGCACCGCCGGGAATGCGACCGGCCGACGGAACGTTGACAGTAATCTTGGAACCGTCGCGACCTTCGGCATCGAAACCGCCGACCACCAGGTTGCCCTGAGCGACGGCGTAGACGTTGCCATCGATACCTTTAAGCGGCGTCAACAGCAGGGTGCCGCCACGCAGGCTCTTGGAGTTACCGATGGACGCTACAGTGATATCTATCTGCTGACCCGGCTTGGCGAACGCTGGCAAATCGGCGCTGATCGACACGGCCGCGACGTTCTTCAATTGCACGTTGCCAGAACCTGCCGGCACCTTGATGCCGAACTGCGAGAGCATGTTGTTGAAGGTCTGCAGGGTGAACGGGGTCTGGGTCGTCTGGTCACCGGTACCGTTAAGCCCGACCACCAAGCCATAGCCGATCAATTGGTTGGAACGCACGCCGGAAATACTGGCGATGTCTTTCAGCCGTTCGGCTTGAGCATCGAAGGCCGCCATCAGCAACAGGGCGCCCACCATCAGGTGTTTAAGATTCAACGTAGCCACCTAGAAAGGGAACAGCGGGCTGAGGAAGAAACGGTCGAACCAGCCTGGCTGACTCGCATCGGCAAACGCACCGGTGCCCGAATAGGTGATACGTGCATCGGCGACACGGGTCGACGACACGGTGTTGTCGGTGGCAATGTCATCGGCGCGAACGAGGCCGGCAATCCGTACCAGTTCGTCACCGGTGTTGAGGGTCAGCCACTTCTCGCCGCGCACGGCGATGATGCCGTTGGGCAACACGTCGGCAACGGTCACGGTGATCGAACCGGTCAGGCTGTTGCTTTGGCCGGTCTTACTGTCGCCTTTGCTTGCGCGATCAGCTTTGTAGCCGGCGTTCAGGCTCAAGTCGTTGCCACCAACCGGGTTGTTGGTGGTCAGGCTGGAGCCGAACAGCGAGGTCAGGCCGACACTGGTGTCGCTGGTCTTGTCGATCTGCGAGTTGGCGTTCTTGCTCGCCTGGGTGCGCTCGTTCAGGGTGATGGTGATGATGTCACCGACCCGGAACGCCTTGCGGTCGCTGTACAGGTTCTGTTCGAAACCGGCCTGGTAGATCGAGCCGTTATTGGCGGCAGCCGGCAGCGGCGTGCGCGGCAACACCGGGGCGTAGTAAGGGTCATTGGGCTTTGGCGTCGGACCGACGCACCCCGCCAGCGCGGCGACCCCACTCAGTGCCAGAACAGATACGAAGCGATTCATGACCCTACCTCACGGTGTTGCAGGCGACCTCATGGCCGCCTCATAGACTTGATTACAGATTCTGCGTTACGAACGAGAGCATCTGGTCGGCGGTGGAGATCACTTTGGAGTTCATCTCGTAGGCGCGTTGAGTGGTGATCATGTTGACCATCTCTTCAACGGTGCTGACGTTGGACGTTTCCAGGGTGTTCTGCAGCGTGGTGCCGAAACCGGCCAGGCCCGGGGTGCCGACTTGCGGCGCGCCACTGGCAGCGGTTTCCAGGAACAGGTTGTTACCCACCGCTTGCAGACCGGCCGGGTTGATGAAGTCGGCGGTTTGCAGGTTGCCGATCACCTGGGAGGCCGGGTTGCCGGCAACGGTGATGGACACGGTGCCGTCACGGCCAACGGTGAACGTCTGGGCGTTGTTCGGAATGACAATGGCCGGCTCCAGGGCGAAGCCGCTGGCGTTGACGATCTGGCCGTTGGAATCCAGGTGGAAGGTACCGTCACGGGTGTAGGACGTGGTACCATCGGGCTGCAGAATCTGGAAGAAACCGCGACCGTCGATGGCCATGTCCAACGGCTGCTCGGTGGTTTGCAGGCTGCCGGCGGTGAAGTTTTTCTGGGTGCCGACGATGCGCACACCAGTACCCACTTGCAGGCCCGACGGCAATTCGCTGTCCTGGGTCGACTGGGCGCCTGGCTGGCGTTTGATCTGATACAGCAAGTCCTGGAACTCGGCGCGATCACGTTTGAAACCCGTGGTCGATACGTTGGCCAGGTTGTTGGAAATGGTGGTGAGGTTGGTGTCCTGGGCGGACAGACCTGTTTTGGCAACCCATAGAGCCGGAAGCATTCGATTCTCCTCGTGCGCCTGTTTTACGGCGCGACGTTCTGATAATTAGCTGATCTGCAAGACCCGAGCCATGGCCTGGTCATCGTCTTTGGCGGTGTTCATCATCTTGATGTGCAGCTCGAACTGCTTCGACAAGGCCAGCACCGAGGTCATCTCTTCCACAGCGTTGACGTTGCTCGACTCAAGGAACCCGGACACCAGCTTGACGCCCGCATCGGCTTGCGCCGGCTTGCCGTCCTTGGTGTGGATCGAACCGTCCAGGCCTTTGGTCATGTTCTTGAAGTCCGGGTTGACCAGCTTGATGCGGTCGACTTCAGCCATCACCCGCGGGCCTTCGCCCATCGCGCGGATGCTGACGGTGCCGTCTTCGCCGACTTCGATCTGCTGCTCAGGCGGCACGGCAATCGGCCCGCCATTGCCCACCACCGGCATACCGTTGCCGGCGCGCAGCACGCCCAATGCGTCAACGTTCAGGCTGCCGGTGCGCACGTAGCTTTCACCGCCATCGGGGTTCTGCACGGCGATCCAGCCGTTGCCTTGCACCGCGACATCGAGGTCGCGACCGGTTTCCACCAGCGCGCCCGGGGAGAAGTCGGTGGCCGGACGTTCGCTCATGGCAAACGCACGCGCCGGAAAGCTGTCACCAAATACCGGCATCGAACGGGCCTGCTCCAGGTCCTTCTGAAAACCATTGGTAGAGATGTTCGCCAGGTTGTTGGCATGAGCCTTCTGCGCCAGTGCATTCTGGCTGGCGCCGGTCATTGCCACATAAAGGTACTTGTCCACACTCTTTCCTCTGCATGCCGGACGTTTGCCGCCCACCGCTGTACTGCTGAGCCATAAGCAATTTGCAGACCAACTTTTTTCTGGCGGCGCCGGGCCCGGCAAACAAAGGACTTGAGAGGTTTAGAGGGGATAGGGGGAATGTATCGAAGACGAAAAACCGGCGGTGTTATGCCGCTTACGGCAAGCATCAACCTTTGCAGCCAACACAGATCCCTGTGGCGAGGGGGCTTGCCCCCGTTCGGTCGCGGAGCGGCCGCAAAATCAGCCGATGCGTTTTACCTGACACTATACGGTTGCTGCATTTGGGGCTGCTTCGCAACCCAACGGGGGCAAGCCCCCTCGCCACAGGTTTAAACACCCGGCTCTTTGCCGACCTCATACTCACGCAACTTATTGGCAATGGTGGTATGGGAAACCCCCAACCGCTTGCCCAGTTGCCGACTGCTCGGATGCTCGGAATACAGACGCTCCAGCACCGCTTTTTCAAAGCGCCCGACAATCTCGTCCAACCCGCCCTCCAGGGAAAAATCGCCAAGCGGCTGACGCACGCCGTAGTCCGGCAGACGAATGTGCTCGGCTTTGACGGTGCCGCCCTCGCACAGGGAGACCGCTTGAAACAGTACGTTTTCCAACTGCCGCACATTACCCGGCCAGTGATAGTGACTGAGCCGTTCCATCGCCGCTGGTGCCAGTTTCGGCAGCGGGCAACCAATCTGCCGACTGGCCTGATCGAGGAAGTGCTCCACCAGCGGCGCCAGTCCGTCGAGGCATTCGCGCAGTGGCGGGATGTGTAGCGAGAGCACGTTCAAGCGGTGGTACAAATCCTGGCGAAATTCACCGCGAGCACACAGCTCGGACAAGTCCACTTGAGTCGCGCAGATCACCCGCACATCCAGATAGACCTCTTCATCGCTGCCGACACGACGGAAGCAACCGTCCTGCAGAAAGCGCAGCAATTTCACCTGCAAGCGCGGGCTCATTTCGCCAACGCCATCGAGAAACAACGTGCCGCCCGCCGTCAGCTCCAGAAGCCCGAGCTTGCCTTCGGCCCGCGCCCCTTCGAAGGCGCCGGGGCCGTAGCCGAACAATTCAGTCTCGGCCATGGACTCTGGCAGGCCGGCGCAGTTGAGCGCCATCAGCGGCGATTGCCCACGCGGGCTCGCCAGGTGACAGGCCCGCGCCAACAACTCTTTGCCGGTGCCGGTTTCGCCTTCAATCAATAGCGGTGCATCCAGCGGCGCCATGCGCCGTGCTTCGCGCACTACCGCCGCCATCACTTTCGAGCTTTGGAAAATGCTGTCGAAGCCGCGCAACTCCTGCTTGCGCACGTTATAGATGCGCTCGCCCACCCGATCCGCCCGGTGCAACGTCAACACCGCACCGGCCATGGCCTCGCTTTCGTCATGCTCCGATTGCAGCGGCGCGATGTCGGCGAGAAACACGTCACCCTTAACCTTCACCCGCAAACCGTTGATCCGCGACTTGTTGGCGCGTACCAGTTCCGGCAAATCGAAGTCCTCGGCGTACCGCGACAGCGGGATCCCCGGCACCTCATCCACCCGCACCCCGAGCAACTGCGCCGCCGCACGGTTGGCCGCAACGATGGAGCCCCCCATGTCGATCGACAACACCGGAAATTCCAGGGCACCGAGCAAGGCATTGAGCTCCATGTGCCGACGCTCGCTGGGCATCAGCCCTACACGCTTGACGCCGAATACGCCGGCAATCGATTCAAATTTCGGACGCAGAGCCTGGAACTGGATGTTGATCAGGTTCGGGCAGTGCAGATAGATCGCATTGCCATGCTCACCGCCCACCTCGCCGCGAGCGACGTTGATCCCGTACTCGACCAACAGGTTGAGAATGTCGCGCAGGATACCGATGCGGTTCTGGCAGTGGACTTTGATACGCATATAAAGGCCCGTAACAGGGGTGATCGTGGCCCGACGCAAGGAAATTTCTGCGCGAACGCCAAGTTAGTCGTCAAGATTATGTGACACGCGCACTCCATTTCAAACACGGAAATATCAATACTTGCGCCACAATAGCCATTCCGTAACGAATACTTTACAAAAAACACGGATTTTTCCTACTTCCCGCGCGGATCACCTGCTGCAAAGTCGCACACCTTGGCGTATCTCTAGCTCCAGAGCAGGACATAAAACAAGAACGTATCCCCTAGCAGGAGAGCAGCATGAAGCAGACGCAATACGTGGCTCGTGAGCCCGATGCGCAAGGTTTTATCGACTACCCCGCTGAAGAACACGCGGTGTGGAATACGCTGATCACTCGCCAACTGAAAGTGGTCGAGGGTCGTGCATGCCAGGAATACCTGGACGGTATCGAAAAACTCGGTCTGCCCCACGACCGCATTCCGCAACTCGGCGAAATCAACAAGGTCCTCGGTGAAACCACCGGCTGGCAAGTTGCCCGAGTGCCCGCGCTGATTCCCTTCCAGACCTTTTTCGAATTGCTGGCGAACAAGCAGTTTCCAGTGGCGACCTTTATTCGTACCCGCGAAGAGCTGGATTACCTGCAAGAGCCGGACATTTTCCACGAGATCTTCGGCCACTGCCCGCTGCTGACCAACCCCTGGTTCGCCGAATTCACCCACACCTACGGCAAACTCGGCCTACAGGCTTCCAAGGAAGAACGCGTGTACCTGGCGCGCCTGTACTGGATGACCATCGAGTTCGGCCTGGTTGATACCGAGCAAGGCCTGCGCATTTACGGCGGCGGCATTCTCTCTTCGCCGAAAGAAACCGTTTACTGCCTGTCGGATGAGCCTGAACATCAAGCCTTCGATCCGCTGGAATGCATGCGCACGCCGTACCGCATCGACATCCTGCAACCGCTGTACTTTGTCCTGCCAAACCTCAAGCGTCTGTTCGATCTGGCCCACGAAGACATCATGGACATGGTCAAACAAGGCATGCAGCTTGGGTTGCACGCACCGAAATTTCCGCCCAAAGCTGCTTGATCCGCAGCTTTTAGAATCAAGTGAGCCTGTCAGGATCCGACGCTTTGGTTTAGCGTGGCGGTACTGACGGTCGAATTCCAATAATCAGATTTCAGGAACTCATCATGTCCACATTGAACCAAGCCCATTGCGAAGCCTGCCGCGCCGATGCCCCTCAGGTCAGCGACGAAGAACTGCCGATCCTGATCAAGCAGATCCCTGACTGGAACATCGAAGTGCGCGACGGCGTGATGCAGTTGGAAAAAGTTTTCCTGTTCAAGAACTTCAAGCACGCGCTGGCATTCACCAACGCCGTTGGCGAAATCTCCGAGGCTGAAGGTCACCACCCGGGCCTGCTGACCGAGTGGGGCAAAGTCACCGTGACCTGGTGGAGCCACTCCATCAAGGGCCTGCACCGCAACGACTTCATCATGGCCGCGCGCACCGACGAAGTGGCCAAAGACGCCGAGGGCCGCAAATAATGCATTTCGACGCCATCGGCCGAGTACCCGGCGATCCGATTCTCGGCCTGATGGAGGCCTATGCGCAGGACCCCAACCCGCGCAAGTTCGACCTTGGCGTGGGGGTCTACAAAGACGCCCAGGGCCTGACGCCAATCCTTGAAGCGGTGAAGCTCGCCGAGCAGCGCCTGGTGGATCGCCAGGCCACCAAGACTTACATCGGCGGCCACGGCGATGCGGCATTCGGCAAGGTCATCAACGAGCTTGTGCTGGGTGCCGATTCGGCGCTGATCGCCGAGCAACGGGCCGGCGCCACCCAAACTCCGGGCGGCACCGGCGCGTTGCGTTTGAGCGCCGACTTCATCGCCCAGTGCCTGCCGGGCCGTGGCGTGTGGCTGAGCAGCCCGACCTGGCCGATCCACGAAACCATTTTCGCCACGGCCGGGGTCAAGGTCAGCCACTACCCGTACGTGGGCAGCGATAACCGTCTCGATGTCGAAGCGATGCTGGCGGTGCTCAATCAAGCCCCCAAGGGCGATGTGGTGCTGCTGCACGCCTGCTGCCACAACCCGACCGGTTTCGACCTGTCCCATGACGATTGGCGCCGGGTACTGGATGTGGTGCGCAGTCGCGACTTGCTGCCGCTGATCGACTTCGCCTATCAGGGTTTCGGCGACGGCCTGGAGCAGGATGCCTGGTCGACCCGGTTGTTCGCCGCCGAGTTGCCGGAAGTGCTGATCACCAGTTCCTGCTCGAAGAACTTCGGCCTGTACCGCGACCGTACTGGCGCGCTGATTGTCTGCGCGCAAACCGCCGACAAGCTGGTGGACATCCGCAGCCAACTGGCCAACATCGCCCGCAACCTGTGGTCGACACCGCCGGATCATGGCGCCGCCGTGGTCGCGACGATCCTTGGTGATCCAGAGCTGAAAAGCCGCTGGACCGACGAAGTGGAGGCCATGCGGTTGCGCATCGCCCAACTGCGCAGTGGCCTGGTCGAAGCGCTCGAACCCCATGGCTTGCGCGAGCGGTTTGCGCACATCGGCGTGCAACGCGGGATGTTTTCCTACACCGGTTTGTCGCCGGAGCAGGTTAAACAATTGCGCGAGCGTCACAGCGTCTACATGGTCAGCTCGGGCCGGGCGAACGTAGCGGGGATTGATGCGACGCGCCTGGATCTGCTCGCCGAGGCCATCGCTGACGTCTGCAAGTAACCCCTCAAATACCTGCAAGCCCCCCTGTGAGAGCGAACCTGCTCGCGATAGCGATTTTTCAGTCACATTGATGTTGAATGTGCCGCCGCTATCGCGAGCAGGCTCGCTCCCACACTTGTATTGCGCCTATCCCATTGACCTGTCTAGACAATTCCATCCGTCGTAACAAATGGATATAAAGTCTATTTGTCATTTTTCCTGCTGTATCCTGCCCAGGCTTTTTTAAAAGCGCGGATCTACCAGATCTATCAACAGACTTAGCGAGGAGCGCGAAACATGCACGAGATCCCTAATCTCCCCTTCCCAAGCCTGCACGAAACTGAGCAGACAACCACGCAACAAGCCGGCGCCCAACAGCCCGAGCCGAAAGAAGCACCTGAACGCCGTCAGGCCGACAGAGAAGACTGATACACCTGCAATGCCAGACCGTGTGGAAAGCGCTAACATGCGCTTTCCACACCGCCTGAACCGCGAGCCCGCACCATGAGCGATGATTTCACTGAAGCCCAGGCCAGCGTCCTGATCGGCACCGCCGAGAAGATGATCGAGATCTGGAACCGTCTTTCCCCCGAGAAACAAGCCGCCCTGCTGGCCCGCTTCGGCAGCGAAGAAAATGCCCTGGCCGCCCTGGTCACGACGCAACTGGTCGCCCCCGCAAAATCCTGACCCATCCCGCTCGGCAAATAGTTTTACTTTTTCACGCCTCGCGACCGTCCGCGCCGCTATCATAAGCAGCCTATCTATCCTGCTGCCCCGTGGACCTTTTACCCATGTCAGAAACCCAGCGCCCCCTGGCGGTCACGCTGCAAGTCGTTTCCATCGTCCTGTTCACTTTCATCGGTTACCTCGATATCGGCATTCCCCTGGCCGTATTGCCCGGCTACGTCCACAGCGACCTCGGCTTCGGCGCGGTGATCGCCGGGCTGGTGATCAGCGTGCAATACCTGGCCACTCTGCTCAGCCGGCCTTACGCCGGACGCATCATCGATAACAAGGGCAGCAAGCTGGCGGTGATGTATGGCCTCGCCGGCTGCGGTTTGAGCGGCGTGTTCATGTTGATTTCGGCCTGGACGCAAAGCCTGCCGATACTGAGTTTGATCAGCCTGTTGATTGGCCGCCTGATACTCGGCAGCGCGGAAAGCCTGGTCGGCTCCGGGTCGATCGGCTGGGGCATCGGCCGGGTTGGCGCGGCGAACACCGCCAAGGTCATCTCCTGGAACGGCATCGCCAGTTACGGCGCGTTAGCGGTCGGCGCACCGCTGGGGGTGCTGCTGGTGAGTCAATTGGGTTTGTGGAGCATGGGCGTGAGCATCGTGCTACTGGCCGTGCTGGGCGTGGCGCTGGCCTGGCCGAAAACCGCGGCCCCGATTGTCGCGGGTGAACGTTTGCCGTTCATGCATGTGCTGGGACGGGTGTTCCCTCATGGCTGCGGCCTGGCACTGGGCTCCATCGGCTTTGGCACCATCGCGACCTTCATCACGCTGTATTACGCCACTCAGCATTGGTCCAACGCGGTGCTGTCCCTGAGTTTGTTCGGCGCCAGTTTCATTGGCGCGCGACTGCTGTTCGGCAACCTGATCAACCGCCTCGGCGGCTTTCGCGTGGCGATTGCCTGCCTCTCGGTGGAAACCCTCGGGCTGTTGCTGCTGTGGCTGGCGCCGGATGCTCATTGGGCACTGGCCGGTGCGGCGCTGAGCGGTTTCGGCTTTTCGCTGGTGTTCCCGGCGTTGGGCGTGGAAGCGGTCAATCTGGTGCCGGCCTCCAGCCGTGGCGCGGCGGTTGGGGCGTATTCGCTGTTCATCGATTTGTCGCTGGGAATTACCGGACCGCTGGCCGGTGCGATAGCGGCTGGATTCGGGTTTGCCTCGATCTTCCTGTTCGCCGCCCTCGCCGCTTTGAGCGGATTAATGCTGAGCGTCTATCTGTACCGGCAGGCACCCAAGTATCGGGAAGAAAGAGAAGCGCGTTAAAAGTCGACCTTTCCGCGCCCAGCCTTGATGCTGCCACGTTTGGTCTTGGATTCGAGCCGACGTTTTTTCGAGCCCAGAGTCGGCTTGGTAGGGCGGCGTTTCTTTTCCACTTTGGTAGCGCTGAGGATCAACTCGGTCAGGCGCTCCAGCGCATCGGCGCGGTTCTGCTCCTGCGTGCGGTATTGCTGGGCCTTGATGATCAACACCCCTTCGCTGGTGATGCGACTGTCGCGCAACGCCAGCAGCCGCTCCTTGTAAAACTCGGGCAAGGACGAGGCCGGAATGTCGAAGCGCAAGTGCACGGCGCTGGAGACTTTATTGACGTTCTGCCCACCGGCGCCCTGGGCACGAATGGCCGTCAATTCGATCTCGGCATCCGGCAGATGCACGTTGTTGGAAATCACCAGCATGGAAAAAGGTCCGTATTCAGAACAAGCAGGATACCGCGAATAGACAGAAGGAATGCGGCCCCTGTGGGAGCGCGGCTTGCCCGCGATGAACGATAACGCGGTATGCCTGATCACCGCGGCGCCTGAATCGCGGGCAAGCCACGCTCCCACAGGTATTGCATCGCTCACAAAAAACCCGGCACTTGGCCGGGTTTGTTGTTTCTGCATTACGCGCTTACTTCGCGGTAGAACCCGCAACCTGCAACGCCTGCTGGGCGCTGCGCTTGTTCTTGATGCCGTAGCAGATCCACATGAACGCGACCCACACCGGAATCGCATACACCGAGACCTGGATGCCCGGAATCAGCAGCATCACGCCGAGGATGAACGCCACGAACGCCAGGCAGATGTAGTTGCCGTACGGGTACCACAGGGCCTTGAACAGCGGCGTCTGCCGGGTCTTGTTCATGTGCTGGCGGAACTTGAAGTGCGAAAAGCTGATCATTGCCCAGTTGATCACCAGGGTGGCAACCACCAACGACATCAACAGTTCCAGCGCGTTTTGCGGGATCAGGTAGTTCAGCAACACCGCGATCAACGTCACAGCGGCCGACGCCAGGATCGAACGCACCGGTACGCCACGCTTGTCGATCTTCGACAGGGCTTTCGGCGCATCGCCCTGCTCGGCCATGCCCAGCAGCATGCGGCTGTTGCAGTAAGTACCGCTGTTGTACACCGACAGTGCCGCGGTCAGGACCACGAAGTTGAGGATATGCGCGGCGGTGTTGCTGCCGAGCATCGAGAACACCTGCACGAACGGGCTGCCGCTATAGGCATCGCCGGAAGCATTCAGGGTTGTCAGCAGACTGTCCCAAGGGGTCAGCGACAACAGGACCACCAGCGCACCGATGTAGAAAATCAGGATCCGGTAGATCACCTGGTTGATGGCTTTCGGGATCACGGTTTTCGGCTTGTCGGCTTCAGCGGCGGTGAAACCGAGCATTTCCAGGCCACCGAAGGAGAACATGATGATCGCCATGGCCATCACCAGGCCGCTGACACCGTTCGGGAAGAAGCCGCCGTGGGACCACAGGTTGGTTACCGAGGCTTGCGGGCCGCCGTGGCCGCTGACCAACAGATAGCTACCCAAAGCAATCATGCCAACGATCGCCACGACCTTGATAATCGCAAACCAGAACTCGGCCTCGCCGAAGACTTTGACGTTGGCCAGGTTGATCGCGTTGATCAGCACGAAGAAGGCTGCCGCCGAGGCCCAGGTCGGGATATCCGGCGCCCAGTAGTGGATGTATTTGCCGACCGCGGTCAGCTCCGACATGCCCACCAGGATGTACAGAATCCAGCAGTTCCAGCCCGACAGGAAACCGGCAAAACCGCCCCAGTATTTGTGCGCGAAGTGGCTGAAGGAACCGGCCACCGGCTCCTCGACGATCATTTCGCCCAGCTGGCGCATGATCATGAAGGCGATGAAGCCACAAATGGCGTAGCCAAGAATCATCGACGGGCCGGCGGATTTGAGCACGCCGGCCGAGCCGAGGAACAATCCGGTACCGATCGCGCCACCGAGGGCGATCAGTTGAATATGGCGATTTTTCAGGCCGCGTTGAAGCGTACCTGAATGCGAGTTTTGTCCACTCATGAAAAGGGTCTCACGCAAGGTTTGATGATGTTCAGTAGACGTTGCCGCTCGGTGCAGATTTCAAGCAGCGCCGATCAAACCCCAGCGCAGGCACCAGGAGTTCAGCGTTTTTACGACAGTCATGCGTCACCTGTTTGTTTTTATCTGTGACGAAATCGAACCCGACACGCTCGTGACGCGGCGGAGTGAACAAGGCGGATAGCCTTGAGGTTTGCGCTGTTGCGCAGAGGGTCACAGTTAAAACGCGGCGCATTGTACACCTGTAACCCCCTGCTGCCAGACACCACTGGATCAGCGTGTCGGTTGCCGGGATTGCCTGTGTCCGCCTCGAGGGTCTCGGGCGGCTGCAAAAATTGAGTCAGACCTTTGCAGGTCCTCGGCGGGGGCAGCGGAAAAATCGCCCCACAGTGGGAGATGGAGATGAGTCACGGCGTTCATTGCGCCTCCTTCTTGTTATGCACCTGCACGACAGGCATGGGGCGCATCTCACCTTTCAATCGAGGCTGAGACAAGCGCGCCAGAGCCCTTGAACAGCGCCATCGCAGCGGCGGACGGCAGGTTTTCCTTACAGCCCTTTCCACAGCGGCATTCCATGGGGTTTGAGCGTGCTTTTCGTAAGGATTTATTTACAGCGCGTAACGCAGGCTTGCCAAATCAGATCCAGAGACCCGCCGACTGTAAATTGACGATAGGAAGCTTGCTAAGGAGTTTTTCGACTTAGTTTTCTGTTTTTTATTAGGAAACTTACTTCTCACAAAATGGAATAATTAGTTCAAATAAAAATTATTTAATTATTTTTTTGCATTCCAAAACCCTGTGAACTAGGTTTTCAGCGACTTGCCAAGCCGCATCGACCGACAAGTTGACGCGCTCTTCAATGAGTGAAAAACGCGCCGCTGTTCTTACCGAAGCTGTTCTTACCGAAGAAGTCATCTAGGAGATTCACCATGCAAGCACTGGACAAAGACTTGGACACTGAACTGCAACTGGACGATTGGTTTGAAGCACCGACCCATGAAGCCGCCGTTGAAATGATGCAAGCCGACGCGGTTGTTCCGTTCGGCACGGCGATGTGGCCTCTGTAAGACATCCCGGCGGGTACGATCCGGCCGGTCGTGCCCGTCACTTACCAGGTTTGTCAGGGAGGACTCCATGGATAAGCAGCGCGCCATCTCGCATTTCCTTTACTACCTCGAACATCATCCTGCCGTTGCCGGCATCACCCCGGCGAAGGTTTTACTCGGCCATACCGCTGATTACGAGGCGCTGACCGGCGCTATTGCCGAACAGGCCGGCAGCAGCCCACGGTTCAGCTTCAGCGCAATGCGCCTGGACCTTGAACCCACCGAATTGCTGGCCGACGCGATCGTCGACAGCGATCTGTACATGTTCTTCTACGACTCTTCCACCCTGCCCAACCCGCGTCCCGACGGCCCGGACTTTGTCCGCGCGCTGCAAGGCGTGATGGCGGAAAACTGGAAGAAGTCGCTGCTATTCAAGGATTACGGCGATTACTT
Source organism: Pseudomonas sp. GGS8 (assembly GCF_024168645.1). Classification (NCBI taxonomy): domain Bacteria; kingdom Pseudomonadati; phylum Pseudomonadota; class Gammaproteobacteria; order Pseudomonadales; family Pseudomonadaceae; genus Pseudomonas; species Pseudomonas sp. GGS8. The sequence goes on along the minus strand of NZ_JALJWF010000001.1, from coordinate 3,584,933 downwards.
CTACGACACGTTCAGTGTCACCCCGCAGCGGATTGCCGGGTTGAACAGCCACTTGATCCAGCGCATGTCCCAGGCCACCACTTTAAGTTTCAAAGATGATCATGGCTCGTGGTTCGAAACACCGTTGAGCAGTATCAAGAAGTGGACCGACATCAATGGTGTCGGCAACTTCGATCTGGCGCCCGGCGAGATTGCCACCCATAGCGAGGCGATTAATGGCCGGGTGAAGTTTATGGGGACGTTCCTCAGCACGATTCCGTTTGCCCGCAAGTACGGCGTACTTGCCTCACCGCTGGAGTTGTGGATCGAGAACTCGACCATCAGCAAAATCGCCACCGACGTGCCGGGACTGGAACATGACTTCAACAAATACCTGGACGCCAATCCGTCCAATCGACGCATCGAGGAGCTGGGGATCGGCACCAATGAAGGCGTGAAAGAGTTGTATGCGCGCAATGCCGGGTTCGAGGAGCGCCATTGCGGCTTGCACCTTGGACTGGGCGGTGGCGCCAAGGGCAGCCATCATCTGGACCTGATCTTCTCCGGCGGCGTGTTGGCGCTGGATGATGAGCCGGTGTTTGATGGGCGGTTTGTGTTTTAACCCAAGATTTTGCGGTGATGCGGCTGACGCCTTCGCGGGCAAGCCCGCTCCCACATTGATCGCATTCCGATGAAACAACCCGGTCACCTGTGGGAGCGGGCTTGCCCGCGATGACTGACTTGTAAACACCATATCCCTAAAACCAGACACAAAAAAACGCCATCCCAAGGGATGGCGTTTTTCATGGAGCGCTTACCGATTACTCAGGCTTGCGACGACCGAAGCCCGGACGCTGACCCGAACCGGCTGGCGCACCGCGGCGCTTGCCCGATGGCGCGTCCTTGTCGACCAGCACGATGCCTGGGCGTTTCTTCGGCGCTGGCTTGGCCGGGCGCTTGGTGTCGGCCGGGCGGTCTGCCACCGGCGTACCGCGACCGGCAGGTGCACCGCGATCGCTACGACCACCGGCAGGAGCGCCACGGCCTTCGCCACGCTCAGTACGACCGTTGGCCGGACGCGGCGTGCGTGGACCGCGCTCGCCGTCCTGGCGTGGCGCTGGCTTGCGGGCCGGGCGCTCGCCTTCGATCTGCGGCTCGCGGGATGGACGCGGGCCGGCCGCCGGAGCGCCAGCGGCTGGACGCAGGGTCCGTACGCGTTCGGTCTTGCCCACCGGGCGGGACGATTTGCGCTGCATACGCTCGAGCTTGTCTTTGCTCTTGGCGGTCATTTGCGGCATCGCCACCGGCGTCAGGCCGACTTCAGCGCTCAGAATGTCGACTTCGTACTGGCTCATTTCGCGCCAGCGGCCCATCGGCAGGTCGGAGTTGAGGAACACCGGACCGAAACGCACGCGCTTCAGGCGGCTGACCACCAGGCCCTGGGATTCCCACAGACGACGAACTTCGCGGTTACGACCTTCCATTACTACGCAGTGGTACCAATGGTTGAAACCTTCACCACCTGGCGCCTGCTTGATGTCAGTGAATTTGGCCGGGCCGTCTTCGAGCACCACGCCTGCCTTCAGACGCTCGATCATCTCGTCGTCGACTTCGCCACGTACACGTACCGCGTATTCACGGTCCATTTCGTAGGACGGGTGCATCAGGCGGTTGGCCAACTCACCGTCAGTGGTGAACATCAGCAGACCTGTGGTGTTGATGTCCAGTCGACCGATGTTGATCCAGCGACCTTCTTTGGGGCGCGGCATCTTGTCGAACACGGTCGGACGGCCTTCCGGGTCGTCACGGGTGCAGATTTCACCGTCGGGTTTGTTGTACATGATCACGCGGCGTACCGACTCGGCGGCTTCTTCGCGCTTGATCACCTTGCCATCGATGGTGATGGCGTCATGCAGGTCGACGCGCAGGCCGAGGGTGGCGTCTTTGCCATTGACCTTGATGCGGCCGTGGCTGATCCAGGCTTCTACGTCACGGCGCGAGCCGACTCCGATACGGGCGAGGACTTTCTGCAGTTTTTCGCCTGCTGGGCCGATTTCCTGGTCGTCTTTCTGGTCGTTGATACTCATCTGGGCACCTCCCGGTGTGATCAAGTTCAGGCCAAGGCCTGAAGATGTGAAATCTGGTCGTTTGACGAAGGGATCGCCAAAGGGTCGCGAATCATACGCTCATGGGAGCGTTCGCGCATCAGAGACTAGCTGATCGACGGGAGGTTATTGGCTTTTCCGCCGACCGGTGGTGCCGAGCTCTTTGATTGAGTTCATAAAAACTCCAGCCAACGCAAAACACTGTGGGAGCGGGCTCGCCCGCGATTGCGGTGGGTCAGGCAACAATGAAGGCAACTGATACGCCCTCATCGCGGGCAAGCCCGCTCCCACAGGGTCGCCACAGAAAGTCGGACTAGTGTCAATCCTCGAACTGGCGGCGTTCGGCCTCGATCGCTTCGGCCAGAGCCTGGGCTTCGGCTTCTTCGTCGGTCATCTCGGGCTCGGGTTTCGGCTGTTCAAGCGCGGCAACAGCGGCCAGCAGTTTCTCGCGAGCTTCGGCAACACCAAGAATGTCATCCTCCGGCTCGGGTTCCTGCTGTTCTTCGACGGTGGCTTCGGGCTCAACCTGAAGCTCAACGTCGATTTCCGGCTCCGGCGGCTGCCCCAAAATCTCTTCGGTCTCGGTCAACTCACCATCGCGCAACAAATCATCGAAGTCGGTCTTGAGCCCCTCCTCCATGGTGTCCAGTTCCAGCAACAACGTATGGAAACTGGTTTCTTCCTTGGGTTCTTCCGGCTCGGCGCTGGCATCCGCCAATTCTTGCAACCCGGCCGGCACCGGCGCGTCGTCAAAATCGAGGACAGGATCAGGTTCCAGCTCTCGCAGTTCGGCCAACGGCGGCAGGTCGTCGAGGTTCTTCAGGTTGAAGTGGTCGAGAAAGGCCTTGGTGGTGGCGAACATCGCCGGTTTGCCGGGCACGTCGCGGTAACCGACGATGCGGATCCACTCACGCTCCAGCAGGGTTTTGACGATGTGGCTGTTGACCGCCACGCCGCGCACGTCTTCGATCTCACCCCGGGTGATCGGCTGGCGATAGGCGATCAGGGCCATGGTTTCGAGCATGGCGCGCGAGTAACGCTGCGGCCGCTCTTCCCACAAGCGCCCGACCCACGGCGCGAACTTTTCGCGGATCTGCAGCCGATACCCGGAGGCAACTTCCTTCAGTTCGAAGGCTCGGCCGTCGCAGGATTTGCCCAGAATTGTCAGCGCTTTCTTGAAAACCGCTGGTTCGGGCCGCTCACCTTCTTCGAAGAGTTCAAACAGGCGCTCAAGCGATTGCGGTTTTCCCGAGGCCAACAGAAAGGCTTCAAGCAGTGGCGCCAGCTCGCGGGGTTCAGTCAGGTTCATGATTCAACTCGTTATTCGGCTCGGGCTCGCACATGTATCGCCGCGAACGGCTCATTCTGCACCAGCTCGACCAAGGATTCCTTGACCAGTTCGAGGATCGCCATAAAGGTCACCACCACCCCCAGGCGCCCTTCTTCAGCGGTGAACAGCTCGACAAAGGGCACGAAGCCGCCACCCTTGAGCCGTTCCAGCACATCGCTCATGCGCTCGCGAGTGGACAGTGCCTCGCGGCTGACCTGATGGCTTTCGAACATGTCGCCACGGCGCAAGACTTCGGCCATGGACATCAGCAACTCATCCAGGCTTACGTCCGGCAGCAGCTTGCGCGCCCTCGCTTCCGGTGCATCGAGCTTGGGCACCACCACGTCACGACCGACGCGGCTCAGGCCATCGATGCCTTCGGCGGCGGCCTTGAAGCGTTCGTATTCCTGCAAACGGCGGATCAGTTCGGCGCGAGGGTCGTCTTCCTCGTCTTCGATGGTCTCGGCCCGCGGCAGCAGCATCCGCGATTTGATCTCGGCAAGCATCGCGGCCATTACCAGGTACTCGGCGGCCAGTTCCAGGCGCACCGACTGCATCAACTCGACATAGCCCATGTACTGACGGGTGATTTCCGCCACCGGGATGTCGAGGATGTTGATGTTCTGTTTGCGGATCAGGTACAGGAGCAGGTCGAGCGGGCCTTCGAAGGCTTCCAGAAAGACCTCGAGCGCATCCGGCGGGATGTACAGGTCCAGCGGCATTTCCATGACCGCCTGGCCATAGACCATGGCGAAAGGCAGTTCTTGCTGGGCGCCGGCCTGGCTGTCAACGGGTTCTGGTTCTACGGCAGACATCTACGCCTCGGCCATGAATGGCGTAGGGTCGCCGCAACCGACGCGGATCACTTCCGGCTCGCCATCGGCAAGGTTGATCACGGTAGACGCCTTGATCCCGCCGTAACCGCCGTCGATGATCAGGTCCACCTGATGCTCCAGCAACTGGCGCATTTCGTAGGGATCGGTCAACGGGTCGGTGTCGCCGGGCATGATCAGGGTCACGCTCATCAGCGGTTCGCCGAGTTCTTCCAGCAGCGCCAACGCAATCGGATGGCTTGGCACGCGCAGGCCGATGGTGCGTTTTTTCGGGTGCAGCAACAGCCGCGGGACTTCGCGGGTGGCGTTGAGAATGAAGGTGTAAGGCCCCGGCAAGTGGGCCTTGAGCAGACGGAAGGTGCCGGTGTCGATTTTGGCAAACAGCCCCAACTGCGACAGGTCGCTGCAAATCAGCGCGAAGTTGTGCTTCTCATCCAGCTGACGCAGCCGACGCACACGCTCCACGGCGGTCTTGTCGCCGATCTGGCAACCAATGGCGTAGGAAGAGTCTGTGGGATAAATCACCACCCCGCCGTTGCGGATGATCTCGACAGCCTGTTTGATCAGGCGCGCTTGCGGGTTTTCCGGATGAATCTGGAAAAATTGACTCACATTCTCTACCTGTTCAGACGGCGGCAATAATTGGGTCATGTTTGAATCGACACCACAGTGGCGGCAGATCCTCCGGGAGCGGGCGGTACTCACCGATCTCGGACCAGCCTCCAGGGCCATGAAAATCACTGCCGGCGCTGACCAGCAGACCAAACTCACGGGCAAGAATCGCCAGGCTGCCCACTTGTTCGGCGGGCTGATGGCCATTGACCACTTCAATCGCGTGGCCCCCGGCTTGAATATAGTCAGAAATCAGGCGGCGACGCTTGCTGCGAGTGAAATCGTAGTGCCAGGGATGCGCCAGGCTGACCCAGGCACCCGCGGCGCGCAGGGTCTCAACGGTGTCTTCGAGGGTCGGCCAGTGCAGTTTGACGTCCCCCAGCTTGCCGGCGCCCAGCCATTTGCGGAACGCTTCGGCGCGATCCTTGACGAAACCTTCGCGCACCATCCAGTCGGCGAAGTGCGGACGGGCCGGCGCGTTGCCGCTGTCACCCAGTTCCTGCTGAATGGCCCGGGCACCTTCAAGCGCCCCCGGCATGCCTTTCAACGCCAACTTGCGGCTTATTTCTTCGGACCGTAGCCAGCGGCCATCGTGCAGTTTGGCGATGGCCTCGACCAACGGCGCGGCATTGACGTCGAAACCATAGCCCAGCACATGGATGGTCGCCCCGCCCCAGGTGCAGGACAATTCGACGCCGTTGACCAGTTGCATCCCCAGCGCCGTCGCGGCGCTACGGGCCTCGTCGAGGCCTTCAAGGGTGTCGTGATCGGTCAAGGCCAGGACTCGCACGCCTTTCTCGAACGCACGCGCAACCAGTGCCGCAGGCGCCAGGGCGCCATCGGAGGCCGTGCTATGGCAGTGCAAATCAACATTCACAGGACTGTGTAACCTCAAATCAGCTGACGCTATCGCGCGTCAATATGTTTGTTATTATGCCGCCACATCCTGCTTCTGGCTGCCACTGTGAAACAATTCATCGACTTCATCCCGCTTCTGCTGTTTTTCATCGTCTTCAAAATCGACCCGCGGGTCGTCGACATTGGCGGTCATCAACTGTCTGTCGGTGGTATTTACAGCGCCACCGCGATGCTGATCATCAGCTCCCTGGTGGTCTACGGCACGCTGTACATCAAGCAGCGCAAGCTGGAGAAGAGCCAGTGGCTGACCCTCATTGCCTGCCTGGTCTTCGGCAGCCTGACCCTGGCGTTCCACAGCGAGACCTTCCTGAAATGGAAAGCCCCGGTGGTCAACTGGCTGTTCGCCCTCGCGTTCATCGGCAGCCACTTTGTCGGTGACCAACTGCTGATCAAACGCATCATGGGCCACGCGCTGACCCTGCCGGAGCCAATCTGGACCCGTCTGAACATCGCCTGGATCGGTTTTTTCCTGTTTTGCGGTGCCGCCAACCTGTTCGTCGCGTTCACCTTCCAGAGCTACTGGGTAGACTTCAAGGTTTTCGGCAGCCTGGGCATGACTTTGCTGTTCCTGGTCGGCCAGGGCATCTACCTGTCCCGCCACTTGCACGATGCCGACACCACAACGCCAAAAACCGAGGACTGACATGCTTTACGCAATCATTGCCACAGACGTCGCCAACTCCCTGGAAGCCCGACTGGCCGCACGGCCTGCGCACCTGGAGCGCCTGCAAGTGCTCAAAGGCGAAGGTCGTATCGTATTGGCCGGTCCACACCCGGCGGTCGACAGTAATGATCCGGGCGCGGCCGGTTTCACCGGCAGCCTGATCGTCGCCGAATTCGAATCCCTGAGCGCCGCCAAGGCCTGGGCCGACGCCGATCCGTACATTGCCGCAGGCGTCTACGCCAATGTTCTGGTCAAGCCGTTCAAGCAAGTCCTGCCGTAAACTCCTTCAGCGCGATGAACCTTGTCGGTTCATCGCGCTCTCAACGCTCATTATTCTCGTTTACCGGCCGACAACCTGCCCAATACTCGTATTGGAATCAGGAGTTGCGATGCGTAAAGGTCCGTTGTGTCTGATGTTGGTGACGTTGTCGATCATGGCGCCCGCCCATGGTGAAGAAAGCGCCAATGGCGGTAATTCGACGCCGCTGTCCTTGAGCGCCGGCAGCCAGATCACCGAGTTGCAGCAGCGCTTGAAAGAAAGCGAGCAGCAACGAGAAACACTGAGCAAACAATTGCAAACCACCGATGGCGAGCGCGAAAGCGCCCAGCTGAGCCGGTTGCGCCAGGAGAATCAGCGCCTGAAGCTGCAACTCAAGGAAGCCCTGGCCAGCCCGTTACCGCGCCTGCTGACCGATCAGCAGCAGTGGTTCGTTATCGGGGCCGCAGTAGCGCTATTGGCCCTGCTCTGCGGTATCTTCGCCAGTGGTGCCACCAGAAAACGTAGGCAATGGCTAAATTGAGTGAGTCATGAGCGAGCTGTTACTAATTGATGATGACCAGGAGCTGTGTGAGCTCCTGAGCAGTTGGCTGAGCCAGGAAGGGTTTCAGGTTCGCGCCTGCCATGATGGCCAGAGCGCCCGGCGCGCGCTGGCCGAAACGTCTCCGGCGGCGGTGGTGCTGGACGTGATGCTGCCCGACGGCAGTGGCCTGGAACTGCTCAAGCAACTGCGCAGCGACCATCCGGATTTGCCGGTGCTGATGCTGTCGGCCCGTGGCGAACCGCTGGACCGCATCCTCGGCCTGGAACTGGGCGCCGACGATTACCTGGCCAAGCCATGCGACCCACGGGAACTGACCGCCCGCCTGCGTGCGGTGTTACGCCGCAGCCATCCGACGGCCGTCTCCAGCCAGCTCGAATTGGGCGACCTGTGCTTCAGCCCGGTGCGCGGGGTGGTCAGCATCGATGAGCAGGAGTTCACTCTGACCGTCTCCGAAAGCCGCCTGCTCGAAGCCCTGCTCAAGCAGCCTGGCGAACCGCTGGATAAACAGGAACTGGCGCAAATCGCCCTCGGTCGCAAATTGACCCTGTACGACCGCAGCCTGGACATGCACGTCAGCAACCTGCGTAAAAAAATCGGCCCACACCCCGACGGCCGCCCGCGCATCGTGGCCCTACGCAGTCGCGGTTACTACTACAGCCTGTAAGAACCGAGAAAGAACTGGATAAGCGCAACCTGTGGCGAGGGAGCTTGCTCCCGCTGGGCTGCGAAGCGGCCCCAAAAGCGGGACTGCTACGCAGTCCAGCGGGAGCAAGCTCCCTCGCCACAGCAGCTCCCCCACCACAGACTGGTGGCTGTGGAGTTTTGTCAGCAAGGCAAAAAACCGTCTTTACCCAAGCTTTACGCTCCGCTGACCGCCGTTGACCTTGATCTGCGTAATCTGCACACATCCGGAACGTACCGGGAACGAGACAAGGAGATACACACCATGCGCAAGACTCTTATCGCTCTGATGTTTGCTGCCGCCCTGCCGACCGTTGCCATGGCTATGCCTGAAGGCGCAGGCCCGATGGGTGATCACATGGACGGCTCACGCCACGGCGGTCAGATGCACGGTAAAGGCCCTTACAGCCAACTGGACCTGAGCCGCGAACAGCGCGAGCAGATCCGTAGAATCATGGGCGAGCAGATGCATGAGCGTCAGCAACTGGTCGACAAGTACCTGGAAAAACTCTCGCCAGCTGACCAGAAAGCCCTGAAAGACGAGATGGAGGCCAAGCACAAGAAAGCCGAAGCCGACGTTCGCGCCCTGCTGAAACCGGATCAACAGAAGCAATTCGACGAGATCCAGAAGAAACAAGCTGAGCGTCGCGCCGAATGGGCCGAGTTCAAGGCCTGGAAAGCGCAAAAAGCACAAAAAGCACAAAAAGCGCAATAATGCGTCAACCCTGGACCCAACGGCTAACCACCGTTGGGTCTGATGCCACTCAATTTAATGTGGGAGCGAGCCTGCTCGCGATGGCGTTCTTTCAGACACGTTGATGTTGAATGTGCTGACGCTATCGCGAGCAGGCTCGCTCCCACATGGATTTGGGCTTGTTCGAGGATTTTCTGTGCGCTCATTGTTCTGGCGTATCCTGGCCAGCTTCTGGCTGGCCATCGCTCTGGTTGCAGGGCTTTCCATTTTGCTGGGGCACATGCTCAACCAGGACGCGTGGATTCTCAGTCGGCACCCGGGCCTCAACACCCTGGCCGAACAGTGGACGCAAACCTACGAAAGCCAGGGCGAAGAAGCCGCCCAGGACATCCTGGAGCAGCGCAAGCGCCAGTATCACATCGACGTTCAGGTGCTCAACGAGGCGGGGGACCCGGTAGTACGCGGCACCTTTCCTCGGCGTGCGGCCGCCTTCGAAGCACGCCAGCAAAACGATGATCGACGCCTGCCATGGCGGCGCCTGACCGATGAATACACCAGCGCCAAGACGGGCGACACCTACCTGCTGATCTACCGCATTCCACACCCGGAACTGGACGCCTGGCACCGGGAAAGCCTGCTCTGGCCGTTGAGTGCGCTGGGTATCGCCCTGGTGGTGCTGACCCTGTTCAGCCTGCTGGTGACCTTTTCCATCACCCGACCGCTGAGCCGTTTACGTGGCGCAGTGCATGAGTTGGGGCAGACGACGTATCAGCAAAACAGCCTGGCGCAACTGGCCAACCGCCGCGATGAATTCGGTGTGCTGGCCAACGACTTCAACCGCATGGGCGCGCGTCTGCAAAGCCTGATCGGCAGTCAGCGGCAATTGCTGCGCGACGTGTCCCACGAATTGCGTTCGCCCTTGGCCCGACTGCGTATTGCGCTGGCACTGGCCGAGCGAGCCAATCCCCAGGAGCGGGAAAAACTCTGGCCGCGCCTGACCCGAGAGTGCGATCGACTGGAAGCACTGATCAGCGAAATCCTGGTGTTGGCGCGGGTCGATGCCGACAACGCCAGTGCCGAAGAGGTGGATCTCAATGCACTGCTCAATACCCTGCAAAAGGATGCTCAGCTAAGTTCGCCGGAGCAGAACGTGCGCCTTGAGGCCGAGCCGCAACTGAACCTCAGAGGTTGGCCGACCATGATCGAACGCGCCGTGGACAACCTGCTGCGCAATGCCCAACGCTTTAACCCGGTCGGGCAACCGATCGAAATGCAGGCGTCGCGTCAGGGTGACAGGATTGTGGTCAACGTGCGCGATCACGGCCCCGGTGTAGAGGCCGAACATTTGAATCAGTTGGGGGAGCCGTTCTACCGGGCACCGGGGCAGACAACGGCCGGGCATGGCCTGGGGCTGGCCATTGCGCGTCGCGCGGCGGAACGGCATGGCGGCAGTCTGGTGCTGGCCAATCACCCTGGGGGCGGGTTTATTGCCAGCCTGGAATTGCCGTTGGTACCGGGGGCAGTGGTTCAACCCTGAACCCTGTGGGAGCGGCGGTGCGACGATTCGACTTGCCCGCGATGGCGGCGGCACCGTCAACATCTCTGTGCCTGACACTCCGCTATCGCGGGCAAGCCCGCTCCCACAGGAGAATCGTTTCCTCAGTGACTACCCGGCCAGGCGCTGACAAACTCGGCCAGATCAACCTTCTCCGCCACACGCGGTTCTTTCTGCGGCGTACCGAGATAAAGGAACGCAATCACCTCCTCCCCTTCCGCCAGGCCCAACCCTTTGGCTACATGCGGCGAATAGGCCAGCTCACCGGTGCGCCATACCGCACCAATGCCTTGCGCGTAAGCGGCCAGCAAAATTCCATGAGCCGCACAGCCTGCCGCCAACCGTTGCTCGGACTTGGGGTATTTGACGTGATCCTGCAATCGCGCGATCACCACAACCACCAGCGGTGCACGCAACGGACCGTTACGGGCCTTGTCCAGCGCGGCTTCCGACACCTCGCTGTCTTGCAGCTTCGCCGCTTCGGCCAGTAACTCGCCCATTTGCTCGCGCGCCGCGCCTTCGACTGTCAAGAAGCGCCAAGGCTGCAAATGGCCGTGGTCTGGCGCGCGCATCGCGGCGGCAAACAGCACTTCGCGTTGCTCGGCAGTGGGCGCCGGATCGAGCAGTCGTGGAACGGAAACACGGTTGAGCAAAGCGTCGAGAGCCTGCATCGGCCACCTCCTGAAAAAAATGTCGGCCTATTCTAGCGGTATCCGCCACAGGGCTGCCGGTTTACATGACCTGCCCCGCAGGTAGAATGGCGCCCTTCCCTATTTCAGCCCGAGCGGACTTCATGGCGTTGCCGACCTTACGGATCATTGGTTTCATCATCGGCATCTTCCTGATCACGTTGGCAATTTCCATGGTCGTGCCGATGGCCACCCTGGTGATTTTCGAGCACACCAGCGACCTGCCATCGTTCCTCTGGGCCAGCATGATTACCTTTGTCGCCGGCCTGGCCCTGGTGATTCCGGGGCGCCCCGAACACATCCATCTGCGCCCTCGAGACATGTACCTGCTGACCGTCAGCAGCTGGCTGGTGGTGTGCATCTTCGCCGCCCTGCCGTTCCTGCTGACCCAACACATCAGCTACACCGATTCGTTCTTCGAAAGCATGTCCGGCATCACCGCCACCGGTTCGACGGTGCTCACGGGCCTGGACACCATGTCTCCCGGCATCCTGATATGGCGCTCATTGCTGCACTGGATCGGCGGGATCGGCTTTATCGGCATGGCGGTCGCGATTCTGCCATTGCTGCGCATCGGTGGCATGCGGCTGTTTCAGACCGAGTCATCAGACCGTTCCGAAAAGGTCATGCCTCGTTCGCACATGGTGGCGCGTTTGATCGTTGCGACCTACGTCGGCATCACCATTTTCGGCAGCCTGGCGTTCTGGTGGGCCGGGATGAGCCCGTTCGACGCCATCAACCATGCGATGTCAGCGATTTCTACCGGAGGCTTCTCGACCTCCGACCAGTCGTTGGCCAAATGGCCGGAGCCTGCGGTGCATTGGGTCGCGATCATCATCATGATTCTTGGCGCCCTGCCGTTCACCCTGTATGTGGCCACGTTGCGCGGTAACCGTCGGGCGCTGATCAAGGATGAACAGGTGCAAGGCTTGCTCGGCATGTTGCTGGTGACCTGGCTGGTGCTCGGCACCTGGTACTGGTGGACCACCCAATTGCACTGGCTGGAGGCCTTGCGGCATGTGGCGCTGAACGTCACTTCGGTGGTGACGACGACAGGTTTTGCACTGGGGGACTACAGCCTCTGGGGCAACTTCTCGCTGATGTTGTTCTTTTATCTGGGGTTTGTTGGCGGCTGCTCGGGCTCGACCGCTGGCGGGATCAAGATTTTCCGCTTCCAGGTGGCCTACATTCTGCTCAAGGCCAACCTTAACCAGTTGATTCACCCGCGCGCGGTGATCAAGCAGAAGTACAACGGCCACCGTCTCGACGAAGAAATCGTACGTTCGATCCTGACCTTTTCGTTCTTTTTCGCCATCACCATTTGCGTGATCGCTCTACTGCTGTCGCTGCTCGGCGTGGACTGGATGACCGCCCTGACCGGTGCGGCCAGCACGGTGTCCGGCGTCGGCCCGGGGTTGGGCGAAACCATTGGCCCGGCGGGTAACTTCGCCAGCCTGCCGGACGCCGCCAAGTGGATTCTCTCGTTCGGCATGCTGCTGGGCCGGCTGGAGATCATTACGGTGTTTGTTCTGTGTATCCCTGCGTTCTGGCGTCACTGACCGGCTTGAGCGCTTCCGTCAGCCGCGCCCGGTATTCACCGGGGGTGGTGTCGAACCAGCGTCGGAAAGCGCGGAAGAAGTTGCTCGGATCGGCAAACCCCAGCAGGTAGGCAATTTCCAGCAGCGTCATGCTCGGTTGCGCCAGGTATTGCTCGGCCAGTTCACGCCGCGTGTCATCGAGCAACGTCTGAAAACTCGTGCCCTCTTCCTGCAAGCGTCGCTGCAAAGTGCGTTGTGACAGGTGCAGCGCCTGCGCCACCGCATCGCGCTTGGGTTCGCCTTGGGGCAGCAGGCGGCACACCACTTGCCGCGCATTGTGGGTCACACGGCTCTCGGAAAACCGCGCCAGGTATTCACCGGCAAAGCGGTCATGCAGCAGCGCCATGGCCTCGTTGGCGGTGGGCAACGGCGCCTCCAGGTCAGCGCGGTCGAAGATCAAGGCGTCATAGGGCGCGTTGAACATCATCGGCGCGTGAAAGGCTTGCTTATACGGTTCGAGATCGACGGGGTGATCGCCCTGCAAAAGCACTTTGCGCGGATGCAGCGTGCGCCCGGTCAACCAGCCACAAAACGCCAGGGCACAGGCCATCGATGCTTCAGCGCTTTGTCGGGTCGGCGGCAGGTGGTCGCCATGCACCGTCAGAATCAGCGCATAACCCTCATCCAGCACGCGCAAACTCAGGTCAGCACTTTCGGCAATGATTCGCTGATACCGCACCAGGCGCTGAAAGCCTTCGGCCAGGGTCCGGCTGGACATCAAGGCATAACCAGCGACGTGCAGGGACGCCGGTCGCACCACCTTGCCCATGTTCAGGCCGATCGCCGGGTTGCCGGACAACTCGACCGCGCGCTGCCAGAGCCGCGTCATTGAATCTTGCGGGAAGCGCGCATCCGGATCATCCAGTGCCGCATAGTCGAGCCCTAGCTGCTTGAACAAAACCCGGCAATCCAGGCCGTCCATTTCCAGTGCTTTGACAATCCCCATCGCCCAGCTTGCAGAAGTCGTTCGTTCGCTCATGGCGTTTACTACGTGATGGCCGCATGCCACGACCCAATTCCGAAGGATACTAAAGTGGCGCCTATTGTCACTGGCTGATGCCTCTGATCACTCTAGACTTAAATAGGCTACCCGCAGCGCAACTTGTCGCCTGCACACACACCACAGAGATCGCAGTCGTGGAGAACATCAAACGTTTCAACAGCTTCGCTGCGTTTTACCCGTATTACCTCAGCGAACACCGCAATAGCATTTGTCGACGACTGCATTTTGTCGGCACCACGCTGGTTATTTTCATTCTGGCGCTGACCATCGCCAAAGGCGCATGGTGGCTGTTGTTGGCCCTGCCGCTGGCCGGCTACAGTTTTGCCTGGGTCGGGCATTTCTTCTTCGAGAAGAATCGTCCTGCAACCTTTCGGCATCCTCTTTACAGCCTGCTCGGCGATTTCGTCATGTACCGCGACATGATTGTAGGTCGCGTGCCGCTCTAGGCTCCTTTGGCCACAAAAGCGTCCTGTGCAGCCAGTGCAGCGCTGGATCCAAGCCCTACACTCCAACCATCCCTTTCGATAAGACCAAGAGGATAGCCGATGAATGCCCGCGCCGGTTTTACCCATATGCAGGACGGCACACAGGAAGACTGGGCGATCATCGCCGCAGATTTCAGTGCCTATGCCCGGCAATTGCCGACACGGATCGTGGCGCATTTGAAGCTGCTGGAGGGTGATTTCGGCGGTTTCCCGGTGGATCGCCTGACCCACTCCCTGCAAACCGCCAGCCGCGCCTGGCGCGATGGTCGTGACGAAGAGTACGTGGTCTGCGCCCTGCTCCATGACATTGGCGACACGCTGGGCTCCTATAACCATCCGGACATCGCCGCGGCGATCCTCAAGCCGTTCGTCAGTGCCGAGAACCTGTGGATGGTGGAAAAGCACGGGATTTTCCAGGGCTATTACTTTTTCCATCACCTGGGCATGGACCGGCATCTGCGCGAGCAATTCAGTGCTCATCCGCAGTATCGGACGACGATCGAATTTTGCGCCCGGTACGATGCGGCGGCGTTTGATCCGGCGTACGACACCCTGCCGCTGAGCTTTTTCGAACCGATGATGGAGCGGTTGTTTGCGCAGCCGAAGCATTCGATTTACAAGGCGGCGATGGAAGAACATACGCCGGCCTGATGGATCCGGGGGGACCGCTGCGCGGTCCATCGCGGGCAAGCCCGCTCCCACAGGTTTTTGCAGTGTTCAAAAAAGTGGTGCACCACCACAATCCTGTGGGAGCGGGCTTGCCCGTGATGGGGTCGACCAATACACCTGTTTTTTAAGCCGGATCCGCGACTTTAATGGCCTTCAACTCCGCCTCCCGCGCCTGCGCATCGGCCAACCGATACAACTCGATCGAACCATCCCAATGCTCGATCAGCGCCGTACACGACTCCACCCAATCCCCGCAATTGAGGTAGTCCACCTCGCCAACCTTGCGAATCTCGGCATGGTGAATGTGCCCGCACACCACGCCGTGCAACTCGCGTTTGACGCACTCGTGGGCGATGGCTTCCTCAAAATCGCTGATGAAACTGACGGCGGTCTTGACCTTGTGCTTGAGGTACGCCGACAACGACCAATAGCCGTAGCCATAACGGGCCCGCCAATGGTTGAGCCAGCGGTTGAGGGTCAGGGTAAATTCGTAGGCCGAGTCGCCGAGGAACGCCAGCCAGCGGTGATAGCGAGTAATCACGTCGAACTGATCGCCATGAATCACCAGCAGATGACGACCATCGGCGGTCACGTGCACGGCTTCGTCCACCAACTGGATATTGCCCAGCATCAGTTTCGAATAACGGCGCAGGAATTCGTCATGGTTACCGGTCACGTAGATCACTTCTGTGCCGCGCTTGCTCATGGTCAGCAAGCGACGAATCACATTGGTGTGCGCCTGGGGCCAATACATGCCGCTGCGCAGCTTCCAGCCGTCGATGATGTCACCGACCAGGTAAATCTTGTCGGCATGGTAGCCCTTGAGAAACTGTGACAGGTGTTCGGCCTGGCAGTCCCGGGTGCCCAAATGCACGTCGGAAATCCATAAGGTCCGCACACGTTGCTTACGGCTGGGTTTGGCGAGCTCGGCGCTGGTCATGGGCAACCCTCTGGACAAGTTTTGGCAAGCTTGCGCCGGTCGGGTTAATTGCCCATGACAATTGCAAGTCAGTCCTGTGACAACGCGCGAACGCGGGGCCTCGGTGTAGACTGGCGGCTTCACTCATCAATATCGCCACGAGACCTGCGATGAGACCGATCCTCACATTGCGCCAATACACCCACGACCTGATCGTCCACAGCCACGACTACGCGCAACTGGTATTCGGGCTGTCAGGCGCGCTGGACTTCGAGGTCGAGGGGCGTGGCAGTCAGGTGGTGCAGCAGAGTTTCGTGGTGGTGCCGTCCGGGGCGCATCATGCCTGCGACAGTGCCCATGGCAGCCGTTGTCTGGTGCTGGATGTGCCGAGCGATCAGTGGGTATCTCAGTCACTGGGGGACCACGCCGAGGCCAGCCGCCGCTTGCTCGACAATGCCGGGCGTCTGTCGCTGGACGCCGGGCAAAGCCAATTGGTGAGCTGGTTGGCGGGCAGCCCGATCAGCGATCCGCTGATCGCCCAGCAAGGCGCGGTGTTGCTGCTGGCCAGCCTCAACAACGCCAAGCCCGACACGGTCGGCGGTCGGCGTCTGCCGTATGCAGCGCTCAATGCTCACATCGATCAATACGCGGCCTATCCACTGCAAGTCGCCGATCTGGCGCGCATTGCCGGCCTGTCCAGCGCTCGCTTGCACGCGCGGTTCGTGGCGGAATGCGGGCAAACGCCGATGGACTACATCCGCAGTCGCCGGCTGCACATCGCCGTGCGCTTGTTGCGCGATTCGGCGCTGCCCATTGGCGAGATCGCGTGTCGGGTCGGCTACAGTTCCCAGAGCGCATTCGCCGCAGCAGTGCTGCGTGAGTTCGGCGCTTCACCCGGTAAATTGCGCCGCGAGGCTGGCGACAAATGACGCGAGTCTGGCGACAGACATAACCGGCTGAGCACGATTCAATGCAGGAGTTGCCGACGGTGTTGTCGGCCAGACTCGATACGTTTTTCAAGGACTGCAATGACTCCCCGTACCGCCCTTGGCGCTCTGCATATCGGTGCACTGATGTTCGGCCTGACCGGCGTGTTCGGCAAACTCGCCGCCGCCTCCCCGGCGATCATCGTGTTCGGTCGTGCCGCGTTTGCTGTCCTCGCCCTGGCGTTTTTCGCCCGGTTCGCCAGTAATACCCGTTGGCAGGCACTCGACGCCGTGGACTGGCGCCGCCTGTTGCTCAGCGGCTTGCTGCTGACCGGGCACTGGGTGAGTTTCTTCATGGCGGTGAAGGTGGCCGGGGTGGCGATCGCGACCCTGGGCTTTGCCAGTTTCCCGGCGTTTACCGTGATCCTCGAAGGGCTGATTTTCCGCGAGCGCATCCGCGCCAATGAAATCTTGCTGGTGGTGCTGGTCAGCATCGGTTTGGTATTGGTCACACCGGACTTCGATCTGGCCAGCGGCGCCACCACCGGCCTGCTGTGGGCAGTGGCCTCCGGCTTGCTGTTCTCCCTGCTGTCCCTGACCAACCGCGCCAGCTCCGGGCGAATCCCGCCAGTGCAGGCGGCGCTGTGTCAGAACGTAGTGGTTGCGATCTGCCTGCTGCCGGTGGCGATGCCGCAGTTGAGCGAAGTACGCGCCATCGACTGGCTGTGGATTGGCCTGCTCGGGGTGTTCTGCACCGGCGTCGCTCACAGCCTGTTCGTCGCCAGCCTGGCGGTGATCAAGGCCCGGACCGCGTCAGTGGTGTTTGCCCTGGAGCCGGTTTACGGCATCACCCTGGCCTGGTTGTTGTTCGATGAAAACCCGACGCTGCGCATGCTGGTCGGCGGCGCGTTGATCATCGTGGCCATCGTGGTCTCCAGCCGGTTGTCGGGCAGTTCAAGCAAAAAGACCGTTGCCAGGCAAGCCCCGTCTCACTGAGTGCGGTCGTTGTGGCCCAGGTCGCGGTCCGGATCGATCTGATCGCGGACCCGCTGCTTGAGCACCTTGGCCTCGGGGAAACCGCCGTCGGCCTTGCGTTCCCAGAGCTGCACATCGTCACAGACAATGTGGAACACCCCGCCGGTGCCGGGCACCAGGGACACTTTGCCCAAGTCGTCGCCGAAGGTGCTGAGCAGTTCCTGGGCCAGCCAGGCGGCGCGCAACAGCCATTGGCATTGCGTGCAGTAGGTGATGACGATTTCCGGTTTACGTGCGGTCATGATTGGCAAAACTCCTCTGCCTGAGGGGTTGCCATAATAACCGCAAAGGCTGCGATCTTTTGATCTTCAGCGAATACCCGCCAACAGCGTTCTGGCCGTCTCCTTCAGTGGCTCGTCGCCTTCCTTGAGCAACTCGTTCAGCAGCTCGATGGCGCTGTCCAGGTCGCCGTCGTCAATGCAGGTCTGGGCCTGTTCGAGTTTGCCCGCGCTGCTCGGCGCGGCCGGTTCAAGATCCATCAACTCTGCACTCAGCGGTTCAAGCTCCAGCGATTGGCCGAGATCGCTGAATTCGTTGAGAAAGGTCTCGTCCAGCGTCGGCTCGTCGGGTATTTCGAAGACATCGGGCAACACATGCAGATTCGACGTGAACCCCGGCTCGTCTGCCGGTGGTGGCTCATTCGACGGTTTGGCGCTGGACGGTGAGTTGTCGAAGGGGCTGATCAGGTCCCAGTTCGCATCCATCGACAGGTCGTCGAGGTTCAACTGGAACTCATCGCTTGGTGCCGCCTCGGGGATTGCAGGCGTGGACGGAGCCACTGCCACGGCGCTGGCCACCGGCATGGCGCCGATCAGTTTCGGATGGCGGTTGCGGATGTCCTGAAGTTGCTGTGCGTCAAACCCGGCGTCACGCAGGCTACTTTCCTGCGCGTCGTACGCTTGCACGTCACCCTGTTTACCAAGAACCTCCAGCAGCTGAACGGCCAGATCGGTGCGCTGGGGTTCCTTGACCAATGCCTCTCGCAACAATCCGGCGGCCTCGGACAAACGGCCATAGGCGAGGTAGATACTAACCCCTTCCAGCACGTCGCCTGCGGCAGTCTCATCAGCCGATCCGGTTACCGATTGCGCCTGAGTGGCTTGCCTGGCCGGTTCTGCTGTGCGGTTAAGCACCGGTTCATGACGCGACGGCTGCACGGGTAGTGGCTCGGGCAAGGCCTGTACCTGCTGTCGTTGACGGCGAATGAACACGGCGAGCAACACCAGGGCCACCAACGACAGCAACCCGATGATCAGCGGCCAATGGGATGCTTCGGACGTCTCGACAACCACCGGAACCGGCGCCGGCACTTCGGGTGCGGCAGGCGCCGCCGACGCCTGTTTGATTTCCGCCAGTTGGGATTGCAGCTCAGTCACCTGTTTTTTCTGAACGGCGATCTGCTCGTCCTGCGCCTGTAGCTTCGCATTGAGTTCATCGATGGTCTTTTGCAGTTGCTGGTTTTGCAGCACGCTGGTGGCCAGTTGTTCGGCAATTGGATCACTCGCTGGCGCGACGGCTGGTTTATCGATGTCTGGCTTGGGCGCAGAACTCGTCACGGCAGGTGGCGGTGCAACAGCCGGTTCGACGGACGGGAACGCGGAGTCCTGAGGGCTCGGCGCAAGGTCGTCGTTGATGGGAACAATTCCCGGCGAACCCGGCGGATCGATCAGCACGGTGTACTCGCGCAGCAAACGCCCGTTGGGCTGGTTGAGCTGCACCAGAAAATTCAGGAAGGGTTCCTTCACCGGTTTACTGGAAGTCACCCGGATCAGGTTGCGGTTGCCCCGCAGGATCGGCGTGAATTTCAGGTTATTAAGGAAGAACACCCGCTCGACACCGGCGCGGCTGAATTCTTCCGCCGTCGCCAGGCTGACCGACAGTTCCCCTTCCCCCAGACCACCGACATCCAGCAGGGCGATATCGGCGCTGAATGGCTGATTCAACGCCGAATGCTGGGTGATCTCACCCAAGCCTAGCGCAGGGGCCAATGCCGAGTAAGTGACGGCACCACCGACCAACAGCAGCCTGCTGCAACACCGCAATACAACGCTCCAACTCTCGAGCATGAGCATCCCTTAAATAACCAGAACCAACCTGTATGCATTCACACATCCGGTACGAACACGATATTGCCTAGTAGTTCTTTATAGTCTGCCCAACGGGGTATCTCAAAAGTCCGACGCGTGGTTGTGCCTCAAGATTTTTCCAGGTTGGCCAGGATGTGCCCGTGGACACGCATGCAGACCTTCAAATCCGCCTCATCAACGCCTTCGAACAATTCGTGGCGCAGCTGAGTAGCAATGGTTTCAATTTGTTCGATCAAGGGCCGGGCCGGGGCACAGAGGACGATTTTTTTCGCCCGACGGTCTTCCAGCACCGATTGGCGTTGCACCAGGCCCTGACTTTCCAGACTATCGAGCAGTCGAGCCAGGGTAGGCCCTTCGACGCCAACGCTTTGCGCCAGTTCACGCTGGGTGGGAGCATCATCGAAACGCGCCAGGTGCAGCAGCACCAGCCAGCGCGCCTGGGACAGACCCAGGCCAGCCAGTCGGCGGTCCAGTTCGGCACGCCAGCCCCGAGACATCTGGGCCAGTTGCATGCCAAAGCGGTGTTGATCGGTTAACGGCATAAAACACTCATGGTTAGACTGAAATAGAGAAAAACTAATTATTAGTCAGCTAAGCATGACCTTTGGCTATAGGCAAGGTTTGCTCTGTACTGAATCGTTACATCTGCGCAACAGGTCATTCAAATTTCGAACTCCGACTGCAGCGCTGCACGTACGCAATACAAAACGCCTTCCGGCACCCGCCCTGCGAACAACGCGGCGATCTCCGCTACCGGCGGCAACTCGCCTTCGCCATCGAGGAAGGCGTCCTGAACTTCGCCCATCAACTCTTCGGGCAGGTCCAGCGCCTGTTCCAGTGACAGCTGCTGCTTGCCGATGGCCTCGGCGAGCATCGTGTAGACGTTCTTTTCCGAGCATTGCAGCTGACCGGCGATCTGCAGCGGTGTCATGCCAGCCCGGGCCAGCGTGATCAGCTCGTGGCGCACATCGGCCACCACTTTCGGGGCCTCGACCTGACCGCCGAGCACTTCGAGGAAAGCCTCGCCGTAACGTTCCAGTTTGCGCGCGCCGACACCGCTGACCGTGGCCATTTCCGCCAGCGAGGTCGGCTGGCTGCGGAGCATTTCCAGCAGCGTCGAATCGGGGAAGATGACGTACGGCGGCACGCCATGTTCTTCGGCCAGTTTGCGGCGCAAGGCGCGCAAGGCTTCCCACTGTTCGCGCTCCTCGAAGCGAACCAGTTGGCTCGCCTGGCTCTTGCTGCTTTTGGCGGTGGTTTGCGGCTTGAGGTCGCGGCGCAGTTCCAGGGTCACTTCGCCCTTGAGCAGCGGCCGGCAGGTATCGCTCAGGCGCAACCCGCCGTAGCCTTCGAGGTCGATGTCCGCCAGACCGCGAGCCACCAGTTGTCGGAACAAGGAGCGCCATTCACTTTCGCCCAGCGCTTTGCCTACGCCGTATACCGACAAATGCTGATGGCCGAAGCTGCGAACCTTTTCGTTGTCCTTGCCCAGCAACACGTCCACCAGATGGCCGACGCCGTAACGCTGACCGGTGCGGTAGATCGCCGACAGCGCCTGGCGGGCCGGCTCGGTGGCGTCCCAAGTCTGCACACCGTCGACACAGTTGTCGCAGTGGCCACAGGGCTCAGGCATGTCTTCGTCGAAGTACGCCAGCAGGGTCTGGCGGCGGCAACGGGTTTCTTCGCAGAGCGAGAGCATGGCGTCGAGCTTGTGCTGTTCCAGACGCTTGTGGCGCTCGTCGCCTTCGGAGTTCTGCAACATCTGCTTGAGCATCACCACGTCTTGCAGGCCGTATGCCATCCAGGCATCCGCCGGCAGACCGTCACGACCGCCGCGACCGGTTTCCTGATAGTAGGCCTCGAGGGATTTGGGCAAATCGAGGTGAGCCACAAAACGCACGTTGGGCTTGTCGATGCCCATGCCGAACGCCACGGTGGCGACCATGATCAGGCCTTCCTCGTTGAGAAAGCGCTTCTGGTGATGCGCCCGGGTTTCGTTGGCCAGACCGGCGTGGTACGGCAGCGCCGGGAAGCCTTGCTCACTGAGGAACACCGCCACTTCGTCGACTTTTTTGCGCGACAGGCAGTAAACGATACCGGCATCACTGCGCCGTTCGGCGAGAAACGCCAACAACTGCTTGCGCGGCTGTTCCTTGGGCACGATGCGATAAAAAATGTTGGGGCGGTCGAAACTCGACAGGAAACGCTCGGCATTGTGCAAATGCAGGCGATCGACGATTTCTTCCCGGGTACGCTTGTCGGCGGTGGCGGTCAGGGCAATGCGCGGGACATTGGGGAACAATTCCGCCAACTGGCCCAGTTGCAGGTATTCGCGACGGAAGTCGTGACCCCATTGAGACACGCAGTGCGCTTCGTCGATGGCGAACAGGGCGATTTCGAGACTTTGCAAAAAGGCCAACATGCGCGGCTGAACCAGGCGTTCAGGCGCGAGATAGAGCATTTTCACCTCGCCGCGCTTGATCCGCGCCGCCAGATCGCGCTGTTGCTCAGCGCTCAACGTGGAGTTCAACGCCGCCGCCGCAACGCCCAGCTCTTCGAGGGTGGCGACCTGATCGTCCATCAGTGCGATCAGCGGCGACACCACCACCGCCAGGCCCTCGCGCAGCAGCGCCGGCACCTGAAAGCACAGCGACTTGCCGCCCCCGGTAGGCATCAGCACCAAGGCATCGCCGCCACTGGCCACGCGCTCAATGATTGCACCCTGACGGCCACGGAAACTGTCGTAGCCGAAGATGTCCTTGAGGACGCGTTGAGCCTGTTCGAGCATAAAAACTCCAAAAATCACCGAAACATCCCTGCAAGGCTGGTTCAGAACCACGAAAGCTGCACAAACAAATCGTAAGTGCGCATTGCATGACGCTGCATATTTCAGCCGTAACGCCAGCAGGGCATCACAAAACGCGCGAGTATACCCGAGCCCTCCCCTGCAAAGGGCGCCGCTGATAAGACATACGAAAGCCAATGCACAGCAGGCTCGCTCCCACAAGGATTGCGGTGTTCCGGGAGGTGACAAGGGGAGCAAATATGCCGCGCGGCTGGCCTGTGCGCTCAAGAAGGCCTAGAATTCCCGCATCGTATATTCCCCAAGGTAGCCCTTTAATGTCCTTCGCTGAGCAACTAACCCGCCTGCAAGTCTTCCTCGACGCCGACGAGCTGCATGACGAGGCGCTGGACTATGTGGCCGCCCACGGCTACCTCACTGCGCTGTCGATCTGTTCCGAAAGCGTTCCCGACCGTGAATGGATCGACGCGCTCTTCGCCGAAGAGCCGCATTACGCCGACGACACCGAGCGTGAAGCGATCGAATCCACCCTGGTACTGCTCAAGGCTCACATCGCCCGCCAATTGGCGTCCGACGAAGAGTTCGAGCTGCCATGCGATCTCGACCTGGGCGATGACCCGGACGATTCCGACCTGCGCGGCTGGTGCATCGGTTTCATGGAAGGCGTGTTCCTGCGCGAAGCGGCCTGGTTCGAAACCGCTGAAGACGAAGTCAGTGAAATGCTGTTGCCGATCATGGTCGGTTCGGGTCTGTTCGACGAACAGCCTGAGTTTTCCGACATCGCGGCCGACGCCAACCTGATGGACGACATGATCGTGCAGATCCCGGAAGCCCTGACCGCGCTGTACCTGCTGTGCAACGCGCCAGACGAAAAACCGGCGATCCTCAAGCCACGTCACCACTAAGGTTTTGCCTATGGACAACCCCATAGGCCACCGCCCCCTGATGTTGCGCTACGTGCTGCTGGCCATCGGCTGGCTGAGCGTAGCGCTGGGGGTGATCGGGATTTTCCTGCCGGTGCTGCCCACTACACCGTTCCTGCTGTTGGCGGCTGCCTGTTTCGCCCGCAGTTCGCCACGTTTCTATCGCTGGCTGGTTGAACATCCACGGCTTGGCCCGTGGATTCGCGACTATCTGGACGGCAACGGCATTCCGCTCAAGGGCAAGGTCTACACCATCGGGTTGATGTGGACGAGCATCCTGCTCTCCTGCTACCTGGTGCCCCTGCCATGGGCGCGCGGCTTCATGCTGACCAGTGCGGTGCTGGTGACGATCTACATCCTCAAACAGAAAACCCTGCATAAACCCTGACCCGATTTCTGTGGCCAGTTCACTTCTGTGGCTATAGGGCTTCTGTGGCGAGGGGGCTTGCCCCCGTTGGGTTGCGAAGCGACCCCAATCCGGCAGACCGAATTTCTCCTGACACACCACGCAGAGTGGATTACGACTGCTGCGCAGCCGAACGGGGGCAAGCCCCCTCGCCACAAAAGCCCCCTCACTACTGAAGCCCCCTTGCCACAAAAGGCAGCCCGACAATCTGTCCGCCCCCGCCGTAAACACCACCTAGACTTCAGGCATCTGCACCCGAGCAGCCAGACATGTCCCGCAGTCCGCGTAGTCCAGGATGGTCAACGCTCCGACTTCGGTTCGGCGGATGGCTGCTGCTGACGAGTTTTCTGCTGGCCGGGTTGGGCAGTGTCTGGGCCGACTGGGATTTTGCGCTGGTTCTGCAAACGGCCGAAAAACGCTACGGCCCCCTTGGTCCGGCCCGGGGGCGGATCGAGGCCTGGAGCCAAATACTGCATAGCGAACGCAACCAGCCTGAGCGCGAACAACTGAACGCGGTCAATCATTTCTTCAATCAGCAACTGAGTTTTCAGGATGACATGCGCATCTGGCGTCAGACCGATTACTGGGCCACGCCCGTGGAATCCTTGATCAAAGCCGCAGGCGACTGTGAAGACTACGCCCTGGCGAAATATTTCAGCCTGCGTCACCTCGGGATTCCCAGCGAAAAACTGCGCATCACCTACGTCAAGGCCCTGACCCGGAACCAGGCGCACATGGTGTTGACCTTTTACAGCAGTCCCACAGCCGATCCGCTGGTGCTGGACAACCTGATCGACGAAATCCGCCCCGCCTCCCAGCGCAAAGACTTGCTGCCGGTGTACGCCTTCAACGCCGAAGGTCTGTACTTGGGGGTCAATGGCGGCAAACGCAGCAGTGACTCGAAAAAACTGTCGCGCTGGCAAGACGTATTGAGAAAGATGCAAATCGAAGGGTTCGCCGTGGGCGAAGGCTAGCCGCCACAGCAAGGAGCGTTTTATGTCACTGCGCAAACAGTTGTTTCTCGCCATTTGCCTGTTCTTGCTGGTGGCCTTCAGCGGCAGTTTTTTTGTCAGCCTGGAAAGCTCTCGCGAACAGATGCTCACCCAGTTGCGCTCCCACGCCCAGGACGCCGCCACCGCGCTGGGTCTGTCGTTGACCGCACAGATCGACGACCCGGCAATGATCGAATTGATGGTCAGTTCTATTTTCGACAGCGGCTATTTCAGCAGCATCCGGATCATCAACATCGAGAATGAACAAGTGCTGGTGGAGCGCAGCGCACCGGCGCAAATCGAGGGCGTTCCGGGCTGGTTCGTCAACCTGGTGAACCTGCGCCCACAAGGCGGCGATGCGCTGGTCACGCGTGGCTGGGAGCAGACGGCACGGGTCGAAGTGCTGAGTAACCCGCAGTTCGCCCTGGCCAAACTCTGGGACAGCACCCTCGGCAGCCTGATCTGGCTGCTGATTTGTGGATTGCTCAGTGCCGTGTTCGGTGGCTGGCTGTTGCGCCGGCAATTGCGCCCGCTCGACAACATGGTCAAACAGGCTGAAGCCATCAGCAAACGCGAGTTCCGCAGCTTGCCGAAATTGCCGCGCACACCGGAGCTCAAACGCGTGGTGCTGGCCATGAACCAGATGGTCGAAAAACTCAAAGCGCTGTTCGCCGAAGAGGCCGCCCGCAGCGAAAAACTGCGCGCCGAATCCTATCAGGACCCCCTCACGGGCCTGGCCAACCGGCGCTTGCTGGATGAACAACTGGCCGACCAATTACAGGTTTGCGAGCAAAGCCGCGACGGTCATTTGCTGATGCTGCGGATCAACGACCTGATCGGCCTCAATCAACGCTTGGGTGGCCAGCGCACCGATGCCCTGATCAGTGCCGTCGGCGAATTGCTCAAGCGCCTGACGCAACCACCTGAGCGGCGTACCTGGCTGGCGGCACGCAATCGTGGCGGCGAATTCAGCCTGCTGACGCCGGGCCTGGACAGCACCGGCGCGGCCCGCCTCGCCTCGGAAATCAGCGCTACCCTGGAAAACCTGCGCCTGACCGGCGCCAGCGACTGCATGCCCGTGGCGCACCTGGGTGTGGTCGCTTATCAGCCCGGCGAATCGGCCAGCGAAGTCCTGCTGCGCCTCGATCAAGCGCTGACCCAGGCGCAGCAGCATCCCGAGCGGCCGTGGATATATCTGGCTCACACCGACACTGCGCCGAACCACTCCCAACATGACTGGCGCAACTGGATCGACGACGCGCTGACCGAAGGCAAGATGCAGTTGTATTTCCAACCGGTGGTGCAATGCGCCGACACCAGTCAAGTGCTGCACCACAAAGTCCTCGCACGCCTGCTCGATCCGCAAGGCGAGGCCATTGCCGCCGGGCATTTCCTGCCGTGGATCGAACGTCTCGGCTGGTCGGCGCGGTTCGATCTGGCGATGCTCGAAACCACCCTCGAATACCTCGCCGCCAACCGCTGGCCGCTCGCGCTGAGCCTGTCCGGCAGCACCCTGCGCGATCAGACCCAGCTGAAACTGATCTGCGACATACTCCAATCACTGCCGGAACTGGCGCCGCTGCTGACCCTGGAAATCGACGAACGCCAACTGCCGCCCCCCGAAGAACTGCAACGCCTGAGCCACAGCCTGCTCAACACCGGTTACCGCATCGGTTTGCAGCACTTTGGCGGCAGCTTCAGCCAGATCGGCAACCTGACGCAGCTGGGGTTGGCGTACTTGAAAATCGACGGTGCCTACATTCGGGACATCGATGAGCAGAGTGACAAGCGGCTGTTTATCGATGCGATATACCGGGCGACCAACAGCATTGATCTGCCGTTGATTGCGGAGATGGTGGAGACCAAAGGGGAGCTGGAGGTGATTCGGGAGTTGGGGGTGTTTGGGGTGATGGGAAGGCTGATTGGGCCGCCGGAGCCGATGTGAGCGGTACGACCACTCGTCTAAAACCTGTGTGCACCTGTCAGATCTGACAGTAGGCAAACACTCACGCCGACTATCTAATCCTTCCGTATCGGTGCCGCCCAATCGGGAAGCGGGCGCCTCTACGGAAGGTACACATTCATGAACAGCCCCCTGACAAACGCTGACCTCGCCTCCAATGGACAAGTCGTTGTATTCCCGCCCGATCGTGGCATCGGCGTGCTGGCGGTCGCCCCGCCCTACCCGCCGGGCTTCAAACCACAGAAAGACGATGCATTGGGGATCAACATCAACATGGTGCACGGCGACCGAGACGGTTTGCTGGTTTACATCCTGGCCTATCTGAACATGGCCGTCGGCGACTACATCACGGTTTACATCGAAACAACAAACGCTCCCGTCGCTGAATTTTCCGTCACCGAAGCCCACTTCGATGCCGAGGGCAACGCGAAAAACATTCCTTTCTATATTTCCGCCAAAGACATGGAAGCCAGGTTTGCGCCGCTGCTATCGGAGAACAAGCAATTCTGGTTCGAAGTTAAGCGTGTGAGCGGAAACGGCACCGAACAATCGCCACCTGTGCCGCTGATTTATAAATACCCGGCGCCGGGTGAACGGGACACAGACGGCGGCAAACCCTTCAACCAGGGCCTCAAGCTGCCCGTCGCTTCGGAATCCGTCATTGATAAGACCGTGATCGATGAAGGCATGTTCGTGACCGTGCTGGCGTATTACAACCAGCAAATCGGTGATGTGGTCGTACTTGCCTTTGGATCGTTGCTCCTTGAGTCCACCGTCACTGTGTTGGGTGACGTGGTCTTTGAATTGACACCTGAAATGCTCGCCAGTTTGCCGCCTGGCAACACGGTGATCGTGCGCTGGGAAGTGTTCGATGTCGTGGAAAATTCGAGCGGTTGGTCGGATTCGCTCATTCTCACGTTCAAATCCGGCATGGTGTTGCTGACCGCACCGATTTTTGAACAGGCTGATCCCGACGATGTGGTGCATCACGATTGGCTCGTAGGCGGTCCCCTGCAGATACTGGTCACCGGTGTGTTTGCAAAAGATGATCTGTTTGAGCTGACATTTGAAGGGATCACTAAAGGTGGCGACCTGGCCACCCACACCTTCAGCGTGACGCTGACTGCCGCGACCAGAACCATGCACTTTGAGGTTTCCAATGAGTGGGTTCGCAACCTGATCCGAGGCTCGGCGCGGGCGTTCTATCAAGTGGTCAGAGCAGGCAACACTCAGCTGTCGAAAC
The DNA here is from genome assembly GCF_024168645.1 of Pseudomonas sp. GGS8. Lineage (NCBI taxonomy): Bacteria > Pseudomonadati > Pseudomonadota > Gammaproteobacteria > Pseudomonadales > Pseudomonadaceae > Pseudomonas > Pseudomonas sp. GGS8. The sequence goes on along the minus strand of NZ_JALJWF010000001.1, from coordinate 3,557,000 downwards.
ACGCCGGTGTCACCATCACCGGTACGTCCCTGCCATTGGGCCTGCCGATGGTCGAGCCGCTGGAGAACATCGATACCGTGCCAGTGGATACGGCCTTGGCGAAGGTGGAGTTCGCCAAATACTGGCCCATGAAAGCAGGCGCGAAGGCCGAATTACGCTGGCAAACCATTGACTCGGACGGTATTGCGATCCTGTTTATTTTCCGACTGATCGTCACCGACCCGACGCTGCCGCTCATCTTCCAGCTGCCGGCCAAATACATCGCCCCTTACGCCGGCGCCCCACTGACACTGCAATGCACAATCACCAACCCGGGTGAAGTCGAGGTGACTTCCGATCTGCTGGGTTTAAAGATTGGGGATGAGAAAGACATCGTCCTTGAGTCGCCGTTTCTGGTAGGAGTTCCCCAGTCGATTCACCCCTTGGACGGGGAGCGGACGATACGGGCCGAATTCCTCGCAGCGATCAAGGAAGACCGGGCGAGACTGATACACAACAAGGCGCCAACTGATTCGCCACTGTTCGCGCCTATTCTTTTTAACCAAAACAATCGCGCCAACTGGGCGCTCGACCCTCAGTTTCTTGTCGCCAACCAGGGAAAGACGATTCAACTGCGCTGGAACTTGAGGCGCAACGGGAAAAAAGCCGCTTCATCCCCGGCTGTGGAAATTGTGATCGCCCCGATCGCCCCCGAAGACAGTCGGCTTCCGACGCCCCGGATCAGCGGAGTATCCGGGATTGTGGAAGTAAAAAAACTGACGGCTGCCAATGAACTGGTAGTGGATGAGTGGCCGGGGCAACGTTCAGGACAACCTCAATACCTGATGTTTGAAGGAACCAACACCCAAGGTGAAGTGGTTCGGCATGAAGCCCTTAAAGGCGAACTGACGGGTACCGAGAGGGGCCTGAGACTGGCATTGCCGCTCGACTGGCTTCGCAATCTGAAAGATGAAACCACCTTACAAATCTTCTTCTGGGTGAATGTGAACCGAGAGCCTGACAGGGAAACGGCCATAGCATTTCCCGGGCAAGCGTATATCGTCGATTCGCTGATTGAACTACAGCCGCATATCGATGCACTGAAAGACCCACAGGATCGTGATATTCCACAAGGCGACACTACGATTGCCACCACTATCACCGTACACGGGCATGCAAGCATCCAGGAGCAAGTCGAGATTCTGGTGAATGGCGTGGTGGAGGCGACGGTAACGACAGATGCTCACGGCGATTTTTCGGAGCCCGTGAAGGTTGCCAAATATGACGCGCTGAACACACTCCGGTTACGAGCGAAGTACGGCGATAACCTGACATCGCCCGTACGATCTTTCACTCTGCGCCGGCCATTGCAAGTCAACCAAGACACTATGAACCTGCACGGACTCAGGATTGAAATCGGGTGGCCGAGAACGGGGCTTGATTTTGTAGGCAATACCGAAAATCGACCTGCCTCTTACGGTGTCGCCCCTATTCATTACTCATCCAGCAATTCGGCCGTGGTTTTGGTCGATGGGAATGGCAAGGTTACTGGTCTTCGTAACGGCAGCGCGTACATCCACGTTCAGGATCGATTCAGCACCCTTACATACTACGTGGATGTGAAGAACGTCTTTGTTGCGGCATCAGCTGGAGTGCCAATGACCTTGGCAAATGCGGTGACCTGGATGACCTCCGTTCCAGGCTCCATGCCTCTATCCGATCACTGGGCGGGCATGGAGCGTGTCTATGGTTCACACCGCACCTGGGTGCTGGGCGGATCGATAAACTGGATGCTCGACTCCATAGGGTGTCCTGCGGGTTACTCGAAAATCTATGACCATGGCCATGGCAATGGCCCAGGCATAGTTTGCGGCTATGCAGCCCCACATGTGCAATGGAACCCGTGGTGCGCCAGACCTTATTGAGAGAAAAAACGAAAGGGGGACATTCGTTTATCTGCCCCTGCCTAAGTGTTCTGTTGGGCCTCTTCGCGGCAGGCTCGCTCCAACGGTTGATCTGGGTTGTTCGCCTGTTTTGTGTTCACTGAAGATCGAATGTGTGGGGGCGAGCCTACTCGCGAAAGCGATCTCACCGGCAACAAAAAAAACCGCCATTCCTTCAACTGGAATGGCAGGTTTTATCATTTCAGATCACGCATGCCGTTGATCATGGTCGCCGTATCGTGCCCCCCACAACCACCCGCCCGTAAACGGTTGATCAGCCAGCCGATGCCGATGTGATTGATATGACCGTTCGTCTTAAATCTACATATACCTGTCAGATCTGATAGTAGCCAATCTGTTTTCCCTGCGGTGTGATGAGTACACGTCCCGAGTGGACTTAAAACTTGTCGCCTCCCCCGGAGAATATGATGGATATCCAGTCCGCCGAGCTAACTAAGCTGTTTGTGCTGTATCCCATGATCATCCCGGGCTGGGTCACCCCGGTGAAACCGGACGGAATCGCCCACGGCGGTATTCCCAAAGCCCTTTATGACGGCCAGGCCCAGGGCCTTGAATGCCTGGTTGATTCCTGGGCCGAGCTGCAGCTGAGATCCTGGATCATGGCGGTCGATGATCGCGTGAATTTGTATTGCAACGGCGTTCTCGTCGCAGGAGCAGGCCAGACCGTCAAACCGGGGGAGGAACAACTGCGCCAGCGTCTGTACCTGCCGCGCGGGTACCTGATGCAGGGCGTCAATCGGTTGCATTACGTGGTCACCCGTGTCAGCGGGAACAGTGAACCCTCTCGGGATCTGCTGGTGCTGTACCACCTGCGGCCTGCGGACAACCTGGATCTGGTGATCCCGGCCGACGTGCTCAAGGACGGCGTCAGTGCCGAACAGGCGGCGCAAGGGGTGCCGTTCGGGTTCACCTATGCCAACCGGCGCAACTATGACCGCATCGAATTTCTACTGGGCGACGCCAAGGTCGAGTTCGACGTCCCCGACGGCACGGCGCCGATCACCCACACACTGTTCACCGACACGTTCCGCGAGGCGGGCGACAACCCGAAAGCGGTGGCCGAGTTCTATGTCATCGATCAGTTGGGCAACCGGGTCAAATCCCCGGAGAAGCGCCTGGACATTCACCTCGGCCGTCTCAATCTGAACCCACCGACTTTGGTAGCCCCGGCGAAAAGCCCCATTGATGTGTTGGCTCACTTAACGGGAGCAACGGTTCGAATTGAATTCCTGGCAGCCGGGGGGAATGATCAAGCGCTTCTAATGATCAAGAATCCGATCGCAGGCGACAAAACGTTTCCTGCGCTGCCGTTCAATCAAAACAAAAGGGCAAACTTCAAATTAACTTTCGAGCTTCTATTGGACTGGATGGGGCGCGATGTCGAATTGCATTGGGAGTTGATTCGCGATGGGCAGCCGGCAGGGACATCGTCATCGCTGGCACTGACGATTGAACGGATTGTCGACGGAGATGCTCGATTGGGAGCTGCCATAATCGATCAGGCTGATAGTGCACGGGTCTTGGATATCAATGAATTCGACAGTGATGCCACCATCACTAAAGTTCTATGGCCGTTTCAGGGTGGAAATTATCTTATCGACATAACGGTCATCGGAACCGGAAACAATGGAACCCCCCTTGTTATTCCCGTAGTGACCGGAGGTTCCTTGACATCAGAGGAAGAGATAAACGGATTCACCAGAACACTGTCACGAGCGCAACTGTTACTGCTGCAGGATGGTTCAACCTTCCATGTAGAAGTCAAAGCCCACTTCAAGGGGCAAGACCCCATAACGATTATCTTCCCGACTTCCTTAAGCTATACGATCAAGAACCTCCAGCCTATATTGTCGGAAAATTTCGATCACCGCCCTACGCAACTCATAGGACCCGGTGGAAGTATCTCACTAGATAGCATGACCATTACTTTTCCGGCAGGGAACGGTTATTTGGGAATAACTTCGCTAGCCAATGTCATCACCGGTCCTTACCCCCAGTTACCGGGCTATTGCTATGGGCAAATTCTGGAGATGCATTGGCAGGCAAGCGGCACAGCGCAACATATGCACATCAGATTTAACTGGGGATTTTCCTATGTCAGCTTTTGGTGCAGATTCGCCCAATTTAATGACATCTCGGTTTTATTTTTAGATAAATCGGGAAATTCGTTAAATCATATATATCTCGCCAATAATTTCGGCGTACAACCTGTCACTTACTCCACCCCTTCCCACAACTACATCTGGGGTATAGAAATCAGGACACCCAGAATGGATTTAATTGCTTGTGATTGCTTCATCATGCGTCGTAAATAAGTTAACTGACGGTGAATCTTGCGCTAAAAACAAGGAGATCCGCCCCGCCTTTCCAAAACCTGAGTAAGAAATAAACAGCGATGTTTAAAAGACATCTCCAGACACTCACTCAGGCTACACATCCTTGCGTCGTTGCCTACGACTGCGCCAGAATCCGCCGGCTTGTGCGCCTAAGAGTCGGGTTCTATTGTTTCCCGGTCGCTGACAAATCAGCGATCGGGTTTAGCGACCCGAACCTTTGTAGGCGCAACAGCGCTCCAAACTCTCTTGCAGATTGTTCATGTCTGCGATTGATGTCATGGCGGCTGTGCGCGGGAGACCTTCGGGTCTGCCGGGCGCCTACACCCGGTTCGCTAACCTGCGTGCAGCCGCCACCCTTACCTGTTTAGCGACAGGTCTTGGTGGCTCCATTTCTTGTAGGAGTTTCACCATGTTCAAACCAACACCGAACCCACCCGAAACCGACGACGTTTCCCCCTACGAAACCCCCGATTCCAAAAAACTCAACGAAGCCGCCGAGCGCGCCCTCGATTACTACCTCAAACCGTCCGCCCCCAAGCCCCCGCGCAAACCGAGCACGATTTACACCGTTGCCCCGGACATCGACATCGAAGAGCTACTGGCCAATGCCTGCGAGTCCTTTGCCTCGGCCAAGGTGATCGCCAGTGACTGCGCCGGGTTTCTGGAGGGGCCGCAGCGCAATACGATATTGGGCGTCGCGCAGCTCATCATGTTCGGGGAGCTGGCGGTGAATCGGGCGCTGGACAGTCTGGAATTGAAGGCCAACCCGACCCTGTAACCTGATCCCTGTGGCGAGGGGGCTTGTCGGAACGCCGCATCGCCCCGTTGGGCTGCGAAGCGGCCCCCAAAACCTGCAATCACTGCCTGTCTGGCGATCTGCATGTACAGGTTTTACGACTGCTGCGCAGCCGAACGGGGGCAAGCCCCCTCGCCACATGAGGTGTGTCCGGGCACGAGGGTGGCGGATCAAAACCCCAAACAACAAAAAACCCGCCCCCCCCTTTCACCGGGAAAGCGGGTTTTGTCGTTTCAGGTCACACCGTATCTACCTTCAACGAATGGTCATTCAACATGCCATTGATGATCGTCGCCGTGTCATGCCCCCCTGCAACCACCCCACCCGCCCCCGGCGTGACGCCGTAGTGACTGGCCAGGTTCACACCGGCCAGGTCAATGGTCTGGCTCGGTGTGGCGCCGGCCATGGCGCTGACGTCGATGCTGGTAACCAGTGAGGCGCCGCTGCCGGTGACTTTGAAGTGCAGGTAGTCATCCAGCGACGCCGCGGTGCCGTTTTCGCCTTGCAGCAGTTGCGACAGGTCGAGTTTGTCGGTGCCCGGGGTGAAGTCGGTGATGACGTCGTGACCGCTGTTGCCTTTGAACCACTGGAAGGTGTCAGCACCGCTGCCGCCGGTGAGGGTGTTGTCGCCCGGGCCGCCGATCAGCAAGTCGTCGCCGCCCCCACCGTTGAGCGCATCGTTACCCAAGCCGCCGTTGATGACGTTGCTGTTGTTGTCGCCCGTGAGGCTGTCGTTGAAGTTCGAGCCCGTGAGGTTTTCGATGCCGGTCAGGGTGTCGGTGCCTGCGCCAACGGTGTTTTGCGCGGTGAGCAGGCTGAGATTGACGGTGACGCCGGCGGTGGCATGGGCGTAGCTCGCGGTGTCGTTGCCGGTGCCGCCGTCGAGCCAGTCGTTGCCCGGCCCGCTGAACAACAGATCGTTACCGGCACCGCCATGCAATTCGTTGTTGCCTGAACCGCCGGTAAGCAGATCATTGCCGTCGCCAGCGTTGATGACGTTGTTGCCGGTGCCCGCAATCAATACGTCATCGCCCGAGGTGCCGGTCAGGGTGTGGCCGTCCTGGTAGGTGATGTTCACCGCCGCGCTGTCGCTGCCGCCGTGGTTATCGCTGGTGGTGTAGGTGCCGTGGAAGTCCGGTGTGGAGTCCTGGGCTCCGGCGTAGTTGACGGTCATGGTCAGTTGATAGTTTTCCGCGCCTTTGCCGCTGTTGCCCGGGCCACCGTCGTCGATGTTGGTGATGTGGATCTGGTACGTGCCGTCCGCCGTGGCGGTGATGGTCTGGCCGTCGGCGATGGCGATGAATGCCCCGCCGTTGACCGAATACTCCAGGGTGATGTGGCCGGCCGCCAGGTTGTGGTCCAGGTTGAGGGTTTCACCCTGTTTGAGGTTGACGGTAATCCGGTCCTCATCGTTGGTATTGTTGGTGCTGACCGCCCCCAGCGCCCCGCTGACCACCAGCATGGCGGTCATGGCCGCGGTATTGGCGACGAATGCGCTGCGGGCAATGGTCACGGCCTGGACGTTATTGCCGGTGAAGCTGAAGCTTGAGTTGATGCCTGTAAAGTCCGCGCCCTTGGCCACCCATCCGGTGTTGAAGGTGGTCGGCGATGCCGTGAGCACATCGCCGTTGGGGTCGGTGTCGTTGGCCAATAGCAGCTCGCCCGGCACCACGATACTGCCCGACAGAACGTTGGTGATGATGTGATCATCGACCGCCACCGGTGGCGAATTCGGAATCACGTTGACTGTCAGGGTCGAACTGGTGAGGTCGCCGTCGTTGTCGCTGGCGGTGAAACCGATGTTTTCGGTGATCTGCACGGCCGTGGTTTTCTGCGAGGTGTAGCTGTACTCGCCGGTATCGAGGTTCACCAGCAGCGTGCCGCTGTTGTTGGTGGCGATGCTCAGGGTGTTGTCGGCGGTGTTGAAGGTGCCGTGGTTGGCGCCGCCGCTAAAGTTCAGCGACCCCTGATTGCTGTTGGCTTTCGGGTCGTAGGTATAGGTGGTGCCGTCGACCGCGAGGATTTTGATGAAACCGCCATCGGCGCCGAACGTACCGCCCTCGCCCAACAGCGAACCGGTGACCGGCGCGCCTTGCACGGTGCCCGAAAGCACCGAGTTGAGTTGGTTGAGGTCGGTCACCACCACGGCGTTGGTGTCGGTGTGGGTACTGCCGTCATAGGCCACCGGATCGAGGCTGGCGTTATTGACGCCGCTGCCCAGGCCGATGGCGTAGTTCTTGATGCCATTGGCATCAAGGAAGGCTTTGAGCGCGATCTCGTCCGCGGTGCCGATGTCGCCTTCGTTGGGTTTGCCATCGGAGAAGAAGTAGCCGACGTTCTGCGCCCCGGTGAGTTTGCCCGAGGTATCGAACGCACTCTCCATGGTCGCCACGGCGGCGTCGTAGTTGGTGCCGCCGCCCGCGGTCAGCGTAGCGATGATCGACTTGGCGGTCGCCACATCGACCCACACCGACGTCTGGTCGGTGGCGCTGCTGCTGAAGGTGACGATCTGCACCTTCACGTCGCCCAGGTTGTCGTACTTGTCGAGCAATGCGCTGATCGCCTGCTTGGCCAGGTCCAGCCGCGACAGGCCCGATACACCGGAAGGGTCGTCCATGCTCCCGGATACATCGATCACCAGCATCAGGTTGGAGTCGATCTGCACCGCCGGCACCGAACGGTCCGACGCGACAGCGTGAGGCACGTCATCGACGATGTTGACCACAAGGGTGCCGGTGGTGCTGTTGCCCAACGCATCGGTGGCTTTGTAGGTGAAGCTTTCGTTCAAGGTGTTCGCGTCATCGTTGGCGTTCGGCGATGTTTTCGGCGCCGAGGTCAGGGTGTACGTGTAGGAACCGTCGGGATTGAGCAGGATCTGCCCGTAGGTGCCGGTGGCGCTGCCGACCAGGGTGTAGGTGATCGCACCAGTGGCGCCAGTGACCGAGCCTGTCAGCGTACCGGAGCCGGTTTCACCGGTGTTGCCGGGCTCGCTGCCGGTGACGCTGCCCGCTGCCAGGTCCTGTCCGTCCTTGGTCAGATCCAACGCTTTTTCGTAGACGGTCACGTCGGTATCGGTGGCGGCTACGAGGCAGCTGTTGGACACATCAACGGTGATCGTGGCGGTGCTTTCATCGCCGTCGGCATCGCGCACGGTATAGGTGAACACGTCCGTGGCGCCCGCTTCGCCGACTGAATTCGGGTTGCTGTGGTACACGGCATTGCCGTTGGCATCCAGGGTGAGATAGCCGTAGGTGCCGTTGATGTGCGTATTCAAACCACCGATGGCCGAGGTCGAGGTGTCGCTGCCGGCGCGCACGCCGACCACGGCGCCACCCAAGGCCGGGCCGTCAGCGCCGAGCACATCGTTGTCCAGCACATTGCCGCTGACCGTACCGCCCTCCACCACCGAAACCGAATCGCAATGGGCCGTCGGCACGTCATCGACAATGTTGATCACGATGGTACTGGTGACGCTGTTGCCCAGAGCGTCGGTGGCCTGATAGGTGAAGCTTTCGCTCAGGGTATTCGCACCATCGTTGGCGTGAGGCGTGGTCGTGGGCGCCGAGGTCAGGGTGTAGGTGTAGGAACCGTCCGGGTTGAGCAGGATTTGTCCGTAGGTGCCGGTGGCGCTGCCGACCAGGGTGTAAGTGATTGCGCCAGTGGCGCCGGTGACCGAACCGACCAACGTGCCGGAGGCGGTTTCGCCGGTGTTATCAGGCTCGCTGCCGATGACGGTGCCCGCCGCCAAGTCCTGGCCATCCTTGGTCAGATCCAGGGCTTTCTCGTACGCCGTCACGTCGGTATCGGTGGTTGCTACAAGGGTGCAGTTGGACACATCAATGGTAATGGTGGTGGTGCTTTCATCGCCGTCGCCATCGCGCACGGTGTAGGTGAACACATCCGTGGCGCCCGGCTCGCCGACCGAATTCGGGTTGCTGTGATACACGGCGTTGCCGTTGGCATCCAGGGTCAGGTAGCCATAGGTGCCGTTGATTTGCGTGTTCAAGCCGCCAACGGCCGAGGTCGAAGTGTCGCTGCCGGCGCGCACGCCGACCACCGCGCCACCGAGTGCCGGTCCGTCGGCGCCGCCGATGTCGTTGCCCAGCACGTTGCCCGAGACCGTCGCGCCTTCGGCCACTGAGACGTGATCAGGGTGGGCGGTGGGCAAGTCATCGACGATGTTGACGTTGATCTGGCCCAACGCCGTGCTGCCGTCGACGTCAGTGGCGACGACGTTGAGGTTCTCGGTGATGCTGTTGGCGCCGCCGGCGTTCGGGTGGGTTTCGTTATCCACCAGGGTGTAGCTGTAGCTGACCACGCCGGTCGCGCTGTCGTAGCCGGTGATGGTCAGCGTGCTGCCCAGCGGCGTGACGATCGATTGCGGGAAGCCTGCGGCCACACCACCGGTGACCACCGCGATGCCGCCCACCGTCAGGGTTTGCAAACCGTCGAGCGCGGTGACGGTGAAGGTGCCGCTTTGGGTCAGCGCCGGTGCATCGGGGCTGCTGCCGTCGCTGAGGTTTTTTTCGTAGACCGTGAGTTCACCGCCGTTGACGTTCAGGCCATCGAGGGTCACCAGGTCGTCGTTGTTATGGATGTTCAGCACCAGCGTCGCGGTGCTGGTATCGCCATCGGCATCGGTGAGGGTGTAGACGAAATGCTCGGTGCCGTTGCCGCCACCTTGCAGGGCTTTGAAATCGGCGTCGCTGGTGTTCAGGGTGTAGGTGTACGTGCCGTTGGCGTTCAACACCAAGGTACCGTAAGTCCCGGCGAAGGTGCCGGGGGTGATCGGTCCGGCGTTCTCCCCGGTGGTCACACGGTCGGCGCCTTGCACGTCGTTGGGCAAAACGTTGCCGCTCAGGGTCAGCAGGGTTTCCGACGCTGCATGGGCATTACTGTCGTCCACGGCCTGAGGCAAGTCATCGACGATGTTCACATCGAGACTGCCATTGGCGGTGGTGCCGTTGTCGTCCACCACCGTCACCGCAAACTGCTCGGAGAGACTGTTGGCACCGTTGGCATTCGGATGCATTTCGTTGTCGACGAGGGTGTAGCTGTAGCTGACCATGCCGGTCGCATTGTCGTAACCGGTGATGGTCAACGTGTTGCCGAGTGGCGTGACGATCGAATGCGGGAAGCCTGTGATCAGGCCACCGGATACCACCACGATGCCGCCCACCGTCAGGGTTTGCACACCATCCAGCGCAGTAATGGTGAACGTGCCGCTCTGGGTCAGCGCCGAGGCATCGGGGCTGCTGCCATCGCTGAGGTTTTTCTCGTTGACGATCAGCTCGCCGCCTTCGGCATTCAGGCCATTGAGCGTCACCAGGTCGTCGTTGTTATGGATGTTCAGCACCAGCGTCGCAGTGCTGGTATCGCCATCGGCATCGGTAAGGGTGTAGACAAAATTTTCGGTGCCGTTGCCACCACCGTGCAAGGCTTTGAAGTCGGCATCGCTGGTGTTCAGGGTGTAGGTGTACGTGCCGTTGGCGTTCAACACCAGGGTGCCGTAAGTCCCGGTGAAGGTGCCACCGATGATCGGCCCGCTGTCGGGGCCGGTCGGAATGCGGTCGGCGCCCTGGATGTCGTTGGGAAGCACACTACCGGTAAGGGTCAGCAGGGTTTCCGAGGCGGTATGGGCATTGGTGTCGTCGATGGCCCTGGGCACATCGTCGGTGATATTGACGTCCAGCGAACCGGTGGCGGTATCGCCGTTACTGTCGCTCGCGACCACAGTGAACTGTTCACTGAGGCTGTTGGTGCCGTCGCCGGCGGAATGGATTTCGTTGCCGACCAGGGTGTAGCTGTAACTGACCACGCCGGTGGCCGGGTTGTAGCCGGTGATCGTCAGGGCGTTGCCCAATTGAGTGGTGATCGACTGCGGGAAACCGATAGGCACCCCGCCACTGATCACGCTGATTCCGCCGATGCTCAGGCTGGTCAACCCGTCGGGCGCAGACACTGTGAACGTGCTGTTCTGTGTCAGTGCTCCCGGGTTACTGGCCGAACCGTCCGCCAGGTTGGCTTCATTGAGGGTCAGTTCGCCGCCCGCCACCGACAGGCCGGTGAGGGTGACCGGGTTATTCGGCACGTCTGTAACAACCGGTGCGGCGATGCCGTTATTGCCGTTGTCCGGCGCAGCGTCTCGGCGCTCCAGGGGGAATTCGGGAATACCGTTGAAGCCCGCAGTAGGGAAACCAATTGTGGGGTCGACCCGCCCGCCCACTTCCTCCAACAACACAAAACTGTGGCCACCGCCCAGTGCGCCACCGGGCGCGCCCGTTGCGTCCGGCCCGGCGGCGGTGGCCTCAGCGGTCTGGGTCGGGTCGGCGCCGGCGGCAATGGCTTTTTGCAGTTGTTCGACATCGGTCAGTTGCGCCTGGCTAGGCGTCACCGCATCGGCGGTCTCCACATGCGGCACCTGGTGCGCCAGTAATTGGGCGGTCATTTGCAGGCTGCTGTCACGCCCCAGCGTCAGCTCCTGGCCATTATGCAAATGGACCGCCACCGCGCCTTCGGCCCCAGTGACCAGTTGCTCGCCGGCAAACAGCCGATCGCCCTCGATCAGTGCGCGTCGAGTGCCATCACCCGCCACTGCATACACTTGACCGATGACCTTACTGACGGTACCGATGAGCGTTGCCATGTGTATTCCTCCGCTGCCAACTGCTGTCGGCATCCTGTTTGCGCGAAGAAACGTGCTCATGGCTTAAGCAGGTTGCCTGATGGCCCGTGTGCCGGAAAGCGTTTACCTGAGGTAAACCGCTGCCTCCCGACACTCTCGCCAGGCGTGTCGCTCGCGAGGGGGTTGTCTTGGGATCGGGATAAAACCCTCTGCAATCAATGGCATCGGGATCCACTTCCAAAACAGCCGGCCTGCAAACGAATGCGTAACGGTTATGAATCACTCAAGTGACAAAAAAATGTCGCCTCTAAACCGTCTCGCTCTCCTCCCCTCCAGCACTTCTTCGCCCTGTGTCGAAAAGTGAATGGAACTTTCCTAAACCCTGTTGATGCGCCCGAGAGCTAATAAAACAAAGGGTTTCGCATTGAACAATGTGCTGGATTTTTCGGGGCGCATAAGTTTTTTTTGGCATAGCCCTTATGAAAAATTTTTCTTAGCTACGCTTCAGGATGTTCTTAGCTCTGTTGTTACAGGCATGAAACGGTTTCATCTAAAAATATCGTCAAAAAAATGGCGACCGCTAAGCACCATCAGGAATCAGGGAGATGCACCCATGCGCGTTTTAACCCCTCTTTGCAGTGCGATTCTGCTGGCCATAGCCTGCACTTCTCAGGCTCAGGCGATGTCATTGACCGAGGCGATCCAGAGCACCATTGCGACCCACCCGGAACTGGCGTCGCGGGTCGATGCCCGGCTGTCGGCCGATGAGCAGGTTAAAGTCGCCAAAGGGGGCTTTTATCCATCGGTGGATTTGAACGCCGCCTACGGGCGAGGCTACAGCGATAACACCACCACCCGGTCGCGGGGCAATCACCACACCGAAATCCTCACCTACACCCAGTCAGAACTGCGTCTGCGGCAAATGCTGTTCGACGGCTTCAACACCTCCAACGAGGTCGCGCGCACCAAAGGCGTGGTCAACTCTCGGGCGTATTACGCTCAGGGCACCGCCCAGGACCTGGCCCTGCGCACCATCGAGGTGTATCTCGAAGTGCTCAAGCGCCGCGAACTGGTGACCTTGGCCAAGAACAATCTGCAAGCGCACATGCGGGTCAACGATCAGATCGGCCTGCGTACCCAGCGTGGGATCGGCAGCAACGCCGACGCCGACCAATCCACCGCTCGCCGGGCGCTGGCGCAAAACAACCTCGACACTGCTGAAGTCGATCTGGCGGATGCCGAGGCGAATTTCTACAGCGTCGTGGGGCGCATGCCCGATGAGCTCGAAACGCCGCCGTCGACCCGCGGCGAAGTGCCCGCCACTCTGCCGGAAGCCCAGCAGAGCATGGTGGAAAACAACCCGTACCTGAAATCTGCCCAGGCCGATGTGCAATCGGCCGAAAGCCAGTACGAAGTCGCCAAGTCGCCGTTCTACCCACGCTTCGACGCTGAAGCGGCCGTGGGCGCCAATAACAATGTGCAGGGCGATCAAGGCCATGACAACGAATGGCGAGTGGGTGTGGTGATGAACTACAACCTGTTCCGTGGCGGCAGCGACAAGGCCCGGCTGGCCTCCGATGCGCACCAGATCAACCAGGCGATGGACATCCGCAACAACGCCCTGCGCCAGCTCAATGAGAACATCCATCTGGCCTGGAACGCCATGGTCAACGCCAAAAAGCAAACCCCGACCGCCCGTGAATACGCCGAAACCACCACCCGTGTACGGGCGGCGTATCAGGATCAGTTCGGCCTCGGCCAACGGACCCTGCTCGACTTGCTCGACAGCGAAAACGAGCTCTACAACGCCAACCGCCGCTATACCGAAGTGCGTTACACCGAGGAGTTCTCGATGTACCGCGTGCTGGCGAACATGGGCCAGTTGCTGAGTAAACAACGCGTGGTGCTGCCCGCCGATGCGATCGCTTCCACCGAAGTGAAAAACGAAGCGCGCTTGCCTGAACTTAAATGAAGTAACGCCGTGTAGGAGCGATCAATGTGACCAGCATGGAAACCGGCAACACGGGTGTCGATCCGCGCCTGAGCTTCGATGATCCGCTTCTGGACGGCCTGTTGATTCTCTGCAAACTCCACGGCGCGACGGTCAGTCGCGCCAGCCTGAGTGCCGGGCTGCCAATGGCACACCAACGCTTGAGCCTGGACCTGCTGCCGCGCGCAGCGGCCCGGGCCAGTTTGCAGGCGCGGGTGCTGCGCCGTGAGCTGGCGGATATTTCCGCGCTCAACCTGCCGGTGATGCTGATCCTCAACCATGGCCGCTGCGCAATCTTGCGCCGATGGGGCGATGACGGGCAGGCGCTGATCCTGCCGAGCGAAGCCGACGGCGGAGAACAATGGGTCAGCACGGACGAGCTGGCCGCCAGCTACAGCGGCCAGGCCTTGTTCGCCCGGCCACGGCATGAACTCGAAGACTTGCGCGCGCCGCTGGTGCCGCGAGTCGAGGCGTGGTTTCGCGACACGCTGAAACTGTCGAAATGGCTGTACAGCGATGCGATTCTGGCGAGTTTTCTGATCAACCTGCTGGGCCTGATGGTGCCGTTATTCGTGATGCAGACCTACGACCGGGTGGTGCCGAACCAGGCCACTTCAACCTTGTGGGTGCTGTCGATCGGCCTGCTGATCGGCACCGGTTTCGAACTGGTGCTGCGAGTGGTTCGTGCGCACTTGCTGGACACCGCCGGGAAGAAAACCGACGTGATTCTTTCGGCAACTCTGTTCGAACGCATCACCGGCATGGCGATGAAAGCGCGACCCGCGACCATCGGTGGTTTCGCCCAGAGCATTCATGATTTTCAGGGCCTGCGGGAGTTCCTCACCGCCGTCACGCTGACCAGCCTGATCGACATGCCCTTCGCCGTGCTGATGCTGGTGGTGATCGGCCTGCTTGGCGGCTGGCTGGTGGTAATTCCACTGCTGGCCTTCCCCATCACGATCCTCTTCGCCATGGTGATCCAGGCGCGCCTGCGCGACACCGTGCAGAAGAGTTTGAGCCTCGGCGCCGAACGCCAGGCCCTGCTGATCGAAACCCTCGGCGGCCTGGAAACCCTCAAGGCCTGCAGCGCTGAAAGCGAGCGCCAGCACAAATGGGAAAGCACCCACGGCGCCCTCACCCGCCTCGACAGCCATGCGCGCAACCTCTCGGCGCTGGCCACCAACGGCACGCTGTTCATTCAGCAGTTCTCCGGCATGGCGACCATCGTCGCCGGGGTCTACAGCATCATCGCCGGCAACCTCAGCGTCGGTGCGCTGGTGGCGAGCTACATGCTCGGCAGCCGCGTACTCGCGCCGCTGGGGCAGATCGCCGGGCTGATCACCCGTTACCAGCAAGCGCAACTGACCATGAAAAGCACCGATTCGCTGATGTCGTTGCCGCAAGAGCGCGACGCCAAGCAGCGGCCGCTGGAGCGCACGCAACTGCAAGGCGCCCTGGACGTCAGCGGCGTAACGTTCCACTACAACGGCCAGAACGCCCCGGCCCTGGCTAACGTCAGCTTCAGCATGAAGCCCGGCGAGCGGATCGGCATCATCGGCCGCAGCGGCTCGGGCAAAAGCACGCTGGCGCGGCTGGTGATGGGTTTTTATGCGCCGGAAGAAGGTCAGTTGCTGCTCGATGGCCTGGACCTGCGGCAACTGGACGTCGCCGACCTGCGTCAACAGATCGGCTACGTCGCTCACGACCTGCCGTTGCTGGCCGGCAGCCTGCGCGACAACCTGACCCTCGGCGCTCGCTACATCAGCGATGCCCGGATGCTCGAAGTCGCTGAACTGACCGGTGTCACTGAACTCGCGCGTCAGCATCCACAAGGTTTTGATCGGCCAGTGGGCGAGCGCGGTCAGTTGCTGTCGGGCGGCCAACGCCAGGCGGTGTTGCTGGCGCGTGCGTTGCTGCTCGATCCGCCGATCATGCTGCTCGACGAACCCACCAGCGCCATGGACAACAGCAGCGAAGAGATCCTGCGGCAGAAACTCCATGGCTGGGTCCAGGGCAAAACCGTGCTGCTGGTCACCCACCGCACCTCGATGCTCAGCCTGGTGGATCGGCTGGTGGTGCTGGACAACGGGCGGATCGTCGCCGACGGCCCGAAAGAAGCGGTCATCGATGCATTGCGCAAGGGCCGTGTCGGCTCTGCGACGGTTTAGGAGCGCCCACTCGATGCCAATACATAACCTGTGGCGAGGGGGCTTGCCCCCGTTCGGCTGCGAAGCAGTCGTAAACCTGCCAGCTCGATCTGTCTGATACAACGGGGTGAATGGCTTTGGGGCCGCTTCGCGACCCAACGGGGGCAAGCCCCCTCGCCACAGGTTATGTATTTACCTTATTTCTCTTAACTGACGGGTATCGCCTCATGTCTGCTCAAACACCGGATTCAGCGACCCGAAGCTACTTCGGCAGTTTCAGTAAAAGCGCCGAGAGCGAATTCATGCCGGAAACCGCCGGTGCCTCGTTGCAGGATTCGCCGCGTTGGTCGCGGATTACCGTGTGGCTGGCGGCGGCGCTGCTGATCACCGCGCTGGTCTGGGCCAAATTCGCCGTGTTGCAGGAAGTCACCATGGGCGAAGGCAAGGCGATTCCGTCGAGCAAGATTCAGGTGATCCAGAACCTGGAAGGCGGCATCGTCACCGAGATCTTCGTGCGCGAAGGGCAAATGGTGAACAAGGGCGACACCTTGCTGCGCCTGGATGACACGCGATTCCTGTCGAACAAGGGCGAAAGCGAAGCGGACCGCTATGCATTGATCGCACAGGTCGAACGACTGTCCGCCGAAGCGGAAGGCCGGCCGTTCAAGCTGTCCGCGGAAGTGATCGCCAAGGCGCCGCAAGTGGCCGAGGACGAACGCTCGCTGTATGAACAACGCCAGCGCCGACTGGCCAGCGAACAACGCACGCTGACTGAACAACTTCGGCAAAAAACCCAGGAGCTGGCGGAATTCCGTTCCAAACAGGGGCAGTTCAGTTCCAGCCTGGCGCTGCTGCAACAGGAGATGAACATGTCGGCGCCACTGGTGGGCACCGGGGCGGTGTCGCCGGTGGAAATCCTGCGGCTCAAACGTAGCGCGGTGGAAATCCGCGGCTCGCTGAACGCCACGACCCTGGCGATTCCCCGGGCGGAATCGGCGATCAATGAGATCAAAAGCAAGATCGACGAGTCCGAACAATCCTTCCGCTCCGACGCGGCGAAAGAGCTGAATGAAAAACGCACCGACCTGTCGAAAATCACCGCCACGAGCATTGCCATCGACGACCGGGTGACGCGCACCACTGTGGTGTCGCCGGTTCACGGCATCATCAAAGTGCTGAAGGTCAACACCATCGGCGGCGTGGTTCAGCCGGGCAGCGACATGGTGGAAATCGTGCCCCTGGAAGACAACCTGCTTATCGAAGCCAAGGTGCGGCCACAGGACGTGGCGTTCCTGCACCCGAGCCAGAAAGCCATGGTCAAGTTCAGCGCTTATGACTACACGATTTATGGCGGGTTGAGTGCCAGGCTTGAGTTGATCGGGGCGGACACCATTACCGATGACAAGGGCAACAGTTTCTATCTGATTCAGGTCAGGACCGACAAGAATCACTTGGGCGGGGATGTGAAACCGTTGCTGATCATTCCGGGGATGGTGGCGACGGTGGACATTATTACCGGGGAGAAAAGTGTGCTGGATTACTTGCTTAAACCAGTGCTGAAAGCGCGGACTGAGGCGATGCGGGAACGGTAGACATTCTCCGAAGGCGGCAGCAGTGATTGATCATCCGCCTTCGCGGGCAAGCCCGCTCCCACAGGTTTAGCGGTGTTCGCAGAATTTGTATTCGACACGGACACTGTGGGAGCGGGCTTGCCCGCGAAGAGGCCCTTAAAAACAACAATTATTTCGGCCCATGATTACGCTGAAAAACCTCCTCCCCCATCGCCGCAATCTGCCCCTCGATCAACGCCTCGAACGGCTTTAATAACGGCTCGAAACTGCTCGGTGCTTCGACGGTCTGCAACGCCTGCACAATTGCCTCAACCGTCGACAACGCCCCTGGCCCCGGCGCCTTGCGCAAGCGATAACGGGACACTCCGCCCTCGGCCAGGGTCACTCTGGGCAACGCCGCCAGCAATGGATTGAGGTGCAGCATTTTGCGCGCCTTGCGCCAGGTGCCGTCCGGGACGACCAGCAACAACGGTTCATCATTGGCTGTGTAGGCCTGCAACGGTTGCGCATCTTCACCGGGAAACAGCAGTCGTGCCTGATAGCCCGGCCGATTCAACAACGCCGGCAAATCCTCGAACACCTCGCCCACGATCAACTCGGCATTTTTGAGCCCCAACGCCGCCAGCCGCGCGGTGTTCAGTGCATGATTCACTTCACTCGGATGCTGCAACAGCAACACCCGCGTGCGGCTGTCGAGGCTCGGGATCAGCGGGCACAGGCAGTGAGTTTGCGGACGCAGGCAGCGTGGGCAATGGATTCTGGACATTTTCTTAAGCCTGATTGAGCTGTGCTTTGAGCAAATCACGGAAGGTCTGGATCAGCGGTTCGCGACTGCGGCCACGGCGCACGATCATCGAAAACGGCGCCTGATAACCGAACGTCGCCGGCAGCAGCACGCGCAAATCCCCCTTGTCGACCCAGGCCTGGGCGTAGTGCTCCGGCAGGTACCCGATGTAGGCGCCAGACAGCACCAGAATCAATTGGGCCTCCATACTTTCCACAGTCGCCGCGCTGTGCTTGAAACCGTGGCGCGCCAGTTCGGCCTGACTCCAATAGCCGCGACCGACCATGCGCTGCTGGGTGATGACCTGCTCGGGGATGCGCCGCTCGTTGAACAGCGGATGACGGCTGCTGCAATACAGCCAGTGCTGTTCGCGGTAGAGCGGCATGTAGACCAAACCGCTCATACGCGTGGAAAAGGCACCGATGGCCAGGTCGAGGCGGTTGTCCTGCACGCCAAGTTGCAGTTCGTAGGGGCTCATGACCGACAAGTGCAAATGCACCGCCGGGTGTTCCTGACTGTAGGCGCCGATGGCTTCGGCGAACGGCAAGGCCTTGTCGCTGACGGTAGAGTCGATCACCCCCAGGTTCAACGTGCCGCGCAGTTCGCCTTTGAGGGCGGCGGCGTATTGTTCAAAACCTTCGAGTTCGGCCAACAGACGCAGGGTTTCCTGATGGAACAGCTCGCCCTTGCTGGTCAGGCTGAAACCACCGCGACCGCGATGACAGAGCACCAGGCCGAGGGCCGCTTCGAGTTGGCTCATGTAGGTGCTGATGGCCGACGTCGAGAGGTTGAGCTCGTGCTGGGCGTTGGCGAACCCCTGATGACGGACCACGCTGACGAAGATGCGCAATAGTTTCAGGTCGGGTAAAGCGTTGGCCATGGGGAGGCTCCATTGCAAGGTAGTGCATGTTGCTTTTGTGGCGAGGGGGCTTGCCCCCGTTGGGTTGCGCAGCAGCCCCAAAACCATTCACCCCGGTGCAATCAGACAGACCGAGTTGGCAGGTTTACGACTGCTGCGCAGCCGAACGGGGGCAAGCCCCCTCGCCACAGTGATCTCCCTCGCCACAGGGGTTCGGTGCATGGTGGGGAGTCTATCTTCCCGCCCGCCATTAGTTTAGAAAAATCTGAACTAAGTATTTGCCTGTAGCGATTCTTCCCGGCCACTGCATTTCGCAGAATCGGCCCACAGCGGTACCCGTCTCTCCCCGAGCGGCTTACCTGCATAAATAAAACAATGACGATGAGGCCTTACCCGTGGACAAGATTCTTCACCAACCACTGGGCGGCAATGAAATGCCGCGCTTCGGCGGCATCGCCACCATGCTGCGACTCCCCCATTTGCCCTCCGCTGCCGGCCTGGACGCTGCCTTTATCGGCATCCCGCTGGACATCGGCACGTCCCTGCGCCCCGGCACCCGTTTCGGGCCGCGTGAAATCCGTGCTGAATCGGTGATGATCCGCCCGTACAACATGGCCACCGGCGCTGCGCCGTTCGACTCGCTGTCGGTTGCCGACATCGGTGACGTGGCGATCAACACCTTCAACCTGCTGGACGCCGTGCGGATCATCGAAGAGGCCTACGACAATATCCTTGAACACGATGTAATCCCCCTGACCCTCGGCGGCGATCACACCATCACCCTGCCGATCCTGCGTGCCATCCATAAAAAGCACGGCAAGGTCGGCCTGGTGCACATCGACGCCCACGCCGATGTGAACGATCACATGTTCGGCGAGAAAATCGCCCACGGCACCACCTTCCGTCGCGCTGTAGAAGAAGGTCTTCTGGATTGCGACCGCGTAGTGCAAATTGGCCTGCGGGCTCAGGGTTACACCGCTGATGACTTCAACTGGAGCCGCAATCAGGGCTTCCGTGTGGTGCAGGCTGAAGAATGCTGGCACAAGTCCCTGGCACCGCTGATGGCCGAAGTGCGCGAGAAAGTCGGCGACGGTCCGGTGTACTTGAGTTTCGATATCGACGGCATCGATCCGGCCTGGGCACCTGGCACCGGCACCCCGGAAATCGGCGGTCTGACGACCATTCAGGCGATTGAAATCGTGCGCGGCTGCCAAGGCCTCGACCTGGTCGGCTGCGATTTGGTAGAAGTCTCGCCAGCGTACGACACCACCGGCAACACCTCGCTGCTGGGCGCCAACCTGCTGTACGAAATGCTCTGCGTACTGCCAGGCGTAGTCCATCGCTGAGGATCGGTCATGAACCAACGTGATCAGGTACTCAACGCTGCCGCCGAGCTGGTGTCGGCCTTTGCCCGTAACGATCGCGAAGCTTACTTCGGCGCATTCAGCGTCGATGCCAGCTTCGTGTTCTACACCCTCGAGCAGCCCCTGCTGTCGCGCGATGCCTACCAGGCGTTGTGGGACACCTGGCGTGCCGAGGACGGCTTCGAGGTGTTGTCATGCACCTCGAGCAACGCCTTCGTCAGCCTGCAGGGTGACGTGGCGATTTTCATCCATGACGTGGCCACCGAACTGCGCATGCAAGGGGAGCAACACTTCAGCCAGGAACGCGAGACGATTGTTTTCAAGAAACAGGCGTCTGGCCAAGAACAACAAGGCCTATGGCTGGCCTGCCACGAACATTTGTCCGCAATGCCGGAAGGGCTGCCACCCCCTTAGCCAAGGTGACGCTCACACACGATGAGCGCGCCTTTATGATCGGAGCAGATCATGAATAACAACAACAAAGACCAAAGCCTTACGCACATTGAAACCTACGGGGTCGAACAGATCCCGGACAACGAACGCACCGCAGGCCCGACGGACTTGTTCCGGATGATCTTCGGCGGTTCCAATACCTTCGCCACCGCCGTGCTCGGCAGTTTCCCGGTGCTGTTCGGCCTGTCTTTTCAGGCGGGCGTCTGGGCAATTGTGCTGGGCGTGTTGCTGGGCTCGCTGATCCTCGCGCCGATGGGCCTGTTCGGGCCACTCAACGGCACCAACAACGCTGTGTCGTCCGGTGCGCACTTCGGCGTGCACGGGCGGATCGTCGGTTCGTTCCTGTCGTTGCTGACCGCCATCGCCTTCTTCTCGCTCTCGGTGTGGAGCTCGGGTGATGCGTTGATCGGTGGCGCCAAACGCCTGATCGGCCTGCCGGAAACCGACCTGACCCTGGGCCTGGCCTACGGTCTGTTCGCGATCCTGGTGCTGACGGTGTGCATCTACGGCTTCCGCTTCCTGCTGTGGGTCAACAAGATTGCCGTGTGGAGCGCCAGCCTGTTGTTCCTGCTGGGCGTCTTCGCCTTCGCCGGCCCTTTCGATGTGAACTACGCCGGCAGCGTCAGCCTCGGCCAACCGGGTTTCTGGGCGGCTTTCATCGGCGCTGCGCTGGTGGCCATGAGCAACCCGATTTCCTTCGGCGCGTTCCTCGGCGACTGGTCGCGCTACATCCCGCGTGACACCTCCAAGCGCCGGATCATGGCCGCCGTGGTGATCTCGCAGATCGCGACCTTCATCCCGTTCCTGTTCGGCCTCGCCACTGCCACCATCGTGGCGATCAAGGCACCGGACTACATCGCGGCCAACAACTACGTCGGCGGCCTGCTGGCGGTGTCGCCGAGTTGGTTCTTCCTGCCGGTGTGCCTGATTGCGGTGATCGGCGGCATGTCCACCGGCACTACCTCGCTGTATGGCACCGGGCTGGACATGTCCAGCGTATTTCCACGGGTGCTGTCGCGGGTTAAAGCCACGCTGCTGATCGGTGTGATGTCGATTGCCTTCATCTTCATCGGGCGCTTCGCGGCGAACCTGGTGCAGAGCGTGTCGACCTTCGCCGTGCTGATCATCACCTGCACCACTCCGTGGATGGTGATCATGATCATCGGCCTGCTGGTGCGTCGCGGCTTCTACTGTCCGGATGACCTGCAAGTGTTCACCCGTGGCGAAAAAGGTGGCCGCTACTGGTTCACCCACGGCTGGAACTGGCGTGGCCTGGGGGCCTGGATCCCGAGTGCACTGGTGGGTCTGTGTTTCGTGAACCTGCCGGGGCAGTTCGTGGGCGTACTGGGCGATCTGGCGGGCGGCATCGACATCAGCCTGCCGGTGACCCTCGGCCTGGCGTCTCTGGTGTACCTGGCGCTGCTGAGCCTGTTCCCGGAATCGGCTGCGGTGTTCGGCCCCAACGATGCACGCAGTAAGGGCACGGATTCGCTCGGTAAACCGGCGATTCGACAAACCGCCTGATGCAACGCATTACCTGTGGTCAATGCATTACCTGTGGGAGCGTGGCTTGCCCGCGAAGAACGATGACGCTGTCTGCCTGACAGACCATGGCGTCCCCATCGCGGGCAAGCCACGCTCCCACAGGAATCGATGCACTCACAGGGATTGATTTTCGCCTCACCATAAAAAAAACAATCGGAGACACGCCATCATGGCTTTGGATTTATTCGTCGTTCTCATATACGCCGCCGCGATGCTGGTGCTCGGCTACTTCGGCATGCGCAAGGCCAAGACCAACGAAGACTACCTGGTCGCCGGTCGTAACCTCGGCCCGACTCTGTACATGGGCACCATGGCCGCGACCGTGCTGGGTGGCGCGTCCACCGTCGGCACCGTACGCCTGGGCTACGTCCACGGCATTTCCGGTTTCTGGCTGTGCGCCGCGCTGGGTTGCGGGATCGTCGCGCTGAACCTGTTCCTCGCCAAACCGCTGCTGAAGCTGAAAATCTTCACCGTCACCCAGGTGCTGGAAAAACGCTACAACCCGATGGCTCGCTCGGCGAGCGCGGCGATCATGCTGGCGTACGCGCTGATGATCGGCGTGACCTCGATCCTGGCGATCGGCACCGTGCTGCAAGTGCTGTTCGGCCTGCCGTTCTGGATTTCGGTACTGCTCGGCGGTGGCGTGGTGGTGGTCTACTCGGCCATCGGCGGCATGTGGTCGCTGACCCTGACCGACATCGTCCAGTTCGTGATCAAGACCGTGGGTCTGATGTTCATCCTGCTGCCGATCTGCCTTTACCGCGTCGGCGGTTGGGATGAGTTGGTAATGAAACTGCCGGCAGCCGCCTTCAGCTTCACCACCATCGGCTGGGACACCATCATCACCTACTTCATGATCTACTTCTTCGGGATCCTGATCGGCCAAGACATCTGGCAACGGGTGTTCACCGTCAAGACCGCCAAAGTCGCGCAATACGCCGGTACCTTTGCGGGCATCTACTGCATCCTCTACGGCCTGGCATGCGCGCTGATCGGCATGGCGGCTCACGTGCTGATCCCGAACCTGGACAACGTCAACAACGCCTTCGCCGCCATCGTCAAACTGTCGCTGCCGGACGGTATTCGTGGCCTGGTGATCGCTGCGGCCCTGGCCGCCATGATGTCCACCGCCAGCGCCGGCCTGCTCGCCGCGTCCACCACGCTGACCGAAGACCTGCTGCCGAAACTGCGCGGCGGTAAGCCGTCGAGCCTGGGCATCAACCGCCTGTTCACCCTGCTGACCGGTTTCGTGGTGCTGGGTATCGCGCTGGTGGTCAACGACGTGATCAGCGCGCTGACCCTGGCTTACAACCTGTTGGTAGGCGGCATGCTGATCCCGCTGATCGGCGCGATCTTCTGGAAACGCGCAACCACCGCCGGCGCTATCGCCAGCATGGGCCTGGGCTTTGCCACTGCACTGTTGTTCATGATCAAGGACGGTATGGACGCCAACACCCCGATCTACTACAGCCTCGGCGTGGGCCTGGTGAGTTTCGTGGTGGTCAGCCTGCTGTCCCGTCGCCCGGCTCCGGTGGCGAGCGCCGCCTAAACTTCCTACAACGACTTGATGCTTTCTTCGGCGGGTGTGGCGTCGGTTGCCACACCCGTTTTTTTCGTCCAGAGAAAACCTTTGATGAAGATTGTTTCTCGCAATCAGTGGTTCGAGGTTCTGCGCTCGATGATTGACGAGTGGCAACGCCAACACGCCTGAAGCCTGCTGTACTCAGCTTCAGGGACCTCACAACGCTCTCGAAGAAGGACCTCATGACAAGAGCCGCCGTTCGTGCCGCCGTGCATCATCACATTCGCCGCCTGCTGGAAAATCAGGATGACTTCGACGACAACACCAACTTGGTGCAGTTGGGATTGGATAAGGAAGATATCGAAGAGCTGATCTTCCGTCTGGAGGATCAACTGGGATTGACGGCGTTCAGCGCCGAAGAAGACCGGATGCTCAAGACCGCCAGGACGGCGAATGATTTGAGCCGGTTTTTGATTGAGATCGGGCGGTATTGAAACGGATTGCTAAATACATCCGATGGGCCGAATGAACCTCTGCGGCGAGGGAGCTTGCTCCCGCTCGATTGCGCAGCAATCGCAAGCTGCACTCGCGCTCAACCTGACCCACCTGAGTGGCGATGAATGGGGCCGCTGCGCGCCCCAGCGGGAGCAAGCTCCCTCGCCACAGGTGATTTGCCAGACTTACCGGCGGCGCTGCTGGCGTCGACGTTGTTCGTCGTCAGTGCGAATAGGCACGGGTTGCAGAGGCGGTTCAATCAAACCGAGTGCGACACCCAGGTCATGCAGCCAGTTTTGGATTTTCTCTTTCATGATGCCCCCCTTCAGGGTCGTGCCGAGCGGCCGAAGTTCTGTAGCCCCTTCGCACTGATAATAGTCCGAAGTCCTACGCAATGCTCGTCCAAGATCGCAATGATCTGTTACTGAATTGATCCAAATCCTTGGACGTTGGTTCAAGAAATTGCCTGGGCCTGGACCGTTGTCGACGGATACACCGCCTGCTGCTGCTCGATCCACGCATTCAGGTTGGCCCCGACCATGCCTTTGCGCCACATCAGCCAGGTGGTCGCGCTGGCGAACGGCTCGACCAACGGGTGCACCGCCACGCTTTCGCGCCCCGGCAGGCTGGCGAGCATCGACTCCGACATCAGCGCTACGCCGGAGCCGGCAATCACGCAAGCGAGCATCCCCGGATAAGACTCGATCTCCATGGCTCGGCCCATGGCCGCGTGATCATGGGCGAACCAGGCTTCCAGGCGCATCCGATAGGAACAGCCTTGGCGGAACGTGAACACCGAACGCCCTTCGACATCCAGCGCACTGTGCACCGGCGGATGATCGGCCTCGCTGATCAACACCAACCGTTCGTCGCACAACGGCACGCCGTCGAGCCCGGCCAGTTCCAACGGACCGTCCACCAGCGCCGCATCGAGGCGCCCGGTGAGCACCCCTTCGAGCAGTTCACCGCTGGGGCCCGACTGCACTTGCAGGTTCACCGCCGGGTAGCGGCGGTGATAGCGCGCCAACAGCTCTGGCAAGTGAATTGCGGCGGTGCTGTACATGGTGCCCAGTACGAAATCCCCGGCCGGTTGCCCGCCCTGCACCGCCGCGTGGGCTTCGTCGTGCAAGGCGAACAGCTTGGCGGTGTAGTCCAGCAGGACTTTTCCCGCAGGCGACAACTGCAAACGCTGACGCTCGCGTACGAACAATTCGACACCGAGTTGCTCTTCGAGCTGCTTAAGCCGGGTCGACAGGTTGGAGGGCACGCGATGCAGGCGTTCAGCGGCTCGGGTGATGGAGCCCTCCTGCGCCACTGCCTGGAAAATCCGCAATTGGCTGAATTCCACGCCATTCTCCAAATCAGAACAAGTTTCTCACTATTATTCATTTTTAAAGAAAGTCAATCAGTCCTAGCCTGACGGTCATTGATCCTCGAAACGGAACTCAGACCATGTCCCCTCTGATTCGCTTAACCGCCAGCTTTATTGCATTGATGATGGCCATGGGCATCGGGCGCTTCGCCCTGACACCGCAACTGCCGCACTTGCTCAGTGAAGGCCAGATCGACCTGACCGCCGCCGGTCTGATTGCCGCCGCCAACTACCTCGGCTACTTCGTCGGCGCGGTGGATGCGATGTTCGCCCGTCGCCCCGATCAGGTTCGCGGGCGGTTGCTCGGTGGTTTGTGGTTGTGTGTGCTGCTGACCCTGGCCTCGTTCTGGGCCACCGGGTTCTGGTCGCATCTGGCGCTGCGCTTCGGCACGGGCGTGGCCAGCGCCTGGGTGCTGGTGATGATTACCGCGTTGAGCCAACCACTGGCAGCGGCGGCCGGTCGTCCACGGCTCGGCGCGCTGGTATTTGCCGGACCGGGTCTGGGGATTTTTCTGACAGGGTTGTTGGCCTTGGGCTCGAACCTGCTGGGGCAGACGTCCGCAACCTTGTGGCTGGTGTATGCCGCTGTCGGGCTGGCGATGCTGCTGGCGATTCTGCCGTTCCTGCCGCAGCCGGCCGCCCCTTCAACGCTGACATCGCCTGTCGCCACGCCGGGTGCCCAAGGCGTCGGACGTTTACCGGTGATCTACGGTTTGTACGGTTTGGGCTACATCATCCCGGCCACTTTCCTCTCACAAATGGCCAGCGCGCAGTTCCATGGGCAATGGCAAGCCGATCTGTTCTGGCCGTGTTTTGGCCTGGCAGCGGCGACCGGGGTCGTGTTGGTGAGCCTGCGTCGGCACTCCCCGAACGCGACTCGGCACTGGCTGATGGCTACGCTGTGGCTGCAAGCCATCGGCGTATTTGCTTGCCTGTTGGGCAGCGGTGCCGGCCTGGCGCTGGGGGTGATCCTGTGTGGCGGGCCGTTCCTGGCCTGCATGCAACTGGTGATGCAGCGCTCCCGGGAACTGGCGCCCCACGCCACCCAGCGTAACGCCGGGCTGCTGACCGCGTGCTTCGCCGTGGGTCAGCTCAGCGGGCCATTGTTGGCGGCGCTGAGCAGCCATTTCAGCGGTGGCTTGCAACCGGCGCTGGTGATCGCCGGTAGCGGTTTTATCATTGCCGCAGGCCTGTTGCTGCGCCCGGTCAGGGTTGCCCAAGTGCTTTGCGCAAACGACGGCGCACCCACTGCTCTGCGCTCACAAAAGTGATCCCGAGCAGAACCAGCACCGCACCAATCACAAAGTTCAGACTCAGCTCTTCGCCCAGCAGCACCACGCCGAACGTGACGCCGAACAACGGCGTCATGAACGAAAACACCGCCAGGTTCGCCGCCAGATAACGGCGCAGCAGCCAGAACCAGGTCAGGTAACTGAAGAATGACACCACCAAACCCTGAAACAGCACACTGGCCACCGCCACGGGAGTCAGGCTGACATGGGTGACCTGGCCGCTGAGGATCGCGATCAGTAGCAGACCGACGAAGCCAACGATCAGTTGATAAAACAGCGTCAGGGTCACCGGCGCTTCCGACAGGCGCGAGGCACGCACCACTACGGTGGTCGCGCCCCATGATGCGCCGGCCAGCACGCCCAGGGCATCGCCCATCAACATGCGGTGGTCGAGGTTGTCCCAGGACACGCCACCGGCAAACGCAATGGCAATGCCGACGAAGGCGAGAAAAATCCCCAGCCACTGCACCGGCCTTAAGCGCTCGCTCGGCAGCAGCCAATGCACGCCCAACGCGGTAAAGATCGGCGCGGTGTAGAGAAACACCGACATGTGCGCCGCTGTGGTCAGTTGCAGACCTTCGGCAATGAAGAAAAACTCCAGGCCAAACAGCGCGCCGGCCAGCAAACCGCCACGCCAGGTAGCGCCGACCTGATCCCAACCGCCCTTCCAGCAAATCAACAATCCTACGAGCAACGCGGAAATACCTGAGCGCCCCGCCGCCTGCATGACCGGTGCGATGTCGGGCGCGGCCCATTTGATCATCACCTGCTGCACACCCCAGATCAGGCACAGCCCGACCATCACTTGCAGGGCAAACCCATCGGCGCTACGCCGGGTGGCGCTCACCGGAACACCTCGATAACACCATTCATGGCAGTGGCTCGACAGTAAAAGCAAAGCCCCGGCCCTCCTGCTGAACAGAGGGCGCCGGGGCGAAAAATTATGCTGTCGATTATTAACCAGTTGGACAGAAAAAGGTGCCTGCAAAAGACCTTTAAATCGCCGCTTGCGTCATCCCGCGATAACCAGCGCCGCCGATTGCTGTGCCTGCTCGCGCCTGACCAGTACGAAGTACAGGACACCGCCGAGGAAGCAACCGGTGAACCAGGCGAAGTTGGCCATCGGCTGTAACACTGGGATGAAAGTGATCGCAACACCCATCAGGGTGGCAGGAATCAATGCCTTGACCGCCGTCCAGTTAATCCCGCCGCTGTAGTAATAACGCCCACTCGGGCCGTCATTGAACAGCGCATCGACGTCGATCTGCTGCTTTTTGATCAGGTAGTAGTCCACCAGCAGAATCCCGAACAGCGGGCCGATGAACGCCGCCAGCACGTCGAGGGTGTAGTGAATCACTTCGGGGTTGTTGAACAGGTTCCACGGGGTGATGAAGATCGATGCCACGGCGGCGATCATGCCACCCGCACGCCAACTGATTTTGCTCGGGGCGACGTTGGCGAAGTCGAACGCCGGGGACACGAAGTTGGCGACGATGTTGATGCCGATGGTCGCGGTGACGAAGGCAAAGGCGCCGAGCAGTACCGCCACGCTGTTGTCGATGCGCGCCACGGTGGCGATCGGATCGTGAAGCATTTCACCGAACACTGGCAAGGTGCCGGAAACGATCACCACGGTCACCAGCGAGAACGCCAGAAAGTTTACCGGCAGCCCCCAGAAATTGCCGCGACGCACGTCGTTCATGCTGCGGCAGTAGCGACTGAAATCGCCGAAGTTCAGGGTCGGACCGGAAAAGTACGACACCACCAACGCCGTTGCCACGATCACCTGGCCGAAGGCTTCCCAGCCAGACAGTGACTTTTCCGCGAGAGTGAAGCTGATGTTGCTCCAGCCGGCCTGCCAGACGATCCAGCCGGCGAGCAGGAACATCACGCCATACACCACGGGGCCGGCCCAGTCGATGAAGCGGCGGATCGACTCCATGCCGGTCCAGAACACCAGCGCCTGGACGAACCACAGGCTGAGGAAACCGAACCAGCCGAGGTAGGACAAACCGGCAAAGTGCGGTTCGGCGTAGGCCGCCATCGCAGGAAAAAACCGCAACACCACGATGATGAGTGCACTGGACGCCAGGTACGTCTGAATCCCGTACCAGGCCACCGCGATCAAGCCGCGGATAACCGCAGGAATATTCGCCCCGAACACCCCGAACGCCAGTCGGCAGATCACCGGGTAAGGCACCGCGGCTTGCTGACTCGGCTTGGCCACCAGATTGGCGATCAACTGCACGATGCAAATCCCGCCGAGCAAGGCAATCAACACCTGCCAACTGGCCAGCCCAAGCGCAAACAGGCTGGCGGCGAACACATAGCCGCCGACGCTGTGCACGTCGCTCATCCAGAAGGCGAAGATGTTGTACCAATTCCATGTCTGCGGCAGTGGCCCCAGGTCCTGGTTATACAGGCGTGGGCTGTAGCCATTGGGCAATTGTTCGGGCATCGCGGGGCTCCTCGAAAGTACAGGCGCGGCCCCCGAGATTGATGTGGCGACCACACTGCGTACGGGAGCTGGCATGGTTTGTATACGAGTTGCTACGCAGAATGCGTGCCATACGATCTAAAGGTGTGACAAATCTGGCTTTCAACCCTATTCAGAGCACAGCCTTCAGGACGTAAAGGGGGTGATAATGCCCATGAACAGGGCGTCCGCGCCTGCAAACGGTGCAGGGTATTGTGTATACAAAGAGATGGATGACTGCTGCGCAGTCGATCGCGAGCCGGCTCGCTCCCACATGAGACTCATGGTGAGCCCTGGATTTTGCGCCCGACGGCTACCGTAGGCTGCGATCTTTTTTGACCGCAGCCTGCGGCAGCTCCTTGGAATCGGCGTAAAGTCAGCTGAGTTCGATACGATCAGCGTGAATGACGATCTGGCCGTTCTTGTACAACACACCGATGGCCTTTTTGAAGTTGCCCTTGCTGACGCCGAACATACTGCTGATCAGCGTCGGATCGCTCTTGTCACTGACTGGCAGGGTACCGTTGTTGTCGCGCAACTTGGCGAGAATCTTCGAGTTCAGACTGGTGGCGGCGGCTTCGCCCACCGGTTGCAGGCTCAGGCTGATCTTGCCGTCGGCACGGACTTCTTTGATAAAGCCCTTCTCTTCTTTACCGGCGCGCATGAACTTGAAAATTTCGTTCTTGTGGATCAGGCCCCAGTGCTTGTTGTTGATGATTGCCTTGAAGCCCATATCGGTCGCTTCGGCCACCAGCAAATCAACTTCCTGGCCCGGAGTGTAGTTGGCCGGAGTCTTGTCCAGATAACGGTCCAGACGCGCCGTCGCGGTGATGCGCCGCGTGTGTTTGTCGAGGTAGACGTGCACCACGACATACTCGCCGGCGGTCATCTGGCGCTTTTCTTCGGAATACGGCAGCAGCAGATCCTTCGGCAACCCCCAATCCAGGAACACGCCGATGCTGTTGACTTCAACGACTTTCAAACTGGCGAATTCACCGACCTGAACTTTCGGTTTTTCAGTGGTGGCGATAAGTTTGTCATCGCTGTCCAGATAAATAAAAACGTTGAGCCAGTCTTCATCTTCGCTGGGAATATCTTTGGGAATATAACGATTAGGCAGAAGGATTTCGCCGTCCGCGCCACCGTCCAGATATAAACCGAAGTTAGTGTGTTTAACCACTTGCAAACTGTTGTAGCGCCCGACTAAAGCCATGTTCAATACCCTCATTGCGTGGGCGGCATTCTACCCGGTTTTGCGGGCGGCGTTCGGCGGCCCGGCCCGGTGGCGCGAGAAAATCCGCGCAAGGCCCTAATTTCCCTGGGTTTGGCGGGCGTGTTTGGCCGCTCGTCAGGCCGTTCGGGTGGTCTGGACGGTGGCCAGCCGATCCGAAAAGCACTATTTCTCCGATGAGGTTTTTAGTTAAAACAGCAGCTTAGGGGACTATTCCAAATAATAACTTGCGATTATTCGCGCACCTGCCGTGTGTATTTCGGGAGGATATTTACCAAGCAATTGTCAAGTATTTCCTGTACGATGCCTGGCCAAGTTAATTTCTACAGGTTAATGGCCGCCATGCGTGTAAAAGCATCCAACAGCAAAGCAAAGCCAGCTCCAGCCGTTGAAACCAGCGAATCGATCAACAATCAGATCGCTGCGTTCCTCAAGTCCGGCGGCGAGATCCAGCAAATTGCCAAAGGCGTCAGCGGCCAGACGTTCGGCCCGTCCAAGCAGATCACGCTGGGCAAAAAGTAATTCCCCTGCGTTAACTGGTCCCTAAGCGCTTTGAGCTTCGAAGCGCTTGGACTGGAACCCTCCAGCAACACCCCATAAGACAAATCAATAGTTCAACAATCGACGAACGGCCCTCGATGCCGAACATTCGCCGGTATGCTTGCACGTGTCTGGATCAAGCGTTTCAGCAGGTTTTCACAACCTGCTCCTCGCAGCTCATGGAGTGACGCATGCTCAAGCCCCCTTTTCTCCTGCTCGCCAGCCTGTTGGGGTGTTCGGTCGCCCATGCGCAAGTCTTCCAGCGCGAATTGGGCGACTTCGATCTCAAACTCGCCACCACCCCCAGCCGCAGCATGGCCCAAGGGTTGGTCAAACCTTCGACGACCGGCTCGTTCCACGGTGGCCTCGACCTGAGCCACGACAGTGGCTTTTATGTGGGCCAATGGTCCCCCAGCATGGGGCTGAGCCCTTCGAGCAACCTTGAAGTCGATTCCTACATGGGCTTTAAACAGCCCTTCGATCAATCCCTCGGCTACGAAGTGGGCATGATCCATTACAGCTATCCCAAAGTGGATACCCTCGACAGCCAAGAGCTTTTCGGCGGCCTGACCTTACTGGGCAGCCGCTTCGGCGCTGCCTTCAGCAACGACCCGGACAAACAGAACAGCACCCTGTTCGCCGACCTCAGCGGCAATCAGCCGTTCGGCATCGGGGTCAGCCTGAAGTGCACCACCCACCAGCTCAATACACCGGTATCTGTTGACGGTGGATATGTAGGCAGTTTTACCGATTGGTCGGTGAAATTGTCCCGGCCATTCATGGGTATCGACCTGGACTTGATCTACAGTGACTCAAACCTGAGCGGCAGCGATTGCTCCGCCTATTCCGGCCACAATAGCGAATGCGACGGCCTGGTCACCCTCAAGGCTGTACGCACCTTCTATTAATCGGCTGAACTGCCGGGTTCGTTCTGCGTTCACATAAAAGAACCCAATAAAAAACCAGGTCTTCGCAAGGGCTTGCCATGTCGCATTGGTTGAAACAGATCACCGTCATCCTCACGCTCAGCCTCACCGTCGCCGCATGCACCCGCGTGGGCCTGGCTTACCGCAACCTCGACGTGATCATTCCCTGGACGCTCAGCGACTACCTGGACATGAACCGCCAGCAAAAAGACTGGTTGAACGAGCGGCTCAACGAACACCTGCGCTGGCACTGCACCACGCAACTACCCGGCTACCTCGACTGGCTGAATCGGTTACAGACCATGATCCAGACCAACCAGATCACCGACGCCGAGCTGCAAGCCCGTACCCAAGAAGCCAAACAAGCCATCGCCGAAACCGCCCGGGAAATCACCCCTTCGGCCATCGAACTGTTGCAAGGGCTGGATGACAAGCAAGTCGCGGAAATGAACGACGCTTTCGCCAAGGACCTGCGCAAACGCCAAGAGGAATACCTCAAGCCACCTCTCGAGCAACAGATCAAAGAGCGAAGCAAGCGCATGGAAAAACGCCTGAATGCCTGGCTCGGACCACTCAGCCCAACCCAACAGCAACGGGTGATGGCCTGGTCGAGCGCCCTGGGGGATCAGAACAAAGAATGGATTGCCAACCGCGTCCATTGGCAACAGCAATTCAGCGCGGCGGTCGCGCAACGTCAGAGTCCGCAATTCCCACAGCAAATCGAGACGCTTCTGGTTGATCGCGAGAGTTTATGGACCCCCGCTTACCGTGTGGCCTACGCCAACACTGAAGCCCAGGCTCGGGCGTTGCTAGTGGACTTGATGGCCGAGAGCACGCCGTTTCAGCGTCAGCGGTTGCTGCAAAAGATTGAAGACATGCGCAAGGATTTCACTGATTTGAAATGCCTGAAAGCGGCGCAACGAGGATAGGTTCTAAAGTTGCAAGCTTCACGCAATCTGAGCCTTCGACGCCACTTCATCAAACGTCAATTCATCCAGCGCATCTTCCTGCTCATCCAGCACCTGGCGCGGATGCTCATCTCCCGGGATGCTGCTGTCGATCAGGCTCAACAAACTCGAGCCCCGGGGTGTCAAAATGTAATTCTCGCCATTGCCACCCTGATCCTCCGGCCGAGGCTCGATATACCCCCGCAACAGCAGTATTTTTTCGTACTCACCGGCCACCGTTTTCAGGCGATCCAGATTCTCGAACGGCTCGCCCGCGGAGGCTTTCGCCGCCGCATACTGCTCGGCATAAGGCCGTGGAGTGAAACTGCGGCCAGCACTGTTCTGCACTTCGTGCAGTAAATGCTCGATCAAATCCCAGTTATAAGTCGTCATCCTGATCAACCTCCAAGCCCTAGAGTGAAATGGCCTTCTTAGGTTGTGACCGACAGGGAGTGCAGCCGTTCAGCCGAGGTCTTTCCCCCAACCGACCGGCGGCCTGTCGATTTGAACCCAGGCCAAACGACTAGGCTGTGTAAGACGGTTTACCCCTCTGCGCGGATCGACTTTCGCCACAGCAAGCAGGAGAAATCACCATGAACATTCAGACTCATCCGGTCGTATCCCGGGAAGAATGGCTCGCCGCCCGCAAACAACACCTGGCCCACGAAAAAGCCTTCACCAAAGAACGAGACAAACTCAGCGCCGAACGCCGCGCCCTGCCCTGGGTAAAAATCGACAAACCCTACCGCTTTCAGGGCCCCAACGGCGAACTGAGCCTGACCGACCTGTTCGGCGGCCGCAGCCAGTTGATCGTCTATCACTTCATGTTCGCCGCCGGCTGGGACGAAGGCTGCCCAGGCTGCTCGTTCCTCTCCGACCACATCGACGGCGCCAACCAACACCTGGCCCACCACGACGTCGCCGTGGTCGCGGTCTCCCACGCACCGTTCGCCGAATTCCAACCGTTCAAACAGCGCATGGGCTGGAAATTCGACTGGGTCTCGTCCGAAGGCTGCGACTTCAACTACGACTTCGGCGTCTGCGCCCGGGCCGAAGACGTCGCCGCCGGAAAAGCTACCTACAACTACGAAAAAACCGACGGTGCAGAGGAAGAACTCCCAGGGCTCAGCGTGTTTTATCGCAATGAAGCGGGGGAGATTTTCCATACCTATTCGACTTATGCACGAGGCCTGGATCTGCTGGTCGGGGCCTACAACTATCTCGACCTAACGCCCAAGGGCCGTAACGAAGAGGAGATCATGGATTGGGTGAGGCATCACGATCGGTATGAGAACAAGGCGCCGGCTAGTTGCTGTCATGGGGGGTAGACCGCAACCATCGCGGGCATTGGCTCGGGTTGAACACAACATCCGTGAACACCACAAATACCCTGTGGGAGCGGGCTTGCCCGCGATGACTGACTGGCATTCAACATTGACGATGACTGACACTCCGCTATCGCGAGCAAGCTCGCTCCCACAAGGTTATGTGGTGTTCTGTAGGTTGCATCCGTTTGCCTGACTGTCACCTGGCAAATGCCCTACAACAACCTCGGAATCAGGCGCCTTGCACCGCTGGAACGATGAAGCTTATAGTCCGCCCGTCGCCCAAATGGCGATTCAGGTTTGGCGACCTGATTATAGAGAATGCGAAGGCTATCAGCTTAATTGCAGGCGCCAACGCACCCGCAAAGCCGCTATTTATGGCGGCTGTGCGCGGGAGATCTTCGGATCTGCCGGTTTCTCTGTACCGGTTCGCCAACCTGCGTACAGCTGCCACCCTCTCGTTTGGCGACGACTGAGTGACGGCATTAGCCAATCAAACAGAGATCTTCAAATGAATCGATACATGCCCCTCACCGGAATCGACCTGATCCCGGCCTCCCTGCTCATCGACACCCAAGCTCCACTCGACGTCCTGCAAGCCATGGCCGACTACCGCATTCGCACCGTCACCCAAGTGCTGGAAAACATCGCCTTTCGCGCCGAGATCGGTTGCGACACGGTGGTGCTTTCCGACTTCTCCAAACTGCTGGCCATTCCGTTACGCGATGGCTGTGATTTGATGGATGTCATTGGCAGACGGCTGCGGGCGCAGGTTGCGGAGTGAATGAAAGC
The DNA here is from genome assembly GCF_024168645.1 of Pseudomonas sp. GGS8. Taxonomy (NCBI): domain Bacteria; kingdom Pseudomonadati; phylum Pseudomonadota; class Gammaproteobacteria; order Pseudomonadales; family Pseudomonadaceae; genus Pseudomonas; species Pseudomonas sp. GGS8. The sequence continues at coordinate 3,521,669 of NZ_JALJWF010000001.1, read as the reverse complement.
GGGCGACCTTTGGTCGCCCTTCCTGTTACTGAACTTTTTCTGCCCTTCAACCCTCAACCGGACAACCCGCCTTCACCGGGACCGAGGTCTGTCTCCATGAAAACCCTGCTAAAAATCACCCTCGCCGCCACCCTCGCCTGCGCCCTCCCCGTCTGGGCCTGCCCTCCCGAGGAAGCCACTGCCAAGCGCGAACAACTGGCCAAGGAAGTCGCCAAGATCACTGAGCAGAACCCGGGCAAGGCCAAGGAGATCAATGACGAGTTGCAGAAGATGGACCTGGAGACGGCTAGCAAGGATTTGCCGGACAAGTGCCAGTTGATCGATCAGCGTTTGAAGGAGTTGGAATCGGCGAAGAACAAAGCCGGGGGTTAGATGGCAAGATCTTCTGACGAAAAAAACCCCGGACACTGTCCGGGTTTTTATTGGATCGCTATGGCGCTTTATTCAGCCGCCGGCGCGGGACTGTCAGAAATTTTGTGTTCGGGCATAACATGTTGAAAAGGAGCATGTATGCCGACCAAAAAGAAACCGGCCTCGGAGGCCTCCCGTGACCTTCCATCTATTCCAAAAGAGCTGATCGACCAGTTCGTCAGCGGCCCGATGAGTGCCGAAGCCATTCAGGATGCGTCCATGGCGTTCAAAAAGGCGCTCATTGAGCGAGCCCTTGGTGCCGAGCTGGGCCATCATCTTGGCTATCCTCAGGGCGCGGAGCGCCCTGAGGAGTCGAGTAACCAGCGCAACGGCAAGAGTGGCAAAACGGTGTTGACCGATGATGGCCCGCTGCGTCTGGACATTCCCAGAGACCGTGATGGAAGCTTTGCCCCGATCCTGATCCCCAAGCACGAGCGCCGTTTTACAGGTTTCGACGACAAGATCATTGCGATGTATGCCCGTGGCATGACAGTTCGCGAGATCCGCGCGTTTCTCTCGGAGCAGTACGGAACAGACGTATCTCACGACTTCATCAGCTCGGTCACCGATGCCGTTTTGGAAGAGGTCACTGCCTGGCAACAACGACCGCTTGAGCCGATGTACCCGGTGATTTTCTTCGATGCGCTGCGAGTCAAAATCCGCGACGAAGGCTTGGTGCGCAACAAAGCTATCTACTTGGCGTTAGGTGTCTTGCCGGACGGCACCCGAGATATCCTGGGCATTTGGATTGAAACAACTGAAGGCGCCAAGTTTTGGATGAAGGTCTTCAACGACCTGAAAACCCGAGGTGTCGAAGATGTGTTGATTGCGGTAACTGACGGCCTCAAAGGCATGCCGGAGGCCCTTAGCGCCGTGTTCCCCGAAGCGACTTTGCAGACCTGTATTGTTCACCTGATCCGCAGCAGCCTTGATTACGCAGCGTGGGACAAACGCCGCGAGCTGGCCAAAGCGTTGAAGCCGGTCTATCAAGCGCTTAATGCCGATGCTGCTGAACAAGCGCTGTTAGCCTTTGAAGTGGGTCCTTGGGGTAAGCAATATCCAACGGTTGTAGCGGCCTGGAAACGCGCTTGGGATCGAGTCATCCCATTCTTTGTGTTTCCCCCGGCCATACGAAAAGTGATCTACACAACGAACGCCATCGAGAGTATCAACGCTCAGTTGCGTAAGATCATCAAGACCCGAGGTCACTTCCCAACTGACGATGCTGCGACGAAGTTGATCTGGCTGGGCTTACGCAACATCACCGCGAACTGGGGCAAGCCGGCCCATGACTGGAAGAGTGCGATGAATCAATTTGCGATCCTGTACGGAGATCGATTTATCAGGCCGACCTGGTAAAACTAAGGCCTGCCTGACGGCAGGCCGCTACCGGCCCGCACACAAAAAATCTGACACTCTCGCCGGCGCTTCCGGCTTGCGGCGTTTCAAAGGCGCCAGAAATCGGGGACAGACCACGTTTAAAAATGTGGTCTGTCCCCGTATATCTCCCGAGAAATCGTTGACCTAGGTAGCTTTCAAGGCTATGGCCCTCTGTTCTGCCACTCGGTTGGCTTTGATCGTTTCAACGATCTTCCTGAGTCAGCGCTAATGCTTCTAGGGTAGTCCCTCCTTGTTGCTCCGCAATCTGCTGGGCTATATCTGTGTCACCAACTCCATCTATTTGGCCAGACAAAAAACGCCTCACTTGGATTAGTCGATACATTTTTTTGCACCCTACGTCTCTTTCCTCCAATTAACTCCCACACTACAGGCTCCTCCTCGTGGATCTATTTGAGAAGTTATAGTCCCCCAAGAAAACTCGTAGACCATCATAACTTTATTCTTTCTCCGGGGGGGGGGGGGGGGGGGGGGGGGGACCCAATTATTCCAATAAAATATAATCATGTTTCTTCTTTAGCCCCTCTAAATCCTCATCAGCCAAAGAAAAACCAAAAGCTTCAAGACTATCATTAAAAAGTTGAAACTCACATTAACCTTATAGCCGAGGATAACGTGCGAATTACTAGCACGCATAACCCAACCATTTTTAAAATCGACTTCACGATCAAATACCACCCCCCCGCTCCATAGTTTCGAGCGCAGAAAGCCCCGACCTTATTTCTTTAAACCCATCAAGAATCACACTACCACTTTTTTAGATAAGTTAATTCTGACATGATGTTAGTTCCTAAATGGAATCGAATATAGAGGTACCAGCACATTTTCAAAATTCGGAATAAATACCTGTTCTACGCCACCTATTCCGAACTGTGGATTTGCCGAAGCGTTGCCCGCACCAATTTTAACATCGCTGGTTACCTTATAGATTGTTACTCCATTTCGATATGGTGGATACGCAATATTCGTCAAGTTAGGCTGAATCTGCAAGCCCTCATAATAACCCTTAGCCGTACCATCGGTGCTTTCAAAGCCGTGGATGGTTGTGTAGTACGGTGACTGACCAGGCACAGCTCCAACCACTAAAGTCCCTTCACTGATAGTGGTATCGGTGTATTTATCTACACCAACATAAGCACCACTCCCCTACCAACTAGAGGCTGTTTTTTACGGGGATACTGGAATTGGACCGCTGAAGTCTTGATCGCCTGGAGCGGGTACAACGCCGCTAACTTTTGCACCTACTAATCAGTGATAACCGCTTCTACCTCACCTCCCCGAATTATGACCCGCCCCCAATCGCCAGACAGAATGTAAGCCCCATCATCTTTAACAAAGCTGTCTATATTTCCATAGTCCAAATCACCTGTCCTATCTACAAACCCTATGAGTCTCCTATCAAGCCATTCGATAGAGTCCGCGCTAAAAAACCGCAATAAAACCTTGCGATAGCAGTACTGCTCTCCATTTTTAGGTTCTTCATATTGCGGGTGATTCTTAGTAAGAACAGCTTCCAGTTCAAAAATCAGTGATCCTTCTATCTCATCAATCGACAAAACGTAGCTATCTTCGAGATAAAAATTTGAGAGCGATAGAATTTCATAATAGTCCATGTCTGCTCTCAAAGATCGAAGTCAATTTTTGTGTGATTTCCTGGGCTTTTCCTAGTTACCGGATTACCAAAGGCATCGGTTCTTTGGCCTGTGGCGTCCTTGAACTCAACATGTGGATCAGAACTTCCTGGCGCGCGCGAGCTACCTTGTTTGATTGTCACACGAGGAATGCCATTCTCGTCAACGTATTTGAGGGGGCCACCATCGGTCTGAGAGGGTTTCCAGCCTTGAGCCTCCGCGTACTCCTTTAACTCACTTGCTTTTGGCGTGCGACCGGTTTCAAAAATTTTATCAATGCCTTTTGCACCAGCATTCTCACCCGCCTCTCCCAGTATAGTCTCACCTGCACCTGCACCTGTGCTTGCGCTTGCACCCGCGTCAACTGCAGCTCCACCTCCCGACGCCGTTACCCCTACACCCGCACCCTCCCCCATCTCGTTGAACATTGTGCCAATCTTGGCTATAAACCCTTCCGAAAAAAGCTCCGGAACCAACGTAAACAAGATCGCCAATGACAACTGTGCCTTAGCCTTATCCAGCGCAGTCATGCCGCCTTGCAGAGGCGCGCCGTCATCACCAAACAGCACTGTAGGATCGGTAAACGGGTGCCCTTGATCGTTGTACTTCTCCGCCGTCCCACCGATCAACGCGCCGATATTGGGATCACCGCCGGCCATCGCCCCCGAAACCAAGCCAATCAATTGCGCCGTGGTGATTTTGGCCTGGCTACCCTGGAGGCTCAGGTTGTTCGCGTCAAAAATCTTGCTGACATAGTTGGACAACGCGGCATTGACCAGTGGTGTCAGGCCTTCGGCCACGCCGCCAGCGACAACACCACTGGCAAAATCCTGACCTGCAGCTTTCGATAGCAAGCCACCGAGCAAGGCATGCATGACCAATTTGCTCGAGATGTCATTCGTTATATCGCCGATGACTTTGTTACCGGCTGCCGCACCAAGATTAATGGCCTCTCCCAAGGCCGCGCTACTCAGATTCTTACCGAAGCTTCCGCCATTGATCACCGTAGAAATCCCACCGTTGATCAGGGCATGCCCACCAGCGCGCAGTAAGGCCTGCTCAGCATTGCTCCAACTGAGCATGTCACTTGTGTAATTGGCGTCTTGAAGCGGTCCGGCGCTGGTGACGGTGGAGCCCCCGGCATCTCCGAACCAGTTGGTGTCGGCATAATCCAGTACTCCGGCGGTAATGCCAGCGACTGCCGCGTTTTTCAAACTACCCGAGCTGAAGGTGTCCTTCAGCGCACTGCCCAGATTGCCTTTTTCATCGATAAGACTGGTGACTGCCGTAGTGGCCAGGCTGATCTCTGCCGCCCCCTCTACCCCGCCCAGGCCCAGCCCGGCAGGGCCGAGAATGGCTGACATGAGGATCGCGATGATCACCTTCGATGCGGGTCCAAGACCCGAAGTGTTGTACTTAAAGGACTCGTGGATTTCCTTGACCTGGCGCCAGTCGACATCACCGCGCTGTTCGGCGTCTTTTATCCAGGCCAGACTCGGATCGGCCTTGACCATCGCATCGATGCTTTGTGCAACCGTGTCTTGATCGATCTGCTTGAGGTCGATGTGCAGGCCGTTGACAGCGTTAATCGTCACCTGCCCCTGTGCGGTCAACTCACTCTGGCGCAAGGTCTCGTCAGTGTTGCCTTTGCCTTTGGCTGATACCCAGAACGCGTTGTTATCACTTTTGGTGTGGCTTTCGTCATGCAGGTCCTTGACGGCTTCGAAGGTGATGCTCCCTCCACTGCTCAGGTTCAGGTCTCCACCACTGTTGAGCTTGGCGCCTTGGTACCGCTGGTCGCCAACGCTGATCAGAGCCAAAGAACCGCCGGTCTGGATCTCACTACCCACGTTTTTTACGTCAGTGACTTCATCATGCTGGGTCTTCAGGCTACCGAAACCACCCTTTTTCTTCATGTCGTACAGCGAATAATCGCTGTCTTGCGCGGCCAGCAACTGAAGTTTATCGCCGGCCACCAGGTAGGCTTCGTCCCCCGCGGCGATCTTGCTGGAGATAAGCGTCAGGTCGTTACCCGCGCTCAGCGCAACATTGCCGCCTGCTGTAACGGTGGTGGCTACCTGATGGACATGATCTTGCTGGCTGGTAATCTTCTTGCTCTTGCTGTACGAGTGCTGCTCATCCGCCGCCGAGGCCAGGGTCAAGTCGCCGACAGCGCTCATGCTCACATCGCGCTTGGCGTCGATCTGACTGGCTATAGCGGTGATATCCCGTCCGGCATTGACCTTCAGGTCCTGCCCTACATCGATGTCTGAGCCATATTGGGTAATGGTCTGATCACGATGCTGACCCCGCTCGCCGCTGACGATCTGTTCGGCTGAAGTGAGATTGACGTCACGACCGGCGGTGATCGTGGTATCAGCACCACTTTTCAGCACGCCGCCAACGTTATTGATATCGCGTCCGGCGTTGAGGGTGAGCGAGTGTCCGGCTTCGATGCGGGCCGCGTTATCGACGAAGTCCGTGCGCTCGTCGCGATAACCGCTGCCACTTTCATGAGTGGTGACGGTGCGTTCGTTGATCACGTCGCCCCGGGTGGCGGTCAGCGAGACATCACGGCCGGCGATGATGCCGCCGGCCTTGTTGACTATGTTGTTGCCGGCTTTCAGGTCGAGCCGATTGCCGGCTTCCACCAGGCCGCTGTTGACCAGGTCGTTGGTGGCCGTGGCCGACAGGTTGTTGGAGGCGCGCAAGGTGCCAGCATTATTCAGGTCTTTGCCGGCGATCAGGGTCACGTCGCTGCCCTGGATCAAGGCACCGTTGGCGGCCAGGCGATTGTTGGCGTTGGCCAGGTACAGCACCGGCACCAGCACTTGCTCGCCGTTCACCTCGGCGTTTTCCATCCAGACAATGTCATGGGTCAGGGCTGCGACTTGTTCGGAGGTCAGGCTGACGCCCAACGACAGGTTGAGCTCTGTTTTGCTGGCGATGGCGTTGTTCATCAAATATTTGAACAAGCCTTCGTCGCTGGTCTGGCCATCGATGAAGCGCTGACCGGTACGAGCCACTACCGCTTGCTGGATCAGGCGTTGTTCATAAAGGCCATCTCCCAGACGCTTGGCACTTTGGTCGGGGTCGTAACCCAGGTTCGACAACAGGTAATCCGAGCTCATGAATTGCTTGAGGTCGGTGAGTACCGGGTTGGTTTCGATCAGGTATTTCTGCGGTTTGGACTGACCGCTGCTGGCCGGCAACCCTTGGACGCGATTGATGGTAAAGGCCGTGGAACGACCCGGTAGTGCCGAGCCGGTTGAATTGGCAGCCGGTGCGCTGACGTTGATCGCGCTGGCGCCAACGCCCACGTTCGACGCCACATAATCAACAGGCTTCAGGTCAACGCTGCTGGCGGAGGCCTGAGTGTTGCTGACCGGTAGAATGTTCCGTGGCTGGACGCTGGAAACTGGTTGCTCACGCTGGGTCGTGCTGACGCTGCCGCCGCCCATGGTCCAGCTTTGCGGACCGCTGGCCGCTGGCGTGCTGCTGTCTTGGCCGCTAAGGCGGAACAGGCCGTTTTGCCCGGTGGGCAGAGCGAAGCCAGGCAAGGCCAGCGGGTTGACTTGCTGTTGGGCCAGGTTGGGCGGTAGTTGGGCGTTGAGGTTGACGATAGTCGGCGCGGGCTGTCCACTGAGCTGGGTCGAGCCAACACGTGATACGCCGGAGCCAATGACCACTCCCTCACGGACCACGCTATTGGTGAGATTTTGCGACGCGGTGATGTTAACTGCGCCACCGGCTTGCACCACCGCGTTGGCGTAAGTAGACGGGTTGCTATAGGTCACCGTATTTTCGAAGAAAGCCGCATTCTGAACCGCGTCTGGCGCTGGAGCTCGTACTCCATCGCTGCTGTAGTGAGGCGAGGTAAACTCCTCATAGCCGCCACCATATTCAACATTTATCGAGCCGAAGTGAATCCAGGCGCTACCCTCCCGAGCTCCACCTTTTTCCAATACACGGCTCAGGGATTCGACATTGTCACTGGTCCAAAGATGCAAATTAGGGTGAATAAATGGCCCTCCCCCCCCTGCCTCTGCATAACCCAAAATACCGGAGTCATAGGAAGGGTCATTAGCGGCGTTGTAATCCATGATCGAGTGCCAGAAACCCAAATATTTTTGCTCATCTCCGGGGGAGGCAAACGAACGTAGGACGCTATAGTCGCCAACAGAGGCCCCCTGATTGGTGAACGTCTGCAGGTTCATGGTCAAGTTGCCGCCGGCGCTAACCGTCGAGGCCTGATTGAGAAAATCTCCGCCGCGGCCCAGAAAATTGTGTCCTGCCGTCATACTGGCCGACGCCGAATCCTGGACGATCCGAGACGTATAGTTTTCCACCCAAACCAGATGACTATCGGTCTGAAATCCAACGAGTGGGTCAAATGCAGAGCAGGTGTAGCATTGCACCCCGATATAGCCGGAGACCAACCCGCCCGTAGCCTGGAACACGTCCTTGCGGTTCTCGATATATGCGGCCGCCAGGCTCAGGTCGCCAGTACTTTCGATAGTCGCCGATATGTTGGAGATCGACGCACTCAATCCATTGCTGTCATCCCTGGCGATACTGATGTTGCCGAGGCTATACACATCCGCATAACGGTTGGTGAAGTCATTCACCCGCAACGCCATGTCGCCGCCGCTGAAGATCAGCCCGTTCTGGTTGAGCAGCGAAGTGGCGTTCACTTGTAAGTTTGCGCCGCTACCAAGGGTTCCCTGGTTCTTCAGATAGGCCGCGTTGACGGTCAGTGCCCCAGCCGAGGTGAGGCGGCCGAAGTTCGTCAGACTGCCACTGCTGCTGATGCTTCCGGTCGTGCCGGCGGTGATGCTGGCCATGGAGGTAAGGTCGATCTGCGCAGCACTCAGCCCAAGACTACCGACACTGCTCACGCCGCCGTTGCCGCTATAACCACCGCCCAGGTTAAGGGCAAGGCTGCCGCTACTGGCAATCAACCCGTCGTTGTACCAATTGCCACCGGTACCGACGAGGCTGTCCGAGGCCAGCAGTTGCCCGCTCGCCGTCTGGCTGAAATTGTTTACGTTGACGTTCAGGCGCCCGGCCTGGATGACGTTGCTGTTGGTCCAGCTGTCGGCGTTGAGGGTCAGGCCGCCACGAGTGACGATGGTGCCACCGGCGCCGGTGACGTTGGCGGTGGAAATGTCGAAAGTACCGTTGCCCACGTGCAGCAGACTGCCGCCACCGTTGAGGAAACTGCCCACTGCCATGGTCAGGTCAGTGTTGGCGCTTTCCAGGGTGCCGTTGCGGTTGTCGAACAGGCCACCGATCTGGAAGCTGGTTTTGCCTATGTCACCGAGGGCGCGCAGTTGACCGGTCTGGTTGTCGAGGCTGGCAGCCTTGATCGCCAGGGTACCGTCGCTCTCGATGATGCCCAGTCGGTTGTTCAGGGCGCCGCTGAGGTTGAGGTCGATCTGTTGACCGGCGATCTGGCCGTCATTGTCGCCGCTGTTGTCAAAGTTGTTGCCGGTGACGTTGACCTTGCCTTTGGCGTAGAGGCCACCGTTGCGGTTGTCGAAGTTGCCGGTGACGACAGTCGCGTCGCCGCCTTGCGCAGCGATACGCCCGCCGTAGTTATCGATACCGGCCAGCGCAGTCAGGTTCAGGCGCTGGGCCTGGGTGACACCGCTGCGGCGGTTGTTGTTCAGGTCATAGCCGTTTTTCAGCACGCCGGTCAGGTTGGCCGTGAACGCGGCTTGCAGGCTGGCGAGCACGCCGCCGCGGTTATCGAGGTTGCCGGCCTTGATCGACAGGTCGCCGTCCTTGGCCACAATGCGGCCGCTCTGGTTGTCGATATCGCCGCCGATGGTGAGGTTCAAAGCCCCCTGGCTTTGCAGAGTGCCCTTGGCGTTGACGAGGCTGGCGGCCTGGATTTGCAGGTCGCCATTCTGGCTGTAGATCTGGCCGTCGGCGCTGTTCTGTACCGTGCCGCCCGTGGTGATGGTCAGTAGATCATTGGCCGCGATGGTGCCGAGATTGCGGTTGTCCAGGCCACCGGTGAGCAACGTCATCAAGCCTTGGCTGGCGATTTGACCGCCCTGGTTATTGATTTGCGTGGCGCGTTGCACCAGCAGTGGGCCGGCGCTGGCCAGTTTGCCGTTGGTGTTGGTCAGGGCGCCGAGCAGGTCGAGGGTCACGGCACCGTTGCCGATCAGATTGCCGCCGGTGTTATCCAGTGTGGTGCCGGTGAAACTGAGGTCCTGTTTTGCGTTGACGGTGCCGCCGGCATTACCCAGGGTCATCGCCTGCATCGCCAGGGTTGCGCCGCTGTCGATCAAACCGCCCTGAGCGTTGTTCAGCAGGCCGTTGAGGGTCAGCGTCTGGTTGCCGCCGCTGGACAGAATGCCGCCGTTGCTGTTGTCCAGGCTTGCTGCGTTGACGCTCAAGGTTTTCTGGCTGACCAGCGCACCTTCACCGCTGTTGAGAATGGCACCACTTGCGGTGACAGCCACATCGCTGTCATGACTCGACAATGTGCCTTTGTTGCGGTTGTCCAGGCTGTTGCTGGTGAGGCTCAGGCCCTGCCAGCCGGAGATCAGACCGCCCTGGTTGAGTACCGTGTCGGCGTTGACCGTCAGCAGGTTGTTGCTGATCAGTTTGCCGCTGTTGTTATCCAGTGCGCGGGCTGTCAGGTCTAGGCTCTGGCTGCTGGAGATTTCGCCGTTCCGGTTGTTCAGGTCACGCAGGTGCTTGAGACTCAGCAAACCCGTGATGGTGATCAGGCCGGCACCGTTGTTCAGGTCGCCGGTGGCCGCCCCGAAGTCGATGGCAATGGCGCTGCCCAGCAAAGAACCGTTTTGGTTATTCAGGCCGCTGCTGTTGATTGTCAGCCCCGTGGTGGCGTTGATCAGTCCCTGGCTCTGGTTCGTCAGCAGCCCGTCGAGGTTCAGGTCGAGGTTGGCGCGGCTGGTCAGCGTACCGCCACTGTTGTCCAGGCTGGCGGCTTTGACGTCGAGTGCTGCGGCGGCGATCAGGCCTTTGAGGTTGGTCAGTGCCTGATCGATGCGCAGGGTCAGGGGCTGATTGCTCAGCAGTTTGCCGTTGCTGTTGTCCAGGCTGCGAGCAGCGATGGTGAAAGCCTCGGCGCTGGAGATTTCGCCGCCGTTGTTATTAACGTCGGTGAGGTTTTTGAGCATCAACAACGGCGCGCTGATCAGACCATTCTGGTTGTTCAACTGACCCTGGTTCAGATCCAGTGTCAGAGACGTGTTGCTGAACAGTTGCCCGCCTTGCTGATCCAGGCCGGTGACACTGGCCGTCAGGGCCCCGACACTGGCGATGCGGCCGCCGTCCTGGTTGGTCAGTTGAGTGGTGGTCAGGTCCAGACTGGCGCCGCTGTTCAAGCGACCGGTGAGGCTGTTATCCAGTACACCGGTGTTGACGATCACCGCCCCCTTGCCACTGATGCTGCCGTTATTGCGGTTGTCGAGGCTGGCACTGTTGAGTGTGATGCCAGCATCCGTGACGATCTCGCCGCCCTGGTTGAGAATGGCGCCGGTGGTGGTCAACGTCAGCGGCCCTGCCGCGGAAACACTGCCCTGGGTGTTAGTCAAGCTCGCGGCTGTGACCCCGAGTGTGCCTTCAGCGCTGAGCAAGCCTTGGCTGTTATTGAGATCACCCTTGAGATCGAGCTTCAGGTTTTTCTGACTCAACAGCGAGCCGCCACTGTTGTCGAGATCGCGGCCGGTCAATGTCAGATCGGCCTTGCCCGAGAGCAGACCTTTGGCGCGGTTGATGATGTTTTCGACTGTCAGGGACAGTGCGCCTTCAGCGAATACCTGGCCGCCATCGCTGTTGTCCAGACTGTTGCCGATCAGCGTGACATCTGACTTGCTCGACAACTCGCCACCGCGGTTGTCGACCGATTCGACGTTCAGTTGCAGCGCGTTGGTTGCGCCGATAAGGCCGCCAAACCGGTTATCGAGGTTGATGCCCGTCAGGGTGAGCCCACCGGTTGCGATCAACTGACCGCCCTGATTGTTCAGGGTCGCAACGTTGGCCGTGACATCGGCTTTACCGGCGATCTGGCCACGGGTGTTGTCCAGGCTATCGGCTCTGAGATGCACATCACCGTCAGCGATGAAAGTGCCATCCTGATTGACGATCTGACCGTCCACCGTCATCCCGAGGGTGCCATGACTGCTGATCAAGCCGCCGGTGTTGTCCAGGCGCGCGCTGCGCACCTCGAGGGTCTGTGCGGAAATCAGCCCCTTGATGCTGGCGAGCAGTTGATCGATATGCAGCGTCAAATCCTGGCTGCTGATCAGCTTGCCGTTACTGTTATCCAGGTTCTGGGCTGCCAGTGTGAAGGCCTGGGCGCTGGAGATTTCACCGTTCCGGTTGTTGACGTCCTTGAGATTTTTCAACATCAGCAATGGTGCATTGATCAGCCCGTTCTGGTTGTTCAGTTGGCCGTGATTCAAGTCCAGGCTCAGGACGGTTTTGCTGAACAGCTGACCGCCCTGCTGATCGAAACCGGTGACACTGGCGGTCAGGGCCTTATCGCTGGCGATTCGGCTGGCAACGCCATTACTGACCTGGGTCGCGGTCAGGTCGAGCGTATCGCCGCTGATCAATTGACCGCCCTGAGTGTTGTCGAACGTACCCGTGGTGACGGCGGTCGCGCTCTTGCCACTGATCAGGCCGTTCTGGCTGTTGTTCAGGCTTTGGCTGTTGAGGGTCAAGCCGCTGTCGGTGGTGATCGACCCGCCCTGATTGTTCAGCACTCCTGTCGTTGTCAGCGCCAACGCGCCGGCGCTCGACACGTTGCCGCGGGTGCTGTCGAGGCTCGCCGCGTTGACCGTCAGGGTGCCTTCACTGCTGATCAGGCCTTCGATGTTGCTTAGCGCGTTGTCGAGGCGGATATCCAGCCCAAGCTGAGTGACCAGGCTGCCACCGCTGTTGTCCAGACTCTGCCCCGTTACCGTCGTGGCGCCCTTGCCGAACAACAGCCCCTTGGTCTGGTTGATGATCTGCGCCACTTTCAGGCCCAGCTCGGTGCCGGCCAGGACCTTGCCGTTGTCACTGTTGTTCAGCCTTTGGCCTTCAATGGCCACATCAACGGCGCTGGAGATTTCGCCGCCCCGGTTGTCCACCTCATCGACGTTGAGTTTCAGCGCTTTTGTCGCACCTACCAGTCCGCCGTTGCGGTTATCGAGCCCGTTGCCATTGAGGGTCAACATTCCTTGAGCGACAAGCTCGCCGCCCTGGTTGGTGAATTGCGCAACCTTGGCCGTCAGATCGGTTGTGCTGGAGATACGACCGCCGCTGTTGTCGACGCTGGCTGCCTGCAGTTGCACCGCCCCCGCTGCACTGAGCAAACCGTCGCGGTTATCCAGATGAGTGCCGTTGAAGTTGATGGCCGCCTGGCTGTAGAGCAGACCTTGCTGGCGGTTATCAAGTTGTCCGACGGTCAGTTGCAGGTCTTTGCCTGCGCGTACTTTGCCGGTGCGGTTGTCCAGCGAATCGCTGCGCAGGGTCAGGCGATCCTTGCCGGTCAGGCTGCCATTGCGGTTGTCGAGGCTGCCGGTTTGCAGGTCGACCACGCCTTTGGCACTCAGGTCGCCATTCTGGTTATCGAACAAGCCATTGATGCGTGCGGTGAAGCTGCCGTCGCTGACCAGGCTGCCGCCATGACTGTTATCCAGGCTGGCGGCGCTGATGCTCACGCTTTGGCCGGAACCCAGCACGCCGTTCTGGTTATTCAAGGCGCCGATCAAGCCGATGTTCAGGGCAACGTCGCCCGTGACCTGGCCGTCACTGTTGTCCAGTGTCGTGACGGTGATAGTGGTGGTGCCGGCGCTGGAAACTTCGCCATCGTGGTTGTTCAGGTGGCCGAGAGCGGCTGTGAGGTTGCCATTGCTGGTGATGACACCCTGGGTGTTGAGCACCTGCGAGGCTTTCAACTCCAGAGCGCCGCTGCCCAATACCCGGCCGTTGTTCTGGTTATCCAGCGTGGTAGCAGTGATGCTGGTTTTTTTCTGCCCGCTTAAAGTGCCGCCCTGGTTATTCAACGTCTGCGCGGTATTGACCGTCAGGTTGCGGCTGGCGATAACGCTTTTGCCAGTGTTGGTAAGGTTCTGCGCGCTCAGGCTCACATCGCCATTGGCATTACGGCTGGTATCAGCATTGACCCCGGCTTCGATGATGCCGTTGTTGGTCAGCACACCGCCGGCCGTCAGCGCGATGCTGTCCCGGGCGGCGAGGGTTTGCTGGTTGGTCAGGTTGCCTTGGGTTTGCACGTTGACGGCGGTGCCGCCGTAGACCGGGCCGCGAGCGTCGAGGCTCGCGGCTTTGGCGTTCACGGCGCCTGTGGCAGAAGTCTGCGCAAGGCTCAGATGGCCGTTGGCATCGAGCTGGATATCGCCACCGCTGGTGGCCAGGTTGCCATCGAGTTTCACCCCGACCCCGGCTTCGGTGCCCACCAGTTTGATCGCCCCGGCGTACATGCCGCCCAACGCGGAAGAGTCGATCGCCAGTTGTGGTTTGGCGCTACCGTCATCGGCACGGGCTGTAGCGTTGAGGCTATCGGCATTGACGTCGTTGCGACCGGCGATGATGGTCAGGTTCTTGGCCTGGATCTCGGCATTGATCTTCGCGCTGCGGGTGATGATTTCGAAGCGGTCGACGTTGTTGGCGTTCAGCCCGGCGCCGTCGATGGTGACGCTGCCCTGATCGACCTGGAAGCGATCGAGACGACCGTTGTCCAGCACCGGTTTGCCGGTGGTCAGGGTCACTCGCGGGGTGTTGATGAAGCCGCAGCCGTTGCAACTGATGCCGTAGGGGTTGGCGACAATGACCCGCGCCGACTGCCCCGCCACTTCGGTGTAGCCGCGCAACTGACTGGGACTGCCGCCGACCACTTCGTTGAGGATGGTTTGCGCGGCGACCCCGTTGGTCAGGTTCGGGTTGCCGACAATGATCCCGCCCAGTTGCGTGGCGCCGGTCTGGTTGGCGACGTTGTTGAGGATCACCCCCTGGGTGCCGACGTTGTAATCGTGAAACTGGTTATGCGACAGGCCCGTGCCGTTGGGGGTGGCGATCTGGATGATCGGCACGCCATTGCCGGCCTGCCCGAGACTGGTGCCGGGCGTGGCCACCACGATCCCGTCCGCCTGCGCCCACATCGGCTGCCAGAACATGACGTTGGCCAACAGGAACGCCAACCCGCGCTTGGGCATGCCCCAGAAGTGCTCGCGATTTTTGACCGCAGCAGAGGGCTGTCCAGCGAGGAAGGCGAAGTGGCGAACGTCCATGTCAAAAGATCTCGTTGCGAACGGCAAGAATGGAATGAGCAAATCACAGACAAAGCCGTCCCGACTCGGCAGACGCAGGGGGCGCTTGCTGAGCGAATACGTCATAAGTGGGTAGGTGCGCGCCTGGGGCAGAAGGTCCAGAGCGTGGCGTAAACAACCATTGCATCAGCGTGCGGATGGTCTGTTCGGTCCCTCGAAACGGCAAAGTGATATCAATGTGATGGCGCGATATTAATTTGCCATCATTCTGGCGTCAATAAGCCGTCCAGGATGTTTTTTGCGAAGGCTCTAGTTCGCGGGTTTTGGTTTATTGCCTGAACTTTCTGAAGCGAGGAACCCTCAACTCAATAACGCCGTGACATCGATAAATGAGGCCCTGCTCATGAAAACCACCCTGCTGAAACTGATCCTCGCCGCCACCCTCGCCTGCGCCCTCCCCGTCTGGGCGTGCCCTCCCGAGGAAGCCACTGCCAAGCGTGAACAACTGGCCAAGGAAGTCGCCAAGATCACTGAGCAGAACCCGGCCAAGGCCAAGGAGATCAATGACGAGTTGCAGAAGATGGACCTGGAGACGGCCAGCAAGGATTTGCCGGACAAGTGCCAGTTGATCGATCAGCGTTTGAAGGAGTTGGAATCGGCGAAGAACAAAGCCGGGGGGTAGATGACAAGATCTTTTGACGTAAAAAAACCCGGACACTGTCCGGGTTTTTATTGGATCGCTACGACGCTTTATTCAGCCGCCGGCGCTTCCGGCTTGCGGCGTTTCAAAGGCGCCATGCCGTCCTTGCTGACCAGCGACAGGGCGTCGGTCTTCGGGCGGTTGGCGATTTTGCGCTTGGTCGGTGCCTTGGCGCCGGTTTTCTTCTTGTCGCCCTTGGCGTCGACTTTTTTCTTTTTCACGCCAACGGCTTTGCCCGAGGCTTTGACCTTTTTCGGTCCGCCGTAGGTGCCTTTGACTTCCTTGATGGTGCGGCGCTCAAAGCTCTGCTTGAGGTAGCGCTCGATGCTCGACATCAGGTTCCAGTCGCCGTGGCAGATCAGCGAGATGGCCAGGCCATCGTTGCCGGCGCGGCCGGTGCGACCGATGCGGTGAACGTATTCGTCGCCGCTACGCGGCATGTCGAAGTTGATCACCAGGTCCAGGCCGTCCACATCCAGGCCACGGGCAGCGACGTCAGTGGCGACGAGGATTTTCACCCCGCCTTGCTTCAGACGGTCGATGGCCAGTTTGCGGTCTTTCTGGTCCTTCTCGCCGTGCAGCACGAACGCTTTGTATTCCTGCGCCACCAGGCGGCCGTAGATACGGTCGGCCATGGCCCGGGTGTTGGTGAACACGATGGCCTTCTGGTAGGTCTCGTTGGCCAGCAGCCAGTTCACGATCTGTTCTTTGTGCTGGTTGTGGTCAGCGGTGATGATTTGCTGACGGGTGGTTTCGTTCAACTGGCTGACCGCGTTGAGCTGCAAGTGCTCAGGGTTGTTCAGGACCTTGGCGATCATCTCGCGCAGGCCCGAACCGCCGGTGGTGGCGGAGAACAGCATGGTCTGTTGACGGTTGGTGCACTCGTCCACCAGACGCTGCACGTCTTCGGCAAAGCCCATGTCGAGCATGCGGTCGGCTTCGTCGAGCACCAGCACTTCGACTTCCTTGAGGTCGAGGTTACCGGCGTTCAGTTGCTCGATCATCCGGCCCGGCGTACCGATCAGGATGTCCGGCACCTTGCGCAGCATGGCAGCCTGGACCTTGAAGTCTTCACCGCCGGTGATCAGGCCGGACTTGATGAAGGTGAACTGCGCGAAGCGCTCGACTTCCTTGATGGTCTGCTGGGCCAGCTCGCGGGTCGGCAGCAGGATCAGGGTCTTGATGCTGACGCGGACTTTGGCCGGACCGATCAAGCGGTTGAGGATCGGCAAAACGAAGGCGGCGGTTTTGCCGCTACCGGTTTGCGCTGTCACCCGCAGGTCACGCCCTTGGAGCGCCAGCGGAATAGCCGCTGCTTGCACAGGCGTTGGCTCGACAAATTTAAGCTCGGCCACGGCTTTGAGCAGACGTTCGTGCAGGGCGAATTGGGAAAACACGGGTGCTACCTCGAAGAAATACAAAAAAACAGCTGCATAGGGTAACGGTTTCGAGCGCGAAGGCCGAGTTTCTTTATACAAACGGCTGCAAACAGTGGCTTTTTTGTTGCCTGATTTGTCTCAAAACGTCATCCGCAACCTCTTAAATGCTCTAATCGCCCCGTCGCGTCCTACAGAAGAACCGTTTTCGCCCATGGATATCAAACAGCTCTGGCTCAACGCCCAAGACCTCTGGGGTGCCCTCGATCAGCACCCGCTCCTGCATTCCACGCTCGCGCTGATGTTGCTGCTGGTGGTGGCGCTGGTGCTCGGACGAGTGGCGCGCTACCTCATTCTTCACGCGACCAAAATGCTCGGTCGCCAGCCGGCGCTGCACTGGATCAACGACTTTCGCCACAACAAGGTGTTTCATCGCCTGGCGCAAATGACGCCATCGCTGCTGATCCAGTTCGGCCTGCATCTGGTGCCGGAGTTGAGCAAGACCAGCCTGAACTTCCTCGGCAACGTGGCGCTGGCGTTCACCATTCTGTTTCTGGTGCTGGCCATCAGCGCGTTGCTCAATGCCCTGCTGGACATCTATGCCCGCACCGAACACGCCCGCACCCGCTCGATCAAGGGCTACGTGCAACTGACGAAAATGGTGTTGTTCGTGTTTGGCGCGATCATCATCGTCGCCACGTTGATCGACCGTTCGCCGCTGTTGCTGCTGTCGGGTCTGGGCGCCATGTCGGCGGTGATTTTGTTGGTCTACAAAGACACCCTGCTATCGTTCGTCGCCAGCGTGCAACTGACCAGCAACGACATGCTGCGGGTCGGCGACTGGATCGAGATGCCACAAGTCGGTGCCGACGGTGACGTGGTGGACATCACCTTGCACACGGTCAAGGTGCAGAATTTCGACAAGACCATTGTGTCGATCCCGACCTGGCGCCTGATGTCCGAATCGTTCAAGAACTGGAGGCATGCAACAGTCCGGCGGGCGACGGATCAAACGCAGCCTGTTCATCGACGCCAGCGGGGTGCGGTTTATTCGTGATGATGAAGAACAGAAACTGTCCCAGGTGCATTTGCTGACCGACTACATGAACCGCAAGACAGCCGAGCTCAAGGCCTGGAACGAAGCCCAGGGCAACGTCGCGGCAATGGCGGCCAACCGTCGGCGGATGACCAACATCGGCACCTTCCGCGCCTATGCGCTGGCGTATCTGAAGAGTCATCCGGAAGTCCAACCGAACATGACCTGCATGGTTCGCCAGATGCAGACCACCGCCCAGGGCATTCCGCTGGAAATCTACTGCTTTACTCGCACCACAGCGTGGGCCGATTACGAGCGGATTCAGGGGGATATTTTCGATTACCTGCTCGCGGTGTTGCCGGAGTTCGGGCTGAGCCTTTATCAGCAACCCAGTGGCGGTGATTTGCGGGCGGGGTTGCTCCCGGCGATGCTGGGCACGAGCCACATTCCCGAGCCCGAAAAACACATCATGTAACACCACCTCGAACCTGTGGGAGCGGGCTTGCCCGCGATGAGGCCGTGCCAGCCCATATCAATATCGCCTGACACAACGCTTTCGCGGGCAAGCCCCCTCCCACAGAATTCAGTGGGCGGTCAGAGGTTTTCGTACACCCAACCGACTGATCCACACCGCCATCAAAATCACCGAACCGCCAAACAACAACCGCCCCAATGCCTCATGCTGATTCCAGATCAGCAAATTTATCAGCAACCCCACCGGCACATGCAGGTTGTTCATCACCGCCAACGTCCCGCCATTCACCAGGCACGCACCCTTGTTCCACCAGTACAAACCCAGCGCGGTCGAGACCAGACCGAGGAACAGCAGCACGCCCCATTGCAGCAGCGCTTCGGGCAGGAAGTTCTGTTTGCCGAACAGCAGAAACGCCGGCAACGCCACCGCCAATGCGCCCAGATAGAAGTAACCGAAACGCCGGTAATGCGGCAGATCGCTAGGATGGCGAGCCACCAGATGTTTGTAGAGCACCTGCCCGGCGGCGTAGGTGAAGTTGGCCAGTTGCAACAACAAAAAGCCCATGAAGAAGTCCGGGTTGATCCGGTCATAGCGAATCACTGCCGCGCCCGCCACTGCCACCAATGCCGCGATCAAGGCCCACGGATTGAAGCGCCGATTCAGCGCGTCTTCAATCAGGGTCACGTGCAGCGGCGTGAGGATGGTGAACAACAACACCTCCGGCACCGTCAGCACCCGGAAGCTCAAATACAAACAGACGTAGGTCACGCCGAACTGCAGCGCGCCGATCAACAACATCCCGCGCATGAACGCCGGCTCGACCTGACGCCAGCGCGTCAGAGGAATGAACACCAGCCCCGCCAGCAGCACCCGCACCAGCACCGCGAAGTAACTGTCGACATGTCCGGCCAGGTATTCGCCGATCAAACTGAAGGAAAACGCCTGGATCAGCGTGACAAAAAGTAGATAGCCCATGGTCGCCTCATTTCGAATGGCGGCGACGATAGCGGTTTTTGCCGGTCGTCGCTAACGCCCCGGCCTAAAAGGGTATCCATACACAAATTCCTGGACAGCTGCCGGCCTCCAGGGCTCGGCAGCTATACCGGTCACTCTATTGCCAATTGGCAGCAATCACCGGCAAATTTCAGGCTCAAGCCGTCCAGCATGCCCTGCGCGGGGACGTCTTTCACACCCAGAGTCTTCGATATTTTTTTGCTTCACCCACCATAGACTGAAGACATTCAAGTGTTGATTACCGAAAGACAATCCACTCCTTTGATTTATCTATTAAAAAATCTAACTACCCGACCCTAGAATTAGCACCAGCACTAAAAACAGGCCATGAGAAACTACCGAACTGATAGAAACCCACAATCCAACTTTCCTTACAACGTCTACTTTTGCAAGTACACCTACCAAAGCACACGCACTCCCTAACCACCCAATTTGAGAGCACGCTAGAAATTCGAATACAACTGTTGAAAAATCAATCCACTCCCTACCCCAGCGCCCATACGCCCAAACAAAACAACAGTAAATCGTAAGTGGAAAACTAACGCACCAAACAAATATAGACTGTGCATGCTTGCGTTTGGCCCTCATGAAAACAAAACCAAATAACACTAAAACAAAAAAATAAAACCATCAAAATCCACAAAAACATCTTTCATTCTATCCATTCAAAACCTTGCACCTCGTCGTACTTGTTCATTACCAAAAGGAGCTTCAATCTCTGCCTGCCACAACATCAGAACACCAACTACTTCTTCAGCCTTCTCAGCATCATCCTGTATATAGTCAAGTGTAGATTTACTAAACGATACCACTCAATTCCTTCTAGCAAATCAATATAGATAAATCACGATCAAGACCCAATTATGAAGAGCCATATCCAAAAACATAAATCGACGCCAAAAACAGGCCATGACAAGTTACCGATACAATGGAAATCCACAACGCCGCTTTTTTCAGCACATCTGCTTTAATCAGCCCCCCTACTAAAGCCAACCCTCCCCCCAACCAACCGAGCTGCGCAAGCGCTAACGCCTCAATAAGAAGCATCGTCGGACTCCACTTATCACCACCACTCGCATAAAGCCAAACGACATAACAAAAAAAAGTAAGCGGAACGCTGCAACCCCCTATAAATAGCGAGGCGACGTTCGCGGACCTTAACTTCGCAGCAACTAAACTCGCCAGCAGCAACCCAAGATAGACTACGCCGCCTTCCAGCCCCCTGAAAAATACTTTTAACTCCCCCATTAACGCCTCCATACCGCTCGTAACGAATAGCTCACTGACCAAACTTTCTCGCAGTACAAAAGCAAAAACCTTGGCGCAAACCTAACTTTCCCACAAACTTTCATCCGTGTACTGTTGCAACGGACTCAAGAAATAATCAATCACCTTCCTGCGATCCGTCTTCACTTCCACCGTGACCGACATCCCGGGAGACAAGGGCAATTTTTTACCGTGAACAACAATGGCGTCCTGCGACAAACGAATCCGACTACTATAGATCAGCCCGCGCTTCTCGCCTTCAATTGCATCATTGGGAACGCTGACTATTTCACCCTAGACAGTATCGTATTTGGTGAAGGTGAAGGTTTCAACTTTCACGGTAGCGGGCTGGCCTTGCCAGACAAAACCGACGTCCTTGCTCTCCAACATGGCCTCATCTTCCATCGGCTGATCCTTGGGCACAATGACCATCAACGGTTGAGCCGCCGTCACAACACCGCTCACGGCATGAATAGCCAGTTGCTGCACGGTGTCATCTACCGGAGCATGCCGGATATAAATCAGGCATTCAATTCAGTGCAATAGGCAAAAAAAAGCCCGATCTCGCTAAAGCGTTCAATCGGGCTAGAGCACTCAGGAGCAATAAGTGCAAAGGGAGGTTCGATGCGCGTGCAGGCTTGAAGGGTTGCGCCAGGTCACTAGACCATCCAGCGATTATCTGGCGATTAACGGCTCAGGCGACCTGGGCCAGTTTGGCGTTGGCCTGGTTCAGGCCTTTTTCCTGGAAGTCGCCGCCCAGATTCATGCCTTCGGCGTGAATGAACGTGACGTCGTGGATGCCGATGAAGCCCATGACCTGACGCAGGTAAGGTTCCTGATGATCCGCGGTGCTGCCGGCGTAGATCCCGCCGCGAGCGGTCAGCACGTAGGCGCGCTTGCCGCTGAGCAAACCTTGCGGACCGGTCTCGGTGTATTTGAAAGTCACACCGGCACGCAGCACGTGGTCGAGCCAGGCTTTCAGGGTGCTCGGAATCGCGAAGTTGTACATGGGCGCTGCCATCACCAGCACGTCGGCGGCCAGCAGTTCGTCGGTCAACTGGTTGGAGCGCTCCAGCGAAGCCTGTTCGATCTCGTTGCGTTGTTCGGCAGGTTTCATCCAGCCGCCCAACAGGTTGATGTCCAGGTGCGGCACCGGATTGATGGCCAGGTCACGGACGGTGATCTGGTCGGCCGGGTGTGCGGCTTTCCATTGGCTGATGAAGGTCTGGGTCAGTTGGCGGGAAACCGAGTCTTGCTGACGGGCGCTGCTTTCGATGATCAGAACGCGGGACATGGGATGTAGCCTCCATCTGAGAATGCTGTAGGTCGATGGAGTGAAGGTTAAACAGAGTCATATCGATGAAAAAGCGCAAATAACTGCTATAAAGCATCGATAAATTCGTTTATAAGCAGAGCATGCCCTGTGGGAGCGAGCCTGCTCGCGAAAGCGGTGCATCAGGCAACAATGATATTGAATGACACGACGCTTTCGCGAGCAGGCTCGCTCCCACAGGGGCTTGATGTCATTTCGGGCTGCAAGTCAGGTCGATACGCAGCTTGATGATGGTGCGGGTGAACTTGGCCGTGGCGTTTTTGTGTTTGCCGGCGGGTACGTCGATCTTGCGGGTGCGCGGCGCTTCCGGGCCGTTATTGAAAACCACTTTGCAAGTGACGTCGGTGTCGCCGTAGTTGTTGACCTGAATGGAGCCGATGTCGGCGTCTGTGTCGTAGGCGTTGTAGTCGACCTTCAAACCGTTGAGCTGTTTATTGACATCGATCGGGTAGGCAAACGCAGTCAGCGGCAACATCGCCAACGCCGCACACCCCGCCATCACACAACAGATTTTTTTCATTCGGCAGTCTCCAATAAGAACTGCCAGCTTAGGACAAGAGGAGCTCAACATGAAAGCGCCCCGCGTGACCCTTGATCAATGGCGAACGTTGCAGGCCGTGGTCGATCACGGCGGTTTCGCCCAGGCCGCCGAAGTGCTGCACCGTTCGCAATCGTCGGTCAGCTATACCGTTGCGCGCATGCAGGACCAACTCGGCGTGCCGCTGTTGCGCATCGATGGCCGCAAAGCGGTGCTCACCGAGGCCGGCGGCGTGCTGCTGCGCCGTTCCCGGCAACTGGTGAAACAGGCCAGCCAACTGGAAGACCTGGCCCACCACATGGAACAAGGCTGGGAAGCGGAGGTAAGGCTGGTGGTCGACGCCGCTTACCCGAGCGCCCGCCTCGTCCGCGCCTTGACCGCGTTCATGCCGCAAAGCCGTGGCTGCCGGGTGCGTCTGCGCGAAGAAGTGTTGTCGGGTGTCGAAGAGGTCCTGCTTGAAGGCGTGGCCGACCTGGCCATCACCGGTCTCAGTATTCCCGGTTACCTTGGCGCGGAATTGAGCGACGTCGAATTCGTCGCGGTCGCCCACCCTGAACACCCGCTGCATCGCCTGAACCGCGAACTGAACTTCCAGGACCTGGAGACTCAGATGCAGGTGGTGATCCGCGACTCCGGCCGCCAGCAACCGCGAGATGTCGGCTGGCTCGGCGCGGAACAACGCTGGACCGTCGGCAGCCTGGCCACCGCCGCAACCTTCGTCAGCAGCGGCCTGGGTTTCGCCTGGCTGCCCCGGCACATGATCGAGCGCGAATTGAAGGAAGGTACGCTCAAGCTGCTACCGTTGGATCAAGGTGGCAGCCGCAACCCGAGTTTCTATCTGTATTCGAACAAGGACAAACCCTTGGGCCCGGCGACGCAGATTCTCATCGAACTGCTGCGCACCTTTGACACCGCGCCGCTGGATGCGCCCTTCGCCGCGCCCGAACAAGCCTGACACGGAGTGTACCCATGGCCTATTTCGAACATGAAGGTTGCAACCTGCACTACGAGGAATATGGCCACGGCACGCCGTTGCTGCTGGTTCACGGGTTGGGCTCCAGCACCCTGGACTGGGAAATGCAGATCCCGGCGCTCGCCGCCCACCATCGGGTGATCGTGCCGGATGTACGCGGCCACGGGCGCTCCGACAAACCCCGCGAGCGTTACAGCATCGCCGGGTTCAGCGCCGACCTGATCGCGCTGATCGAACACTTGAACCTTGGCCCTGCCCATCTTGTGGGGCTTTCGATGGGCGGCATGATCGCTTTTCAACTGGCGGTGGACCAGCCGCAACTGCTCAAGAGCCTGTGCATCGTCAACAGCGCGCCCGAGGTCAAACGGCGCAGCCGCAACGATTATTGGCAGTGGTTCAAACGCTGGAGCCTGATGCGCGTGCTGAGCATGGGCACCATCGGCAAGGCCCTGGGCGCCAAACTGTTTCCCAAGCCGGAACAAGCTTCGTTACGACAAAAAATAGCGGCGCGCTGGGCAAAAAACGACAAACATGCTTATCTCGCCAGCTTCGATGCCATTGTTGGCTGGGGGGTTCAGGAACGACTTTCCAGGGTTTCCTGTCCAACCCTCGTCGTCAGCGCCGACCGTGACTACACCCCGGTCGCGCTGAAAGAAACCTATGTAAAACTGCTGCCCGATGCGCGGCTGGTGGTGATCGCCGATTCGCGCCACGCCACCCCGCTGGATCAACCCGAACGCTTCAACCAAACCCTGCTCGAGTTTCTCACCGCAGTCGACACCACTACTCAGGATCACTGACCCATGCTGAAAAAAATCGCCCTCGTCGCCGGCTCCGTTCTGTTTGCCGCCAACCTGATGGCCGCCACGCCAGCCAAGGCACCGCACGTGCTGCTGGACACCACCAACGGCCAGATCGAAATCGAACTGGACCCGGTCAAGGCGCCGATCAGTACCAAGAACTTTCTTGAGTACGTCGACAGTGGCTTCTACAACAACACGATTTTTCACCGTGTGATCCCGGGCTTCATGGCTCAGGGCGGCGGTTTCACGGCGCAGATGCAACAGAAAGAAACCAAGGCACCGATCAAGAACGAAGCCAGCAACGGTCTGCACAACGTACGTGGCACACTGTCGATGGCTCGCACCTCGAACCCGGATTCGGCCACCAGCCAGTTCTTCATCAACGTGGCCGACAACGCCTTCCTCGATCCGGGTCGCGACGCCGGTTACGCCGTCTTCGCCAAAGTGGTCAAGGGCATGGACGTGGTGGACATCATCGTCAACTCTCAAACCACCACTAAACAAGGCATGCAGAACGTGCCTGTCGACCCGGTGCTGATCAAGTCGGCCAAGCGTATCGACTGAGTACACAGGCAGTCTTGAGCGGTGGCCGGTCCGGCACCGCTCACATCGTTTAAAGGAGAGCCCCTACGCGGGCGGAGAACCGATGCTTTATCGCCGTTTCGAAAAACTGATCGACATTTTCCGCGATGCCCCGACGGCGTCTCCACCGAGCCGGGTTCTCTCCTTCTATACCTATTACCTGAAGCAGGTCTGGCCCATCTTCGCCGTTTTGTTGGTCGTCGGCCTGTTCGGTGCGCTGATCGAAGTGGCGCTGTTCAGCTACCTGAGCCGCATCATCGACCTGACCCAGAGCACATCCAACGTCGACTTCTTCAAGGTCCACGGCGTGGAATTGGCCTGGATGGCGGCGGTTGCGCTGATCCTGCGCCCCTTGTTTCTCGCCCTGCATGACATGCTGGTGCACCAGACCTTGAGTCCCGGCATGACCAGCCTGATCCGCTGGCAGAACCATAGTTACGTGCTCAAACAGAGCCTGAATTTCTTCCAGAACGACTTCGCCGGGCGCATCGCCCAACGCATCATGCAAACCGGCAACTCCCTGCGCGACTCTGCCGTGCAAGCGGTGGATGCGCTGTGGCACGTGCTGATCTACGCGATCAGCTCGCTGGTGCTGTTCGCCGAAGCCGACTGGCGCTTGATGATCCCGCTGCTGATCTGGATCGCCGCCTACATCGGCGCGCTCTACTACTTCGTGCCGCGGGTGAAGGAGCGTTCGGTGGTGTCCTCCGATGCGCGCTCCAAACTCATGGGACGAATCGTCGACGGCTACACCAACATCACCACCCTCAAGCTGTTCGCCCACACCAACTTCGAACAGCAGTACGCCCGCGAAGCCATCGCGGAACAGACCGAAAAAGCCCAACTGGCCGGTCGTGTGGTCACCAGCATGGACGTGGTCATCACCAGCATGAACGGCCTGCTGATCGTCGGTACCACCGCGCTGGCTCTGTGGCTGTGGACGCAGTCGCTGATCAGCGTGGGCGCGATTGCCTTGGCCACCGGGCTGGTGATCCGCATCGTCAACATGTCCGGCTGGATCATGTGGGTGGTCAACGGCATCTTCGAAAATATCGGCATGGTCCAGGATGGTTTGCAGACCATCGCTCAACCGGTCAGCGTCACCGACCGCGAACAGGCAAAACCCTTGGCGGTGGCCCGTGGCGAGGTGCGTTTCGAGCACGTCGATTTCCACTATGGCAAGAAGAGCGGGATCATCGGCGACCTCAACCTGACCATCAAGCCCGGTGAAAAAATCGGTTTGATCGGGCCGTCCGGTGCCGGCAAGTCGACGTTGGTCAATCTGCTGCTGCGCCTGTATGACGTGCAGGGCGGGCGCATCCTCATCGACGGCCAGAACATCGCTGAAGTCGGCCAGGAAAGCCTGCGCGAACGTATCGGCATGATCACCCAGGACACTTCGCTGCTGCACCGTTCGATCCGCGACAATTTGCTGTATGGCAAACCCGATGCCACCGATGCCGAACTCTGGGAGGCGGTGCACAAGGCTCGCGCCGACGAGTTCATTCCACTGCTGTCGGACTCCGAAGGCCGCGCCGGTTTCGATGCCCACGTCGGTGAACGTGGAGTGAAACTCTCCGGCGGCCAGCGTCAGCGGATCGCCATTGCCCGGGTACTGCTCAAGGACGCGCCAATCCTGATCATGGACGAAGCCACCTCGGCGCTGGACTCGGAAGTCGAAGCGGCGATCCAGGAAAGCCTCGAAACCCTGATGCAGGGCAAAACCGTAATCGCCATCGCTCACCGTCTCTCGACCATTGCCCGGATGGATCGCTTGGTGGTACTGGAAAACGGCAAAATTGCTGAAACCGGCAGCCACGCCGAACTGCTGGCCCATGGCGGTTTGTATGCACGGTTGTGGCAGCACCAGACCGGCGGGTTTGTCGGGATTGATTAAACCGCGAAGATCAAAAGATCAGCCTTGTCGGTAAGGCAAGGCAGTCTTTGCCTCTTCTGCATACCTCAACACCCCGACACGTTCACGCTCAAGGAAGTCTTTCACCGCTGCATTCAAGCCCGGATGGCGCAGGTAATGCCAGGAGTGGGTGATCACCGGTTCGAACCCGCGAATCAGTTTGTGTTCACCCTGGGCGCCGGCATCGAAACGCTGAAAACCATTGGCTATCGCGTAGTCCATGCCTTGATAGAAACAGGTCTCGAAGTGCAGGCGATCGAACTCCGCCAGGCAGCCCCAGTAACGACCATAAAAGCTGTCACCCCCCACCAGACTGAAGGCCATGGCCACCGGCCTTGAACCCTGTTTAGCCAACACCACGCGAATCGACTCCGGCATGCGCTCGGCCAACAGACTGAAAAACTCTCGCGTCAGATACGGCGTTTGCCGACGCACCGCGTAGGTATTGGCGTAACAGGCATACACAAAATCCCACTGAGCCTGATCCAACTGCCGCCCTTCCAGCCATTCGAAGTCGATGCCCTGCCCCGCCACTTGCTCACGCTCCTTGCGCATTTGCTTGCGCTTGCGCGAACTGAGGGCGTCGAGGAAATCCTGAAAATCCCGGTAACCGCGGTTCTGCCAGTGGTACTGACAGCCAATGCGTTGTAACCAGCCTGGCTGTTCGGCCAACGCGGCGTCGGTGAACGGGTCGGTGAAGTTGATGTGGGCGCTGGAAAGTTTTTCTATCTCCAGATAACCCGGCAGGCTCTGCAACAGCTCAAAACCATCCTCAATCGTCGCCGCCAGCAATCGCGGCCCGCTGACTGGGCTGAACGGCACCGCCGTCAACAACTTGGGATAGTAGTCGATGCCGGCACGCTCGCAGGCATCGGCCCAGCCATGGTCGAACACGTATTCGCCATAGGAATGCCATTTGCGGTAACTGGGCAACGCGGCAATCAGGCGCTCGCCCTCGACATGCAGCAGATGCTCGGGCTGCCAGCCGGAATGCGGGCCGAGGCTGCCACTGTCTTCCAGTGAACCGAGGAACGCATGGCGCAGAAACGGCTGATTCTCCGGCACCAGGGCATCCCAGGTACGGGATGCGATTTGCGACAGTGTGTGCAGACGTTGCAGCGGCATTTTCCTCTCCACCTCTTGGCGTGACAGCCCCGCGAGTATCGCTGATCGCAGGGCAATCCACACGCGTCAATCCGATTCAAGCCTCTGAATCGGGCATTTCGGAAACTGTTCTATCGTCATCGACCTGCCATCACTTCGCCACTGACCTGTCATAAACCATCGCGATACTGGCGCCTGTTTTTAGAGCGTCGGGTTCTACCCGGCCACTGTTTTCCGACCTTCAACCGTCGGTTGTGTCCAGGATGGTTCAGCCATCCCTCTCATCTTCGGAGATTGCTATGCGTCTTGCTTCCACGAAAACTGCGGCGGCCTTGTGCGGCGGCCTGTTGCTGGCCATGAGTGTTCCGGCCAGTGCCGCAGTCGACGCCAAACTGCTCGACATGCTCAAGGCTAACGGTTCTATTTCCCAGGCGCAGTACGCTGAACTGCAAGCTGAACTGGCCAAGGATCAGAAAGCTCAGCAAATCGCGCAGCAGGCGCAGCAAGAGACCAACGAACAAATAGCGGTCGCCGCGAAGAAAGCCAACGAGCTGAGTGCCTTCGACCAGAAACTGGCTTGGGCCGCCAAGACCCAGTTCAAGGGCGACGTTCGCGTGCGCCAGGAAACGGTCAAGATCGACGGCGAATCCAACAACGGTGGCCGCGACAAGGATCGTCAACGCATCCGCGCCCGTCTGGGTGCCTACAGCGAAATCAACCCGCAAGTGGACACCGGCATCCGCATTGCCACCGGCGGTGGTGACGATGCTCGCTCGACCAACCAGGACATGGACAACTACTTCGACAAGAAGCAGATCTGGTTGGATCTGGGCTACATCGACTACCACCCGGACGCCATCAAAAACCTGCATGTGATCGGCGGCAAGATGCTGCAACCGTGGGTCAGCATGGGTGATGTGATCTGGGACAGCGACATCAACCCGGAAGGTCTGGCAGTGACCTACAAATACCCGCTGGGTAGCAGTGCCGAACTGTTCGGTAGCCTGGGCAACTACAACCTCAAGGACAACGTCGACGGCGAAGGTGTGCAATTTCGTCACGACCTGCGTCTGACCGCCGGCCAGTTGGGCAGCCGTTTCGCCATCACCGACAACCTGAAACTGACCGTCGGCGGCAGCGTCTATGCCTACCAGAACGACCAGGACAGCCGTTGCACCGGCACGTCTACGCCGTGCGCCCTGGCCGTCAATGGCAACTCGGCCAACAATGAGTTCCGCCTGTATGAAGGTTTCAGCCAGATCGACATCGGTGGCCTGCCGATGCCACTGTCGTTCTACGGCCAATATGTGAAGAACAACGATGCCGTGACCGATCAGGACACCGCCTGGCTGGTCGGTGCCAAGTCGAAAGTCTTCGGCCTCAACCTCGACTACAACTACCGCGACGTGCAGCGTAACGCCGTGGTCGGCGCCTTCACCGACTCGGACTTCGCCAACGGCACCACCGGTTCTCGCGGTCACAAGTTCAAAGTCGGTTACGACATCGACAAGAACTTCGCCCTCGGTGCCACTTACTTCCTGACCAAAGCCGACTTCTCCAGCCGTACCCAGCGCGATGCCAACACCAACACGCTGCAACTGGACGCGGAAGCGAAGTTCTAAGCAGCGAAGCAACACACTTCAAACGATGCGGTTTACATCCGGTCGTATCGCTTGAAGCGGTTCAACAGTCTGGCGCGGGGCAACGATCCCCATCATCCGTTCGTTTCACCCGCGCCGGCCTGTGTTTTTCTTCAGGAACGATCTTTACGCCGCTGCGCCGCCAGCCGTTCGGCCAGCGCTTCCACATCCTCGACCGGCTTCTGCGGCATGACTCGCAAGGTCGCCTGCATCAACCGCATCTGCCGAATAAATCGCCGGCAATTGGGGCAAAACATCAAGTGATGCCGCATCATCAGTCGCTCGCGAAAACTCAACTGGCCATCGAGATAATCACTGGAGCGCGCCACTTGTTCCTTGCAGGTCAGCATTCGCCGGTTTCCTCAAAATGTTCTACGGTCGCAAAGACCTTCAACCGTGCCCGATGCAGCAGCACACGAACATTGGAGAGCGAGATTTCCAGAAGATTACAGATCTCCTCCAACTCCAGCCCCTGTCGCTCGCGCAACAGCAAAACACTGCTTTGCAGTTCCGACAGACTGAGCAGCGTGTGCTCCAGGCATTCGCGCAGCTCGTTTTCGGTCAACAACGCCTCTGGCGTGTCCTGATGCCAGGCGAACGGCGCCACCAGCCAATGACCATCGCTCGATGAAAAACGATCGTCATCGATCGTGCCGTGAGGCGACGGCAGGTCATCGAGCAACACTTCCCGGCGGTTTTGCTTGTAGCGGCTCTTCGCCGAGTTGGCAGTGATGGTCAGCAGCCAGGTCTTGAGGCTTGAGCGCCCCTCAAACCCGCTCAGGTTGCGCACGACGGACAGCCAGGCATCCTGAACGACTTCGTCGGCATGTCGGTTGCCCACAATAGCGTAGGCGACCGCACGCATGGCGCTCTGATAACTGCTGACCAACTCTTTGAAGGCCTTTTGCTCACCTGCCAGCAAGCGTTCCAGCAGTTGCGCATCTTCAGCCGCCATTACAAACCCCTTGTCTTGACCTCGAAAACGAAAACAGCAGGACTTCGCTGTAGGCGTCGTCCTGCTGGCATTTCCGAAAATTACAGCGTCCTGACTGTTTCGAATGTAGGAACAAGCCTCACAAGTCGCAGGAAAGAACAACAGCAGCTCAGATCAGCGCTTGCGCAGAATCACGCTGCCAATCGAGTAACCAGCGCCGAACGAGCTGAGCACGGCCAGCGATCCGCTGACCAGATCGTCCTGATTCTTGTGGAACGAAATCACCGAACCGGCGGAGCTGGTGTTGGCGTAGGTGTCGAGAATCACCGGGGCTTCTGCTTCGGTGGCATCGCGGCCCAGCAGCTTCTTGACGATCAGGTGGTTCATGCTGAGGTTGGCCTGATGCAGCCAGAAACGCTTCACGTCGCTGACGTTGAGCTGGTTTTCCTCCAGGTGCGTGGCGATCAGCTCGGCGACCATCGGGCAGACATCGCGGAACACCTTGCGGCCTTCCTGGACGAACAATTTGTCGGGAGCACCGATACCCTCTTCCGCGGCGCGGTTGAGGAAGCCGAAGTTGTTGCGGATGTTGTTGGAGAACTTGGTCAGCAGTTTGGTGCTGACCACGTCGAACTGGTACTTGGACGTCGCCAGATCGGCGCGCTCGATGATCACCGCAGTGGCGGCGTCACCGAAGATGAAGTGGCTGTCGCGGTCACGGAAGTTCAGGTGACCGGTGCAGACTTCCGGGTTGACCATCAGGATCGCCCGGGCCTGGCCCAGTTGCACGCTGTTGGCCGCGGCCTGGATGCCGAAGGTCGCCGAGGAGCACGCCACGTTCATGTCGAAACCGAACCCCTGAATGCCCAGCGCTTCCTGAACTTCGATGGCGATGGCCGGGTAGGCGCGTTGCAGGTTGGAGCAGGCGACGATCACACCGTCGATGTCAGCGGCGGTCTTGCCGGCGCGCTGCAAGGCTTGTTCGGCCGCGCCGATGGCCATCTGGCACAGCACCGACCACTCGTCGTTGGAGCGCTCGGGCAAGCGTGGCGCCATGCGCTGCGGGTCGAGGATGCCTTCCTTGTCCATGACAAAGCGGCTTTTGATGCCGGAGGCTTTTTCGATGAACGCTGCGCTGGATTCGGTCAATGCCTGAATTTCGCCGCGCGCAATGGCTTCGGCGTTGTCGGCGTTGAACTGCGCGACGTAAGCATTGAAAGACTGCACCAGCTCTTCGTTGGAGATGCTGTTGGCCGGGGTGTACAGGCCGGTGCCGCTGATGACGACGTTATGCATGGTCGTTTCTCTAATCTGTTCAGGCAGAAAGCGCTGGCACCGACGTACCAACACACAAAGGGTCCATTCCAGGTTCCAGACGCAAACCTGGCATCACTTTATTCCGATCCGCCCGGGCCCGTGGAGGCTCAAAACCGCGGGGCCGGCGTTTATAGGCACGAAGTTTGCCATAAACACTGGCTTTTGGCGCCTTTTGCAAAAGCAACAGCATACGTGTGGGAGCGGGCTTGCCCGCGATGAGGCCATCACATTCAACATCCATGTCGAATGGTAGACCGCCATCGCGGGCAAGCCCGCTCCCACAGGGTTATGGTTCAACCAGCGTCCATTGCTTGCTCAGGCGCTTGTCGGAGATCGGCACCTTGGTTCCCAATTGCTGCGCGAACAGCGAGACCCGATACTCCTCCAGCCACCAACGATAGAGCTCCAGCTGCGGATCGCGTTTGCCTTCCTGGGCGTGTTTGTTGGCGCGGGTCTGGTATTGGCTCCAGAGGCCAGACAATTCTCCGCTCCAGACCCGGTCCTTCTGAACCTGGGCACTGAGTTTCTCGAAACGTTGCTCGACTGCTTTCAGGTAACGCGGCAGTTCCTTGAGCCACGGCATCGGCGTTTCCCGCACGAACCCCGGGTACACCAGATGGCTGAGCTGTTGCTTGATGTCGTTCAAGGCCACGGCTTGCGCCAGGTCGATCTTGCCCTTGAAGCGTTTCTGCAGGCCGTGCCAGAGCTTGAGCGTCTCCAAAGTCAGTCTGGCCAGACGTTCGGCGTGCTCGGTCCAGGCGCCACGTTTGCGCTCAGCCAGGGACGCCAACCCAGCGCCATCGCGTGGCAACGGCTCTTCACCATCGAGGATGCAGCTGTCGAGACTGGCCAGCAGAATGTCTTCCACCAGGCTGTCGATGCGCCCCAGCTCACGGTACATCAAGCCCAACTCGGTCAACCCCGGCAACTTGCCGCGCAAGAACTTGGCCGGCTCCGCCAGTTGTTGCATCAGCAAACGCTGCAAGGCCCGGCGATGCTGGAACTCGGCTTCGGCCGGGGTCGAGAAGCGTCCTTCCTTGACCGTCCCGGCCTCTTCCACCAACGCCGGATACACCGTCATCGACAGCCCGGCGATCTTCTGTTGGGTTTTCTCGGCGACAGCGGCAAAGACTTTCGCCTCCACCGGCTGCTGGCTTTTCGCGGTTTGCGGCACGGCCAAGGCGGCCTGGCTGGCCTCGGCAAAACGCGCGGTCAACTCGGCCAGATCACGCCCTTCGCCGAGGAACTTGCCTTGGCCGTCGACGATTTCCAGGTTCATCCGCAAATGGCTTTCGACCTGCTGCGACGCTTCGGCCCACGCCTCATCGCTGACCCGCGCCCCGGTCATGCGCAGCAATTCGCGGCCTAGCGCCTGGGGCAACGAGCCCTCGCCGAAGGTCATACGCTGCATCGCGGCTTTGACGAAATCCGGCACCGGTACGAAATTCTTGCGCAGGGCCTTGGGCAGGTTGCGCACCAGCGCAATGCACTTGGCCTCGATCACGCCCGACACCAGCCATTCCAGACGTTCCGGCGGCAGCATCGGCAACAGCGGGGCCGGCACGCGCAAGGTCACGCCGTCACGCGGATGGTTGGGCTCGAAGTGATAATTCAGCGCCAGTTCCAGGTCACCTATGTGCAGGGTGTCCGGGTAATGCGCGGCGGTGACTTCACTGGCTTCGCGGGCCAGCACGTCTTCTTCGCGCATGATCAGCAGTTGCGGGTCTTTCTGGCTGTTGATCCGGTACCAACTGTCGAAGGTCGCGGTCTGGTGGATCTCCGCCGGCAGGCGCGCATCGTAGAAGGCAAACAGGGTTTCTTCGTCGGCCAGAATGTCCCGCCGACGCGCCTTGGCTTCCAGTTCGTCGAGCTGTTCCAGCAGTTGCTTGTTGGCTGTCAGGCACTTGGCTTTGGATTGAATCTCGCCACGCACCAAGGCTTCGCGGATAAACAATTCGCGGGACACCACCGGGTCGACCGGCCCGTAATGCACCGGCCGGCGTCCGACCACGATCAGCCCGAACAGGGTGATTTGCTCGAAGGCCACGACCTGTCCACGCCTCTTCTCCCAATGGGGTTCGAAGTGGTTTTTCTTGATCAGGTGCCCGGCCAGCGGCTCGATCCAGTCGGCGTCGATCTTGGCGACCATCCGCGCGTAAAGTTTGGTGGTTTCCACCAGTTCGGCGGTCATCAGCCATTGCGGGCGCTTCTTGCCCAGGCCCGACGACGGGTGAATCCAGAAGCGCCGCTGGCGGGCGCCAAGGTAGTCGCCGTCTTCGGTTTTCTGACCGATCTGGCTGAGCAAACCCGACAGCACGGCTTTGTGCAGTTTCGGGTAATCCGCCGGCTCTTTGTTGAGGCTCAACTGCATGTCGCGGCAGATCAGGCTCAACTGGCGATGGGAGTCGCGCCACTCGCGCAGGCGCAGGTAATTGAGGAAATTCTTGCGGCACCAGTTGCGCAGCGGACTGGCCGTCAGCGCCTGGCGCTGTTCTTCAAAACCCCGCCAAAGATTGACCAGCCCGGCGAAGTCCGAGTCGACGTCTTTCCACTGGGCGTGAGCCTGATCGGCGGCTTGCTGACGCTCCGGCGGACGCTCGCGCGGGTCCTGGATCGACATCGCGCTGGCGACGATCAGCACTTCCTGCAAGCTGCCGAGCTTGGCCGCTTCCAGCAGCATGCGGCCCATGCGCGGGTCCACCGGCAGCCGCGCCAGTTGCCGGCCGAGCGGGGTCAACTGGCTGTTGCGGTCCACCGCCGAGAGTTCTTGCAGCAGGTTGAAACCGTCGCTGATGGCCTTGCCGTCCGGCGGTTCGATAAACGGGAAATCAGTGATCTCGCCGAGGCGCAGATGGAGCATCTGCAGAATCACCGCCGCGAGGTTGGTCCGCAGAATCTCCGGGTCGGTGAATTCCGGCCGACCGATGAAATCTTCTTCGCTGTACAAGCGCACGCAAATCCCCGGCTCGACCCGCCCGCAGCGACCTTTACGCTGGTTGGCACTGGCCTGGGAAATCGCTTCGATCGGCAAACGCTGGACCTTGGCGCGGTAGCTGTAGCGGCTGATGCGCGCGGTGCCGCTGTCGATCACGTAACGAATGCCCGGCACCGTCAGCGAGGTTTCTGCGACGTTGGTCGCCAGTACGACCCTGCGTCCTGGGTGCGACTGGAAAATCCGCTGCTGTTCGGCCGGCGACAGCCGTGCGTACAACGGCAGAATCTCGGTGTGTTTGAGCTGGGCCTTGCGCAGCATGTCGGCGGCGTCACGAATCTCGCGCTCACCGGGCAGGAACACCAGCACATCGCCGGGGCTCTTGCGCTCACTGCGTTCGAACGCGGCGATTTCGTCGAGGGTGGCGAGGATCGCCTGATCCACGGTCAGGTCATCCTCGACACGGTTGCCCTCCTCGTCCTGCTCCAGGGTCAGCGGGCGATACCAGGTTTCGACCGGGAAGGTGCGGCCGGAGACCTCGACAATCGGCGCGTCGTCGAAGTGTTTGGAGAAACGCTCCAGGTCGATGGTGGCCGAGGTGATGATGACTTTCAGGTCCGGGCGACGCGGCAGCAGGGTTTTCAGGTAACCGAGCAAAAAGTCGATGTTCAGGCTGCGTTCGTGGGCTTCGTCGACGATGATCGTGTCGTAGCGTTCGAGGTAGCGGTCGTTCTGGGTTTCCGCCAGCAGGATGCCGTCGGTCATCAGTTTGATCAGGGTGTTGGCATCGCTCTGGTCCTCGAACCGCACCTGATAGCCGACCAGCGCGCCCAACGGCGTCGCCAACTCCTCGGCAACGCGGCTCGCCACGCTGCGGGCGGCGATTCGGCGCGGCTGGGTGTGGCCGATCAGGCCGTGCTGGCCGCGACCGATTTCCAGGCAGATCTTTGGCAACTGGGTGGTTTTACCCGACCCGGTTTCGCCGGCAATGATCAGCACCTGATGTTTGAGCAGCGCCGCTTTGATTTCGTCGCGCTTGGCGGCGATCGGCAGGCTGTCGTCGTAACGAATCACCGGCAGGCTGGCGCGCCGCGCCAACACCTGATCACAGGACGCCTGCATACGCGTCACCCACTGGGCCAGTTTGGCCTCGTCAGGTTTCTTGCGCAGCTCAAGCAACTGCCGCCGCAGCCGGTGGCGGTCGGCGAGCATGGCGTGATCGAGGTTTTTCAGCAGTTTGTCGATGGAAGGCGATTCGTCAGTCATCAGGTACGCAAAAGTCGTCTAGTGGCGCAGGGAGCGGATTGTCGCAGATTTGGGCGCATGGCGACGAATGCAACCTGCTTTTGTGGCCAGAGAGCTTATTGTGGCGAGGGGGCTTGTCGGAACGCCACACCTCCCCGTTCGGCTGCGAAGCAGTCGTAAACCCGGTATTCGCGGTTTGCCTGAATCACCGCGCGGGTTGATTTTGGGGCGGCTTCGCCACCCAACGGGGGCAAGCCTCCTCGCCACAGGGGACACTCAGGGCCTTATTCGTTATCCAGGCCTTTGCGTCGATACGGAAACACATCAATCACCTTCCCCGCCCGAATCGCTTCCTGCAGCCCCTTCCAGTAATCGGCGTTGTACAGCTCGCCGTGCAACTGATCGAACAACTTGCGCTGCGCCGAATCGGCAAACAGAAACGGTGGAAACTCCTCGGGGAACACATCCAGTGGCCCGATCGAGTACCACGGCTCAGAGGCCATTTCGTCTTCCGGCGTGCGCGGTTGCGGGATGTGGCGGAAGTTGGCTTCGGTCAGGAAGCAAATCTCGTCGTAGTCATAAAACACCACGCGACCGTGACGGGTGACGCCAAAGTTTTTCAGCAGCATATCGCCGGGGAAAATGTTCGCCGCCGCCAGTTGCTTGATCGCCAGACCGTAATCTTCCAACGCCTCGCGCACCTGCGCTTCGTTGGCATGTTCCAGATAAAGGTTCAACGGCGTCATCCGGCGTTCGGTCCAGCAGTGGCGGATCAGCACCGTATCGCCCTCCACCGACACCGTGGACGGCGCCACTTCAAGCAACTCCTCCAGGCAGGCCGGCTCGAACTTGCTCAAGGGGAAACGGAAGTCAGCGAACTCCTGGGTGTCGGCCATGCGCCCGACCCGGTCGACGCTTTTCACCAGGCGATACTTTTCGATCACGGTGGCGCGGTCGACGTTTTTCGACGGCGAGAAGCGGTCCTTGATGATCTTGAATACGGTGTTGAAACCCGGCAGCGTAAACACGCTCATGACCATCCCGCGCACGCCGGGAGCCATGATGAACTGATCGTCGGTGTTGGCCAGGTGATTGATCAGCGCCCGGTAGAACTCGGACTTGCCATGCTTGT
This sequence comes from Pseudomonas sp. GGS8, assembly GCF_024168645.1. Classification (NCBI taxonomy): domain Bacteria; kingdom Pseudomonadati; phylum Pseudomonadota; class Gammaproteobacteria; order Pseudomonadales; family Pseudomonadaceae; genus Pseudomonas; species Pseudomonas sp. GGS8. The sequence continues at coordinate 3,484,656 of NZ_JALJWF010000001.1, read as the reverse complement.
AGAAGCCGATCGAGGTGTACAACTCGGCAATGTGTTTGCCCGGCAGGATACGCTTGAGAAAGCCGATGAATTCCGCCGGCACCGGCACATCGACCATGAAGTACGAACGGGTAAAGGAGAAGATGATCGACACCTCCGCCTCGTCGGTGATCAACGCATCGATCTGAATGCCCCGGCCTTCGCGGTGCAACAGCGGAATCACCAACGGCCACTGCTCGTCCTGGGTGTAAATGCGCCCCACCAGATAAGCACCCTTGTTGCGGTAAAGCACTGAGGAAAACAGCTCGACACTCAGCTCCGGATCCTTGCAGACCCAGTCCGGCAGGTTCTCGCGCAATTGCGCTTCGAGACGACGCAGGTCGCCGGGCAAATCGGCGTAGTCCTCGCTGAAGCGGAAGTCGGTAAAGATGCTCGTGAGCATGCCGGGCAACTGCCCCTGCGGCTTGTAGGTACGGGTTTGCGCCGCCCGGGCGCGGCGCAGGCTCGGCCGCGTGGTGTGGATGAACATGCAGCCGTCGCTGATCAGGTCGTGGCTGAACAGCCCGCAGAAAATCGAGTTGTACCAGGTCTCGGACAGTTCATCGTCGAAGCGCAGGTCGATCAGGCTGATATAGGCGCTTTTGACCAGCGGCCAGCTGCTGACGTCCATCAGCACATCGGTTGCGAACGCCCCATGCAGGCGCCCGACCGTTTCGCCAACCTTCTCTTCGTAGAGGTTGATCCGCGCCGCCGACGCGACTTGTGTCGCCTGCCACTGGGCTTGCTCGAAGCGGCCTCGGGCACCGTCGGTGATCTGACGGAAATGCTCGCGATAATCGTCAAAGCCATCGAGGATCATTCGGGCGATGTCGGCGGCGGGCCATTGCTGCGGCATGGTGAAACCTCTGCGGCTGTTCTTATCATTGGAGCCTGAGCTTAGTGGCCCCGTGTGACGCAACGCAACCATTGCCTTGTGCCCCGACTGGCGCGACACTTGCGCGCCGATCTAGGAAGGAAAGTGCTGTGAACCCCGTCGATATCCTGCGTTTGTTGTCACTTGCTGCCATTTGGGGAGCGAGCTTTCTGTTCATGCGCATTATCGCCCCAGTGATTGGCACAATCCCCACTGCCTTTTTCCGTGTATCGATTGCCGCCGTCGGACTGCTGGTGATCCTGGGGCTGATGCGCATCAGTTGGGATTTCAAAGGCAAACTCAAGACGGTGATGCTGCTCGGAGTGATCAACTCCGGGGTTCCGGCGACGCTCTATTCCGTGGCCGCGCAAGTGCTGCCGGCCGGTTACTCGGCGATTTTCAACGCCACCACGCCGTTGATGGGGGTGTTGATCGGCGGCCTGTTCTTCCATGAAAAACTGACCGCCGCCAAGCTTGGCGGGGTGTTCCTCGGGCTATTCGGCGTTGGCATTCTTACCCGTGCAGGCCCGGTGGCGTTCGACATGGAACTGCTGATGGGCGCACTGGCGTGCCTGATGGCCACCACCTGTTATGGCTTCGCCGGGTTCCTCGCCCGCCGCTGGCTCGACCAGGCCGGCGGCCTCGACAGTCGCCTTTCGGCGTTGGGCAGCATGCTCGGCGCGACGTTGTTGTTGCTGCCACTGTTTGGCTACAGCGTGATCAGCCAGCCACCGGTGAGCTGGGGCGGCTGGAGTGTCTGGTTGTCATTGCTGGGATTGGGCTTGGGCTGTACCGCGTTTGCTTACATCATTTACTTCCGTTTGCTCAGCTCGATCGGCCCGGTGAAGTCGATGACCGTGACCTTCATGATTCCACCGTTCGGGGTGTTGTGGGGGGCACTGTTGCTGGATGAGCCGCTGTCGATGGCGCACCTCTATGGCGGAGTATTGATTGCCGCGGCGTTGTGGCTGGTGTTGAAGCCGGCGGTGGTGAAGCCGGTTGAGGTGGTTGCCCGATAAAACGCCTTCGCAGTCAAGTCGGATCACCTACAAGGCCCGGAGCTCATGCCCCGGGCCTTGTTTGTTTCAAGCGGTCTTACGGAACACAAACACCAGACCGACGATGATCAGCCCCATGCCCAGCAGGCTCAACGCTGCAAGTCGGTTGCCGAAAATCAGGTAATCCATCACCGCCGTCACCGCCGGCACCAGGTAAAACAGGCTGGTGACATTCACCAGATTGCCCCGGGCGATCAGCCGATACAACAGCAGCGTCGCCAGCACCGAGACCACCAACCCCATCCACAACACCGGCACAATGAACCCTGTGCTGTGTTCGACGTGAAACGGCTGGAACGGCACAAACACCCCGCACAACAACAACAACAACAACAACAACCCGGCCAGGTACTGCACCGGCAGTGTGCCGAGGGGATTGTCGGTAATGCGTTTCTGCATGATCGAACCGAACGTCATGCTTGCCAGCGCCAACAGACCGAAGAGCATTCCTGCCAGCGACATTCCGGCCAGCCCGATGCCTTGATAAACCACCATAATCAATCCGGCCAAACCCAACGCCAGGCCGAACATCCGACTTATTGATCGGTGCCGCTCCATGAGCACTACGGTGAGAATCGGTTGAACGCCCATGATGGTTGCCATCACGCCCGGTGTGACTTTGAGGTCGAGGGCCAGCAGATAGAAAATCTGATAAGCCCCCAGTAACACCACGCCCGTGGCCATCGCATACAGCATTGGCTTGCCGCCCTTGGGCAGTTTCAGCTTGAGCAACGGCACCAGCAGCACCAACCCGCACAAGGCGATGGCGAAGCGAATCAGCAGAAAGGCGAAAGGTGATGCGTGGGCCAAGCCCCATTTGGAGAAGATCGCTCCGCTGCTCCACAGCAAAACGAACAGGCTCGTGGAAGCCGCCGCGAGCGCGGACTTTTTCGAAAGGACAAACATGAATACCACCTGTAGTCAGGCAAAAAAAGCCAACTCAGCCGAAGCTGAAATTCAGTAGTTTTTTCAAGCAGGCGCTTTTTCAGACGAGCATGGGAACAGCAGAAAAAAGCTGATCAGCCCGAAAAGCCAACGCCCGGCGGTGATACGACTGCGCACACCGGCGTGCTACTGACAGGTGGAGGGTAATGACTGATCTGCGCAGGCTGCTGATTCCCGCACGGCACGACGCCAACGTTGACCGCTGAATCGACTACCGCGTTGATAAGGGAAGCTGGCATGGGCTGATCTTTTTTGATGAGTGGAACAGTGGCTCAGGAAACCACAGAGCGCCGACTATAACCAGCGCGGGACAGCAATTGCAATGGCTTGACGGAAGAGCCCAGGAAACAGGAGCCCATCACAAGTCCGAGCAAGCGCGCATAAAAAAACCGCTCCCAAGGAGCGGTTTTTTTTCATTCAATGATTGGCCTCAACCAAACAACCAATACCCCAACAACGTCAACACCACCACCGCCAGCACCGGTCGCAGCACGCGATAGGCCTTGGGATTGCGACGCTTCCACTGCTTGACCACACCGCTGAATTTGTCGCTGAACGTCTTGCTCCAGGCATAGGCCTGGTTGATCCCGCCAACGCGTTCATCATCAAGGTTCTGCGGCGCAGTAGCACGTCCTAGCCAGCCGCTGATCCAGCGGTTGATGCGGGTCATCAGGCGGTTGCTCAAGGGGCGTTCGATGTCGCAGAACAGAATGACCCGGGTTTGCTCGGTTTCGTTCTTGACCCAGTGCACGTAGGTCTCATCGAACATCACGTCTTCGCCATCACGCCAGGCGTAGACCTGACCGTCGACGAAGATGCGGCAATCATCGGAGTTCGGCGTCGATAGCCCCAGGTGATAACGCAGGGAGCCGGCGAACGGGTCGCGGTGCGGGTTGAGGTGACTGCCGCCCGGCAACAGCGCAAACATGGCGCCCTTGACGTTGGGAATGCTGCTGACCAACGCTACGGTTTTCGGGCACAAGGCTTCAGCCGATGGCAGCGGTTTGTCGTACCACTTGAGGTAAAAACGCTTCCAGCCCTTTTTGAAGAACGAACCGAAACCGGCGTCGTTATTCTTTTCGGCGGCGCGAATGTAGCCCTCATCGAACAGGTGCATGGCTTCGTCGCGGATAACCTCCCAGTTGTCCCTGAGCACGTCGAGCTCCGGGAACTTGCTGCGATCCAGATAGGGCTTGGACGGCACGCCGGAGAACAGGTACATCAAGGCGTTATAGGGCGCGAACAGGGCCGAGTGATTGACGAACTGACGCAGGACCGGCAAACGCGCCTTGCCACGCAAATGCACATAGAGCGTGCTGCCGAGGAACAGCAGCAACACCGACGCCTTCGCGAAAAAGGAAAAGCTCATCTACGACTCCTTGAGGATAGGAAACTCCGCACAACGCCACTTACCCGACGTGGCAGCCGGCCATGATAAACACTACCGGCCTCGGGAAAAACCCGCATTACTCAACATTCAGTGTTAAGGATTGTGCAATAAAGCACTTTTTAACATAGGGCTCCTGAACGGGGGCTGACCTGTATCAACCCTCGTTCGGCTACAAAGCAGTCATGAAACGTTATTGCTGATTTTCCTGTTCAGTAAACAAATCGCTGAACAACATGCTCGACAGGTAGCGTTCGCCGGAGTCGGGCAGGATCACCACAATGGTCTTGCCCTGCATTTCCGGGGTTTCAGCCAGGCGCACGGCCACGGCCATGGCGGCGCCGCAAGAGATGCCGCTCAAAATCCCTTCTTCTTGCATCAGGCGCAGGGCCATCGCCTTGGATTCGTCGTCGCTGACCAACTCCACCCGATCGACCATCGACAGGTCCAGGTTCTTCGGCACAAAACCAGCGCCGATGCCCTGGATCTTGTGCGGGCTCGGTTTGATCTCTTCCCCGGCGATCGCCTGGGTGATTACCGGCGACACCAGCGGCTCCACCGCCACCGAGAGAATCGGTTTGCCCTGGGTATTCTTGATATACCGCGAAACCCCGGTAATGGTTCCACCCGTTCCGACGCCCGCCACCAGCACGTCGACGGCACCGTCGGTGTCGTTCCAGATTTCCGGGCCGGTGGTTTTTTCGTGGATGGCCGGGTTGGCCGGGTTTTCGAACTGCCCCGGCATAAAGTAGGTGGATGGGTCGCTGGCAAGAATTTCGGCGGCCTTCTCGATCGCGCCTTTCATGCCCTTGGCCGGCTCCGTCAACACCAGTTCGGCGCCAAGGGCCTTGAGCACCTTGCGTCGTTCGATGCTCATGGACGCGGGCATGGTCAACATCAACCGATAACCACGGGCGGCGGCAACGAATGCCAGGCCGATACCGGTATTGCCTGAGGTCGGTTCGATGATGGTCATGCCGGGCTTGAGTTTACCGCTGCTTTCGGCGTCCCAGATCATATTCGCGCCGATTCGGCACTTGACCGAATAACCAGGGTTGCGCCCTTCGATCTTGGCCAGAATGGTGACACCGCGCGGGGCGATACGGTTGATCTGCACCAGCGGCGTATTGCCGATGGAATGGGCGTTGTCAGCATAGATGCGGCTCATGGCTGGGTCCTTATACAGCGTTGAATTAGCCCACCAAGGTATGCCTGTTACTCGCGGTCGTCCAGTCAGTCGAACGTCCGGCTGCCGCAGCAGTCAACCGCTTTACATCGCCAGAGATTTTCCGCCATGAAGCGTCGATACAGTTGGCCTCTGTGGACCCTCGCCGGCCTCTTTATATTGCTGGTTGCCCTGCACATCGCCCTGCCCTATCTGGTACGCGACTACCTGAATGAGAAACTGGCGGACATGGGCGATTACCGAGGACAGATTACCGACGTGGACCTGGCCCTGTGGCGCGGCGCCTACAAAATCAACGGGCTGAAAATCGTCAAGGTCGAAGGCAAGGTCCCGGTGCCTTTCGTCAACGCGCCATTGATCGACCTCTCCGTCAGTTGGCACTCGCTCTGGTACGACCACGCCGTGGTGGCCAAGGCGCAGTTCGACAAACCCGAGGTGAACTTCGTCGATGGCGGCGCCAACAAGAAAAACTCCCAGACCGGCCAGGGCACCGACTGGCGGGCACAGCTAGAAAAACTGCTGCCGATTACCCTGAACGAAGTACGGATCAACGATGGCCGGGTCACCTTTCACAACTTCAATTCAAAACCACCCGTGAACCTGAACGCTACTCAGGTGAATGCCAGCATTTACAACCTGACCAACATAGTCGACACCAAAAACAAACGCGATGCCCGTTTCGAAGGCAAGGCGCTGTTACCGGGGCATGCACCGCTGGAAACAACAGCAACCTTCGATCCGTTGAGCAATTTCGAAGACTTCGAGTTCCGCCTGCGCGTCAAAAACCTTGAACTCAAACGCCTGAACGACTTCGCTTCGGCCTACGGCAAATTCGACTTCAATGCCGGCCATGGCGACGTGGTCATCGAGGCCAAAGCCAACAAGGGTCAACTCACTGGCTACATCAAGCCACTGTTGCGAGACGTCGAAGTGTTCAATTGGCATCAGGACGTGGAGAACAAAGACAAAGGGATGTTTCGTTCCATCTGGGAAGCACTCGTCGGCGGCACCCAGAATGTGTTGAAGAACCAAGCGAAAAACCAGTTCGCCACTCGCGTCGAACTCAGGGGCAACGTGCATCAGCGGAATATCAGTGCGCTCGAGGCGTTTTTACAGATTTTACGCAACGGTTTCATCCAGGCGTTCAATGCCCAGTACGAACAGCCCAAACCGGATGCCGGTTAAGATTTGCGTGTAACGGTGTAACGACCGGTTTCTTCCGCCGCCCGCGCCGGATTCGATTGCTGCTGCAAAAAGTCCCAGCCCAGACAGGCCAGCGCCAGCGCCCGGGGCACTGTTTCACGACCACTGCTATAGCGACTGATACTGCGCGCACTGACGCCCAAGGCCTCGGCCGCCTGATTCAACGGCAATCCAGTACGAGCACGCCAATCAATGAAAATACGGGTGTTTTCATCCGTTGCATTCTGCGCGAGCGCATCCAGGTACAGCGTGTCCGCGCCAATCTGGATATCCAGTTCGGGCCACTCCACGCTCCAGCCATCGTCACCCAAGGCTGCTTCTTCAAAAACACGCCCCCCCAGCAATGGTTGCAGTCCCGGGTATGAACGCAGGTCGCGACTTAAATCGAGGCTCAACTGCTGGCCATCGATAAACGTCAGCGCCAGCCTGTATTCCGGCAATGCCAGCACAGCTGACAACCGTGGTCGTTTCATGGGTAACATCGCTTCCAATCCTCCAGCAATTGCGCTTGATGGGCCCTGACCCACTCCAGCGCTTCCTTGATAATCAGCGGCGGCGCCTTGCCCATCAACACATCGACGGTTTCCAGGCTGAGCATGACGTCCAGCCCGCCACCAGTCAGATGGACGTGGGGCGGCGGATGATCCTTCTCGCGCAACTGAATGCGGTACGTATCGCAAAATCGGTATTTAGTAGACATGCCCGGCAAGCTATCGCCAAAATGGCGATAGCTCAATACTGGCCAGCAGCCGAGACTGAGTCAAGATGTGACGCCCCATTCAGAGACTGAATAACCCGTCTGCGTTCACAGTCGACCGGGGTGCGCGTTATAGTCGGACACTACAACTATTGCGCCCCGCCCTGCCTCGCTCAGGTCGGCGTTACCGTTCGAGGATTAGCAGATGAAGTTCGAAGGCACCCAGGCCTACGTCGCCACCGATGACCTGAAGCTGGCGGTCAACGCCGCTATCACCCTGGAGCGGCCACTGCTGGTCAAGGGTGAGCCAGGCACCGGCAAGACCATGCTCGCCGAGCAACTGGCCGAGTCCTTCGACGCCAAGTTGATTACCTGGCACATCAAATCCACCACCAAGGCACATCAAGGCCTGTACGAGTACGACGCGGTCAGCCGCCTGCGGGATTCGCAACTGGGTGTGGACAAGGTTCACGACGTTCGCAACTACCTGAAAAAGGGCAAGCTCTGGGAGGCTTTCGAGTCCGAAGAGCGGGTGATTCTGCTGATCGACGAAATCGACAAGGCCGACATCGAGTTCCCCAACGACTTGCTACAAGAACTCGACAGGATGGAGTTCTACGTTTACGAGATCGACGAGACCATCAAGGCCAAGAAACGTCCGATCATCATCATTACCTCCAACAACGAAAAAGAACTGCCGGACGCCTTCCTGCGCCGCTGCTTCTTCCATTACATCGCATTCCCCGATCGCGTGACGCTGCAGAAGATCGTCGACGTGCACTACCCGGACATCAAGAAAGACCTGGTCAGCGAAGCGTTGGACGTGTTCTTCGACGTGCGCAAGGTGCCGGGCCTGAAGAAGAAGCCCTCGACTTCCGAACTGGTGGACTGGCTGAAACTGCTGATGGCCGACAACATCGGCGAAGCGGTGCTGCGCGAACGCGATCCGACCAAGGCTATTCCGCCGCTGGCCGGCGCCTTGGTGAAGAACGAGCAGGACGTGCAACTGCTTGAGCGTCTGGCGTTCATGAGCCGTCGCGGCTCTCGCTAAGTATCAATAAGGGCGATCGCCATGCTGCTCAATCTGTTCAATGAAATGCGCGCGGCCAAGGTACCGGTCTCGGTGCGCGAGCTGCTGGACCTGATCAACGCGCTGAAGCAGCGCGTGACCTTCGCCGACATGGACGAGTTTTATTACTTGTCGCGGGCGATTCTGGTGAAGGACGAACGGCATTTCGACAAGTTCGACCGGGCCTTCAGTGCCTACTTCAATGGCCTGGAAAAACTCGACGATCACCTTCAGGCGTTGATCCCCGAAGACTGGCTGCGCAAGGAATTCGAACGATCCCTGACCGACGAAGAGCGGGCCGCGATCCAGTCCCTCGGCGGCCTGGACAAGCTGATCGAAGAGTTCAAGAAACGCCTGGAAGAACAGAAAGAACGCCACGCCGGCGGCAACAAATGGATCGGCACCGGCGGCACCAGCCCGTTCGGTTCCGGCGGCTTCAACCCGGAAGGCATTCGGGTCGGCGATGCCGGCAAGCGTCAGGGCAAAGCGGCCAAGGTCTGGGATCAGCGCGAGTACAAGAACCTCGACGATTCGGTCGAACTGGGCACGCGCAACATCAAGGTCGCCCTGCGTCGCTTGCGTAAATTCGCCCGTCAGGGCGCGGCGGAAGAACTGGACATCGACGGTACCATCGACCACACAGCGCGCGACGCCGGGTTGCTGAACATCCAGATGCGTCCGGAGCGGCGCAACACCGTCAAGCTGTTGCTGCTGTTCGACATCGGCGGCTCGATGGACGCCCATGTGAAGATCTGTGAAGAGTTGTTCTCGGCCTGCAAGACCGAGTTCAAGCATCTGGAGTATTTCTACTTCCACAACTTCATTTATGAATCGGTGTGGAAGAACAACATGCGCCGCACCTCGGAGCGCACCGCCACCCAGGACTTGCTGCACAAGTACGGCGCCGACTACAAAGTGATCTTCATCGGCGACGCCGCCATGGCGCCCTATGAAATCACTCAGGCCGGCGGCAGCGTCGAGCACTGGAACGAAGAAGCCGGTTACGTGTGGATGCAGCGGTTCAAGGAAAAGTACAAGAAACTCATCTGGATCAACCCGTACCCGAAAGACACCTGGGGCTACACCTCCTCGACCAACATCGTGCGGGATTTGATCGACGATCAGATGTATCCGCTGACGTTGCGGGGGTTGGAGGAAGGGATGCGGTTTCTTTCCAAATAAAGCATTGCATCGGTGGCGAGGGGGCTTGCCCCCGTTGGGTTGCAAAGCGACCCCGAAATCTGCAATCGCGATGTATCAGACACACCGCATGCAATGGTTTTGCGACTGCTGCGCAGCCGAACGGGGCGATGCGGCGTTCCGACAAGCCCCCTCGCCACAGTTAAAACCGGCGCAAATACTCGACGTGCTCGCGATGCGCGACATCCTGCACCACCGGTCTCAACCGCACCTTCGCCCCCGGTAAACACTGCGCCAACCGTGCCAACGCCAACGGCGTCAACGCCCCCAACCGCGGATACCCGCCAATGGTCTGCCGGTCATTGAGCAACACAATCGGCTGCCCATCCGGCGGCACCTGGACCGCGCCCAGCGGGATGCCTTCGGAAATCATCGGCTTGCCCTGATACTGCAACGCCGTTCCCAACAGACGAATGCCCATGCGATCGGCGCGGCTGTCGAGGGTCCAGGCGCTGTTGAACGCATCAAACAGACTCTGCCCGCTGAATTCACCGATTTGCGCACCAAGCACCAGGTCCAGCGGTGCATTGAGGTTGAACTCCGGAACGTGCTCGCGAGGCAGCTCCCGTACCAGCAGCGGTGCTTCAGCGGAGTACTTCAACGACGCACCTTTGGCCAACGCCCGGCCCATGCCGTCGAGACCGCCGAGTTCTTCACGCACCACCGTCGCAGTGCTGCCCAGCACCTTCGGCGCATCAAACCCGCCCGGTGCCGCGAGGTACGCCCGAGCGCCGAGCAGCGGTTGCGTGAATTGCAATCGCTGACCTTTGCCCAGTTTGAAACTGCGCCACGGCGCCAGGGCCTGACCGTCAATCTGCGCCCCAAGATCGGCGCCAGCCAATGCCAGCAAGCAATCGTCCTCGGCCACCACACTGAATCCGCCGAGGGTGATTTCGATCACCGGCGCATCCAGCCCATTGCCCAGCAGCCAATTGGCCCACGACATCGATCGCCAATCCAGCCCGCCGCCCTGGGTCACGCCCAGATGCCGCACGCCAAATCGCCCGGCGTCCTGAAACAGGCACAGCGGTGTACTTGCTTCAATCGTCAGTCGGCTCATTCCACGGTCTCCAACGGCGTGTCATCACCGCCCAGGTTGATGAACTCGGCATGACTGACCGCTTCGAAGCGCACCGTGTCGCCCGGTTGCATCAGGCTGTAGCCCTCGCGTTCGCGGTCGAACAATTTGGCCGGGGTGCGGCCGATCAGGTTCCAGCCGCCAGGGGACACCACCGGATAAGCCGCCGTCTGGCGTTCGGCGATACCGACACTCCCGGCGGCGACTTTTTTGCGCGGAGTACTCAGACGCGGTGCGGCCAACACTTCTTCCACCAACCCCATGAACGCGAACCCCGGCGCAAAGCCCAACGCGAACACCTGATACTCGTGTTCGCTATGGCGGCGGATCACCTCTTGCACCGCTAGTCCGCTGCGTTGAGATAACAAGCCAAGTTCCGGGCCGACACTCGGGTCATACCAGACCGGCAGCACATGGCATTTACCCTTGGCCCGAGCGTTGGGCGTCAAATCGATCAGGGCTTCTGCAATCAACTCCCGGGCCCGGGCCGGGTTCAATCCCATCAGATCGTAATGCACCATCAACGTCGTGTAGGACGGCACCAGATCGATCAAATGGCTGGCGAATGCTTCTCGTAGACGCTCACTGGCCGCCAGCATCCACGGCATGTTGGCCTCGGCAATTTCATCGAACAGGCGCACCATCAGGCAATCGAGCGCCACCACTTCCACCCGTGGCTTCATGATGCGCTCTGCTGATTCAAGGCCTCGCGAATGCGCCGCACGGCGGCCACCGAACTGGCATTGTCGCCGTGTACGCACAAGGTATTGGCCCGCAAGTGCAAGGTGCTGCCGTCGTTGGCCGTGAGGTTGTCACCGCGGGCAATGATCAGCGCCTGTTCAATGATTTTCTCGGGATCGTGATGCACGGCCCCCGGCAGTTGCCGCGAGACCAGTCTGCCGGCGCTGTCGTAGGCACGATCGGCGAAGGCTTCAAACCACAAGGTCACGCCGTATTCGTCGCCCAATTGCTGGGCCGCACTGTTGTCGCGGGTGGCCATCAGCATCAGCGGCAGTGTCCGGTCATAGGCCGCCACGGCCTGGATCACCGCGCGCAATTGCGCCGGGTTGGCCATCATGTCGTTGTACATCGCGCCATGGGGTTTGACGTAACTCACCCGGCCGCCCTGAGCCCGGCAAATGCCGTCGAGGGCACCGATCTGGTAGTGCAACAGGTCCTGCAGTTCCTGGGCGGTATACGCCATGGAACGGCGACCGAAACCGACCAGGTCCTGATAGGCCGGATGCGCGCCGATCTGCACGCCGTTGCTCAGGGCCAGGCTAACGGTCTTGCGCATGATGCTCGGGTCGCCGGCATGAAAGCCGCAGGCGATGTTGGCGCAGTCGATGAAGGGCATGACCTCGGCGTCCAGACCCATGGTCCAGTTGCCAAAACTCTCGCCGATGTCGCAGTTCAATAGCAGGCGGTTCACGGTGAACACTCCTGTAGGCTTTTGTCTTTTTAGCTGAAGGGCATATGCCCCTCAGATTATCAGTTACTGAACACTCGGTTATTCGGCGTCGAGTTGTTTGCCCCGGGTTTCCGGCAAGCTGAGTGCCGCCAGGATCACCACCCCATAGGACACCGCCGCGAAAGCCCCGATTCCCACGCTCAATGGCACCTTCTGGCTGAGCAAACCGATCAGCAGCGGGAACAATGCCGCCAGCGCCCGACCGATGTTGTAGCAAAAGCCCTGGCCCGAGCCGCGAATTCGCGTGGGAAACAACTCGGTCAGAAACGACCCCATGCCACTGAAAATCCCCGAAGCGAAGAAGCCCAAGGGGAAGCCCAACCAGAGCATCACGCCATTGCTGACGGGCAATTGGGTGTACAGCAGAACAATGGTGAATGAGCCGACGGCGAACAGAATGAAGTTCTTTTTACGACCGAGGATGTCAGTCAAATACGCGCTGATGACGTATCCGATGTAGGACCCGATGATCACCATCGCCAGATAACCACCCGTGCCGAGTACGCTCAAGCCCCGTTCGTTTTTCAGAAACGTCGGCAGCCAGGAGGTGATCGCGTAGTAACCGCCGAGTGCGCCGGTGGTCAGTATCGACGCGCGAATCGTGGTGAAGAGGATGCCGGGGGCGAAAATCTCGTAAAACTTCGCCGGGTTGCTTGGCTCTTGCCTGGCTTTGGCTTCGCGGTAGATTTCCGGATCCTTGACCAGGCGACGGACGAAGATCACGAAAATCGCCGGCACGATGCCCAGGATGAACAGCGCACGCCAGGCGTCTTCCGGCGGCAACACCGAGAACAGCAGCGCATACAGAATGGCTGTCAGCCCCCAACCCAATGCCCAACCCGATTGCACCATGCCGACGGCTTTGCCACGGTCCTTGGCGCGAATCACTTCGCCCATCAGCACCGCGCCGGCGGTCCATTCACCACCGAAACCGAAGCCCATCAACGTGCGGCTAACCAACAGTTGCTCGTAGTTCTGGGCGAAGCCGCAGAGGAATGTGAAGAACGCAAACCACAGCACCGTCAGTTGCAAGGTACGCACCCGACCGATGCGGTCGGAGAGAATCCCCGCCACCCAACCACCGATGGCCGAGGCGATCAGGGTGCTGGTGTGGATCAGCCCGGCCTGGCCGGTGGTGATGCCCCACATGGCAATCAAGGTCGGTACCACGAAGCTGAGCATCTGGGTGTCCATGCCGTCCAGGCCATAGCCGATCTTGCAGCTCCAGAACGTGCGACGCTCCTGCTTGTTGATGTTGCGGTACCAGTCGAAAGGTCCCGGACGAGCCGTGGCTTTGGGGATGTCGAGGGTGTCGGGCGCACTCATGGCAAAATCTCCGTGCATATTTTATTGGTATTGTTCTGAGCCCCGACGACGCCTATCGTGGGAACCGGATGGCCTGATTTTTGGGCGGTTGGCCCTGCTGCGTCCAACTAATAAAACCCCGCCCTAGACATAAGAAAAACTTTATCCACGAGCTGACCCCATGAACCTGAAGTTTCTCGAGACATTTGTCTGGGTCGCCCGACTCAAGAGTTTTCGCCTGACGGCAGACAAGCTCTTCACCACCCAGGCGTCGATTTCCAGCCGCATCGCCGTGCTCGAAAGCGAACTCGGGGTGAAGCTGTTTCTGCGCGACTCTCGTGGTGTGAGCCTGACCCCGGAAGGCTTGAAAGTGCTCGAATATGCCGAGCAGATGATGGAGACGATGCAGTCGCTCAAGCAGTCGATCGAAACGCGTTCGAGCAAGGCCGGACGGGTGCGGATCGGCGTCATGGACACGGTGATCCACACCTGGCTCAGCCCGTTGGTGGCACAGATGATGGATCACTATCCGCTGGTGGAAATCGAGCTGGTGGCCGATACCGCGCTCAACCTCTGCGATCAGCTGCAAAAAGGCTTTCTCGATCTGATCCTGCAAACCGACCTGCTGCGCCAGGAAAGCGTGCGCAGCCTGGAGCTGGCCAGTCATCCGATGGGCTGGATCGTGGCCAGCCATTCCATCTACAACCGTGAGTATTCAGGTGTCGCCGACCTGGCGCGGGAGCGGATCATCACCTATTCGAAAAACTCCCGTCCGCACCAGGACATCTTGAGCCTGATGCAGGCCAACGGGGTCATGGCGCCACGGCTGAACTGCGTGAACTCGGTGTCGGCGCTTACCCGATTGCTGCGGGACGGTTTCGGTATAGGCGCATTGTCGCCGGTGCTGGTGGCCGAGGAACTGGCCCGGGGAGAGTTGACCTTGCTGGCGATCGATCAGCGGCCAGCGAATTTGCCGGTGGTGGTGTCGTGGCGGGTGGGTGTGGAGTGGGTCGAGGAAATCGTGGCGCTGTGTCAGCAAGTCGTGGAGTGCTATGCGCAGAAAGTGGGCGAGCACTACATCGTCTTGAGCAAACCGCAGGCCAGAGCCTGAAAGTCACTTTCCAAAGTGTAAATATGAACCACTATCATTTGCATTAATTTTTCAAAACGGTATTCTTTGCGCGCTTTCAGAATCAATTGTCCAGAAGGAGTCGGACCTGATGCGCGATTACACGCAACAACAGCAGCAATTGCTCGCTCACTGGAGCGAAGCTCTCGGTACTCAGGCTTTCCAGTCCCACCGCATCACGCTCGATCATTTGAGCAATGCACTGGAGCCCGCCGCCCAGCGCTGTTTCCAACGCCTGATCCAGGCGCTGTTCCGTGAAGAGCTGATTGACCCCGACACCTGCGAATACGACGACACCAGCCGCTGCTGGCTGCCGCTTGGCGATGGCGCGCATCTTTGCTTCGAGCATTTGTCCAGCAGCAGAATGAACAGCTGGGACGTACGCGGCAGCATCGTCCTGCACACCCCCGACACACTGCCGCAAAAAATCCAGTTGCCCAGCGAACTGCTCGCTCACCTCAGCACTCAGCTCAATCCGCCAGCCTCCCCGCAGGTACTGGAACGTCTGGCCCAGGAGCTGGATGACAGCTTCAGCAACGACACCCTGTGCCTGGCGTTTCACCATGGATGGACCGAACGCCTGAGAGAGCAAATCGACACCACCTACGACGACAATCTGCTCGCGTGGCTCAAAGGCGTCCCCAGCCACCAGAATCCGACGTCACTGCTCGAACAGTGGGGCACCCTCGGCCACCCGTGGCACCCGAACTACAAGACCAAACTGGGCTTGAGCGCCGCTCAGGTCATCGCTTTCTCGCCAGAATTCGAAGCGAGTTTTCCGATTGTGCTGTGCGCCCTGCACCGCCAGTACGCACATGTTGAAGCGCTGGCTGGCACCACGGACTACTGGGATTGGTGGCAAGGTCACTTCCCACAGGCCGCCGAGCAATTGCAACACCACTTGCAGCAGCTGGGCCTGGACGCAAAAGACTACCTCCCGCTTCCGTCGCACCCATGGCAAGCCCATGAAGAGCTGCCACATTCGTTCGCCAACGAGATCGCCGACAACCTGTTGATCGTCACTGACATCGTTGCTTTTACCGGCCACCCGACCATGTCCTTCCGCACGGTCCTCCCGCAGGCCAGTCGCACAGCACCGATGGTCAAACTGCCAGTGGCTTTGCGCCTGACCAGCGTGCAGCGCACCGTGTCGCCGCGCTCGGCCCGAATGGGTCCGCGCATCAGCCAACTGATACTGGATATCCTCGATCAGGAGCCGCAGATTCAGCGCCTGCTGAACATCGTTCCAGAGCGCATCGGCGTGCATTACGCACCACTGCCGGCCGATGACGAGCGCTCCCGGCATGCTGGCGTGCTGTATCGCGACAACCCGCTGACTCTGCTGCAAGAAGGCGAGTTGGCGGTGCCGGTCGGCAGCCTGTTCGCCGTCAACGAATTCGAACAACCGCTGCTGCGTGATTGGGTAAGACTGGCTCAGGGCAGGGACGACAGCGAGGCCATGCTGACGTTCTTCGATGATTATCTGTCGATTGCCGTACCAAGCCTGCTGGGCATTTACCTGCTGTATGGCGTGGCGTTCGAAGCGCATCAGCAAAACAGTTTCATGGTGATGGGCGCTGACGGGCAGTTGAACCGGTTGCTGTTGCGTGATTTCGGTGACGTTCGTATTGATCGCAAAACCCTGCACGCCAAGGGTCTGGATATCCAGTTGCACGATCCGAAAATGACCCTGTATGACGACGCAGGCTTTGTCCGCGACAAACTCCTGCACACCACCTTCATGTGCCACCTCGGTGAGCTGACTTTGCTCTGTGCCCGCCACTGGAATGTGCCGGAAAATATCCTTTGGGAGCGATTGGCCGCGCACGTTGTGCAGTGCTTCGAAACCTTGCGCGAGCGCGTTGAACCGGCTCGCTGGGAAAGCGAGCGTCAGGCCTTGCTGGAACTGGATTGGCCCGCCAAATCGTTCATGCGCATGCGCTTGCTCGACAGTCATGCCGACATCGTCGGACGCCTGAGCAACCCGCTACGACCCAACCCCCATGCACGCTGACGGTCGCGCCCTGCGACTGCTGATCGTCATCCAGTTTGTCTCCATGGGCGCCATGGAAATGAGCGGCCCGTTCTGGCCCTTGCAGATCCAGCATCTGCTTGGGCCCGAGGGCGCCGGTTACACCGCGCTGTTATCGGCGATGGTCTATGCCGGCCCGATGCTGGCGGCCATGCTCCTGACCCCCATGTGGGGCCGGTTGGGGGATCGCACCGGACACAAACCGATGATCGTTCGGGCGTTGCTGGCCCTCGCGCTGTGCCAAGGGTTGGCGGCCATCACCCTCGACCCGTGGCTGCTGGTGGGTATTCGCGTGATGCAAGGCGCATTGGCCGGTTTTCTCGCGGCCGCGCAAGCCTATGCGTTGGCCTGTTGCGACAGTACCAGACGGGGTCACACCCTGGCCCGCCTGCAATCGGCAACGGCCGTCGGCTCGTTGATCGGCCCGGTGCTGGGTGGCTGGCTGATGGACGTCTCGGGGTTTGCCTTGCTGTGTTATGGCGCGACGGCGATTTGCCTGCTGTGCGCACTGGGGAGTTTTTTCCTGCCAGCCGACAAGGCGCGAACCGCGAAGAAAAAATCTGTTGAGCCGGTGGCCCTGCCCAAAGGCTGGCTCAGTGGAATCCTGTTGGTGATCGTGTTGATCCAGGCGGCGAAGATGATGCCGCAGTCGTTCTACGCCCTGTACGTCGCGAACATTCTGCAGGCCCCAAGCTGGCTGATCGGTGCCACCTACGCGGCGAGCGCCGCGACCCTGGCCATTTCCGCTCCGCTGTGGGGACGCCTGTTCGACCGCTGGCAGCCGGCCTACACCTTGCGCGTCATCGAAGGCGTGGCCTGGTTATGTGCCCTGACGCTGGCGGCCACGGCATTGGCCAACGAATGGCTGGGGTTTCTCGTCAGCCGACTCGTCTGGGGCATCTGGCAAGGCGCTCTGCTGCCCGTCGCCTATGCCCTGATCGCCAACACCATTTCCACAACCCAGCAGGGTTTCGCGCTTGGCCTGGGCAACAGCGCGGCAAAGGCTGGAGCCCTGCTCGGTGTCGTCCTTGGCGGGATCGGCATGGGCCTGGTCGGCCTGGCCTACAGCTTCTGGCTGGTGGCGCTGACCTACGCCATAGCCGCCATCGGAATCCGCTGGGTGCGGTCGTTCAACGCCACGCCCGACCGCTCGACCTTATCGCCCCACACTTATCAAAACTAAAAAAAGACCACGTCATGACCCGAACCAAACTCTCCCTGCTGATCCCGCTACTCGGTACCTTCAGCGCCCAGACCTGGGCCGAGGATACCGAGCAGCAGCCCGGCACCTTGAACATGCAAGCCACCGTCGTCTCCGCGACCCGCAGCGAGGCGAGCATCGCCTCGATTCCGGGCTCGGTCCAGGTGATCGACGAACAGCAAGTCCGTGAGCAGAGCGGCGCGGGTCGCCGGGTCTCCGACATCCTCGGGCAATTGGTCCCGGGTATTGCGCCGTCCAGCGGCGGCATGAGCAACTTCGGTCAGACCCTGCGCGGGCGCAACATGCTGGTGTTGATCGACGGCGTATCGCAGAACGCCACGCGTGACAACTTCCGTCAGCTCAACAGCATCGCCCCGGCCAGCATCGAACGCATCGAAGTGATCTCCGGCGCCAGCAGCATTTACGGTGCTGGTGCTTCAGGCGGCATCATCAACATCATCACCAAGCGCAATCAGGGCCAGGACATTGCCTACAGCAGCAAACTGGGCCTGACCAGCGGCAACAACCTCAATAGAAAAGGCTTCGCCTACGAAGCCTTTCAGAGTGCCACCGGGCGCAAGGATGCGTTGGACTGGTATGTGTCTGCCGACCTGACCCAGCGCAACGATCAGTTCGATGGCAACGGCAACCGCATCCCTCAGGACACCTCCCAGGGCAGCAACATGGACACCGAAACCTATGACCTGCAAGGTCGTTTCGGTTACGAACTGGATGCCGACAAAAAACTCAGCCTGTCGCTGCAGGACTACAAGGACCAGCAGGACACCGGCTACACCAAAGACCCAAAAAACTCGCAGCAAGCCGTGGCAGTCAAAGGGCTGAAACTCGACGACCAACCCTACACCCATAACCAGGCGGTCAACCTCAACTACACCGACAAGGACTTCTACGGTCAGGGCCTGCAACTGGAAAGCTACTGGCGCCGCGCCGATGCACTGTTCTTTCCGGACCTGTCGCGGGGCAAGGCCGGGATCTCCGACAACAACAGTGTGCAGGATGTCTACGGCCTGCGCGCGGCCATCGACACGCCACTGCCAGCGATCGGCAGCGCCACGGGCAATCTGGTCTGGGGCGCCGACTATGACAATGAGCGCTCGCGCCAACGAGGTGATCAATACACGCTCAATGGCCTGAACTACACCAAGACCGGCACCACCTACGAGCTGGGTCCGGACATCGAAACCACCACCAAATCGCTGTTCGGGCAGATGTCCTGGGACATTGGTGACTGGACCTTGCGTGGCGGTGTGCGCCGCGAATGGATCGAAAGCGAGGTCTCCGACAGCATCGCCTATGGTCAGATCGTCCAGACCGGCATAAGCGCAACGCTGCCCGGTGACACCCTCAAATACGATGCCACGCTGTACAACCTGGGGGCGGTCTACCACCTGAGTGAAAACCAGGACGTCTTCGCCAATTACAGCCAGGGGTTTTCGCTGCCGGACATTCAGCGCTTCATGCGTGACGTCAGCAGCACCTTCGACATCCAGAGTCTTAACGCCCAGGCGATCAAGGTCGACAGTTACGAGTTGGGCTGGCGTGGCAACTGGGACCAGTGGCAAGCCGACGTCACCGTGTACGAAAACACCTCGGACGTGACACAGTTCTACGATGCCAATGATCGCGTATTGCGCCTGATCAACCAGAAAGAGCGGGTTCGCGGCATCGAAAACAGCCTGACCTACCGCGCGACCGATCACTGGTCGGTGGGTGGCACTTATGCCTGGGCCAAAGGCGAGACCGAGCAGAACGGCAAATGGATCGATCTGCCAGCCACGCGCATTTCACCCGCCAAGACCACACTGTTCGTCGGCTACACCGAAGACGACTACACGCTTCGCCTGCAAGGCATGCGTTTGGCCAATTACGATGCCGCCGCCAAGGACAACAATGGACGCGAGATCGAAGGCTATACGCTGGTGGACCTGCTCGGCTCCGTGCAACTACCGGTAGGTCGTCTTGAAGGCGGCGTGTACAACCTGACCAACCGCACGTACCAGAACCTGTTCACCCAGGCCAACGCCAGAGCACCGTACGCCAATGCCGAAGGCCGCACGCTGAGCATGAGCTACTCGGTCGATTGGTAAAAACCGGAGCCGGCTTGCCAGCGATGCGATCGGCCAGGCCTACCGTGTCGCGGCAATCGCCAGCAAGTCGGCTCCAGTGTTACAACCCGCGCAAATCCCGCTCTTCGATCGGCCGGCTCTGGCGCAGGCGCTTGCCGCCCAGCACCACCCAGTCGATCAACCGGAACAGGCATTCAATGCCGAACGACAGCAGCAACGCGCCGCTCATACCCCAGATCATCGCTTCCGGTGTCAGCAGGATCTGGTAGCTGTAGCCGTTCCAGGTTTCCTTGCGAATGTCCGGGTCGGCCGCCAGCACCACTTGCAGGAAACGGATGTACCACGGGCCCTGCATCGCCTGGAATTGCTTGTCGAGGGCCAGTTGACGGGTGAGCAAGGAGCTCAGGCTGTCGGCATCGCTGCGAAAGATCGGGTCTTCGCTGGCACGGTAATGGGCCACCAGCGCCTGCATGTCGCCCTTGAAAAACTGATTGGCAGTGCCCTGAAAACCGCTCAAACCGCTTTGCGCCTCGATCAGATGCGCCTCGACCCGCTTGGCATAGTCATTGATGAACCCAGGCACCTGGACACCGATCAACAGGCCAGCCGCAAACAACACCAGCCGTAGATAACTGAGCAACATGGGGGAGAGATCCTTATTCGGTCTTGCCCTGGCTGACGCATTCGCCGCGTCGCCAAAGGCTCCATTGGCCCGGTTCGTAGCGGGTCCAGGTTTCATTTTCGGTCAAGGGTTCGGTGGCGATCACCGTGACCACGTCGTTGGGCGTGGTTTCGGCCTGGAAGTCGACGATCACATCGACGTCCTTCAAGCGTGCCGGGCCGAACGGGGCACGGCGAGTGATTTGCGCCAGTTTGGTCGAGCAGTAGCAGAACAGCCAGTCGCCGTCGCTGAGCAAGCAATTGAACACGCCTTTGCTGCGGTACTCGGCGCAAGCGGCCACCAGGTCCGGCAGCAATTCTTCAATTTCTACCGGCTCGGGGAACGCAGCACGCACCCGGTTAAGCAGATCACAGAACGCCGCTTCGCTGTCGGTATCGCCGACGGGACGGTAGAAACTGGCGGTCGGGTTGAAGTCGGCCAACTGGCCGTTGTGGGCGAAACACCAGTTGCGGCCCCACAACTCGCGCACGAACGGGTGGGTGTTGGACAGGCAGACCTTGCCGACATTGGCCTGGCGGATGTGCCCGATTACCACTTCGCTCTTGATCGGATAGCGCTGCACCAGGTTCGCCACTTCCGACTCGCTGCTCGCCGCCGGGTCCTGAAACAACCGCAGGCCACGGCCTTCATAGAAAGCGATGCCCCAACCGTCACGGTGCGGCCCGGTGCGGCCGCCGCGCTGCATCAGCCCGGTGAAGCTGAACACGATATCGGTCGGGACATTGGCGCTCATGCCCAATAACTCACACATGCTCGGACTCTCGATGAAAGGCAGGGGCACAGTTACAGACGCGGCTCGACCCGCAGTCGCTGCGGGTTGCTCGGCACCGGTGGCCGGCCGTAACGATCATCGCCAGCGCCGCCGAACGGTTGATCGCCTTCAGGCTCGTCGGCACGCGCCGCAGCCTTGGCGGCCTCCGCCCGCTCCTTGCGAGCCTTGGAGGCGCGCTCGATGGGGAAACGGATCGCCACGAAAACCAGATAAATGCCGAAGGCAATCATGCCGTACATGAACAGGTCGGAAATCGCCCGCCAGGCGTTGTTGCCGACCTTGAACAGCAGATCGAGCGCAGTAATGGCAATGGCCGGGGCGACCTTTTCCTTCACCGGGTCGATGATGGTCGGGCTGAACAGCAACACCGCCATCAGCAGCCGCAGCGGCTCACACAGCCAGCGCCACATCCAGCGGGTGATGCGCATCCACACCAACAGGCAGCCTAAAGCGGCAAAGGCGTAGAGGCCCCAGGCGATCAGATAGTCGTTCTCGGTCATGGTGTCCATGGCAAGGCAGGCAAAGAGACGCTTATAGTAACGACTTTTCGCACATCAGGCTTGTCCCAATACCAGTCGGGCAAGACACAGACCCTGTGGGAGCGAGCTTGTGTGGCGAGGGGGCTTGTCTGTGTGAGGGGCTTATGTGGCGAGGGGGCTTGCCCCCGTTGGGCTGCGAAGCGGCCCCAAAAAAGGAACTGCTGCGCAGTTCAACGGGGGCAAGCCCCCTCACCACAGACTAGCCCCCTCACCACAAGCCCGCTTCCACAGGTTGCGAAGCCCCTATTCCGTACTTTGTTCGAGAGCCATTCATGCCCTTATCCGCCAACGTCACTAGCGCCCCGATTGCCCACAAGGCCGACGGCGATGACCCGTATGCCTGGCTGCAGGAGCGCGACACCGACGCAGTGCTCGATTACCTGAAAGCTGAAAACCGCTATCAAGAGGCGCAAACCGCCGATCAGGCCGGGCTGCGCGAAACCCTGTTCGAAGAGATCAAGAGCCGGATTCTCGAAACCGATCTGTCGTTGCCCTCGCCCTGGGGTCCGTACCTGTATTACACCCGCACCACCGCCGGTGACGAATACGTCCGCCACTACCGCTGCCCACGTCCGACCGATGGCAGCCTGCGCATCGACGAAAGCCAGGAACTCCTGCTGCTCGATCCGAACGAGCTGGCCAAGGGCGGTTTCTTTTCCCTGGGCGCGTTCAGCATCAGCCCGGACCACCAGCGCCTGGCCTACAGTATCGATTCTTCGGGCGAAGAAATTTACACGCTGTTCGTGAAGGAGTTATCCAGCGGCCGTGTCAGCGAGCTGGAGTTCCAGGACTGCGACGGCAGCATGACCTGGGCCAACGACAGCCTGACGCTGTTTTTCGGCGAACTCGACGACACCCATCGCCCGCACAAGCTGTTCCGCTATCGGCTGGACGGCACCGCGGCCGAAGAAGTGTTCCATGAGCCGGACGGCCGATTCTTCCTGCACTGCTACCGCTCCAGTTCCGAACGGCAATTGCTGTTGTCGCTGGGCAGCAAAACCACCAGCGAAGTCTGGGTGCTCGACGCCTCGCTGCCGCATCAGGCCTTTACCTGCCTGGCGCCGCGGGTCGAAGACCATGAATACGATGTCGACCACGGCAAACTCGATGGCGAGTGGACGTGGCTGATCCGCACCAACCGCGACGGCATCAACTTCGCCTTGTACCAGGCGGTCGACACCGGCGTCGCGCCGACCGAAGCCGACTGGCAGATCCTGATTCCCCACAGCGACACGGTGATGATCGATGGCATGAGCCTGAACGCCGAGGCCATGACCTTGAGCCTGCGTGAAGGGGGCCTGCCGATCATTGAAATCCGCCCACAAGGCCTGCCGCCGTATCGCGTGCAATTACCGGACGCGGCCTACAGCCTGCATGTGCAGAACAGCCTGGAATTTGTCAGCGACAGAATCCGTCTGCGCTACGAGGCCTTGAACCGTCCAGCGCAAATCCGCCAACTGATTCTGGCCACCGGCGAGCAGAAAGTGCTCAAGGAAACCCCGGTGCTCGGCCCGTTCGATGCCGACGCATATGTCAGCCAGCGGCTTTGGGCCACGGCCCCGGACGGTACACAAGTGCCGATCAGCCTGGTGGTCAAACGCGAATTCCTCGGTAAACCGACGCCGCTTTATCTGTACGGCTACGGCGCTTACGGTGAAAGCCTCGACCCGTGGTTCTCCCACGCCCGCCTGAGCCTGCTGGATCGCGGCATGGCGTTTGCCATCGCGCATGTACGCGGCGGCGGTGAATTGGGCGAAGCCTGGTATCGCGCCGGCAAGCAGGAACACAAGCACAACACCTTCAGCGACTTCATCGCCTGCGCCGAACACCTGATCGCCAACCGTTTCACCACTTCATCGCAACTGGCAATCAGCGGCGGCAGCGCCGGTGGCCTGCTGATCGGCGCGGTGCTCAATCAGCGGCCGGAGCTGTTCGGCGCGGCGATCGCCGAAGTGCCGTTCGTCGACGTGCTCAACACCATGCTCGACCCGGAGCTGCCGCTGACCGTCACTGAATACGACGAATGGGGCAACCCGCAAGAACCGGACGTCTATGATCGAATCAAGGCCTACGCCCCATACGAAAATGTCACCGCCCAAGCCTATCCGGCGACGCTGGTGATCGCCGGCTACAACGACAGTCGCGTGCAGTACTGGGAAGCGGCCAAATGGGTGGCGAAATTGCGCGCGACCAAAACCGACAACACCCCGCTGCTGCTCAAGACTGAATTGGGCGCCGGGCATGGCGGGATGAGCGGTCGTTACCAGGGATTACGTGACGTAGCCCTCGAATACGCATTTGTTTTAAAGGTTTTGGGCATTGCCTGAGGAACTTGGCCCGGCGTCCCGGTCTTAACACCAGACGCCGGACCCGACACGACACACACCCTGTGGGAGCGGGCTTGCCCGCGATGAGGCCGTCACATTCAACATCAACATTGGCTGTGGCATCGTCATCGCGGGCAAGCCCGCTCCCACAGGGGACGATTGATGACTGAAGGCCCGCCCTGTAAAAGACCACAAAAAAAGACCGTGACAACATGTCAGAACCGACCTTACTGAACAAAGAAATTCGCGACTGGCTGATGGACTGCGGCCTGTTCGATCAACTGCTGCCGGCGGACTTCGTGGCGGCTTCGGGTTACTTCAGCATCAGCACCATCGCCGAAGGCGAAGAGATTTTCCGTGAGGGCGATGCCGGCAGTTTCATGTGCATCATCCACACCGGCCAGGTCGCGGTGCAAAAGACCAACAGCGAAGGGCAACGGGTGACCATGGCCACCTTGCGCAGCGGACGGGCGTTCGGCGAAATGGCCGTGCTCGACGGCGAACGGCGCTCAGCCAGTTGTGTGGCCGCGAGCAACTGCCAGTTGCTCAACCTGGGCAAGGACTCCCTGGAAAAGATGCTCAACGAGGCGCCGAAAATCGCCGCCAAGATCATCCGCGCCCTCGCCGTCTCCCTCTCCAAACGCTTGCGCATGGCCGATGGGCAACTGCTCTCGCATTAACCGCCCGGCGTTTTGATTTTGGTCGTGCTCGGCTCAAGGCCCGGCAAGGTCTGGTCCTTGGGCGGGTTGGGCATTTCGATCGGTGGCAACAACGGTGGCCCACCGTTGCCGGTCTTGGGCACAATGGTCGGGGTAATCTGCGGGTACGGCGTCGGCGTGGCGGTGCCGGGCGAACCGGGTATCGGCGTGGGGCTGGTGGGGATGGTTTGCTGCTCCTGGGCCTGCACTGCAGTTATCGAGAGCGCGGCCAGGGCAATGGCCGTTAGAATGCTGCGCTTCATCAATGGCTCCGTTTGCCTTGTGGTCTTTTGCAGGCTACTCCCAACTGCGCTCGTTTGCCTTCTTCCGTCTGTCCATTTCTCCCCAAGAGAGCCCCATGAAACGTTTCGTTCTGCTCGACACCACCCCCATCCCTGAGAACGGCGGTGCCCTGTGCCTGTTCGAATACGGCGAGGACTTTGTCATCAAGATTCAGGGCGGTGACGGCGGGCAGTTGATGAACACCCGCATGCACGGCTCTGAAGATGCCCTGGCCGAAATCCCCTGCCGCAAGGTCGCCGGCCGGCCGAATTCGCGAGTATTGATCGGTGGCCTGGGCATGGGCTTCACCCTCGCCTCGGCGCTCAAGCATTTGGGCAAGACGGCTGAAGTGGTGGTCGCCGAACTGGTGCCCGGCGTGGTGGAGTGGAACCGTGGGCCGCTGGGAGAAAAAGCCGGCAACCCGCTGCTCGACCCGCGTACGGCCATCCGCATGGAAGACGTGGCCAAGGTGCTGCAAGCCGAGCCGCAGGGTTTCGACGCAATCATGCTCGACGTCGACAACGGCCCAGAAGGCCTGACCCAGAAAGCCAACAGCTGGCTCTACTCCGCCGGCGGCCTGAGCGCCTGTGCCAAGGCCCTGCGACCAAAGGGCGTGCTGGCAGTGTGGTCAGCCAGCGCTGACCGGCAGTTTTCCGACAAGCTGAAAAAGGCCGGCTTCAAGGCCGAGGAAGTGCAAGTCTTCGCCCACGGCAACAAAGGCACCCGTCATACAATCTGGATTGCCGAGAAGCTCAAGGGCTAGACTAAACTTCAACACATAACCGTCATTAGTCTTTTACAAAGGTGAACCCATGAGTTCGTCAACGCCTCCAACCAACACCTCAAAGTTGGACCGCATCCTCGCCGACAACCAGCGCGACAAGGAAATGGGTTACCGCGACAAGGCCCTGAAGATGTACCCGCACGTGTGCGGCCGTTGCGCCCGTGAGTTCTCCGGCAAACGTCTGAGCGAATTGACCGTGCACCACCGCGACCACAACCACGACAACAACCCGCAGGACGGTTCGAACTGGGAACTGTTGTGCCTGTACTGCCATGACAACGAGCATTCGCGTTACACCGATCAGCAGTATTTCGACGAAGGCTCGCTGAGTACGCCGAAGATTGCCAAGGCGACGCATAACCCGTTTGCGGCGTTGGCCGGATTGATGAAGAAAGAAGACTGAAGATGTTCAGCGCCTGAACCGGCCCCATCGCGGGCAAGCCCGCTCCCACAGGTTTATGCGGCGTACACAACCTGTGTAATCACCGCCAATCACTGTGGGAGCGGGCTTGCCCGCGATAGCAATTGCCCAGACACCACCAATCTCCAAACTGAACACCCCTCCCCCAATCCCCGTATAATCGCGCTTTTTTCCCGAAGGCACCCCGCTCGTGGCAGACAAACGGTACAGCTGCATTGGTTTGTATAACCCCAAATCACCGGAGAACGTCGGTTCGGTGATGCGCGCCGCCGGCTGCTATGGCGTGGCGTCGGTGTTTTACACCGGCAAGCGCTATGAGCGCGCCGCCGACTTCGTCACCGACACCAAGAAAGTCCACTACGACATTCCGCTGATCGGCATCGATGACCTGAAGAAAATCCTGCCGCTGGGCTGTGTACCGGTCGCCGTGGAACTGGTCGACGGCGCCCGCTCGCTGCCGGAATACACGCACCCGGACCGGGCTCTCTACATCTTTGGCCCCGAAGACGGCTCGCTAGATAAAGAGATCCGCGACTGGTGCGAAGACGTGGTCTACATCCCGACCACCGGCTGCATGAACCTGGCGGCCACGGTCAACGTGGTGCTGTACGACCGCATGGCCAAGGGGAATAACACCCGCTCGGGCCCGAAATTCCGCTGAATCACCGCACATCCGATGGAACGAGTCGCCTGCCTCGGCAGTCAGCCTAATTATCCATTCTTGAAGCCTGGAGACAGATCATGAGCGACCTCAAACGCGTAGAGCGTATCGAATCCACCCCGTTCCAGACTCAGCCCGCACAGAACGTGCAGGGTTGGGAGCGCATCGGTTCTCTGGCCGGGGGCGTGGTGATGGTCGGCAAAGGCCTGCGGCGCGGTGGCGTGTTCGGGTTGATTGAAGTGGCGATTGGCGGCGTGGCGCTGGCCCGCGGCATCACCGGGCACAGTTCGGCGAAAAGTTTTCTGGAGAAGAGCCGTCAGGACATGAATAACGTTCGGGCGAAAATTGAGCGTGCCGGGGAAGAGTTGAGTCGGTTGAAGGCGAATGCGCAAGCGGCGACCCAAACCGCTACCGTGACGGGTAATGATTCGCTGGAATCACCGAAAACCGGGGTTTGATCCGGAACTTGCAGTGAGGCTTGGGGGCCTTTTCGCGGGCAAGTCGGGTCGCCGCATCGCTCGCTCCTACGGACAATAACGCGATCCTCACAAGGAGCGAGGCTTGCCCGCGAAGGTAGTATTACTGAAGCAACCCGCTGTCGAGCACCTTGGAAGACTCGCCAATAACGCTCTCCGCCAACTGCACGAACGCCTTGGTATCGACACTCTCCAAACGCATCGCCCCACGCAGCACATCATCCAGCGAACGCTTGTTGCGGGTCTTCAGGCGAATCTCGCGATCCAGTTCCTGTAGCAACACCACCGCTTTGGCCACCTGCGCCGGGTTGATCTGCTCCCCGCGCAAGGTCGTGACCTTCTGGCTGTCCTTGGCCAACTTGCTCTGCAGGCTCTCATACCGCTCATCGCTCATACCGCCCGCGCGGCGCACCAGTTCGATGGCGTAATACTCGGCAAACCCTTCGCGGATCCAGTCGCTGCCCTGGCTGTCGTTGATTCGCCCGAACACCTGAGCCAATTCACGCACCAAGGCACTGGTGCCGCTTTCGCTGACCAGCGGCAGGCGGCTATTGAGGTAGATCGACTCACGTGCGGCCAGGCTGCCACGCCACATCGGGTCATTGGCGCCGACGATCAACAGTTTGCTGGGGTGACGCGGAAAAACTTCCTGCACTTGCGGCCACACGAAAGTCAGCAGCGTCAGCACGTCCATGCGGCGCATGCCTTGGCCCTGGGGCGAGGCCACAGTGACTTCAGTTTCCCCCAGTCGCGTGCGCCGGCTGCCGAGGTTACCGGCGAGCATCCAACCGGTGGGACGGTCGAACAGGCGCGAAACGTTATCGATGCGGAACTTGTTTTTGCCGATCCGCGGCCAGGCGGTTTCGACGCTTTTCCAGCCGGTGGGCAATTCGAATTCCAGGCGTGACACCAACTCGATACCGTCCTGCTGATCGAGTTTGGCCGCGGGCACCAGGTCATCGCCACGCATCAGCGCCCACGTTGGCGTCATGCGCGTGTCGAAGCTGCCGTTCTTGCGCCCATGGCTGATGCGCACGCGGTAGGTCAGGCTGGCCTTGTCGGCGGCCGGACGCCAGACACCACGGGCCTGCGTGCCCGGTGTGAGCTGCCATTGGCCGTCGGCCTTGAAATCGCTGTAGTGACTGCCGTCGCCCAAGTCGAAATCCAGACTGCGCACCGCCGAGCCTTGGGCCAGGGTCAGGCGCACTTCGGCCTGATCGCTTTGCGGCAACAGGCGTACGTGATAATCCAGATCGACTTTCTTCGCCGCCCACACGGGCGAACTCAGGGCCAGCAGCCCGACAGCCAACGCCCGCAGCACTCCCACCGCCATACACACTCCTATTGTGGCGAGCGCGCTTGCTCGCGCGGGGCTGCGTAGCGGCCCCAATTTCTTGTAATCACTGCAGATTCTGTGAGTGCTACGCACTAGCCCGCGCGAAAAATCAGATGATCTTCCCAATCGTCTTCGGCCACGCTGCCTTCGGCGAGCATGCGCCCGGACTGGGAAATACGTTCGTGATGCACCGCATCGCGATCACCACACACCAGGTGGTGCCAGAGCGGCAGGTCCTTGCCTTCGCTGACCAGTCGATAACCGCAGGTTGGTGGCAGCCATTTGAACTCATCGGCCTTGCCCGGCGTGAGCTGAATGCAATCGGGGACAAAGTCGCGACGGTTGGGATAATCGGTGCACTGACAGGTTTTGAGGTCCAGCAGTTTGCAGGCGATGCGCGTGTAGTAGACGGCGTTGTCGTCTTCGTCCTCGAGCTTTTGCAGGCAGCACAGGCCACAGCCATCGCACAGCGATTCCCATTCCTCTTGATCGAGTTGATCGAGGGTTTTGCGTATCCAGAACGGTTCGACTTTGGCGGCCATGGCTCAAGCATCAACATCAGGTGGTGAAAAGGCCGCCAGTCTAGTGCCAAGGCACCGGCGGGCCAAGCATTGGCGACTGCCGGTACGATGGCACTTGTCAGTTTTTGCGCCACCCAGTAGCTTTGCCAGTCGCAAGGAGCCCTCCCCAAGTGCCATTAACGCTCAACCGCGTTGCATTCAGGTGAACTGCCGGCTCAAAAAACCTGGCGCTCAGCTCAACTGTACCCGCCGTTTTTTCGACGACCCTCACTTTCAAAACGTAAAGGAATCTCTTGATGAGTGCTAATCCACGCGTTGCCGACTACGCCATTCACCCTCAGTTCACCGATCGCTGGTCGCCCCGCGCCTTCACCGGTGAAAACATCCCTGAAGAAACCCTGCTGAGCTTCTTCGAAGCCGCGCGCTGGGCGCCATCGGCGTACAACTCGCAACCTTGGCGGTTTCTCTATGCGCGTCGCGATACGCCGAACTGGGAGCGTTACCTGGGCCTGCTGAACGAGTTCAACCGCAGCTGGGCGCAGCACGCCTCGGCACTGGTGATCGTGATCTCGAAAACTACCTTTGCAATACCCGGCGCCAGCGAAGAAACCCCGGCGCTGTGGCACACCTTCGACACCGGTTCGGCCTGGGGCCACCTGGCGCTGCAAGCGAGCATCAGCGGCTGGCACACCCACGGCATGGCCGGTTTCGATCAGGAACTGACCCGCAAGGAGCTGAACATTCCTGAAGGCTACGCACTGCACGCTGCCGTGGCGATTGGCAAGCTGGGCGACAAGGCGACGCTGGCCGAGTACCTGCAAGCGCGCGAAGAGCCAAGCCCGCGTCGCCCGCTGAGCGAGTTGGCGGCCGAGGGTGATTTCACCCTCTAAGCCACAATGAAGATGTGGGAGCAAGCCTGTGGCGAGGGGGCTTGCCCCCGTTTGAGTGCGCAGCACTCATAAGATCTTTGGTATATCAGAGATTTTGGGGCTGCTTCGCATCCCAACGGGGCGGTGCGGCGTTCCGACAAGCCCCCTCGCCACAGGCCCGCTCCCACAATTTGATCTGGGTAGATTTAATACCCGCGTGCGAAATCCACTTCCCCACGCAATGCTTCGCCCGCCTGATACGCCCGCAAGTTCTCGATAAACAGCTTCGCCATCATCGGCGGCGAAGTCGGTGCCGAACTGTGACCGGTCAGCAGCAGACCCCACGCGGTCCAGAACGGATGACGTTGCGGCAGCGGCTCCTGACGGCAGACGTCGATCACCGCCCCCGCCAGATGCCCTTCCTTCAAGGCTTCCACCAGGTCCGCATCAACCACCGCAACGCCGCGCCCGACGTTGATGAATAACCCGGTCGCCTTGAACTGCTTGAACAGGGCGGCGTCATACAGGTCGTGAGTATTGGGGGTGTTCGGCAGCAGATTGATCACGTAATCCGCCTCACCGACCAGGCGCGGCAAGTCGCTCAGTGCTCCGACTTCGACAAAGGGCGCCTGCTCCCGGGCGGTGCTGGCGATGCCGTATAGCTCGACGCCAAACGGCAGCAGAAACTGCGCCACAGTCTGACCGATGTCACCGGTGCCGACGATCAGCACCTTGCGTCCAGCCAGACTTTGACCCTGGCGATTGTCCCACTTGCGCTCGACCTGGCTGACCAGTCGCGCCAGCACTTCGCGTTCGTGGCCGAGCATGTAAGTCAGTACGTATTCGGCCATGTGCTGACCAAAAATCCCTACCGCGCGAGTCAGGCGATAGTGCCGTGGCAAACCGTCAGCCAGCAGCGGTGTGATACCGGCCCAGGTCGACTGCAGCCATGCCGGTGTGTGGCCCTGACGCAACAGCGTCGCCAGCAGGTCCGGCTGACCGAGCCAGACCTGACAGTCGGCGGCCTGACGGGCCAGCTCGGCGGAGTCGCCGCTGGTCAATACTTCCAGATCAGGCGCAGCCTGACGCAACAGTTGGGCATACACAGGGTGGTCGTGTTCAGCAATCAGAACGCGCATGTTTCAAACCTTTCAAAAACAGTGCAGACGGCCGCCGACGGAGTATCACTCCATCGTCACGGCCATCGCCAAAATCATTCCAGTGGTTCATAAAGGCTCTGAACAGAGCCTGTCTGCCGATCACATCGGGTCGTTGCGGCGCAGCAATTCTTCGGGCAAGTGTTCGATGTATTCGTCTTCGGCCGGTGGCATTTGCAGGTGGTAGCCCTGCTTGTCGAGGTTCTCCAGTACGACGGTAATATCTTCGCGCGACAGCTTGCGCTCGGGGCTCAGCACCAGATCGAAAGCGTGTATGGCTTTGCCGAAAGCCGCCATCAGGGATTCCGGCACACGCTCCAGTGCATCGCTCTTGAGCACATAGAGGTACATCTCGTTTTTCTTCGAGCTTCGATAAATGGAGCAAATACGTTTCAAGGCTGTTCTCCGGCGGTGGCCAGGCTGTCGAGCAGCGCTTGGCCCATCAATTCGCGGCGCCAGCCACGCAGCGAATCAGGCAATTGGTAAGGACCATTGGGGAAGCCGCTCTTGAGCAGCGCTTCCAGGGTTTTCTTGCGCAACATCAGCTCCGGCGCGATGTTCAGGCGCTCGGCTTCGGCCTGGCCGATGGCGCGCAGCTGTTTGACCAGCGCGGCGGCTTCCACCGGCAATGGCTCCGGCACCGCTGGCGGCCACTGATCAGGCGACACACTGCCAGAGCGCTTGATCAGATCAAGCAGAAATTCGCCGTCCTGACGCACAGTGCGCGGGTGCATGTCTTCGATTTTCGCCAGTGCGCCGAGGTTGTCCGGTTGGGTGCGCGCCAGCGGCCACAGGGAGTGCTCACGGACAATGCGGTTACGCGGCAGATCACGGGCCCGGGCTTCACGCTCGCGCCAGGCGCAGAGCTCACGCAACACGGCGAGTTGGGCTCGGGACAATTTCCAAGCCAGTTTGGCGTCGCGATAGACCTCGTACGGGTCGACCTCACGCCGCAGATTAGCGACCAGCTCGGCACCGTCTTCCAGGACCCAGGCGTATTTCTCGTCAGAAAGCTTCGGACGCAGCTGTACGAAAACCTCCGCCAGGTGCACGGCATCTTCGGCGGCGTAGCTGATCTGGGTGTCGGAGAGTGGACGTTGCAGCCAGTCGGAACGGGTCTCGCCCTTGGGCAGGTCGATGCCGAGCACGTCCTGCACCAGCCGCGAATAGCCCATGGAGAAACCCAGGTTCAGATAAGCGGCGGCCAATTGGGTGTCGAACAGCGGCGCCGGCAGGCTGCCGGTCAGGCGCAGCAGGACTTCGAGGTCTTCGCTGCACGCATGCACGACTTTGACCACGGCCGGGTTTTCCAGCAACGCGGCCAGAGGCTGCCAGTTGTCGATGGTCAGTGGGTCAATCAGGTAAGCGCGTACGCCATCGCCGATCTGCAGCAGGCCTGCGATAGGGTAAAAGGTGTCGACCCGCATGAATTCGGTGTCGAGGGCAACGAATGGCAGCTGCTGCCACTCGGTGCAAAACTGACCGAGGCTATCGTTGTCGCGAATCCAGTGAATATCGATGGCCACACGGCTCTCCCTTGAAGAATGGCGCGCAGTATATATCGCCCCCGGCGATTTCCGCGCATTCACTGAACAAGAGCTTTAGCGAAAATACCTGCCGGACAGCATGAATTGTCTGACATGTGGAGACTAGCTGTCCTTACGCAACACGTAGACCCGCATCCGCGTACAACCCGGTACCAAGTCCTGATGACTGAGCAGGCAGAAACCCGCCTGCCTGAACTCGGCCTCAAGCTCGGCCTTGCTGGCCTGTGGCTGGACCTGTGTGCCCTCCACGTCCAAACGCTCGAGCTTGAAATGCCCATCAATCCGCACCGCCACAATCACTGTATCGCGACTGACCCGGTGGAACTCGCCCAGCATGGCCAATCGATGCTCGGGGCAGTCGATGCGTTGAAACAGTTGCAGGCAAAAAATGCAGTCAACCGCATTCGCCGACAAGCCGATGGTGAAGGCTGAACTCTGAAAGGTCTTGATCCGTTTCAGCAGGTTTTGCGGATGGTGAGTGCGGGCGTGATCGAGCATGTCCTGAGACGGGTCGGCCGCGAGGATCACCCGGTTCGCATGCTCGGCCAGAACCGGCCAGAAACGCCCGGCACCGCAGGCCACATCAAGAATCAATCCCGGCTCGCCTGCGACCTGAAGCGCGTTACGCACCAATTGCTCTTCGCGCCAGAACGTCAAACGCCCCGCCAGGCCGCGCGGTCGCGGCTGTTTACAGACGCGGGCGTGTTCCTGATCGTAGCGCCGGGCGAACTCAAGCTCGAAGGCGGATGGGGGCTGCGCGGACATGTGTAATGGCTCTTGTTGGATGTTCCAGGCGCCGCAGATTAGCGGTCGTTACGTGAAAAAAAGGTCGAGTCGCTCATTTTTTGGCCAGCACACCGTCGCCCATTGCGCCGCGGCATCCGGCGAACATATCCAGACCCGGGTTGTAGACCGTGCTGTTGACCTCCAGCAAACCAAGCATCGAATGGAACAGGTTGTCCTGGCTCAGGGGCTTTTCGCGACTCTGTTGCAGGCAATGGGTGTCCACCGAGAACGACTTTTGATAGCTGTCGGAGAACCACGCCAGCATCGCTACATGTTTCTGTTGTTCCGGTGCGAGCATGTAAGGCGTGCCATGCAGGAACAGGTTGTATTCGCCCAGCGACTCGCCGTGGTCCGACAGATACAGCATCGCGGTATCGACTTTGTTCTGGTTGCTGCGTAACAGATCGATCAGGGTCGACAACACGTGGTCGGTATACACCAGCGTATTGTCGTAGCCATTGACGATGCTTTCGCGGCTGCAATTGTTCAGCGCATTGCTTTCACACACAGGTGTGAAGTGTTCATATTCTTTCGGGTAGCGCTTGAAGTATTCCGGACCGTGACTGCCCATTTGGTGCAGGACCAGCACGGTGTCTTTATTCAGCGTGTCGATGAAGTGCTGCATGCCTTGCAGGAGAATTTCATCGCGGCACTCGCTGTTGGCGCACAGCACCGGGTCCTTCAGGTTACTCACGTCATCGACAGTGACCCGATCGCAGGTGCCTTTACAGCCCGACTGATTATCGCGCCAGATCACCTCGAGACCGGCACGCTTGAGCACGTCCAGCAGGCCTTCCTGGTTCTTCGCCTTGCTGGCGTCGTAATCCTTGCGGCCCATGTTGGAGAACATGCAGGGCACCGACACCGCCGTTTCCGTGCCGCACGAATGCACATCGGTGAAGGCAATCAGGCCGGATTCCTTATTCAGTTTCGGCGTGGTGTCGCGGTCATAACCCAGGATGCCGAAGTTCTCGGCCCGGGCACTTTCGCCCACCACCAGTACCGTCAGGGATTTACGGTCGTGGGCCTGCCAGGCCGGGTTTTTCTGGGCATCTTCACCCAGTTTGGCGAAAGGTTGCCGTGCAGACACCACTTGCTCACGCAGATAACCGAACGAGGCACCGATGTAGTTGCTCGGCACCACCATCAGGCGCAATTCATGGTGATTGCGAAACAACGACGACAGGCCTTGATAGTTGACCAATGCGACACCGCCGATCACCGCAACCGAGGCGACACAAACCAGCACTTTACTTAATAACTCACGGTGCCAGCGACGGTAATTAACCGGAATTTTCCACAACAACCACGACGGCAAGACGCCGAGCAGCACGATATAAACAAACAGTTTTAGCGAGAGTAAGTCGCGTACTTCCGTGGCATTGGTTTCGGCGAAGTTACGCAACATACCGGCGTCGATCAGCACGCCATATTGGCTCATGAAGTACGCCACACCGGCACTGATCAGAAAGATCAGCGTCAACACGGGTTTCATCACGGGTCGGAAGGCCAGCAAGCTCAGCACAATGTTGAAGGCTGCCAGGATCATCAGCCCGAACGCGACACGCATGACGATGCCTTGACCATCTGCAGTGGTGATATCGAAGAGGTGTTGCCAGAGAACTAAATTGAACCCTGCCAATAGAAAGGCACTGGAAACCAACGTCACCCATTCGGGGCGCACGGCTTTGAACTTCAACATGTGATCGGCTGTTCCTGAAAAGAAGTGCCCGCGGCAAATGTGAAAATTTCATTGACCGAGACGCCACAAATCTTAAGCAGTCAACCATCAATATTTCGTGAAAAAGAAGCCAACGAATAGTTGGCTTATGGCATTAGGCCAAAACTTTCAACACTGGCGACCCGTTTCAAGCCTGGTGCAGATACCAGCGCCAGTCCTGCTCACCGACTTCGCCCATGAATTGCCGGTATTCGGCTCGTTTCACGGCCAGATAAACGCCAAGAAACTCTCTGCCGAATGCTTCCCGGGCCCAATTCGAGCCTTCCAGCGCTCGCAACGTGGTCAACCAGTCGGTCGGCAACAATTGCGTGGCCTGGGCGTAACCGTTGCCCTCCACCGGCGCCCCGGGGTCAAGTTGCTCGCGGATGCCGCGATGAATACCGGCCAGGATCGCCGCAGCCGCCAGATACGGGTTGGCGTCGGCACCACAAATGCGGTGCTCTATATGCCGGGAGAAGGCCGGCCCGCCGGGCACTCGCAAACTCACGGTGCGGTTGTCCACGCCCCAAGTGGCCGCCAGGGGGGCGTAGCTGTTGGTCTGGAAACGACGATACGAGTTGGCGTTCGGACAGAACAACAGCAACGCATCGAGCAATGTGGCGAGCATCCCGCCGACCGCGTGTTTGAGCAGCGGCGTGCCGTCCCGGGCCTCGCTGGCAAACAGGTTATTGCCGTCCTTGTCCGCCAGGCTGACGTGCATGTGCATGCCGGTGCCGGCCAGGTCATCGAACGGCTTGGCCATGAAACAAGCCGTCATCCCGTGCTTGTGCGCCACGCCTTTGACCAGCCGCTTGTAGCGCACTGCTTCGTCCATCGCCTGCAAAGCGTCGGTGCGGTGTTCGAGGGTGATTTCCACCTGCCCCGGCGCGTATTCGGAAATCGCCGTGCGCGCCGGAATGCCTTGGAACTTACAGGCGCTGTAGAGGTCAGCCAGAAACGGCTCGATCTGTTCCAGTTCACGCAAGCCGTAGACCTGAGTCTCGCGTGGCCGCCCGTCATCGACATCCCGCGCCGGCTGCGGCCGACCGTTGCTGTCGCGCTGTCGGTCCAGCAGATAGAACTCCAGCTCCGCCGCCATCACCGGAAAATAACCATCGGCCTGCAAGCCTTCGATGACCTTGGCCAGCAGGTGCCGTGGGTCGGCGATGGTCGCGGGCATGCCCTCTTGCGGATGCATGCTGACCTGCACCGCCGCCGTGGGAATCAATCGCCACGGCATGCGCTGCAAACTGCCGCTGACAGGGTAAGCACGGCAATCGATGTCACCGACGTCCCAGACCAGCCCGGAGTTTTCCACGTCATCGCCATTGATGGTCAGGCCCAGGATGGTACTCGGCAGCGGCCGACCGCTTTCGTACACCGCCAGCAACTCATCGCGATGCAGTAATTTGCCTCGTGGCACACCGTTGTTGTCGAGGATGAACAGCTCGAACATCTCGATATCCGGGTTCTGTTCAAGAAACGTCAGGGCTTGTTCTTTCGTAGCGAAGGATCTCGTGGCACAGCTCATGGGAATTCTCGTCTATCCGCGTCAGGCAAACGCACAGGCGCTGCCGATTTGATCCAGGCGTACAGCGCAGGACCTGTCAGAACAATCAGCGGGAGATGCAGGAATCCGGCGGGCGCGCGTGACGGCAGTGCCACAGTGCCCAGAAGGCCAGTTCGGAAGGGAGTGCGACTGGACAACCGTCCATAGAGAAGACCGCAATAAACAGATGAGCAGCAGCGTCACACGGGCGGTTAAGCCGTTAAATCGGGATTTGAAGAACCTTGGGTGTGGACAGACTAAACAATCAATCTGCCAAACGCCCTCCATCCCTGTGGGAGCGGCGGTGCGGCGATCCGACTTGCCCGCGATGACGGTTTTATATTCAGCTGAGATGTTGACTGATCTACCGCTATCGCGGGCAAGCCCGCTCCCACAGGAATTTGTGGGTGCGGCACCGTTATTTAATTTCTAAATACTGCTCCAGACTTTCTGATTTGCCGCCTCCGAGGCTCGCGCGCCTAATCGGCTCCTTGTTTCTGAAGGCCCGATTATGGAAAACGTTCGCGCAACCTCCCGCCCTGCCCTCTGGCTGATGTTCAGCATCATTCTTGTCGCCCTGAATCTGCGTCCGTCCATGGCCGCTGTCGGCCCGTTGCTGTCAGCCATTCGCGGTGACATCCCGCTGAATTTCAGCCTGGCCTCGCTGTTGACCATGCTGCCGGTCATGGCCATGGGACTGGCGATGTTCTTTGGTATCGGTATCAGTCAACGCCTGGGCGAGCAACGCACCGTAGTGCTGTCGCTGCTGATCATCGGCCTGGCCACGGTGTCGCGGTTGTTCCTTGATTCGGCAGCAGAACTGATCCTGAGCGCCGTGTTGGCCGGCGTCGGCATTGCGCTGATTCAGGCGTTGATGCCCGCCCTGATCAAGTCCCGTTTCAGCAACAATGTTTCCGTGTGCATGGGTCTCTATGTGACATCGATCATGGCTGGCGCGGCAATCGCGGCGTCATTCGCGCCGTTGGTGATGACCCGCACCGGCAGTTGGCGAGTCGGGTTGGCGATCTGGGCGGCACTGGCGCTGGCGGCGTTGCTGTTCTGGTGCGTTCAACGCACGGGAACGCCGACATTGGGGGAGAAATCGCCCCGTAAAGAATCCTTTTTCCGCAATTCCCGCGCCTGGTTACTCGCGATTTTCTTCGGTCTGGGCACGGCGTCCTACACCTGCGTGCTGGCCTGGCTGGCACCGTACTACGTGGAAAAAGGCTGGAGCGAACAACAGGCCGGCTTGTTATTGGGCTTTTTGACGGCCATGGAAGTGTTGTCGGGGCTGCTGACACCCGCCATCGCCAATCGCAGCCGTGACCGGCGTCTGGTGCTGGTGGTGTTGCTGACGCTGATCATGGCCGGTTTCTGCGGGCTGATTCTGAGCCCGCAACACCTGAGCCTGCTGTGGCCGTGCCTGCTGGGACTGGGTATCGGCGGACTGTTCCCGATGAGCCTGATCGTGTCGCTGGATCATCTGGACAATCCCCAACGCGCGGGCGGGTTGACCGCCTTCGTGCAAGGCATCGGTTACCTGATCGCCGGCCTCTCACCGCTGATCGCCGGGATGATTCGCGATCAACTGGGCAGTTTCGAATGGGCCTGGTGGTCACTGATGGGCGTCATGGCGCTGATGATCCTGATGGTCCTGCGCTTCGATCCGCGGCATTACGCCAAACACATTCATTAACTTGGAACCCCCATCATGAAACGCACAGATTTTGCTGCCGCTCACGTCGGCATGTTGCTCTGGGCGCTGTTGATTGCCGTCTCGTTTTCCGCGGCAGCCCAGGTCAGCCAGGCCATCGACCCGATTCTGCTGACCGGATTACGCCTACTATGTTGCGCCCTGGTATTTTTGCCCCTGCTGCTGTTCAAGGGCGATACCGCCGTGACCGCCCGCGGTCTGCTCGGTCATGCCGTGCTCGGCATGCTGCTGGCGCTGTACTTCGGCTCGTTGTTCGAA
Organism: Pseudomonas sp. GGS8; assembly: GCF_024168645.1. Classification (NCBI taxonomy): domain Bacteria; kingdom Pseudomonadati; phylum Pseudomonadota; class Gammaproteobacteria; order Pseudomonadales; family Pseudomonadaceae; genus Pseudomonas; species Pseudomonas sp. GGS8. The sequence continues at coordinate 3,445,617 of NZ_JALJWF010000001.1, read as the reverse complement.
GCTCTGCGCTACACCTCGGCGGTGAACACCGGGACGATGTTCACCCTGGTGCCGTTGCTGACGCTGCTGTTCGAAGCCATCCTGACACCCGACAGCAGCCTGAAACAACGCGTGTTGCCCATGCTGGTTGCCGCGGCCGGCGCCGTGCTCCTGGTATTGAAAGGCGCAGGCCCCGGCGAACTGCCGTCGCTGTATGCGGTATCGGTGTACGGGGTCGGTTGCCTGGCAATGGCGCTCTACTCGCCCCTGAGTCAACGGCTCAAGGCCAACAGCCTCAAGGGGCGCGGCCCGGTGGGCATGACCTTCTGGAACATGCTGTTCGGCGCGTTGTTTCTATTGGCGTTCTGTGGGTTCAGCGGCGGCTGGCGCTCGGCGTCATTGCTGAGCGTGAGTGATTTCTGGTGGTTGATCTACCTGGCACTGTTCGCCACCCTGGCGACTTTCTGGCTGCTGCATCGAGCCATTGGCGTCATTGCCCCTTCCTCGGTCATTTCCTACATCTACCTGAGCACCCTGTTCATCACATTGTTCCACTGGTTGTGGCTACGCCAGTCGCCACGCGCCCTGGAAATCATCGGCGCGTTGCTGGTGGGCATCGGCATGTTGGCGCTGTTAATATCCAGCCGCGATGCGATGCCTGCACAGCAATCAGCGCTGAAGGCCTCTGGCCATGTTTCGGGGGATTGAATTCACAAGTCGTGTTCATAACACTATCTGTCCCACAACTGACCATGAAACGTCCTACAAGGCATTCTCTTGGCACTATCGTTCCGCTAGGATCGTTCGCACACGTTTGCGCACAGTCGGCGCAAGGAGCACAGCGAGACAGAACGGATGCTGAACAGTAACTTGCTTAGAAAACTCGACATGCAAGACCTCATGGTGTTTGTCGCCGTGTATGAGCAAAGCAGCGTCACCGGTGTGTCGGAGGCTCTCTGCGTCAGCCAGTCCACCGTGAGTTACTGCCTGAAGAAACTGCGCACCAGTTTCGAAGACGAGTTGTTCATCAATACCCGCACGGGTATGCGCCCCACCTACAAAGCCAGCACCATGTATGCCCATGTGCTGAAGATTCTCGAAAGCATCAACCTGTGTCACGCCGGGACACCGACGTTCGATCCGACCTTACAACCGGTCACCTTCAATATCTGTGCGCCGGAATACTTCGAACAGCTGATCTTGCCACGTCTGTTGAAAAGCTTCGATTTCGCCGACTTGCCGGTGATGGTCAACATGCACAAGTTCGAAACCGACATACCGGCCGAAGAACTGCGCGACGGCAGCCTCGACCTGGTGATCTGTTTCGGCCCGAACTTTCATCGAAGCCACACTGACTTCAACTCCAGACGATTACTGGAGGACGATCTGGTCTGCGTCTTCGACAAACGCGCCACGCCACTGGAACCGCGCTTGAGCCTGCAAGCGTTCACTGAACGTCGGCATGTGTTCCCGACGCCTTGGACGTCCGCCACCAACATGGTGGACGGCTGGCTGGCTCAACAGGCCCACAAACGCCAGATTGTCGCGCGCTCCAACAGCTACAGCGCGGCGCTGAAGATGATCACCGGCACCGACTTCATCCTGACCTTGCCCCGGCGCATCCAGCAATTGCTGGCCAACGAGGCGATCTTCAATCACTGCGAAGCGCCCAATGGCTTGCCGGGCTTCACCCTGGACATGCAGTGGAGTCAAAGCGTCGACCAGGACAGCGCCAACACCTGGCTGCGCGAGCAAGTGATCAAGGCCTGCGCCGAGCAGGAAATGGCCTGAAACTCAGAGACCGATGGCAGTCTTGGTGTAAGACTCTCGATCGATGTCGATGATTTCCACACATAGCTGGACCTCAACACCGACCGGCCATTCGCACACATCCTGCACCACCGCCAGCAGGCTGTCAGATAACTGCTTCTTGATCTGCGGCGAGCGACCGCTCAACAACGACAGCTTTACATGCATGAACGCCCGCTCGCCCGGTGCGGTACCCACCCTGAAAGTCTCGACCTTCACCGCACGGGCCTTGATGTCGAACTCTTCAAACTGCCCCGAAGCGACCAGCGCGTTGTTGAGTCGCATCAATGCCACATCGGCATTCAGCTCGGACAGGTTGGCGGTGTATTCCATGTGCAGGTGGGGCATGACGGGGTTCCTGAGGATTGGCAGAAAGGTCATACATATAACACAGAGCCCCGCCCTACTCACTGGACAATGGAAGGATCGCACGCTCACTCATGAATGCCTCCAGACGCGAGCGCAGCCAGCGTTCGGCCGGATCGCTGTCGACATGGCTGAGCCAGACCATGGACAGGTCCAGGGTCGGTGTCTTGAACGGAAACGGCTCCTTGAACAGTTGGCCTGACGCGGCCATCGCCTCCGCCGTGTAATCCGGCAGGCTGGCGATCAAATCGGTGCCGGCGAGTAACGCCGGCAATGAGCTGTATTGCGGAACAGACAGCACTACGTGACGCGTACGGCCGATCTCCGCCAGCCATTCATCGGCGTAACCACTGACGTTGGCAGTGTGGGACACCAGCACATGCGGCCGCGCGCAATATTCATCGAGGGTCAACGGCGTGTCCGATGCATCTGCACGCAAAATACTGGGCTGGATATGTCGCAACAGTTTGCGCTTGGCGTTGGCCGGCAATCCGCGGGTCTGGCTGATCCCCACCGTGATATCGCCGGACGCCAGCAAGTCGGGAATGCGCCAGTAGTCGACATGCTGAACCACGAACACCACCTTTGGCGCCTCCTGGCGCAAAGCCCGCAGCAGCGGCGGTAACAGGCCGAATTCGACATCGTCCGACAGCCCGATGCGAAACGTCATGGTGCTGCTGAGCGGATCGAAATCGTGGGTCAGGCTCAAGGCCACCGACAGCGAATCCAGCGCTGGCGACAGATGCTGAATGATCTCCTCGGCCCGCGCCGTCGGCTCCATGCGATGGCCGACCCGAATGAACAGCGGATCGTTGAACATCGTCCGCAAACGGTTCAGCGCCGCACTGATGGTCGGCTGACCGAGGAACAGCTTCTCCGCCACCCGCGTGACGTTGCGCTCGAGCATCAATGTCTCGAACACCACCATCAGGTTGATGTCGGCCTTGCGTAGTTCGTTACGATTCATCCGTTGCACCCCGGTCCCCAAGACTGGGGGACAGTTTAGGGAGGTGTCGCGATCGGCGTCTATGCAGGTTGGCAAACGACCCGATCCATAAAAACCGGGGGGCACTCACAACTCAAGAGCACCGGACTGAAACGAAGCTGCTCTGACTGAGCAGCTTCACCGCCTACAACCTATATTTCCTTGACCGGGGTTTGCTCTTGAGTCCCTTTGATCAAACTGATGGCATGCACGCAATCAGACTTGTTGACGTAAGCCTCCCCACTGGCAATCGTTTCATGATTCCCCGCCCGCAAACGCCAGCGCCATTGGCCCTTGCCGGTTTGCTCGGTGCCACGGGTTTGCCTGTAAATCTCAAAGTACATTGATCGCTCCTTGCGATGGCTGATTACGACAGGTCAGTGACCTGCGAAACCAGAGTAGATGAGGAATTTCTGAGGCAAAGTCTTTCAATGTCAGGGGATATTTCGGGGAAAAACCCTTGATTGACGAAACGATCAACAAATACGGGGAGTGGTAATTCGAACGACTCGGCGGAGTAACTTTTCCCGTGAATAGACATATCTTTCTTACGTTGTTGTGTAAGCGCCCGACCAACACACCTTGCCAGCAAGGCGAAATGATTTGAACCCAATGCGCTCCTTGTAGAGAATCGCCGTCTCTGCCTCGAAAGGATGCGCGCGATGAAGTTCGAAGGGACTTTCCAATACATGGGCACTCACGGGATCGTCTTCAACGTCTCGCAGATCACCCTCACCGACAGCGAACGCGGACGCCTGCGCGAGCTGCATTTTGGCGAGGCGAAAAGCGCCCACTATGAGGTCAACAGCAAGGTCGTCGAGGTGTACGACAAGATGCAGGCCAAGAGCCTGCCGTGCGTGATGATGATCGGCATCTCCAAGCCGCTGACCCGGCAACAGGGCGATGCCCTCAATGCCCAACGCACCAAGATCGCCAACCTGGCCGCCTCCGCTTTCGGTGGCGCTGCCGGTACTGTGGGCGGTTTAGCCGGACCTGCAGGCAGTGTCGCCGCAGGTACTGTTGTAACGGCGGGTGTGCGCTCGTACGTCAATGACGCTCTGCCCACCTACCATGCTGGCGACGTAATCGTCAGCATCCAGGCGCAGGTCAATGGTGGGATTGGCCCACAGCGCTCTTCCGAATCCCTGATCATCAAGACCTGAGTGGGGCTGCACATGTCCGAAATTACCCAGACGGTCATCGTTGTGGCGCTGGCCTTTCTACTTGATCGGTTTCTTAAGCCGTACCCGCTGCGCAAGTGGCTAGGGGTGACGCTGGTGGTGGCAGGCGCAATCGGCTGCGTTGCAGTGAGCCAGACCCAGTTGCTGGGCTTTGACTTGGGATTGATGTCGGTCCTTGCCGTGCCGGTGGGCGCGGGGCTGTTCGTGACCAGGCGGCGGTTTGAGCAGATTGGCTGAAGGGATGTAGGGATTTATCGCGTTAACCAGCAAACTAGCTCATACGATCCTAGATGCGCCCAATCCTCTGATGCTGACCCGTTCAGCCTTATGTTTGGGCCTTCTCCTTCATCGGTGATGCAACCGAGCCAACCACCCTTCGCTCTTGCCCTAAAAATGCCCTAAACCAAAACGCCAGAAACGAAAAAGCCCCGTAGATTTTCATCTACGGGGCTTTTCTATGTATGGCGGAGAGATAGGGATTCGAACCCTAGGTACCGGTGAAGGTACAACGGATTTCGAATCCGTCCCATTCGGCCACTCTGGCATCTCTCCAACGGCGCGCATCATAACAGCACAATCGCGGGAAGCGAACCCCCTTTAGCGATTTTTTTCCGTGCTATCAGATGCTTGCGTCGATTAAAGCGGTACACCCAGACGGTTGGCGACTTCTTCATAAGCTTCGATGACGTCACCGAGGCCCTGACGGAAGCGGTCCTTGTCCATTTTCTTGCCGGTGGCCTTGTCCCACAGACGGCAGCCGTCCGGGCTGAATTCGTCACCCAGAACGATGGAGCCGTCGGAGAACACCCCGAATTCGAGTTTGAAGTCGACCAGCAGCAGGCCGGCGTCGTCGAACAGTTTGCTCAGGACTTCGTTGACCTTGAGCGACAGTTCTTTCATGCGAACCAGTTGCTCGGCGGTGCCCCAGCCGAATGCCACAACGTGGGATTCGTTGATGAACGGGTCGCCCTTGGCGTCGTCCTTCAGGAACAGTTCGAAGGTGTAAGGATTGAGCTTCATGCCCTCTTCCACGCCCAGGCGCTTGACCAGGCTGCCGGCGGCGTAGTTACGCACAACGCACTCGACCGGGATCATGTCGAGTTTTTTCACCAGGCATTCGTTGTCGCCCAGCAGTTTGTCGAATTGAGTCGGCACGCCGGCTGCTTCGAGTTTCTGCATGATGAAGGCGTTGAACTTGTTGTTCACCATGCCTTTGCGGTCGAGCTGCTCGATACGCTTGCCGTCGAACGCCGAGGTGTCGTTGCGAAACAGCAGGATCAAGCGGTCAGCGTCGTCGGTCTTGTAAACCGATTTGGCTTTGCCGCGGTAGAGTTCTTCACGTTTTTCCATGATGGGCTCCGCTTGCTAAGTAGGTGGGCTAGGCGATGTATCGCCAGTCGAGCCCTGAATCTTGATCGGCCAGTTGCAGCCAGTCCGGGTCGCACCCGAGGGTGTCGACAAAACATTGCCGGGCCAGCTGCGGCAGGTTGTTCTTGCTGCTCAGATGGGCCAGGACCAGGTGTTGCAGGCCTTGCCAGCCCAACTCGGCCACCAGGAATGCCGCCTGATGGTTGTTCAAATGTCCCAATTCACCGCCCACCCGTTGCTTGAGAAAGTACGGGTAGTGACCGCGAGCCAGCAGGTCACGGCAATGGTTGGCCTCGATCATCAACGCATCGAGGTCCCGATAGCCGTCCAGCACCTTGTTGCAGTATGAGCCCAGGTCGGTCAGCAGGCCGAAACGCCGCTGGCCGTCGCTGAAGACATACTGCGTCGGCTCCTGTGCATCATGGGCCACGGCAATGACGCCGATGCTCAGAGGGCCGATTTGCAGTTGCTCGCCGCCAGCCAGAAGGCCTGCGGGTTCAATTGGTTTGCGCATCCCGCGCAGGGTTCCGCGACTGAGGTAGACGGGCAGATTGTAACGCCGAGACAGCAAACCCACGCCATGCACGTGATCGGCATGTTCGTGGGTCACAAGTATCGCGCTCAGCTGCGCAGGGTTCACCCCAAGGCGCAGCAGGCGTTTTTCGGTTTCCCGCAGGGAGAAACCACAATCCACCAGTACATACGTGTCATCGCTGGCTACCAGCGTGCCGTTCCCTTGGCTACCGCTGCCGAGAACGGCAAAACGCATGTGATCAGCCCAGATTGTCCTGAATCACGGTCAACACTTTACGCGCCACGTCTGCTGGCGCCACGGTATTGATGTTTTTCTCGACGGTAACTTGTACGTTCTCGCCGACCTTGCTCAGGCGAACCTGATAACGCTCGGCGCGGGCTTCAACTTCTTCCTTGTTCGGCTTGCTGCCGAACAGGCTGCCGAAGAAACCTGGCTGCTCGTCCTTCTTCTCGGCTTTTTCGGCGAGGTTGATGTAGTACAGGCCCAGGCTGCGGTTGATGTCTTCAACACGCCATTCGCCCTGTTCCAGCGCACGACCGACGCTCGACCAGGCACGATCCAGGTCGGTACCGACGTTGAGCACCGGGTTGCCGCTGCCGTCCTCGGTCAGGCTGACACGGCTTGGCGTATCGAAATCACGCGACGCCAGCATAGAGACCGAACCGCCCTTCTCCGAAGTGCGGCTCATGCTCGCGAGCATGTCGTCGACCAGCGCTGCGTCCAGGCCGGTGTTGATCGAACGATTGGTGAAATCGACGTTGGCGGTGCTGCCGGCTGGACGCTCGGCGCTGACCACGTAGACTTCACTGGTGTTGCGCTGCACGCCCGGCTCGATACGCACCCGCACGCGGGTTTCGCTGTCGGCGCCGACACCGGCTGCGCTCAGGCGCTTGGCCATGGCTGCGGACAGTTCGTCGGAATGCTGCCAGGTGGTGGTGAATTCACCGGTTTGCGGGCGCTGTTCGTCCAGACGGAAACCGTTGTCCTGGAAGAACTGCAAAGCCACAGGCCAGACTTCGGCCGGTGGGTTTTGAGCCATGATCCAACGCGAATCGCCGCTCTTCTGCAAGGAGTAGGCGCTGATATCAGCCGCTGCCGACAGCGGCTGCGGACGAGGCACAACATATTCGCCCTTGGCAGTGTCGTCGGCCACATTACGCGGGATCGGCAACAGCGGATCCAGACGCTTGGAGGTACTGACATTCGGTGGCAGTTGCATCGGTGCAGTCTGTTGCGCTTCCAGGTAATCGCTACCACGGTCACGGAAGTAACCTTCCGGGCCCCAGATCCATCCGCAGCCACTGGTGCTGGAGATAATCAAGGCAAGTGCGGAAAGTCCGGCCATTCGCTTCATGCGTAGTACTTCCTCAATTAAACCAGGACGCCGGACTGGCGCATGGCCTGCCGCAGCGGTTCGTGACAGGCAGCACTGAGCCAGGTGAGCGGCAGACGGATACCGTCCGGCATCAAGCCCATTTCATGCAGCGCCCATTTCACGGGGATAGGGTTGGATTCGATAAACAGGGTTTTATTGAGCGGCATCAGCTTTTCGTGGATTGCCCGGGCCTTGACGGCATCACCGGCCATCGCAGCGGCGCACAGCTCGCTCATGGCGCGCGGTGCAACGTTGGCGGTTACCGAAATATTGCCCTTGCCGCCAAGCAGCATCAGCTCGACCGCGGTCGCATCGTCACCGGAATAGACCAGGAAGTCGCTGCTCACACCGGCCAGGATGTCCTTGGCGCGCTGCAGGTCGCCCGTGGCTTCCTTGATGCCGATGATGTTCTTCACGGTCGACAGGCGGATCACCGTCTCAGCCTGCATGTCGCACGCGGTACGGCCCGGCACATTGTAAAGAATCTGCGGGATATCGACCGCTTCGGCGATGGCACGGAAGTGCAGGTACAGGCCTTCTTGCGTCGGCTTGTTGTAATAAGGGGTTACCAGCAGGCACGCATCGGCGCCAGCGTTCTTCGCGTTGGTCGTCAGTTCGATCGCTTCACGCGTCGAATTGGCGCCCGTACCGGCGATCACCGGAATACGCCCTGCAACCTGGGCAACCACGCGACGAATCACTTCGATGTGCTCGTTCACGTCAAGCGTGGCCGACTCACCTGTAGTGCCGACCGCCACGATGGCGTTGGTGCCCTCTTGCAGGTGGAAGTCCACCAGTTTGCTCAGGCTGTCCCAGTCGAGACGACCCTGTGCATCCATGGGTGTGACCAGTGCCACCATACTGCCCGCAATCATGCAACCGCTCCTGCCGGAAAAAGAGAGCGGTAATGGTACTGGCGCCAAGATGCTTGTACAAGCGAAGTACTGCGCTGCCGCCATTCCCCTTGGCGCTGCTTTTCGCTACCCTTCAGACTTTGATCGGTACTGATAAGCTCGTACGCCGGGTTCCAGCCTCCATTTTCGGCATCACAAGCCCCGATCCAGCGTTGCCACCCCTCGCTCTTGCCATACTGGAGCACGTTGCAACCTTCGGCTGGGGGTTTGTGAATTCGCATCTGCAGGCTCGTCCCCGGTAAAAAGCCCATAAACAGTATCGACCGCTCATCGCTTTAGGAATGCTGCATGTCCACCCCCACAGTTCGCGAACAATTCCTTGTCATCAGTGCCCTCGGCGCCAACCCCATGGAGCTGACTAACGTCCTGTGCCGCGCCAGCCATGAAAACCGCTGCGCCGTGGTCACCTCTCGCCTGACGCGTCATGGCGAATGCAGTGCGCTGATCCTCGAGATCTCGGGCAGCTGGGACGCCCTGGCGCGCCTCGAAGGCAGCCTGCCAGTGCTGGCCAAACGGCACGCCTTCACCGTTAACGTGGTGCGCAGCGCAGCCCTGGAGAACCGTCCCCAGGCCCTGCCATACGTCGCCTACGTCAGCTCGGCCTACCGCCCGGACATCATCAACGAGCTGTGCCAGTTCTTCATGGACCACAACGTCGAACTGGAGAACCTGACTTGCGACACCTATCAGGCTCCGCAGACCGGCGGCACCATGCTCAACGCCACGTTCACGGTGACTTTGCCAGCTGGCACCCAGATCAGCTGGCTGCGTGACCAGTTCCTGGATTTCGCCGATGCCATGAACCTGGACGCACTGATTGAACCGTGGCGCCCACAAAACCCAATGTAAGGAAGCTTTCATGGCCGTAGCCATCGACCAACCGGTTGCCGACTTCGAAGCACCCGCCACCAGCGGGCAGACCGTCAGCCTCGCGGCCCTCAAAGGCAAGCAAGTGGTGATTTACTTCTACCCGAAGGACAGCACGCCGGGCTGCACCACCGAAGGCCAGGGTTTTCGCGACCAGTACGCGGCGTTCAAGGCGGCCAACACCGAGGTGTTCGGTCTATCTCGCGACAGCCTGAAGTCTCACGAAAACTTCAAGTGCAAGCAGGAATTCCCCTTCGAGCTGATCAGCGACAAGGACGAAGCCATCTGTCAGCTGTTCGATGTGATCAAGCTGAAAAAGCTCTACGGCAAGGAATATATGGGCGTTGATCGCAGCACGTTCCTGATCGACAAGAATGGCGTGTTGCGTCAGGAATGGCGCGGCGTGAAGGTGTCGGGGCATGTGGATGCGGTGTTGGCTGCTGCTCAGGCCCTCAATAAAGCCTGATTCATCTATCGCGAGCAGGCTCGTTCCCACAGGATTTGCGCAAACCTTGTGGGACCGAGCCTGCTCGCGATGAGGCCATCAGCCTCACCGCAAACAGCACTGACCGTTAAAGCAGCGGCGCCACCTCCGGCTCCTTGCGCGGCCAGGCATCCAGCACGGCTTTGAACAGCGTCGCCAGGGGTATGGCAAAGAACACGCCCCAGAAGCCCCACAACCCGCCAAACAGCAGCACCGCGCAGATGATTGCCACCGGGTGCAGGTTGACCGCTTCCGAGAACAACAGCGGCACCAGCACGTTACCGTCCAGCATCTGGATAATCCCGTAGACCGCCATCAAATAGATGAACTGATCGCTCCAGCCCCATTGGAACAGCGCAATCAGCAGCACCGGCACGGTCACCACCACCGCCCCCACGTAGGGCACCACCACCGATACACCCACCAACAACGCCAGCAGCGCTGCGTAGTTGAGCCCCAGCGCCACGAAAGCGATGTACGTCACGCCCCCGCAAATGAAGATTTCGATGACCTTGCCGCGAATGTAATTGGCAATCTGCCGGTTCATTTCCTGGGCGACCCGGGTGATCAGCGCTCGCTCCCGCGGCAGGTAACCGCGCACCCACTGGCCGATCATCTCCCGGTCCTTGAGGAAGAAGAACACCAGAATCGGCACCAGCACCAGATAGATCATGATGTTCACCAGCAGCGGCAGGCTCGACAGCGAGAACGTCAGCGCCCACTGGCCGAATTTGCCGATCTCGCCCCGCGCCACTTCGATTGCCTGCAGCACTTGCTCGTCCGACACCAGATGAGGATAACGCTCGGGCAGCAGCAATAGCAGCGACTGCCATTTGGCGAGCATGCCGGGCAATTCGTTGAACAGCGTAATCAGTTGATGCCAGAGCAGTGGCACCACGACGAGGATGAATACCAGCAGCCCGCCCATGAACAACGCGAAGACCAGCCCCACCGCCACGGCGCCCGGCAGGCGCAGACGCTCGAGGATTACCACCAACCCCTGCATCAGATACGCCAGCACCATCCCGGCCAGCACTGGCGCAAGCATTCCGCCCAGGGTGAGTACGGCGGTAAATGCCAGAAACAGCAGTACCGCCAGCACCACGGCCTCTTCATCCGAGAAGTAACGCTGAATCCAGTCGCGTAACACTTTGAACATCAATAATCCTTAGGAACGAACGCAGCAGATTTCAGGCTTTTTTCAACCAGTAACGGTAAACGCCCGCCTCATCTTCTTCACGAAGCAGCGTATGACCGGCCAATCGGGCAAAGGTGCGAAAGTCACGCTGAGAGCCTGCATCGGTGGCGATCACCTTGAGCACCGCACCGCTGGCCATTCTGTTGAGTTCCATCTTGGCTTTGAGCAACGGCAGCGGACAATTCAGACCACTGGCGTCCAGCTCGGCGTCGTGGGTTACAGCGTCAGTCATCGAATCACTCCGGGGCAGGGGGTTGAGCCGCTTAGAATATCTGGTCCCAAGCGTAGTGTCCGGCTACAGTAACGTCTTTGTCGACTAAGGCTTTGTGCATGACTTTTTTGCGCCCTACCCTGCTGACGCTCGCTTGCCTGCTCGCCTCACCAGGCTTCGCCGACGACTTGCCGTCACTCGGTGACGCCAGTTCTGCCATCGTCTCGCCGCAACAGGAATACCAACTGGGCCGTGCATGGCTGGCGATGCTGCGCAGCCAGGTGTCGCAACTCAACGATCCGCAACTCAAGGATTACGTCGAGTCCAGCGTCTATCGGCTGGTGGAAACCAGCCAGGTTAATGACCGGCGCCTGGAGTTCATCCTGATCAACAGCCCGCAGCTCAACGCTTTCGCCGCGCCGGGCGGGATCGTCGGCGTCAACGGGGGCTTGTTCCTCAACGCCCAGACCGAAGGCGAATATGCCTCGGTCCTGGCCCACGAGCTGGCCCACTTGTCACAGCGTCACTTCGCCCGTGGTGTCGAAGCCTCGCAACGCATGCAAGTGCCTATGATGGCTGCATTGCTGGCCGGGATCGTGATTGCCGCTGCCGGTGCAGGCGATGCCGGGATCGCGACCATTGCCGGCACTCAGGCGGCGGCGATGCAGGAACAACGACGGTTCTCGCGTCAGAACGAACAGGAAGCCGACCGTATCGGCATCATGAATCTGGAGAAGGCCGGTTACGATCCGCGCTCGATGCCGACCATGTTCGAACGGCTGATGCGCCAGTACCGCTACGATGCCAAGCCGCCGGAATTCCTACTGACTCACCCGGTGACCGAATCGCGGATCGCGGACACCCGCAACCGCGCCGAACAGGCCAAACCGGGTGGTATCGAAGACAGCATGCGTTATCAGCTGATTCGTGCGCGCGTACAGCTGATCTATGAAGAAACCCCCGGCCTGGGTGCCAAGCGCTTCCGCGCCCAACTCGATGAAAACCCGAAAAACGACGTCGCACGCTACGGCCTGGCAATCGCCCAGATCAAGGGCGGCCAGCTGAATGAAGCTCGCGAGAACCTCAAGCAACTGCTGGCCAAATCGCCGAACGAGATCATCTACAATCTGGCGCAGGTCGATCTGGACATCACCAATAATCGCCTGCCCGATGCTCAGTCACGGGTTGACCGGATGCTGACTCAGTATCCGGGCAACTATCCGCTGAATCAGGTGCGTGTTGACCTGCTGCTAAAGCAGAATCGAGCGGCCGATGCGGAAAAAGCGCTGGAGAGCCTGCTCAAGACCCGCCCCAACGATCCGGACGTCTGGTATCTGGTGGCCGAGACTCGCGGCCTGTCAGGCAACATCATCGGCCTGCATCAGGCCCGCGCGGAGTACTTTGCGCTGGTCGGCGATTATCGCCAGGCAATCCAGCAACTGGACTTCGCCAAGCGTAAGGCGGGCAGCAACTTCCCGCTGTCATCGCGGATCGACGCACGGCAACGCGAGCTGATGGAGCAAGAACGCATGATCAAGGACATGATGGGCTGACTGCTTCGGGGTCAAAATTCAGACACAAAAAAACCGCCTCTTTCGAGGCGGTTTTTTATTCAGCCGACAACCGGTTTATTCAGCCAGTTTGAAGGTGATGAAGCTGGCGCGACCCTGGCGCAGAACCCGCATCGATACCGAGCGGTTCTTCGGCAACGCCTTGGCGATGTCCGTGAACTCCTTGGTGGAACCAATCGCCTGGTTGTTCAAGTGAGTGATCACATCACCAGGCTGCAAGCCGATCAGCGCAGCAGGACCATCCTGCACGTCCTTGATTACCACGCCACCTTTGAGGTCGTAGGTTTTCTTTTGCTCATCGGTCAACTCGGCAACAGAAACACCCAGGCGATTGCTGCTGCGCTCGGTGCTGGATTTAGGCAGGGCATCCAGTTCTTTGCCTTCTTCAGGGATAGCGCCGACGGTCAGCTCGACATTCTTGCGCTTGCCTTCGCGAATCACTTCAAGATTGGCTTTCGAGCCGGCCTTCAACGCGCCCACCAAGTGCGGCAGATCGGCGGACATGATGATCGGTTGCCCGTTCATGCTCAGAATCACGTCGCCCACTTGCAGGCCACCCTTGGCAGCCGGACCGTCATCCTGGATCTGAGCTACCAGCGCACCGGCCGGCTTCTCAAGACCGAACGACTCGGCCAGATCCTTGCTCACTTCTTGAATCACTACACCCAACCAGCCACGGCTGACTTTACCGCCGTTTTTCAGCTGATTGGAAACGTCCATCGCCACATCGATAGGGATCGCGAACGACACGCCCATAAAGCCGCCAGAGCGGGTATAGATCTGCGAGTTGATGCCGACCACTTCACCGGCCAGGTTGAACAGCGGACCACCGGAGTTACCCGGGTTGATCGGCACGTCGGTCTGGATGAACGGCACATAGTTTTCGTTCGGCAGGCTACGACCGATGGCACTGACGATGCCTTGAGTCACGGTGTGATCAAAGCCGAATGGCGAGCCGATGGCCACGACCCACTGACCGGCTTTCAGGTCCTGCGATTTGCCGAGTTTCAGAACCGGCAGGTTTTTGCCTTCGATTTTCAGCAAAGCGACGTCAGAACGCGGATCGGTACCGACCAGCTTGGCCTTCAACTCACTACGATCAGCGAGGCGCACGAGAATCTCGTCGGCATCGGCAATCACATGGTTGTTTGTCAGGATGTAGCCGTCAGACGAAATGATGAAACCCGACCCCAGGGACTGCGCTTCACGCTGGCGATCCTCTCGAGGCGAGCGTTGCTGCGGCATGCCACGCTCGAAGAACTCGCGCAGCATTGGCGGCAAACCTTCAAGGTCAGGCATTTGCTCGTTGGAGACCTTGCGGTCCGGCAACTTCTGGGTAGTACTGATGTTCACCACCGCAGGCGAGGCCTGCTCGACCAGTTGCGTGAAGTCAGGCAACTCGACCGCTTGCGCAGTGACCGCCTGACCGAGCACCAGCACGGTGGCAAAAATAGAGAGATAAGACTTCAAGCGTGGTATCGACATACGGCTCCCGTTACGACGAGCATGGTTAAGCGATATGGAGCAAGGAACACCGGAAACGATACGCCGGTATTTTTGTTCCGGGAACAACAAACAAGGCCAGAGCCGAGGGGCTCTGACCTATAAAAAATTTTCGGGATATTTGCAAATGAAAATGCTCGGCAAATCATTTCGAGGCCTCAACGACGGGGCAGCCATTGCGACTTCCCGCACCATCCAGACGCCGATCGATGAGCATGGCTGATCAGCTCACTGCTTGCTGGTAGCCGCGGCATCGTTGCGCATGGACAGCGCAATTCGTTCGGCAGTGCCAATCGGTATTTCACCGACCACGGTCACCATTATTTCGCCTTGCGGAGTGGTCAAGCGACGTGACACAGCGACTGTTGGCCCCAGTTGGGTACGAGTGTCGGTGACTGTTGCCCCATTCAATGGCTCAAGGAACACCGAGAATCGGGCCAGCCCGTCGTCGAACATCAAACTACTGACCTGGACTTTGGTATCCGGATCCTTGTGAGAAGTACTGCTGGTCAGTTCAAAACCTGGCGGCAACCAGTCCGAATGCCAGACCTGCGCAGTCTTGACGGCGGACGCCTTGTCGCTGTCGAGGCTAATGGGTTTGCACTCAGAACCTGCCTGCAAATCGCTGTCGGAAGGCACCTCGGCAGTATCCAGCCGCGTGAACTGGAACCGTTCAAGCAGTTGCCCTTTGTCATTGAGCAACAATGACTTCAACGGCAAGCCGGTTTCCTTGTCCAGATGCAACTCAAAACCATAGCGGTGCTGATCGCGAGGCGTCAACGAGACGATCACCGCCGAACGCCCGGCCACGCGCGACTTGCCGATGACGGCAAGGTCATACCAATTCTTCAGCTTTTGTGGATCGAGTGCACGCGCGGCGGAGTTGGAGGAATCCCCCAGCCCTGCTATCAGGGTGCCGCTGACGCATTGAGTATGCCCATCAATGCGCACGACTTCCTGTGCCGAGCCGTCGAGCTGGAGTAAACGCTCGCGGACCTTGCCATCCTGGACGCGATGCCAGATGTTATGGGTAGAAAAACTACCGTTACGCTCGTAGACGAAAGTACCGTGAAAGCTCTGCGTTTGCTCGGCCTGCCCCAGACGCTTCAGCCAGTCCTGGGCTTCATCGGCGTGGGCTGGGACAATAAACCAGCCACTGAGCAGAAGCGTAAGTAGAGGTATGGCGCGCATGATCCTCCTTAACGGTTTTCCAGGCTTGCTGCACGAGCGTAAGGCAGAGCGCTTTCAGTACCTTTCAGTGCAGCCTGTTGAGCATGTTGGCGCAAGTAACCTGGCAGACGCTGATCGTGCCAGCCTGGCTGACCTTGCAATACGCCGTTGGCCATAGGACCAGTGGCTTCCGAACTCTCATTGTAGCCTGCCAAAACAGCGGGACCCTTGACCTGAGGAGTGGTCAGACCCGGCTGATTCGATTGCTGAGCCAGTTCGACACCCGCGATCTCGTCATGATTGTACAGACGCACACCTGCCAGCACGGCAATGGTCACCGAAGCAGCGACTGCCAAACGACCAAGGCTGCGCCATGGACCGCGGGCGGATTTTGCCGGTACGGCTTCGTCAGCCAGCGCAGCAGAGACTGCTGCAGCGATGTCCAGACGAGGAAGCAGCAGGTCCTTGTGCATGACCGCCCGAGCGATCTGGTAACGAGCCCAGGTTTCGCGGGTTTCAACATCGTCAAAGGCATTCAATACCCGACGCAATTCCAGTTCGTCCGCTTCGTTATCCATCACTGCGGACAGCGATTCCTGCAGGGCTTCACGACTCATGGCGTTCCTCTCTTGGCTGTCGCCGCTGTCTCAGTTTTCCTGCAACAACGGCTGCAGGGCTTTATCGATGGCCTCCCGGGCGCGGAAAATCCGAGAGCGCACGGTACCCACCGGACACTGCATGACGCTGGCAATGTCCTCGTAACTCAGACCATCGAATTCACGTAAAGTTAAAGCCGTACGCAAATCTTCTGGCAGTTGCTGAATGGTTCGATGGACAGTGCCTTCGATCTCATCCCGCAGCAATGCACGTTCTGGCGACTCGAGATCCTTGAGGCCATGATCGCCATCGTAGAACTCTGCATCCTCGGAACTGACATCGCTATCCGGCGGCCGGCGGCCGCGTGAAACCAGATAGTTTTTCGCCGTGTTGATGGCGATACGGTAAAGCCACGTATAAAACGCGCTATCTCCGCGAAAATTACCAAGTGCACGGTATGCCTTGATAAAGGCTTCCTGTGCGACATCCTGGGCTTCATGGGTGTCGTGCACGAAACGCACGATCAACCCGAGAATTTTGTGCTGGTATTTCAGCACTAGCAGATCGAAAGCTCGCTTGTCGCCGCGTTGAACGCGTTCGACCAGCTGCTGATCCTCTTCCTGGGTTAGCATGAACACTCCTCGATAAGCTCGAAGGAGGCTTGCATTACTGAACGACCAGACTTGCAAACATAGACTCGGGCTTTTCGCAAAAGTTCTCCCCCTCCAAGCAAGTTTCCTGCGGGCTCTGATTTGGCACGCACGAAAAGCGCAGCGCGGAATAACCCGGCTGCGCGAATAATCTTGTCATCGGATTCGCCAGCAAGGACCTAACCGCAAGTCCCGCACCGAAACCGACACTGTCCCTTGTTTCAGGCAACCGTCTATTGATCTTGAGCCTTTGGCAAAAGTTCCATACTTATAGCCGCCTGTAACCGACATTGTGCAACCGTGAAGCGAAAAAGACTGTTAAATCCACGATACAGTCGTCTTGTCGGCAAAGCAGTCAAAAAAACTTCCGACGAAGAGTCCAGTCTTTTCCGTCACAGTAGTTTCACAATGCCATGTGGGCCCGGCTATTGTGCCGCTCCCCCCCTCTATATACTAGTGGGCTGTGTGGCTGTCCTGACTCGCCGATCCAGCTGTCTTGCGCCACCCCCCGACCCGGGTCGCTTTGAGCGGAATCCTGAAATGAGCCAACAGTTTCAACACGATGTTCTGGTAATTGGCAGCGGTGCTGCCGGCTTGAGCCTTGCGCTGACCTTGCCCGGTCATTTGCGCATCGCTGTATTGAGCAAAGGCGACCTCGCCAATGGCTCGACCTTCTGGGCTCAGGGCGGTGTCGCCGCTGTTCTGGATGACACCGATACTGTCGAGTCCCACGTCGACGATACCCTCAACGCCGGGGGTGGCCTGTGCCATGAAGACGCCGTGCGCTTTACTGTCGAGCACAGCAGAGAAGCAATTCAATGGCTGATCGACCAAGGCGTGCCCTTTACCCGCGATGAACAGTCCGGCACCGAAGACGGTGGTTTCGAGTTTCACCTGACCCGCGAAGGCGGTCACAGCCATCGACGCATCATCCACGCCGCCGATGCGACGGGCGCGGCGATCTTCAGAACCCTGCTCGATCAGGCCATACAGCGACCCAACATCGAACTGCTGGAACAGCGGGTCGCGATCGATCTGATCACCGAAAAGCGCCTGGGCCTTGAAGGCGATCGCTGCCTCGGCGCCTACGTGCTCAACCGCAGCACGGGTGAAGTCGATACCTACGGCGCGCGCTTCGTGATCCTTGCATCGGGTGGCGCGGCGAAGGTCTACCTCTATACCAGCAACCCTGATGGCGCCTGCGGTGATGGCATTGCCATGGCCTGGCGTTCAGGCTGCCGAGTGGCGAACCTGGAATTCAACCAGTTCCACCCGACCTGTCTTTATCACCCGCAAGCCAAGAGTTTTCTGATCACCGAAGCCCTGCGCGGCGAAGGCGGACACCTGAAGCTGCCCAACGGCGAACGCTTCATGCAGCGCTTCGACCCACGGGCCGAGCTGGCACCACGGGACATCGTCGCCCGCGCCATCGACCATGAAATGAAGCGCCTGGGTATCGACTGCGTTTACCTGGACATCAGCCACAAGCCTGAAGACTTCATCAAGACGCACTTCCCGACGGTCTATGAACGCTGCCTGGAATTCTCCATCGACATCACCAAACAACCGATTCCGGTGGTACCGGCGGCGCACTACACCTGCGGCGGCGTGATGGTCGATCAGCGGGGCCGCACCGACGTGCCGGGCCTGTATGCAATAGGTGAAACCAGCTTTACCGGCCTGCATGGTGCCAACCGCATGGCCAGCAACTCGCTGCTGGAATGTTTCGTGTATGCCCGTTCGGCGGCGGCGGACATTCTTGAGCAGTTGCCAGAGGTGTCGATTCCGACCGCCCTGCCCGTCTGGGATGCCAGCCAGGTCACCGATTCCGACGAAGATGTGATCATCGCGCACAACTGGGACGAACTGCGGCGATTCATGTGGGACTACGTGGGCATCGTACGCACCAACAAGCGCCTGCAACGAGCCCAGCACCGAGTGCAGTTGTTGCTGGACGAAATCGACGAGTTCTATAGCAACTATAAAGTGAGCCGAGACCTGATCGAGCTGAGGAACCTGGCTCAGGTAGCAGACCTGATGATCCGGTCGGCCATGGAGCGCAAGGAAAGTCGCGGCCTGCATTACACCCTCGACTATCCGAATCTGCTGCCGGTCGCCCTGGACACTATTCTGGTGCCGCCCACCTACGCCGACTGAACTTGAGCCGGACCCGCAGGCGTCGGTGCACATCCGCCGCCTGCGAATCCCGCGGCACACATATCGCCCCGACACGTCGCTCGCCCCGCAGGCGAAAGCGCAGCACCACGACCAACGGCAGCGCCAGGCTGTCCGGCCGTAGTTGTACGGGTTGCCAGCCTTGCGCCTGATTCCACAACTGCCAGCCATCGGCATCGCGACGCAAGCCTCGAAAGGCCTGTGGATGCGTGAGCAAAATCTGTCGCGGCAATGCCCAAATGCTATGAGTCACGCACAATGCAACGCCGAGCAGATTGGCCCAGAGCGGTATAGAGAGAAGAAACAGCGAACCCAACGCGAACAGCTGGGCGAGAAGATAGGCCGCCAGCAACTGCCGTGAGGCATGCCAGCGGCATTCGAACGCGTTACTTGGGCTGGACACGATCCAGGATCATGCGAACCATGCGCTGCAGCTCCGGATCTTCCGATTCGGCGCGTTCCATGAACCAGCCGAACATGTCCTGATCTTCGCATTCGAGCAGCCTGACGTAGCACGCGCGATCAACTTCGTTGAGGTGCGGGTAAACCTCTTTCACAAACGGCACCAGCAACACGTCAAGCTCAAGCATGCCGCGGCGGCTGTGCCAGTAGAGGCGATTCAGTTCAACATCTTCGACCATGGAGCGCTCCTCAAATAGGCCGCAAGTATACAGCCCCGAGACGAGCCGAACAGTCGGCTTTGGTCGGCCATCGACGATCCTTTGTGAACTACCCATTTCATGGGCGCCCCCTTATGATGTCCCTCAGACTCTTTACCCTGCGATGACCCATGGCCGACTCTGCTTTTTTCTGCACCCTGTCTCACGAAGGCGTTCTCGCGGTACGCGGCTCGGATGCCAGCAAATTCCTGCAAGGCCAATTGACTTGCAACCTCAATTACCTGAGCGACACCCAGGCTAGCCTTGGCGCACGTTGCACGCAGAAGGGCCGGATGCAGTCGAGCTTCCGCATTCTGCTGGAAGGCGACGGTGTGCTCATGGCGATGGCCAGCGAACTGCTGGAGCCGCAACTGGCGGACTTGAAAAAGTACGCAGTGTTCTCCAAATCGAAACTGACCGACGAAAGTGCCGGCTGGGTTCGTTTTGGCCTTGAGCAGGGCGATGCGGCGCTGGCCAGCCTGGGCCTGGCGCTACCGGCAGACACCGACAGCGTTGTGCGTAATGACGGCCTGATCGCCCTTCGCGTCTCGCCTGAGCGCGCTGAACTCTGGGTGGGCGCCGCGCAGGCCGACACCATCAAGGGCAAGTTGTCCGCCCTGTTGGCCGAAGGCGATCTGAATCAATGGCTGCTGGGCCAGATCCGTGCTGGGATCGGTCAGGTCATGCCGAGCACCCGCGAGCTGTTCATCCCGCAGATGCTCAATCTGCAAGCCGTTGGCGGCGTGAGCTTCAAGAAGGGTTGCTACACTGGCCAGGAAATCGTTGCGCGCATGCAATACTTGGGCAAACTCAAGCGTCGTCTGTATCGCTTGCAACTGGAGGGTAGTGAACTGCCTGAACCCGGCACCCCACTGTTCTCCCCGACTCACGGCAGTTCGATCGGTGAAGTGGTGATCGCTGCTCGCGCCGAGCAAAACATTGAACTCCTGGCCGTGCTGCAAGCCGAAGCCGCAGAAGATGGCAACCTGCACCTTGGCGCACTCGAAGGTCCGGGCCTGCATCTGCTCGACCTGCCTTACCAACTGGATCGTGATCGCGAAATCCAGCGTTAACAGCAGCACTTGTCGCAATACCCTAGAGAAAAGAAATGAGTGAGCTGGCGGATAAGGTCCAACAGGATTTGGTTGAGGCCATCGATAATGATGACCTGGTTCTGCCAACGTTACCGGAAGTGGCCCTGCAGATTCGCAAGGCCGCCGAAGACCCGGAAATCAGTGTCAGCACCCTGAGCAAAGTGATCGGCCGCGACACCGCGCTGTCGGCGCGCCTGATCAAAGTGGTCAATAGCCCGTTGCTGCGTGCGACTCAGGAAGTGACTGACTTGCACACGGCCATCACCCGGCTGGGGGTCAATTACAGTAGCAACCTGGCCATCGGCCTGGTGATGGAACAGATCTTCAACGCCCGTTCCGAAGTGGTGGAACAGAAAATGCGCGAGGTCTGGCGCAAAAGCCTGGAAATCGCCGGCGTCAGCTATGCGTTGTGCCGCAGCTACACACAACTCAAGCCTGATCAAGCGGCGCTAGGCGGGCTGGTGCATCAGATTGGCGTGCTGCCGATCCTGACCTACGCCGAAGATCACTATGAATTGTTGTCGGACCCGGTCAGCCTCAACCATGTGATCGAACGCATCCATCCGCTGCTCGGCGATAAATTGCTCAGGGTCTGGGATTTTCCGGAAATGCTGGTGCAATTGCCGGGGCTGTATCTGGATTTCAAGCGGCAATCGGCGCGGGTCGACTATGTCGATCTGGTGCAAGTGGCCAGCCTGTATTGCCACAAGGACACCGATCATCCCCTGGCCCGTATCGACCCGTTCAGTGTGCCGGCTTTCAAGAAGCTGGGGATCGATCCGGAGAACGAGGCGATGTACAAGGATCTGGAAGAGTCGCGGTCGATGTTTTACTGATTTCTGTGGCGAGGAAGCTTGCTCCCTCGCCACAGGTGTGTTGCTCACTCCCCCGCAATAAAACTCACCCGCACCTTCAACCCTGCCAGCTCGCCATCGTGCAGGCTGATCTGCGCCAGATGGGCGCGGCAGATCTCGCCGACAATCGCCAACCCCAATCCCGATCCAGCCACCTGCTGATTGCGCCGGTAAAAACGCTCGAACACCCGCTCCCGCTCTTCAAGGGGAATCCCCGGGCCATCGTCCTCGACCTCCAGCACCGCCGGTGCCGTGACCCGCAGAATCACATTGCCGCCCGGTGGCGTGTGGGCCAGCGCGTTGTCCACCAGATTGCTCAACAGTTCGTTCAACAGCGTCGGCTCACCACGCATCCACACCGGTTCGTCGGCTTCCAGCGCCAGTGCCACGCCACGTGCATGGGCCAACGGCGCCATGGCCATGCCCAGTTCACGGGCCAATTGACTGAGATCGAGCAACTGCGCGCCGCCCTCGGCGATGGCCCGGGCGCCATTCTCGACCCGTGCCAGCGAGAGCAATTGATTGGCCAGATGGGTCAGGCGATCCGTGCCCTGGGCGACAGTTTCCAGAGTGCTGCGCCAGATTTCTGGTTCGTTCGAGCGCAAGCCCAGTTCGAGTCGTGCCTTGAGCGCCGCCAACGGTGTGCGCAGTTCATGGGCGGCATCGGCGATGAATTGCGCCTGGCGCTCGAACTGTCCACGCAACCGCTCGGTAAAGTGATTGAGCGCACGCACCAGCGGCCCCAGCTCGTGCTGCACTTCCACCAGCGGCAAGGGGCGCAAGTCATCGGGCTGACGCTCTTCCACCGCGGTGCGCAAGCGCTCCAGCGGACGCAGCGCCGCACTGACCGCAAACCACACCAGCAGCAACGCGCCGATCGCCAGCATGCCCAGACGCAACAAGGTGTCGGCCATCAGGCTACGTGCCATGCGGACCCGCGCCTCATCGGTTTCCGCCACGCGAATTTCTGCCATGCCGTTCATGTTCGGCTCGCTGACCGCTTTGAGCAGGCTGACCACCCGCACGTGCTGTCCTTGATAAGTGGCATTGTAGAAACGCGCCAGCGCAGGATAGTCATCGGTACGCGGTGTTCCCGGCGGCGGTGCCGGCAGGTTTTCGTAGCCCGAGATCAGCTTCTGATTGATGTCGTTGACCAGATAAAAAATACGCCCGGCGCTGTCGTAGGCGAATGTATCGAGGGCCACGTAAGGCACGTTGGCGCTGAGGCTACCGTCGCGCTGGGACAGGCCGGCGGCGATAGTCCGGGCCGAGGCCAGCAAGGTCCGGTCATACGCGGTATCGGCGGCTTCGCGACCATTCCAGTACGCGCTCAAACCACTGGCGAGCATCAACACCACCAGCAACAGCGCGAGGTTCCATAGCAACCGCCAACGCAGACTGCTGAGCTTATGCATCGCGGCTTTCCAGCAAATAACCAAGGCCACGGAAAGTCACGATGGCCACCGGTTGGCCGTCAAGTTTCTTGCGCAAGCGGTGGACGTAGATCTCGATGGCATCGGGACTGGCTTCTTCGTCCAGGCCGAAGACCTGAGCGGCCAGTTGTTCCTTGCTCATCACCCGACCGGGACGGGCGATCAGGGCTTCGAGCACGGCTTGCTCGCGGGAAGTCAGGGTCAGCAATTCTTCGCCAAGGGTAAAACGCCGGGTGTCCAGATCGTAAGCCAGCACGCCACAGGTCTGCTGGCGTTCACCGCCGAGCACACTACGGCGCAGCAAGGCTTTTACCCGGGCTTCGAGTTCAGTCAGTTCGAAAGGTTTGGCCAGGTAATCGTCGGCGCCGAGGTTCAGTCCATGGACCCGGTCCTTGACGTCACTGCGGGCGGTCAACATCAGCACCGGCAGGTTCTTGCCCCGGGCCCGCAAGCGCGCCAGCACTTCGAAACCATCCATGCGCGGCAGGCCGACATCGAGGATCGCCATGGCGTATTCCTCGCTGCTCAAGGCCAGGTCGGCCGCCACACCGTCGTGCAGCACATCCACGGTCAAACCGGTGCTCTTGAGCGCCTGGGCGACACTTTCGGCAAGCTGCAGATGGTCTTCGACGAGCAGAACACGCATGGATCTTTACCTCATTCAGGGATGGTCGACGCCATTCTTTGGCGCGGAGTTTACAGCCGCATCCGCCGCTGTGAAGCCCGAAAACCGTGAAAGTCAGCTGAAAGGTTAGCGAAAGGTTGGCCGGTTAGAGTCCCGCTACGGACAGCTTTCACTGCCGTAGTCAGAGCACATAGCGATACGAAAAACGCCTCGAAGCGTTTTCGCCAATAAGAACAATAAACGGAGTATGTCACCATGCTGTCCATGCAGCTTCAGGCTTGCCCGCCTGCTCGTTTTTCCCGCCTCAGCCACACCGCCCTTGTCAGTGCCGCCGCTCTCGCCGGCTTTTCGCCGTTGAGCCAGGCTGCCTTCTTCGAAGACAGTAAGGCAACCTTCGAAACCCGCAACATGTATTTCAACCGCGACTTTCGCGACGGCACCAGCGCCCAGCAATCCAAGCGGGACGAATGGGCCCAGGGGTTCATGCTCAATCTGCAATCGGGTTACACCGACGGCACCGTGGGGTTCGGTGTCGATGCACTGGGCATGTTGGGGGTAAAACTCGATTCGAGTCCGGATCGCACCGGCACCGGCCTGCTGCCGACCCATGACGATGGGCGCGCGGCGGATGAGTATTCCAAGCTCGGCCTGACCGGCAAAGTGAAAGTCTCCGCCACGGAACTGAAAATCGGCAGCCTGATTCCAGAACTGCCGATCCTCAAGCCCAACGACGGCCGCATTCTGCCGCAGACCTTTGAAGGCGGGATGCTGACCTCCAAAGAGATCAAGAACCTGACCTTCACCGGCGGGCGTCTGGAGAAAGCCAAGGACCGCGACAGCACCGACTTCGAAGACATCGCCCTCAACAACAAGAACAGCCGCTTCGCCGGCACCGTCGCCGGCAAGCATTTTGATTTTGGCGGCGTGGACTACAAGTTCACCGACAAGATCATCGGCAGCTACCACTTCGCTCAACTCGATGAAGTCTACAATCAGCACTTCCTCGGTGTTGTCGCTTCGCAACCGTTCGGTCCCGGTACTTTCGGTACCGACCTGCGATTTGCCATCAGTGACGACGAGGGCGCGGCCCGTGGCGGCAAGATCGACAACAAATCCCTGAACGGGCTGGTGAGCTACGCCTTGAGCGGGCATAAACTCAGCGCCGGCTATCAGCACATGTCCGGCGACAGTGCCTTCCCCTACGTCGATGGCAGCGATCCGTACCTGGTCAACTTCGTGCAGATCAATGACTTTGCCGGCGCCGAAGAACACTCCTGGCAGGCACGTTACGACTATGATTTCGCCAAACTCGGCATTCCCGGCCTGAGCTTCATGAGCCGTTACGTGAGCGGTGACAACATCAAGCTCAAGAACGGCGACGAAGGCAAAGAGTGGGAACGCAACACCGAGATCAAATACGTCGTACAAAGTGGCGCCCTCAAGGACGTTGCCGTGCGCCTGCGCAATGCCACCTACCGCTCCAACTACTCCGCTCGCGATGCCGATGAAGTGCGTCTGCTGGTGAGCTATAGCGTTGCCCTTTGGTAATTCAGTACGTCCATAACAAAAACTCCAAGGAGACTTGAATGAACCTATCACTGCGTAAAGTTGCTCTGGCCACCGGCATCATGCTGTTCGCCGGCCAATTGCTGGCCGAACCCAAACGCCCGGAATGCATCGCCCCGGCCTCGCCGGGCGGCGGTTTCGACCTCACCTGCAAACTGGCGCAAAGCGCGCTGGTCAACGAAAAACTGCTGACCAAACCGATGCGCGTGACCTACATGCCCGGCGGTGTCGGCGCGGTGGCGTACAACGCGGTGGTCGCACAGCGCCCGGCCGATGCCGGTACGCTGGTGGCCTGGTCCAGCGGCTCGCTGCTGAACCTGGCCCAAGGCAAATTCGGGCGTTTCGATGAAAGCGCAGTGCGCTGGCTGGCCGCCGTTGGCACCAGTTATGGCGCCATCGCGGTGAAAAGCGATTCGCCTTACAAGACCCTGGACGATCTGGTCAAAGCCCTGAAGAAAGATCCGAGCTCCGTGGTGATCGGTTCCGGCGGCACCGTCGGCAGCCAGGACTGGATGCAGACCGCCCTGATCGCCAAGGCGGCCGGGATCAACCCGCGTGACCTGCGTTACGTCGCCCTCGAAGGCGGCGGTGAAATCGCCACCGCCCTGCTCGGCGGCCACATCCAGGTTGGCAGCACCGACATCTCCGACTCCATGCCACACATCCTGAGCGGCGACATGCGTCTGCTGGCGGTGTTCTCCGAGAAGCGTCTGGACGAGCCGGAAATGAAAGACATTCCGACCGCCAAAGAGCAAGGCTACAACATCGTCTGGCCGGTGGTTCGCGGCTTCTACCTCGGGCCAAAAGTCAGCGACGAAGACTACGCCTGGTGGAAAAACGCCTTCGACAAACTGCTGGCCTCCGAGGACTTCGCCAAGCTGCGCGATCAGCGGGAACTGTTCCCGTTCGCGATGACCGGCCCGGAGCTGGACACCTACGTGAAGAAGCAAGTCGCGGATTACAAAGTGCTGGCCAAAGAGTTCGGCCTGATCCAGTGATCGCCTCTGTCTAGCGGCTGTGGCCCCGGTTCTCGGGGTCGTAGCCCAGGAGTTCCCCATGCTCATACAACGCATTTTTGCTTCGGTGCTGTTGCTGGCCTGTGTCGGCCTGGCGCTGATGGCGTGGCCGTATCAAGCGGCTTTTTCCTACGAACCGGTCGGGCCTCGCGCCTTCCCCCTGTTGATGCTCGGCCTGATGGGCCTGGCCTTGCTGTACATGGTGTTTCGGCCGGCACCGATCGTGCACAGCGATGACGACCCGAAACTGGACCGCGAAACCCTGATCAAAATCGGCATCTGCGTGCTGCTGTTGCTGGTGTTCGCCGGGGCCTTCGAACCCCTTGGTTTCATCGTCGCCAGCATTCTGATCGGGGTCCCGATGGCACGCCTGTATGGCGGCCGCTGGCTGCCCAGCGCGGTGATCATCAGCCTGATGGCCGTCGGTCTTTATCTGCTGTTCGACAAGTTGATGGACGTGCCACTGCCGTTGGGCGTGCTCGACGTTCTGGAGAACTGATATGGATACTCTTGGCTATTTGGGTCAGGGCTTCGGCGTTGCGCTGAGCCCGTACAACCTGGTGACCGCATTGTGCGGCACCTTGATCGGCACCGTCGTCGGGCTGTTGCCGGGGCTGGGGCCGATCAACGGCGTGGCGTTGCTGATTCCCATCGCGTTCGCCCTCGGCCTGCCACCAGAGTCGGCGTTGATCCTGCTGGCGGCGGTGTACCTGGGTTGCGAATACGGCGGCCGGATCAGCTCGATCCTGCTGAACATTCCAGGCGAAGCCTCCACCGTCATGACCACCCTCGACGGTTACCCGATGGCCCGCAAGGGTCTGGCGGGTGTGGCACTGTCGCTGTCGGCGTGGAGTTCGTTCATCGGTGCCTTCATCGCGACTTGCGGCATGGTGCTGTTCGCCCCGCTGCTGGCGAAATGGGCGATTGCCTTCGGACCGGCGGAATATTTCGTGCTGATGGTGTTTGCGATTGTCTGTCTCGGCGGCATGGCCGGTGATCGACCGCTCAAGACCTTCATTGCAGCGCTGATCGGTCTGTTTCTGTCGAGCGTCGGGATCGATGCCAACAGCGGCGTATACCGCTTCACCGGGGACAACATTCACCTGACGGACGGCATTCAGTTCGTCGTGCTGGTATTGGGCCTGTTCTCCATCAGCGAAATCCTCCTGCTGCTGGAAAAAACCCACCGTGGCCAGGAAGCGGTGAAAGCCACCGGTCGCATGATGTTCAACTTCAAGGAAGCCTCGGCGGTGTTCGTGGTGAACCTGCGTTGCGGTTTGCTGGGTTTCATCATGGGCGTGTTGCCGGGTGCCGGCGCGACGTTGGCCAGCGCGGTGGCCTACATGACCGAGAAACGGATCGCCGGTGCCAAGGGCACGTTCGGCCAAGGCGACATGCGTGGCCTCGCGGCTCCGGAAACCGCCATCGGCGGCGCAGCCTGTGGTGCCCTGGTGCCGATGCTGACCCTCGGTGTGCCGGGTTCGGGCACCACGGCAGTGATGATCGGCGCACTGTCGCTGTACAACATCACCCCGGGTCCGCTGTTGTTCCAGCAGCAACCGGATATTGTCTGGGGCCTGATCGCATCGCTGTTCGTCGCCAACGTGATGCTGGTGATCCTCAACATTCCGATGATCCGCATCTTTACCCGCATCCTCGCCGTGCCGAACTGGGCACTGGTGCCGGTGATCGCGATCATCACCGGGATCGGCGTCTACGCCGTACACGCCACAACCTTCGACCTGTTCCTGATGATCGGCATTGGCATCTTCGGCTACATCCTGCGCAAGCTGGACTTCCCGTTGTCGCCAGTATTGCTGGGTTTCATCCTGGGCGGTCTGATGGAGCAGAACCTGCGTCGCGCGCTGTCGATTTCCAACGGCGCACTGGAAATCCTCTGGTCGAGCCCGATCACCTTCGGTTGCTGGGTGCTGACGGCAATCATGTTGCTGATGCCACTGCTGCGCATCTGGCGCAAACGTTCGGTCGCCCGGCGCGCTGTCGCCGATGTCTGATCGAACACCTTTCAAAGCCTGGTGGGGAACACCGCTGGTCGGTCTGCTGGGTGGTTACCTCGCCAGCCAGATCGGCTGGCCACTGCCCTGGATGGTCGGCTCGTTGCTGGCGATCATCCTGGTGCGTTGCCTGACCCCCTGGCAATTGGCGGAAATCCCTGGCGGGCGCAAATGCGGCCAGTGGGTCGTCGGTATCGGTATCGGCCTGCACTTCACCCCAGTGGTGATGGAGCAGGTGCTGAGCCACTTCGGTCTGATCTTCTTCGGTGCGTTGGTCACCAGCCTGTCCGCGGTGGTCGGGGTCTGGTTGATGCGGCGTACCGGCGAAGATCGCGCTACGGCGTTCTTTTCCAGCATGCCCGGCGGCTCCGGGGAGATGGTCAACCTCGGCGCCCGCAACGGCGCGGTGCTCAGCCGTGTCGCGGCGGGGCAAAGCTTGCGGGTGCTGGTGGTGGTGCTGTGTGTGCCGGCGGCGTTCAAGTCTCTGTTGGGCGACGGTGCACCGGTCTTGCATGCAGCGACCATCAGTTGGTGGTGGCTGGGCCTTCTGTTCCCGGCGGGCGCCCTGGCTGCCTGGATCTGGGAGCGCCTGCGTCAACCCAACCCCTGGCTGTTCGGGCCGTTGCTGGTGAGTGCGGCGGTGAGCATGGGTTGGGACCTGCACATCGGCCTGCCCAACGGCGGCAGTCAGATCGGCCAGTGGCTGATCGGCAGTGGATTGGGTTGCCACTTCAATCGACAGTTCTTCCGGCGGGCACCGTCCTTCATGGGCCGGACCTTGATCGGTACGGTATTGACCATGCTGATCGCCACGCTGGCGGCGCTGGGCTTGAGTGCCCTGACCCATCTGGATCTGCGTTCGCTGACGCTGGGCATGATGCCCGGCGGGATTGCCGAGATGAGCCTGACGGCTGAAACCCTGCAACTATCGGTACCGCTGGTGACGGCGATGCAGGTGATGCGGCTGTTGTTTGTGCTGTTTTTGGCGGAGCCGTTGTTTCGGTATTGGAACCGGGAGCCGGATTCTCCCTGATATGAGTCCTGTGGCGAGGGGGCTTGTCGGAACGCCGCATCGCCCCGTTCGGCTGCGAAGCAGTCGTAAAATCTGAGGGCTTCGGTGTGGCTGGTTTTGGGGCCGCTGCGCGACCCAACGGGGCGATGCGGCGTTCCGACAAGCCCCCTCGCCACAATCTTCAGACCGGCGGCAACCGCCACTCGATCGGCGTCTCGCCATTCTGTTCCAGAAACTTGTTCACCCGACTGAAATGCCCGCACCCGAGGAAGCCGCGATAAGCGGACAGCGGCGAGGGGTGGACTGACGTCAGCACCAGATGTTTGGTAGCGTCGATGAGTTTCTGCTTGCTCTGGGCATGCGCGCCCCACAGCAGGAACACCAAATGTGGTTGATGCTCGCTGACCACTTCGATAATCCGGTCGGTAAAATGCTGCCAGCCCTTGCCCGCATGGGCGTTGGCATTCGCGCGCTCGACGGTCATGGTGGTATTGAGCATCAACACGCCCTGCTCCGCCCAACTTTGCAGGTAGCCATGGTTGGGGATGTCGATGTTCAGGTCGCGTTTCAATTCTTTATAGATGTTCACCAGCGACGGCGGCGCCGGTACACCCGGCTGCACCGAGAAGCACAACCCATGGGCCTGGCCCGGGCCGTGGTAAGGGTCCTGACCGAGGATAACCACCTTGACCTTGTCCAGCGGCGTGGAATTGAGCGCGTTGAAAATCAACGGTCCCGGCGGATAGATCTCCTTGCCCGCCGCGCGCTCCTGTTGCAGGAATGCGCGCAACTCTGCCATGTAAGGCTGGTCGAATTCGGCACGCAGTGCCTCCTTCCAGCTCGGTTCGAGTTTGATACGGTCGTCAGCAGTCATGGTTACATCCGGCAAAAACAATGGGGCGAACCCTAGGAAAGCCCATCACGCTTGTCAATTGATCTGACGCAGATCCGGCACTTTCCTATAGAGCGATCATACTGAACGCTCAAATTCCCGATCGAGGTCACGATGAATTTGCACTTCGAAGAACTCACCGGCACCGACGGCGCACGCATCGGCATCGCCAGCCTGGATGCCGAGAAGTCCCTCAACGCCCTCTCCTTGCCGATGATCAACGCATTGCGCGATCAACTGGACGCCTGGGCCAAGGAACCACAGATCGTTTGCGTGCTGCTGCGCGGCAATGGCGCCAAGGCCTTTTGCGCCGGCGGTGAAGTACGCAGCCTGGTGGAGGCGTGTCGTGCCCATCCCGGAGAAGTGCCGCCTCTGGCGGCACACTTCTTTGCGGCGGAATATCGCCTCGACTTCAATCTGCACACCTACCCGAAGCCGTTGATCTGCTGGGGGCACGGTTACGTGCTGGGCGGCGGCATGGGGCTGCTGCAAGGGGCAAGCATTCGGGTTGTTACACCGAGCAGCCGGTTGGCGATGCCGGAAATCAGCATCGGCCTGTACCCGGACGTCGGCGCCAGTTGGTTTCTGTCGCGATTACCCGGCAAGCTCGGGTTGTTTCTCGGCCTGACCGGCGCTCAGATAAACGGTCGCGACGCGATCGATCTGGACTTGGCCGATCGCTTTTTGCTCGATGAGCAACAGCAAGAGCTGATCGAAGGCTTGCTGCAATTGAACTGGCAGGAACAGACCGCCATGCAGCTCAACAGCCTGCTCAAGGCCTTGCAGCAAGAAGCGCTGGTAAAAATGCCAGAAGCGCAGTGGTTGCCACGACGCCAGCAGATCGACGAGCTGCTGGATGTCAGCGATGTTCGTTGTGCCTGGAAGGCCATCAGTGCACTGCGCGTTCATAAAGACCCGCTGCTCAGTCGGGCGGCCTGCACCATGATTGAAGGCTCGCCCCTGACCGCTCATCTGGTGTGGGAACAGATCGCCCGCGCCCGGCACCTGTCGCTGGCTCAAGTCTTTCAGATGGAATACACCATGAGCCTCAATTGCTGCCGTCATCCGGAGTTCAGCGAGGGCGTGCGTGCGCGGTTGATCGACAAGGATCAGAAACCTCACTGGCACTGGCCGGATATCAACACGGTGCCGGAGGCGGCGGTGGAAGCGCATTTTCGCAAGGTCTGGGAAGGTCGGCACCCTCTGGCCGATCTGTCGGAATACTGAAATCCGGGCACAAAAAAGCGGCGCTTCATGCGCCGCTTTTTATTGACGGGTTAACGGCGGCCGCCTCGGCCATCGTTGTCGCCATGATCGCCTCTTCCGCCATGGTGATCACGCCCACTATGGCCTCGAGAGTCGTCGTTCCAGTTGCCGCGACTACGACCATCCCAACCGCCGCGGTCATGTCGGTCCCATCCGCGATTCTGGTTGCCGCGGTCGTCGTAATAGCGCGGTGCCGGTTGATAAACCCGCGGTTGATAGTAATAACGCGGAGATGGCTGGTAATACCGTGCAGGCGGCGAGTAATACCTGCGCGGGGCTGGGTAGTAACCACCGTCGGAGTAATACGGCGCCGGGGACGTATAGACCTCGGAACGGTAGTAGCTGTCTCCTCCATCGGAATAGGGTACGCACGCACCAAGAGACAATCCCGATAGAACAATCAGCAGAATTTGTTGGATCTGTTTTCGACAGAGCATGGCGGCCTCCTGGACCGCGAGTGAGCCACACCAGCGACGCTGGCAGGCGACAGTCAATTGTTCGGCGACTGTCGAAAGATAAGACCGTGAAATCGGGATCTGGTGCGTTTCTGCAACACGTTGAAACAAGTAGCCGATGAAAGGTTTTTCATCCTGCCCAAAGGAAAACGGCGCCTCCGTCAGCCGGACGCGCCGTTGTGCTCATGAGCCGTTTAACGATGCCCGCGATCGTGATCACCATGGTAATAACGAGGCCCACTGAAATAGTAGTAGCGATACCCCCCGTAAAAGCGTGGGCCGCCGTAGTAATAAGGTGAGTAGTAATAGCCGGGGTAGTAATAAGGTGCCGGATAAACATCGGCGCCCCCTACATAGTAGTAACACCCGGACAGACCCAAACCAAAAAACACACTGAGCAGTATTTGGCGGAGCTTTTTCTGACAGAACATGGAGGCCTCCTGAAAGACCTGCAACGGCAGTCGAGTCGCACCTGTTTTGACTTTAAAACAGGCACCGAGTGCCAATCCGCGGCGACCGTCAGATCAGCGGCTAGCTGTCCTTCTACGGTGCATGCCCATGCGCTGCGCACCATGACAAGGCAAAGCGCCCTCCCCTGTTTGTCTCGCCCTCCCTCCCATGTCCCCAGCCAGAGCGCTCAAGCCAACTTGGCACGGCTCTCGCTTAACCAAAGACGTGCAGGAGTCATCACAGGTTCGCGGCACCACAATTTGCAATGGCTGACTAGGGTTCCGGCTCGCTTAGGCGAGTGACTGGTCCGAGAGTTGGCGACCTCCAGTTGAGGTTACACGGCGGGACAAAAGCCCGGGAGACAAGCCACCGTTCGCGGTGTCGCTGCCTTCCTGTCCGCCCTTGATCAACTGGAGAACCATCCCATGTCCCGACTTCGTTTACCCGCCCTGCTCGCCGCTTCTTTTGCAGCCCTCCTGAGCGTCTCGTCCCACGCCGCACAGAAAGACCATTTCAGCGTCTGCTGGACGATCTACGCCGGCTGGATGCCTTGGGAATATGCCGGCAGCCAAGGCATCGTCGACAAATGGGCGAAAAAGTACGGCATCAAGATTGATGTGGTGCAGCTCAACGACTACGTCGAATCCATCAACCAATACACCGCCGGCCAGTTCGACGGTTGCACCATGACCAACATGGACGCGCTGACCATTCCGGCGGCCGGTGGCGTTGACAGCACGGCGCTGATCGTCAGCGACTTCTCCAATGGCAACGACGGCATCGTGCTCAAAGGCGAAGGCAAGAAAGTCACCGACCTCAAGGGCATGGACGTCAATCTGGTGGAGCTGTCCGTCTCCCATTATCTGTTGGCCCGCGCTCTGGACTCGGTAGACCTCACCGAAAAAGACCTGAAAGTAGTCAACACCTCCGATGCCGATATCTCGGCTGCCTTCAACACCGAACAGGTCAACGCCGTCACCACCTGGAACCCGATGCTCTCGGACATCAAGGCCAAGCCTGCGGTGACCGAAGTGTTCAATTCCAGCCAGATCCCCGGCGAAATCATGGACATGATGGTGGTCAATAGCGCCACCCTCAAAGACAACCCGGCCCTGGGTAAAGCCCTGACCGGCGCCTGGTTCGAAGTGGTCGAGTTGATGAATGCGAAAAACGCCGCCAGCCAAGCCGCGCTCGAACACATGGCCAAAGCCTCGGGCACCAACCTGGCCGGTTTCCAGGCGCAACTGGACACCACCAAACTGTTCGCCACACCCAAAGAAGCCCTGGCGTTCTCCACCAGCCAGCAACTGCCCGACACCA
The DNA here is from genome assembly GCF_024168645.1 of Pseudomonas sp. GGS8. NCBI lineage: Bacteria > Pseudomonadati > Pseudomonadota > Gammaproteobacteria > Pseudomonadales > Pseudomonadaceae > Pseudomonas > Pseudomonas sp. GGS8. Next base: position 3,412,022 of record NZ_JALJWF010000001.1, on the reverse strand, counting down.
TGCGCAAGGTCGCCGAGTTCTCGTTCCAGCACGGCTTGCTGGGTGAGGGAGCCAAGGACACCAGCGCCATCGGCATGGCCTTCGCCAATGGCGTGACCAGCGGCGATAAAGGCAACCTCAAGCTGCGCTTCGACCCGACTTACGTGCAGATGGCCGCCGACGCCAAGCTGTAAGACAGGAGGAGCTGGCCATGCGCCTGATCAATCGCCACCCGGATCGCCCGAGTCGCCTGCTGTTGGTGATCCTGCCGTTCGCCCTGGTGCTGTTCGCCTACTTCATGGGCTCGGCCGAACGGCTGATGGACAACCCCAACGACAAACTGCTGCCCAGTGCCGTGCAGATGACCGACGCGGTGAAACGCCTGGCCTTCACCGCCGACACCCGCACCGGTGAATACCTGCTCTGGCAAGACACCGCCTCCAGCCTGCAGCGGTTGGCCGTCGGCCTCGGCATCAGTGCGTTGGCCGGGCTGTGCCTGGGCATCGCCGCCGGTACGCTGCCGCTGTTCGGCACACCGTTGTCGCCCGTGCTGACGGTGCTGTCGATGGTGCCGCCACTGGCGATCCTGCCGATTCTGTTCATCGTGTTCGGGTTGGGGGAATTGTCGAAAGTGATGCTGATCGTGATCGGCATCACCCCGTGCCTGGCCCGTGATCTGGAACAGCGCGCCCGGGAAATTCCGGTCGAGCTGCTGATCAAGGCACAAACGCTTGGCGCCTCGACCTGGACCTTGATGTTGCGTGTGGTGCTGCCGCAATTGCTGCCACGCCTGCTGATCTCGTTGCGGTTGATGCTCGGCTCGGCGTGGTTGTTTCTGATCGCCGCCGAAGCCATCGCCTCCACCGACGGTTTGGGTTACCGGATCTTCCTGGTGCGCCGCTACCTGGCAATGGACGTGATTCTGCCCTACGTGGTGTGGATCACCCTGCTCGCCTGGCTGATGGACTGGGGCCTCAAGCGCCTGACCCAACGGGCCTTTCCCTGGCACCAAGGTGCCTCCAAATGAGTTATGAAAGGGGCGCGGGCATGAGCTTCATCACAGTGAAAAACGTCTGGCAGCAATACGCCGATCAGGTGGTGCTCGAAGGGCTGAACCTGAGCGTCAACGAAGGTGAGTTCTGCACCTTGGTCGGCGCGTCGGGTTGCGGCAAATCGACGTTCCTGCGGCTATTGCTCGGCCAGGAACGCGCCAGTCGAGGCGAGATTCTATTGGACGGTCAGGCACTGGCTGGCGAACCGGATTCGAGCCGTGGCGTGGTGTTCCAGCGCTACTCGGTGTTCCCGCACCTGATCGTGCTGGACAACGTCGCCCTCGGCCTCGAACTGCCACGTTCCCCCTTACTCGGGCGGTTGTTCGGCCATGCCAAAAAAGACGCTCGGGAACAGGCGGCGGTATTGCTGCACAAAGTCGGTCTCGGCCATTCGCTGGACAAGTACCCGGCGCAGCTCTCAGGTGGCATGCAACAACGGCTGGCGATTGCCCAGGCGCTGATCATGAAACCCCGCGTGTTGCTCCTCGACGAACCGTTCGGCGCCCTCGATCCGGGCATCCGCAAAGACATGCACGGCCTGTTGCTGGCGCTGTGGCGCGAGACGCAACTGACGGTGTTCATGGTCACCCACGACCTGTCCGAAGGTTTCAGTCTCGGCACCCGTTTGCTGGTGTTCGACAAGGTCCGCGTCGACCCGCACGCCCCCGGCGCCTATGGCGCGCGCATCACCTACGACATCCCTTTGAACAGCGACCGCCGCGCCAACCGTGCCGCCGTCGACGCCCTGCCGGCTCAGTTGGCAGGCACGTTTCGCATCGCTTAGAGGAGTTTGCACATGACTGATTCGCCCCAACTGTTCCCGCCGTTCGCCGAAGAAATGCTCGCCGGCGGCGGCCATCGTTCATTCGTCCTCAAACGCGGCCAATTGCTGCGCCTGACCGACCTGCGTGGCGGTGCCAACGTCAGCCTGACGTTGCTCAACGCCAACGAAAAAACCGAGCGCCTGAACCTGCCCGACAGCCTCAAATGCCAACACACCGCCAAGCTCACCAGCGGCCATTGCCTGTACTCGGACATGGGCCGCGTGCTGGCAGCCATCACTGCCGATACCTGTGGCTGGAGCGACAGCCTCGGCGGTGTGCTCTGCGCTGAAGAAGTCGCACAAAAATATGGCCAGGGCCGCTATCAGGAGCTGCGCAACGGCTTCTTCCGCAACGGCACCGACAATTTGCTGGTGGAACTGGGCAAGTGGGGACTGGGCCTGTCCGACCTGCTGATGACGCTCAATCTGTTCAGCCGTGTGAACGTCGATGAGGCCGGCCGTTTCCACTTCGTCGAAGGCAACTCCAAGGCCGGCGATTACATCGAACTGTACGCACCGATGGACACTCTGGTGGTGCTCACTGCCCTGCAACATCCGATGGACCCGTCGCCGGAATACGCACCGAAACCGCTGAAGCTGAGCTGGATGAACGCCGACGCCAGTGTCGCCGAACACTGCCGCACCTCGCGCCCGGAAAACGAGCGCGGCTTCATCAACACCGACCGTCTGTTCGCCTGAGGATCGCTGCCATGTCACTCGCTATCGCTACTATTCACAAGCAACCAGAAGCTGCGGTCTACCGCGCCACCATCCCCGCCGGTGAACCCTGGCTGATGGAGGTCAAGGCCGGCCAGACCCTGCGGATCCTTGACCTGGAAGGCAATCAGGCGGTCGACACTCTGTTCTACAGCCTTGCCAATCCCAAGGAACGCTATGACGTGCAGCGCACGTTGCGTCGGCAGAACAGCGTCTACCTGAGCACCGGCAGCGTGCTCTATTCCAACCTCGGCAAGCCAATGCTGACCATCGTCGAAGACACCTGCGGGCGTCACGACACCCTCGGCGGTGCCTGCGCACAAGAGAGCAACACCGTGCGTTACGCCCTGGAAAAACGCTACATGCACAGCTGTCGCGACAACTACCTGCGCGCCTGCGCCCACGACGGTCGGTTGGGCAAGGGCGACATCGGGCCGAACATCAACTTCTTCATGAATGTGCCGGTGACGGCCGACGGCGGGCTGACGTTCGAAGACGGGATTTCAGCACCCGGCAAATACGTCGACCTGCGGGCCGAGATGGACGTGATCGTGCTGATCTCCAACTGCCCGCAACTGAACAACCCGTGCAACGCCTACAACCCCACGCCTGCGGAGCTTTTGGTATGGAACTGAAATTGGCGCGTTTGCGGCGGTGGTTGTTTGCCTTGTGCCAGGCCCGCTCCGGCCAGTGCCTCAAACAGTAAAAACACCACTAAACCCTGTGGGAGCGGTGGCTTCAAGTTTAGTAATTCCGCCGTCGGGGACGACCCCGGCGCTCATCGAAAAACTGCGGGACGACCCGCATCCCAGGTCGAGGCTGATGGGCCATCGCCTCCAGGGGTTATGCCATGTTCGAAAAAGTCCTCATCGCCAATCGTGGCGCCATTGCCTGCCGCATCCTGCGGACCCTGCGCGAGTTGCAGGTCAAGGGCGTCGCGGTTTACTCCGAAGCAGACGCCGCCAGCCTGCATATCCTGCACGCCGATGAAGCCCATAGCCTGGGCGAAGGCGCGGCGGCTGGCACTTATCTTGCCGTGGACAAAATCCTCGCCATCGCCAAATCCACCGGCGCGACGGCGATTCATCCCGGCTACGGTTTCCTTTCGGAAAACGCCGCGTTCGCCGAGGCCTGCGAAGCAGCCGATATCGCCTTCATCGGCCCCACACCCGAGCAACTGCGCGTGTTTGGCCTCAAACACACTGCCCGCGCCCTGGCCAAACAACACGGCGTGCCAATGCTCGAAGGCACCTTGCTGCTCGACAGCCTTGACGCAGCGTTGATCGCCGGCGAACAGGTCGGCTATCCGGTGATGCTCAAAAGCACCGCCGGCGGTGGCGGCATCGGTATGCGCGTGTGCCGCAGCGCCGCCGAATTGAGCGAATCCTTCGACGCGGTCAAACGCCTCGGGCAGAACAATTTCAGCGACGCCGGTGTGTTCATCGAGAAATACATCCAGCGCGCCCGGCACCTGGAAGTGCAGGTGTTCGGCGACGGCCAGGGCGAGGTGATTGCCCTCGGCGTGCGCGACTGCTCGGTGCAGCGGCGCAACCAGAAAGTCCTCGAAGAAACCCCGGCCCCCAACCTGCCCGACGGCATGGCCGAAGCGCTCTGCCTTGCTGCGATCAAACTCGCCAAGGCAGTGAATTACCGCAGCGCCGGCACCGTGGAGTTCGTCTTCGACAGTGACGCCCAGCGTTTCTATTTTCTTGAAGTGAACACCCGTTTGCAGGTGGAGCACGGCGTCACCGAGCAAGTGTGGGACGTGGATCTGGTGCGCTGGATGGTGGAACTGGCGGCCGGAGATTTACCGCCGTTGAGCGAATTGAGCCAAGGCTTGAAAGCCGACGGCCATGCGATTCAGGCAAGGCTCTACGCCGAAGATCCGGGGCGGGATTTTCAACCGAGTCCCGGTCTGCTGACGGCAGTCAATTTCCCCGTCGCCGATGGCAAACACCTGCGCATCGACACCTGGGTCGAGGCCGGTTGCGAGATCCCGCCGTACTTCGACCCGATGATTGCCAAGGTCATCCGCTGGGCGCCGACTCGCGAAGAAGCCCGCGCTGACCTGCTCCAAACCTTGGGCGACAGCCTGCTGTACGGGGTGGAAACCAACCGCGATTACCTGCGGCAGATTCTGCTCGATACACCCTTTGCCAGCGGCCAGCCGTGGACCCGCTGCCTGGAGGCGCTGGTCTATCGGGCCAACACCTTTGAGGTGATCAGCGCTGGCACCCAGACCAGTGTTCAGGATTATCCGGGGCGTCTCGGTTACTGGGCGGTCGGTGTGCCGCCGTCGGGGCCGATGGACAACCGAGCGTTGCGTTTAGGCAACCTTTTGCTGGGTAACGACGAGGGTGCTGCAGCACTGGAAATCACCATGAGCGGGCCGATGTTGCGCTTCAATTGTGATGCGGTGGTGGCGGTGACCGGTGCGCAGATTCCATTGACGCTGAATGGTGAAGCCGCGCCGATGAACACCGCGCTGCTGATTCCGGCCGGTGCCACATTGCATCTCGGCACGATCGCCGGTGCAGGCGCTCGCAGCTATCTGTGCCTGCGCGGTGGCCTGCAGGTGCCAGATTATCTGGGCAGCAAAAGTACCTTCACCCTCGGTCAGTTCGGCGGCCATGGCGGTCGTGCGTTGCGTGCCGGGGACGTGTTGCATGTGCCAGCCTTGATCGACCGTAGCGCGGGTGTTCAATTGCCTGACGAACAGGTCACCGAGTTACCGGCGGTGCGGCAAATCCGGGTGATCTACGGCCCGCATGGCGCACCGGAATACTTCACCGAACACTACATCGGCACCTTCTTCGCCACTCAATGGGAAGTGCATTTCAACTCCAGCCGCACCGGTGTGCGGCTGATCGGGCCGAAGCCGGAATGGGTGCGGGCCGACGGGGGTGAAGCCGGGTTGCATCCGTCGAACATTCACGACAATCCGTACGCCATTGGCGCGGTGGACTTCACCGGTGATATGCCGGTGATTCTCGGTCCCGATGGCCCGAGCCTCGGCGGATTTGTCTGCCCGGTGACGGTGATCGAAGCGGATCTTTGGCAGCTGGGGCAGCTCAAGGCTGGGGACAAGGTGCAGTTCCAACCGGTCGATCTCAAGACCGCCCGCAACCTCGCCTTGAAATGGCGTTCCTGTGGGAGCTGGCTTGCCTGCGATGAGGCCCGACCAGACACCACATCAACTTCATCGCAGGCAAGCCAGCTCCCACAGGGGATTGTGTCGCCTGTGATTCTGGATATTGGTCAGGATGACACCCGGTTGGTGGCGAGATTGTCAGGCGACACGCATTTGCTCCTGGAAATCGGCGCCCCTGAACTGGACCTGGTCCTGCGCTTCCGCGCCCATGCGTTGATGCAGGCATTGGAAAGCAAACACCTGCATGGCGTGATCGACCTGACACCGGGCATCCGTTCGCTGCAGGTGCATTACCAACCGGAGCAACTGCCGCTCGCCGATCTGCTGGGTATCGTCGCCGGTGAGTGGGACGCCGTGTGCGCCGCCAAAGACTTGCAGGTTCCTTCACGCATCGTGCATCTGCCGCTGTCCTGGGATGACCCGGCCTGCCAGTTGGCCATCGAGAAATACATGACCACCGTGCGCAAGGACGCCCCATGGTGCCCGAGCAATCTGGAGTTCATCCGGCGCATCAACGACCTGCCAAACCTCGACGAAGTGCAACGCACGCTGTTCGACGCCAGTTATCTGGTGATGGGCCTGGGTGATGTCTACCTCGGCGCACCGGTCGCCACCCCGCTCGACCCACGGCATCGCCTGGTCACCACCAAATACAACCCGGCCCGCACCTGGACCGCGGAAAACTCGGTGGGCATCGGTGGCGCCTATATGTGCGTGTACGGCATGGAAGGCCCTGGTGGTTATCAGTTCGTCGGCCGGACCTTGCAGATGTGGAACCGCTACCGTGAGGTCGCTGCGTTCGATGGCAAACCGTGGCTGCTGCGGTTCTTCGATCAGATCCGCTTTTACCCGGTAAGCGCCGATGAACTGTTGCGCATTCGACGGGATTTCCCGCTCGGGCGCTTCGCCCTGAACATCGAGCACAGTCAGTTGAACCTGGCGGATTACCAGGCGTTTCTGGCGAAAGAAGCCAACAGCATCGCCGCGTTTCGCGATCAGCAAAAAGGCGCGTTCAACGCCGAACGCGAACGCTGGATCGCCAGCGGTCAGGCGCATTTCGACAGTGAAGAACCGGCGCCGCAAGTGGCCGAAGAGGCGCTGTTGACCAACGGGCAACACAGCATCGATAGCCACATCGCCGGCAACCTCTGGCAGGTTCAAGTGGAGGTCGGCAGCCGAGTGGTCGCGGGTGATGTGCTGGTGATTCTGGAGTCGATGAAGATGGAAATCCCGCTGCTCGCGCCCATGGCCGGTGTGGTGCGCGAGATTCGTGTGCAACCGGGCTCGGCAGTGCGCGCCGGACAGCGCGTCGTGGTGCTGGAACTCGACTGAAGCCATTTCAACAAGGATCTGAACCATGAACATCAATCTGCAACTCGACGCCCTGCGCAACGCATACCGTGACGGCCACACCACGCCTCGGCAACTGCTGCTGCACCTGCGGGAAAAAGCCGCGGCGCTGAACCCCGATTATCACCTGTTCATTCATTTGCTCAGCGTCGAGGAACTGGAACCGTACCTCGCCGCCCTCGATGGTCGTGACCCCGGCAGCCTGCCGCTGTACGGCGTGCCGTTCGCGATCAAGGACAATATCGATCTGGCGGGGATTCCGACCACGGCGGCGTGTCCGGCGTTTGCCTACCTGCCGGAATGTTCGGCGACCATCGTCGAGCAACTGCTGGCACTGGGCGCGATCCCGTTGGGCAAGACCAATCTCGACCAGTTCGCCACCGGCCTTAACGGCAGCCGCTCGCCGTATGGCGCATGCCCGAACAGCGTGCTGCCGGAATATCCGTCGGGCGGCTCCAGCGCCGGGTCTTCACTGGCGGTGGCGCTCGGCGTGGCGAGTTTTGCCCTGGGCACCGACACCGCAGGTTCCGGGCGCGTACCGGCGGCGCTGAACAATCTGGTCGGTTTGAAAGCCACCAAAGGGCTGATCTCCACGGCCGGGGTGGTTCCGGCCTGTCGCACGCTCGATTGCGTCACGACCTTTACGGCCACGGCCCGGGAAGCCAGTCAGTTGTTGGCTCTGACCGCTCATCTCGATCCACGGGACGAATACAGCCGCAGCAATCCGCTGTGGAATGACGGCTCGGCCTTCGGCACGCCGCGCGCGTTTCGTTTCGGTGTGCCCCGTGCACAGGACCTGGCATTCTTCGGCTGCCCTGAAGGCCCGCTGTTGTTCGGCGACGCCATCGACCAGCTCAAAGCCCTGGGCGGTGAAGCGGTGGAACTGGATTTGTCGCCGTTCCTCGAAGCGGCGCGATTGCTCTACGAAGGGCCATGGGTGGCCGAGCGTTACAGCGTGGCCGGCGAGTTGATGGAGCAACATCCTCAAGCGGTGCTGCCGGTGATTCGTGCCGTGCTGGCCAAGGCCCCGGCGGTAACCGGCGTACAAACCTTCCGTGCCCACTACCGGCTGCAAGCCTTGAAGGCGCTGTGCGACAGAGCACTGGAGGGACTGGACTGCGTGCTGACGCCCACCATCGGCCGCCCGGTGACGCTGGCGGAACTGGCGGCCGAACCGGTACTGCGCAACTCGGAACTGGGGTATTACACCAACTTCATGAACCTGCTCGACTACGCCGCCGTCGCCGTACCCAGCGGAGTCATGGGCAACGGCTTGCCTTGGGGGGTGACCCTGTTTGGTCGTGCGTTTACCGATCAGTATCTGTTGAGCGTGGCGGATGCCCTGCAACGTCAGCAGGGCCTGGCTTCACCCGTACCGGCGGCCGTCGCGCGCAATGACCGGGCACGGCTGGTGGTCTGCGGCGCGCACCTGGAGGGGCTGGCGCTGAACTGGCAACTCAAACAGCGTGGAGCGCGGCTGGTCGAAATCACTCACAGCTTTCCCGACTATCAGCTGTACGCCCTGGCCGGCGGCCCACCGTATCGCCCCGGCATGGTCCGCGTTAAAGAGGGCGGCGCGGCCATCGCGGTGGAAGTATGGGAGTTGCCGAACAGTGAATTGGGTTCGTTCCTCACCGGGATTCCTGCGCCGCTGGGGTTGGGCAAGGTGCAACTGGCGGATGGGCGTTGGGAGAGCGGGTTCATCTGCGAACCGTATGGGTTGGAAGGCGCGGTGGATATCAGTCATTTGGGCGGCTGGCGGGCGTATTTGAAAAGCCTGGGTTGATCGCCGGATCGCCGGCAAGGCCCTTCAGGAATGTGCGGGCGTTAGCTTGCACATGGCGGCCTGCCGGACGATCATGCGCAGCTTGGGCCAAGCAAACCGGCCATTACCGAATGACCCTTTCATGAATACGCCTGACCTCTGCCCGGCCTGCGGCGCTTCCAATGACTGCAGCCTGGCCGACCCACGAACCGTCGATCGTGCCTGCTGGTGCTACGGCGTCAGCATCGACCCGGCGGTGTTCGAAACGCTGCCAGCCGAGCTGCGCGACAAGTCCTGCCTGTGCCCGGCCTGCGCCCGGGTCGAGGCGCAGTTACAAGCAGCCGCCTGGCCGATCACGTAAGATGCACGGCGCTCTCCCACCGAATCCTCCCACCGATCCCTGACCATGCGCGTTGACCGTTTCCTCAGCAACCTGCCCCGCTTCAACCGTAAGCAGGTACGCCTGTTGCTGGTGGAAAAACGCGTCAGGGTCGACGGAAATGTCGTCAGCGACCCTCACGCCGAGGTGCTTGAGTTCAGCCGCGTGGAGGTCGACGACGAAGTGCTGCAAGTCGGCAAACCGGCCCGCTACTTCATGCTGCACAAACCGCCCGGCTGCGTCAGCGCCACCCGCGACCCGCAACACCCGACGGTGCTCGACCTGATCCATGAACCGGACAAGGATGACCTGCACATCGCCGGTCGCCTGGACTTCAACACCACCGGCCTGATGCTGATCACCAATGATGGCAGCTGGTCGCGACGCCTGACCCAACCGCAGACCAAACTGCCCAAGGTCTACTACGTCGAGACGGAGCAGGAGATCACTGCCGACTACGCGATCACGTTCGCCAAAGGCCTGTACTTCGCCTTCGAAGACCTCACCACCCAACCTGCCGAACTGGTCGTGCTTGGGGCAAAATCGGCGCGCCTGAGCATCGTCGAGGGCCGTTATCATCAGGTAAAACGGATGTTCGGCCACTTCGACAACAAGGTGTTGCGCCTGCACCGCGAACGCATGGGGCCGCTGCTGCTCGACGACGCGCTGAAGCCCGGCGAATACCGGCCGTTGAGCGTCGCAGAGATCCGATTGATCTAAGCAAACGACCGCTCAGCAGAAGTTGTCGAACATTTTACGAAAGATACTTGCGCGATGACGTGACCCCTGCTTGAATCAGGACGTCGGCGCGAAACGTGACCGACGAGTCACCAAAACTACTCTAAGAAACTTTTTGCCGGCAGAGAACCCTCAGGTTCCGCCTTCCCCCGGCAAACTGCCCGCTTATAACAATACCCGTCGACCGGCCTGCAATGGATCGACATGGGCCTTCAAAAAATTCCAGGCGTATGCCTACCTGTCACAAAGCTCGTGCAATCTGATTTGCGCGCATACCCGCTTGCCAGGAGTCTTATGTCATGAGGCCAGAAATCGCTGTGCTGGATATACAGGGTCAGTATCGGGTTTACACGGAGTTCTATCGCGCAGACGCCGCAGAAAAGACCATCATTCTGGTCAACGGCTCGATGTCCACGACTGCGTCGTTTGCACAGACCGTGAAAAACCTTTATCCGCAGTTCAATGTGGTGTGCTACGACCAGCCCTACGCGGGCAAGTCCAAGGCTCACAACCTGCATGAGAAAATGCTGACCAAGGAAATCGAAGGGCAGATCCTCCTCGAGCTGATCGACCACTTCGCCGCCGAACACGTGCTGTCGTTCTCCTTTGGTGGTGCCGCCACGCTCGTCGCCCTCGCCCAACGGCCACGGCGCATCGAGAAGGCTGTGATCAGCTCGTTCTCGCCGGTGGTCAACGAGCACATGCTCGACTACCTTGAGCGCGGTGTCGATTACCTCGGCAGCCGCGACGGTAACCGGGTCGGCCACCTGGTGAACAGCACCATTGGCAAACACCTGCCCTCGCTGTTCAAGCGCTTCAACCACCGTCACGTCAGCACCTTGGCCGAACATGAATACGGGCAAATGCATTTTCACATCAACGACGTGCTCAACAGCGATCGCGACTGCTACCTGAACGCGGCAAAGAAAATCAATGTGCCAGTGCTGTTCATGAACGGCGAATGGGACGAGTACACCGCCCCCGCCGATGCCAAGCTGTTCGCCGGCCATGTGCAACACAGCACCTTCAGCACCCTTCAGGCCACCGGCCACTTTCTCGACATGGAACACAAAACCGCTTGCCAAGACAGCCGCAACGCACTGCTGGGCTTCCTGAAACCGGCGCAACTCGAAAGCCGACCGCGTTACCAGTACGTCCAGGACCACCATGCATTTGCAATCTGAAACAGAGTCATCGCGAGCAAGTCCCGCCCTACTGTGTTGAACGCACTCCCGTAGGTGCGAGGCTTGCCCGCGAATGACCGCCAAGCGGTCCCTGTTTGTGTTTCACCTGGCGCTAAAGCCATCGCGCATAAAGAAAAACTTCAAATCCGCGCTCACATCTGGTACAAAGTCAGCCGCTCTGAGCGGGTGTCGTATAATGGCATTACTCCAGCTTCCCAAGCTGATAACGAGGGTTCGATTCCCTTCACCCGCTCCAATCAGATTTCAGTCTCACGTCGTTTTTGACGGGGGATGCAAGTAAAGAAAAAACCGGCCTTGATGGCCGGTTTTTTTGTGTCTGGGGTTTGGTGGAATCGGGCTCTGAGGCATCTCCCCATTTTCGTCCCGTTGTCCGCTGATCGATGAGTAAGTGCTCTCGGGGCGCTAGCGACTACCCTGAAGTCCGTTAGCGTTTTTTTCGAGAGACACGGATTTATTATCGAATTTCATTAAACGTTAAGATTTTCATATCCACGGAAATTAGCGTTTTCGCATATGATCGACGTTCTGTTAGCGTTTTTCTTGCCCCAGTAAAGGATTTCGTCAATGCAAGTCGGTTTCAAGACCCTCGCAAATCGTTACGACATCGCACTGGTACAGCCCCTACGAGTCGACTCGATGATCGGCACTGTACGTGTCAGTCGCGAAAGTGACGGCAATGCGGAGAACCGGTATCCGGCAAGCTATCGGCCCGCAGACGATTTCGCAGGGCATTTCGAGTTCGGCCTCAAGTACGAAGAGATCCATCTCGAGTTCTTCGCCCGCCTGTTTGCGGCCATAGGTCCGCAGCCTGTCGAAGACTGGTGTCGACGGGAGCCATTCGGCCAGTATGCCCGTCGCACGGGATTCCTCTACGAATGGCTGACAGGGCAACGTCTGGATGTGCCAGACGTGACCAATGGCGGCTATGTCGATGTACTTTCGCCAAAGGATTACCTGACTCGTCGCGAGGCGCTGCGAACGCGGCGTTGGCGAGTCAATAACAACCTGCCAGGGACGGCTGAGTTCTGCCCCTTGGTTCGTCGTACGGCGCCAGTGCAGGAGGCCCTGCAATTCGATCTACGCGAGGCATTGGATGAATTGGATCAGGCCTTTGGCCCCGACATCCTGATGCGTACCGCTAGTTGGCTGACGTTCAAGGAATCGCGCGCGAGCTTTCTCATCGAAAAGGAAGCCGACCAGGCCGATCGCATCCAGCGGTTTGCCCATGTCATCGCCCAGTACTGCGGACATATCAAAGACCCGTTGAGCAACGACAGCCTGCACTCCCTGCAAGCCGGCATTCTGGGGCGTGATGCCATTGGACTGGGCCTGCGGCGCTCTCCGGTGTTTGTGGGACAAGCCACGATGCGCGAGGACATCGTGCATTACATTGCCCCACATTTCGCGGATCTCGCTCAGCTATTGGCAGGACTCAATGAGTTTGAAGTTGCAACGCGTGGTGCGGAATCATTGGCAAGAGCCGCTGTGTTGGCATTTGGCTTTGTCTACATCCATCCCATGCGCGATGGCAATGGCCGGATTCATCGCTTCCTGATCAACGACACCCTGATTCGGGATAAGGCAGTGCCCGACGGCGTGATACTGCCAGTGTCAGCCACAATCACGAGTTCGATCGACTTCAGAGCCGGCTACGACCGTACGCTCGAAGTGTTCTCGCGCCCGTTCATGCGACGTTACGCAGCGGCCTATCGGTTCGGCGAACTCGTGACCTACGAGGACGGAACTCGCAGCAACTTCATCTTCGATGAATACGAGGACGCGCGTTTCGCCTGGCGCTATCCCGATCTGACCGAACACGTTCTGTACACCGCACGCGTCGTCGAGCACACGATTCGAAAGGAAATGGCGAATGAAGCCAGAGTACTGGTGATCTTTCAGCGAGCTCAGGAGCAGCTGAAAGAGGTACTGGAGATGCCAGACCTGGATGCGAACCGCATCATCCGTTCCATCAAGGAGAACGGCTGGGTAGTGTCCGGCAAGCTAAAGAAAGGGTACCCGCAGCTTGAAGATGAGCGCATGGCGGAGCGCGTCGTAGAGGCCGTGCGTTCTGCGTTTGAGGATCGAGAGATGGGATGAGCATCTGCTCCTGTTTCCGCCCTCGTTGGGGCGAACCGGTTACGTTGCTATGCAGAATTCGTCGGCGCACGCCAAGCCCCAATGCTTCCTTCCAGACCCTGACGCCTCCCGCCCCGCATACCAGCGAATGCTATACTTCCTACGGATTGCATGAAGTGTGCAACGTTCCCCTCGGGCGCAGATACCGACTGCAAATCTCAGTTTACGGCTGCAGGACAGAGGAGGCCTACGGCCAACACGAGATGGGAGGTGTGGCATGAACCGACACTATTACATCAGTGACAATCTCGACGATCTCGAAGCCGTTGAAACTGAACTGGAAGCCAACGGCATCAATACCGAACAAATTCATGTGCTCAGTGAACAAGTGGCAGATGTTGAAGAACATCACCTCCACGAGGTCAACTCGTTGATGAAACAGGATGTTGTTCACTCTGGCGAGATTGGCGCAGTGGTTGGTGTGCCACTCGCGGCGCTGATCCTTGGCGGTGCCTATTGGATGGGCTGGACCGAAACCGCCGCAGGCTGGGTGCCTTTTATCTTCCTTGCCATTGTTATATTTGGCTTCTGCATCTGGGAAGGCGGCTTTTTTGGTATCCAGGTGCCGAACGCGCACTTCCGCAACTTTAAACAGATGGTAGAAGACGGCAAACATATCTTCTTCGTGGATGTTGAACCGAATCAGGAGCCGGTATTGGATCGGGTCATTGAACATCATCCAAAGCTGACGATCGCCGGTACGGGTGCGGCATCCCCTCACTGGACAGTCGCCTGGCTGCACAAATGGCATCAGTTCAAACGAACGATATAACGCCATTTATTGCGGACTAAACCCGGAGGCTCAAGGCCCTCCGTAAGCGGCTTATTGACCGAAGAAAATGACCCGGCTGAGGAACACATAATCCGCCTCGGTGGCCATCAGCCCGACGAGCACCAGCAAACACAACGGTGGCACCAATATGGCGTAGACCATGGCCAACCGCTCCCAGGCCATATGCATGAAGATGGAGACAATTAAACCTGCCTTCAACAACATGAAAGTGATAATCAGGGCCCACCGAAGGTAGCCATGGAAGTGAAAATAGTCGACGAGATACGACATCGTGCTGAGGACGAATAACAGCCCCCAGATTTTGAGGTACAAACTAATCGGATGTTGCTGACCCTGAGCGTGCGCCATCATCAGGCTCCTCTACCATAAATAGAAGAAAGCAAAAATAAACACCCACACCAAATCCACGAAGTGCCAGTAAAGCCCGGCTATCTCGACGTTCTGATAGTTTCCGGAGCGCTCATAATCGCCTCGCCTGACTTTCATCGCCACGATGCTGAGGTAAATGGCGCCGATTGACACATGCAGCCCGTGGAAACCGGTAATCATGAAGAAGCTGGCCCCAAATTGCGCCGCGCCCATGGGGTTCCCCCAAGGACGCACCCCTTCGGCGATGAGCTTGCTCCATTCAAATGCCTGCATGCTGACGAAGGTCACGCCCAAGGCCGCGGTCGCCAGCATCAGGGCCGTGGTTTTCGCGCGATCACGGCGATAGGCGAAGTTAACGGCCATGGCCATGGTGCCGCTGCTGCTGATCAGCACAAAAGTCATGATGGCGATCAGGATAAGCGGGATTTCTCGGCCGCCGATCGTCAATGCGAACACTTCACTGGGGTTTGGCCAAGGAGCGGTGATGGTCATGCGGACCGACATGTAGCCGGTTAAAAAACAGGTGAATATAAACGTATCGCTGAGCAGGAATATCCACATCATCGCCTTGCCCCAGGGGACCTGCTTGAAGGCCTCCCTGTCCGAGGCCCAGTCGCTGGCGATGCCCTGCCATCCGGGTGCAGATGGCGAGCCTGGTGGATTGGATGAACTTGACTCGCTTGGGGCTTGTGGGTGCGATGCCATGGCTTTTCACCTCAGGCCGCAGAATCTGGCGATGGCTTCATAGGTTTGTGGCGTGCTGGTCAGCAGCGCGAATAGCACGAACCAAAGACCCAATAAGTAGTGCCAATAGATGGCACAGAGTTCTACGCTGGCGCTGAGTTGCGGCAATGGCACATGACGCAGAAATTTAACGACGGTTCTGCCCCAGGCTATCAACCCGCCCAACAGATGGAGGCCGTGCACACCGGTCAACAGGTAGAAGAAACTGTTAGCCGGATTGCTGGCGACAAAGTAGCCCCAGGCGACAAACTGCTGCCAGACCCAGAGTTGTCCCGTCAAAAAGGCCATTGCAAATACGCCCCCCACTACAAAACCAATAACCGTTGCATCCAGTTGACCCTTTCGGGCGGCCAGGCGCGACCACTGCAGTGCGATGCAACTGAAGACCAGAAAAGCCGAATTCACCCACAACGGCCATGGATTGGCTAACGGCGCCAAGGGGTCTGTCAGGGGTAGCCAGTCGGCCATTTGTGAGCGGGCGATAAAGGCGAGCAGAAAAAGAAAGAATAACGAGCTCACCACAGCCAGAAACAAGCGCAGGCCTATTCTTGCCGTTTGGCTTCTATCGGCGACGGCCTGAATACCTTCAGGATCGCGATTCCAACTGCCGCCGGGGTCAGCGTCATCGGCGTTTCTCAATAGCAGTCTGTTCATGTTTTAACGTCCGCTATCTTGGTTCCGCCACTGAGTTGCCGCATTTGCTCCAACTCCTCGGCGGAGACCGTTTGCGGAACGAAATCCTGGTCTATCCCCGGCACGCTGTAGTCATAGGCCCAGCGATGCACCACCGGCAGCTTCGCTCCCCAGTTACCGTGTACCGGCGGGGTGTTCGGCGTTTGCCATTCCAGACTGGCCGCCCCCCAAGGGTTACTTCCCGCGGGTTTACCTTTAAATACACTCCAGGCCAGGTTGAACAGAAACAGCAACTGGGAAACGCCGACGGTCAATGCGACCACCGTAATAAAGGCATTCAACTCCTGCGCCGACTGCGGGATGAACGCGTAGTTTTCATAGGCGTAGTAACGGCGCGGCATGCCCTGGAAACCCAGGTAATGCATGGGGAAGAAGATGGCGTAGGTGCCTAGAAAGGTAATCCAGAAATGCAGCTTGCCCAGGGTGTCATTCAACATGCGCCCGGTGACTTTCGGGAACCAATGATAAATGCCGCCGAACACCACCAGTACCGGCGCGACTCCCATGACCATATGGAAATGGGCGACGACGAAATAGGTGTCCGAGAGCGGAATGTCCACGATCACATTGCCGAGAAACAACCCGGTCAGACCGCCCACCAGGAACGTGACGATAAAGGCCAAGGCGAACAGCATCGGCACGGTCAGATGAATGTCGCCCCGCCACAGGGTCAGCACCCAGTTATAGACTTTCAGTGCAGTCGGCACCGCGATGATCAAGGTGGTGACGGCGAAGAAAAAGCCAAAGTACGGGTTCATCCCGCTGACATACATATGGTGCGCCCAGACCACAAAGCTGAGCACGCCAATCGCAATGATCGCCCACACCATCATTCGGTAGCCGAAGATATTTTTACGCGCATGCGTGCTGATCAAGTCGGAGACCAGGCCAAACGCAGGAAGAGCCACGATGTAGACCTCCGGGTGGCCGAAGAACCAGAACAGGTGCTGGAACAAAATCGGGCTGCCGCCCTGATGATTGAGCTGCTGCCCCAGCGAGATGATCGCCGGCATAAAGAAGCTGGTGCCCAACAGCTTGTCGAACAGCATCATGACTGCACTGACAAACAACGCCGGGAAGGCCAGCAAGGCCATGATCGAGGCCATGAAGATGCCCCATACGGAGAGCGGCATGCGAAACAATGTCATGCCGTGCGTGCGCGCCTGCAATACCGTGGTGACGTAGTTCAGCCCGCCCATGGTGGCTGCGACAATAAAAATCGCCAGAGAGACGAGCATCAGGACGATGCCCCACTCGACCCCCGGTGTCCCCTGAGAAATGGACTGTGGCGGATAGAGCGTCCAGCCCGCACCGGTGGGGCCGCCAGGGACAAAGAAACTGGAGAGCAACACCACTACCGCTAGCAGGTAGAACCAGTAGCTCAGCATGTTGACGTAGGGGAAGACCATATCGCGGGCCCCCACCATCAGCGGGATCAGATAGTTACCGAAGCCTCCCAGAAACAGGGCCGTCAGCAAATAAATGACCATGATCATGCCGTGCATGGTCATCGCCTGATAGTAAGTATTGACGTCCATGAATGCCAAGCTGCCGGGGAAGCCTATCTGTATGCGCATCAAGTCGGACAACACCACGGCGATAAGCCCCACGAACAGAGCCGTCAAGGAGTATTGAATGGCGATGACCTTGTGGTCCTGACTCCAGATGTATTTGGTCAGGAAACTTTTGGGCTCGTGCAGTGCTTCTGTTTCGGCTTGGTCCGCATAGGCCATCACGTCATCCTCTTGTCGAAGTTTCGGTGTATTGCTGGCTGCTTACGGCTATTTCCCTGGCTGCGCCTTGCTCGCATCAGCGTCGGCATTCGCTTTGGATTTGATAAAAGCGATCAGTGCATTCAACTCCTTATCGCTGGGAGTAAAGACCGGCATGACAGCTGCGTAACCCTTGACGATTTTGGCAGCGGGATTAAGCACCGAGTCTTTTATATAGCCCTCATCGACCTTGACGCTTGTACCGTCGGCAAGGGTCTCTGTCTTGCCGTACAGGCCCTGCCAGCTGGGGCCGATGCCCTTGCTGCCATCGACACTGTGGCAGGCCAGACAACCGAGCGATTTGGCCAGTTGCTGTCCCTGCGCCGCCAAGTCTTCACCGGGGCTCGGCGCTTGGCCGGCAGAAGACTCATCGCCTTGTTGCGCAGCACCCAGTGATTTGATCAGGGCGACGAGTGCACCCAGTTCATCGTCATTGAGAGTATAGGTCACCATGACCGGAGGGTAGCCTTGTACCAGGCGAGCCTTCGGATCGAGGATCGACTCTTTCAGGTAAGCCTCATCGACCTGCACACTGCTGCCATCGGCAAGCTGTTCAGTGCGGCCGTACAAGCCCTTCCATCCCGGCCCGAGACTGGCACTGCCATCCTGGCTATGGCAGGCCCCGCAACCGTACTTTTCGACCAACAGGCGGCCTTTTTCCAGCACACTGTCCTGACTGGGCTTGGCAGCTGTCGCTAATGTCTGCGCAAACGTCGGTTGGCTGTTCAGCCATTGATCGAAGACGGCCTGTTCTTCCACGATCATATGGCCGCGCATATTGTAATGACCGACACCACAATATTCAGCGCACAGGATTTCATAGTCCCCGGATTTGGTCGGCGTAAACCAAAAGTACGACACCATCCCCGGCACCATGTCCATCTTGCTGCGCATTTGCGGTACATAGAAATCGTGCAGTACATCTTTGGATCGCAGTAAAACTTTCACCGGCTTATCGACCGGAAGACGAACTTCATTGCTTTTTATCAGTACATCGTCCTGCCCGGCAGGATCATTGGGATCAAGGCCGAGGGGGTTAGTGGAATCAACAAACTTGATATCCGACTTACCCAACTTCCCGTCTTTACCAGGGAAACGAAAGGCCCACTGCCACTGCTGGGCGATCACTTCAAGCTCATAGGCATTTTTCGGCACCCGGATAAAATCATTGTAAACAACCAGGCCTGGCGCCAGCATGGCGATAATACCTACCGAGGTAACGATGATTAACCACAACTCCAACTTTTTACTTTCTGGCTGGTAGTGCGCCCTGGCCCCCTCCTTGTGACGATAACGCATCACGGCTACCGCCATGAATACCGTGATGGCGATGAAGAATATTCCGCTAATGATCAGGGTGATGAACAGGGTGGTGTCTATGGATCCCCAGTTGGAAGCTGCCGGTGTTGCATGCCAAGGCGCGAGTATATTGAAGAGTACTGATGCAATAACGATTAGTATCAAGACAATTGCTATTGCCATGTTCTCTTCATCCTGTTCCTGTTGCTCATTGGTTATGCCAAAGCATCGCCGCTGACGTCCAAGCAGGGCAGACAACTGCCACCCATCCCGGTGGCAAAGTCAGTAAGAAGTATAGAGCCATCGGGCTGGACCGTGAGGTGGGCAAGCGAGGTCCGGTTGCCAGCTATACTCAATTTCAGATTGCGGACGGCAGAGATCGGCCAGCAGCGGCCCAAAAAAACGAACCCTGCCTATGCGTAGCAGTCAGATCAGTGATGGCGTTGAGTTAAAAAGAGACAAGCGCCGCCGAGTCCAGCAGTCCACGATGGAGGTTTTGTCATGAGTGCCCTGACGCTCGAAGGCTGGTGCAAGCCCAGTCCCGACCAGAAGTCCATCCCGGTCGGTGAGATCCAATTTTACGTCGACGGCCCCCTCCACCTGCGTCTGGAGGAAGCTGAAGAACGCCTGCAGAAGACCCATGAGCGTGAAGCCATGGTCGACGTCGACATGAGCACAATGGAGTTGGTCTTGCCAGAGGGATACGGCCCCTTGTCCGATTGCCAAATGCGCGTCTATATACATAAAGAGCGCGATTACGAGCGCGGTCAGTTCCATTTGGTCGGGCATCGAGCGAGCGATGGCAGCGTGATCTATACCAACGCGGTTATGATTGACCAGTTGCTTTAGCGGCACCATGCCATGCCTGATCGATCCTCGGGCCATCAGATTTGAATCCCCGAAGTATCCGCCTGGAAATAAAAATGCCAGTCAGCCTGACTGACTGGCATTCCCCTTGAGGGGCTCGCTTCTTGAAGATCGGCTAGAGCGTGTAAGAAATACCGACCTGAACTGTTCTCGGCTCACCAGGGTAGGCATAGACATTGCCAAAGGCGCCTTCTTCATAGTCACGGTCGAACAGGTTCTTCACATCGAGATTGAGCCTGACCTTGTCATTGACCTTGTAGAAACCGAGCAGATCGACAACGGTGTAACTGCTCATCGAAAACGCCGTATTAGCGGTCTGGCCCGCACGCTCATCGACGTACTTCCCCCCCACACCCAAGCCTAGCCCTTTGAACGTGCCATCCTGGAACTCGTAGACGTTGAGCAGGCTGAAGCTGTTCTGCGGAATGTTCATCAGCCGGGTTCCCGACTGGATCACATTGTCCTTGGTGACCTCGGCATCGACATAGGCATAGCCGCCAATCACTCGCCATTCTGGAGTCAGATTGCCGGCCACGTTCAGATCAAAGCCACGGCTGCGCACCTCGCCGGCCGCTACGCTGAATGTAGAGTCCACAGGATCGGTGGTGAGGACGTTGCGTTTTTCAATCTGGTATATCGCCGCGTCAACACTCAACTGGCGATCCAGGGCTTCCCATTTGATACCCATCTCATAAGACTTACCCTTTTCCGGCTCAAAACCTCCGCCCTGGCGGCTGGCCCCCGTATTGGGCTTGAAGGAGCGCGCTGCATCGGCATACACCGCGACAGTATCGGTAAGATCGTAAATCACCCCAAGACGCGGCGTCACCGCATTGTCGCTCGCTGCCCAGCTCCTGCCACCCGGCACAAAAGTTTCGTAATCGTGCTCAAAGCGCTCGAAGCGGGCGCCCGCCAGGACTTTTAAGCACTCGGTCAACGCCACCTGATCCTGAACGAAGGCTGCGTATGTCTTGAGGTTTTCCTTGTCGTTGGTCGGGGTACGGGTCAAGGCTGGACGAGGCTGGCCGTACACCGGATTGAAGAGGTCGATCGAATAAGCGCCGACCGCTCCGCTGGAGCGCTGGATGATGGACTTGTAGTCATAATCCTCGTACTCGACACCGGTCAACAGCGTGTGCTCGAAGCCGCCCGTGGAGAAATGCCCGGTGAGGTTCAGTTGAGTGTCTTTATCCGTCCACTCCAGCTTGCGGTAGCTGAAGTTACGACCCAACGTGCGCCCATCCGCGGCAACACCATTGGCTTCAATTGCGTTGCCCTGCAAGGTGCCATCGAGCCATTGAAAACCACCACCCAATGTCCAGTTATCACTTAGCAGGTGCTCGAACCGCAGCTGCGCCATGTTGTTGTCGTTGTGCAATTTGCCCGCGTCTTTTTCACCGAAGAAGGTGTCACGAGACGCTGTGCCAATTTGATTCGGATAACGCGTCAGACCGCGGTCCAGAGGGTGATTGTTGCGCATGAAGTCGCCCTCGAAAATCACCTTGGTGTCGTCGTTGGCCTGCCAGGAAAGAACCGGCGTCACACCATAGCGTTCGGTTTCGACATGATCACGGAAGGTTTCCCCGCCCTCGCCCACCACATTCAGGCGATACGCCAGACGACCTTCTTCGTCGAGCGGGCCAGAGGCATCCAGCGTACCGCGCTGCATACCCTGGTCGTCGAGCTGACTCCCCAGAGTGACGGAGCGCTCAGCCAGCGGCTGTTTGGAGACCACGTTAAACGTGCCACCCGGGTCGCCTCGACCGTAGAGCATGGTCGCTGGGCCGCGCAGCACCTCCAGCCGCTCGATGGTGTTTGCATCCGGCATGTTCGGATAACCACGGTTGATCGGAAAACCGTTGCGATAAAACTCTCCGGTGGTAAATCCACGCACCGTAAAAGTGGTCAGCCCCTGACCACCGAAGTTGTTAGCCCGCCCCACTCCGCCGGCATAATCGAGGGCGTCCTGAAGGCGAGTTGCACCGAGGTCCTCTACAACATCCTTGGACACCACGCTAATGGACTGTGGCGTTTCGTGAATCGCAGTGTCGGTGCGTGTCGCACTGGCCGACCGCGTTGCGTGATACCCCTTCACCGGCCCTTGTGCCGTTTCATAGTCCGTCGTACCGATGATGTCGGTCGCTTGCAACTCCAGACTGGCCTTTTCAGTAGCGGCTTGCTCTGCCCATGTAGACGGAGAAAACGCCTGGAGCACACAGATAGAAAACAGAGTACGACGCATTGATGATGAACCTTGGTGGAGAGGCCAAATGGGACGGCATACGTGCCAATAATTTTCGGCGCATGGTATACCGTATCGTTAGCCTTTGATACGTATTCGCATTTGAATACTTCACGAAACCCACCAATGGGCTCTAGTGACAAAAACAAAAGGGACAATCGACCAAGCGTGTCCCTTTGTTCGTCAGCGCGTCGCCACCATGAACAATCGCGGAAACGGCAGCAGCACCGAACCATCGCTCAGCGCTGGATAGGCCTGCTCGATTGCCGCCTGATACTGCTTGAGATAGTGCACCCGCTCCGCATCATCCAGTGGTTCGAGAAAAGGCCGCAAACCGGAGCCCTTGAACCACTCGACCACGCCCGACGCACCGTCCGCGAGCGGATGATAGTAAGTGGTGCGCCATACATCGACCCGGGTGCAGTGGCCACGCAGCATCGAGTAGTAGCCGCTTGCACCCTCCATCTCCGTTCGCTGGCTAGCAGCCCTTGTCAGCTTGTCAGCCCATGGGCCGTTCGCTGCGACCTCCCGCATCAACCGGTGCGACGGTTCGTTGAGGTTATCGGGCATCTGGATCGCCAGGCTGCCGCCGGGCGTGAGCCTGTTTACCAGCGACGGCAGCAGCCTTGCGTGATCCGGCACCCACTGCAGCACCGCATTGGCGAAAATCACATCGAACGGGCCGGTCTCGTTCCAGGTATCAATGTCAGCGGTGTCGAAACGCATCTGAGGTAAACGCTTGCGGGCGGCCTCGATCATATCGGTCGAACTGTCCAACCCACGCACCGCGGCATCGGGAAAGCGCTGCACCAGCAACTCGGTCGAATTACCGGGGCCACACCCGATGTCGATGGCCGAACGGACGTTCACTGCAGGAATGGCGGCCAGCAAGTCACGCGCCGGGCGCGTGCGCTCATCTTCAAAAGCTACGTATTGTTTGGCGGACCAACTCATATCGCTCTCCTGTCGGGTGCATTGTTGTAGCCAGGGGCAGACAACCGGCTGGCTACGATACATCGTCCGCGTCAGTTAACCCACGCCCCCACCCGCCAATGCCAGCCATCGTTACGTTGCTCCCAATGCGGATGCACATAACGATACCCCGGCCGCTCCGGGACCCAATGGCCATGAACCGCGACATAACGCCCACCTTCCCAACGCCAGTACCCCCTGGACCAGAGATAACCCGGGCGCCCCGCGGGCTCTACCTCAATAACGCGTTCCGGTGGCGGCTGCGGTGCGATGACCTCAACATATTCACGCTGCACCGGACGCCGGTCATGAACGACCCGTTCCTGCACACACCCTGCCGCAGCAACCACCACCACTAGCAACACCGTGTAACGTAACCACATGCAGCCTCCTCTGGCTTGAAAGCCAAATCGAGTAAATCAGCAAAAAACAGCCCCCTTTTCCAACCAGGCTCCTGCCAGGTTCACTGCATTTTTAACAGGTCTTGTCTGTCTATTGCCTGAACCCGGATCACTTGACGAGTGAAAAACACCGGGGATCTGAATGAGCCTTTTTATCGCCAAATCGTTGGACGCCATAACCGAAGATGACCGTTCGTCGACCGACCATCAAAGCATTTTTGACAGTATAAAAATGGCATCTATAGTCCTATCGCGGCCTGTTGGAAGGAACCCAACCCGTCATTTCAAGGCAAGGAGCAAGGCCAGCTCGCCCCCGAGATCGAGTGGGTTCCCCAGTAGTGTGTTCGCAACAGCCACAAGGCAAGCAAGCGTTGTCGTGCCTGGTCAGTAGCCAGACAATCACTATGTTAAAAGGAGCTTCACTATGTCTCGAGTCACGGATGTACTTGTTTCCATCGACACTGAAACCATTCTGAAAAACTACCCGAACATCAGCAAAAACCCTGCTGCGCCGACGATGATCGACGTCAATCATGTGTACATGGTGACCAATCAGAACAACGTGGTGAGCGGCCAGGCCGGTGGCGAGCTCAACTTGAAAGCCCAGGTAGGCGATTTGATTCGCTGGCGTGAAGCCAGCCTGTCGCTGGGCTTCGAGCAAGCAGTGATTTTCTACAAGTTCGTCGGTAACGCAGGCAACGAGTTGATCTCTACGCCCACGCCACGCAAGGCTACCGCCTCCTTTGCAGTCCCGAACACTAGCAATCCGTCGGTGCCCAGCTGCCAGAAGGTCGATAACCATTACTGGTCTTCGGAAACCCTTGCCTGCGGCAGCGTGACCTATCACTTCCAGTTTCTGATCGTGAATCGCGACTGCCAGATCATCGGCTGCTGCACATGGGATCCGTTCATTACCATCCGTAACTGATACTGGGCCGGGCCCCTCGGCAACGAGGGGCCTACCGAGCTCGTGCCGCCTCGGCTGGAACAGGATGTCTCGCTTGAACCGAAGCGGTTACCGTTTTGCGTCAACATCATGAAAGGATCCATGATGACTTCCGAACCGATTACCTCCCCTTCGGCGGGTGCAGTGATAGCCAGTAGTGTGCTTCTGATTGTCGATGCCGAATCGTTGCTTTCACACTATCCGCAACCCAGTCTTGAATCGCAGAACCCGACTGTGATTGAAGATGTTTTCATCTTCCCCGTGACTAGTAGCACGACGACACAAAGTGCTGAAAATGACAGCAAAATAATGCTGACAGCCCACAACGGAAAGGTCTTCCATATTCGCGGCAGAACCGTCAGCCTGCTAGCCGAACACAGCGTGGTATTTCACAACATAACAGTGAGCGATGCCGGGGTCCTTTCGCCGCCCAAGCTGATCGTCCACGGCGACCAGACCGTCCCCGCACCCGACCCCACCAACCCGACCCAGCCGGGTAGCCACAAGGCCGATGATCATTATTGGGAGTGCTCGCAACTGAGCACGGGCGTGGCAACCTGCGAACTGAGCTTCATGCTGATCAACCAGCGCTGTGAAGCATTGGGGTACTTCAGCTGGAAGACTGAGGTAACGCTGTCGGCGTGAACAGATATGCACAAAAAACCGGCATCAGAGGCCAATGCAGGTCAGTTGTAGGCGCCAGGCTGCCGGCGAAGGCGTCCGTAAGTGCGCCTTCGCCGGCAAGCCTGGCTCCTACGAAAAGCGGCTCACTCACTTCACTGACTGGCATTAGCCTCAAAGGCCGGTTTTTATATGGCGATTACTCAACGGTGCTAGTTGTAATATCCAACAGTCTTCTTCAAGTGGTCCGAATAATCGTAAATCTCATCAACCGATCCAATCGGATGCCGCGTCTCATTTTTTTCTTCGTCAAAAATCCCAATGTATTTTTGTGAACGATTGAAGTGAAGGCGACAAATCGGTTTACGATTGTTGTCATCCAGCAAGATGCCAAAGTAGCTTTGCGTGTCGCGCTGCACTATCCGTTTAGCGTCCACAACCGAACGAACTACTGCACGAACAATGTGATACCCCTCCAACTCCTCCAGAGTCGTCAGCACTTTATCCTCTGATTCATCACGCTGACCTGTCAGATCTCCGCCGCTGGCTGGAGCAGGTATCGATGCCAGCGCAGGCTGAATGGCACCACTCATGGCTGATTTGAGTCGGTCATTGATCTGATCATTGAGAAACTGCACGACCGCTTTTCTCGTCAGCTCTTGGAACTGTTCACGGACTTTCTGGGTAATGACCCCGTCGTACACCCGGGAGGCAAAGACTTTTACAAAGTCGTCATCAGGTTTGAGTACCTGCGAAGCAATGACCTTTTTGATCTGACTGACGTATTTCAACTCACCTGCGGCGTTGATGATCGAATCCACGTCGAATGCAGACTTGGTGAGCTTGATCAATTCAGGGACGGAGTACTCATCGATATCCAAAAGGTCGAGCTCAAGAAACGGCTTCTCATCCATCTTGTTCGGCGCATCCAGGTCGGTGAAGAATTTATAGACCTGGCCATTGGTGAGGATGGAGATTCGAGCACTGGTGACATGGAAATAACGAAACAGTTGGGAGGCATGATTGATGTGCAGCGGCTCGCCTATTTTTTTGCACTCGATGAGAATCTGTACCTCTCCTTCCTTCATGATCGCATAGTCAATTTTTTCTCCTTTTTTCGTTCCTATATCGCAAACGAATTCAGGAGTCACCTCACTCGGGGATCAAAGACATCATAGCCCAGCACAGTGCTGATAAAGGGCATGACGAAAGCATTCTTGGTGGCCTCCTCTGTTTGAATTGCAGCGCTTTGCAAACGAACCTTGGCGGCTAGACTTGCTAACTTCTCAAAGAATTCCATGAGTGACCTCTTACTTGGCGTGTCGATCCGTGTGTTTGCGTGCTGGCAAATTGACTCCCATTGATACTAGACACAAACCGGCACAAAGAAAGACTCCAATCAAAGATTCCAGACGCAGTAAGCCATAAGTCAGACTCCTACGAAGAGCACAAGCAGGCAGCAGGAAAGACAAAATGTTCGGGCGAGGTTCATGCTCTTCTCCAGTTTCAGGAGCTTGAAGCACTGACCTACTCGGACAGGAAATGGTGTGTTCCTGATCCAGAACACCCAGAACCGCGACACGGACATTTTGCACTTGAAGATCGATGAGTTATTGCGGGTAACCAAGGAAGCGCAGAACGCGATGCTGGGGGCTCGAATCGCTGGACCTCAATCAACTGGAAGCGTTGAGAAAGAAATATCGCAGCCTCGGTGAGGGGGAAACGATTTCCCTGGACGGCACGGTCGTCGAAGAAACAAAGAAGCCGGATTTGAAATAATGCTGACCCATTTCCCGCGAGTGACCGAGGTCACCCGCGGGGCAGGCAGCTAGCGACTGGCTTGCAGCGCCCGGGCCATTTGCAGATGGTTTTGCAGCTTGGGCAGGGTTTCTTCGGCGAAGGCTTTGATTTGCGGCACATCCGTAGTCTGCGCTACTTGTTGAAGCTGTTCGATGGCTTCCTGGGTGGTTTTCATTTGGCTGGCGACATAGGCCTGATCAAAAGAGGCGTCGTCCTTCATTGGCGGTATCAAGGCTTTGGCCTTGTCGACCACCTCCTCGCGTGGTGCGACCGGTAAATCGAGTTGTTTGGCAATTTTCGCCAGATGCTGGTTGGCGGTGGTGCGATCGTTGATCACCACGATGGTGTAATCCTTGACCTCTTTGGATGCGGTTTTCTGGTGTGCCAGGCGGCTGGCTTCGATGTCAGCCAGACCTTGGGCCGACGCCTCATTGACGAATTCGGCAGGAGACTGGGCAAAGGCGCTGCTGGCGCACAGGCCCAGCAACGTGGCAAAACTGGCATTGCGTAAACGGGTGGCCATCCGGCTCATGGTCGCGCCCTCCTTCTTGAAATTAAAACGGGAGCTCGCGCCCCCGTCTATTAAACAAAAACCACCTTCACCTCTTACCGGGATTTCTGACCGCCTTTACGGCCCATGCCGCCTTTGGCAGGGTCTTTATCAACAGTCGTCGTGGTAGTTTTCCCACCTTTGCGAGCGGCTTCAGACGCCTTCGTTCGATCGATGGCGCTACCCGGGCTCGGATTTTTTGAAGTAGGCATGGTTCTCATCCTCTTGGTGATGATCACAGCGAGCAGACGCCCGCATAAGATATGAATTTCCATACCCAAAAAGGTTTAGAAAACCTGGCAACGTCGCGACGAACGGTGACGGTTTTTCAGACCCCGAGACGCGAATGGTGCTGGCGCTTGGCGGCGTACATCGCCTCATCGGCATGCCTGAACAGCTGTTGTTCTTCGGTGCCATGTTCGGGGTATCGCGCGACGCCGATGCTCGGCTGGATCGTCAGGTTGTGCCCGTCCAGACGCAGGGGCTGAACCAGCACCTGGCGGATTTTCCCCGCCACATTCTCGGCGTCTTCGGCGGCGTGGATACTGTGCAATAACACGACAAATTCATCACCACCAATGCGCGCCACTGTGTCGGTTTCGCGCACGCAGCCCTTGATCCGATTGGCGACCGCTTGCAGCAGCATGTCGCCGACGGCATGACCGAGGGTGTCATTGACTTGCTTGAAACGGTCGAGGTCGACGTAGAGCAACGCCATTCGTCCGGAGTCTACCCGGGCCAGCGCCAGCGAGGCTTTGAGGCGTTCGCGCAGCAATTCGCGATTGGGCAACTGAGTCAGTTGATCGTACTGGGCCATGCGCTGGAGCCGGGCATGCAATTGCTTGCGCTCGATCGCGGTGGCGACCTGGGCGCAAACATACTGCAGCAGCTCCTTGTCTTGTTCGGTGTAACGCTCGCCGCCCGGCATGCTTTTGACGATCAGCGCGCCAATGGTGCCATTCTGCGAACTCAAGGGTACGCCCAGCCAGCAGGGCGAATTCTGGCTCTCGACCAGCGCTGCAAACCCCTCAGGCAGATTGTCCTGATCCGGGGTCAGCAGGATCGGCAAGCCACTGCGAATCACTTCTGCGCACAAACGCCCGGTAACAGTCCCGGGCTCCTCGGGTTGCGGCTCATGGTCGTCGACGTGATAGGGGAAATTCAGCTGCGCACAGTGCTCGTCATACAGCGCCACGGAGAAATTCAACGCCGGCAGCCATTCACCAATGATCGAATGGATGCGTTTGAACAGCGCCAGCAAATCTTCCGCCGCGTGGGCCGCTTCGGAGATCGCATACAGCGCCGCTTGTCGGGACTCGGCCTGTTTGCGCTCGGTGATGTCGCGAGCCACGGCGATACGCAACTGATCGACCTCCGACCAGCGTGCCGACCAGAGAATGTGCACCACCCGGCCGTCCTTGCGCAGGTAACGATTTTCAAAGTTGAGCTTGGGCTCGCCGCCCATGATCTCCCGCGCGGCGTCGAGGGTGCGCTGTCGGTCGGCGGGATGTACCAAGTCGATCATCGACTGGCCGATCAACTCGTCGGGGGCGTATCCGAAAATGCGCTCGCAGGCCGCGCTGACAAATACGAAGCGACCTTGTTTGTCCACCGCACAAACGGCGTCCAGCAAGAGGTCGATGTAGCTCGCCAGTGGCGCGGAATTTCTGGTTTCCATGATGCCGAGAGCATGTCCGGACAATGCAACATTGAACAACCCTCCCTGACCGGTCATACGCCCGAGCGATGACTGTGCAGCCGACGCGTCCCTGCGCTCTGCCTCAAGCCTTGTTCGTCACCAGCCCCGGCAGCGCATGCACCAGGGCATTGATAGCGAAACCGATGAACATGACCCCGCATAATCGGGTGATCGCCAGTTCATGACGCTGATAAAACGTGCGCACCTGACGCGCACCGACGATGCCAATGAGAATAGCGTAGGCCAAAAGGCCACCAGTGAAGCTCAAGATGATCAACCAAGGCAACATTGACCAATGCAGCAACTCTGCACGGCTGGACAACAGCGCTGTAAACGTCGCCACCGCCACCGGGTATGCCTTGGGGTTGGTCAGGCCGAACAGGATGCCGTGCCAGAACGGCTGCCGCGCCGGGCCCTGAGGCGCCTCGGCACTGGCGCGACGAGCGCGAACCGCGCGCAGGCCCAGCCAGAACAAATAAAGCCCGCTGAGCACACCCAGCACATCGAACGCAGTGCTGCCGATTTCCCGCGCACCGACAATCGCGATCAGCGCAGTGCTGCACCAGACCACGTCGCCCAGCAAATGCCCGCACAGAAACCCCGCCCCGGCCCGCCGTCCGCGCGCCGCGCCGATGCCGAACACCGCCAGCACACCCGGTCCCGGCGTGATGCCATAAATGAAGCCCGAGGCGAGAACGGCCATTAGCAGCGATGGAGTCATGGGAATTCCTGTGGACGCCGGGTGAAGAGGCGCAATTCTATCTCAGGCCCCTGAACATCGGCTCACTGATCGTCGAAGAACTTCATCCCCGCATAGGGCAACTGCCGACAAGCCGCCAGCCGCGACGCCAGATCCCCGACATGCGCCTCAAGCTTGTGCCCATCCGGGTCGAGAAAATAGAACGACGCACCTTCGCTGCGGTTGTCCCGCCATTCCCGCACCTTGGTGGCTCGCAAGCGTTCGACGAACAACGGGAAAACCGCAGCATCGAGGCTGAAAGCGTAATGGGTGTAGTCGGCGGCGGGCGTGGATTCGCGCAGTGGATCGAGAGAAAGGCATAGCCACAGACCGGATAGCGAGAGATAGGCGCCGGTGTCCCAAGTCGCTTCAAGCTGAAGTTGCAGCAAATCGCGATAGAACACCACGCTGCGGTTCAGGTCGGTGACGGCGAGGGTCAGGTGGTTGAGGCCGGTTAGCATGGATCCAGTAACCTTGAGTCGCTCTGGGTGGTTGCGAACGGAGAGTACAGCTTAAACATCCTTGAGCGTAAAGCCGCTGGGGCGTTGTTGGCTGGGCCGTACGCCATCGCGGGCAAGCCCGCTCCCACAGGGATTGGCGGCGGGCACCAATCCTGTGCCCACCCCTTCAAGTCTAAATATACAAGCGAGCCTGCGCGCGATGGCGTCCGGCCCAGCACTGCACGCTTCAGAACTTGTCGAGCGTGCGCAGTTTCTGTGGCAACCCCCACAGCAACAAAGCCGCGGCGATCAACGCAGCGACGCCAATGACGTACAGCGCTGGAGTGGTGCTGCCGGTCAGGTCTTTGATCCGCCCGACCATGACCGGGCTGACGATCCCACCGAACTGGCCAAGGGTGTTGATCACCGCGATCCCACCGGCAGCGCCCGCTCCGGCGCCGGCCAGCAATTTCGGCGGCAAAGTCCAGAAGCTGGGGATGGACGCGATGATCCCGGCACCGAGCAAGCCCAGGGCGACAATCAGGAAGGTCGTGTGGTTGGCGAAAATTCCTGCGCAGAAGAACCCCACCGCGCCTACCGCCACCAGACCTGCGACAAACTTGCGCCGCTCGCCGGTGGCATCGGATAACCGCCCGATCACCACCATGCTGATGGCGCCGCAGATGTAGGGGATGGCGGTCAGCAAGCCGATCATCACCGGGCTCTCGGTGCCGGCACTGCGGATCAGTTGCGGTGCCCAGAAATTCAAGCCGTAGGACGCCACTTGAATCAGAAAGTAGATCAACCCCAATGTCAGGAAACCCGGAATCCGCAGCGCGGCCAGCAAGGAGCCGCCGCTCTTGTGGGGTTCGTGGTGAGCGATACGGCTGGCGAGCAGTGTCTTCTCCGACGGGCTCAACCAATGGGCGTCTTCAATGCGGTCCTTGAGTAAGGTCAGCACCAGCAAACCGAGGCCGATGCAAGGCACGCCACCGAGCAGAAACAGCCAATGCCAACCGCGCATATCGAGGAAGCCATCAAGGTGTTGCAGCACCAACCCGGAGAACGGGGCGCCAACCAGCCCGGCAAACGCCGACGCGAGAAACAGCATCGAGGTGATGCGCCCGCGATAGTGCTGCGGGAACCACAGCGTCAGGTAATACAGCACGCCCGGCGCAAAACCCGCCTCCATCGCGCCGATCACGAAACGCAGGGCGTAGAACTGCCATTCGCTGTTGACGAAGACCATGGCCGCCGTCGCGAGTCCCCACGACATCATGATCCGGGCGATCCAGCGTCGGGCGCCAACCTTGTAAAGCATCATGTTGCTCGGCACTTCGAAGATCACATAACCCACTACAAACAACCCGGCGCCGAGACCGTAAGCGGTGTCGCTCAGGCTCAGGTCGGTCTGTAGCTGGAACTTGGCGAAGCTGATGTTGATGCGGTCGAAAAACGCGAACAGATAACAGACCATGATCAGCGGCATCAGTCGCCAGGCAACTTTATGGACCAGGGCTTTTTCGGCGTCGTGGCTAACGGACGGGCTCACGCCCGCCTCCAGAACATTGAGGCTCATCGTGGTTTCTCCAGGCAGACTTCCCGTGGGAGTCCGATTGTTTTTGTTGTCTGGTTTAAGTGATCTGATTGGCTGCTTTTCTGTGGGAGCAGGCTTGCCCGCGATTGCGGTGCATCAGTCGACATCTAGGCTGGATGTGACTCAGTCATCGCGGGCAAGCCCGCTCCCACAGGTTTTTGGGTTGAGTCAGGACGGCGTCGGGTGCAAGTCGCAGTTACGTCCGGCCTTGGCGAGCTGCCCGGGCACTTCATGGCCCAGCAACGCGGGTAAGCCTCGCGACAATCGCAGCAACAACGGCAGGTCGATGCCAGTGTGAATGCCGACTTCATCGCACAGGTTGACCAAATCTTCGGTGCAGATATTGCCCGAGGCACCCGGTGCAAACGGGCAACCGCCAAGGCCACCGAGGGCCGCGTCGAAGCGCCGGGCACCGGCCTCATAGGCAGCCAGTACGTTGCACAGGCCGAGGCCTCGGGTGTTGTGGAAATGCAGAGTCAGATCCGCCGGTGAAACCCGCTGTAACACCCGTCGCACCAAGCGATCGACCTGGCGTGGATTGGCCATGCCAGTGGTATCGGCCAGGGTAATGCCCTGGATGCCGAGTTCCTGATAAGCCTCGACAATCTGCAGCACGCGGTCCTCATCGATCCCACCTTCGAACGGGCAACCAAAGGTCGTGGCGATGCTGCCGTTCAGCCGCACCGGCATACCGCGAACAAACTCGACGATCTCGCCAAACGCCGCCAATGACGCCTCGCAGCGCATCCGCATATTCGCCAGGTTATGGGTCTGGCTGGCGGACATCACCAGGTTCAGCTCATCGGCACCCGAGTCCAGTGCCCGTTGTGCGCCTTTGAGGTTAGGAATCAGCGCGACATAGATCACGCCCGACTGTCGAGCGATGCCCTTGAACACTTGCTCGCCATCGCGCAGCGCCGGAATCGCCTTGGGCGACACGAACGAACCGGCTTCGATACGGCTGAACCCCGCCAGCGACAACTGATCGACCAACGCAATCTTGTCGGCGGTTTCGACCCAGGTCGGCTCGATCTGCAAGCCGTCACGCGGGGAGACTTCCTGAACGATCAGGGTTTGGGAATAGTCAGTGATCATTGCACCACCCCTTCAGTTTTCAGCCGCTCAATGTCCAGCGCAGTCAGGCCCAGGCCAGCAAGAATGCCGTCGGTGTGTTGCCCCAGACTTGGCCCCGACCAGTTCACGCCACCGGGGGTCTCGGACAGTTTCGGAACGATGCCCGGCATCTTCACCGAGGCGCCACCCGGCAGTTCAGCGTTGAGCAGCATACCCCGCGCCTGATAGTGAGGATCGGCAACAATGTCGGCCACCGAATAGATGCGCCCGGCCGGGACTTCGGCAGCTTCCAGAGCAGCCAACACCTCATCGATCGGCAAGCTGCTGGTCCAGTGAGTGATGGCTGCGTCGAGCACATTACTTTTGGCGGCGCGGCCATCGTTATGCGCAAACTCTGGCGCTTCGGCCAAGTCGGCCCGGCCGATCACCGCCATCAGGCGTTTGTAGATCGGGTCACTGTTACCGGCGATCACCACGTAGGCACCGTCGGCGGTCAGATAAGTATTGGACGGCGCGATACCCGGTAACGCCCCGCCGCTGCGCTCACGCACATGACCGAGCATGTCGTATTCCGGCACCAGGCTTTCCATGACGTTGAACACGCTTTCGGCCAACGACACATCGACCACCTGCCCACCGCCCTGTCCGGTCTTGACCCGCAGCAGCGACATCAAGGCGCCGATGACCGCGTGCAGCGAAGCCAGGGAATCCCCCAGACTCACACCCACCCGGGCCGGCGGTGAACCGGGGGTGCCGGTGGTGTAGCGAATCCCGCCCATGGCCTCGCCGATCGCACCAAAACCCGGACGATCACGGTACGGGCCGGTCTGGCCATAACCGGAAATGCGCACCAGCGTCAGGTTGGGATTGAGGGCATGCAACACGTCCCAGCCCAGGCCGAGTTTCTCCAGCGCGCCGGGGCGCAGGTTTTCGATCAGCACATCGGCGTCGCTCGCCAGTTGCTTGACCAGTTCGATGCCTTCAGGGGATTTCAGATTCAGCGCCAGGGACTGCTTGTTTCGCGATTGCAGGTACCACCACAACGAAGTGCCTTCGTGCAGCTTGCGCCATTTACGCAGGGGATCGCCCTGGCCCATGGCTTCGATCTTGATCACTTCGGCACCGAACTCGGCCAGCATGCGCGCGGCAAACGGCGCGGCGATCAGCGTGCCGATCTCGATCACTTTGATTGCACTCAAGGGGGCAGTCATCGCGGGGGGACCTCTTGTTCTTGGAATATGCGCCAAGGCTAGAGGACCAAGTGGCATGGAATCCAACCTTCTGTTGGCAACGACCGTTCGCGAAACGCGAATGCCTGGCAGAAGAATTACCGCGACCTCAGGTCAGTCTTCGCGGGCTTGCCCGCGATGAGGCCCGTCCAACCATTCGAGAATGATCAGATCGCCCCGCGCAAATACTCAAACAACATCCGGCTCACCGGCGACAGCGCCGCTTGATCGCGCACCACCAGAATCAACGCACGATCCGACCAGTCATCCGTCAGCGGCACCGCGTGCAAACCCAATGCCCGGCCAAACAGTTCGTAAGCCTTTTGCGGCAGGATGCCGATGCCCATGTTGGCCTGGACCATCCGACACATGGCGTCGAACCCCGGCACATGAATCCGCAGCCTCAGCACCTTGCCGGCCTTGCGCGCGGCCGCATGGGTGCGCATGTTGATGGAACTGGCCGAATGCAGACCGACGTAATCACTGTCCAGCGTGTCGGCAAACGCCAGGGCCGAACGACTCGCCAGCGGATGATCGGCCGGCATCAGCACGACCAGTTTATCCTGGCGATAAACAACACTGTGCAGCCCTTTGACGTCGCTGTCGCTGGAGCAGATCCCGAGGTCCGCCACGCCATCGAGCACGCCCTGAATCACCCCGCTGCTGGGGCGTTCTTCGAGGTCGGTCTTGACCTGCGGATGGCGCGCAGAAAAGTCCCGCAGGTCTTCGGGCAGGAATTGAATGATCGCCGACAGGTTGGCGAGCATCCGCACATACCCCCGCACACCGTGGCTGTGTTCACCCAGTTCCAGACCCATTTTCTCGACGTTGAACAGCATCTGCCGGGCATGGTGCAGCAGGGTTTCACCGGCCGGCGTCAGCGTCATGCCCTTGGCCTGGCGCACGAACAGGCTGATGCCCAGCGCCTCCTCCAGCTCCATCAACCGCTTGCTGGCCGCCGACACCGCGATCGCTTCGCGGGCGGCGGCACGGGTCAAGGTGCCCTCTTCGTGGACGGCCACAAACAGCTGGAGAGTGATCAGGTCGAGGCGGCGGATCAGGCTTTTTTGCAGCATGGCAGGGCTCGATGATTTCGGTTCGACTGAGTCGGCAGGATAGCCCGGATTCGATTCGTGCCCGCCATCCAATTACCCACAGCACCCCGGGGCATCGCCCTACAACTAATTCTCTTACAACTCTCAGTACTACCGGAAACAGCCGATTCAAAGCCCATCGGGACTCTCTGTAAAGTCTGGCAATACACACAAACTGCAACAAACCCACGGATAGATTCACTCAAGGAATGTCACTCACACATGAACCAGATACCGTACACGGCGCGCACCTTCACCAACTACCGCAAACTCGTTTCCTTGGCCGATCATGATTGGGAGACCGCCGAAACCGGAAAAATCGCGGGGCTCAACGTTGAGATAAAAAGTGCCAACCGCATGCTCGATCAGTACGGGCGAGCGTTTCATCATTTCTGTACGACGTCATACCTGGGTCTGGATCACCATCCCGATATTCTCGACGGTGCCATGACCACGCTGTGGGAAACCGGCACACTTCGCATCGCCAATTCAAAGAACCGCTGCAAGCTGGCAATTCTGGACCAATACGAAACCGAACTGTCCGAGTTGTTCGGCGCCAGTTGCCTGAGCACTCTGTCGTGCAGTGCAGCGAGTGCCGGGATCCTGCCGCTGCTGGCCAGCGGCGTATTCACGGAAAATCGCCCTCCAGTGATGGCTTTCGACCGGTTGGCGCATTACTCGATGAATCACCTCAAAGCCGCCTGTGCCGATGAAACCAAGGTCGTGACGTGCCCGCATAACGACATGGACTTCCTCGAATCGCTGTGTCAACAGCACACCAGGGTCGCGTATGTCGCCGACGGCGCCTACAGCATGGGCGGGGTTGCGGACATGGACAGCCTTTTATATCTGAAGGACCGCTACGGGCTGTTTCTGTATCTGGACGATTCCCACGCGCTTTCCGCTGTAGGAACATTCGGCGCCGGTCTTGTGCGTCCCAGGCTGCATACCCTGGATGATGACTGCCTCATTGTCGCTTCGCTGGCCAAGTCGTTCGGCGCCAGTGGCGGTCTGGTGATGCTGGGCAGTGAACGGCAGAAGAAGCTCATTGCGCGTTACGGCGGCCCCAGCAACTGGTCGCAAAGCCTGAACAGTGCAGCCATTGGCGCGGGCCGGGCATCCATCCAGTTACACCACACCCTGGAATTCGCTGCGCTGCAGGAAAAGCTTCAGGTTAATATCCGCCTCTTTGACAGCCTCATACGAACCGAACAACACAACAGCAACATGGCGATTCGACTGGTCAATTGCGGTGAGGCATCGCTGGCCAACAACATCGCCATTGAACTGGCCAATCACGGATTCTTCACCTCGGCAGTCTTTT
The DNA here is from genome assembly GCF_024168645.1 of Pseudomonas sp. GGS8. Classification (NCBI taxonomy): domain Bacteria; kingdom Pseudomonadati; phylum Pseudomonadota; class Gammaproteobacteria; order Pseudomonadales; family Pseudomonadaceae; genus Pseudomonas; species Pseudomonas sp. GGS8. Next base: position 3,375,462 of record NZ_JALJWF010000001.1, on the reverse strand, counting down.
TCCCGATGGTTGCACAAGGCAAGGCAGCCATCAGAATCACCCTGCGCGCCGACATGGAGACGACGCTGATCCGCCATTTCTGTGAACTCATCACCGAGCTTTTACGCACGCACGGCCGGGACATCGGCGGCTGAAAAAAACAGGGAAGATCAAATGAAGAGCAGCACCACCCTCCTCATCACCTGCTGCACGGTTTTTCTCGCTCAATTGGGCATGAGCATTTACCTGTCGGCGCTGCCGGAAATTGCCGGTGATCTGTCCGCCGATGCCTCGCAGGTTTCATGGGGATTGGCGGTGTATCTGATCGGCATGGCGCTGCCGATGCTGTTCTGGGGCAGCCTGGGCCAGCGCATTGGCCGCAAACCAGTGTTGCTCGCGGCGCTCGGCCTGTATGGGCTGGGCAACCTGGCCCTGCCCCTGGGCCAGACGCTTGAGTCGTTCCTGGTTTTTCGCCTGATTCAGGGGGTTGGCGCCAGCGGGATTTCAGTCATGGCCCGGGTGCTGATCCGCGACAGTTTTCGCGGCGACTTGCTAGCCAAGGCATTGTCCTGGATATCGATTTCCTTTGTGGTGGCGCTGGGCATCGGTCAATACCTGGGGTCGATCATCCAGGTGGCGCTGGGCTGGTCGGCGATTTTCTACTTATTGGGTGGTGTGAGCCTGTTGATGGCGGTGGTGGTGGCGCGGGTCACGTTCCCGATGCTGGCAGAAGAGAACACACCATCATCCGCCTGGACGAGCTACGGGCACATTCTGCGTCATCGGGCCTTCCTGTTACCGGCCCTCACCGGAGGCTTGGGGTATGGGGTGATTGTCGCGTTCAACACCGCTGCGCCGCTGATTCTGCAAGGCGCCTTCAAGTGGTCGGCAGTGGAATACGGCTTGTTGGGCTGGCCAATCAGCGCGGCGTACTTTCTCGGGGCCGTGGCGGTCAATCGCTTCGTATTGCGTACCGGTCAGCGATGGCTGATGACAGCGGGCGTCGGGCTGATACTGGCCGGCAGCGCAGTCATGTTGCTGGGTAGCCTTGCAGGCACCTCTATCGCGCTGCTGTTCTGGTTGCCCTATTGCTTTGCAGTATTCGGCCAATCGCTGATTTACCCGATCAGCCTGTCCCTGGCCAACCACGGCTCGCCGGTCGGCGGAGCTTATGCGATGGCACTGAGTGGCTTCATTCACCAACTGATGGCCGCCATTATCGGCGGTATCGCCAGCCTGGCAGCCAGCCAGCAGGCATGGCCGTTGTCGTTGTTATGCACCTTGCTGGCCTTGGGCGCGTTGCTTTGCGTAGTGCTCGCGCCCGGCCGTCGAAACGCTTAGAACGCGCTGCGGAAAATCTCCTCGATCTGCCGCTGATCCGCTGCCCGTGGATTGGTCAGTCCGCAGGCGTCTTTGAGGGCATTGCTGGCAAGGACCGGGATGTCATTGAGCCTGGCACCGAGCTCACGCAAACCGGCGGGAATGTCTACATCCCTGGCCAGGCTGCGGATCGCCGCGATCGCCGCCTGCGCGCCCTCTTCCGGACTGAGCCCGCGAATGTCAGCCCCCATCGCGTGGGCAACGTCGGTCAGGCGCGGAGCACAAACCAGCGCGTTGAAGCTTTGCACGTGAGGTAGCAATACCGCGTTGCACACGCCATGGGGCAAGTCGTAGAACCCGCCTAACTGGTGGGCCATCGCGTGAACATAACCAAGGGACGCATTGTTGAACGCCATGCCCGCCAGGAATTGCGCGTAAGCCATGTTTTCCCGCGCGCTCATGTCGCTACCGTGCTGTACAGCCAGGCGCAGGTTGTTGCTGATCAACGTGACGGCTTTCAGCGCACAGGCATCGGTAATCGGGTTGGCTGCCGTGGAGACGTAGGCTTCGATGGCATGGGTCAATGCGTCCATGCCGGTGGCGGCGGTCAGGCCCTTGGGCATGGCGACCATCAACGCCGGGTCGTTGACTGACAGCAGCGGCGTAACGTTGCGGTCGACGATGGCCATTTTTACGTGGCGCGATTCATCGGTGATGATGCAGAAACGGGTCATCTCGCTGGCAGTGCCGGCGGTGGTGTTGATCGCGATCAGCGGCAGTTGGGGTTTGGCCGACCGATCGACACCTTCGTAATCACGAATCGTCCCACCGTTAGTGGCGCACAAGGCGATACCCTTGGCGCAGTCGTGAGGCGAACCACCGCCCAGAGACACCACGAAGTCACAGCGACTTTCCTTGAGCAGACCCAGGCCAAGTTCGACGTTGGCAATGCTCGGATTCGGCTTGGCACCGTCGAAAATCACCGAGTCGATGTCCTGCAACGCCAGTTTCTCGGCAATCCTTGATGCCACGCCAGCCTTGGCCAGCCCGGCGTCAGTGACAATCAGCGCCTTGCGCAAACCATACTTGCCAATGGCGTCCATGGCTTCGTCGAGGCAACCGGTGCCCATGATGTTCACAGCGGGAATGAAAAACGTACTGCTCATGCGCGAGTCTCCTGGCTGAAACCGAATCGACAATGCCGATTCGGCGGGTGCGCACAGGGTCGACCGATCAGTCACGCGGTATGTTGATCTGGCTCAACGCCTGAGCGTGATAAAGTCGCCGTCCATCAGACCTTTTGCTTCGAGACGACAAACGCAATGACCGATTTCCAGGATGTCGATGCCCAACTTGAAGACTGGAACGCCTTGCGCACCACCGCCTCGTTCGGCGGCCTGCTGGTGGGTAACGGTGCCAGCCGCGCCGTGTGGGACGACTTCGGCTACGACTCGCTGTTCGAAAACGCCCGCACCGTCGAAGAAAAACCGCTGAGCCAGTCCGAGCTGAGCGTGTTCGACGCGATGCAGACGCGCAGTTTCGAGCAGGTTCTCGGCGCGCTGAAAACCACTAGCCGGGTCAACAAGGCCCTGGCCGTCAGCTCCGCAGCACCGCGCAATCGCTATTACGCGATCAAGGAAGCGCTGATCAACACCGTGCACGCGGTGCACATCCCGTGGCGGCTGGTGAAGCCTTCGACGCTGGCGACGATCAATCAGGAACTGGGCAGCTATCGGACGGTGTTCACCACCAACTACGACTTGCTCAGCTATTGGGCGATCCAGCATCGACCGGACGTCGTAACCGACTTGTTCCAGGGCGACGAACCGGGCTTCGATCTGAGCGCCAGCGCCACCGACAAGCCGCGGTTGCTGTACCTGCACGGCGGCTTGCATCTGGTGCGCAATCAGGACGGCACGGCACGCAAACTGATGTCGACCGAAGGGACGTTGCTGGGCAATTTCGCGATCAACAATACGATCAAGACCCTCGACGACGTGCCGCTGTTCGTCAACGAAGGCCCGGCGCAAGACAAACTCAAGACGATTCGCAGTTCGGATTACCTGTCGTTCTGCTACGACCAGTTACTGGGCCATGGCGACGGGTTGTGCATCTTCGGGCAGGCCCTTGGCGAGCAGGACAGTCACATCGTTCATGCGTTGCGCCAGGCGAAACCGAAAGTCGTAGCGATCTCGATTTACCCACGCAGCAAGGCGTTCATCCAGCATCAGAAACGGCATTACGCGAAGGTGTTCGAGGGCACGGGTGTGGCGTTGCGGTTTTTTGATTCGAAGACCCATGCGCTGGGTAACCCTAAGCTGACCGTGCCGGTCGAGGTCTGATCTGTGGCGAGGGGGCTTGCCCCCGTTGGGTTGTGAAGCGGCCCCCCTAGTATCTTCAGTCACACCGAGTTCTCTGGTTTTACGACTGCTGCGCAGCCGAACGGGTCGATGCGGCGTTCCGACAAGCCCCCTCGCCACAAAACCCCGATGACTTCATTCCTCGCTGCTATGCACCACCACCAGCAACTGCGCCTGCGCCTCGCCCACTGATCTGAGGCGATGCGGTTTCTGCGCATTGAAGTGCAGCGCATCCCCACGGTTGAGCAGCACTCGCTCGTTCATAAAGTCCACTTCCACCTGCCCTTCATGAACGAACAGAAACTCTTCCCCCAGATGTTCCTTGAAGGTTTTGTCGGTGAACTCACTCGGCGGGTAAATGATGAACGGCAACAGGCTGCGCTCACTGACCTGATGGGCCAGCACCGCATAACCCGGGCTCTGGTCATTGGCGGCCAGGGACTGGCGTTCGTCGCTGCGCACCAGGCTGTAGCTGTCGAGGCTGACGTTGTCTTCGGAAAACAATTCCTCGACTTTCACGTTCAGCGCCTTGGCCAATTTCAGCGCTGCGGCGATCGACGGGGTATTCAACCCGCGCTCGACTTTCGACAGATAGCTCTTGGTCATGCCGGATTTTTCGGCCAAGCCCTCCAGCGTCACGCCAAGTTTTTTTCTCAGTAATTTCAAACGGATAGACATGTAGAGCGATTAATCCATCAAGGAGGCAACGATTTGTCCTTGCCAATGACACAATGTGTCATATAGCCTCTTTAGTGTCATTTGCATGCCCCACCCAAAGGACACCGATATGGCCAAGACATTAGCACTACCCAAGGAGCAACTGGTCAAACAAGCGCTGACACAGATGCAAAACACCCTGGCGGATAATACGTGGACCGACCGGCAAAAGCTGGCCCTGACCTGCCGCATTCTGTTCGAAAACGGCCACGACTCCGGCCTGGCCGGGCAAATTACCGCTCGCGGCCCGCAGCCGGGTACTTATTACACGCAGCAACTGGGGCTGGGTTTCGATGAGGTCACCGCAGGCAATCTGTTGCTGGTCAACGAAGACCTGGAAGTGCTTGAAGGCCACGGCATGCCCAACCCGGCCAACCGCTTCCACAGCTGGGTGTACCGCGCCCGGCCGGACGTGAACTGCATCATTCATACGCACCCGACTCACGTCGCGGCGCTGTCCATGCTGGAAGTACCGCTGCAGATTTCCCACATGGACCTCTGCCCGCTCTACGACGACTGCGCCTTTCTCGAGGGCTGGCCGGGAGTGCCGGTGGGCAACGAAGAAGGCGAACTGATTGCCGGGGCCTTGGGCGACAAGCGGGCGATCCTGCTTTCCCACCACGGCCAGTTGTCCACCGGCGCGACCATTGAAGAAGCCTGCGTCATTGCGCAACTGATCGAACGCGCAGCGAAGTTGCAGTTGCTGGCCATGGCCGCAGGTGTGATCAAACCGATTCTTCCCGAGCTGGGCCGTGAAGCCCACGACTGGATATCCAAGCCCAAGCGCCACGCCGCCGCGTTCAACTACTACGCCCGGCAGAACCTGCGCCAACACGCCGATTGCCTGCACTGACCCCACTCATTCTTGAAAGGAGAGACGCCATGTCGACCGCAAACATTCACGGCATCATCGGCTACACCATCACCCCGTTTACCGCCCATGACGAAGGTGTCGATTTCGACGTGCTAGGGCGTTCCATCGACCGCCTGATCGACAGCGGTGTCCACGCCATCGCCCCATTGGGCAGCACCGGCGAAGGCGCTTATTTGAGCGACGCGGAATGGGATCAGGTCAGCGAATTCAGCCTCCGCCACGTGGCCAAACGCGTCCCGACCATTGTCAGCGTGTCCGACCTGACCACCGCCAAAGCCGTGCGCCGCGCGCGTTTCGCCGAAGCCCACGGCGCCGATGTGGTGATGGTACTGCCAGCGTCGTACTGGAAACTCAGCGAAGCGGAAATCCTCGCCCACTACCGCGCCATCGGCGAGAGCATCGGCGTGCCGATCATGCTCTACAACAACCCGGCCACCAGCGGCACCGACATGTCGGTGGAGTTGATCCTGCGGATTTTCAACGCGGTCGACAACGTCACCATGGTCAAGGAGAGCACTGGCGATATTCAGCGCATGCACAAACTGCAACTGCTGGGCGAGGGCCAGGTGCCGTTCTATAACGGCTGCAATCCATTGGCGCTGGAAGCGTTCGCGGCCGGCGCCAAAGGCTGGTGCACGGCGGCACCGAACCTGATCCCGGAGCTCAATCTCGATTTGTACGAAGCTGTATTGGCCAATGATCTGAGCAAGGCTCGCGAACTGTTCTATCGCCAGTTGCCGCTGCTGGACTTCATCCTTAAGGGCGGTCTGCCGGCGACCATCAAGGCTGGTTTGCGCCTGACCGGGCTGGAAGCGGGTGACCCGCGGTTGCCGGTGTTTGCGTTGGGTGAGGCTGGTCGTAGTCAGTTGCAGGGTATGTTAAACGCATTGCGCTGATCTTCAGCCACACACAAAACCACTGTGGGAGCGGGCTTGCCCGCGATAGCGATCGTACATCCAACCTCTTCGTTGAATGTCAGGCCGTCATCGCGGGCAAGCCCGCTCCCACAGTTGAACAGCGGTGTGCTTAGAACACCGGCAAAGTTTTGTCCTTGATCACCGTGGTCGGGCCGTTGGCCTTGACGCTGGCGATGCCTTTTTCCCTCGCAGCATCGGATGAATAAGACTCGCTGCTGCCAATGATCTCGTGGTTACCGGCCTTCAGATTGAAGTAAGGATGGCCATCCTTGGTGTTTTTTTTCTCGTAGCGTTCGTCCAGCGGGCTATTGGCCTGGACCGAGGCGATACCGCTGTCGGCCGCTTTGCGCGTGGTGTACAGCTCACTGACCAGAATGGTTTCGGCGTTGGCCGCTTTCAACACAAACTTGAACTGACCATTGCCGGTTTTGCTCACTTCGTACCATCCAGACATGCTTGTTCTCCTTGGCGATTGAGAGGTTTCGCGCTTCAGAGTAAAGACCACCCCGCTGCTTCTGTCGCTGGCAAGGTCACCTGACAATCTCGCTACTTCACCACCGCCCGCACCACCGACAACTCAGGTGCCTGCACCCGGCGCTGGCTCAAATAGCGCATGCAACTGACCCGCAAGAACGAGGCGAAATTCACCACTTCGCCGCGGTAGTCCATCACCTCTTCATACAATTTGGCGATCAACTGATTGGTGGTCATACCGTCGACCTCGGCGATTTCACTGAGGATGTCCCAGAACTGATTCTCCAGCCGCAGGGTGGTGACCACCCCGCAGATGCGCAGCGAGCGGGAGCGCGATTCGTAGAGAATCGGGTCGGCCTTGACGTAGAGCTCGCACATGGACAGGTCCCTCGTTACAGCGTGATTTTGGTACCCAGCAACCCGAGAAAACCGGCCAGCCAGCTTGGGTGCGCCGGCCAGGCCGGGGCAGTGGCCAGATTGCCTTGAACGTGGCCTTCCGTCACCGGGATATCGATGTACGTACCACCCGCCAGGCGCACTTCCGGGGCACAGGCCGGGTAGGCGCTGCACTCGCGACCTTCAAGAATCCCGGCGGCGGCCAGCAATTGCGCGCCGTGACACACAGCGGCGATCGGTTTGCCAGCCTTGTCGAACGCTTGCACCAGCGCCAGGACTTTTTCGTTCAGGCGCAGGTACTCCGGCGCACGACCACCCGGGATCAGCAGCGCGTCGTAGTCCGCCGCTTCGACCTTGGCAAAATCGAAGTTCAGGGCAAACAGATGACCGGGTTTTTCGCTGTAGGTCTGGTCGCCTTCGAAGTCATGAATTGCCGTGCGCACGGTCTGGCCGGCGGTTTTGTCCGGGCAAACGGCATGCACCGTGTGGCCGACCATCAGCAGCGCCTGGAAGGGCACCATCACTTCGTAGTCTTCGACGTAATCGCCGACCAGCATCAGAATTTTTTTAGCAGCCATGGGGAGGACTCCTCTGGAAAATGCGTGGGCCTGCAGGAGTATTCAAGGTAGTCCTTATCCGGCGGGTCGGGTAATAACCATCTACTACCTGATGGACCGCGTCATCGTTCATCGCGGGCAAGCCACGCTCCCACAGGTACTGTATTGTTCTTGAGGGCGATGCAAAACCTGTGGGAGCGTGGCTTGCCCGCGATGGCGGCCTCAAACTGTACGGATAACTCTGCGCCTAGCTGTAACAGAGCAACGTCCCCGGTTTATGGCTAGATGAAGGCTCTTCCCGCCATCCTCGATTCTGGTTGCCATCATGTCCTCGCGCGAAAACACCGGCATGGCCCTCGGCCTGCTCGGCGTCGTTATCTTCAGCCTGACCCTGCCCTTCACACGGATCGTCGTGCAGGAACTCCACCCGCTGCTCAACGGCCTCGGCCGGGCGCTGTTCGCGGCGATTCCAGCTGCGCTGCTATTACTGTGGCGCCGGGAAAAATGGCCGACCTGGAAACAGATCAAAGGCCTGACACTGGTGATAGCGGGCGTCATCCTCGGCTTCCCGGTGCTGTCGGCCTGGGCCATGCAGACGCTGCCCGCCTCCCACGGCGCACTGGTCAACGGCTTGCAACCACTGTGCGTGGCGCTGTATGCCGCGTGGCTGTCCCATGAGCGTCCATCGAAAGCCTTCTGGGCCTGCGCCGCGCTGGGCAGTGCGCTGGTACTCGGTTATGCGCTGATCAGCGGCGCCGGCAGCATTCAGCCCGGTGACTTGCTGATGCTCGGGGCGATTGCCGTGGGCGGACTGGGTTATGCCGAAGGCGGCCGGCTGGCCAAGGAGATGGGCGGCTGGCAGGTGATCTGCTGGGCGTTGGTGCTGTCGACGCCGCTGCTGATCGGGCCGGTGTTGTACCTGGCGCTGCAACATCAGGGCGAGATTTCGGCCAGGACCTGGTGGGCCTTCGGTTATGTCTCGCTGTTTTCGCAGTTCATCGGGTTCTTTGCCTGGTACGCCGGGCTGGCCATGGGCGGCATTGCCCGGGTCAGTCAGATCCAGCTGCTGCAGATCTTCTTCACCATCGCGTTTTCGGCGTTGTTCTTCGGTGAGCACGTCGAGCCAATTACCTGGCTGTTTGCTGCCGGGGTGATCGTGACGGTGATGTTGGGGCGCAAGACCGCAGTCAAACCCCATGTGGGAGCGAGCCTGCTCGCGAAGGGGCCATAACATTCAACATCCAGATTGACTGTTACACCGCCTTCGCGAGCAGGCTCGCTCCCACAGGATCAGAGGTAGCCGTCAGCCCGCAGCAGGGTTTCCAGGCAATGCTCGCTGATGTGGTAGAAATCCTTCAGTTCCTGGATCTTCACCAACAACTGAGCCGGGTCCACCGGCTCGGCGCGTTTGACCGCCAGAATCATCTTGTTCTTGTTGGTGTGGTCCAGTGAGATGAACTCGAACACCTTGGTCTCGTAACCGCAGGCTTCCAGGAACAGTGCACGCAAACTGTCGGTGACCATTTCCGCCTGCTGCCCCAGGTGCAGGCCGTATTGCAGCATTGGCTTAAGCAGCGCCGGGCTCTGGATCTGCAGGCGGATCTGCTTGTGGCAGCACGGCGAGCACATGATGATCGAAGCGCCGGAACGAATGCCGGTGTGAATCGCATAGTCGGTGGCGATGTCGCAGGCATGCAGGGCGATCATCACATCCAGCTCGCTCGGCGCCACGCTGCGCACATCACCGCATTTGAACACCAGCCCCGGATGCTCCAGTTTCGCCGCCGCGCTGTTGCACAGCTTGACCATGTCTTCGCGCAGCTCGACGCCGGTCACTTCACCCTCGGCTTTCAGGGTGTTGCGCAGGTAGTCATGGATCGCGAACGTCAGGTAACCCTTGCCCGAGCCGAAATCCGCCACCCGCACCGGTTTGTCCAGCGCCAGCGGCGATGAGGTCAGCGCATGGCTGAAGACTTCGATGAACTTGTTGATTTGCTTCCACTTGCGCGACATCGCCGGGATCAATTCATGTTGCGCGTTGGTCACGCCGAGGTCGTTGAGGAACGGCCGGCTCAGGTCGAGGAAGCGGTTCTTCTCGCGGTTATGCTCGGCAGACGGCACTTCACGCAATTGCTGAGGCTTGCTCTTGAACAGCGAAGATTTGCCCTTTTTGCTGTATTCGAGCTGGGCTTCGTCGGTCAATGACAGTAAATGCGCATTTTTGAACGACGCCGGTAACAGCGCGGCAATGCTCGCCACACCTTCGGCAATCGGCAGGTTCTTGGTGATGTCGCGGGTCTTGTAGCGATAGACGAAGGACAGGCACGGCTGATCCTTGACCGTCAGCTGCTTGATGATCAGCCGCTGCAAGTCCGCTTCGCCGCCAACGTACTTGGCCAGCACCAGTTTGATGAAGGCATTGGCGTCCAGGCTGTTTTGCAGCAGGTCGATGAACTGGGCGTGGTGATCCGGCGCGAGGCTGGCGGGAGTGACGGTGACAGACATGGAAAAAACGGCCTCGGGCGGTGCGAATCGGGGAATGGCGGGTATTTTAGGGGGGATGGCCGTTCGGGACACGCAGTTATTTACCAAACGGTGCGATCCTAGAAAGAACGAGTCGTTGCCGGGAATCGGATGTTTAGCTCAACACCACCAACCGATTCGGCAATTCATTGCGCACTTGGGTCACCGGCACATGCACCTTGAGCAACTCGCCGCACGCCTCGATGCACGTCACAAACCCCTGCAACGTCTGCCCCTGCTTCACCTGCTGGGTAAACGTCGCCACAATCGCGTCCCAATTCTTGTTGTCCAGCCGTTTGGAAATCCCTTCATCCACCAGAATTTCCACGTAACGCTCGGCCTCGGAGACAAAAATCAGCATGCCGGTGCCGCCCACGGTGTGGTGCAGGTTCTGCTCCAGGAACTGCCGACGCGCCAGGTTCGACGCACGCCAGTGACGGACCGAGCGCGGGATCAGGCGCGTGGTGACTTTCGGAATCCGGAACACCAGGCACAACACGATGAAGCTCACCCATTGCACCAGCAACAAACTGTGCATGGTCAGCCAGCCGGTCAGGTAATGCACGATACCCGGCACCACCAGCGCCAGCAGACTGGCCCAGAGCAGCGGAATATACGCATAGTCGTCGGCGCGGGCCGCGAGCACTGTCACCAGCTCGGCGTCGGTGTCGCGCTCGACCCGGGCAATCGCCTCGGCGACTTTGCGTTGTTCGTGTTCAGTCAGTAATGCCATGTTTATGAGTGCCTGCTCGCTATTGTTGTTGTGTTTGCTGCCGTGTCATCACCAGCCGCCCGACGAACCGCCGCCGCCGAAACTGCCCCCACCGCCACTGAAGCCCCCGCCACCGCCACCGCTGCCAAAACCTCCGCCACCGAAACCGCCGCCCCCACGTCCACTTGGCAGAATACCGAACATCTGGCCGACGAAGATCGTCAGGATAAACAGCAGCACCAGGAACACGAATATCCCCGGATGCCGCGCAACGAAATCGCTCTCCTGATTGCCACGCGACTCATACACTGTCGACGGCTCGTTCAGCGGATTGCCCCCCAGCACCACCAACATCGCCGAGACGCCATCGCTGATGCCCTTGCTGAAGTTGCCGGCCTTGAACGCAGGCGTGATCACCTGATTGATGATCACCGAACTCTGCGCATCGGTCAGGCGATCTTCCAGGCCATAACCGACTTCGATCCGCAATTTTCGCTCGGCACGCGCGACAATCAGCAGCGCGCCGTTGTTCTTGTTCTTCTGGCCAATGCCCCAGTAGCGTCCCAGCTGATAACCGAAATCCGCGATGTCGGCGCCCTGCAAGTCTGGCAACGTGACCACCACCAACTGCTCGCCGGTCGTTTTTTCGTGAGCATTAAGCTGCTGAACAAGCTGCTCGCGCACCGCGGGCTCGATCATTTGGGCGTTATCCACCACCCGCCCGGTCAATTCCGGGAACTTCAACTCGGCCTGGGCCGTCAGGGCAAACACCCAGAGCAACAGCATCAGGCCCATTTTCAACACGCGCATGGGCAACCTCATCCGTGGTGGCGCTTCGAACTCTGTCCGGCGCTTACTTGAACTTCACTTCAGGCGCTTTCTCAGCACCGGGGCTGGTGGCCTCGAACGTTTCGCGGATCGGCAAATCGCTGTACATCACGGCGTGCCACAAGCGACCGGGGAAGGTACGAAGCTCGGTATTGTATTTCTGCACCGCGAGGATGAAGTCGCGACGTGCCACGGCGATGCGGTTCTCGGTGCCTTCGAGCTGCGATTGCAGCGCCAGGAAGTTCTGGTTGGCCTTGAGGTCCGGATAACGCTCGGACACCACCATCAACCGACTCAGCGCGCCGGTCAACTGATCCTGTGCCTGCTGGAACTGTTTGAGCTTCTCCGGATTATCAAGCGTGCTGGCATCCACCTGAATCGACGTCGCCTTGGCCCGGGCTTCGACCACCGCAGTCAGGGTTTCTTCCTCGTGTTTGGCGTAGCCCTTGACGGTTTCCACCAGGTTGGGGATCAAATCGGCGCGGCGCTGATACTGGTTTTGCACCTGGCCCCAGGCAGCCTTGGCCTGTTCGTCCAGGGTCGGGATAGTGTTGATGCCGCAACCGGCCAACAATGTGGCCAGCAACATCAAGGCTGCAACCTGCAGGCTCGACCGATAGGGGTGTCGTACATTCATCTGGTTGATGCTCCCTTGCACACTACGTTGATAAAACAACCGGCGAACTTTGACCCCGGCTCTTGGGGCATAATCTGCGCCGCTACTGGATTGCATCGAGCCAATGGGCTAAAAGATGCCCAGCGAAAAACAGTAAGAAGTGTGCTGCATTTTTCTGAGCAACACCCGAACAACAATAGTCGCTCCCAAAATTTTGGCTGACCGGCGCGTATTTACTGCCGCTTGGGCCTTTTGAGAAAAACATCCATGAAGAAGCTGTGTTTGCTGGGCCTGTTCGTCAGCCTGGCCAGTCATACCGTATTGGCCGCCACGACACCCGCACCGATAGAGAACAAGGACGTCTTCATCAGCCACCTGATGAAGCAGATGACCCTCGATGAAAAGATCGGCCAGTTGCGCCTGATCAGCATCGGCCCGGAAATGCCTCGGGAAATGATCCGCAAGGAAATCGCGGCCGGCAATATCGGTGGCACCTTCAACTCGATCACCCGCCCGGAAAACCGTCCGATGCAAGACGCGGCCATGCGCAGCCGGTTGAAGATCCCGATGTTCTTCGCCTATGACGTGATCCACGGCCACCGGACCATTTTCCCGATTCCCCTGGCCCTGGCCTCGAGCTGGGACATGGACGCCATCGGCCTGTCGGGGCGCATCGCCGCCAAGGAAGCCGCGGCAGACAGCCTCGACATCACTTTCGCACCGATGGTCGACATCTCCCGCGACCCACGCTGGGGCCGGACCTCCGAAGGTTTCGGCGAAGACACCTATCTGGTTTCGCGGATTGCCGGGGTGATGGTCAAGGCCTTCCAGGGCAGCGGTGCGAACGCGGCCGACAGCATCATGGCCAGCGTCAAGCATTTTGCCTTGTACGGCGCGGTCGAGGGCGGTCGCGACTACAACGTCGTCGACATGAGCCCGGTCAAGATGTACCAGGATTACCTGCCGCCGTACCGCGCCGCCGTTGACGCCGGTGCTGGCGGGGTGATGGTTGCACTGAACTCGATCAACGGCGTGCCGGCTACCGCCAACACTTGGTTGATGAACGACTTGCTGCGCAAGGAATGGGGCTTCAAGGGCCTGGCGGTCAGTGACCACGGGGCGATTTTCGAACTGATCAAGCACGGCGTCGCCGCTGACGGTCGCGAAGCCGCGAAGCTGGCGATCAAGGCCGGCATCGACATGAGCATGAACGACACCCTCTATGGCAAGGAGTTGCCAGGGCTGTTGAAGGCCGGTGAGATCGAACAGAAAGACATCGACAACGCCGTGCGTGAAGTGCTCGCCGCCAAATACGACATGGGCCTGTTCAAAGACCCGTACCTGCGCATCGGCAAGGCCGAGGATGACCCGGCCGACACCTACGCCGAAAGCCGCCTGCACCGTGCCGAGGCCCGTGATGTCGCGCGCCGTAGCCTGGTGCTGCTGAAGAACCAGGGCGACACCCTACCCCTGAAGAAAACCGCGAAAATCGCGCTGGTCGGCCCACTGGCCAAAGCACCGATCGACATGATGGGCAGTTGGGCTGCCGCCGGTAAACCGGCGCAATCGGTCACGCTGTTCGACGGCATGACCAATGCCCTCGGCGCGCAGTCGACGCTGATCTACGCCCGTGGCGCGAACATCACCGACGACAAGAAAATCCTCGATTACCTCAATTTCCTCAACTTCGATGCGCCAGAAGTGGTGGACGATCCGCGTCCGGCCAACGTGTTGATCGATGAAGCGGTAAAAGCCGCCAAGGATGCTGATGTGGTAGTGGCTGCGGTGGGCGAGTCCCGTGGCATGTCCCACGAATCGTCGAGCCGCACCGACCTGAACATCCCGGGCAACCAGCGCGAGCTGATCAGGGCGTTGAAAGCCACCGGTAAACCGCTGGTGCTGGTATTGATGAACGGTCGTCCGCTGTCGATTCTCGAAGAGAAAGAGCAGGCTGACGCGATTCTGGAAACCTGGTTCAGCGGCACCGAAGGCGGCAACGCTATCGCTGACGTGCTGTTCGGCGACTACAACCCGTCGGGCAAATTGCCAATCACCATTCCGCGTTCGGTGGGTCAGATTCCAACCTACTACAACCACTTGAGCATTGGCCGGCCGTTCACCCCGGGCAAACCGGGCAACTACACCTCGCAGTATTTCGAAGACACCACCGGGCCGCTGTTCCCGTTCGGCTTCGGCCTGAGCTACACCCAGTTCAGCCTGACCGACATGGCCCTGTCTTCGACCACTCTGAACAAAACCGGCAAGCTCGACGCCAGCGTTATTGTGAAGAACACCGGCAAGCGTGACGGCGAAACCGTGGTGCAGCTGTACATTCAGGACGTGACCGGCTCGATGATCCGCCCGGTCAAGGAACTGAAGAACTTCCAGAAAGTAATGCTCAAGGCCGGCGAACAGAAAGTCGTGCACTTCACCATCACCGAGGATGACCTGAAGTTCTACAACGCCCAACTCAAGTACGCCGCGGAACCGGGCAAGTTCAACGTGCAGATCGGCCAGGACTCCCAGGACGTGACGCAGCAGAGCTTTGAGTTGTTGTAATTAGTCATACGCCACAAAACCTGTGGGAGCGGCGGTGCGGCGATCCGACTTGCCCGCGATGAGGCCATCACATTCAACATCTATGTCGAATGTAAGGCCGTTATCGCGGGCAAGTCGGATCGCCGCACCGCCGCTCCCACAATGGTCTTCGGTGTGACGACTACCCCCGTCGATCCAGCAGATTCACCACCAGCCGATCCACCCATCCCCACATCCGCTGCTTGACCCGTCGCCACAACGGTCGGCGTTTCCATGCCTCGAGGCTGACTTCCTGGCTCAAGCCAAAGTCATTCTCGAAACTCGCCGCCACCGCTCGGGTCAGCCCAGGGTCCAGGGCTTCGAGGTTGGCCTCCAGATTGAAACGCAGATTCCAGTGATCGAAGTTGCACGAGCCGATGCTCACCCAATCGTCAATCAACACCATCTTCAGGTGCAGGAAACACGGCTGGTATTCGAAGATTTTCACCCCAGCCCTGAGCAGTCGCGGGTAGTAGCGATGTCCGGCGTAGCGCACCGACGGGTGATCGGTGCGTGGCCCGGTCAACAACAGACGCACATCGACACCACGATGCGCCGCCCGGCGCAGCGAGCGGCGGACTTTCCAGGTCGGCAGGAAATAGGGCGTGGCCAGCCAGATTCGCTGCTGGCCGCTGTTCAGCGCGCGAACCAGCGATTGCAGAATGTCCCGATGCTGGCGGGCGTCGGCATAAGCGACCCGCCCCATGCCCTCGCCCATGACCGGCACTCGCGGCAGGCGCGGTAAACCGAAATGCGAAACGGGTCGCCAGGCACGCCGATAGCGGTTGGCGATCCATTGGCGGTCGAACAGCAATTGCCAGTCGATGACCAGGGGGCCGGTGATTTCCACCATCACCTCGTGCCATTCGCAGGTGTCTTCGCCCGGCGACCAGAACTCATCGGTGACGCCAGTGCCGCCGACGACCGCCAGGGATTGATCCACCAGCAGCAACTTGCGGTGATCGCGATAGAAGTTGCCCACCCAGCGCCGCCAGCTCAGCCGATTGTAAAAACGCAACTCGACACCGGCGGCCATCAGGCGCTGACGCAAAGTCAGGGTGAAGGCCAGGCTGCCATAGTCATCGAACAGACAGCGTACCCGCACGCCGCGCTCGGCCGCCTGGACCAGCGCCTGAACCATGGCCTCGGCGCAGGCCCCGGCCTCCACCAGATACAGTTCCAGTTCGACTTGCTCTTCAGCGCGAGCAATCGCCACCAGCATGCGCGGGAAAAACTGCGGGCCGTCGATCAGCAGTTCAAAGCGATTACCTTCGCGCCACGGAAAAATTGCGCCACGCATGTCAGCGCGCCGTGAAAATCAGCACCGCACCCACCGGCACCGACAGACTGATGGCCGACAAACCGGCGAGCTTGCGCAAGCTTTCCAGGCCTGGGGCCAGGTCGAAATCTTCGGCACCGATCACCAACGGTTCGAGGGTCACGACTTGAAAGCGCTGGTCATCAAGACGGGTCGCCAGCAGTTCGGCGTTGTATTGGTGTTGCTTGCCATGCAGGTTGACGGTTACCGGCAAGCGCAATTCCAGTTGCGCACCAGGCGCCAGGTCGTTGATTGGCCGCAGGTCGATCTGCGTGGTAATCAGCGCTTCGGGAAACGTCTGGATCTCGAACAGCTCCTTGCGCATGCGCTCGTCACGCAGCGGAATGCCGCTGTTGACCGACTCCAGCTCGACTTCAACCTCGGCCAACCCCTTGGGGTCGACCTTGCCGTGCAGCACCAGAAAGCGCTGCACTTCGCTGATGTTGGCGTTTTTGGTGCTGATGAACGACAGTCGCGAGGACTCGCCGTCCAGATACCAATTGGCCTGGGCCGACACGGTGACACCGGCCAGCAGCAGGGAAGCGAGGGTTTTGCAGACAAAGCGGTTGAACATAGAGACTCATGGGCAGATAAACCTGAGCGAACCTTAACCGCCCGCGAGTCAGTTGCAAACTCTTGAGTCGAAGACATTCCCCTCGCCGCAGAAACCCGGACCATTTCTCAGGGTTGCAGGCGGCAACCCTGGCGCTCGCCGATCCACTGTGCGCTGTTTTTGCGCCCCATACCGCCAACCGTCACCCGCTTGCTCGCGGCATCATCGACGAAACCGCTGGTGGGCAAATACTGCTTCACATAGCCCTGGCAATACGCCGCCGGATTGTGCATCACATAGCGGCACGAGCAGTATTCCTTGGCGGTATAGGCGCTGATGATGTCCGGGAACGCCCACAACGCCACACGTTCCTGCCAGACCCAGCCGAGCAAAGCGATCAGCAGCACCAGCAACAGCGTGCTCAATGGCCGACGGCGGACAAAGCTGCGGCTCATGGCTGCACCTTGATGGCAAACGCCTTGAGCGCGAGTTTGAGCAGTTCGTTGTGTCGATAACGCCCGTCGCGATCATCGCCGTAGCGGACGATCACCAGCTTTTCGCTGGGAATCACATACATGGCCTGGCCCCAATGGCCTAACGCGGCGAAGGTGTCGACGGGCGCATCGGGCCAGGGTTGTGCCGCGCCGTCCACTGCCCGATTGAGCCACCAATGACCGCCGGGCACCGCTTCATCCTGGTTGGCTCGGTAGTGGGCGAACGGCTCACGACTGAAGTCGACCCACGCCTTGGGCAGCAGCTGCTTCTCGCGCCAGCGACCGTCACGCGCCATCAACAGGCCGACGCGTGCCAAGTCCCGGGCGGTGAGGTAGGCATAGGACGATGCGACAAATGTCCCCGTGGCACCCGCTTCCCAAACCGCGCCTCGAATCCCCAAAGGTTCGAACAGCGCGGTCCACGGATAATCCGGATAGCGGGCCGGGCCGACAATGTTTTTTAACGCAGCGGAGAGCAGATTGCTGTCGCCGCTGGAGTAGCGAAATGCCTGACCGGGCCTGGCGTACGCGTCGTGGTCGGCGGTAAACGCGGCCATGTCTCGATGACCTCGGGTATAGAGCATCGCCACCACCGAGGATTTCAACGGTGCGTATTCATAGTCTTCTTGCCAATCGAGGCCCGAGGCCCAGTGCAACAGGTCGGCCATGGTCATGGCGGGGTGTTTTTCCAGTGGCGGATAGAACTGCACCACCGGGTCCTGCAAGTTGAACAGACCTTCGCCATAAGCCACACCGAGCACCGTGGCCATCAGGCTTTTGCTGATCGACCAGGTCAGGTGCGGGGTGTCGGCGCGGGTCGGCTCGGCGTAGCGCTCGTAGACAAGTTGGCCGTCATGGATCACCAGCAAGGCATCGGTGCGGATGCCTTCGCGGGAGGTGTCGTTGCGGGGTGGGAAAGCGTAGTTCTCCAGGGCTTGAAGGGCTGGGCCGGTGACTGTCGGACCGGGAGCCCATTGCTCGGCCGGCCAGTTTTCGGCCCGGGCCGTGAGGCTTAGCAGCAGGACGAAAGTCAGGGACAAGCCTTTGAACATGGAGGGGCGCTCGGGAGGATGAACCTGCAGAGCCTAGTCGAGGTTGATGACAGTTTTGGAATGTGCGTCGCCAATGAGGCCGCCATCGCGGGCAAGCCCGCTCCCACATGATCTGCGTCGTACACAATATTTTGCACACCAGAGATCCTTGTGGGAGCGGGCTTGCCCGCGATGGCGGCCCGTCACCCCAACGAAGATCCCGCCAATGCCTTGGCCAACCGCTTGCCCCGCGCCCCTGCCGCCAGATCCATCACGGCCTGATCGCGCTGCCACATCGCCGCCCATTGCGGCGGGCCATCGGTCATGGCCTGATTCACTTCAACCTTGAGCCCATCGAATTGCGCAAATAAACCGCCCAGCAACACATGCCCGGCCGGATTGTTCGGCGCCTGGCGGCAAACCTCCGCGCACCCGGCCAGCAGCGCCAGCAAACGCAGTTGCAAAGTGTGCGGCCAGTCGTTGTCCTGGCCAATGCCGAACAGCCACGCGGTCATGGCGCTCAGCACATAAATGTCTTCCAGGGTACGGAACGGTTTGACGTAAGCGTCCCAGCCATCCCCCGCCAGCAATTCGCACAGTGCGTTGTCGAGAAACAGCCGGCCGTGGCCGATGTCCGGCATCAGCGGCATCGACGCGAGCTTTTCCAGACGCACGCCCGGTTCGCCGGGGTAAACCACCGCCAGACTCAGGCGTGGCGCTTCGCCGGGCTCTTCGCTGCGAGCGGCCACCAGCAGCCAGTCGGCGGCATCGCCGGCGGTAACAAAATCCTTACGCCCGTTCAAGCGCAGATCGCGCAGCCGAGTCTGCATGTCCGCCACCCGCAAACTGCGCTGCTCGGTCGCGCACAACGCACCAAGGCTCAGCGGCGCGCTCGGCCAGAGCATGCGTAGCGCCGCCTGATACCCCACCAGAAACGCCAACCCCGGTGTCGCCATCAGCCGTCCGCCGTTCACCGCCAGTTCGAACGGCGTGACCGTGCCCAACCGGTGCAACAAGGTCGCAAAGCCTTCGCCAAGGTCTGGGTCAGCGGGCAAGCGATCGCTGCAGTTCAACAGGGTTTGCCAGGGCATAAGCGGCTCCTTGTGGGCTGTCATATAAGCATCACCAAAGCTTCATGGCGATGACACCGGGGCTACATAGCCTGACTTTGCACAACACGGCTGCATAAAGAAAGTCGATCGGCTGCAACCCAAGACGGGTGGCCAGCCCGTACGGAGATTCGCAATGACTCAGATCGCCCGCATCAGCGACACCGGCAATGAACGCCGCCTGCAAGCCGAACGCCTGGTGGGCGCCGAGGCGCTGCAGGAAGCCCAGGCCTTGCGCTTCAACGTGTTCAGCGGCGAATTCAACGCCAGGCTCAAAGGCGCGGAATTGGGTCTGGACATGGATGACTATGATGTTCACTGCGCCCACATCGGCGTGCGTGACTTGAACACCGGGCGCCTGGTGGCGACCACTCGTTTGCTCGACCACACGGCCGCCAGCAGCTTGGGCAAGTTCTATAGCGAAGAAGAGTTCAGCCTGCATGGCCTGGTCCATCTCAAAGGCCCGATCCTGGAAATCGGTCGCACCTGCGTCGACCCGGCCTACCGCAACGGCGGCACCATCGCCGTGCTCTGGGGTGAACTGGCCGAAGTGCTGAACCAGGGCGGCTACAGCTATTTGATGGGGTGCGCGAGCATTCCAATGCAGGACGGCGGCATCCAGGCCCACGCGATCATGCAACGCCTGCGCGAACGCTACCTGTGCACTGAACACCTGCGGGCCGAGCCGAAGAAGCCACTGCCGACGCTGGATATTCCATCCAACGTCATCGCCGAAATGCCACCCCTACTCAAGGCTTATATGCGCCTGGGGGCGAAAATCTGCGGCGAGCCGTGCTGGGACGAAGACTTCCAGGTGGCCGACGTGTTCATCCTGCTCAAGCGCGACGAGCTCTGCCCGCGTTACGCCAAGCACTTCAAGGCGGCTGTGTAATGAGCCGCTTGCGGGTGTACGCGCGAATTGCGCGAGTGCTGATGGTGGTGGCGCTGGGCTTGAGCATGGCCAGCGTCTTCGGTGTGTTCGAACGACTGGGGATTGCCCATTCGATGGTCCGCCGCCAGCGTTGGTCGCGGTTTTTCATGGCGCGGCTGAGCAATGCCCTGCCCTTTCGCGTGACCGTCCACGGTCAACTGCCGAAGGTGCCGATGCTCTGGGTCAGTAATCACGTGTCCTGGACCGACATTCCACTGCTGGGCATGCTCACGCCGATGTCGTTCCTGTCCAAGGCCGAAGTGCGCACCTGGCCGGTGGCGGGTTGGCTGGCGGCCAAGGCTGGCAGCTTGTTCATTCGCCGTGGTTCGGGCGATAGCCAGTTGATCCGCAAACAAATGACCCGCCATTTGGAGCAAGCGCACCCGCTGCTGATGTTCCCGGAAGGCACCACCACCGATGGTCGTTCGCTGCGCACCTTCCACGGTCGTTTGCTGTCAGCGGCGATCGACTCCGAAGTGGCGCTGCAACCGGTGGCGATTCGTTATCTGCGCAACGGCGAGCTCGATACCCTGGCACCGTTCATTGGCGATGATGATTTGCTGTCGCACCTGATGCGCTTGTTCGCCAATGATCGGGGTGAGGTGGGGATTCATCTGCTCAAACCGATCGAGTGCCAGGAGCGGGAACGCGCGGCGCTGGCGTTCGAGGCACAGGAGGCGGTGCAGAAGGCGTTGTTCGGGGCGATTCCGGAACCCCGACAAGTCCCGATTCGCCCCGCCATCGCCGCTTAAACACACGTCTCTGTGGGAGCGGGCAAGCCCGCTCCCACAGAGGTTTTATGTCGCTGGCTGACTCTGCACAAAATCCTGGAGCTGCGGGTAGAACAACCTGAAGTCTTCGCTCAACGGCTCATACAAAACCCGCAATTCCTGCATCGCTGCGGCCAGTTCCTCGGGCCGCGTCAGTCTGCGTGAAATCCCCCGCAACACCTGCTCAAGCACTTCGAATTCCCGATAGGCCCCCAACCAGTCATTGGCCACCATGTGCGGTGCAATCTTCGCCAGGCGCTCCGGCAACTGCGGCTCGGCCAGCAGCACCCGGTAAACATCCGAGGTGAATTGCGTAAGCGGCTGGTCCGCGTACAGCGCCCAGTCCCGCGCCAGGCAATGGTCGAAAAACACATCGAGCACGATCCCCGCATAACGCCTGCGCGTGATGGAAAACCGTGACAACGAGACATCCACCAACGGATGACGGTCGGTGAAGACATCGATGCTGCGATGCAACTGGATGGCCGCCTCGATCTCCGGATCGAACTGCCCTTGCAGCTGCCCTTTGACGAAATCGCCATACAGACTGCCGAGCATTTGACCGGGACGCTGACCACCGAGGTGCAGATGTGCGAGATAGTTCATGGGCGCAGCTTAGCACTGTGCCATCCATATCGTTATAACCCGATATAACGATTTATGCAGTTATCAGATCAAAACCATATTGGTATATCGCGAAATACCGATTTAAAGTTCGCCCCATCGCGATATAGCGTTTTACTCATCACGAGCCCCAAATCATGAACCTCGACCTCGACGAAATAATAAAAGCCCTGGCACACCCAGTACGGCGAGAAATCCTGCACTGGCTCAAAGACCCGACCGTCGAATTCCCCGACCAGACCCATAGCAACGAGCACGGCGTCTGCGCCGGGCAGATCGATCAACGTTGCGGTTTGTCGCAGTCCACGGTGTCTGCACACCTGGCGACCCTGCAACGCGCCGGCCTGATCAGCAGCCGCAAAGTCGGCCAGTGGCATTTTTTCAAACGCAACGAGGAAACCATCCAGGAATTCCTCCGCACCTTCAGCAAAGAGCTCTGACCCTTTACGCCGATAAGGAATCAACCATGCCCCTCTCGCTACTCATTCTGGCCTTGAGCGCCTTCGCCATCGGCACCACCGAGTTCGTCATCATGGGCTTGCTGCCCGATGTGGCAGCGGACCTCGGCGTGTCGATCCCCGGCGCCGGTTGGCTGGTGACCGGTTACGCCCTGGGCGTGGCCATCGGTGCGCCGTTCATGGCACTGGCCACCGCCAGGCTGCCGCGCAAGGCCGCGTTGGTAGTGTTGATGGGGATTTTCATTATCGGCAACCTGCTCTGCGCCCTGGCCAGTGACTACAACGTCCTGATGTTTGCCCGAGTGGTCACGGCGCTGTGCCACGGCGCGTTCTTCGGCATCGGTTCGGTGGTGGCGGCAGGTCTGGTGCCGGCCAATAAACGCGCGTCGGCCGTGGCCCTGATGTTTACCGGCCTGACCCTGGCCAACGTCCTCGGCGTGCCACTGGGCACCGCGCTCGGCCAGGAAGCCGGCTGGCGTTCGACCTTCTGGGCGGTGACCGTGATCGGCGTGGTTGCACTGATCGGTTTGATCCGCTTCCTGCCGGCCAAGCGCGATGAAGAGAAACTCGACATGCGCGCCGAACTGCGCGCCCTCAAGGGCGCCGGTATCTGGCTATCGTTGAGCATGACCGCCTTGTTCGCCGCGTCGGTCTTCACCTTATTCACCTATGTCGCCCCACTGTTGGGCGAGGTCACCGGTGTCTCCCCACGCGGCGTTACCTGGACCCTGGTGCTCATCGGCCTGGGCCTGACAGTCGGCAACATCATCGGCGGCAAGCTGGCTGACAAAGGCATGGCGGCGACGCTGATCGGCGTGTTCATCAGCATGGCAGTGGTCTCCACCGTGCTGACCTGGACCAGCGTGGCCCTGATCCCGACCGAAATCACCCTGTTCCTCTGGGCCACCGCGTGCTTTGCCGCCGTCCCCGCCCTGCAAGTGAACGTGGTGACCTTCGGCAAGGCTGCACCGAACCTGGTGTCGACCCTGAACATCGGCGCATTCAACGTCGGCAACGCACTCGGTGCCTGGGTCGGCGGCAGCGTCATCGCCCATGGCTTCGGCCTGACCCGCGTGCCGCTCGCAGCCGCCGCACTGGCGGTGCTCGCCCTGCTGGTAACCCTGATTACTTTCCGTCAGAGCGGCGACCCCGAACTGGCCCCAGCTACTTCTAACTGATCTCCAAAAGAGAGCTATTAAATGACGACTATTTTCGATCCGATCAAACTGGGCGACCTCGAGTTGGCCAACCGCATCATCATGGCACCGCTGACCCGCTGCCGCGCCGACGAAGGCCGTGTGCCGAACGCGCTGATGGCCGAGTACTACGTGCAACGCGCCTCTGCCGGCCTGATTCTCAGCGAGGCCACGTCGGTCACGCCGATGGGCGTCGGCTACCCGGACACGCCCGGTATCTGGTCCAACGATCAGGTGCGCGGCTGGAGCAACGTGACCAAAGCAATCCACGGCGCGGGCGGTAAAATCTTCCTGCAACTGTGGCACGTGGGTCGGGTTTCCCACCCTTCGTACCTGAACGGCGAAGCACCGGTCGCACCCAGTGCCATCCAGCCTAAGGGCCATGTCAGCCTGGTTCGTCCATTGGCCGACTACCCGACCCCGCGCGCCCTGGAAACCGCTGAAATCGCCGACATCGTCGACGCTTACCGCGTGGGTGCCGAGAATGCCAAGGCCGCCGGTTTCGACGGCGTGGAAATCCACGGCGCCAACGGCTACCTGCTCGACCAGTTCCTGCAAAGCAGCACCAACCAGCGCACCGACAACTATGGCGGCTCCCTGGAAAACCGTGCGCGCCTGTTGCTGGAAGTGACTGACGCTGCGATCGAAGTCTGGGGGGCTGGCCGCGTTGGCGTGCACCTGGCACCGCGCGCCGATTCCCATGACATGGGCGACGACAACCTGTCCGAGACCTTCACCTACGTCGCTCGCGAACTGGGCAAACGCGGCATCGCGTTCATCTGCTCACGCGAAAAAGAAGGCGCCGACAGCCTCGGCCCACAATTGAAAGAAGCCTTCGGCGGCCCATACATCGCCAACGAACGTTTCACCAAGGACAGCGCCAACGAGTGGTTGGCCAGCGGCAAGGCTGACGCGGTGGCGTTCGGCGTACCGTTTATCGCCAACCCCGATCTGCCGGCACGCTTGAAGGCCGATGCGCCGTTGAACGAGGCGCGTCCGGAACTGTTCTACGGCAAGGGCCCGGTCGGTTATATCGACTACCCGGCGCTGTAAGCATCAACCGTTGAAATGCAAAAGCCCCGACTCGAAAGAGCCGGGGCTTTTGCGTATGGAAGATCAAAAACCACTGAGGCAAATGCGATGCCTTTGGTCGGCTAATCGGCGTCCTGGTAGCCGGTGCGTTCACACTCATTCACAGACTCGACACAAAATCCCTACAAAATACGTAGCTCACTATCTATCAACCTGATGAGCGTACGTATATAAAAGCACCCCATTACACCAAGGCGAGCGAATCAGGGATATTTCCCGCGTCATGCCTTGACACAAGTGGATCCAATTACGCACTTTGTTTCATTTGCGCAGGCTGGGACTCAAGCGCAGCATATCCAACCCTGTATCGACCCAACGCTCGGCTTCGGCGTGCAGTTGAAAACTCTCGGGCGCCAACAGCCACTGATACAGGATGCCATCAATATAGGCATGCAGGCTGATGGCCGCGCGAGCAGTGTCGAGGTTATCCGGCAACTGCCCACGATTCACTGCATTACTCAGGGCCAGCGCGATTCGCACATTGCAATCGAGATTGACCGTTCGGCGCTGCTGGCGCAGGTCGCACATTTCATCGGTGAATTCGCACTTATGAAACAGAATCTCGTTGATGCGTCGGGTTTTCGGGTCCATGGCAACTTGCTGAAACAAATGAATCAGCAGCTTGCGCATGCAGCCCAGCGGATCGAGTTCATCTTCGCTTTCACTGGCCTTGGCCATTTCATTCAGTGGTTCATGCAGTGTATCGAGCATCGCCTGCAGCAGATCCGCCTTGTTACTGAAATGCCAGTAAATAGCCCCGCGGGTCACCCCGGCCAGGGTGGCGATATCCGCCAGCGTCGTGCGTGCCACGCCCCGCTCGAAAAAGGCTTTTTCTGCCGCTTCGAGTATCTGGCTTCGGGTTTCTTGAGCTTCCTCTTTGGTACGACGAACCATGGCAGTAAAACCTCAATCAGGGTGCCTCAGCGATGTCTGAATATCCGCTGAATAAAAGTGGGACGAGCACTCTCGGGCTTCGTCCCGGGCCTACAATTCAAACCTTTGATCGGCTTTTGTAACCGTATGGATACGCCGCCAAGGCCTTTACAAACAACCATGAACGTAAGTATATTCATTAGCAAGCTACTTATCCACCCGGTAAAATTTTTAAACCTTCCACATTTCTTGTGCGCAATTTGCGCGCCTGACCCGAGGATCTTCATGCAACTCAAGCCAGCTGTTACCGCTCTGGTTACTGCCATCGCCCTGGCATCGCTGCTCAGCGGATGTAAAAAGGAAGAGGCGGCACCTGCCGCACCCACCCCTCAGGTCGGCGTCGTAACCCTGCAACCACAAGCCTTCACCCTGACGTCCGAACTTCCGGGGCGCACCAGTGCGTTCCGCATTGCCGAAGTTCGCCCACAGGTCAACGGCATCATTCTCAAACGACTGTTCAAGGAAGGCGGCGACGTCAAGGCCGGTCAGCAGCTGTATCAGATCGACCCGTCAGTCTATGACGCGACCCTGAAAAGCGCTGAGGCCAACCTGCGTTCGACCAAATCGATCTCGGATCGCTACAAACAACTGGTCGACGAACAGGCCGTCAGCCGTCAGGAATACGACACGGCCCTGGCCAACCGCCTGCAATCGGAAGCGTCTCTGCAGAGCGCCCAGATCAACGTGCGCTACACCAAGGTCTACGCACCGATCTCCGGTCGCATCGGCCGTTCGTCGGTGACGGAAGGCGCGCTGGTCAGCAGCGGCCAGAGCGACGCCATGGCCGTCATCCAGCAACTGGACCCGATCTATGTCGACGTGACCCAGTCCTCGGTGGAGCTCCTTGAGCTGCGCCGCGAACTGGAAAGCGGTCGTCTGCAAAAAGCGGGCGACAACGCCGCCGCGGTCAAGCTGACCCTGGAAGACGGCAGCCAGTACGCCGTGGACGGCAAGCTTGAGTTCTCCGAAGTCTCGGTTGACCAGACCACCGGTTCCGTGACCCTGCGCGCGGTGTTCCCGAACCCTGATCACACCCTGCTGCCGGGCATGTTCGTTCACGCTCAGTTGCAATCCGGCGTGAACAGCGCGGCGATTCTGGCTCCGCAACAAGGCGTGACCCGTGACCTCAAAGGCACCCCGACCGCACTGGTCGTCGGTCCAGACAACAAGGTTGAACTGCGTCAGCTCAAGGCCAGCCGCACCGTTGGTAACCAATGGCTGATTGAAGACGGTCTGAAGGCCGGCGATCGCGTGATCACCGAAGGGCTGCAATTCGTCAGACCCGGCGTTGAAGTCAAGGCCACAGAAGCCACCAACGTTGGCGCCCAGAGCCCGGTCCCCGCACAGACAGCCAAAATCGCTGTCGGCGGCAAAGGGGAGTAAACCATGTCGAAATTTTTTATCGACCGTCCGATTTTCGCCTGGGTAATTGCCCTGGTGATCATGCTGGTCGGGGCTTTATCGATTCTCAAGCTGCCGATCAACCAATACCCGAGCATTGCGCCTCCGGCCATTGCGATCTCTGTGACTTACCCGGGCGCGTCTGCACAAACCGTGCAAGACACCGTGGTGCAGGTGATCGAGCAACAGCTCAACGGTATCGACAATCTGCGTTATGTCTCGTCGGAAAGTAACTCTGACGGCAGCATGACCATTACTGCGACCTTCGAGCAGGGCACCAGCTCCGATACCGCGCAGGTTCAGGTCCAGAACAAACTGAACCTGGCCACCCCGCTGCTGCCGCAAGAAGTACAGCAGCAGGGTATCCGCGTGACCAAGTCGGTGAAAAACTTCCTGATGGTCATCGGTGTGGTATCACGCGACGGCAGCATGACCAAGGACGACCTGTCCAACTACATCGTGTCGAACATGCAGGACCCGATCTCGCGGACCGCCGGTGTCGGTGACTTCCAGGTCTTCGGTGCCCAGTACGCGATGCGGATCTGGCTCGACCCGGCCAAGTTGAACAACTTCAACCTGACCCCGGTGGACGTGAAAACCGCCATCGCGGCGCAGAACGTCCAGATCTCGTCCGGTCAACTCGGCGGCTTGCCTGCCCTGCCCGGCCAGCAACTGAACGCTACGATCATCGGCAAGACCCGCCTGCAGACCGCCGAGCAGTTCCAGGAAATCCTGCTCAAGGTCAACAAGGACGGCTCGCAGGTTCGCCTCAAAGACGTCGCCGAAGTAGGCCTGGGTGGCGAGAACTACAGCGTCAGCGCCCAGTTCAACGGCAGCCCGGCTTCCGGTATGGCGGTGAAACTGGCCAACGGTGCCAACGCCCTCGACACCGCCAAGGCCCTGCGCAAAACCATCGATGACCTGAAACCGTTCTTCCCGCAAGGGATGGAAGTGGTGTTCCCGTACGACACCACCCCGGTGGTGACCGAATCGATCAAGGGTGTGGTTGAAACCCTGGTCGAAGCGATCGTGCTGGTGTTCCTGGTGATGTTCCTGTTCCTGCAGAACTTCCGCGCCACCGTCATCACCACGATGACCGTGCCGGTGGTATTGCTGGGTACGTTCGGGATCCTCGCGGCCTTCGGCTTCAGCATCAATACCCTGACCATGTTCGGTATGGTGCTGGCCATCGGCTTGCTGGTGGACGATGCCATCGTCGTGGTGGAAAACGTCGAACGGGTCATGAGCGAAGAAGGCCTGTCACCCAAGGAGGCCACCAAGAAATCCATGGGGCAGATCCAGGGCGCGCTGGTCGGTATTGCCTTGGTGTTGTCGGCGGTACTGTTGCCGATGGCGTTCTTCAGTGGTTCCACCGGTGTGATCTACAAGCAGTTCTCGATCACCATCGTTTCGGCCATGGCCTTGTCGGTGATGGTTGCATTGATCTTCACCCCGGCGCTCTGCGCCACCATGCTCAAGGCGATTCCGAAAGGCGAGCACGGCACGCCGAAACGCGGCTTCTTCGGCTGGTTCAACCGTAACTTCGACCGAGGCGTCAAAAGCTACGAGCGCGGCGTCGGCAACATGCTCGCGTACAAGGCTCCGTACCTGCTGGCGTACCTGATCATCGTGGTCGGCATGATCTGGCTGTTCACCCGCATTCCAACGGCGTTCCTGCCGGAAGAAGACCAGGGTGTACTGTTTGCTCAGGTGCAAACCCCGGCCGGCTCCAGCTCCCAGCGCACACAAGTGGTCGTGGATGAAATGCGCGAGTTCCTGCTGCGTCCGAGCAAGGATGGCGGCGAAGCCGATGCGGTGGCCTCGGTGTTTACCGTGACCGGCTTCAACTTCGCCGGCCGTGGCCAGAGTTCGGGCATGGCGTTCATCATGCTCAAACCGTGGGACGAACGTAACGCCGACAACAGCGTGTTCAAACTGGCGGCCCGTGCCCAACAGCACTTCTTTACCTTCCGCGATGCCATGGTGTTTGCCTTTGCACCACCGGCGGTACTGGAACTGGGTAACGCCACCGGTTTCGACGTGTTCCTTCAGGACCGCGCCGGTATCGGTCACAACAAGCTGATGGAAGCCCGTAACCAGTTCCTCGGTATGGCGGCGCAAAGCAAGGTCCTGTCGCAAGTCCGTCCGAACGGTCTGAACGACGAGCCGCAGTACCAGCTGGAAATCGACGATGAGAAGGCCAGCGCCCTGGGCGTGACCCTCACCGACATCAACAACACCCTGTCGATTGCCCTGGGCAGTAGCTACGTGAACGACTTCATCGACCGCGGTCGTGTGAAGAAGGTTTACGTGCAAGGCCTGCCTGGCGCTCGCATGAGCCCTGAAGACCTGAAGAAGTGGTACGTGCGCAACAGCGCCGGCACCATGGTTCCGTTCTCGGCGTTCGCCAGGGGGGAATGGATCTACGGCTCGCCGAAACTGGCCCGTTACAACGGCGTGGAAGCGATGGAAATCCTCGGTGCCCCGGCGCCTGGCTATTCCACCGGTGAAGCCATGGCCGAAGTCGAAGCCCTGGCCAAGAAACTGCCGGCTGGTGTCGGTATTTCCTGGACGGGTCTGTCGTACGAGGAACGTCTGTCCGGCTCGCAAGCGCCAGCGTTGTACGCCTTGTCGCTGCTGATGGTGTTCCTGTGCCTGGCGGCGTTGTATGAAAGCTGGTCGATCCCGATCGCGGTCATGTTGGTCGTGCCGCTGGGGATCATCGGTGCCCTGATGGCGACCAGCCTGCGCGGCCTGTCCAACGACGTGTATTTCCAGGTGGGGCTGTTGACCACCATCGGTCTGGCGGCGAAAAACGCCATTCTGATCGTCGAGTTCGCCAAGGAACTGCATGAGCAAGGGCGTAGCCTGCGCGATGCCGCGATCGAAGCCTGCCGGATGCGTCTGCGACCGATCATCATGACCTCGCTCGCGTTCGTGCTCGGCGTGGTACCGCTGGCCATTTCCACGGGCGCAGGTTCGGGTAGCCAACATGCGATCGGTACCGGGGTGATTGGCGGTATGCTCACGGCCACGATCCTGGCGATCTTCTGGGTTCCGTTGTTCTTCGTCACCGTGTCGTCCATGGGCCAGCGCAAAGTCGCCGACCAGGATGACGCCATTGAAACTCCTCAAGAGGCTGGCTAATGCGCAAGTCGCTACTCTCCCTGGCAGTCACCGCCTTCGTGCTAAGTGGCTGCTCGCTGATACCCGATTATCAGCGGCCTGAAGCACCGGTGGCGGGCCAATACCCGCAAGGCCCGGCGTATTCGTCGGCCCAGGCGCCCAACCAGGCCGCCGCCGAACAGGGCTGGAAGCAGTTTTTCCACGACCCTGCGCTGCAGCAGGTGATTCAGACCGCGCTGGAGAACAACCGTGACCTGCGTGTCGCGGCGCTGAACATCGACGCTTATGCGGCTCAGTACCGCATCCAGCGTGCCGATCTGTTCCCGGCGGTTTCGGCCACCGGCAGCGGCAGCCGTCAGCGGGTTCCGGCACGGGCCTCGCAAACCGGTGAAGCGAACATCAGCAGTTCCTACTCGGCCACCGTCGGCATCAGCGCCTATGAACTCGACCTGTTCGGTCGGGTGCGCAGCCTGAGCGAAGAAGCCCTGCAGAAATACTTCGCCACTGAAGAAGCGCGCCGCAGCACGCAGATCAGTCTGGTGGCCAGCGTGGCCAATGCCTACTTGACCTGGCAGGCTGACAAGGAGCTGCTGAAACTCACCCAGGAAACCCTCGGGGCCTACGAAGAGAGTTACAAGCTCACCTCGCGCAGCAACGAAGTGGGTGTAGCCTCGGCGCTGGATCTGGCCCAGTCGCGTACCACGGTGGAAAACGCCCGTGCGCAACAGGCCAAGTACACCCGTCAGGTCGCCCAGGATGAAAACAGCCTGGTATTGTTGCTCGGCACCGGTATCCCGGCCAATCTGCAAGTGGCCAAGCCACTGTCGGATGACCTGCTGAGCGACGTGCCGGCCGGCCTGCCGTCGGACTTGCTGCAACGTCGCCCGGACATTCTCCAGGCCGAATACAACCTCAAGGCTGCCAACGCCAACATCGGCGCGGCACGGGCTGCGTTCTTCCCGAGCATCAGCCTGACCGCCAATGCCGGTTCCCTGAGCCCGGACCTGTCCGGTCTGTTCAAGGGCGGTTCGGGCACCTGGTTGTTCCAGCCGCAAATCAACCTGCCGATCTTCAACGCCGGCAGCCTGCGCGCCAGCCTGGATTACTCCAAGATCCAGAAAGACATCGGCGTGGCGAACTACGAGAAGTCCATTCAAACGGCCTTCCAGGAAGTCGCCGATGGCCTGGCCGCACGCCAGACTTACACCGAGCAGTTGCAGGCTCAGCGTGATTTCGTCAGCGCGAACCAGGACTACTACCGTCTGGCCGAGCGTCGTTATCGCATCGGTGTCGACAGTAACCTGACCTTCCTCGACGCCCAGCGCCAGCTGTTCAGTGCCCAACAAGCGCTGATCACCGACCGTCTGGCGCAGCTGACCAGTGCGGTCAACCTGTACAAGGCGTTGGGCGGTGGCTGGAATGAACAGACGGCGAAGAACGAGCCGTTGAAAGAAGAAGCGCCGAAGATGAAGTTGTTCTGATAGCGCGGTAAACACGAAGCCCACCGATTGGTGGGCTTTTTGTTGGCCGTGAATAAACCAGCCAGTTCACTTCACCCCCCGACTCCATTGACCAGAAACACCGGCTCCTCCAGATAATCGAGCCCCAAGCGGTTTTCGAACATTTCGTCGCGTAGTGCCGCGGTGGTGAAACAGCCCAGGTTCAGCGCGGTGGCCAGCAGTGAAAAGGTCTGACTCAGATGCCCGGCATCCATCAGCGCCACCCGCAGCGCGCGGCTGAATTCGTATTTCCAGGCCATTCGCTCGACCCGCGCCGTGGAAACGAACACCGCTGCCGCATCCTTGATCCACGCCTGTCCGCCACAGGCCTCGCTGATCCAGATTCGCGGATCTTCCAGGGAAAGCAGCTCAAGCCCATGACGGCGTACCGAATAGTGGTAAAGACCCCGCTCGAAACCTTGCACATTCATCAGCACCGCATACACCTCGGTGCCCTGCAGCGAACCGCCGGCCGGCGAGGTCTTCTTCAGGAAGTAGTCGCCCATGCGGTTATGCTCCATGACCGTCGCGCCCCACGTGTAGTAGAGCAACAGAGACAGTTGCGCCGGACTCAACGGCTGATCACTGAAGGTTCGTGACGTGCGGCGATTGCACAGCGAGTCCAGCAGTGTCGGCTGAGCAATCGTGCAGGCAGGCAGCAACGGGTTTTCCAGGGCAATGAACGGATGGGACCAATAGTCCTTGAACGCCGACGGCTGGCGTCGCGCCGAGGCCTTTAGCTCCAGCTCCGTTTCCAGCTCGGCAACGCTGATGTAGGGCGTGTGCGAACCGGTCCGGGTACTCAGGTAAAACTCCAGCGCCGCATCCCAGCGACTCCAAAGGTTGAGCGGATGTTTACCCTCCCCGGACGGGGCGCTGTCCGATTGATTGGCGACGGGCAACAAAACACCGTGATTGACCAGCATTCTCAGGAACACCAGGTTATCGTCCTGCGCAGGACTCTGCAAAACCCCCGGCAGCAACAAGGCACTCTCCAGCGTCTGCGGGCTCAAGAAGTGGCGCAGTAACGGCAGCAACGTCACGTCAAACTCCAGGCTCAAGTCTCGTTGCCGATCCCGAATAAAAAACGACTCCGCCCCAATGCTGAGCCAGGTACTTTCCCTGAGTTTCAATGGGGTCTGTGCATCCTCCACCCGCACTTCTTGCGCGCCCTGTTGATCAAGTCCCTGCCAGAACATGGCCTTGGGCCTCAAGGACTTGATGGCCTTGATCAAGGTCAACAGTTCCGCGTCATCGGCTTTGCGCGAAATATCCCACTCCAGGGTGATCGCTCTCACCGGGGATGACGTAAACAATTCACGCAAAATGTCCCAATCCCGCCGCGGATGGCCGGTATGAATTTCAATCAGTCGGTCCAGCGGCAACGAACGCAAATAGTCGTTCAGGTCGTACCCCTGGGTTCTGGCGGTCGCCATCGCGCTGTCGAGGTCCAGCAGAAAGCCCGAACCGCTGCGCTCCACCACACTGGAGATGAACTCGCCTTCGGACTGCTCTTGTTCTCCCGGCAATGAAAACAACCGCGGTGCGTTTTCCAGCACCAGCTGCGTTGCCGTGAGCTCGCGCAATTCGATGGCATTGGCCACCACTGTGTCCGCTACCTCTTGGGCCAGGGTCGGCAAAATGAAGTGCTGCGTGTCGCCACCGTGGAAACGCGACCAGGAAATATGCTCGGCCAGCCACGGCGAGCGGGTTTTGTCACACAGTCGCCGCGTCATGCGCAGAAACTCGCGATCCATCGCGATCCCCACGCTGCCCAAGGACAAACTGGACGAGTGCAGCAGGCTCGGTACTTGAGCGCTGACGTCAAGTAAACGAGGCTGCAGGATGCAGTGGGTCGGCTGAAACTCGACGTAATCGAAATGCGGCAAGCCCTCAGCGAGAATTCGCTCGACAGTCGGGTCAAGTCCATTCTCCGACCATTTATCCTCAAGGCCGTGCCGTGGCAAATGGTATTCCAGCCCTACTCCAGCCTCGGGATAGGACGAGGCATCAAACATCCCCATGTGAGCCTCCCTGGCTTCAAG
The DNA here is from genome assembly GCF_024168645.1 of Pseudomonas sp. GGS8. Lineage (NCBI taxonomy): Bacteria > Pseudomonadati > Pseudomonadota > Gammaproteobacteria > Pseudomonadales > Pseudomonadaceae > Pseudomonas > Pseudomonas sp. GGS8. The sequence continues at coordinate 3,342,032 of NZ_JALJWF010000001.1, read as the reverse complement.
CGGTCAGACCCAGCAAGCGTTGTTGCTCAGTGTCAGTTCCCGATATCGCCAACAGCCCGGCATATTGGTTTTCCAGTGCTCTGACCTCTTTGGCGAGGTTTTCCAGAAGTTGACGTCCTTGTGGGGTGAAATCAGTGCTGGCCTCGAAGTCCGGCAATGCCTTGATCAAGCCTCGCAGAATGTACAACAGACGGTTTTGCGCCCGTTGCAGCTCCTCGGTCGAACGCGAACGAACCCGCCCCAGGTATTTGACCAACGCGATGTACACGAAGAACGCGTGGAAGTAGCCATAAAAGTCACGCTTCTGTCCCGACCACGGCAAGGTGTACAACGGCTCCCGCGAGGTCTCTTCCTTAACGATCGGGCACGCCTCGACAATGTGATAGAGCAACTGATGAGTGGCCTCATGCACCAGGGACTCTTCCAGATCGAGTATCGAATCATCCCGACTCGACAACAGGATGATTCCGGTGAAGCGGGAAGCCGAACAACTTCGAAATGAACCATCGGGTAAATAAAAAATCGACTTGACCAGTTTTTTGATTTGCTCGCGGCAGGCGGGCCAAGTGTGTTCTATGCGCAACAGGGCAATATTCACCACATCGCAAAAAAACCGTACTGAATAACCGCTACGCTCCAACTGTTTGCGGACGGCTTCATCTTTCGGAAACTCATAGCTGGGCGGCATCACTGTCGCAACCAGCGGATCGACATCAAAGCGATGCACGGGGGGGCAATAATGATTCACGCGGGAACTGTCGGACGCTTTAACGCGCACTAACATCTCTGGAAATTCAAACAGCATTTTTTCCAGTTCACTCCTGTCCTCTGTCTTTTTCGTAATGACCAGGTTGGCATAATGAGCCGTCAGCACATTCCACACTTGAAACACCGGGTCATTAATAATCAAGCGCTGTTCACGGGTCGGAGGAACGATAAGATTAAACGCCTGCTCAAAAAACTCTGCCAGATGCGGAGCATTGGGGAACAACTGAAAAAGTTCGGTGTACAGCGCAACAAAGCTGGTGTATCGATTTCGACTGACACGCTCCAGCAAGACTTCAAATCGCGAAGGCTCCGAATCCGCAAGGAAGGTCGTGCCCTGAAATAAATCCTCGACCGACAGCTCACGTTGACCACTGTTACCGATGTCCATTTCTCAACCTTCCCTTAGGTTGGCGGTAACGGCTTTGCCATTGTCAGACTGGCAATGCCATAACCCAATTGTTCATAGAGACGACGCGCCGCATCGTTGCGACCAAAGACATGCAACCGCACTTCCTTGCATCCCGCCTGACTCGCCCATGACTCCAGGGCCAGCAGCGATTGTTTTGCGTAACCCTGGCGGCGTTCGCCGGGGTCAATGTAAATATCCAGAATGAAGGCGATCCGACCGGCGCCCGCGTGTCGTTCGGCAACCCATAACTCACCGATACGCCGCGCTTGATCCTGGATCACCCAGAGTTGATTCTTTTCAGTCAATCGCCCTTGCGGCAATAACTGCTCGAAGACGCTTCGTGCCCTTTGCGACGCCTCCTCCTGGACCCACTCGCCTGCGGCGACCATCCCGTCGCCATATTCAGCAAGGGCTCTTTCGGCGAACGTAACAAAGTCCGCGTCATTCATTGGAGCCAAGGTGACAGACATGAATCATGCACTCCGTGCCCGCGCTTCAGGTCACGCGTTTAACAAGGCCATTCGGCGTACCACCGTGAAAGCCCACCTTTCGTGGCACGCCAAATGGCATCACCCATTGTTAATCCATTCGCGCTTGTTGCTGCTGCTGTGTATCAAATACCGCGCGTATCCCCAGGTTGTTCCGGATACTGGAGGAGGCTGCCGTCAGTTTTGCAGCATCAATACCTTTAACCGCTGCGATCTCGTCAGTACTTAAGTGCACGCCAATATTTTTAGCCGCCCCTGCCGGATCACTGTGTAAGGCGCTGGCAAATTTTTCGTCCAGCACGGCCCGTCCCAGAACCGAGGCCAAACGTTCCTGATTGACTTTATTACTCATGGTACTTCTCCTTGTTATTTCGGCATGACGAAAAATATCCCCTGACGAAGCATGAGAGTGTCTTTTGCCCGCCTGAGGACTTTGAATATAGCAAGGCCTCTTTTCTTTTCCAGCCAAGCCCATGGCTCTCTTTAAATCTTTTTACGATAACCAACAATACCAATTCTTAAGTTTAACCGGCGATTATCGATAACCCTTTAATGACGGCCCGCACTGTAGGAAACGTCTTACAACTAAAGCAATAAATACTGCCCTCTAACATCAACAAAACAAAGCGCCATTAATAGAACGCCCCCCCGGATGTGCCCTATCAACCCGAATAACTATGGGATTTGATTAAGAATGCCTCATACCGCCCGCGCCCAGCCTGGCGTCGATTAGTGTTCGTTAATCGCCCAAAACCCCATCCCCCCCAATTGAATCCCCCTGCCCATCCCTCGCACCATTGTCCGCACCTGCAAAAATCAATAACAACAAGGTCCGACACCATGACTACGCGCCCTCTGCGCTCCGGCTGATCTCGCCCGCCCCCTTATCCAAATTCGATTTTTTGTCTGCGACCCCTTGGTTGCGGCTGTGCACTGCCTTACTCCTGACAATTAGAGAGACCCGAGCCCATGACTTCCTCCACCCCGCAGTATTTGTTCCCCAGCCTGATCGCCATCGCACTGGCCGGCGCGGCCCTGCCCGCCTTGGCCGAGGAAACGGGCTTTGTCGAAGGTGCCAAGGTCAACCTGAACCTGCGTAACTTCTACATCAACCGTAACTTCACCAACCCGACCAAGACCCAGGGCAAGGCTGAAGAGTGGACGCAAAGCTTTATCCTCGACGCCAAATCCGGGTTCACCCAGGGCACCGTCGGGTTCGGCATGGACGTGCTGGGGTTGTATTCGGTCAAGCTTGACGGCGGTAAAGGCACCGGGGGGACGCAGTTGCTGCCGCTGGATCACGATGGCCGCCCGGCGGATAACTTCGGTCGCACCAATGTGGCGTTCAAGGCGAAGCTGTCCCAGACCGAAGTGAAGGTCGGCGAATGGATGCCGGTGCTGCCGATCCTGCGTTCGGACGACGGTCGCTCGCTGCCGCAAACCTTCCGTGGCGGCCAGATCACCTCGAAGGAAATCGACGGCCTGACGCTCTACGGCGGCCAGTTCCGCGCCAACAGCCCGCGCGACGATAGCAGCATGAATGACATGTCGATGACCGGCAAAGCGGCGTTCACCTCAGACCGCTTCAACTTCCAGGGCGGCGAGTACACCTTCAACGACAAGCGCACTCAGATCGGCCTGTGGAATGCTGAACTCAAAGACATCTACAGCCAGCAATACGTCAACCTGATCCACACCCAACCGCTGGGCGACTGGACGCTGGGCGCCAATCTCGGGTTCTTCTACGGCAAGGATGACGGCAGCGCCCGGGCGGGCGAGCTGGACAACAAGACCTGGTCGGGTCTGTTCTCGGCCAAATACGGTGGCAACACCTTTTACGTCGGCCTGCAAAAACTCACCGGCGACAGCGCCTGGATGCGGGTCAACGGCACGAGCGGCGGCACCCTGGCCAACGACAGCTACAACGCCAGCTATGACAACGCCAAGGAAAAATCCTGGCAAGTACGCCACGACTACAACTTCGCCGCTCTGGGCGTGCCGGGCCTGACCCTGATGAACCGCTACATCAGCGGCGACAACGTACACACCGCCACCACCAGCGACGGCAAGGAATGGGGCCGCGAAAGCGAACTGGGCTACACCGTGCAGAGCGGTGCACTCAAAGACCTCAACGTCAAATGGCGCAACTCCACCATCCGGCGCGACTTCAGCAACAACGAGTTCGACGAGAACCGCTTGATCGTCAGCTATCCGATCAGCCTGCTGTAAACCCAGACCCAACGTGGGAGCGAGCTTCTGTGGCGAGGGGGCTTGCCCCCGTTGGGGCGCGAAGCGGCCCCAAAAGCTTTGCGACTGCTTCGCAGCCGAACGGGGGCAAGCCCCCTCGCCACAGAAGCCAGCTCCCACGGGGATTGTCGTGGACAGTTACTCCCGCGATTCAACCCCCAACTCATCCCACACCGACTCGGCCAGGTGGAACGTCGCATTGGCGGCCGGAATACCGCAATAGATCGCGCTCTGCATGATCACTTCCTTGATCTCGCCGCGGGTGACGCCGTTGTTGGCGGCGGCGCGCAGGTGCAGTTTGAGTTCTTCGTTGCGGTTCATGCCGATCAGCATGGCGAGGGTGATCAGGCTGCGGGTGTGGCGCGGCAGGCCCGGGCGGGTCCAGATGTCACCCCAGGCGTGGCGGGTGATCATCTCCTGGAACTCCGAGTTGAACTCGGTCAGCGCGTTCAGGCTGCGGTCGACGTGGGCGTCGCCCAGTACTGCGCGACGGACTTTCATGCCCTCGTCGTAACGTTGTTTCTCGTCCACAAAAAATCCCCTCAATGAGCTGACAAAAACGCCAGCACCCGGTCGCTGAACGCAGCACCGGCCTGGACGTTGGACAGGTGCGCGGCGTAGAACTCGGCGTACTCCGCGCCCCGCACATGTTCCTGAATGAAATGCCCGCCAGATGGCGGCGTCACTGCGTCCTCAGTGCCGGCGATCACCAGCAGCGGCGCCTTGATCGAGGACAGCTGGTCGCGGAAATCGGCATCGCGCACCGCCGCGCAATTGGCCGCGTAACCTTCAGGCGAGGTGGCCGCGAGCATGTCGGTGATCTGCTTCGCCGCTGCCGGATTGGCGGCGGAAAAATCCGGGGTAAACCAGCGTGCAATCGACGCATCGCGCAGGGCGACCATCGCCGCCGCGCCTTCACGTAGCACGGTTTCGATTCGTGGGTTCCACACCGATGGATCGCCGATTTTCGCCGCGGTGTTGCACACGATCAGTTTGTTCAACCGCTGACCGGCGTTGATCCCCAGCCATTGGCCGATCAACCCGCCCATGGACAAACCACAGAAGTGCACACGGTCGATGTGCAACGCATCCAGCAATGCCAACACGTCGCGCCCCAGTTGCTCAATGCTGTACGGCCCCGGCGTCACCAATGACTTACCGTGACCACGGGTGTCAAAACGCAGCACGCGGAAATGCTCGGTGAACGCCGGCATCTGCGCGTCCCACATGTGCAGGTTGGTGCCCAGTGAGTTGGACAGCACCAGCACCGGCGCATCCGCCGGTCCATCGAGTTGCGGCCCTTGAATTTGGTAGTGCAGTTCGCCCTCGGCGAGTTGTACGAATGCCACAGCAGTCTCCTTCAGGCAGTCAACGCAAAATGTTCAGCCACCGCTCGCTCGACCCAGGTATGGGCCTGACCGAGGTAATGGGCGGGGTCCAGCAGATGATCGAGTTCAGCGTCCGACAGCTCGGCGGTCACTTGCGGCTCGTCGCCGAGTACCGCGCGCAGGTGACGTTGCTCCGCCACGGCGCGCTTGCAGCATTGCTCCAGCAGATGATGCGCGGTGTCGCGACCGACCCGTTGCGCCAGGACGATGCTCACCGCTTCGGCCAGCACCAGGCCCTGAGTCAGGTCGAGGTTGCGCGTCATGCGCGTCGCGTCCACTTCCAGCCCGTCGGCCACCAACAGTGCTTGCTGCAGGCTGCCCGACACCAAACAGCAGATCTCCGGCAGGGTTTCCCACTCGGCGTGCCACAGGCCCAGGCTGCGCTCGTGCTCCTGGGGCATCGCGCTGAACAAAGTCGAAAGCAAACCCGGCACCCGCGTCGCCGCACCGATCAGCACCGCCGCGCCCACCGGGTTGCGTTTGTGCGGCATGGTCGAGGAACCGCCCTTGCCCGGCGCCGACGGTTCGAACACTTCGCCGGCTTCGGTCTGCATCAACAGGCTGATGTCGCGGCCGAGTTTGCCGAGGCTGCCGGCGATCAAGCCAAGCACCGCGCCGAACTCCACCAGACGATCACGCTGGGTGTGCCAAGGTTGTTCCGGCAAGGTCAGTTGCAGTTCCGCGGCCAAGACTTCGGCAATCGGCATCGCTTGCTCGCCGAGGGCCGCGAGGGTGCCAGAGGCGCCACCGAATTGCAGCACCAGCAGGCGCGGTTTAAGTTCCAGCAGGCGCTGACGACTACGAGTCACCGCGCCCAGCCAACCGGCGATCTTCATGCCGAGGGTGACCGGCGTCGCGTGTTGCAACCAGGTGCGCCCGGCCAGCGGCGTGGCGACGTATCGCTTGGCCTGGGTCGCGAGGGTTTCCCCCAGCTGCGCCAGATCAGCTTCGATCAGTTGCAGCGCGCGGCGCAATTGCAACACCAGGCCGGTGTCCATCACGTCCTGGCTGGTCGCGCCCAGATGCACGTAACGCTCGGCTTCGGCATCGCTCCTGGCGATCTGCTTGCCTAGCGCCTTGACCAACGGAATCGCCGAATTGCCCGCCGTGGCAATCGCCTCGCCGAGGGCGGCGAAATCGTAATGTTCAGCCCTACAGGCCGCTTCGATAGAGGCAACCGCCGTCTGCGGAATCAGGCCAACCCGCGCTTCGGCCCGGGCCAATGCGGCTTCGAAATCAAGCATGGCCTGAACCCGGCCCTGATCGCAGAACACCTCACGCATGTCACGTGCCGTGAAGTAGGCATCGAACAGTTGATTGCCCGGTCGCTGATTCATAGACAGTCCTTGCAGGCGAGGGCCAATGAGGCCCCCGCGGAAAGATCAAAGGTCGTTTTCCAGATACTTCGGCTGTTTCGGCAAACGCAGGCTGAACAGGAACGCCACCGCCATCATCACCGTCACGTACCAGTAGAACGAGTTTTCCATGCCCCCGGCTTTAAGGCTCAGCGCTACATATTCCGCCGAACCGCCGAAGATCGCATTGGCCACCGCATACGCCAGGCCGACGCCCAAGGCGCGCACTTCGGGCGGGAACATTTCGGCTTTTACCAGACCGCTGATCGAGGTGTAGAAACTGACGATCGCCAGCGCCACGGTAATCAGGATAAAGGCCAGGAACGGACTGCTGACACTTTTCAGGCTCAACAGGATCGGTACGGTGAACAACGTCCCAAGGGCGCCGAACCAAAGCATCGAATTGCGCCGGCCGATCTTGTCGGCGAGCATGCCGAACAACGGTTGCATGCACATATAAAGGAACAGTGCGCCGGTCATGATGTAACTGGCAGTCTTGGCGTGCATGCCGGCGGTGTTCACCAGGTACTTCTGCATGTACGTGGTGAAGGTGTAGAAAATCAGCGAACCGCCGGCGGTGTAACCCAGCACGGTGATGAAGGCTGCCTTGTGATCGCGGAACAGCGCACCGATGCTGCCGGCGTCCTTGTTTTCGCGCATTTCCTTGCTGCTGGTTTCCTTGAGCGCACGACGCAGGAACAACGAAATCAACGCCGCCGCCGCACCGACCACGAACGGAATCCGCCAGCCGTAGGCACGCAATTCATCCTCGTTGAGGAACTGCTGCAGGATCACCACCAGCGACACCGCCAGCAACTGTCCGCCAATCAGCGTCACATACTGGAACGACGCGAAGAACCCGCGCTGGCCCTTGAGGGCAACTTCGCTCATGTAGGTCGCGGTGGTGCCGTATTCGCCGCCCACCGACAAGCCCTGCAGCAAGCGCGCGAACAGCAGCAGGATCGGTGCCCTGACACCGATGCTGCTGTAGGTCGGCAGGCAGGCGATGAGCAACGAACCGAAGCACATCATCAGAATCGAGATCAGCATCGAATTCTTGCGCCCGTGTTTGTCCGCCAACCGACCGAAGATCCAGCCGCCGATGGGGCGCATCAGAAACCCGGCGGCAAATACGCCCGCGGTATTGACCAACTGCACCGTGGGGTTATCGGACGGGAAAAAGGCAGGCGCGAAATAGATCGCACAGAAGGCATAGACGTAAAAATCGAACCACTCGACCAGGTTGCCGGACGAGGCGCCGACAATCGCGAAGATCCTTTTGTTGCGTTCTTCACCGGTGTAGACAGCTGTGGAGGTTGTCATTGTTTTTCACTCTGTGGGGACCGTGAGAGTCTAGACATATTTCGCAACAGCTGTGGCGAGGGGGCTTGCCCCCGTTGGCTTGCGAAGCAAGCCCTAGACCGGTTGGCGCGACCTGTTAGGTAGATCGCGCCAACCGGTTTACGACTGCTTCGCAGCCGAACGGGGCGGTGCGGCGATCCGACAAGCCCCCTCGCCACAAAAAAGCTCCTTGGTCAGCAGAGCCCTCGCCACTCAATAATCGAAGAACACCGTCTCCGCATCCGTCCCCTGCAGAATCACACTCCACTGATAAACACCCGCAGCATCCTGCTTCGCCAACAAGGTGCCACGCCGTTCGGCAGGCACGCATTCGAGCAGCGGATCCGCCACGTTGGCCGGTTCGCCATCAAAGTAAATCCGCGTCAGCAAGTGCTTCACCAACCCGCGAGCAAACACCAGCACCACCAGGTGCGGCGCCTGGGTCGTGCCCTTGAGGCCTTCCACGGTGCCCGGCTTGATCGTGGTAAAGCGAAAGCGCCCTTGCGCATCCACCGGCACCCGGCCAAACCCTTCGAAGTTCGGGTCCAGGGGTTTGTCCTGATCGTCTTCGGGGTGATCGTACTTGCCGGCGGCATTGGCCTGCCAGACTTCGAGCATGGCGTCGTTGACGAAGTCGCCATTGCCATCGACGACTTGCCCGGTGATCGCCACACGCTCGCCGAGGGTCTGTTCAACGGTCAGGTCTTCACGGTTCAGCCAGGTCAGGCCGATGTGGTAGTACGGTCCGACGGTGTGGGACGTGGTCGCGTTCAGCGTCATCTTATTTCTCCATCGGCGTGGCGTCGCGGCCGCGCAAAACGATGTCCCAACGATAAGCGAGGGCATAGGAAGGGATGGTTTTTTCCAGATCGAAACTGGCGATCAAACGCTCTTTGGCGCTGGTATCGGGAACGCAGTTGTAGATCGGGTCGTAAGCCAGCAAAGGGTCACCCGGGAAATACATCTGGGTCACCAGGCGCGTCAGAATGCTCGGCCCGAACAGGGAGAAATGGATGTGCGCCGGGCGCCAGGCATTGGGGTGGTTACCCCACGGATAGGCGCCAGGTTTGATGGTCTGAAACTGGTAGCAACCATCGGCATCGGTCACGGTGCGGCCGGTGCCGGTGAAGTTCGGGTCCAGCGGCGCGTCGTGCAGGTCGCGAGCATGGTTGTAACGACCGGCGGCGTTGGCCTGCCAGATCTCCACCAGAATGCCCGGCACCGGCAGACCGTCTTCATCCAGCACACGCCCGTGAATGATGATCCGTTCACCCAATGGCTCGCCCGAGTGCTGGGCGGTCAGGTCGTTGTCCCGCTCCTGAATACGCTCGGCGCCGATGGTCGGGCCGGTGATTTCCGACAGCGAATGAGGCAAAAACACCAACGGCTTGGACGGCGAACGAAGGTTGGTGGATTGATAAGGAGGGTGCAGGTATTCCGGCTGAGTGCCCGCCTGCGGGCGACGGTAACCTGGTTTGTCAGTCATTGCGCTTTCCTCAATTCTTATTAGTCGACACGTCTTATTCACAACCAAGTGTGTCAGACCCGTTCGATCGCCAAGGCCAGACCTTGGCCGACACCGACGCACATGGTCGCCAGACCTTTCTTGCCGCCTGTCTTTTCCAGTTGATGCAGTGCGGTCAGCACCAAACGCGCACCGCTCATGCCCAGCGGATGGCCCAAGGCAATGGCGCCACCGTTCGGGTTGACCTGGGCCGCGTCATCCGCCAGTCCCAGTTCACGCAGCACCGCCAGACCCTGGCTGGCGAAGGCTTCGTTGAGTTCGATCACGTCGAAATCGTTGACCGCCAGGCCCAGGCGCTCAGTCAATTTGCGCACCGCCGGCACCGGGCCGATGCCCATCACCCGTGGTGCGACACCGGCGCTGGCCATGCCGAGCACTTTGGCGCGGGCGGTCAGGCCGTGTTTTTTCACGGCTTCGGCCGAAGCCAGGATCAGCGCTGCAGCACCGTCGTTCACACCGGAGGCATTGCCGGCGGTGACAGTTTTGTCGGGGCCGTTGACCGGTTTGAGTTTGGCCAGGGTTTCGAGTGTAGTGTCGGCGCGAGGATGTTCGTCCTGGCTGACCACTGTTTCACCCTTCTTGTGGGCAATGCGCACTTCAACGATTTCTTCGGCGAAAAATCCTGCGGCTTGCGCGGCGGCTGTCCGTTGCTGGCTGCGCAGGGCGAAAGCGTCCTGATCCTCGCGGGAAACCTGGTAATCGTCGGCCACGTTATCGGCGGTTTGCGGCATTGCATCGACGCCGTACTGGGCTTTCATCAACGGGTTGATGAATCGCCAGCCAATGGTGGTGTCTTCCAGTTTCATGTTGCGCGAAAACGCCGCGTCGGCCTTGCCCATCACGAACGGCGCGCGGGACATCGATTCGACGCCGCCAGCAATCGCCAGCTCCATCTCGCCGCTGGCGATGGCCCGAAATGCAGTGCCGATCGCATCCATGCCCGAAGCGCACAGTCGATTGAGGGTCACGCCGGGAATGGTTTCCGGCAGCCCCGCCAGCAGCAACGCCATGCGTGCCACGTTGCGATTGTCTTCGCCGGCCTGATTGGCGCAACCGAGGAACACCTCGTCCACCGCGCTCCAGTCCACCGACGGGTTGCGCGCCATCAGCGCCTTGATCGGCACGGCGGCCAGGTCATCGGCGCGAACCGCCGACAGGCCACCGCCAAAACGGCCGATGGGGGTACGAATCGCGTCACAGATATAAACGTCACGCATCAGGCTTCTCCGGGTGCTTGGCCGTGGGCCGCCGCAGTGCGGGCTTCCAGATCACGCAGCGCGGTCAGCTCGATCTCGGTTGGCTCGGCAGTGTTCTCAACGGTGTCGGCAAAACGAATCGCCCAACCGGTGGCCGCGATCACTTGCTCGCGGGTCACCCCTGGGTGCAACGCGGTGACCACGAATTCATGGGTGCCGGCTTCCGGTTCCATGATGCACAGGTCGGTAATAATGCCGACAGGACCGGCGCCCGGCAGGCCGAGACGTTTGCGCGAATCACCGCCCTCGCCATGGCCGACCGAGGTAATGAAGTCGAGCTTGTCGACGAACGAACGCGCCGACTGTTTGAGGATGATCAGCACGCTCTTGGCGGAACCGGCAATCTCCGGCGCGCCACCGGCACCTGGCAGGCGAACTTTCGGTTGATGGTAGTCACCGACGACCGTGGTGTTGATATTGCCGAAGCGGTCGACTTGCGCGGCGCCGAGGAAACCGACGTCGATGCGCCCGCCCTGCAGCCAGTAGCGAAAAATCTCACCGGTCGGGACGACGGTGTCGGCGGTTTCCGCCAGTTCACCGTCACCAATCGACAGCGGCAGTACACTTGGCTTGGCACCGATCGGACCCGACTCGTAGATCAGCACTACATCCGGCGAGGACGTCAGTCGCGCCAGGTTGGCGGCTTTCGACGGCAGGCCGATACCAACGAAGCACACCGAACCGTTTTTCAGGCGGCGGGCGGCGGCGACGGTCATCATTTCATTGGTGGTGTAAGTCATTACTTGGCCTCCGAAGCAGCGGCCAGCTTGGCCTGGAACTCGCTGAAGTCAGCGCAGCCGTGGATGTACTCGTTGATCCACGCGGTGAAGGTTTCACGGTCGCGGGCAATCGGGTCCCAGGCCTGGTAGAAGCGGTTGTCACGCTCGGTGTAACCGTGGGCGTAGGACGGATGCGCGCCGCCCGGTACGTGGCAGACCGCGCTCAGAGCCCAGGTCGGCAGCACGCAGGCGTTCATCGGTGCATTGAGGTTATCGACGATTTCTTCGACGGTGACGATGCAACGTTTGGCCGCCAGCGCCGCTTCTTTCTGCACACCGAGAATGCCCCAGAGCAGCACGTTGCCTTGGCGGTCGGCTTTCTGCGCGTGAATCACGGTGATGTCCGGACGCACCGACGGCACCGCCGCCAGCACTTCGCCGGTGAACGGGCACGTGACGGTTTTGATCAGCGGGTTGACTTTCGGCAGGTCGGAACCGGCGTAGGCACGCAGCACCGCGAACGGTAAGCCCGAAGCGCCCGCGACGTAGGCATTGGCCAGGTCGGCGTGGCTGTGCTCTTCAATTTCCAGCGCATGCGGCCATTGCCGCTCGACTGCGTCACGCAGACGGTGCAGCGAACCGACGCCAGGGTTACCGCCCCAGGAGAAAATCAGTTTGCGAGCACAACCGGCACCGATCAACTGGTCGTAGATCAAGTCAGGCGTCATCCGCACCAGGGTCAGGTCTTTCTTGCCCTGGCGAATGATTTCATGACCCGCCGCCGTAGGAATCAGGTGAGTGAAGCCTTCGAGCGCGACGGTATCGCCGTCGTTGACGAACTGCTTCACCGCGTCATGCAGCGAAAGGATTTCAGCCATGGGGCAGGCTCCCGTTTTGTTATGAACCGACAGTGGTAGAAAAAGGCGCGAGGTTCAGCGCCGGAATGACTGAAGGTTAAGCCTCTGGAAAAACCCAAACAATCCGATAATCGACTGAGTGTTCGTTTATCGAACAGATTGTTACCTCGCTATCGTTCTCTTTCAGATCGTTCCCACGCTCTGCGTGGGAACGATCACTCTCAAACCGGATCAGGTCGCATCCGCATGGCTGACCACGCCCTTGATCACCACCGCCGTGGTCGCCAACGCGGCCGGAATCACCAGCGCCGTCAGTACCTGCTCGAAGTTCCAGCCCAGGCCCAGCAACGTTGCGCCCATCCACGCCCCGAGGATCGCGCCGAAGCGGCCAATCCCGAGCATCCACGACACACCGGTCGCCCGCCCTTGAGTCGGGTAAAACCGCGCCGCCAGCGACGGCATCGCCGATTGCGCGCCGTTGACACACATCCCGGCCACCAGCACCAAGGCTGCCAGCACGGCGATGTTGCCCAGGCTCTGCCCTACCGCGTAGGCAAACACCCCGGCCAATAGGTAGAAAGTGCCGATGACCTTGTGCGGATTGAACCGGTCCATCGCCCAACCCACGCCCACTGCGCTTAACACCCCACCAAACTGGAACAGCGCACCAATGAATGCGGCCTGCTCCATACTCGCGCCGCTGTCACGCATCAGCGTCGGCAACCAACTGGTCAGCAGATAAACAATCACCAGGCCCATGAAGTACGTCAGCCACAGCAACAACGTGCCGGTGCTGTACGTGCCGGAGAAGATCACCGCGAACACATTGCGTGCCTTCACGGTTTTCTGTTCAGGCACGCTGAAGCTCGAAGCCTGAGCCACCGCCGCCGGGTCGATCGGCGCCAGAGCCTTGCGCACTTTGTCGGTACCGCGATTGCGCACCACCAGATAGCGCGCCGACTCGGGCAACCACAACAGCAATACGACGGCGAGCATCAGCGGCAGAATCCCGCCGATCATCAACAGGCTGTGCCAGCCGAAGGCCGGGATCAGTTTGGCCGAGATGAACCCGCCACCGGCCATACCGAGGTTGAAGCCACAGAACATGCTGGTCACCAGCAGGGATTTCTTGCGTTCCGGGGTGTATTCGGACAGCAGCGTGGTCGCGTTCGGCATGCCGGCACCCAGGCCCAGGCCGGTGAGGAAACGCAACACCAGCAGTTGATCGACGTTGCTGCTGTAAGCCGACGCCAGGCTGAAGGCACCGAACAACAGCACCGCCCCCACCAGTACGACTTTTCGCCCGAAGCGGTCAGCCAACGGCCCGGAACCCAAGGCGCCAAAGACCATGCCGATCAATGCCGCACTCATCACCGGGCCGAGGCTGGCGCGATCGATGCCCCAGTCCTGGGACAGTGCCGGCGCGATAAACCCCATGGCCGCGGTGTCGAGGCCATCGAGGAAGACGATCAGGAAACACAGGATCACCACCCGCCATTGGTAGCGCGAAATGGGTTGAGCGTTGATGAAGGACTGCACGTCGAGGCAGTTTCCTACAGCAGACTGAGGCTGGTTCATTATTTTTATTCCACGCAAAGAACGCAGTCGAACAACTGCCAGCCGAGGCTGACGCTGTCACAAGCAAAGAAGGTCGGGATCAGGCGATCCGGTTTCGGCAGCTAAGCCGGCGGGAACAGCGACAGCGGGGAAACGTGTGCATGACGATGCCTCTTCTCATTATTATTGGGTCGTCGTCCAGCAACTGGCTCTGGCTGAGGGCCAGCAGCGCCGGATGACGCTGCCGCGACATTAATGATCCGAGGGAAACAGCGTCAATTCGATAAACGCGACTCTGTGCGTTTATCGAACAGCTTAGGCGAACAGTTGCGCGCTCAGGTCTCGACTGGCGCTTAGTAGACCAGGCAAGAAACGCTGTTCCAGCTCGCTGCGGCTGACCCGGCCGGCGTGGGTGCTGACGTTCAGCGCCGCCACTACCTGGCCAGAAGCGTCGTACACCGGAACGGCAATCGAGCGCAGGCCCTGCTCCAGCTCCTGATCGACGATGCACCAGCCTTGTCGCCGCACCTCTTGCAGGCATTCGAGCAAGGCTTCGGGGGTATGCAGGGTGCGACTGGTCTTGGCTTGCAGCTCTGCATGGTCGAGGTATTCGCGCAGCGACGTGTCGTCCAGCGCGGCAAGAAGAATCCGGCCCATGGAGGTGCAATAGGCCGGCAGGCGCCCACCCACCGAGAGATCGACGGAAATCAGCCGTTGGGTGGTCGCGGAGCGCGCGATGTACAAAATGTCATCGCCCTCCAGCGTGGCCATGTTGCAGGCCTCGTGCAGTTGCTCGCTCATGCGGTCCAGATACGGCTGGGCAGACACTGCCAGCGGGGTCGACGACAGATAGGCATGGCCCAGGGTCAAGACTTTGGGCAGCAGCGAATAGGTGCGCCCGTCGGTGGTGGCGTAGCCGAGCTTGATCAGCGTATGCAGGCAACGTCGCACAGCGGCGCGGGGAATTTCCGTGCGATGGCTGATCTGTGCAATGGTCAGGTGCCGCTTGCGCTCCTGGAACGCTTGCACCACCGCCAGGCCACGGGCCAGGGAGGTCATGAAATCCGGGTCACCGGTCAGGGCCTGGATTCGCTTGGCGGGCGAGGCGACGATCGGCGGTGCCACTGAAGCGAAGGAATTGCGCATTTGATCGTTCATATCAGGTTTTTTCCCCCACGGATCAGCGACTATTACAAGCAGCCCCGGTCTGACACACAAGCCACCGGCTGCCAGGATTGGGCGATTATCGAACCACAGGCCGATAATCGCAATCATGGACGTACATTCAGCCATCCTGCTTTCACTCGCACCACAATACGCTTGTTATTTTCGGTCACTGGCTTAAAGGAGGACGATGTAATAATTTGTCCTGCCTAATGGCGTCAGAAAGTCATCACCGCAACTGGCATCAGCCCATCGTAGTTACCGGCAAGTTGCGAGTAACAAAACAATCACATGAGGAACTACTTTTAACTGCCAAGAGATAGTGTTCTTCGGATCGACCGCTATAATGCATCTCAGAGGCGACCGGTTTTTTTGTGCCGATTCCGCCCGCCGGCAGCGCGATATCCATCGCCGCTGTCCGCAGCAAGCGCTTGACGCTCATTTAATATGTTCCGCCAACGCGCTCGCTGAAACAGGAGACTGATGCTGCGTCAGCTGTTTTTCTCTGGTGCCGTGGCCGCCTGCAACATTGAAGTATTGATTGCGCCGTGGGAGCGATGTCGTATCAGGCATTGTCCTTTCGACGAGCATGGTCAATAGATCGATGCAGCGCGTTTCACCAGAATTAATCTCAACTCAATCAGGTAGCACTGTGACGAAAGAAGAACTGCGCGCGGAACTTGAGCGCCAGGAACAACGTTACAAGGAAGTTTACGGCGGGGAAGTCACCACCTACGCCGCTCAGCCCGAACCCGAACGCAAACCTTGGCGTAAACGCGCCACCGTTCAGGATCAGGCCTTCACCCAGGAATTGCAGAAGATGGAAAAGGAACTCAAAGCCGAAGAGCCATGACCGCCTCGGTTTGAATCCTTTCAAGAGCCTGCGTCTGCACCCGTTAAAAGCGGGTTGTATCGATGATGCTTTTCGCGCCCGCTACAAGCGGGCGGCGGTCCCCCTTATCCGCCAGATGAGGAAAATGGCTCCTGTCCGACCTGCTTCTCAGATATTTCACACAAGTGTTCAAGCCTCTCGTCCCGACGAGAGAAACCCTTGTGGCTGCTGCCTTTCCAAGCAAATTCAATGGCTTGGAAAACCCTGAAAAAACTCGGGATTCAGGGGATTGCTACAAATAAATTCGTTGAAGAATGTTACCGATGAGCAGCAAGTGCATCGATTAGCAGTCTTTTCTGGCATAATCGCGCCCCCTTACGACCGGGTCAGAAAACCTTCATGATCGATTTATTCAGCGGACTGGATGCTTGGGTGCTTGTGAGCCTCTTGCTCGCCCTGGCCTTTGTCCTCGCCTTCGAGTTCATCAACGGCTTTCATGACACCGCAAACGCGGTGGCCACTGTTATCTACACCAAAGCCATGCCGCCTCATCTGGCGGTGTTCTTTTCCGGTGTGTTCAACTTCCTCGGCGTACTGCTGGGCGGTGTGGGGGTGGCGTATGCCATCGTCCATCTGCTGCCGGTAGAACTGTTGATCAATGTGAACACCGGTCACGGGCTGGCCATGGTGTTCTCGTTACTCGCCGCCGCCATCACCTGGAACCTGGGCACCTGGTACTTCGGTATCCCGGCCTCCAGCTCCCATACGCTGATCGGTTCGATCCTCGGTGTCGGCCTGGCCAACGCCCTGATCAACGACATTCCGTTGGCCGACGGCGTCAACTGGCAGAAAGCGATCGACATCGGCGCGTCCCTGGTGTTCTCGCCGATGGCCGGCTTCCTTGTTGCCGCCCTGGTGCTGATCGGCCTTAAATGGTGGCGTCCGCTGTCCAAGATGCACAAGACACCGGAACAGCGCCGCAAGATCGACGACAAGAAACACCCGCCGTTCTGGAACCGTCTGGTTCTGGTGATTTCGGCCATGGCTGTGAGCTTCGTGCACGGTTCGAACGATGGCCAGAAAGGTATCGGCCTGATCATGCTGGTGCTGATCGGTATCGTGCCGGCGCAGTTCGTACTTGACCTGGGCAGCACTACCTACCAGATCGAACGGACGCGCGATGCAACCCTGCACCTGAGCCAGTTCTACAAGCGCAATTCCGATACGCTGGGTGAATTCCTGGCCCTGGGCAAAAGCGTGGAAGGTGATCTGCCGGAGAAATTCCGTTGCAACCCGCAACAGACCGAACCGACCATCGCCGCCCTGCTCGACACCCTCAAGGGTGTAGCCGACTACCATTCGCTGCCAGCAGAAAGCCGCATCGAAGTGCGTCGTTACCTGCTCTGCCTGGACGACACGGCGAAGAAAGTCAGCAAGCTGCCTGGCCTCGCTGCCCGTGAAAAGGCTGACCTGGACAAACTGCGCAAGGACCTGACCACCACCACTGAATACGCCCCGTTCTGGGTGATTCTAGCGGTCGCACTGGCCCTCGGCCTGGGTACCATGGTCGGCTGGAAACGCGTGGTACTGACCATCGGCGAGAAAATCGGCAAGCAAGGCATGACCTATGCCCAAGGCATGTCGGCGCAGATCACCACCGCGAGCATGATCGGCCTGGCCAACATCTTCAGCCTGCCCGTCTCCACCACCCACGTCCTGTCCTCAGGCGTAGCCGGCACCATGGTCGCGAACAAAAGCGGCCTGCAAGGTGGCACCGTCAGAACCATCCTGCTGGCCTGGGTCCTGACCCTACCAGCCACCGTGGCCCTGTCGGCCGGCCTGTTCTGGCTGGCCTCCAAGGCACTGGGTAGCTGATACACCGCTACTGAAAAAGGCGCGTTCCGTGAGGTTCGCGCCTTTTTTATTGCTGCTGTCCCGTGTCCCGTCCTGAATAAGGTTTACACCTGTTTCAGGACTAGACACATTGTCTAATGTTCAGCGCAGATCCCTGTGGGAGCGGGCTTGCCCGCGATGACGGCGACAGATCCGACATTGATGTAACAGATATACCGCTATCGCGGGCAAGCCCGCTCCCACAGAAGTTCAGTGTGCATCCGAGAGAAATTCGCACAAAAAAAAAGGGCGACCGAAGTCGCCCAAAATGCCTTGCGTGCTCATTGCTCCAGAAAGACCTACGGTTTTCTCCGTTTATGTGAATCCTTCCAGATAAAAAATCCAAACCCTGCAAAAAACAGAACCATGAGGCCGACTGTCAGCACTCCGGCGATCACCACGTTATCGAAAAACATGACTGGCCTCCTGGACTTGCCCTGTTGCGATGGGGCTAAGTTAACCAATCGGGCAGGAGAGAAAATTGACCGGGATCAATGCCGCCCGAGACTGGGCGTAAAGGAAGGGAAATAACTGACCTGCATCAATCGATGCAGGGTGTATCAACGCTTTTTCGGTTTGTTCTTCTGCTTTTTCTTCGTTTTACCCAACGGCATGGCCTGCTCAAATGCCTGGCGCACTTCGTTCAGGCGCTTTTCATTAAGGTCATGAACCCGTTTGGCACGTTCAGAGTTGAGGTCGATCAGCTTGTCATCTTGGCTCATGGCGTTCAGTGCATCGCTTGGAAATGAATTCAGCTGCCGGCTAAAGGCGACAGGATTGCGCCAATAATGCGGTCTGGCGCGGGCGCTGACCAGTATCCGACACTTCAGATCTCGATATCGACCCACAATCCCTGACGTGGCTGATTCTCCATCAATGGCGCCACCGGCACGGTATTGTCGGCATTGAGTTCGTTGCCGGGGATCGCCAGATGCTCTTCTGGATCTTCATCGGCTTCACGACGACGCCGCTCCCGTTCCTGCTGCCGGCGCTGTTCCTCGCGCAGCTGCAGGCCCGCCTCTTCCGGGTCGCGCTTTTGCAGGTCGATGGTGCTTTCATTGGAGCTTTCCTGCACCGGCACCACGGGCGGAATATCCGGGCGCTGGCGGATCGGATCCTGTTGTGAAGTGATCGGCACGGCGCTCAAGGGGAGCATCGGTGGCAGCATATTATTAGTCTCCTGTCAGCAGGCTGTCGGCTGCGGGGATGGCGACTTGAGCCATCGGTCGAAAACTTATGACCCGCTTGGTACGATCTTCCATCGGACAACGCAGAACTCAAGCGTTCCCCAAGATTAAAAGATCGCAGCCATCAGCAGCCTCTACACACGTAAACCTTTGGTCTGGAGCCTGATTCCGTTAAGATAGCCCGCTTTTTCAAGGTGGGAGTCAGGCAGCATGGCGCAGCAGTATCAACCGGGGCAACGCTGGATCAGTGACAGCGAAGCCGAGCTGGGTTTAGGCACCGTTCTGGCACAGGACGGCCGCTTGTTGACCGTGCTCTACCCGGCCACTGGCGAGACTCGCCAGTACGCGCTACGGAATGCGCCCCTCACCCGCGTGCGATTTTCGCCGGGTGACTCGATCACTCACTTCGAGGGCTGGAAACTGACCGTCCAGGAAGTCGATGACGTCGACGGCTTGCTGGTTTACCACGGCCTCAACGCGCAGAACGAAGTGGTTACCCTGCCGGAAACCCAACTGTCGAACTTCATTCAGTTCCGACTGGCCAGCGACCGCTTGTTCGCCGGGCAAATCGACCCATTGGCCTGGTTCTCCCTGCGCTACAACACCCTGGAACACACAAGCCGCCAGTTGCAGTCATCGCTCTGGGGCCTGGGCGGCGTGCGGGCGCAACCGATCGCGCACCAGCTGCACATTGCCCGTGAAGTCGCCGACCGCATTGCGCCGAGGGTTCTGCTGGCCGACGAAGTGGGCCTGGGCAAGACCATCGAGGCCGGTCTGGTGATCCATCGCCAACTGCTCTCGGGGCGCGCCAACCGTGTGTTGATCCTGGTACCGGAAAACCTCCAGCACCAATGGCTGGTGGAGATGCGCCGCCGCTTCAACCTGCAAGTTGCGCTGTTCGACGAAGAACGCTTCATCGAAAGCGATGCCGCCAACCCGTTCGAAGACACCCAGCTCGCCCTGGTGGCGCTCGAATGGCTGGTGGAAGACGAGAAAGCCCAGGACGCGCTGTTCGCCGCCGGCTGGGATTTGCTGGTGGTCGACGAAGCGCACCACCTGGTGTGGCACGAAGATCAGGTCAGCCCTGAATACTCCCTGGTGGAGCAACTGGCTGAAGTCATTCCCGGCGTATTACTGCTGACCGCTACCCCGGAACAACTGGGCCAGGACAGCCACTTCGCCCGTCTGCGCCTGCTCGACCCGAACCGTTTCCATGACCTGCACGCCTTCCGCGCCGAGAGCGAAAACTATCGCCCCGTGGCCGAAGCCGTTCAGGAGCTGCTGGACAAGGGGCGCCTGTCGCCTGAAGCACACAAGACCATTCACGGCTTCCTCGGTAATGAAGGCGAAGCGCTGCTGGCCGCCGTCAATGATGGCGATACCGAAGCCAGCGCCCGTCTGGTGCGCGAACTGCTGGACCGCCATGGCACTGGCCGCGTGCTGTTCCGTAATACTCGTGCCGCCGTGCAGGGTTTCCCGGAGCGCAAACTGCACCCGTATCCGCTGCCGTGCCCGGCCGAATACCTCGAACTGCCGTTGGGCGATCACGCCGAGCTGTACCCGGAAGTCAGCTTCCAGGCCCAGCCGGACGCCAACGAAGAAGAACGCTGGTGGAAATTCGACCCGCGCGTCGAGTGGCTGATCGACACCCTGAAAATGCTCAAGCGCACCAAAGTGCTGGTGATCTGCGCCCACGCCGAAACCGCCATGGACCTGGAAGACGCCCTGCGCGTACGTTCCGGCATTCCGGCCACGGTCTTCCACGAAGGCATGAACATCCTTGAGCGTGACCGCGCCGCCGCCTACTTCGCCGACGAAGAATTCGGCGCCCAGGTGCTGATCTGCTCGGAAATCGGCAGTGAAGGTCGCAACTTCCAGTTCTCGCACCATCTGGTGCTGTTCGATCTGCCGTCGCACCCGGACCTGCTGGAGCAGCGCATCGGTCGTCTCGACCGGATCGGCCAGAAGCACGTCATCGAACTGCACGTGCCGTACCTGGAAACCAGCCCGCAAGAGCGGCTGTTCCAGTGGTACCACGAAGCGCTGAACGCGTTCCTCAACACCTGCCCGACCGGCAACGCCTTGCAGCATCAGTTCGGCCCGCGCCTGCTGCCGCTGCTGGAAGAAGCCGACGATGGCGAGTGGCAAGCGCTGATCGACGAGGCCCGCGCCGAGCGTGAGCGCCTGGAAGACGAGCTGCACACCGGGCGCGACCGCTTGCTGGAACTCAACTCCGGCGGAGCAGGCGAAGGTGATGCACTGGTCGAAGCGATCCTCGAACAGGACGATCAGTTCGCCCTGCCGATCTACATGGAGACCCTGTTCGACGCTTTCGGCATCGACAGCGAAGACCATTCGGAAAACGCGCTGATCCTCAAGCCCAGCGAAAAAATGCTCGACGCCAGCTTCCCGCTGGGCGACGACGAAGGCGTGACCATCACCTACGATCGTAACCAGGCGCTGTCTCGTGAAGACATGCAGTTCATCACCTGGGAACACCCGATGGTTCAGGGCGGTATGGACCTGGTGCTGTCCGGCTCGATGGGCAACACCGCCGTGGCGCTGATCAAGAACAAGGCGCTGAAACCGGGCACCGTGTTGCTGGAACTGCTCTACGTCAGCGAAGTGGTGGCGCCGCGTTCGCTGCAACTGGGCCGCTACCTGCCGCCGGCGGCCCTGCGCTGCCTGCTCGACGCCAATGGCAATGACCTGTCGGCCCGGGTGTCGTTCGAAACCCTGAACGATCAACTGGAAAGCGTGCCCCGCGCCAGCGCCAACAAGTTCATCCAGGCCCAGCGCGACCAGCTGACGCCACGGATCAACGCCGGCGAAGAGAAGATCACCCCGCGTCACGCCGAACGCGTGGCCGAGGCGCAACGTCGCCTGGCAGCCGATACCGACGAAGAACTGGCGCGCCTGACCGCCTTGCAAGCGGTCAACCCGACCGTGCGCGACAGCGAACTGGTTGCACTGCGCAAGCAACGCGAGCAAGGCCTGGCCATGCTCGACAAAGCCGCGCTGCGACTGGAAGCGATTCGGGTGTTGGTGGCGGGTTAATCCCCTCTGCTCCACTGCTAAAAAAAAGGCCCGCAGCGATGCGGGCCTTTTTTTGTCTGCTTGGTTGTTGTGGTGTTCTTGAGGGCCTCATCGCGGGCTTGCCCGCGATGGCGATCAGGCAGTCACCGCAGAACCCGCAGGCTCAACCACCGCCACCAACCCTTCCTTCATCCGCTTGGCATCTCTGACAAAACACCGCGACGCCAAAAACAGAAACACCATGGTGAAAAACAGCGCCACAGGAATCAGGTACATCGCGTCATGCAGACCGACAGCCTTGAACGCCTCGGTCATCTGTTCGGCGCCCGCCGAGAGCATCGCGCTATGGGCGAAATGATCGGACAGACCGCCCACCACCACCGGCCCCAAACCACCGCCCAACAGATACAACCCGGCAAAGAACAACGCCATCGCCGTCGCCCGTAGGCGCGGTTCGACCACGTCCTGAATCGCCGTGTACACACAGGTATAGAAGTTGTAGGCGAACAACCAACCCAGGCTGAACACCGCGACAAACACCCCGATTTCGATTCGCCCGGCATGCAGCGCCCAAGCCGTGCACAACGTCGAAATGACCAGACTGAATGCGGCGAACAGCAGTCGCCCGTTGGCCACCCGCTGGTGAATCTTGTCGGCGATCCAGCCGCCGAGCGTCAGGCCGAACAACCCGGTCACCCCGACGATCACCCCGGTCGCCACCGCCGCATCCTGCAACGGCATCAGGAAATAGCGCTGCAGCATCGGCACCAGAAACGAGTTACAGGCATACGTCGCGAAGTTGAAGCACAGCCCCGCCATCACCAGCCGCAGGAAAGTCGGCACCGCCAGCACTCGACGGATCGGCCGGTCCACGCGCTCCTGCGAAACCTGCACGCTTTCCGCGGCGCCACGTTTCGGCTCTTTGATGAAGAACATGAACACCGCGAGGATCAACCCTGGCACCGCCGCAATGAAGAACGGCGCACGCCAGCTGTCGAACGCCTTGACCATCGCGCCAATCGTGAAAAAGGCCAGCAGCAGGCCCAACGGCAATCCGAGCATGAAAATGCCCATGGCCCGTGCCCGACGGTGCGCGGGGAACAGGTCGCCGATCAGCGAGTTGGCAGCCGGCGCGTAACTGGCTTCACCGATACCGATGCCCATGCGCACGATCAGAAAACTCCAGAAACTGCCCACCAATCCGTTGACCGCGGTCAGCCCGCTCCATGCCGCCAGGCCCCAGCCCATCAGTTTGCTGCGCGAGCCGGTATCGGCCAATCGCCCCAGAGGCAGGCCGGCAATGGCGTAAACGATGGTGAATGCGGTCCCGATGATCCCCAGCTGAAAGTCGCTGAGGTGCCATTCCATGCGGATCGGCTCGATGATGATGGCCGGGATGGTGCGGTCAAAGAAGTTGAACAGGTTGGCCAGGAACAACAGGAACAGAATGCGCCAGGCATTCGCCGCTTGGGTCGTGCTCTGCATGGGGTCCGTCTCTTTTTATTGTTGTTGGGGCTTTCACTGTCCCCGGAACCTCCAATCTAGTCAGGCCCCTCAGAGCTGTCTGTCATTATTTGTAAGGCTGATATCAGCTCATGGCGCCACGCACAACCTGTGGGATGAGTGCTGCCAGGGAGCCAGGTATTTCACCCTCAGTCGGAGGATAGAAAAATACCTCTGCGCCCCCCTTCCCAATGCCATGGCGAAGCCTAGAATAGCGACCTTGTCTGCCCACCCTGTCCCCATCCCTCCTTTGATCATTGCCCATGTCCGAAGCCAGTCCGTGTCTGAATTGCGGTGCCTGCTGTTCTCATTTCCGCGTGTCTTTTTTCTGGGGTGAATGCACCTCGGCCGGGGGAACGGTGCCTGACGAACTTGTCACGTCCATCAGCCCCAGCCGGGTGGCCATGCTGGGCACAGACTGCAAACCCGTTCGCTGTGTCGGTCTGGTGGGAGAAGTGGGCACCACAGTGCAGTGCTCGATTTATGATCAGCGCTCCAGCACCTGTCGGGAGTTCGACGCCTCTTGGGCCAATGGCGAGGCGAACGTGGATTGCGATGCGGCACGGGCCGCGTTCGGGCTGCCCCCCCTGCAACCTGAATTCGAAACGCCTTTTGAGCAGATCGTCTAAGGCTCGGCAGCGACCGCAATCAAGCCCATTCGAAAAATATTCGACATCAATGTGCTATCACCCCTTGCGCTCTGTGTAAGCCCTCTATACTGCCAGCATTCGCCAGCGCGCATGACGCAGGCCAGGATGACTCACAGATGGGACATGCTATGGAGTGGCTTGGTTTGCATTTCATGACCGAGCTACCGGAAAGCGGGCAGGTCATCCTCAATTGCACCCATAACCCGTTTCTGGTGTTGCTGGCCTATCTGGTCGCCTGCACGGCCGGTTTCGCTACGCTGGACATGACCGAGCGGGTGGGTCATGTGGAAAAATCCGCCTCTCAACGACTCTGGCGCTGGATCGGCGCCGGGTGTCTGGCGGGCGGTATCTGGTCCATGCATTTCATCAGCATGCTGGCCTTCCAGGCGCCGATCGAGATCCATTACCACCTGCCCACCACCCTGATCTCGCTGTTGTTCGCCCTGACCGCCTCGTGGCTGGCCATGTACACCCTCAGCCATCCCCAGCTGAATTTCTGGCAATACCTGCGGGCCGCGGTGTGGATCGGCCTGGGCATCGCGACCATGCACTACGTCGGCATGGCCGCGCTGCGATCGAATGCGCAGGTCTATTACCAACCCGTCCTGTTCGTGCTCTCCGTCGTGATCGCTATCGGGGCCAGCCTGGCTGCCCTATTGATTTCCAGTCACTTGCGCGATGACACCGGTGCGTATCATCTGCTGCTCAAATACACCGCCAGTCTGGTGCTCGGGGCCGGCATTGTCAGCATGCACTTCACCGGCATGGCATCGCTCAACCTGATGCTGCCCGATGACAGCCTTCAACCGCTGCCCGACGACAATAATCACCTGCAACTGGGGCTGACGGTGGCGGTGATGGCGCTGCTGATCATCGGCAGCAGCATCAGTGCCGCACTGGCGGACAAGAAGCTGCAACACAAGGAGTCCGACCTGCAGCGGGTCAACGCCCTGCTCGGTCAACTGGACCAGGCACGCATGTCGCTGCAACAGGTGGCGCACTACGACCCCTTGACCAACCTGATCAATCGCCGGGGTTTCAACCAGCTCTTCGCCGAGAGACTCATCGAGAAAACCAACGAAGGCGGCATGCTGGCGGTGATGTTCCTGGACATCGACCACTTCAAGCGAATCAACGACAGCCTCGGCCATGACGCCGGCGACGAATTGCTCAAAGTCCTGGCCAGCCACATCAAAGCCTCGGTCCGCAGCCACGAAGACGTGGTGGCGCGTTTTGGTGGCGACGAATTCTGCATCCTCATCAGCCTCTACGACCGTGAAGAGGCGCGGCAAATGGCCCAGCGCATCATGCTGAAAATGAAGGAACCCATCGAGTTGTCCGGACGGCGCATGGTCATGACCACCAGCATCGGCATCAGCCTGTTTCCGGAAGACGGCAAAACCTGCGAAGAACTGCTGAAAAACGCCGATCTGGCGCTGTACCAATCCAAAGATTGCGGTCGTAACGCCCTGCACTTTTTCAGCTCAAACCTGAAAACCCGCGCCACACTGGAGTTGCAACTCGAAGAAGAACTGCGTCACGCACTGCGCGAAAACATCGGGTTGATGCTGTATTACCAACCGATCCATGACCTGAGAATCGGCCGAGTCACCAAACTTGAAGCGCTGGTCCGTTGGCAACACCCGGTTCACGGATTGCTGACACCGGATCGGTTCATCGCCATCGCCGAGGCCAACGGCCTGATCGCCGATCTGGACAACTGGGTGCTGCGCAAGGCCTGCGAGGACTTGGGCGAACTGTCCCGCCACAATTGCGAAGACCTCAAAATCGCGGTGAATTGTTCGCCCCTGAACCTGGCGCGAGAAGAGCTGGCCAATGAAATCGAACACGCCCTGCACCTCTTCGGGGTGGCACCACACCGGCTGGAACTGGAAGTGACCGAGAATGCGCTGATGGGCAATATCGCCAACACCCTGGTATTGCTGCGGCAGATTCGCGCCCTTGGCGTTTCGTTGTCGATCGACGACTTCGGCACCGGCTATTCATCCCTGGCCTACCTCAGGCGCCTGCCATTAAACACGCTGAAGATCGACCGCTCGTTCATTCAGGACATCCCCAAGGCCACCCAGGACATGGAAATCGTCCAGGCCATTATCGTCATGGCCCACACCCTGCATTTGCAGGTCGTCACCGAAGGCGTCGAAACCTTCGAGCAATACGATTTTCTCGAACGCCACGGCTGCGATTTCGTTCAGGGCTACTTGCTGAGCCGTCCGGTGCCACTGGTTGAGTTGCGCCCGGTGCTGGCCGAAATCAACCAGCGCAAGCACATGCACACCATCAATTCGTTGAGTCTGGCTCACGGTATAGCTGCACTAACGTCGACGGATCCTTTTCCAGAAACCCCTGCCCCCCATGGAGGCGCATCAGTTGTGCGGCCAATCCGCTGATCGGCGTGGCCGAACCCTGCTCGCGGGAAAACTTCACGGCGGTATCAAGATCCTTGAGCAGCGTGCGTACGTGCCATTTCACCGGTTCGAAACGGCTTTCGGCCATTTGCGGCGCGAGAACCTGCAACGGTTTTGAATCGGCGAAACCACCGGCCAGCGCCTCGGCAATCAACCGGGCATCGACCCCGGAGCGCTCGGCCAGAGCCACCACTTCAGCGATGACCAAGGCATTGCAGGCGACGATCATCTGATTGCAGGCCTTGGTCACCTGCCCCGCGCCGACCGGGCCCATGTGGGTCACGCGCTGGCCAAGGGTCAGCAACACCGAGCGCACGCGCGCAAGGTCTGCCGCCTCGCCACCGACCATGATCGCCAGGCTGCCGGCTTCGGCACCGACCACCCCGCCGGACACCGGCGCATCGAGCCAACCCATCCCGGTTTTATTGGCCAGTGCTGTGGCCATTTCCCGCGTTGCGGTGGGCTCCAGGCTGGAAAAATCCACCAGCAACTGGCCGCTTTTCGCCCCCTCGGCAACGCCTGCCGCGCCAAACACCACCTCACGTACCACCGCGGTATCGGCCAGGCACAACATCACCACATCGGCGTGCTGACACAGCTCGGCCGGTGTCGCCACTTGCCGTGCGCCGGCCTCGACCAGCGCTGCGCACTTGGCCGGGTGGCGGTTCCACACCGTCAGCGGACAACCGGCCGCCAACAGACGTCGGCACATCGGCAACCCCATCAGGCCGATTCCGGCGAACCCCAGCGCAGGCAACGTTGCCATCATTTAGCCTCCCGTTGATTAAAGATCGTCGAATATTGGCCGATTCATCATGGTTAAGGAAAGGATTCCCCCGAGCGATGTTCAGGCCAAGGTCCTGACGCTAGGGTCACATTCGCGCTGCAAAAAGACGCGAGATCCCATTTCGTGATGACTCGATGACACTTGTCGCCGAGCCGACCAGTCCAGGTATATGGCGCACAATGACTTCTAAAAACAATCCGGCCACCGCGGTATCCGACCTGACCCTGAGCCCCGCGGCGAACAGCCCCTCATCGTCGAAGCCATTGCCCCCGTCGCGTCCACTGTCGACTCAGCAATACCTGTATTTCACCGAAACCAATACCGACCGCATCCTCGACAACCTCGACGGCCTGCGCGACCTGGTGTTCCCGCGCCCGCCCCATCTGGAAGGCGACAACGAACAGCACAACGACCAGGAATTCCCTTCGGTGTGCCTGATCGGCCTGGGCCGCTGCGGTTCGAACATCGCGCTGGACGTGGCGGAGCTGGTGTACAACGCCCGCAAGTTCTACCTCAACGAATTCAATAACGAAGACCGTCTGTCGCCGGACAAGCGCTACGCCGAAAAGGGCTACAGCCCGGCGCAGTGGATTCGCAACAACCTGCGCCTGGGGCCGAACAAGGCCACCAAACCGGTGTTCCTGGTGGAACCGCTGGTGATGCTCGGCGACCTGGACAAGGACATCGCCGGTCGCATCCGTTTCTCGCGCAAGGGCGAAAAAAGCGGCTTTTTGCGCGACTACAGCAAAATGAAAATCATGGACTTGTCGGAAGTCCACGCCGGTGGCGCCGGTAACGCACCGATCCTCGGCCAGTACCTGGCCAAAATCATCCTGAACAAGGACACCCAGCGCTTCTCCAGCCCCGACTGGAAGATGATTCACTCGTACCTGATCGACAGCTGCGGGATCAAGGCCAACCAGTCGCGCCTGTATTTCTCGATCTTCAGTGCCGGCGGCGGTACCGGTTCGGGTATGGCCTCGGAATTCGGCCTGGCCCAACAGCACTCGTATATGAACAAGACGTTCGACACCAAGCCGATGGACGAACACGACGGCAAGAGTGGCCATTCCTTCGTCTTCGAGCCGATTTTCACCAGCGGCATCTGCGTACTGCCGAACATTTCCGATCACCGCAGTGAAATGTCCGAAGCGCTGCACATCAACGCCGGTCGCCTGCTGTGCAAATACCTGTCGGAAGAGTGGGACTTCTCCTACAACTTCGCCAACGAAGACAGCAGCGAAGCCAGCGTCATGGGCCGTATTCGCCCTTGGAACGCAATGATGCTGATCTCCAACGACATCATGCGTTATGCCGAAGAAAGCGATGACGGCAACATTCAGAACATCGACGTCAACGCGATGGAAAAGCACGCCAACCAGTACATCTCACAGCAGATATTCAACATTCTGACGGCACAGGCGGTGACCACCGACTACGACCAGAACTATTTCCGTCGTGCCGGCATCGACATCGGCGAAACCATTCGCCTGGACGCCAACGACCTGTTCATGAGCCTGGCCGGCCCCGTGGCAATTGCCTACGCCGAGTCCGTGGTGCCGGAAACCCCGCCGCCAAGCAGCGACAAGTTCAAGGTGTTCGAGAAAGAGCCGCAGCGCCTGAACATCGACGATCTGTTCTTCCGCTCCATCGACCTGCCGCACTTCAACAAAGTCACCCAGGCCATCGAAGGCATCAGCCTGTTGCCAATCGAGTCCAAGCGCTATCGCGCCTCGCTTGAGCAGTACAAGAATTCGGGCTATGACGCGGCCGCATTGCACGACCTGCACTTCTTCAAGAATTGCTCGTCGGTGGTGTCGATTGTGTCCTTGCCCAAGGACTACAAGCTGTCCTATATGGACCTTAACCGCTTGAAGACCCACCTCAACAGCCTGTTCCCCAACACCACGCTCAAGCGTTATGCACTGGTGATCGGCGCCTCGGCCAACCTGTCGCTGACCACGTTGATCGCCAAGAGCCCGTGCCTGTCGGACGATTTCCTGACGCTGATCGTGGCGTTCATCAAGCGTTGTTTTGCGAAAAACCCGTACCGCTTCGATGACACCCTGGACAACTCGATCCTGGACTTCATCATCAATGAAGACTTCGACGAAAACCGCATTGACGAACTGCTCAACGAATTCGAAAACCCGGCGAAGATCCTCGACACCAACTGGTACGCGATCAAACCGATGTATGAGAAGAAGTACCGCGAGCTGATCAACGACAAGGAGAAGTTCGTCTCGATCAACGACATTCGGTTGTCGCGCGATTGCGTGAAGAAGGCGATCAAGTACCTGCGCGAGATCTATCGTCACCGGATTGGCAAGACCAAGGTTATTTCGCTGAATAACCATACGGGCAAGACGGCTTAAACCGCGGCGCCCCCAATCGCGGGCAAGCCCGCTCCCACAAGGACTGCGTTGTCTTTTGAAAAAACGCAGTACCTGTGGGAGCGGGCTTGCCCGTGATGGCGGCATAAAGCTCACCACAAGTCCCAACATCCAGAAACAATTAAGCAGCCCATCGGCTGCTCAATAAACTGTTCCCGTTACGTTTACGTCACCGTTATAGCGGCCTTTCTGTGGCCTTTCTC
The DNA here is from genome assembly GCF_024168645.1 of Pseudomonas sp. GGS8. Classification (NCBI taxonomy): domain Bacteria; kingdom Pseudomonadati; phylum Pseudomonadota; class Gammaproteobacteria; order Pseudomonadales; family Pseudomonadaceae; genus Pseudomonas; species Pseudomonas sp. GGS8. The sequence continues at coordinate 3,312,045 of NZ_JALJWF010000001.1, read as the reverse complement.
CACGGCAACATGCCATCACGCTACTCGGCTACACACTTTTTCCTGATAAATGTCAGCACCAAACAGGTGCATGAACTCAAGCCTTCGCCCTTTCCTGGATCATGATCCACGGCGAAACCACCACAGCCCACAGCTGCGGATCGCGCTCGAAAAGATCCAGCGCCCGCGTTTCAGACAGCTTGGCGACCTTGTCGGCGGCCAGCCAGGCAGCGACTTTCTCGCCTTCATCGGTCGCCACTGCTTCTGCCGCGGCGATCAAATCCAGACCAGGATCGACCCACAATAGGGCACCCTTGGCAAAGAACGGCTCCAACTCTTTCCAGGTAATAGATGCGGTTTCACCAAGCAGCTTGGCATAGAGGGTGCTAGGTTCTTGAGTCATGGGTTCCTGTCCGCAAAAGAAATCGATGTGAATGATAACGTCGGTGTTGCGCCAGAAAAACCCGGATGCAATTGCGTTACCGATTGAAAAACCCGGGAAAGCCAGGGAATGCTGCTGCTTCAAGTATTAGCCAGCTAACATCTCGCCGCTATTCTGTCTTTTTCTTTCAATAAAGCGACACCCTCAGGTTTTGCCCCCTGGCGCCAGCTTCCCAGGCCAACAATCGGCGCTCTACACTGTACCGGTACAGTTGCCGGGGGCATTTTCCGGAGGATATCGACGATATCTGACCCGGTTCTGCTGCTACGGCGCCAGGACTATAAAAACTACAACAGTAAGAGTGGAGCACTATGACTAAGGCTACTAAGCAGATTTCAAAACTGTTTGCCGCTATGGTTCTGGCCGGAGTTGCCAGCCATTCGTTCGCCGCTGACACCATCAAGATCGGCATCGCCGGCCCTAAAACCGGCCCTGTAGCCCAATACGGCGACATGCAGTTCAGCGGCGCCAAAATGGCCATCGAACAAATCAACGCCAAGGGTGGCGTCGACGGCAAGAAGCTCGTAGCCGTTGAATACGACGATGCCTGCGATCCAAAACAAGCGGTTGCCGTCGCGAACAAAGTCGTCAACGACGGCGTCAAGTTCGTGGTCGGTCACCTGTGCTCCAGCTCCACTCAACCGGCGTCCGACATTTACGAAGACGAAGGCGTGATCATGATCACTCCGGCTGCCACCAGCCCGGACATCACCTCCCGTGGTTACAAAATGGTGTTCCGCACCATCGGTCTGGACAGCGCCCAGGGCCCTGCCGCCGGTAACTACATCGCCGATCACGTAAAACCGAAAATCGTTGCCGTACTGCACGACAAACAGCAATACGGTGAAGGCATCGCCAGTGCCGTGAAGAAAACCCTCGAAGCCAAAGGCGTCAAGGTTGCGGTGTTCGAAGGCATCAACGCCGGCGACAAAGACTTCTCCTCGATGATCGCCAAGCTCAAACAAGCCAACGTCGACTTCGTTTACTACGGCGGCTACCACCCGGAACTGGGTCTGATCCTGCGTCAATCCGAGGAAAAGGGCCTGAAAGCCAAGTTCATGGGTCCGGAAGGCGTGGGTAACGACTCCATTTCGCAAATCGCCAAGGAGGCTTCCGAAGGCCTGCTGGTGACCTTGCCGAAATCCTTCGACCAGGATCCGGCCAACATCGCCCTGGCTGACGCGTTCAAAGCCAAGAAAGAAGACCCGAGCGGTCCGTTCGTGTTCCCGGCCTACTCGGCTGTGGAAGTCATCGCCGAAGGCATCAAGGCTGCCAAGAGCGAAGACACTGCCAAAGTGGCTGCTGCCATCCACGCAGGCACCTTCAAGACCCCGACTGGCGACCTGAGCTTCGACGCCAAGGGTGACCTGAAAGACTTCAAGTTCGTGGTTTACCAGTGGCACTTCGGCAAACCTAAAACTGAAGTTTCGCCTCAATAAGGCGTGCCTGACTGACTGCCAATAAAGCCCACGGCGTGCCGTGGGCTTTATTTTACGAACGTATTGGGCCGCGCTGGCGTGATCCGCCAGCCTCCCCACCTGAAAATCTCAAAACCGTCATCAGCGGTTCGCTGGCAAACCTCGAATTCGAAGTGGATGCAGATCCATGGGCCTCGAGCGGGAAAATGACTCCACCAGTGAAATGCGTATCAGGTTTTTAGGAGCGCTGTAATGCCTGACATCTATCACTTTTTCCAACAGCTGGTTAATGGTCTGACCATTGGCAGCACGTATGCCCTGATCGCCATCGGCTATACGATGGTTTACGGCATCATTGGAATGATCAACTTCGCCCACGGCGAGGTGTACATGATCGGCTCTTACGTGGCGTTCATCGCCATCGCCGGGCTGGCCATGCTGGGACTCGAGAGCGTCCCGTTATTGATGACCGCGGCTTTCATCGCGACCATCGTCGTGACCAGTGCCTACGGTTACAGTATCGAACGGATCGCCTACCGCCCCCTGCGCGGCAGCAACCGTCTGATCCCGCTGATTTCCGCCATCGGCATGTCGATCTTCCTGCAGAACACGGTTCTGCTTTCGCAAGACTCCAAGGACAAATCCATCTCCAACCTGATCCCCGGCAACTTCTCCATCGGGCCAGGTGGCGCACATGAAGTGCTGATTTCCTACATGCAAATCGTGGTGTTCGTGGTGACGCTGATCGCCATGCTCGGCCTGACACTGTTCATCTCCCGCTCTCGTCTGGGTCGCGCCTGCCGTGCCTGTGCCGAAGACATCAAGATGGCCAACCTCCTGGGCATCAACACCAACAACATCATCGCCCTGACCTTCGTCATCGGTGCGGCACTGGCGGCTATCGCAGCTGTGCTGTTGAGCATGCAATACGGCGTGATCAACCCGAACGCAGGTTTCCTGGTCGGCCTCAAGGCCTTCACCGCCGCGGTACTGGGCGGTATCGGCAGCATCCCCGGCGCGATGCTCGGCGGGTTGGTGCTTGGGGTGGCGGAAGCCTTCGGTGCCGATATCTTCGGCGACCAGTACAAGGACGTCGTGGCGTTCGGTCTATTGGTCCTGGTGTTGTTGTTCCGGCCAACCGGCCTGTTGGGCCGTCCGGAGGTTGAGAAAGTATGACTAGGAATCTTAAACAGGCGTTGTTCAGCGCCTTGCTGGTGTGGGCCGTTGCCTACCCGGTACTCGGTTTGAAACTGACCATCGTCGGCATCAACCTCGAAGTCCAGGGCGCCAGTACCGCCACACTGATCACCATCGCCGCGTGCTCGGTGCTGATGTTCCTGCGGGTGCTGTTCGACCAGCAGATCAGCGCGGCCTGGAAATCCTCGCCCAACATGCCGGTCATGCCGGCCAAGGCCAGTAATTTCCTGACCCTGCCGAGCACCCAGCGCTGGATCATCATTGCGTTGATCATCGGTGCACTGGTCTGGCCGTTCTTTGGCTCTCGCGGTGCGGTGGATATCGCCACCCTGGTGCTGATCTACGTGATGCTCGGCCTGGGCCTGAACATCGTGGTCGGCCTGGCCGGCCTGCTCGACCTCGGTTACGTCGGCTTCTATGCCGTGGGCGCCTACAGTTATGCGCTGCTGTCGCACTACTACGGCCTGAGCTTCTGGATCTGCCTGCCGATTGCCGGAATGATGGCGGCCACGTTCGGCTTCCTGCTCGGTTTCCCGGTGCTGCGCTTGCGCGGTGACTACCTGGCGATCGTGACCCTGGGCTTCGGTGAAATCATCCGTCTGTTCCTGCGTAACCTGACCGGCCTCACCGGCGGCCCGAACGGCATCAGCAACATTCCCAAACCAACACTCTTCGGGCTGACCTTCGATAAAACCGCCGCAGAGGGTCTGCAGACTTTCCACGAGTACTTCGGTCTGACCTACAACCCGGTGAACAAGGTGATTTTCCTTTACCTGATCGCGGTGTTGTTGTCTCTGTTCGCCCTGTTCGTCATCAACCGCTTGCTGCGCATGCCCCTGGGTCGTGCCTGGGAAGCGCTGCGTGAAGACGAAATCGCCTGCCGTGCGCTGGGCCTCAACCCTACGGTCATCAAGCTGTCGGCTTTCACCCTGGGTGCCTGCTTCGCCGGTTTCGCCGGTAGCTTCTTCGCCGCGCGCCAAGGCCTGGTGACACCGGAATCCTTCACCTTCATCGAATCGGCGACCATCCTCGCCATCGTGGTGCTGGGTGGCATGGGCTCGCAACTGGGCGTCGTACTCGCCGCCACGGTGATGATTCTGTTGCCGGAAATGATGCGTGAATTCAGTGAATACCGCATGTTGATGTTCGGCGCCTTGATGGTGTTGATGATGATCTGGCGTCCTCAAGGTCTGCTGCCGATGCAACGCCCCCACATGGAGCTGCGCAAATGAGCCGTGAGATCCTGAAAGTCACTGACCTGAGCATGCGCTTCGGCGGCCTGCTGGCGGTCAACAGCGTGGCCCTGAGTGTCAAAGAGAAACAAGTGGTATCGATGATCGGCCCCAACGGTGCCGGCAAGACCACTGTATTCAACTGCCTGACCGGTTTCTACCAGCCAACCGCCGGCACCATCGTGCTGGACGGCGAGCAGATCCAGGGCCTGCCGGGCCACAAGATTGCCCTCAAAGGCGTGGTGCGGACCTTCCAGAACGTACGGCTGTTCAAGGAAATGACGGCGGTCGAAAACCTCTTGATCGCGCAACACCGTCACCTGAACACCAACTTCCTGGCCGGCCTGTTCAAGACCCCGTCGTTCCGCCGAAGCGAACGCGAGGCCATGGAATACGCCGAGTACTGGCTGGAAAAGGTCAACCTCAAGGAGTTCGCCAACCGCCCGGCCGGCACCCTGGCCTATGGTCAGCAACGTCGCCTGGAAATCGCTCGCTGCATGATGACCCGCCCGCGGATCCTCATGCTCGACGAACCGGCCGCCGGCCTCAACCCGCGGGAAACCGAGGACCTCAAGGCGCTGATCGGCACTCTGCGTGAAGAGCATAACGTGACGGTGCTGTTGATCGAACACGACATGAAACTGGTCATGAGCATTTCCGACCACATCTTCGTGATCAACCAGGGCACACCGCTGGCCAACGGCACGCCGGAGCAGATCCGCGACAATCCTGAAGTGATCAAAGCCTACCTGGGGGAAGCGTAAATGCTGCAGTTCGAAAACGTTTCCACCTTCTACGGCAAGATCCAGGCGCTGCACAGCGTCAACGTCGAAGTCCGCCAGGGCGAGATCGTGACCCTGATCGGCGCCAACGGTGCCGGCAAGTCGACCCTGCTGATGACCCTCTGCGGTTCGCCGCAAGCCCACAGCGGCAGCATCCGCTACATGGGCGAAGAGCTCGTCGGCCAGGACTCGTCGCAGATCATGCGTAAAAGTATCGCCGTGGTTCCGGAAGGCCGTCGGGTGTTTGCCCGTCTGACCGTCGAAGAAAACCTCGCCATGGGCGGGTTCTTCACCGACAAGGGCGATTATCAGGAACAGATGGACAAGGTTCTCGGACTTTTCCCACGCCTGAAAGAACGCTTTGCCCAACGTGGCGGCACCATGTCCGGCGGCGAACAGCAAATGCTCGCCATCGGCCGCGCGCTGATGAGCAAGCCCAAGCTGTTGCTGCTCGACGAGCCATCGCTGGGCCTGGCACCGATCATTATCCAGCAGATCTTCGACATCATCGAACAGCTGCGCAAGGATGGCGTGACGGTGTTCCTGGTGGAGCAGAACGCCAACCAGGCCCTGAAAATCGCCGACCGTGCCTACGTTCTGGAGAACGGTCGAGTGGTGATGACCGGCACTGGGGAGGCGTTGCTGACGGATCCGAAAGTGCGTGAAGCGTACTTGGGTGGTTGAGTCTTTGCGGTAAACAGAAAACGGCCTTCGGGCCGTTTTTTTGTGCCCGGCACAAACCCCACAGCAAATGAAAATCCCCGTGGGAGCGAGCCTGCTCGCGATAGCGCAGTGTCAGCCAGCATCAACGCTGAATGTCACACCGTTATCGCGAGCAGGCTCGCTCCCACAAGGAATGGTGTTTTGAGGATTTTTAAAAAAATTTGCAGTCAGCTGTAACGCCTCACCCTGTCGTTTCTCTAGAGCGGTAAGCAAGCACAAACGCTTGCCAAACCAAGCTCAATTTCGGAGAAACATCATGACTGCTACCACCCGCACCCTGTCCGCCACCGCCCTGGTTCTGGCCCTTGGCTCTGCCTTGAGCATCGCCGCGGTCTCCACGGCCCATGCCGCTGACGCCAACATGGAAAAATGCTTCGGCGTGGCCATGAAAGGTCATAACGATTGCGCCGCAGGCGCTGGCACCACTTGCGCCGGCACCGCCAAAATGGATCACCAGGCCAATGCCTGGAAACTCGTCCCGAAAGGCACCTGCATGACCACCGAGAGCAAGACTTCGCCAACCGGTTTCGGCCAGATGGAAGCCTACAAAGCCAAGTCGTAATCAGCCCCCAGCCTGAGTGTCGACCATGAACCATTCATTCTCCGGGCTCCCGCCCCGCTCCGGGCTGGGGCTCAAGACCGAGCACTTTCGTGAAGTGCTCGGTGCACAACCGGACATCGGTTTCTTCGAAGTCCACGCCGAAAACTACATGGTGGCCGGCGGCCCGTTTCATCATTTTCTGGGGTTGATCCGCGAGCTGTATCCGCTGTCGCTGCACGGCGTTGGCCTGTCCATCGGTGCCGAAGGTCCGCTGGATGGTCAGCACCTGCAAAGGCTCGCCGCGCTGATCGAGCGCTATCAACCCCACTCCTTTTCCGAACACCTGGCCTGGTCCAGCCATGGCCCGGTGTTTCTCAATGACCTGCTGCCCCTGGCCTACGATGCGCCGACACTGAACCGCGTCTGCGAGCACATCGATCAGGTGCAGAACACCCTCAAACGCCCGATGCTGCTGGAAAACCCGGCGACATACCTGGCGTTCCAGCACTCGACAATCGATGAAGCCGACTTCATCAGTGAAGTCATTCACCGCACCGGCTGCGGCCTGCTGCTGGACGTCAACAACGTTTACGTTTCCTGCATCAACCACCAAAAAGATCCGCTGGCCTACATCGACGCCCTGCCGCTGCAGGCCGTGGGAGAGATTCATCTGGCGGGGTTTGCCGAAGACACCGACAGCCTCGGTGACCGTCTGCTGATCGACGATCACGGTGCGCCCGTCGATAACGCGGTGTGGACGCTGTACTCACGGGTGCTGGAGCGGGTCGGTCCGATCGCCACGTTGATCGAACGCGACAACCGGTTACCGGCCTTCAGCGTGCTGCACGCCGAAGCCCGGCATGCCGATGAGTTGCTGCACCGCGCCGGGAGCCGGCCATGAGCACTCAAGCCGCGTTTACCGCCGCCCTGCTCGATCCGCAACAGCCCTGCCCCGAGGGTGTGTGCAGTGCCAACGGCGCCGATCCGGCCAGCCGTTTTGCGGTGTATCGCAACAATGTGCAGAGCTCGCTGATCGACGCCTTGGTCAACAGTTATCCGGTGGTTGTGCAGTTGGTCGGTGATGAGTTTTTCCGGGTGATGGCGCGGCTGTATGTACAGAGTTGCCCGCCACAAAGCCCTCTCATCAACGACTACGGCAAGGACTTCGCCGACTTCATCGACAGTTTTGAACCGGCAGCCAGCGTGCCTTATCTGGCCGATGTGGCGCGGCTGGAGCGCTTGCGCGTTCAGGCCTATCACGCCGCTGATGCGCAGCCTTTGAGCCATGAGCACATCGCCGCCGTGCTGTCAGACCCGCAGGTGCTGAACGAACTGACGGTCGGGCTTCACCCCTCCTTGAATCTGCTGACTTCAGCCCGCCCCGTGGTCGCGATCTGGGCGGCTCATCAGCGTGACGCAACGCTGGCCGGGATCGACCTCGGCCACGGGCAAAACGCGCTGGTGTTGCGCAACGCACTGGAGGTCGAGGTTTTCGCCATCGACCACGGCGCCAGCACATTCATTCAGAACCTGCGACTCGGCCAACCCCTGAGCCAAGCGTTGGAAAGCGCCCCGGCCTTCGATCTCAGCCAAACCCTGGCACTGCTGATCAGCCACAACGCCATCACTCATTTACGCCACAACCAGGTATCGCCATGAATATTCAGCACAACCCCATCGCCCGCGCCATCGCGCTGCTGGAAAAAATCCCCCACAGCCTGATCGCCTTTATCGCGCGTTTTTCCATTGCCGCGGTGTTCTGGAAATCCGGGCAGACCAAGGTGGAAGGCCTGGCCATCGACTTGATCGACGGCACCTTTGAACTCGGCGTACCAAGGCTGGCGGACTCGACCATCCCGTTGTTCCAGAGCGAGTATCACCTGCCGTTACTTTCCCCGGAACTGGCGGCGCACCTGGCGGCCTTCGCCGAGCATTTCTTTCCGATACTGATCCTGATCGGCTTCGCCACGCGCTTTTCGGCCCTGGCGCTGCTGGGCATGACCCTGACCATTCAACTGTTCGTGTACCCCGATGCGTATCCGACCCACGGCACCTGGGCGGCGGTGTTGTTGTACTTGATGGCGACTGGACCTGGCAAGTTGTCGATCGATCACCTGATTGCCCGGCGTTACGCCCGCTGATACCAACCTCGGAACTCCCATAAAGGTTGTGTGGTGAGACATTATCGTTGAAGCCGATCCAACGCCTCACCACTGCGCTTGAACCAGCCGATCAAATAATCCGCCAGCACTTGGGTACGCTTGGGCAGCCCGCCCTGATACGGATGCACCAAATACATCGGCATGCTGCGGGTCTGATAATCGCGCAGAAGCCAGCGTAAACGTCCGTCGGCCAATTCCTCTTGCAACAGATAGGACGGTAAACGCGCAATGCCCGCACCGGTCAATGCAGCTTTCTTCAAGAGGTTGTAATGGTTGCTGGCGAACGGCCCCGACACTCGCACCCGCGTTAACTCGTGCTGTTGGTGATAAAGCCATTCCTCGCGACCGCTGTAATGGCTGTTGAGCAGGCAGCGGTGTTCGGCCAAGGCCTGAGGCGTCAGCGGCTCACCGAATCGCTCCAGATACGCGGGGCTAGCGCAAGTCATCTCATGCCAGGCCAGCAGCGGTCGGGCGACCAGGCGTTCGTCGTTGGCCACTTCCGAGCGGATCGCCAGATCGAAACCATCCCGGGACAAGTCGCGATAGTGGTTGTTGAGCTCCAGCTCGATCTGCACCTCGGGGTACTGCCGGGAAAACTCCAACAGTGCGCCATCAAAGAACGTTTCCCCCAATGAAACCGGAACCGTCATCCGCACCGGGCCGGCCATGTCGTCTTTGAGCCGCGCCAACGCCTGACGCGCCCGCTCGACTTGAACCACCAGCGCCTGGGCTTGCGGCAACAGCGCCGCACCCGCTGCCGTCAGGCTCAAGCGACGCGTGGTGCGCTGCAGCAACACCACGCCAAAGCGCGTTTCCAGCAGGCTGATGCGCTTGGAGAGTTGGCCCTTGCTGCAACCCAGTTGCTGGGCGGCCAGGGTGAAACTGCCCGCCTCGATCAATACCGCGAACGCCGCCAGATCGTCCATTTCGCTCATGGATTGTTTCCATTTGAAAACCAAAGGTTGCCCATTAGCGCGCTTATTAATAAAAAAAACCACACTAGACTTAACTTTAAATCCAACCCATTTGAGGAACTGCACGATGAAAATTCTGTTGATTGGCGCCTCCGGCACCGTCGGTTCGGCCATTGACTATGAACTGTCCCAGCGCCACAAAATCATCCGTATCGGCCGTAAAAGCGGTGATTTCCAGGTCGACATCAGTGACTGCGCCTCGATCCGCAAACTGTTCGAACAGACCGGCAACTTCGATGCACTGATCTGCGCCGCTGGCAGCGTCAACTTCGTGCCGTTGGCCACCATGACCGCACAAGACTTCGAACTCGGCTTGCGGGACAAGCTGATGGGTCAGGTCAACCTGCTGCTGATCGGCCGGGAATTCGCCAATGACGGTGCGTCATTCACCTTCACCACCGGCATCCTCAGCCACGATCCGATTCGTACCGGCAGCTCCGCGTCCCTGGTCAACGGCGCCCTGGACGCCTTCGTCCGTGCGGCGGCGATCGAACTGCCACGCGGCCTGCGTATCAACTCGGTCAGCCCGAACGTGCTGGTCGAAGCCATGGGCAGCTATGCGCCGTACTTCCGTGGTTTCAAACCGGTTCCCGCCGCCGACGTGGCGCTGGCCTACGCCAAAAGCGTGGAAGGCTTGCAGACCGGCCAGACCTACCGCGTCGGCTAAACCAAACTCGCCCACAGGAAAGCGAGAACATTGCAGGGTTGTGATGAACAGTCAGGCTGAGTAACGTGGCGGCACTTGTCAGGAGACTCAAAGATGCGTGTTGCCCGTTCCTTAGTGCTTGTTGCCCTGCTTCCGTTGTTCGCCGCCTGCCAGTTGCTTGATGGCCCACGGCAAAGTGCTTCCCATGTGGGCCAGACCCGCATGCAGGGCCAATTGACGGCGGCAAACGGCAAGCTGCTGTTCCAGCCGTGTAATGAGCTACGCAGCTATGTGGTCAATGACACTGGTGGTAGCAGCATCCTGCAAGAGGCCGCGACCCTCGCCGATGATCAAGGCAAGCTGTTCGCCGACGTGCGCGGTCGGATCGTTGCCAGTGGCGCTGACAGCCAGCTCGACCTTACGCAGTTGTACCGCGTCGAGCGCTCGGGCACCGCATGCGACGATCCCAATTTCAAACAGCTGATCCTGCGCGCCACCGGCCATGGCCCCGAGTGGAACGTCAAAGTCAGCGGCAAGGGCATGGTCATCGACCGCGCCGGTCAGCCGCCCCTGGCCCTGCCGTACGTTGAAGAACAACTGGGCGATGGTCGCTTCAACCTCAGCACCGAAGCCAATAATCAACGCATCGAACTCTGGGTCGCGCCGCAACGTTGTGTCGACAGCAGCACCGGCAGCGTGCAGCACATGAGCGCCGAGCTGCGTATCGACGGCCAGGTGCAACGCGGCTGCGGGTATTTCGGCGGATCGCGTAACGACTGATCGTTTTATCCTCACTGGAATCATCCTTTGAGGCTTATAATCGCGGGCTTCAAACGCCCTGGCGCAGTTGTGCGCCCCGCGAACCGGATCCCGTCATGTTACGAATCACCGAACTCAAGTTGCCGATCGACCATCCCGAAGAAGACCTGCGCCCTGCCATCGTGCAGCGCCTGGGCATCGCCAGTGATGACCTGCTCGATTTCACCTTGTTCAAGCGCAGCTACGATGCGCGCAAAAAGTCCTCCGAACTGTGTTTCATCTACACCATCGACCTCAACGTTCGCGATGAGGCGGCGGTGCTGCGCACGTTCGCCGATGACCGTAACGTCAACGTGGCGCCGGATGTCAGCTACAAAGTGGTCGGCCGGGCCCCGGCGGACCTGAGCCAGCGTCCGATCGTGGTCGGTTTCGGCCCGTGCGGGATCTTCGCCGGCCTGCTGCTGGCGCAGATGGGTTTCAATCCGATCATCCTCGAACGCGGCACCGAAGTGCGCCAGCGCACCAAGGACACTTGGGGCCTATGGCGTAAAAGTGTGCTCAACCCCGAATCCAACGTGCAGTTCGGTGAAGGTGGCGCGGGGACGTTCTCCGACGGCAAGCTCTACAGCCAGATCAAGGACCCGAAATTCCTCGGTCGCAAGGTGCTGCACGAATTCGTCAAGGCCGGTGCGCCGGAAGAAATCCTCTACGTCAGCAAGCCGCACATCGGGACGTTCCGTCTGACCGGTGTGGTGGAAAACATGCGTGAGCAAATTCGCGCCCTGGGCGGCGAAGTGCGCTTCCAGCAGCGGGTGACCGATGTGCTGATCGACGACGGCCAACTGGTTGGCGTCGAACTCGATGGCGGCGAACAGATCCATTCGAAGCACGTGATTCTGGCCCTCGGCCACAGTGCGCGGGACACCTTCCGCATGCTTCACGGCCGTGGCGTGTACATGGAAGCCAAGCCGTTCTCGGTGGGTTTCCGCATCGAACACCCGCAGTCGCTGATCGACCGCGCGCGCCTGGGTAAATACGCCGGCCACCCGAAACTCGGCGCTGCCGACTACAAACTGGTGCACCACGCCAAGAACGGTCGTTCGGTCTACAGCTTCTGCATGTGCCCGGGCGGCACCGTGGTGGCGGCGACCTCCGAGCCGAACCGCGTGGTCACCAACGGCATGAGCCAATACTCGCGTAACGAACGCAACGCCAACTCCGGGATCGTCGTCGGCATCACCCCGGAAGTCGATTACCCGGGCGGCCCGCTGGCCGGCATCGAATTGCAGGAACGCCTGGAATCCCACGCCTTTGTGCTGGGCGGCAGCAACTACGAAGCACCGGCGCAACTGGTCGGCGACTTCATTGCCGGCAAACCGTCGACCGCATTGGGCAGCGTTGAGCCGTCCTACAAACCGGGCGTTGCCTTGGGTGATTTGGCCCTGGCCCTGCCGGCGTTCGCCATTGAAGCGATTCGCGAAGCCTTGCCGGCGTTCGAGAAGCAGATTCGTGGCTACTCGCTACACGACGCGGTGTTGACCGGGATCGAGACGCGCACCTCATCGCCACTGCGGATTACCCGTAACGAGTCGATGCAGAGCCTGAACGTGAAGGGCTTGTTCCCGGCCGGTGAAGGCGCGGGTTACGCGGGCGGGATTCTGTCGGCGGGCGTCGACGGGATCCGGATTGCTGAAGCGGTGGCCCGAGACATCCTTGGCCTCGAGGCCTGATACACAAATCACCGAAACAACACATAACCTGTGGGAGCGGGCTTGCCCGCGATAGCGGTGCTTCAGTCAACATCTCTGTTGAATTTGAATCCGCCATCACGGGCAAGTCGGATCGTCGCACCGCCGGCTCCCACAAGAGTCTTCAGCGTCTGAGATATCTCAGATATTTGCGCGCAACACGCTGGCCGGCAGCGGCTCTCCGCGTTCGACGCTGGCCGCCACGGCATCCATCAAACCACTCAACTCATACCCCTGGGCCTTGAGCCAGACTTGATCGTAATAGGTGTCGGCATAGCGCTCGCCGCCATCGCACAGAATCGCCACGATCGACCCCGACTCCCCCGCCGCCACCATCTGCTGGGCCGCCATCAAGGCGCCGATCAGGTTGGTCCCGCTCGATCCGCCAACCCGTCGCCCCAAACGCTGAGCCAGATAATGCATGGCCGCCAGCGACAGCGCGTCCGGCACTTTGACCATCGCATCGATCACTTTAGGCAGGAACGACGCTTCCACCCGCGGCCGGCCAATGCCTTCAATCCGTGAACCATGATCCAGGCGCAGACTGGCGTCGCCGGTCTTGTAGTAATCGAAGAACACCGAACGCTCGGCATCGGCACACAGCACTCGAGTGCAATGCTGGCGATAGCGCACGTAACGACCCAGCGTCGCGGTGGTACCGCCAGTGCCAGGGCTGGAAATCAGCCAGCTCGGTTCCGGGTGCTGCTCGAAGCGCATCTGCTGGAAGATCGATTCGGCGATGTTGTTGTTCGCTCGCCAGTCGGTGGCGCGTTCGGCGTAGGTGAACTGGTCGATGAAATGCCCGTCATGTTCGTGAGCCAGGCGTTCGGATTCAGCGTAAATCTGCGTCGGATCGTCCACCAGATGGCTCTTGCCACCGTAGAAAGCGATTTGCGCGATTTTTTCCTTGGACGTGCTCGCAGGCATCACCGCAATGAACGGCAACCCCAGTAAACGGGCGAAGTACGCCTCGGAAATCGCCGTCGAACCGCTGGAGGCTTCGATCACCGGTGCACCGGGTTTGAGCCAGCCGTTACACAACGCATAGAGGAACAACGAGCGGGCCAACCGATGTTTCAGGCTGCCGGTGGGATGGCTCGACTCATCCTTGAAGTACAACTCGATGCCCGGCAACCCCGGCAGCGGCAACGGGATCAGGTGGGTGTCGGCGCTGCGCTGAAAGTCGGCTTCGATGATCCGGATGGCTTCGCGGGCCCACTGTCGGTTGTCGCTCATGGTGGTTTTCTCGTTGAATCAGGCAAGAGTCGGCCTTGTCGCAAGGCTCAGTCCACAAGCTTAGGAAAAATCCTACATCACGCACAGATACAGCTGGGGTCCAATACGTCCGGTAACTGCTAGGCTCAGGCCTTTGCTGACCGACCACGTTGTAACGACATATAACAAAAAAGAATATAACTTTTGTTTTAACAACTAACGGTACGGGTTAGGGTGTGCCACCTTATGAATTCATCGATGGAGAGCGACCTTGCCTCTGCGTAGCACGTTCACGCGTTTCTTTCAGTTGGAAGCTGCCAGCGGTCTGTTATTGATCGCCGCGGCTGTCCTCGCCCTGATCATCAACAATTCATCGCTGTCATGGCTTTATAGCGGTCTGCTGGACACCCCCGTGGTGGCGCAGATCGGCGCGCTGAAGATCGCCAAGCCGCTGCTGCTGTGGATCAACGACGGCCTGATGGCCCTGTTCTTCCTGCTGATCGGCCTGGAAGTGAAGCGCGAAGTCCTCGACGGTCAACTGTCGAAACCCTCGCAGATCGTCCTGCCCGGCGCGGCGGCGATTGGCGGCATGGTAGTGCCGGCGCTGATCTATTGGTTTTTGAACCGTGACAACCCGACCGCGCTGAGTGGCTGGGCCATCCCGACCGCCACCGACATCGCCTTCGCCCTCGGCGTACTGGCCCTGCTGGGTAAACGCGTGCCGGTGTCGCTGAAACTGTTCCTGATGACCCTGGCGATCATCGATGACCTGGGCGCGATCATCATCATCGCGATCTTCTATTCCGGCGCACTGTCGACCCTGTCCCTGGCATTGGCCGCGGCCTGCATCGCAGCCTTGATCGGGATGAACCGACTCGGTGTGGTGAAGCTCGGGCCGTACATGATCATCGGGCTGATCCTCTGGGTGTGCGTGCTCAAAAGCGGCGTGCACGCCACACTGGCCGGTGTGACCCTGGCCTTCTGCATTCCGCTGCGCACGAAAAACGCCGAGCCGTCGCCGCTGCTGACCCTGGAACATGCCCTGCATCCGTGGGTGGCCTACGGCATCCTGCCACTGTTCGCCTTCGCCAACGCCGGCCTGTCCCTGAGCGGCGTGACCGTCGAAAGTTTCACCCACCACGTGCCGATGGGCATCGCCGTCGGCCTGCTGCTGGGCAAGACCGTCGGTGTCTTCGGCCTGACCTGGCTGGCGGTAAAAATCGGCATCGCTGCCCTGCCCCAAGGCGCCAACTGGGGCCAGATTATGGGCGTAGCGATCCTCTGCGGCATCGGTTTCACCATGAGTCTGTTTGTCGGCTCCCTGGCCTTCGTACCAGGCGCTAGTGAATACGCCGGGATGGATCGGATGGGGATTCTGACCGGCTCGATCCTGGCGGCATTGATCGGTTATGCAGTGACGGCGGCGGCGAGTCGCAAGAGCGCTGCGCTGCCTTCCTGAGCGATAGAGAACACTCTTAGCGACATTGAGGATTCGTCCTACAGTCACGATTAACCACGTTCGTTAACGTCGTGCAGCCCCTCTTTCGGGGGTTGCCGATGGACGAGCGAAAGGACAATCAGTGGCTGGCCACAAGGACATCCCCCGGGTGCAAAACCCACCGTCAGGCGACGGTCATCACATCACTCACCGCTACATGACGGCCACCGAGCTGGCCGAGCGCGATGCGAGACAAAACGCCTACGACGCCATGCTCGCGAGGCAGCAAGCCTTCGAAGACGGCCTTCAAGTCGCAGCGAAAAAGGACAACGTTGCCCGCGCGGGATGCGTGTTCGCCAAGTCCTGCAAGCTGCCCGATGCAATCATCGACTACACGAACACCTCTGGCGTTGTTCCGACTGATAGCCTGAAAGACTACGGCGAACTGGTGCTGCTCGGCGCTCGCGAGGCTGATGAAACCGGTGTGGTGCCGCTGAAGAAAATCAGTGGCACCGCCATTCCAGCGGGTTTCGGCAGCTTCGCCCTGGGTGGTTCTGCATTCGCCGCATTACCCAGCATCGCCGCCAGCACCGCTGCGGCCACCCTGGCAGGACTGATGGCCCTGGTCATGCCGTCGAGCCTTGGCGACAGCTCGCTCTATACCGAAGACCAACTGCGCGCCCTCAAACAGGCCCGCACTCGCGTTCGCCTGCGGATCGAGCAACAGGCTGACGGCAGTCTCAAGGGATACGGTTTCTACACCGGCAAAAACCGCGACTGGGAGATGGTCGATGTCGTGCAGTTCACCTTGCGCCGCAGTCAGCAAGTGGCTGATCTCGGGGACGGCGTCGAGCTGATATGGACGCCGGTCGAGGACGGTTCAAATATCCTCGGTATCCCCGCCCTGGAAGCCGCACCACAAGCGCCGCACATCTGGGTTTACCCGCCGACGAAAGCGGCTGACAGCATCATCGTGAACCCGGTGTATCCGCCGGAGTACAAGGATTTCATTCTTGTGTTTCCGGCGGATTCGGGGGTGTTGCCGGTTTATATTGTGGTGAGTATTGCGGACCACAAATATCATCCGGCGCCAAAGGGGCTTACCGCTTTTCCTGATGCCACACCGGCAAAACAGAAGACACGGGGCAAAGGTAGAGGTACCCGAATGCGCTGGAGAACTGCTGAAGGGCGAATTCTAGAATGGGATTATCAGCATGGAGCAGTAGAAATGTACGACAAACGAGGTCGCCATCTTGGTGAGTTTGATGCTGAAACAGGTAATCAAAACAAGCCGGCAGATCCGAAAAGAAGGATAGAACCGTGAACCACGTAATTTATGCTTTTGATAAAGAAACAGAAGCGCTGGTATTCGAAGTGCCCGTCCCCGCAGACAACATTGAACAGCTTAGGGAGATAATGAGTTGGACTGAAGCTGAAGAAGAAATCTATGGCTATGACCTTGATTCTCAGCAGATAACAAAACTGGAAACGTTAGTCGGTCGATCATTCTACGATCCACAATACGATTTTCAGCTCGGTTGCTATGCAAGCAAGTAAACGCTCTGGTTCAACCCCACAGCCAAAAACAAAACCCCGACCAGTCACCCGATCGGGGTTTTCTTTTACCCTACATTCCCGCTTAGTGCGAAACGCGGCTGGTCCCACCCACGGTGGAGATCCGCACGCGCTCACCCACACGGAACACTTCGTTTGGCTGAACTTCCTGCACGTAGGCGCGCATGCTACCATCGTCTTCGCGCACGGTGATTTCAACGCCTTGAGTACGGGTCAGGCCTTCTTCGGCAGCCGAGCCCACCAGGCCACCCGCTACAGCGCCGATGACCGCTGCGACGATGCTGCCGCGACCACCACCGATGGCGCTACCGCCGACACCACCCACGACTGCGCCCGCAGCGCCGCCGATTGGGGTTTTGGTGCCTTCGATTTTCACTGGACGCAGGGATTCGATGGTGCCCATGCGAATCGTCTGCACACGACGCGCTTCGTCACGGGAGTAGGAGTCACCGGTCAGGCTCGATTGGCAGCCAGTGAGCAACATCGCCATCGTGGAAAAGGAAGCAACCAGCAGAACAGACTTACGCATAGCATCAAACTCCATAGGACAGGTATCCATTAAAACCCGCAGCTTGACGCCTGTCACGGCATCGCCCGGATAAAATTGGTTTCATTCAGGCCTGGTACAGGCACTTTCTCGAACTCACCACACAGTAGCGTCACATTACGAAATCTGCGCCGCAGACCCAAGGATTTTTATGGATTACTTCATCATTGTCGTCACGACCATCGCCGGTTTGTACTTCCATTGGTGGTTGTACGTGCGGATAAAACGCTGGGGGGACCGCGATCTGGCGTTGTCACTGGCGGATAAAGACCCACAAAAAAAGAGTCTTCATGCTCCAGCAATTGGCGAACGCTCAAGCGCAGAAGATCAAGCGTCGAGACCTGCCACAGTGGCTTGAGGCCGCTGCGGCAGGGTATCCCGATCGGTAGACCGTTTAGGGAGCCAGGCGTTCACGAACCCAGTCGGCGCCCTGCAAGCGGTAGTTGAGGCGATCGTGCAGACGGCTCGGACGGCCCTGCCAGAACTCGATGCGCTCGGGTAGCAAGCGATAACCGCCCCAATGCTCGGGGCAGTGCGGCTGGGTGTCGCTGAAACGCTGCTCGGTGTCCTTGAGCAGCGCTTCCAGTTCGCCGCGATCGGCAATCACCCGGCTCTGGGGCGATGCCCAGGCACCGAGACGACTGCCCAGAGGGCGGACCTGATAGTAGGCGTCGGACTCTTCAGGCGTGACCTTCACCACCCGCCCCTCGATGCGCACCTGGCGCTCCAGGGCCGGCCAGAAAAACGTCATGGCTGCAAATGGATTGGCTGCCAATTGCTGACCTTTATCGCTTTCGTAGTTGGTGAAGAAGGTGAAGCCCTGCTCGTCCAGGCCCTTGAGCAGCAAAATGCGGCAATGCGGCCGACCGTCCTGATCGACGGTGGCCAACGTCATGGCATTCGCCTCCACCGGCGCCTGCTCGGTTTTCACCGCATCGGCGAACCACTGATGGAACAGCGCGAACGGCTCGGCCGGGGCTTGCGCCTCGGTCAGGCCATCTCGGGTGTAGTCGCGACGCATATCTGCCAAGGGCCGGGTCATGGCGCATTCCTTTTGGTTAACGAATCACTGCTTTGTGGCATCGGTGGCGGTGGTGCTCTTCGAATCGACAGCGGCTTTGGCCGGCGCGGTCTTTTTCGCGGGTGCCTTTTTGGCTGGAGCCTTGGCGGCCGCTTTCTTGGCCGGTGCCTTTTTCTTCGCCGGGGCAGCCGCTTTTTTCGCAGCAGGTGCCGGGGTCACAGGCGTGGCCGCTGGCTTGACGTCTTGCGCGACGACCTTGGTCAGCGGCGCCGGAGCCGGCATGTTGTACTTGCTCAACAACGCGACCATGGTGTTTGCCGGCGTCACCAGCAACTCGACACGACGGTTCAAGGCACGACCTTCAGCACTGTCGTTGGCGGCACGCGGTGCCTCACCGCCCATGCCGCGCAGCATCAGGCGATCACGCTGCAGACCGCTGAGACGGAAGATCGCCGCCACTGCCTGGGCGCGCTCCTGGCTCAGTTTCACGTTGGCCGGTGCGGAACCCGACGTATCGCTGTGACCGAGTACCAGCACGGCAGTCTTTGGGTCGGCTTCGAGGATTTTCGCGACATGGGTGAATGGGCCAAGGGTCACCGGCAGCAACATGGCCGGACGGTCAGGGTTGAACGAGCCTTCTACCGGAGCCGTGACGACCAGCACGTTTTCACGGCGTTCGAGTTGCAGGTTGCTGCCCTTGATCGCCTCGCGCAGGCGCGGTTCATAGTCGTCGAGCCAGGCCTGGGTGACTTTCGGGTCGGGCATCGGCACGACTTTGGCGGTGCTCTGCTCCTTGCCGCCGAACGGCCACCACCATTTGCCACCGGCATCGGCTTCAGTCTTGGCGACGGGTGCTGTGGCAGCAGGTTTCAGGGGCGCCGGGGCCGGGGCGGGTTCTTTAGTCGCAACCTTGTCGGAAGAACCGAACGGCCACCAACTGCTGCCACCTGCGGCATCATTTTGTGGGGTTTGTGCACAACCGGTGATAGCGAAGCACAGGGCCAGGGCGAGGGTTTTATTGGACGACATTGGATATCCACAAAATGAGGTAATGAAAAGTCAGACCGGAGTTGCCCCCGGTTAAACAGACGCTTTGAAACCACAAAAGCTTTCGGGTTCCGGCCCTGGCCCCCTTAAGCGTGATTTACAGACAAGTGGCCAGTACTCGCACAAGTTTTTGGGCTCGTGGATCCATCAAGACGTACGGTCCCAGGGTATTTGTCACAAAGCCGAAGGCCACATCATGCTCCGGATCGGCAAAACCGACGGAGCCGCCAGCACCCGGGTGACCGAACGCCCGTGGGCCGAGGCCGTAGGTGGCGTTGGGGACGTCCGGTTGATCGAGCATGCAACCCAGGCCGAAGCGGGTCCGGGTCAATAAAGTCTTGTCTTCGCCAACGCTGTGTTCACGGGTCAGCTCGTCGAGCATTTCGCTTTCCAGCAGGCTGCCATCGAGCAGACCGGCGTAGAAACCGGCCAGGCTGCGGGCATTGCCATGGCCATTGGCGGCCGGCTGCTGCATGCGCCGCCATTCCGGTTTGTTGGTGCTGGTCATGATTGAAGGCGGGTTGGTGAAGGCCCGAGTAGTCATGGCCGTCGGTTCACGCATGGTCACTTGCAGCAAGCGCTGGGCCGCGGCATCGCCGACGTTGCCTTTACCACGGGCGATGTGCGCCACGCGATGGAACTCTCTGTCGGCAAGGCCAACGTGGAAATCCAGCCCCAAAGGCTTGGCGACCCGCGCCACGATGGACTCGCCCGGCCCACGACCATCGGCACGACGCAGCAATTCGCCAACCAGCCAGCCATAGGTGATTGCCGCATAACCGTGACCTTCACCCGGCGTCCACCACGGCGTTTCGGCGGCCAGGGCATCGACCATGGTGTGCCAGTCGTAAAGCGCTTCAGGGGGCAGCAACTCGCGCAGGGCCGGCAGTCCGGCCTGATGGCAGAGCAATTGGCGCAGGGTCACGGATTCTTTGCCGGCAGCGGCAAATTCGGGCCAGTAACGGGCGACCGGGGCATCGAGTTGCAGCTTGCCTTCAGCCACCAATTGCAGCGCCGTCACGGCGGTGAAGGTTTTGGTGCAGGAGAACAGGTTGGCGATGGTGTCGCTGTGCCAGGCCTCATGGCCATCCTTGTCGGCGGTACCGGCCCAAAGGTCGAGGACGGTTTCACCACCGATCCGGATGCACAACGCCGCGCCACGTTCCTGAGGATCGTCGAACAGTGCTGCAAACGCCTCGCGCACCGCTTCGAACTTAAGCTCGTAATGACCCTGAATCTGCACCCGCAACTCTCCCGGATAAACGCTCTACAAAGTGGCCCGCATTGTTCCAGTCCTTGAGGGATTTGGGAACAAGATCGGGCTGGGTGGTCGCCCAATTATGGAAATGCCACAGACATCAACGATGCGATCCCTGTGGCGAGGGGGCTTGCCCCCGTTCGACTGCTAAGCGGTCGCAAAAACCTGTATTCGCGGTGCATCTGTAAGCATGGGGGCCGCTTCGCAGCCCAACGGGGGCAAGCCCCCTCGCCACGGGTCTATAAGAACTCAGTGACCATTGCCCGAATGCCCACCCGCATGGCCAGCACCCTTGCCCGGGCCTTTGCCTGCCTCGCCTTTCCTGCCGCCCTCGAGATCATGACTGGCTTTATCCGCTTCAGCGCGGGCCTTCTCGGCTTCTTTGCCGAGTTGATCAATGATCTGCACATTGCTTTTACGCACACTGTCGACAAAGCCCTGGAACGGCAAATCAGTGATGCCCACCAGACCGAAGTGCCCGTTTTCGCCATCCAGCAGGCGACCGGTCACCGGTTGGTCGAGGTACTGGAACCAATGCACCCCGACAATCGACGGTTCGCTCATCGCCTGTTTGAGGAAGTGGGCGTAGGCCGTGCCACGGTCTTCTTCCTTCGCCAGCTGCGTCACGCCACCCCAGAACGGGCCGCGATCCGCCGAGCCGAAATTGAACTCGGTGATCAGCACCGGTTTGTCCAGGCTGCGCAGTTTGGCGAAGTCGTAACCATCCTGAGGTTGCAGGGTGTACATGTTGAAGCTCAATACGTCGCAGTATTGCGCACAGGACTCGACCGCCTCAGGGGAACTGACGGCAAAGCGCCCCCCCAGCAACAACTGGTTCGGCGCATGCCATTTGAGCGAGTCGGAAACGGTCTTGAAGTAGGTGTCGGCGAAGACCTTCTGGAAGTATTTGAAGTCGGCTTCGATTTCCGGGTGTTCGGCGCTCGGCAGCGGCGGCACGAAACCAGGGTCTTCCATCAATTCCCAGGCTGGCAGATCAATGCCCCAGGCTTTCGACAACCCCTCCTGGTTGCGGTATTTGTCGCGTAATTGTTTGAGGAAGGCGCGTTTGGCCGGCACGTCGGTGGTCATTTTCAAGGTGCCGTAGGCCAGCGCATAGCGGGCCTTCGGGTCGTCACCGGGACCGGCCCAGGCCAGTTCGTTGTCGGCGAAGTAACCGATCAGCCACGGATCGTCGCGATGATCCCGGGCAGCAATGGCCACGGCGCGTTCGGTAGCCATGGCGAAACGCGGATCGAACGGGTCGGGCATGCCGCCCCACCAATCGGTGCCGGTGCTGATGCTGGCGTAATCGCCGACGATCGACAGCGGCAAGGTGTATGGCACACGGTCAGCGTTGCCCAACACCGGTGCGCTCCAGTTGCCGAGCGTATTGAAACCCCAGGCCTGCAGACGGTCGAGGGTGTGACTGGCCCAGCGTTGCTCGTCGACAGCCACTTTGCAGGGCTCGACGGCCGCATTTTTGACCGACGCTTCAACCGCGCCAGTCTTGGCCGCTTCGGCTACACCGGCGCTAGACTCGGTGGGCGCAGGAGCGGCTGATTGTTCGGCGGCCTTGTCAGCCGTCGCCTCCACCGCCTCGGCCTTGGCTGCTTCGGCAACACCGGCCTTGATATCACCGCCCGGTGCGCAAGGTTTGCCGTACAGCCGCTGTAGGTTGGCGCCATAAAAATCGTACCAACGACCGGCGCTGTAGCCTCGGCCTTGATCGGCACCATTGCCGCCACGGTTATCGCCTTCGCCATAGTGGCTGGCCAGGGGTTCGTCGGGTTTGGGCAGGGACTCGAACATCCACTCGCGCCCGGCGACGTAGGTCTGGTTGACGCTCGGAGTCACGGTGTTGACGCCGAGGGAATAGAACGGATGCCCTTCCGGAGTCACCAGGTACCAGCGACCGTCACGCTTTTCGGTGCGGAAAAAGCCGCTGGCCTTGAACACCGGGCCTTTATTCAAGCCGCCAAACTTGTCCAGGGATGCCTTCTCACGCTCGGCCAGCCAGGTTTTCAGTTGTTGCTGTTCTTTGCCAGCGGCGGATTTCAGTTGTTCGTCGTTGCTGATCTTCTCCGGCCATTTGGCCCGGGTCGATTGACCGTAAGCGTCCACCAGACCGCCATAAGCGGCTTTGGTCACGGCCTCGCCGTCCTGCACGCCGAAGCGCTCGAGCAGGATGCTTTGGGCGACTTTCGGCTGATCCATCGACAAGGTCACCGACACCACCTGGCTGCGATCCAGCTCACCGGTGCTGCTGGCCAGCAATACACGCTGCCCTTCGAAGTTGATCGGCATTGGCGGGCCGGCTTTCATGCCCTGGCTCAGCGGCGAACTCGGCTGCAGCGGCACCAGCAAGGTCTGCGCCGGGCCGGCCGGCAGATCGACACGGCTGACCAGGGTCTTGCCGTCGTTGCTCTGGATTTTCACGTACAGGGTCACGGCCCAGTCCATCGCGCTCTGGATCCGCAAACTCATGACGCCCGACTGCGACCAGTCCCAGGCACCGGTCTGCGGCGTCAGGCGCAAAGTCGGCTGGGCAACCGGATTGAAGGTCACACGGCGCAGCACTTCGCCTTCGGCCGTTTGCTCCGCATTGGATTGCGGCAGGCTGGCGTCCTGAGTCGCCACCTGAACCACGTCAGCAGGACGCACAAAGTTGAACAGCGTCTGCTGGCCGGCAGGGGCCGCCAGCAAAGGCGCTGCGAACATCAAGGCAAAAACAGCGGGCAACGAACGGCGAATCATAAGAACGTGGTTCTCCCTAACGACCATCAATGGGCCAGTGGAAAGGCAGTGGCAGTGAGGTAGACAACGCGGTGGGCAAATTTGCCCACCGGCGCATCAGGAAATTTCACGACGAAATGGCGGCAATGCATTGAGAATAGCTTTACCGTAGCGCTGCGTGACCAAACGACGGTCGAGCAAGGTGATGGTGCCGCGGTCTTCTTCGGTACGCAGCAGGCGGCCGCAGGCCTGGACCAGTTTCAGCGAGGCGTCCGGCACGGAGATTTCCATGAACGGGTTACCGCCGCGAGCCTCGATCCACTCAGCCAGTGCGGCTTCGACCGGATCGTCGGGCACCGAGAATGGAATCTTGGCGATCACCACGTGTTCGCAGTAGGCACCGGGCAAATCCACGCCTTCGGCGAAACTCGCCAGGCCGAACAGCACGCTGGAATCCCCGCCATCGACCCGTGCCTTGTGCTTGTTCAGGGTTTCCTGTTTCGACAGGTTGCCTTGAATGAACACTTGCTTGCGCCAGTCGCGATCCAGCCCGTCGAACACGTCCTGCATCTGTTTGCGCGAGGAGAACAGCACCAAGGTGCCACGGGAGCCCTCGACCAGTTCCGGCAAGTCGCGAATGATCGCCGCGGTGTGAGCCGGTGCATCGCGCGGGTCGGCTTTCAGGTCCGGCACCCGCAGCACACCGGCGTCGGCATGATGGAACGGGCTCGGGACCACTGCGGTCACGGCGGTTTTAGGCAGGCCGGCGCGCATGCGGAAACGGTCGAAGGCGCCAAGAGCGGTCAGGGTCGCCGATGTCACCAGCGCCCCGTAAGCCACGTTCCACAGGTTGCGCCGGAGCATGTCCGCCGCGAGGATCGGGCTGGCATTGACCTCGATATCGAACAGCGAACCGCTTTCGGCCAGGGTCAGCCAACGGGCCATGGGCGGGTTATCTTCCGGGTCTTCGACGGTGAAGGCGGTCCACAACTCCCAGTTGCCCGAAGAGCGCGACAGCAGGCTACCGAACAGTGGATACCATTCTTCGGCCTGGTTGCTGGCGATGCCGATGTTGACCTCGCCGTCCATGCCTTCCTTGAGCAGTTCGGTGAGCCGGGTGAACAGGTCGGTCAGCCGGGCAAAGCCCTTTTTCAGCTCGATGCCCATTTCACGCATGTGCTCAGGAATCACTCCACCGACGAAACGGTGACGCGGTCGCTCGCGGCCTTCGACGTCTTCGCCGGGCTTGAAGTCGGCAACCTGCTCACAGGCACTGAACATGAACTGCTGTTGGGTCTTGATCTCCCGCGCCAGCTCCGGCACCTGCTCGATCAACTTGCCCAGATCGCCCGGCAACGGGTGCTGGGCCAGCAATTTGGTGAGGTTCTTGGCGGTGGTTTCCAGCCAGTCGGCGGTGGAACGCAGGCGTGTGTAATGGGCGAAGTGGCCGATGGCCTTGTCCGGCAGGTGATGGCCTTCGTCGAACACGTAAATCGTGTCACGCGGATCCGGCAGAACCGCACCGCCGCCCAGGGCCAGGTCGGCCAGGACCATGTCGTGGTTGGTGACGATCACATCGACCTTGCCCATGCCTTCGCGGGCCTTGTAGAAAGCGCACTGGCCGAAGTTGGGGCAATGGCGGTTGGTGCACTGGCTGTGATCGGTGGTCAGGCGCGCCCAGTCGGCGTCTTCGAGCGCGGTGGACCAACTGTCGCGGTCGCCGTCCCACTTATTGCCGGCAAGTTTCTCGATCATGCTGGTGAACAGCTTCTGACTGGCCTCATCGACCTCGATCTTGAAGCCTTCTTCTTCGAACAGCTGGGCGGTGGCGGTTTGCGCGTGACCTTCCTGGAGCAACATGTCGAGCTTGGACAGGCACATGTAGCGCCCTCGGCCCTTGGCGAGGGCGAAGCTGAAATTCAGCCCGCTGTTGCGCATCAGGTCGGGCAAATCCTTGTAGACGATCTGCTCTTGCAGGGCCACGGTGGCCGTGGCGATCACCAGACGCTTGCCGGCGGCCTTGGCAGCGGGGATGGCCGCCAGGCTGTAGGCCACGGTTTTGCCGGTACCGGTGCCGGCTTCCACCGCGACAATCGCGGGGTCGCCACTGCGCCGACCTTCGTCGTCGGTGTCGATGTCACCGAGGACTTTGGCAATTTCGGCGATCATCAGGCGTTGGCCGTAGCGCGGTTTGAGGCTCTTGGCTTCGAGAAAACGCGAGTAAGCGCCCTGGATCGTGGTTTTGAGTTCAGTGCTGATCATGGATTGTCGGGCGCAAAAAAGGCTGGATAAATTTTCAGTGGTTCGGATCGGCCGCTATCATACCCCGCTAATTAATCCCGCGCAGAACGGAGTACCTCAATGACACCTTTTGGCATCGTTTATACCCTGCATGTCCTGGCCGCGTTGATGTGGGTCGGCGGCATGTTTTTCGCCTGGATGGTCCTGCGCCCGGCGGCGATGAAGGCGCTGGAAGGCCCTGCCCGGTTGAAGCTGTGGGTGGAAGTGTTTCAAGGTTTTTTCCGCTGGGTCTGGGTCGCGGTGGTGCTTTTGCCGATCAGCGGTGTGGGCATGATTCATTTGCAGTTCACCGGGTTTGAAGCGGCACCGCGGTATGTGCAGGCGATGATGGGATTGTATGTGGTGATGACGGCGCTGTTCATCCGGATTCAGGCATTGCTGTTGCCGGAACTGCGCACGGCGGTAGCGGCTCAGGATTGGCCGACGGGCGCGGCGACGCTGGGCAAGATTCGCCGGTTGGTGGGAGTTAACCTGATGGTCGGATTGGTGCTGGTGGCGATTGCTGCGGCTCGGCCGATGTTCTGAGGCGGCTCGTGGTGACGGACTTGCCTGTGAAAATGGCTTTTCTGTGGCGAGGGGGCTTGTCGGAACGCCGCACCGCCCCGTTCGGCTGCGAAGCAGTCGTAAACCAGTCACCGCATTCATTCAGAAAAAATGGGATCGCTGGTTTTGGGGCCGCTTCGCGACCCAACGGGGGCAAGCCCCCTCGCCACAGAAGCTCCATCACCACAGAGTGATTTGTGAGTTCTTACAACCGCTGAATGCTCACCGAACCTGCCGCCCCGGCAGGCCCTGGCTGGCCGTCGACACCGGGGCGACCGCTCTTGCCGCCATCGGCTTTATAGACAATGCAGCCCTTGGCCTTGCCGCCCGCTCCCGGTTTGCCACCCGGTCCGGCCGCGCCACCGACACCGCCCTCCACCTCGACCTTGATCTGCTGCGCCGGATAGTCACGCGGCACTTCCAGCCGAACCAGCGCCCCCGGCGCACCTGGCTGGCCGTCGCTGCCATCACTGCCGTCGGCGCCGCGACCAGCCTGGCCCCAGGTGCAACCCGGTGCTTGGCCGTTGGCCCCGTCAAGACCGACAAAACCCGGGGCGCCCGCGCCACCGCGAGCGTCCACCAACAATTGCGGCGCCTTCAGCGCTTTGATCTGCACATTCAGATTGCGCCCTGAGCGGGCGGCCTTGAGATACGTTCCGGGAGCGCCCCGCGCTGTGATCTGGCTGCCTTCGGCAAACTCGGCACGGTTGACCTTCAGTTCCAGAGCCTGTTCGCTCGGCACAACGGCGATCCGCGCGTCGCGCCCCAGGTGCAGCTCCCCGACCGTCACTTCGGTCACGTTCGAGGGGATTAATAAAGTGCCGTAATCGGCGACTTCCAGTCGTTCCAGTTGCAAGGAACTGGCAGTGTTGGGCAAGCGCATCAGCGAATTGGTTTCGACACTCACCACTTGGGCGCAGGCCAATGGGCTGATGAGTGCGGCAAGCAGACAGAGTTTACGCATGGGAAGCCTTCGCAGTGGCCGGGGCCGGAATGGTTTGCAGGTGATAAACGCCGAAAAAGACAATCTTCAGGCGATCACGCCAGGGGTGGGCTCTACCTTTGAGGCTGCGATTGCAGAACACCAGCTCCAGAAGATGAGCCAGCGCCAACAGGCTGCCGGTCAGGTTGACCAACAGGTGCAGTGGACGAACAAACGGTATGAGCAGATTGACCAGCACCACCAACCAGAACAACAGGGTCAACAACTTCCCCAGCCCCCAAAACACCTTCATACGCTCCCCCGTCGAGAATTTTTATTTGCACGCACAGTAACGGCATACGCGCGGGATAAGCCAGAGGGCAGCAGAAAATTCTTCCGAAAGGCATCGAATGGCCGCCGGACCCACCTTGATGGTCATCCGACGGCTCTATCACGGGCCTCTTGATCGCCGAGCCTAGCGATTGATGTGCAACTCCACGCGACGATTCTGCGCCCGCCCCTCTTCCGTGTCGTTATCGGCCACCGGCTGGGCTTCGCCCCGTCCTTCGCTAGTGATTTTGTTCGGTGCCAGCCCCTGGCTCAACAGGTAGGCCGCCACGCTGCTGGCACGCCGTTCCGACAGTTTCTGGTTATAGGCGTCCGAACCCTGGCTGTCGGTATGGCCGACGACCTTGACGCTCACCACATCGGCGCTCTGCAATTTGGGCATCAGCGAATCGAGCGCGCTGCGTGCTGCGGGCGTCAGGTCGGATTTGTTGTACGCGAACAACACT
Organism: Pseudomonas sp. GGS8; assembly: GCF_024168645.1. Taxonomy (NCBI): domain Bacteria; kingdom Pseudomonadati; phylum Pseudomonadota; class Gammaproteobacteria; order Pseudomonadales; family Pseudomonadaceae; genus Pseudomonas; species Pseudomonas sp. GGS8. The sequence goes on along the minus strand of NZ_JALJWF010000001.1, from coordinate 3,284,048 downwards.
TTACTGCTCAGGGTGATGACTTCGGATTTCGCGGCTTCGGGTTCAGCCGGTTTCACGCTGGCCGGGTACTGCGGCAGCGGACAACCGTGATGATCGACAGGTGTATTGGCAGGCGTATCGGGGCAGCGATCGCGGCGATCGAAGACACCGTCGCCGTCTTCATCGCCATCCTGGGCATAACAGATCAAGCCACCGGTCAAGATGCCAAGCGCCGCTCCGCCTGCCGCCCAACCGCCACTTTCGATCGCGCCCAAACCGCCGCCAACCAGTCCGCCAATGACACTGCAGATCGGCCAGGTACGTTGATTCAAGGGGGCAGTGCCATCGCTGTGAGTCGCGCAACCGGTCAGAAGGCTGCCAAGCAGCAGAACCGGCAAGACGGTCCTTGTGAGAACGCTCATTGTGAATGCTCCTGTGTCACCGGCTCATACCGGTCACACAGGAGTAAAGACCCGCATCCGCGACTGTACAAGCCGCGGAATACAAGGGGGTTAGCGGTCGATTTTGATTTCCGTACGCCGGTTCAGCGCGCGGCCGTCAGCGGTTTTGTTATCGGCCACTGGCTGGCTTTCACCGGCACCGGTCACAGACACGAAACTGCTGCGTGGCACGCCTTGGGAAATCAGGTATTCCACTACCGAATGGGCGCGCTTGTCCGACAGTTTCTGGTTGTACTTATCGCTGCCGACGCTGTCGGTATGACCGGTCACGGTCAACCGGGCGCTGGCGGGTTCCTGTTTCAGGCGCGTGGCAACGGTGTTGAGTACCTCTTTATCGGAAGGGGTGAGCTTGGCCGAGTCGAACTGAAAGTGAACATCACGGATAACGATGACTTCTTCCTTGACCACCGCCTTCTCTTCGACCACTGGCGCAGGCGCGGGTGGAGGACAGCCGTCGGCATCGACTCGCACGCCTCTAGGTGTGTGCGGGCACTTGTCGCGGCTGTCCGGCACGCCATCGCCGTCTTCGTCGCCATCGCCATGCACCCAGCAATACGCTGCTGCCGTGCCGCCGACCAGCAGCGCGCCATACCCCGCCCATGAAGAGCTCTCTGTCGCACCGAGCCCCGCACCGACGACACCACCGACCGCAGCACAGGTCGGCCAGTCGGTTTTCTGCAAACCTGCGCAACCAGTCAACACACTGGTTAGCAGAACCAAAGGTAATGCTGTCCGAACTATGCTCATCTAGTTTTCTCCTGAGGGATCGGCTAATAACCGATTTCAAGGAGTAAAGACTGGACTTTTAATCTCCGCCAGCAATAGGCCATTGCTGTTTCGCCCTATGTTCGCGGAAGATCGCTGCTTTTTGCTTAAACCCACTCTGCAAGACAAGTTAGTCTTGGCGTTCTGATTGAGGATTTTCGATGATTGCAGGTATTTCTTCGCGCACGCCCCAACAGGCGTTGGCCGCTTTGCTTGATCGTTACGCCCCGACGCGTCTGTTGCTGATTGGCGCCAGTGAGTTCCCCGCGCTTGAGGCGTTCAAACTCGCGCACCCGCAGAGCATCGTCGCCTTTGCCGCACCCGGACCACTGCCGGCCGAACTGGCGGCGCAGCGGTTTGATCTGGCGCTGGTGGTCGATTGCCTCGAACACTTGCCCAAGCGCGACGGCCTGAATCTGCTCGGCGGAATACGCAACCTCAATGCCAGTCGCATTGCGGTGCTGGCCGACTTGCCGGCCAGCGGTTGGCAAGAGACGGATTTTTTCTCCCTGGCCTTGCAAGCCAGCGAACGCTTCCAGCGCGATGATCAAGTGTTGACGCTGTTTACCTACGATCTGCTTGACTACAAACAGGTGCCCGACTGGCTCAACTCACGCTTCTGGGCCAATCCGGAAAACTTCGGGAAATACTGGTGGTAACGCAATGAGTACATCCATTTGCCCTTGCGGCAGCGGCACGCTGCTCGATGCCTGCTGCGGCCATTACCATGCCGGCCATCCGGCCCCTAGCGCCGAGGTCCTGATGCGTTCGCGCTACAGCGCCTATGTACTGGGGCTGATCGACTATCTGGTGACCACCACCCTGCCCGCGCAACAGGCCGGCCTGGATCGCCAGTCGATCAGCGATTGGAGCGCCCAAAGCACCTGGCTGGGCCTGGAGGTGGAAAGCGCCGAGGTCTTCGGCGGCCAGCCGGAGCACGCCTTTGTCACCTTTACCGCTCGCTGGCACGACAGCAGCGGCGAACACAGCCACCGAGAACGTTCGTCATTTGTCCAGAACGCCGGCCGCTGGTACTTCATCGACCCTACCGTGCCACTCAAGGCCGGGCGCAATGATGCGTGCCCGTGCGCCAGCGGGCAGAAGTTCAAGAAGTGTTGTGCAAGTTATTTCGGCGCTTGAGGTGCCCCTGTAGCAGCTGTCGAGCTTGCGAGGCTGCTGCTACAAAAGGAGAAATACGACCATGACCACCCGCCGGCGCGCATTGCAGCTAACCGCCCTGCTTCTGTTCCTGGGACTCGGCGGCTGCGCCTCGTGGTTCAGCAACGACCTGCCGGATCCACAAGTGCATCTGGTCAAGGTCGAGGTGGTCCGGGCCAAGTTGCTGGAGCAGAAATTCCTGCTGCATTTTCGCGTCGACAACCCCAATGACGAAGACCTGACGGTGCGCGCTCTGGAATATCGCATTCACCTGGGGGACATCCTGCTGGCCGAAGGCGAACACGAACATTGGTTCACTGTCGGCCCCAAACGCAGCGCCTATTTCAAGGTACCGATCCGCACCAACCTGTGGCCCAAAGTCCGGGACCTGGTGAAATTACTGAAAAAACCCGACCAACCCATCCCCTATCGCCTGGAAGGAACGCTGGAAACCGGTTTATTCATCGCGCACTACGTGCACCTGGCGCGCAATGGCGTGATAATCGCCGCCGATTTAATTCCGGAGCGACCCCGATGACTCAGCAACCCCACGTCCATGGCCCTGACTGCAACCACGATCATGACCATCACGACCACCATGATCACGACCATGGCCATGTCCACGGCCCAAACTGCGGCCACGCCCACCAGGAACCGGTGCGCAATGCCTTGAAAGACGTCGGCCGTAACGACCCTTGCCCGTGCGGCAACGGCAAGAAATTCAAGAAGTGCCACGGCGCTTGAGGCTTCGGGCGAGCGTTTTTCTCGCCTTTTGAATCGCTATCGCGGGCAAGCCCGCTCCCACAGGGGTTATCGTCGTTCACAGATTCCGCGTACGACACAAATCTCTGTGGGAGCAGGATTGCCCGCGATGACGGTGGTACATCCAACATCCCCGAGCCTGACACACCGCTATCGCGAGCAAGCGCGCGCCCACAGGTGTTCAGCCAGTCTTTAATATTTCTGCGGTGCTGACGACCGTCGCATATTCCCCATGCAAATTCCCCAGCGACATCGCATGCACTTCTTCGGCGCAATGGGCATTGCCGAAAAAGTCCGCCTTGTCGAAGGTAAAGCACGCATCCTCCGCCACCCACGCCTCAAACCCCAGATTCCCGGCCGTTCGCGCCGTAGACTCCACTGAGTTATGGGTCGCCACGCCAACGATGATCACCTGATCAATCTCCGCCTCGCGCAGACTCGCTTCCAGCCCGGTCGAACAAAATGCATCCGGCACCTGCTTCTGAACCACTTGCTCGCCGCTCAAGGGTTGAAAACGTTCTTGAAACTCCACCCCCGATTGCTGCGGCCAGAACACCGAATCCGCTGAGCGGGAAAGGTGCTGCACATGAATCACCGGCCGCCCGGTTCGACGCCAGTGCCCCAGCAATTCCAGGATGCGCTCTTCGGCCTGAGGGTTGTTTCGACGCCCCAACCTGGGATGCAGGATGCCTTTTTGTTGATCGATGATGATCAGCGCCGCGTTGGTCTTAAGCTCCATGCCGTCTTTTCTCATGCGAGATCATTGAATTATCCGCACTTCAGCATCACCTCTTGCTACTGGCAAGCCATCAAACGCAAACAGGACGACCTGATGCCGACGGTCGCTGTCCGTACCTGACGATGTCTCTTGATGTGGAGTACTTCATGATCGACCTGTATTACTGGACCACCCCCAACGGCCACAAGATTTCGCTATTCCTGGAAGAAGCCGGCCTGCCGTACAACGTTTACCCGATCAATATCAGCCAGAACGAGCAGTTCAAACCCGAATTCCTGAAAGTCTCGCCGAACAATAAAATCCCGGCCATCGTCGACCATGAGCCGGCCGACGGCGGTGCTCCATTGTCGGTGTTTGAGTCGGGGGCGATTCTTCAGTACCTGGCGGAGAAAACCGGCAAGTTTTTGCCCAAGGACCTGCGCGGGCGCCAGCAAGCGCTGCAATGGCTGTTCTGGCAGATGGGCGGCTTGGGGCCGATGGCCGGGCAGAATCATCACTTCAGCCGGTTCGCGCCGGAGAAAATCCCTTACGCGATCAAGCGCTACATCGACGAAACCGCCCGCCTGTATGGAGTGCTCGACAAACAACTGGCGAATAATGACTTTGTTGCCGGCAGTGAATACAGCATTGCCGACATGGCGATCTACCCGTGGATCGTTTCCCATAAATGGCAGAGCCAGAACCTGGAAGACTTCCCCAACGTGCTGCGCTGGTTCAACCACATCCAGAACCGCCCGGCGACGGTAAAGGCGTATGCGTTGGTGGCCAAGGTCAACCCGCCGAAATCCTGAGGAAAACCCGAACCCTGTAGTGGGGAAGCTTGTTGTGGCAGGGGGCTTGTCGGACCGCCGCACCGCCCCGTTCGGCTGCGCAGCAGTCGTGGAACCTGCCACCTCGTTTCTTCAAGTAAACAGGGTGATTGTTCTTGGGACCGCTGCGCGCTCCAACGGGGGCAAGCCCCCTCGCCACGGGGGCGCGTCGCTCGCCAGTCAGGGTTTATCAGACATTTCCTGAAATAACCTCATACCCCGCTTGCGCGGCCACCTCCTGCTCACTAACGTAGCGCCTTTATCGCGTCACTACCCCCGCAGGAGCTTTGCCATGGCCTCGCCAGCCCTTACACATTTTCTTCCCCGGTTCGGCGTTGCCGCAGCAGTGGCCGGTGTTTTGAGCCTGACCGGTTGTCAGACCTGGAACGCCCAGGACACCCTCCCGCCCACCTCTGGCGTGCAAGCGCTCAAGGGTCTGGCGCAGAACGTTTCGGTTCGTCGCAATGCCATGGGCATGCCGCTGATCGAGAGCAACAGCTTCCACGATGCCCTGTTCACCCTCGGCTACGTGCACGCCAGCGACCGCATCAGCCAAATGGTCACTCTGCGCCTGTTGGCCCAGGGCCGTCTGGCGGAGATGTCCGGCGCGGACCTGCTCGATGCCGACCGCTACATGCGTGCGGTCAATCTGAAGAAAAGCGCGGATGAGCTGTATAAGGCCTCGTCGCCACGCCTCAAGCGGTTCTTCGAAGTCTATGCCCGCGGGGTCAACGCCTACCTGTTCCGCTATCGCGACAAACTGCCTGCGGACCTCGCGGCCACCGGCTACAAGCCTGAATACTGGAAGCCGGAAGATTCGGCGCTGATATTCTGCCTGCTGAATTTCAGCCAATCGGCGAACCTGCCGGAAGAAATTTCCTCGCTGCTGCTGGCCCAGACCGTCAGCACCGACAAGCTGGTGTGGCTGACACCTTCGGCCCCCGACGAAAAACTGCCGGTGGCTGAAGCTGAAAAACTTCAGGGCATCAAACTCACCGGGCAAATCCCAGGGCTGAACGAAATCAGCAAGGCCACCGGCCAACTGTCGGATCTGAATCTGCTGGGCGCTACCTCCTCGAACAACTGGGCGATCGCACCGCAACGCAGCCGCAGCGGCAAAAGCCTGCTGGCCAGCGACAGCCATGGACCGCTGGGCGTCCCGTCGTTGTTCAGTTACGTGCAGATTCGTGCACCGAAATACCAGGCCTCCGGCGTAACCATTGCCGGACTACCGATGGTGCTCGCTGGTTTCAACGGCAAAGTGGCGTGGAGCATGACCACGGTCATGGGCGACAACCAGGACCTGTTCCTGGAAAAAATCAAACGCCAGGGCAATGGCCTTGCCTACGAAGTGGGCGGCAAATGGCAGCCGGCGATCGTGCGCAACGAAACTTACTTCGTCAAAGGCCAGCGATCGATTCGCGAAGCGGTGTACGAAACCCGCCACGGGCCACTGCTCAACAGCGCCCAAGGCACTGCGCTTGCGAATGGTTTCGGCTTGGCCTTGCAGGCGCCGGACTTCACTGACGACAAAACCCTGGATGCGTTTTTCGACCTGTCCCGGGCACAGAGCGCCGAGAAGGCATCGGACGCCAGCCGTGAAATACGCGCCATCGCCCTGAATCTGGTGTTTGCCGATGCCAGTAACATCGGCTGGCAAGTCACCGGTCGCTACCCGAACCGTCGCGAAGGCGAAGGCTTGCTGCCGTCGCCGGGCTGGGAAGGTCGCTACGACTGGGACGGTTACGCCGACCCGATGCTCCATCCGTATGACCAGGACCCGGCACAAGGCTGGCTCGGCACCGCCAACCAGCGGGTCATTCCCCATGGCTACGGCATGCAATTGTCCAATTCCTGGGCGGCTCCGGAGCGTGGCGAACGCATGGCCGAACTGGCGGGCGTGGGCAAACACGACACCCGTAGCCTGATCGCCATGCAATATGACCAGACCACCACCTTCGCCACCAAACTGAAGAAGATGTTTGAAGCGCCGGGCATGTCCCAGCCGCTCAAACAGGCCATCGAAGCGTTGCCGGTGGCCGATCGCGGCAAGGCTCGCGAGGCTTATACCCGCTTGATGGCCTTCGACGGCAAACTCAGCCCGACTTCCGCCGACGCGGCGATTTACGAGTTGTTCCTGCAGGAAAGCACTAAACAGATTTTCCTCGACGAACTGGGCCCGGAAAGCAGCCCGGCGTGGAAAGCCTTTATCGCCAACGGCAAATTATCCTACGCCGCCCAGGCCGATCACCTGCTTGGGCGTGAGGACAGCCCGTTCTGGGATGACGTACGCACCGCGCAGAAAGAAGACAAACCGGCGATCCTGGCTCGTAGTCTCGCGGCCGCTATCAGCGCGGGTGACAGTCAGTTGGGCGGTGATCACAAAGCCTGGCAGTGGGGCAAACTGCACCGCTACGAGTGGAAAAACGCCATCGGCCAGACCGTGCGCGGTCCACTGGCGGCCGGCGGCGATCACACCACGCTCAACACCGCCTCATTCGCCTGGGGTCAGGACTTCAACACCACGCAGGCCCCGGCCATGCGCTTTATCGTCGACTTCGGCCAGGCCGAACCGCTGATGGGCCAGAACGCTACCGGCCAATCCGGCAATCCGGCCAGCCCGCACTATCTCGACAGCGTCGATGCATGGCTCAAGGGTCAATACATGAGCCTGCCGATGCAGCCGCAGAACTTTGACAAGGTGTATGGCAAGACGCGACTGACGTTGACGCCTGGCAAGTAACTCCCTCCTCGCGATAGCGGCCTCTCGTTCGATTTTATCAGCGAGCCGGACATCGTCATCGCGAGCAGGCTCGCTCCCACATTAGTTGACCGGACCAGGCGCAGATTCTGTGCATGACACCTGTTAAATGTGGGAGCGAGCCTGCTCGCGAAAGCGGCCGGATTAACGCCTTCATTTTTCCTTGAAAATAAATAGAACTTCTCGTCTCAGGCAAATCTCCTAGCTAACAGGCCTCTCCATTCTGGTAACAATATGGACCTTGTTATCGCACGTCCTGAAGGTTTGTACTGTCCGCGCGGGGATTTTTATATCGACCCGTGGCGCCCCGTCGAGCGTTCAGTCATCACCCATGCTCATAGCGACCATGCTCGCCGTGGCAATCAACACTATCTGGCGGCGGCACCGGGTGCAGGCATCCTGCGCGCGCAGCTGGGCCAGGACATCAACCTGCAAACGCTGCCCTATGGCGAGCAATTGCTGCATCACGGGGTGAAACTGAGTTTTCACCCCGCAGGCCACATGCTCGGCTCAGCCCAGGTGCGGCTGGAATGCGGCGGTGAGGTCTGGGTCGCCTCCGGTGATTACAACACAGAGCCCGACGGCGCCTGTGCACCGTTCGAACCGGTGCGCTGTCACACCTTCATCACAGAATCGACGTTTGGCCTGCCGATTTACCGCTGGCAACCCCAGGCGCAGATCCTTGCCGAGATCAATCAGTGGTGGCAGAGCAATGCCGCAGTCGACAAAACCAGCGTGCTGCTCTGCCATGCCCTCGGCAAGGCTCAGCGGATTCTTCATGGCATCGATGCCAGCCTGGGCCCCATCCTGGTGCATGGCGCGGTTGAACCGATCAATCAGTTTTATCGCCAGAGCGGTATCTATTTACCGCCAACGATTTATGCCTGCGAAGTAAAAAAGCAGGATCCGATGATGCGCAAAGCGCTGGTCCTCGCGCCGCCTGCAACTGGCGCCAGCAATTGGGCACGGCGCTTCGGCAACTACAGCGATGCCCTCGCCTGCGGTTGGATGCGTTTGCGCGGCACGCGGCGGCGGCATGGCGTGAATCGTGGTTTCGTGCTCTCCGATCACGCCGATTGGCCTGGCCTGCTCTGGGCCATCGAGCAGTCCGGGGCCGAGCGGGTGAAGGTCACCCATGGATCGATCGGCGTGCTGGTGCGGCATCTGCGCGAACAGGGCCTCGATGCCATAGGAATCGGCACCGAATACGGCGACGACGAGGGCAACGCAGCCCTCGAACCCGAGAGCGACGAGGTGCAGGCATGAAAGTCTTCGCCGAGCTGTATGCCGAACTCGATGCCACCACCTCAAGCAACGCCAAACTGGCGGCGATGCAGCATTACTTTGCCCAGGCCACGCCCGAAGACGCCGCCTGGGCGGTGTATTTGCTGGCCGGCGGGCGGCCTCGGCAAGGGGTGCCGGTACGGGTGCTGCGCGACGTGGCAATCGCGTGTTCCGGGCTCTCGCCCTGGTTGTTCGAGGAAAGCTACCTGGCGGTGGGTGATCTGGCGGAAACCATTTCGCTGGTGCTGCCCGAAACGCCTCACACGTCCACCGACAGACTGACGGTGTGGATTGAAAACAAACTGCTTCCGTTGCGCAGCGCGCCTCCGCGGGTCCTCGCCGAACGCCTGCCCGCGCTGTGGGCGCAACTGGATCGCCAGAGCCTGATGTTGTGCATCAAACTGATCACCGGTAGTTTCCGTGTCGGTGTCTCCAAATCGCTGCTCACCCGCGCCGTGGCAGCCACGGCCGGGCTCGACAGCAAATGCCTAGCGCAACGGCTGGTGGGTTACACCGACCCGTCGCACCGCCCGAACGCCGCCAGTTACCTGAAGCTGATTGCCCCTGAAGCAGCCGATGAACAGGCCCAACGGGGTGGCCAGCCCTACCTGTTTTTCCTTGCCCACGCGTTGTCGCAACCGGTTGAGCAGTTCGAAGCCCTGCTCGGCCCGGCCAGCCAATGGCAAGTGGAGTGGAAATGGGACGGCATCCGCGCCCAAGTGGTCAAGCGCGATGGGCGCTTGTGGGTCTGGTCGCGAGGTGAAGAACTGGTGACCGAACGTTTCCCTGAACTGGGCAGCCTGGTCCACGGCTTGCCCGACGGCACGGTGATCGACGGTGAAATCGTCGCCTGGAAAACCGCGCCCTCGGGCTCCGGGAACGCTTCCGGCCGGCAATCGCCAACATCGCTGGCGGTGCAGCCCTTCGCCCTGCTGCAAAAACGCGGCAGCCGTAACACACTGGACAAGAAAATCCTCAATGAGGTGCCCGTGGTCCTCCAGGCCTTTGACCTGCTGGAATGGCAGGGTCAGGATTTGCGCAACCAGACTCAGGCCGTGCGCCGCGCTCAGTTGGAACACCTCGTCACCACCTGCGCAAACCCGGTGTTACTGGCCTCGCCCATGTTGATCGGCGAAGACTGGTTCGACCTCGCACGCCAACGGGAAGCCTCTCGCAAACTGGGGGTCGAAGGCATGATGCTCAAGGCCCGCGATGCGCAGTATGGCGTCGGGCGGAACAAAGACACGGGCGTATGGTGGAAATGGAAAGTCGACCCGTTCAGTGTCGATGCAGTTTTGATCCATGCCCAGCAGGGTCATGGCCGCCAGGCCAGTCTCTACACCGATTACACCTTCGCCGTGTGGGACGGCCCACCCGATGCCAGCGAGCGAACACTGGTGCCTTTCGCCAAGGCCTACTCCGGGTTGACCAACGAAGAAATCCGCCAGATCGACAGCATCGTACGCAAGACCACGGTGGAACAATCCGGACCGGTGATCCGGGTGAAACCGAGCCTGGTGTTTGAGCTGGGATTCGAGAGCATTGCCCCGTCGAAACGGCACCCGAGCGGGATAGCGGTGCGGTTTCCGCGGATGTTGCGCTGGCGACTGGATAAATCGGTGGAAGAAGCTGACAGCCTGGCGACGTTGCAGGATTTGCTGGCCTGATCCGGTGGCGAAGGGGCAAGCCCTGATGCCGGGAAGTCAGGCACAGAACCTGTGGGAGCGTGGCTTGCCCGCGAAGAACGATGACGCGTAATACCTGAAAAACCGCGGTGCATTCTTCGCGGGCAAGCCACGCTCCTACAGTATTTGCGTCTTAACTTAACGGCCTCAGGGCTCGCCTCTCGCCACTCTGCGCACCATCCAGGCGCAGGAATCCGGCAATGCCCGTTTTCGTGCACAAATCCCGCTTTGCCATTTCCTGAGTCATCTTTTAAAACGCTTGTTCGGGACTCTGGTTCGGAAATTGCTACTTTTAATGGGTCTTACGCTTTTCAGTAACAGTACTTCTGCGCCACAAGCGCTCATATTGGTTCTTAGGGATTGAATAATGAAAAAAGCATTGCTGACCCTTTCTGCACTGGCGTTGTGCATGGCTGCCGGCTCCGCGCTGGCAAAGGAATACAAAGAATTGCGTTTTGGCGTTGACCCTTCCTACGCGCCGTTCGAGTCCAAAGCAGCCGACGGTAGTCTGGTAGGCTTCGACATCGACCTGGGCAATGCGATCTGCGCCGAGTTGAAGGTCAAGTGTAAATGGGTCGAAAGCGATTTCGACGGCATGATTCCGGGCCTCAAGGCCAATAAATTCGACGGTGTGATCTCTTCGATGACCGTCACGCCCGCCCGCGAAAAAGTCATCGACTTCTCCAGCGAGCTGTTCTCCGGCCCTACCGCCTACGTGTTCAAGAAAGGCTCCGGTCTGAGCACAGATGTCGCTTCGTTGAAGGGTAAAACCGTCGGTTACGAGCAAGGCACCATTCAGGAATCCTATGCCAAAGCCGTGCTGGACAAGGCGGGCGTGAAAACCCAGGCCTATCAAAACCAGGATCAGGTGTATTCCGACCTGACTTCCGGCCGTCTCGACGCAGCAATCCAGGACATGCTGCAAGCCGAACTGGGCTTCCTGAAGTCGCCAAAAGGCGCCGATTACGAAATCAGCAAGCCGGTCGACAGCGAATTGCTGCCTGCCAAAATAGCGATCGGTATCTCGAAAGGTAACAAAGACCTCAAGGCGCTTCTGGATAAAGGTATCAAAGCGTTACACGACGATGGCACCTACGCCACCATTCAGAAGAAACACTTTGGCGATCTGAATCTGTACAGCGGCAAATAATGCCCGGCGCCCATCTCGCGATGGGCGCTTTTTTTATCCGATCAGGTTGCTGATTTATGTTCGAAAACCTCTTACAAAACCTGGGGCTCTCAGCCTTCAGCCTTCAGGGCTTCGGTCCGTTGCTGATGGAAGGCACCTGGATGACCATCAAATTATCGGTGTTGTCGCTATTGGTGGCCGTGTTGCTCGGCCTGCTGGGCGCCAGTGCCAAGCTGTCAAAAGTCAAACTGCTGCGGGTACCGGCCCAGCTCTACACCACGCTGATTCGCGGGGTGCCGGATCTGGTGCTGATGCTGCTGATCTTCTACAGCCTGCAAACCTGGCTGACCTCATTTACCGATTTCATGGAATGGGAGTACATCGAGATCAACCCGTTCAGCGCCGGGGTCATCACCCTGGGCTTCATTTATGGTGCGTACTTCACCGAAACGTTCCGCGGGGCGATCCTCGCCGTGCCAAGGGGCCAGGTCGAAGCCGCCACCGCCTACGGCCTCAAACGCGGCCAACGTTTTCGCTTCGTGGTGTTCCCGCAAATGATGCGTTTCGCTCTGCCGGGTATCGGCAACAACTGGATGGTGATGCTCAAGGCCACCGCGCTGGTCTCGATCATCGGCCTCGCCGACCTGGTCAAGGCCGCGCAGGACGCCGGTAAAAGCACCTATCAACTGTTCTACTTCCTGGTGCTCGCCGCACTGATTTACCTGTTGATCACCAGCGCCTCCAACGTCGTCCTGCGCCGGCTCGAACGTCGCTACGCCGCCGGTTCCCGGGAGGCCGTACGATGATCGAACTCTTGCAGGAATACTGGAAACCCTTCCTTTATACCGACGGCTACAACATCACCGGCCTGGCCATGACCATGTGGCTGCTCAGTGCGTCGATCTTCATCGGTTTTCTGGTGTCGATCCCGCTGTCCATCGCTCGGGTTTCCCCCAAGTTCTATCTGCGCTGGCCGGTACAGTTCTACACCTATCTGTTTCGGGGTACGCCGCTCTATATTCAACTGCTGATCTGTTACACCGGCATCTACAGCCTGGCGGCCGTGCGCGCGCAGCCCGTCCTTGATGCGTTCTTTCGCGATGCGATGAACTGCACGATCCTGGCCTTTGCCCTGAACACCTGCGCCTACACCACGGAAATCTTCGCCGGGGCGATTCGCAGCATGGCGCACGGTGAAGTCGAGGCGGCCAAGGCCTACGGTCTGTCAGGCTGGAAGCTCTATGCCTACATCATCATGCCGTCGGCGCTGCGTCGCTCGTTGCCTTACTACAGCAACGAAGTGATCCTGATGCTGCACTCGACCACCGTGGCGTTCACCGCGACCATCCCGGACGTCCTGAAAGTCGCTCGCGACGCCAACTCCGCGACCTTTCTGACGTTCCAGTCGTTCGGCATCGCCGCGCTGATCTACCTGACCGTTACCTTTGCGCTGGTCGGCCTGTTCCGCCTCGCCGAACGCCGATGGCTGGCCTTCCTCGGGCCGACTCACTAGGACAATTCGTACATGCGCCACCAGATTCATGACCTGCTGGCCCCACTGCCGGGGACCGTGCGACAGATCCACAGCTTCCACTTCGGCCCCCAGGCGGCCAAAGGCAAGATCTACATTCAGTCCTCCCTGCATGCCGATGAATTGCCCGGCATGCTGGTGGCCTGGCACCTCAAACAGCGTCTGGCAGAGCTGGAAGCCGCCGGCCGCCTGCGCAGCGAAATCGTGCTGGTGCCCGTGGCCAACCCGGTCGGCCTGGAACAAGTGTTGATGGACGTGCCACTGGGCCGCTACGAGCTGGAAAGCGGGCAGAACTTCAATCGCTGGTTCGTCGACTTGAGTGAAGACGTCGGCAATGCGATCGAAGGCCTGCTGGGCGACGATCCGCAACGTAACCTCGAACTGATCCGCAGCAGCCTGCGCGACGCATTGGCGCGCCAGACCGCTGGCACGCAACTGCAATCCCAACGCCTGACCCTGCAACGGCTGGCTTGCGATGCGGACATGGTGCTGGACCTGCATTGCGATTTCGAAGCCGTCGCGCACCTCTACACCACGCCCGAGGCCTGGCCTCAGGTCGAGCCGCTGGCGCGTTACATCGGTGCCGAAGCCAGCCTGCTGGCCACCGACTCTGGCGGCCAGTCGTTCGATGAATGCTTCACTCTGCTCTGGTGGCAGTTGAAAGAACGCTTCGGCGAGCATTTCGATATTCCGCTGGGCAGCTTTTCGGTCACCGTCGAATTGCGTGGCCAGGGCGACGTCAACCACCCGTTGGCCAGCCTCGACTGCCAGGCGCTGATCGATTATCTGATTCACTTCGGCGCGATTGCCGGTGAGCCTGCGCCCTTACCGGAACTGCCCTACCCGGCCACGCCGCTGGCCGGTGTCGAGCCGGTCGCGACCCCCGTGGGCGGGCTGCTGGTGTTCACTGCCCTGCCCGGGGAATACCTGGAGGCCGGGCAACTGATCGCCGAAATCATCGACCCGATCAATGATCGCGTCACCCCTGTTCGTTGCACCGCCGCCGGGCTGATGTACGCCCGTTCGCTGCGCCGCATGGCCACTGCGGGCATGGTGATCGCCCATGTCGCGGGCACCGAAGCCTATCGCAGCGGCTACCTACTTTCGCCTTGAGGATGCATGCCCCATGTACAAACTGACCATCGAAGGCCTGCATAAAAGCTATGGCGATCATCAGGTGCTCAAAGGCGTTTCGCTCAAGGCCAAAACCGGCGACGTCATCAGCCTGATCGGCGCCAGCGGCTCGGGCAAAAGCACCTTTTTGCGCTGTATCAACTTTCTAGAGCAACCCAACGACGGCACCATGAGCCTGGACGACCAGAACATCCGCATGGTCAAGGACCGTCACGGCATCCATGTAGCCGACCCCGATGAGCTGCAACGGATCCGCACCCGCCTGGCCATGGTGTTTCAGCACTTCAACCTGTGGAGCCACATGACGGTGCTGGAAAACATCACCATGGCCCCGCGGCGGGTACTCGGTTGCAGCAAGGCGGAAGCCGAGGACCGTGCCCGACGTTACCTCGACAAGGTTGGCCTGGCGCCGCGTGTGGCGGATCAGTACCCGGCGTTCCTTTCAGGGGGCCAGCAACAACGGGTAGCCATTGCCCGCGCGTTGGCCATGGAGCCGGAAGTCATGCTGTTCGACGAACCGACCTCCGCGCTGGACCCGGAACTGGTGGGCGAAGTGCTGAAAGTGATCCAGGGCCTGGCCGAAGAAGGCCGGACCATGATCATGGTCACCCACGAAATGAGCTTCGCTCGCAAGGTGTCGAGCCAGGTGCTGTTCCTGCATAAGGGGCTGGTGGAAGAAGAAGGCGCACCGGAAGACGTGCTGGGCAATCCGAAGAGTGAGCGGTTGCAGCAGTTTTTGAGCGGTAACCTGAAATAAAACGCCACCGTCCTGCAGGAGCGAGGCTTGCCCGCGAAGAACGATAACGCGGTCATCATATAGACCGCGTTGCCTTCATCGCGGGCAAGCCTCGCTCCTACAAAAGCGGATTTCGTTAACAGATATCAGGCCACAGGCGCGGGCGGTGGCTTGTCCGGCACAGTGGGCTCTCCGGGTTCTTGTGGCTCTTCGTTGGGCGTGTCGGGATCCGGCTGAGTAGGGATGCCCCCTGCCATGACTGGCGGATGTGCCAACAAGGACCAGGCCAGCACACCAACCTGATTGGGCTCAAGCCTTGCCAGTTCGGCACTTATTCGTGGATCGATCTTCATGAAGCACTCCTGAGCGATGGCCCGATCCGCCTTGCGCGAATCGGAGCAGTACACCCCATAGAGTGTACGCCCGCTCAGGAATTCCAACGGTTTGTCAGACGGTTGACTCAGGTACGCGGCAGGGTCACGCCACGCTGGCCCTGATACTTGCCGCCACGGTCCTTGTAGGAGACTTCGCACTCTTCGTCGGATTCGAAGAACAGCATCTGCGCCACGCCTTCGTTAGCGTAGATCTTCGCCGGCAAGGTGGTGGTGTTGGAGAACTCCAGGGTCACATGGCCTTCCCACTCGGGCTCAAGCGGCGTGACGTTGACGATAATGCCGCAGCGAGCGTAGGTGCTTTTACCCAGGCAAATGGTCAGCACGTTGCGCGGAATACGGAAGAATTCCACGGTGCGCGCCAGGGCGAAGGAGTTCGGGGGGATGATGCAGACATCGCTTTTGACGTCGACGAAGCTCTTCTCGTCGAAATTCTTCGGATCGACGGTTGCCGAATTGATGTTGGTGAACACCTTGAACTCGTCGGCACAGCGCACATCGTAGCCATAGCTCGAAACGCCATAGGAAATCAGCCGCTCGGCGCCTTCGCCGCGCATCTGGCGCTCCACGAAGGGCTCGATCATGCCGTGCTCTTGCGCCATGCGGCGAATCCACTTGTCCGATTTGATGCTCATGGCGGGTGTCCTGAATAGCGAGGTGGAAAAATTCTGTCCGGCATCTTACCGGGCAGGCGCTCCGGGTTCAAAGTCCGGGAGACAATTCCCGCCGATCCCCCGTGAATTCCGGGGCCTCACCGCCATGTTATGCACCGTCAGTCATTAAAAAAGAGAAACCTTCGCAAGAACCATTGGCACGTTCCGGAAAAAGGGTTAAGGTGGCGCCACTGTGCTGCTTGTGTCACTGAGAATCTCTACACGATATGTTGAATTTCGATCCAACCATCTACAAGAATTTTTCCTGCTCTTTGCACTCAGTCTCGGCCAGGGTTCTTCCTGAGTCGCAGTTATCTTTGTTCAAGGAGTTACACCATGTCTAATCGCCAAACCGGTACCGTTAAGTGGTTCAACGATGAAAAAGGCTTCGGCTTCATCACTCCACAATCCGGTGACGACCTGTTCGTTCACTTCAAAGCTATCCAATCCGACGGCTTCAAAAGCCTGAAAGAAGGCCAACAGGTTTCTTTCATCGCTACCCGCGGTCAGAAAGGCATGCAAGCTGAAGAAGTTCAAGTTATCTAACTTGTACTTGCGTTAGTAAAAGGCCCCGCCCTCAAAAGCGGGGCTTTTTTGTGGGCGTCTGTTTTCCCCTTACACCGACCGTCTGTCATCTATATGATTCGCCGCCTGGAAAATCATATGGAAGCAGCAGGATGCAATACAAGCAATGGAAGTCGCTGGGCGCAGCGCTGATCACACTCACGCTCTCCTTCTCGACTCACGCCGATGCCCCCCGACCGGATCATCCGACAATCATTATCGGCATGGACCCTAACGCAACGTATATCGGCAAAGGCCCGGAAATACAGGGCGTTCCCCAGGCCCAATTGAGAGCTGCGGCATTGCTGACCCTCTCCACGGCGCATGCCTGCGGCAGCAACGAGGTCTACCTCACACCAGAATCGGTGGGCATCCCCAATGAGTCGTTTGGCAGGCTCCTCGACGAAGTTCAGCAACTGATCGACGATGAAACCCCACTGCTGCTGACGCTTTCGGAGTGCGACGGCAAACGGGCCTTTTTCGAAAAGGTACGCGCTTGTACGCCAGAAGAGTGCAGCGCAATGACCGCATCACTGGTGGACGGCAAGCTGTATCTGGATGAGCAGTACGCGCCAACAACAAAGGGCCAGGCTTCTTATTTCTTGCCGATGCCGCTGACCTACGACAGCAAGCGCAAAGCCTGGCATGCCAAAGTTTTTTACATCGAATCGGGCACAGTACGCCGCGACTACTTCGTCGACACCAAGGATTTCGCTTCAGGCAAGCCCGTGATTGAGTCGAAAACTTACTACCCGGACGCAAAGATCGGCCAAACCATCAAGTACGACATGAAGGGGCAGCGTCAGGGCGAAATGCTGACCTACTCCGACAGCGGTATTGTCACCAAGCGCACCCATTACTTGAACGACGAACTGGAAGGTTGGGAAACCACCTACCACGATAACGGCAAGAAATCGGAGTCCTACAACTGGCATTCAGGTCGGCGGGTGGACGGCGAGTACCTGGAATATGACGAAAACGGCGCCTTGATCGGCCGCGTCAGCTATCGCAACGATGTACCGGACGGTCCGATTTTCGGCTATTACCCAGACGGCAAGATCAAGTATCGCGGTCAGTTTGTCGAAGGCAAAAAGGTTGGCCCAAGCCCCTCTTACTACCCGGACGGCACGCTACAAAGCAGCGGGGACTATGTCGACAACAAACCCCTGGGCTGGCATATCGAATACCACCCCAACGGAAAAGTGAAACAGAAGGTCTTCAACGACGAACAAAACGTGCAGCGTAGTTACGCAACGTGGACTGACCAGGGCGTGCAAACCGTGCAATGGCAGTGGGATGAACAACACCGCGAACAGGGCGACTTCAAAGAGTGGTATGGCACTGGCCAACTCAAGGATCACAAGATCTACAAAGATGGCAAGCTTGAGGGCACCGCCCTCACCTGGTACGAAAGTGGTCAGATGAATTCGTCGGTGGAATACAAGAATGGCATTGAGCAGGGTGTCAGCCACTTCTGGGCGCCGGATGGCAGCGTGACTATGGAATGTCACTACGACGCAGGTGTCCGCCAAAGCGAATGCACGAAACCCAAGGCATAAACCGAGAACGAGACCCGGTTTAGTAAAACGCCTCCTCAAAAGCGTTTTTCGTGCCTGCGAGTTTTTAGATCAAAAGATCGCACCCTTCGGCAACGCCTACAGGTGCGATCTTTTTTGGCGACTTACCAGGCCACGCCAAACCCTGCGGTATATCGGGTCTTATTCAGGTCTGCATTGTCAGCGCCACTGATGATGTTTTTCTCGGCCTTCAGGTTCAGCGACGCCCAATCGGTGACTTTGTAACGCAGGCCGGCCTCGGCATCGAGTGCGTAATCCGCGACACCGGACAGCGGCTTGCCGACTTCACCACTGGTGAAGAACTCAACCTTCTTGCCGATCAGGTAGCGGTTGTAGTTCCACTTCATGGCCAGCGAGTAGAAGTTTTGCTTTCCGCCATCGGAATATTCGTAGTCCGTGCGGTTGAGGAGCGAGCCCAGGGAGAAGGCGCCCAGTTCGTCATCCCAAAACTGATAACCAGGACCGGTACCGACGGTGCGCTGACGGGAAAGCTCTTCGACCTTGTCGCGCTTGTAATTCAAACGCCCCTGCCAGAACCACTTCTCAGTGAGGAAGCGGTCGAGAGAATACTCGGCACGCCAGTTATCAGTGGTGACCACGTTATCCTGGAACTCGCGATTGTACTCACCTTCCGCCGTATGACGCCACCGACCATGACGCGCGCTGGTTTTGAAGCGGACATCATAATCATCGGTATCCTTTTCCGCCCGCCGATAATCCAGGGCCATGTCGACATTACCTTTCCACACCAAATCTTCGACCACCGGCTTGGGCTTGAGCATCTGCTGAATACTGGCCAACTCCACAGTCTTGGGACCATCACCATTGGCCAGGGTGACCTTGCCGTCCTCCGCCGCGTGCAGCGACTTGGCCTTTTCGCCGGTATAGGCATCCTGCTTGACCAGCATTTGCTGATCGCTTTCCAGGGTTTTGACCTCTTTCCAGTCAATCGGGACCGCCCCGGCATATGGGGTCTGGATCAACAGCTTGCCGCCGTCGAAGAGCGTAATCTTGCCGCTCAGCTTGTCACCGTTCTTCAACCAGACCGTATCGGCGAGCAAGGGAGTGGAAGTACTGACGACAGCGAGGCACAGCAAGGTTCTGGACAACATAAGCGAATCGAAAGCTCAACTTTGCGAAAAAAAGTCGGCATCATTCCTGGAAATAAGGCCCTGGCAAGGACTGACCCGACTATTTATATTGAGTTCATTTCTCAACCGACAATCCAGGATTTACTCTACAGACGGTCAATACGATTTTTTTCAGGAACCCGGACGTGACCGACTCAACCGCTGAAACTGAAAGCGCGGCGCAAATCCGACGCACGGCACTCTACCTGACCCTGGCACAAGTGCCCGAGGGCAAAGTCGTGAGTTACGGCCAGCTCGCCGAGCTGGCAGGACTGGGGCGCGCTGCCCGCTGGGTCGGGCGAACACTGAGCCAACTGCCCGGTGACACTAAATTGCCCTGGCATCGTGTACTGGGTGCCGGCGGCCGGATCAGCCTGCCCGCAGGCAGCCCTTCGGGGGATGAACAGCGGGCCCGATTGCGCATGGAAGGCATCAGTGTCCTGAACAATCGTGTTGATATTCAGCGTCATGGCTGGCGCCCGGTAGAGCACAGCGGTTAGAGTGCGCGCTTTGTTTCCGTAACTCTTGAGGCAGACTTCAGCCCATGCCCCGTAAAACCTGGCGCGCCGCGCTCGCCGCCTATGCCAGCCCCTCGACGCTCGTGCTGTTGCTGCTTGGTTTCGCCGCCGGCTTGCCCTACATGCTGGTGTTTTCGACACTTTCAGTCTGGCTGCGCGAAGCCGGTGTTGCTCGCGAAACCATCGGCTATGCAAGCCTGATCGGCCTGGCCTACGCCTTTAAATGGGTCTGGTCCCCGCTGCTCGACCAATGGCGCCTGCCCCTGCTCGGCAAGCTCGGTCGACGACGCTCCTGGCTGGTGCTGGCCCAGGCACTGGTGATCCTCGGCCTGATCGGCATGGGTTTCTGCGACCCGCAAAAGCACCTGTCCTGGCTGATCGCCATTGCCGTGGTAGTCGCCTTCGCTTCGGCAACGCAAGACATTGCCATCGACGCCTATCGCCTGGAAATCGCCGACGACACCCGCCAGGCTGCACTGGCGGCCAGCTACATGGCCGGTTATCGGGTCGCGGCCCTGCTGGCGACGGCCGGCGCACTGTTCTTCGCCGAAGGCTTCGGCTCCACCGGTTTCAACTACAAGCATGGGGCGTGGACCGGCACCTATGTGCTGTTCGGCGTCTTGATGATCCCGGCGCTGCTGACCTCCCTGTTCATGCGCGAACCGCCGGTGCCCCTACGCACTCAGCTTCAGGCCGGGCGCTACAGCTTTGTGCACCAATTGGCGTCAGTGTTCGTGCTGATCGTGCTGCTGGTGTCCGTACCAGCCATGTTCACCCAGCTCTACAACACTGACTTCGCCAGCGTACTGTTCAACGGCGTCAGCCTGCTCGACCTGTTGCTCGAAGACCGCGCATTCCTGCGGGCGATCCTCTATACCACGCTCACCGCACTGTGCCTGTCGACCATGGGCCGTCGTGGCCTGGCGCCAGTGCTGACACCGGTCAATGACTTCATTCTGCGTTACCGCTGGCAAGCCCTGCTGCTGCTCGGGTTGATCGCCACTTATCGGATGTCGGATACGGTCATGGGCGTGATGGCCAACGTGTTTTACATCGACCAGGGGTTCACCAAGGATCAGATCGCCAGCGTCAGCAAGCTTTTCGGCCTGATCATGACCTTGGTCGGCGCCGGCATGGGCGGCCTGCTGATCGTGCGCTTCGGCATTCTGCCCATCCTGTTCATTGGCGGCGCCGCATCGGCGACCACCAACCTGCTGTTCCTGATGCTCACGGACATGGGCGCCAACCTGCAGATGCTGATCGTCACCATTTCCCTGGATAACTTCAGCTCGGGCCTGGCGACTTCAGCGTTCGTCGCTTACCTGTCGAGCCTGACCAACCTCAAATTCTCCGCGACCCAGTACGCCCTGCTCAGCTCGATCATGCTCTTGTTGCCACGCCTGATCGGCGGCTATTCAGGGGTCATGGTAGAAAAATTCGGCTACCACAACTTCTTCCTGATCACCGCCCTGCTGGGCGTTCCGACACTGCTGTTGATCGCCCTGCACTGGTTCCAGGAAAACCGCCGCATCGGTCCGCCCCCGACGCCTGAACCGGCTCAGACCCCGGTCACGGAAGAATCGCAGCCTCTTTGATGTAGGAAGCATCGCAGAGGGCGAGCAGATTCTCGCCCTCCAGCCACCCTGCCGGCCGCACGCCTGTACGCCAGCAGATCTCGCCCGTACAATGCCCCATCAATTCTCGTTATCAGCAACCGACAACGGCCAACCATGCGCACCAGTCAATTTTTGCTCGCCACACAGAAAGAAACGCCTTCCGACGCGGTCGTCATCAGCCATCAGCTGATGCTGCGCGCCGGCATGATCCGCAAACTCGCCTCGGGCCTGTACACCTGGCTACCGATGGGCTTGCGAGTGATGCGCAAGGTCGAAGCCATCGTGCGTGAAGAAATGAACGCCGCCGGTTCTCTCGAAGTGTTGATGCCGAGCACTCAACCGGCTGAGCTGTGGCAGGAATCCGGCCGCTGGGAAGAATACGGCCCTGAATTGCTGCGCTTCAAGGATCGCCACGGTCGCGACTTCTGCGCCGGCCCGACTCACGAAGAGGTCATCACCGACCTGATGCGCAACGAGTTGAGCAGCTACAAACAGCTGCCGATCAACCTGTACCAGATCCAGACCAAATTCCGTGACGAAATCCGCCCACGCTTCGGTTTGATGCGCGGCCGCGAATTCATCATGAAAGACGCTTACTCGTTCCACGCCGACCAGGCATCGCTGCAAGTCACTTACGACCGCATGCACCAGGCGTACTGCAACGTGTTCACCCGTCTGGGCCTGAAATTCCGTCCGGTTGAAGCCGACAACGGCTCGATCGGTGGTGCCGGCTCCCACGAGTTCCACGTACTGGCCGAATCCGGCGAAGACGATATCGTCTTCAGCAACGGCTCCGACTACGCCGCCAACATCGAGAAGGCAGAAGCCGTACCGCGCGAAACGTCTCGCCCTGCGCCAGCCGAAGAGCTGCGTCTGGTCGACACCCCGAACGCCAAGACCATCGCGCAACTGGTCGAAGGCTTCAACCTGCCGATCGAAAAAACCATCAAGACCCTGGTGGTGCACGCTGAAGAAAAAGGCAAGCTAATTGCCCTGATCATCCGTGGCGACCACGAGCTGAACGAAATCAAGGCCGCCAACCAGCCTGGCGTTGCCAGCCCGCTGGTCATGGCTTCCGAAGCCGAACTGCGCGACGCCATTGGCGCCGGCGCCGGCTCCCTCGGCCCGTTGAACCTGCCACTGCCGATCATCATCGACCGTTCCGTCGAGCTGATGAGCGACTTCGGCATCGGTGCCAACATCGACGACAAGCACTACTTCGGCGTGAACTGGGAGCGCGATCTGCCGGTTCCGACTGTTGCCGACCTGCGCAACGTCGTCGCTGGCGACCCAAGCCCGGATGGCAAAGGCACTCTGGAAATCAAGCGCGGCATCGAAGTTGGGCACATCTTCCAGCTGGGCAACAAGTACAGCAAAGCGATGAAGTGCGAAGTGCTGGGCGAGAACGGCAAACCAGTCACCCTGGAAATGGGCTGCTACGGCATTGGCGTATCCCGCGTGGTGGCTGCCGCCATCGAACAGAACAACGACGACAACGGGATCATCTGGAGCGATGCTCTGGCCCCGTTCCAGGTTGCTCTGGTACCGCTGCGCTACGAAACCGAACAGGTACGTGAAGCCACCGACAAGCTCTACGCAGAACTGACTGCTGCCGGCTTCGACGTGCTGCTGGACGACCGCGACAAGAAAACCAGCCCGGGCATCAAGTTCGCGGACATGGAGCTGATCGGCATTCCACACCGGATCGTGGTCAGTGACCGCGGCCTCGCCGACGGCAATCTGGAATACAAGAGCCGCACCGAACCTGAAGCGCAAGCGCTGCCGGTCGCTGACGTGCTGTCTTTCCTCCAGGCCCGTATCCGCCGCTGACACCAGATAGAGACGTCATGTTCAAGCGAAACACCTTAGGCCTCGGTGGTGCCGCCTTGTGCGGCGCCCTGCTGGTCAGCGGCTGTGCCAATCACATGTCACAACGCAGCGAGCACGAAGAGCGGGTCGAGCGTAAATTGCTCGATCACAGCCTGCAGATCGATGTCGGCGAACCCAAAGTGCTGGAGCTGCCGCAACGTCGGGTGAAAATCCACGAGCAGAAGACCTTCGAAGTCACCGAGTTCGAAGTCACACGCCACTATGACCGTTACACGCCTTACCAACCCTGGAGGGAGATCTATGAGATCCCGCTGGGGGCGGTGGCAGTGGTGGCCGGTGTCGGTGCGAACGTGGTCAACGTGTTCGCCCTCGGCAATCTGCCGGACAGCGTGACGAAGGATTGGCTCAGCTATGGTTTTGCCGGACTCAACCCGTTCATGAACGTGCAGTCTCACGGTCGCGCGCAGCAGAACCTGGCGGGCATCGACGAAGTCCAGCGCGACAAGCGCACGGAATATTCGAGCCTGCCATGGAGCGAGCGTCCGGTGCAGGTCAAGGCCGGCAAGGACACGTTCGATATGAACACCGACCGCAACGGCGTGTTGCGCCTGAACCTGCTGGACAGCCCGTTCGCCGAACATGACCTCAATCATCTGGGCAAGCTGCAGATCAGTGTCGAGGACAGCAAGGACGATGTGCACACCGACTCGTCCCTGGCGATCAGCAACAACTTGCGTGGCAAGTTGCTCGAAGCCCATGGGCTGATTTACGACGATCTCGAAGACGACGAAGTCAGCCAGTGGGTGCACCGGGTCAAACGTCTGTCGGAACTGGGTCTGGAAGAAGAAGCCAGCGAACTGGAACAGAGCCTGATCGAACTGACCCGCAACGATCCCGAGTTGCAAGCCGAGTTCCTCAAGTCACTGACCAAGGATGCCGGGCGACTGGTGGCGGATCCGGGGCCGAATTAAAGTCAAAAGCTTCGCGGGCAAGCCTCGCTCCTACAAGGAACTATGCAATACCTGTAGAAGCGAGGCTTGCCCGCGAAGGCGGCCTGACATTCCCCACCGCATCAAAACCCTGCCCCTACCGCTCAAACAACTCCAACTGCTCAAACCCGCCCCGCAAATCCTCCAGCCTCACCCCAACCCCCAACAACCGCACCGGTTTCCCGCCGCGATTGAAAGCCTGGGTCAGCAGCAGCTGATAACTCCCCAGATCCCGCCCTGCCCCGGCTTGCTCCAACGTAGTCTGGGTAAAATCATGGAACTTCACTTTGACGAATGGCTTGCCCGGGCGATAGCTGCTGTCGATCCGTGCCATGCGGCCATTCAGGGACTCCAGCAGCTCGGGCAACTTATCCAGACAACTCACCAGATCCGGCAGGTCCACGTCGTAGGTGTTTTCAACGCTGATCGACTGCCGACGACTGTCGTTGTGCACCAACCGCTCATCGATCCCACGGGCCAGACTCCAGAGTCGCTCGCCGAAGCTGCCGAATTCACGCACCAGCGCCAATTTGCTCCACTCGCGTAATTGCAGGCAATCGACGATGCCGAGCTTGCCCAGTTTGTCGGCAGTCACTTTGCCAACACCGTGCAGCTTGCTCACCGGCAACCCGCTGACAAAGTCGTCCACCTGATCGGGCGTGATCACGAACAAGCCATTGGGCTTCCTCCAGTCACTGGCGATCTTGGCGAGAAACTTGTTCGGTGCCACGCCGGCCGACACGGTGATGTGCAACTGGTTGGACACCCGGCGGCGAATATCCTGGGCGATTCGCGTGGCGCTGCCGCCAAAATGCGCACTGTCTGACACGTCGAGGTAAGCCTCGTCCAGGGAAAGCGGCTCGATCAGGTCGGTGTAATCGCGAAAGATCGTATGAATTTCCTTCGACGCTTCTCTATAGGCCTCCATGCGCGGCTTGACGATGGTCAGGTCCGGACACAGTTTCAAGGCATGCCCGGAAGACATGGCCGAGCGCACGCCATACGCCCGCGCTTCATAGTTACAGGTAGCAATCACCCCACGCCGATCCGCCGAGCCGCCCACCGCCAAAGGCTTACCGGCCAGGCGTGGGTCGTCACGCATCTCGATGGCGGCGTAGAAGCAGTCACAATCGACGTGGATGATTTTTCGCTGCGTCATATAAAAGCAGTGTTCATGGCGAAGAAATGAAGTATCGATGTATCGTGCCGGCAGTATCTCACTGACACCTGTATATAGCACCAGTAGTCTGAATCTTCTTTTCAAGCGGTAGGAAAAGTACCGGAGGAATTTATTTTCTCAATCGAAAGCCACCTACCGATAGAGCCTAAAGCCTTGCCCTGCCTGCGTTTCAGCCTGATCACCCTCCCCTGTTTTCACCTAAGCGATTGAACAGGAAGAGGTTTTACCAAAATTGAAGGTTGACAGCCCGGCGATCCTCTGTAGAATGCCGACACACAGACGCGGGATGGAGCAGTCTGGTAGCTCGTCGGGCTCATAACCCGAAGGTCGTCGGTTCAAATCCGGCTCCCGCAACCAAACATCAAAAAAGGCTACTCGAAAGAGTGGCCTTTTTTGTGCGCGCCTGTTTTATAAAAAATCAGCGTTTCATGCTTTACCGAGCAGAAACGAGAAATCGTTCTGATTCCATAACTTAGCGCTCCTCGGCGACCGTTCGCCGCTAATTCTGGTTTATTTGAACCATACTTGGATTAACGGTTGACACTCCGGCATTCGCCTGTAGAATGCCGCCACACAGACGCGGGATGGAGCAGTCTGGTAGCTCGTCGGGCTCATAACCCGAAGGTCGTCGGTTCAAATCCGGCTCCCGCAACCAAACATCAAAAAAGGCTACTCGAAAGAGTGGCCTTTTTTGTATCTGTTGAAAAAGTCCTTTCGCAACAATGATCTGTCACTGTGCAGTGAGCCGTTCGGGGTCGCCAGACTGTGAGTTCAGACGAGGCTGAACCGCAAGGAAAACCCTTGATGACTGGTGATGCGCCATCGCCGATACCCGGTGAGACGCGTTAATATTTGTGATTATTTTTTTCTACAGGGATTGGTAACTTGGCTGGATACCCCCATCCTGTCGCGCACAATCCAAGAGGTGATTGATGCGCGCCAACTCGTCTGATCCACAAGACACCGTCACAGCGACACAACCGATCAAAGCGGAGCGTCTGCGCTTGCTGGATCGAATCAGCAAATACCGTCAACCCATCGGTCTGGCGGTCACTTTGCTGCTGTTCGCTATCGCGCTGATTGCCTGTCGTCATCTGCTGAGCGAACTCGATCTGTACGCGCTGCACGACTCGATCCTGGAAGTGCCGAGACCGGCCTTGCTGGGTGCGTTAGGCGCGACCGTCGTCGGCTTCATCATTCTGCTGGGTTACGAATGGTCGGCCAGTCGTTATGCCGGCGTGACGCTGGCACCGCGAGTCGTGGCGCTGGGCGGTTTCACCGCCTTCGCCATCGGCAATGCCATCGGTCTGTCGCTGCTGTCGGGGGGCTCGGTTCGCTACCGTCTATATGCACGGCATGGCGTGGGGGCTTCGGAAGTCGCACACATGACGCTGTTTGCCAGCCTCTCGCTCGGCTGTGCCCTCCCGCCCCTGGCCGCCCTCGCCACCCTCAGCAACCTGCCTGCCGCTTCACTGGCCCTGGGTTTCTCCGAGACGTTGCTGGGTGCGATTGCAATGGGCGTGCTGCTGCTCACCACGGTACTGGCGATCGGCATCTACCGTCGTCGCTTGCCGGAACAGCCTTACCCGGACAACCTGCTGGTCAAGGTCGGCCGCCGCACCTTGCGCTTGCCGGGCCGCCGCCTGACCTTCCTGCAACTGGTCATTACCGCTCTGGACGTAGCTGCCGCCGCGACGGTGCTCTATCTGTTGCTGCCGGAAGCGCCGCCCTTCGGTGCGTTCCTGCTGGTCTACCTACTGGCTCTGGCCGCCGGCGTGCTCAGCCATGTACCCGGCGGTGTCGGGGTGTTCGAAGCGATTTTGCTGGCGGCCTTCGCCGACAAGCTCGGTGCGGCGCCACTGGCTGCTGCCCTGCTGCTCTACCGCCTGATCTACGTGATATTGCCGCTGCTGGTGGCTTGCATATTGTTGCTGATCAACGAAGGCCAGCGCCTGTTTCAAACGCGCCAGTCGCTGCGCGCCGCCTCAGGCCTGGCCGCGCCGATTCTGGCGGTGCTGGTGTTCCTGTCCGGCGTGGTGTTGCTGTTCTCCGGCGTGACACCGGAGATCGATACACGTCTTGAACACATCGGTTTTCTGATCCCGCATCGACTGGTCGACGCCTCGCACTTCGGCGCCAGCCTGGTGGGCGTGCTCTGCCTGCTGCTGGCTCAGGGCTTGCGTCGCCGCCTGTCGGCCGCGTGGATGCTGACCACTATTCTGTTGTTGGTCGGCGCCGTGCTCTCTCTGCTCAAAGGCTTCGACTGGGAGGAAGCTTGCCTGATGACCCTGACAGCAAGTTTGCTGGGGGTTTTCCGGCGTTCGTTCTACCGTCCCAGCCGCCTGACCGAGCTGCCGTTTTCGCCGCTGTATCTGGTGTCGAGTCTTTGCGTACTCGGCGCATCGATCTGGTTGCTGCTGTTCGCCTATCAGGACGTTCCCTACAGCCATCAACTCTGGTGGCAGTTCACCCTCGACGCCGATGCCCCGCGAGGCTTGCGCTCGTTGCTCGGTGCCGCGGTCCTGCTGGTGGTGGTGTCCCTGACCTGGCTGCTGCGCACCGCGCGCCCGGTGATCCACCTGCCAACCGCCGATGAACTGGAGCGGGCGGCAAAGATCCTCATGGCTTCGTCCCAACCCGATGGCGGCCTGGCCCTGACCGGTGACAAGGCGCTGTTGTTTCACCCTAACGACGAGGCGTTCCTGATGTACGCCCGCCGTGGCCGCAGCCTGGTGGCGCTGTATGACCCGATTGGCCCGACCCAGCAGCGAGCGGAAATGATCTGGCAGTTCCGTGACCTGTGCGATATCCATCACGCCCGCCCTGTGTTTTATCAAGTGCGTGCCGAGAACCTGCCGTACTACATGGACATCGGCCTGACCGCGATCAAGCTCGGCGAAGAAGCCCGGGTCGATCTCAAGCGTTTCGATCTCGAAGCCAAAGGCAAAGAGATGAAGGACCTGCGCTACACCTGGAACCGTGGCACCCGTGACGGCCTGTCACTGGAGATCCATGAGCCGGGACAAGCGCCGATGGACGAGCTCAAGGTGATTTCCGATGCCTGGCTGACCGGCAAGAATGTGCGCGAGAAAGGCTTCTCGCTCGGGCGTTTCAGTGATGACTACCTCAAGCACTTCCGTATTGCAGTGATACGTTTCGAAGGGCGCCCGGTGGCGTTCGCCAACCTGCTCGAGACCTACGGCCATGAACTGGCCAGCCTCGACCTGATGCGCGCGCACCCCGATGCCCCGAAGCTGACCATGGAGTTCATGATGGTCGGCCTGATTCAACATTATAAAAATCATGGATACGCGCGTTTCAGCCTGGGCATGGTGCCATTGTCGGGGTTGCAACCCCGGCGCGGCGCACCACTGACCCAGCGCTTGGGCTCGATGGTGTTCCGCCGTGGTGAGCAGCTGTATAACTTCCAAGGTTTGCGCCGCTTCAAAGACAAGTTCCAGCCTGACTGGGAACCCCGTTATATGGCCGTGCCCGCCGGACTCGATCCGCTGGTGGCCCTGGCCGACACTGCCGCCCTGATTGCGGGCGGCTTGACTGGATTGGTGAAACGCTGATGATTCAACGCTCCCTGCGGTACGTACTGGCCACACTGGTAGTGCTGGCCCTGATTGTCGGTGGCGGTTACTGGTACCTCAAACGCCCGGCACCCGAACCGACCCTCGAACTGCTGACGCCGGCCGATGGCGCCGCGATGACCCGCGTCATCCCCGGCACCACGCCGCGCGCGCAGGTGCTGGTGGCGGTCAATGAAGAACAGAAGCTCAGCGATAAACAATTGATGACCCTGAGCCGCAGCGGCTCGGCGCAGATCGTCCAGGTGATCCTGCCCAAGGACTGCATCCAGCAAAGTCGGGCCCTGCAAGCAGGCCTCAGAGAACTCAAAGGCCCGGCAACCCTGGTCAGCGGCATCGGTCCTGGCGCAGTGCTGGCGTGGCGCTGGCTGGCCGAGCAGAAGGACGACAAGGCCCAGGCCATTTCGGTTGACCTGGCCCTGGAAAAACCTGGCTGCACTCATCTGCTGCCAAAAAGTGCTGCCCACGGTCACTGGCTGGTGGCCTGGAACGACAACCCGGATGACACCAGCGCCGGCTTCGTGCGTGACCAGCCCAACGCCGAAACCAGCATCAGCGACTACGACATCAACCTGCCGCAAGTGCTGAACAACGAACTGCGCAAAACCCTCGTCGGTGGCGATAAAGCCGCCGGCGGCCTGCAGATTCCGGTGGTCGAAGTGCCGGCCGGCCAAGCCAAGGACACCGTCACCCTGTTCCTCTCCGGCGACGGCGGCTGGCGCGACCTGGACCGCGACGTGGCCGGCGAGATGGCCAAAATCGGCTATCCAGTGGTCGGCATCGACACCCTGCGCTACTACTGGCAGCACAAGAGCCCGGAACAAAGCGCTCTGGACCTGACCGAACTGATGCAGCACTACCGGCAGAAATGGGGCACCAAGCGCTTCATCCTGACCGGCTACTCGTTTGGCGCCGACGTCCTGCCAGCCATCTACAACCGCCTGCCGGAATCAGAACAGCAACGCATCGACGCAATCATCCTGCTGGCCTTCGCCCGCACCGGCAGCTTCGAGATCGAAGTCGAAGGCTGGCTCGGCAACGCCGGCAAAGAAGCCGCCACCGGCCCGGAAATGGCCAAGCTGCCGCCGGCGAAAGTGGTGTGCATCTACGGCGAGGAAGAAGTCGACGAAAGCGGCTGCACCGACAAGACCGCCGTGGGCGAAGCGATGAAACTGCCTGGCGGCCATCACTTCGACGAGAACTATCCGGCGTTGGCGCAGCGGTTGGTGGATGCCATCGTGAAGCGTCAAGCGAAGGAGACGCCGGCTCAGGAGTGATCTGAGTCCCCGGACACAAAAAAGCCCCCGACACCTCACGGTTTCGGGGGCTTTTTCATTAGCACGCAATTTAACCGCACCACAGATCCCTGTGGGAGCGGGCTTGCCCGCGATGACGTCGGCAGGTCCGACATTGATGTAACAGACATACCGCTATCGCGGGCAAGCCCGCTCCCACAGGGGGCTGCGCTGAACTCAGATAAATGGGGACATGTTTAGTTTCGTTTACAGAAGGTGTCACAAGCCTCCGACCTGCTGTTCCTCGCCAAATCATTTACCGAGGATGCCGCCTACGCAAAGGACACCGACCGCCACGCCTGGGCCGCGCATTATCTGACGGCTATGTCCAAGGCAGTGATTGATGATGTGGTGAAGGTGCTGACGCCGCGACCTGCCCGGACACAGACCGAATCTGAAGCAGAGCGGCCTGAAAGCCAGTAAAGGCACATTCCAGCAAACACTCAATTCCCCTGTGGGAGCGGGCTTGCCCGCGATGACGGCAGCAGATCCGGCATTGATGTGACAGACATACCGCTATCGCGGGCAAGCCCGCTCCCACAAGGATTTTTGTAGGTTCGGATCAAGTGCCAGACGATAAAAAGCCCCCGCTACCTTCACGGCAACGGGGGCTTTTTCATGAGGCTTACATCTCGACCTGGGTACCCAGTTCAATCACCCGGTTCAGCGGCAAGTTGAAGAAGCGCAGGTTGCCATTGGCGTTTTTCAGCATGAAGGCGAACAACGCCTCGCGCCAGCGGGCCATGCCTTCGAGCTTGGAGGCGATGACCGTCTCGCGGCTGAGGAAGTACGTGGTGCGCATCGGGCTGAAGTCCAGGTCATCGAGATGACACAGTTTCAGCGCTTGCGGCACGTCCGGCTCGTCGGTGAAACCGAAGTGCAGGATGACCCGGAAGAAGCCTTCGCCGTAGGAATCGACCTCGAAACGTCGTTGCGGCGGAACGCGCGGGATGTCTTCGTACACCACTGTCAGCAGCACCACTTGCTCGTGCAGCACCTGGTTATGCAGCAGGTTGTGCAACAGCGCGTGGGGCACGGCATCCGGGCGCGCGGTAAGGAACACAGCGGTGCCCTGGACCCGATGTGGCGGTTGCACGCGGATACTGCTGATGAAGATCGGCAGCGGCAACCCGCCTTCGTCCAGGCGATCGACCAGCAGTTGCTTACCGCGTTTCCAGGTGGTCATCAGCACGAACAGTGCGATACCGGCGATCACCGGGAACGCACCGCCCTGGACGATTTTCGGCACGTTGGCGGCGAAGTACAAACCGTCTACCAACAGGAAGCCGAGCAACACCGGAACCGCGAGAACCGGAGGCCATTTCCATAGCAGCAGCATCACCGCCGACACCAGAATCGTGGTCATCAGCATGGTCCCGGTCACCGCCACACCGTAGGCCGAGGCCAGGGCACTGGAGGACTCGAAGCCCAGGACCAGCAGGATTACGCCGACCATCAGCGCCCAGTTCACCGCGCCGATATAGATCTGCCCTTGCTCGGCACTGGAAGTGTGCCGAATACGCATGCGCGGAATGTAGCCGAGCTGGATCGCCTGACGGGTCAGGGAGAAGGCACCGGAAATGACCGCTTGCGAGGCAATCACCGTGGCCATCGTCGACAACGCTACCAACGGGATCAGCGCCCAGCTTGGCGCCAGCAGATAGAACGGGTTGCGGGCGGCTTCCGGATCACCGAGCAGCAAGGCGCCCTGGCCGAAGTAGTTCAGCACCAGTGCGGGCAATACCAAGATGAACCAGGCCCGAGCGATCGGCTTGCGACCGAAGTGGCCCATGTCGGCGTACAGCGCCTCGGCGCCGGTCAACGCCAGCACCACGGCACCCAGAATCGTGATCCCCATGCCTGGATGGTCCATGAAGAAGCGTACGCCCCATACCGGGTTTATCGCTTGCAACACTTCCGGGTGCTGGTTGATGCCATACACGCCCAGCGCGCCGAGTACCAGAAACCAGGTGACCATGATCGGCCCGAACAGAATGCCGATCCGCGCCGTACCATGACGCTGGATCAGAAACAGCGCCACCAGCACGATCAACGACAGCGGCACCACCCAATGGTCGATGCCTTCGAAGGCCAGCCCCAGCCCTTCAATCGCCGACAGCACGGAAATCGCCGGGGTGATCATGCTGTCGCCGTAGAACAGCGCCGTGCCGATCAGCCCGCAGACCACCAGCAGCGTGCGCAATTTTGCATGCCCCGCCGCCGCTCGTCGTGCCAGCGCGGTCAAGGCCATGATTCCGCCCTCGCCCTGGTTGTCGGCACGCAGCACGAACAGCATGTATTTGATCGACACGACCCAGATCAGCGACCAGAAGATCAGCGCCAGAATGCCCAGCACGCCGTCATGGTTGACGGGCACGCCATAGCCACCGGAAAACACTTCTTTGAGGGTGTACAACGGGCTCGTGCCGATGTCGCCATAAACCACTCCGACCGCCGCAACCAGCATGCTGATCGGCTTCGCCGCCGAATGTCCGCCGGCTATCGCCTGACTACTTGCCTGCCCCATCCATCACTCCTACTACTCAGATCCGGGCTTCTTCGAAGAAGCACTATGATTTGTGGTGCAGCATGCACTGTTTTACTTGTTGTTACAGACGATTTATTGACTGTAAAAAATCGGTAAAGCGTAACGGCGCGAAGCATAGCGCAGCACTCGTCGTATTTCCCTGCATAAAGCTGGTCAAGTGCGCCGCCCATCGTTAGAATTGCGCACTTTTTGACCAGAGGGTGCAACATAGCGCCCGTCTGTCGCCTTGCCGTCTTCGGCTGGAGGCGTCACAAATACCGAGGTTAGACATGTCCACCACTCCTGCGCCGGCCAATCCAAAGGTTGGCTTCGTATCCCTGGGTTGCCCGAAAGCACTGGTCGACTCCGAGCGCATCCTTACCCAGCTGCGCATGGAAGGCTATGACGTTGTGTCCACTTATCAGGACGCTGACGTCGTGGTGGTCAACACCTGCGGCTTCATCGACTCGGCCAAGGCTGAGTCCCTGGAAGTGATCGGCGAAGCCATCAAGGAAAACGGCAAGGTCATCGTGACTGGCTGTATGGGCGTGGAAGAAGGCAATATCCGCAACGTGCACCCAAGTGTGCTGGCCGTGACCGGTCCGCAGCAGTACGAGCAAGTGGTCAACGCCGTGCACGACGTCGTGCCGCCGCGTCAGGATCACAACCCGCTGATCGACCTGGTGCCGCCGCAAGGGATCAAACTGACCCCGCGCCACTACGCCTACCTGAAGATTTCCGAAGGCTGCAACCACAGCTGCAGCTTCTGCATCATCCCGTCGATGCGCGGCAAACTGGTCAGCCGCCCGGTCGGTGACGTGCTCGACGAGGCCCAGCGCCTGGTCAAGTCCGGCGTCAAAGAGCTGTTGGTGATTTCCCAGGACACCAGCGCCTACGGCGTCGACGTGAAATACCGCACCGGCTTCTGGAACGGCGCGCCGGTGAAAACCCGCATGACCGAACTCTGCGAAGCCCTGAGCACCCTCGGCGTCTGGGTGCGTCTGCACTACGTTTACCCGTACCCGCACGTCGATGAGCTGATCCCGCTGATGGCCGCCGGGAAAATCCTGCCGTACCTGGACATCCCGTTCCAACACGCCAGCCCGAAAGTCCTCAAAGCCATGAAACGCCCGGCCTTCGAAGACAAGACCTTGGCTCGAATCAAGAACTGGCGCGAGATCTGCCCGGACCTGATCATCCGTTCGACCTTCATCGTCGGCTTCCCCGGCGAAACCGAAGAAGACTTCCAGTACCTGCTGAACTGGCTGACCGAAGCGCAGCTGGACCGCGTCGGCTGCTTCCAGTACTCGCCGGTCGAAGGCGCACCGGCCAACGATCTGGACCTGGAGATCGTGCCGGACGACGTCAAGCAAGACCGCTGGGATCGCTTCATGGCGCACCAGCAGGCCATCAGCTCGGCGCGCCTGCAAATGCGCATCGGCCGTGAAATCGAAGTGCTGGTGGACGAAGTCGACGAGCAAGGCGCGGTCGGCCGTTGCTTCTTCGATGCCCCGGAAATCGACGGCAATGTGTTCATCGACAACGGCAGCAACTTGAAGCCGGGCGATAAGGTCTGGTGCAAAGTGACCGACGCCGACGAATACGACCTGTGGGCTGAACAGATCTAAACGCAAAAAATACGAAAAGCCCCGCTCTCTTGGCGAGATGCGGGGCTTTTTTACGTCTATCGTTTTGTGGGAGAAAAACTCGCAGCCTTACGGGAACGGCTCTTAACAGAAGGAGCAAGCGGCCATGCATCAACATTCGGTCATTTACACACCGAAACAGAGCGACTACGAAGAACTCACCCAAGTGTGGGAAGCCTCGGTGCGCGCTACCCATGACTTTCTGCCCGACAGTTACATAGAACTGCTGAAAAACCTGGTGCTGACCCGCTACCTCGACGCCGTCATGCTGATCTGCACTAAAGACTCGCGCCAACACATTACCGGGTTCGCCGGCGTGGCGGCGGGCAAGATCGAAATGCTGTTCATCGACCCGGATCACCGCGGCCAGGGCTTGGGCAAGCAATTGCTGCACTACGCCCTGGAACACCTGAACGCTGATGAGCTGGACGTCAACGAGCAGAACCCGCAGGCCCTGGGGTTTTACTTCAAGCAGGGCTTCGAGGTGATTGGTCGTTCGGAGCATGACGGTATGGGCCAGCCTTATCCATTGCTGCATATGCGTTTGCGCCAGGCGCAACAACGCACGCGCAATGGCTGACACAAACAATGTGGGAGCTGGCTTGCCTGCGATGCAGACGACGCGGTCTGTCTGTCAGGTCGAAGCGATGCAATCGCAGCGGTGCGGCGATCCGACAAGCCAGTTCCCACAAAAAGCCACATGAGGCAAATGGACTCGCGATTAACCCGCGCCCAGCAGGTACAATGCCCACCCCTTTTTTGTTACGGCCCTGTCATGACTGACCCGATTCGTCTCTCCAAACGCCTCATCGAACTCGTCGGCTGCTCCCGTCGGGAGGCTGAGCTGTTCATCGAGGGCGGCTGGGTCACCGTGGACGGTGAAGTCATCGACGAGCCGCAGTTCAAGGTCGACACCCAGAAAGTCGAGCTCGACCCAGAGGCCAAGGCCACTGCGCCGGAGCCGGTGACCATCCTGATGAACGTCCCGGCGGGCATGGACGCGGACAGCGCCATGGCGACCCTCAGCGCCGCGACCCTGAGCGAAGAACACCGCTACGGCAAACGCCCGCTCAAGGGCCACTTCTTGCGCCTGACCGCCAGCGCCGACCTGCAGGCCAACGCCAGCGGTCTGTTGGTGTTCACCCAGGACTGGAAGATCCTGCGCAAACTCACCGCCGATGCCAGCAAGATCGAGCAGGAATACGTGGTCGAGGTCGAAGGCGACATGGTGGCTCATGGCCTCAACCGCCTGAACCACGGCCTGACGTACAAGGGCAAGGAACTGCCACCGGTCAAGGCCAGCTGGCAGAACGAAAACCGTCTGCGCTTTGCCATGAAGAACCCACAACCGGGCGTGATCGCCCTGTTCTGCCAGGCCGTCGGCCTCAAGGTCGTCGCCATCCGCCGCATCCGCATCGGCGGCGTGTCCATCGGCAAAGTGCCGTTGGGGCAATGGCGCTACCTGTCCGGCAAAGAAAAGTTCTAAGGCTTTTCCCGCCGCCATACATTTCGGCGCCGCAGCTTTATGCGGCGCCCACAGCGAAATATCAGGACTGCACACATGATTCATAACGACGTACTGCGCAGCGTGCGCTACATGCTCGACATCAGCGACAAGAAAGTCATCGAGATCATCAAGCTCGGCGGCATGGACGTCACTCTGGAAGACCTGGTGACGTACCTCGACAAGAAAGAAGAAGACGAGGAAGGTTTCGTACGTTGCCCGGACGAAGTCATGGCGCATTTCCTCGACGGTCTGGTGATCTTCAAGCGTGGCAAGGACGAAAGCCGTCCGCCGCAGCCGATCGAAGTGCCGGTGACCAACAACATCATCCTGAAGAAATTGCGCGTCGCCTTCGAACTGAAGGAAGACGACATGCACGCCATCCTCAAGGCCGCCGAGTTCCCGGTGTCCAAGCCTGAGCTGAGCGCGCTGTTCCGCAAATTCGGCCACACCAACTACCGCCCGTGCGGCGATCAATTGCTGCGCAACTTCCTCAAGGGCCTGACCCTGCGCGTGCGCCCGCAGTAAATCGCCCACGAACGCCACAGTCCCTGTAGGGGCGAGGCTTGCCCGCGAAGGCGATCTTCAAAACGCCATCGCCAGCAAGCTGTGCTCCTACAAGGGCGGTGGCGGTTCAAGGCTGTATAGACCCACATTCCGCGCAAAAATAGTGGCTCCGCTTCCGGCGGCTGAAGACTAGGGTGTATTGACCCTCAGCCCTCAGGACTCGCCATGCACCCCTACTTCTCTCTGCAAGGCCGCACCGCTCTGGTGACCGGCGGCACCCGCGGTATCGGCAAAATGATCGCCAAGGCTTATGTCGAGGCCGGCGCCACCGTGTACGTGTGCGCCCGGGATGCCGAGGCTTGCCAGCAAACCGCCATTGAGCTGAGTGCTTTCGGGGTTTGCCATGCCGTGGCCGCCAACCTGGCGCACGAAGAAGGCGTTCAACAACTGGCTGCGCACTTGAGCGAACAGATCAGCCAGCTGGATATTCTGGTGAACAACGCCGGCACCACCTGGGGCGCGCCGCTGGAGAGTTACCCGGTCAAGGGCTGGGAAAAAGTCATGCAGCTCAACGTGACGTCGGTATTCAACTGCATTCAGCAATTTCTGCCGCTGCTGCGCAAGGCCGGTTCGGCGGCGAGTCCGGCGCGAATCATCAACATCGGCTCGGTGGCCGGGATTTCATCCTTCGGCGAACAGGCGTATGCCTACGGCCCGAGCAAAGCCGCCCTGCACCAACTGTCGCGGATCCTGGCGCGGGAGCTGGTGAGCCAGCACATCAATGTCAACGTGATTGCCCCGGGACGCTTCCCGAGCAAGATGACTCAGCACATTGGCAATGATGAGCAGGCGCTGGCTGAGGACACGGCGTTGATTCCAATGAAGCGCTGGGGCCGGGAGGAAGAAATGGCGGCGCTGGCGATCAGCCTGGCGAGTACGGCCGGGGCTTATATGACCGGGAATGTCATTCCTTTGGATGGTGGGTTCAGCCTCTGATCCGCGGTGCGGCTATCGCGGGCAAGCCACGCTCCCACAGGTTTTATGCCGTACACAACATTTGTGTTCTCTCGAGAACCCTGTGGGAGCGTGGCTTGCCCGCGATGACGGACTGACAGGCGCCACCGTTGCAACGGTTGATCGGGTTATCATCCCCACCCCAACCCTGCCTCGACCCAGACCATGACCTACAGCGTTTCCCCCATCGGCTTCGTGCGCTCCGGCTTCAAGGAGAAGTTCGCCATTCCGCGTCAACCGCAACTGGCCCCGGCCGCTCGCGGCGTGCTGGAGCTGGTGGCGCCGTTCGATCAGGGTGATGCCGTGCAGGGGCTGGAGCAGGTCAGCCATGTGTGGCTGTTGTTCCTGTTCCATCAAGCGCTGGAAGAAAAGCCACGCCTCAAAGTCCGCCCGCCGCGCCTGGGTGGCAACAAATCCATGGGCGTGTTCGCCACCCGCGCGACACATCGCCCCAATGGCATCGGTCAGTCGGTGGTCAAACTGGACAAGGTCGAAGCCAATCGGCTGTGGATCTCCGGCATCGACTTGCTGGACGGCACGCCAGTTCTCGACATCAAACCCTACGTGCCCTATGCCGACATCATCAACACGGCGTCCAACAACATCGCCAG
This sequence comes from Pseudomonas sp. GGS8, assembly GCF_024168645.1. Classification (NCBI taxonomy): domain Bacteria; kingdom Pseudomonadati; phylum Pseudomonadota; class Gammaproteobacteria; order Pseudomonadales; family Pseudomonadaceae; genus Pseudomonas; species Pseudomonas sp. GGS8. Next base: position 3,245,969 of record NZ_JALJWF010000001.1, on the reverse strand, counting down.
CGCCCCGCCGCTGCTGATTCCCGTGCAGTGGACGGACTCAGCATTACAACAGGCCCACAGCCACGCTCAGCGGCTTGGCGAGCCCCTGGTTGAGCTGATCGAGCAATGCCTGGCACAAGATCCACGCCCGGCGTACCAGATCCCTACGCCTGAGCGGGAATACGGCGCGCAGTTCTGGGATCTCGATGTGCGCTGGCACTACCCCCAAGCCGGACTTATCCGCGTTCTCGAAGTCATTCCCGTACCCAACCCGTAGGCGATTTCGTCCGGCATAAAAAAGCCCCCATTGCCTGCACAGGCAATGGGGGCTTTTTAGTAATGCGGTGTTCTTACTTCTCGACGAACGCACGCTCGATCAGGTAATCACCCGGCTCGCGCATCCGTGGCGAAACTTTCAGGCCGAAGCTATTCAACACTTCGCTGGTCTCGTCGAGCATGCTCGGGCTGCCGCACAGCATGGCGCGGTCGTCCTGCGGGTTGATCGGTGGCAGACCGATGTCGCTGAACAGCTTGCCGCTGCGCATCAGGTCGGTCAGGCGGCCTTCGTTTTCGAACGGCTCGCGGGTCACGGTCGGGTAGTAAATCAACTTGTCACGCAGGGCCTCGCCGAAGAACTCGTTCTGCGGCAGGTGCTCGGTGATGAATTCGCGGTAAGCGACTTCGTTGACGTAACGCACGCCGTGGCACAGGATCACCTTTTCGAAACGCTCGTAGGTTTCCGGGTCCTGGATGACGCTCATGAACGGCGCCAGACCGGTACCGGTGCTGAGCAGGTACAAATGCTTGCCAGGCTTCAAGTCATCCAGCACCAGGGTGCCGGTAGGCTTTTTGCTGATGATGATCTCGTCGCCTTCCTTCAGATGCTGCAACTGGGAAGTCAGCGGGCCATCAGGCACTTTGATGCTGAAGAACTCGAGATGCTCTTCCCAGTTCGGGCTGGCAATCGAGTAAGCGCGCATGAGCGGCCGGCCGTTGGGCTGTTGCAGGCCGATCATCACGAACTGACCGTTCTCGAAGCGCAGGCCCGGATCGCGGGTGCACTTGAAGCTGAACAGAGTGTCGTTCCAGTGATGAACACTGAGGACACGCTCGTGGTTCATGTTGCTCATGTACGTGGGACTCCTGGAGATTTTGCCTGCGCCAATGATGTGCACAATTGCATCGCATTCTAATGGCAGCGACAATATCTGTTAAATGGATTATTAAGATAAGGGTTATCGGTTATATAGATATGCGATTTACTCTCCGTCAACTTCAAGTATTCGTCGCCGTCGCCCAGCAGGAAAGCGTATCCCGTGCCGCGGGCCTGCTCAACCTCTCGCAATCGGCGGCGAGCACCTCGATCACCGAGCTGGAGCGCCAATGCAGCTGTCAGCTGTTCGATCGCGCCGGCAAACGGCTGAGCCTCAACGCCCTCGGCAAACAGCTGTTGCCGCAAGCGGTGGCCCTGCTCGATCAGGCCAAGGAAATCGAAGACTTGCTCAACGGCAAGTCCGGTTTCGGCTCCCTGGCGGTGGGCGCGACCCTGACCATCGGCAATTACCTGGCCACGCTGCTGATCGGCAGCTTCATGCAGCGCCATCCGGAAAGCCAGGTGAAGCTGCATGTGCAGAACACAGCCAACATCGTGCAACAGGTGGCTCATTATGAAATTGATCTGGGTCTAATCGAAGGCGACTGCAGCCATCCGGACATCGAAGTGCAAAGCTGGGTCGAAGATGAGCTGGTGGTGTTCTGTGCGCCCCAGCATCCGCTGGCCAAACGCGGCACAGCCAGCATGGAGGAGCTGAGTCATGAGGCGTGGATTCTCCGAGAACAAGGCTCTGGCACACGGCTGACGTTCGACCAGGCCATGCGCCACCACCGCAGCGCGCTGAACATTCGCCTGGAACTGGAACACACCGAAGCGATCAAGCGCGCGGTGGAATCGGGTTTGGGGATTGGCTGCATTTCACGCCTGGCGCTGCGCGATGCGTTCCGTCGTGGCAGCCTGGTGCCGGTGGAAACACCGGATCTGGACCTGGCGCGGCAGTTCTATTTCATCTGGCACAAACAGAAATATCAAACCTCGGCGATGCGCGAATTCCTCGAACTGTGCCGCGCCTTCACCGCCGGGGTTCAGCGCAGCGACGAGATCGTTCTGCCTGCCATCGCTTAAAGCAGGATCACCGCCCATACCAGCGCGACCATGCTCAACGCTACGAGTTGAGCGGCGCTACCCATGTCCTTGGCATTCTTGGACAGTGGGTGCAATTCCAGGGAAATGCGGTCGATGGCCGCTTCGACCGCCGAGTTGAGCAATTCGACAATCAACGCCAACAGGCAGACTGCAATCAGCAGCGCCCGCTCGACACGGCTGACGTTCAGGAAAAACGACAGCGGAATCAGGATCGCATTGAGCAACACCAGTTGCCGAAAAGCCGCTTCACCGGTGAAGGCCGCGCGCAGACCGTCCAGGGAGTAGCCGGAGGCGTTGAGGATGCGTTTTAGGCCGGTCTGGCCTTTGAAAGGTGACATAGAGTAAGCAACTGACCAAAAAGGAGTGGGAAAGCTAGATGAAGCAAAGTCAAAAAAGCGTGAATACATAACACCTTAGTGGCTCGAAATTGACTCAAGTTGTTGCAAGAGCAGCGCCGCCTGAGTCCGGGTCCGTACATTCAGCTTACGGAAAATCGCGGTGACGTGGGCTTTGATCGTCGCTTCGGAAACGCTCAATTCGTAAGCAATCTGCTTGTTCAGCAAACCCTCACAGACCATGGTCAACACCCGGAACTGCTGGGGCGTCAGGCTGGCAAGGCCTTCACTGGCCGCCTTGGCTTCGTCGGAAACGCTGACCGCTTCGAAGGCCTGGGGCGGCCAGAAAACGTCACCATCGAGCACCGCGCGCACGGCTTTTTGAATAACACTCAGGTCACTGGACTTGGGAATGAAACCGCTGGCGCCGAACTCACGGGATTTCACCATGATCGACGCTTCCTCCTGAGCCGACACCATCACCACTGGAATCTGCGGGTACTGACCACGCAACAGCACCAGCCCGGAAAAACCGTAAGCCCCTGGCATGTTCAGGTCCAGCAACACCAGGTCCCAATCGGCCTTTTCGGTCAGACGGCTTTCCAGCTCGGCAATGCTTGCCACTTCCACCAGACGGACATCCGGGCCCAGGCCCAAGGTCAACGCTTGATGCAAGGCACTACGAAAAAGAGGATGGTCGTCGGCAATCAGGATTTCGTATGTGGCCATTTTTCAAATGATCCTGTTTTTCAAACAACTCCAGGTGCAGCCACGCAGATGCACCAACAGGGCACGTTCAACGCCAATCACATGGCTATTCACGTAAAAATACGGCGTATCAAACGATGGCCGCGCCCTAATCGGCGCCAAGCATGCCCAGCGAAACCGGGGTGGTCAAGATACATAACCGGTACAGTTCTTTGCAGTATGGGCGACAATCAGAACATGGCGGGGACGTCGTTATGAACAAACGGCATCAGCTCGGCGTGGGCCGGTGTGGCGAGGTTCATGTCCAGTTGGTTTTTTGCGTCCAGATAATGCTGACTGAACACGTCAAAATAAGCGTCCAGCGCTGACGCGGCCTCGGTATCACCGGCCAGATCGAGACACAGTGCAGCCACTTCAGCGGTGCATAAATGTTCGCTACGGGTAGAACGGCGCAGTCGATAACGTGACAGTTTTTCGGGCAGCAGGCTCAAGATCGGCAAGCGATCAAAATACGGGCTCTTGCGAAAGATCTTCCGGGCTTCGGTCCAGGTGGCGTCCAGCAGAATGAACAGCGGACGCTTGGTGCTATCGGTCTCGACGCTGTTGGTGACGCGTTCGGGCTCAACGTATTCACCCGGAAAGACCAGATACGGCTGCCATTGCGGATCGGACAACAGCGCCAACAGTTGCTGATCGACTTCAGTACGCGACCAGATAAACGCATGGTTATCGCGCACCACATCGGCAATCAGCCAACCGGTGTTGCTTGGCTTGAACACTTCTTTGTTGGTCATGATCAGGCACACACCACTGCGGGTTTCGACCTGCGGGCGCCAGGCGCACAGGCAGTGGCTCTCGATCACGCGACAGGCACGACAACGAGCTGCACGCCAGCCACGGGCCTGAATCGGCTTGATGCCCGCCTCTTCGCGCTCATCGCGCAAGCGGGCTACGGCGTTCACCGCAAAGGGCGCTGGGGTAGGACTCATCGCAGGCAACGCTGTCGGCTAAGGGAAATCGACACAAAAAACACTCGGCAAGGCAGAAAGTGCCGGCAGTTTATCAGAGCGGTCGGCGCAAGCCTGTACCGTCCAGGCCACTGCCCCTATAATTCGCCGCCACTGAACGCACAGTCACGTGGTTGGTCGAACCACCAGTCACTGAACCAGGAGAGTTTCATGCTGCGCCTTATCGTTCCCACCGCTGCCGTTTTGCTGGCGTCGTCCTTCAGCGCTCAGGCTGCTTCATTGAGTGAGCAGAATCTGAACAGAGAGCTGCGAAACGTCGCCGTACAAAGCAGCGTTGGCACTCCACGGGCGATCAACGAAGATATTCTTGATCAGGGCTACACCGCCGAAGGAAAAGTGCTGATCAACCACTTGAGCGTGCAAAGCAGCCACGCCGAAAAAATGCGCGCCGATCCCAAAGCGGTGTACTTCCAGCTTGGCGCCTCGGTATGCAGAAACCCAGGCTTCCGCAAGCTGATGGCCAAGGGCGCGATCATGCGTTACGACTTCACCGAGGTGAAGACCAACCGTCCGGTCGGCTCCGCAAGCTTCCAGGAATCGGACTGCCCGAAAGAGACTCCCGCGAAGAAGAAATAACTATCTGGCATTGGCGCGCCGCTGTTCATCCTCGGCGCGCAGCTCTGCCAATAGCGCCTGCAAGTAACGCGAACGTCGCTCACCGCCATCCAGACGTCGGCAGCACTCCTCTTCGAGACTCAAATGATGGGTCTCGGCCGATGCTTTCAGCAATCGATACAGTTGTGCATCGATCTCCAGAGTCACTCTGGGCATGGTTTCCCGCCTCCCTGCATGCATTGATCGCCGTTGATCACGCGATAAATCCCTGAATTGCTTGAATGATGCGTCCTGCCGTTGACGCAAAGTTGTCGTGTCACGCCTGTAACTTAGTAAATCAGAGCGCGGGACATGCGGCTTGCGTTCAGACGAGCGGTGAAAGCACCTTGCAAATCGTCAATAAGCGGTTGCCACGAAAGACTTTGCGGCGCAATGATCAAGCCAGCGAAAATCGTCGCGAGGGTCTAAATTCAAAGTGTTCATGTTGTTTTTTTGAGGGTAGAAAAGGGGCTGCCCATTACGATGTCTTATTGTGCGAACGTTTCTTTCATTCAAGGGATAAGCAGAGCCCGTATGGATGGCTCGATTGCAACCGAGTCAGGTTAGAGCGCCCGGGCATGGGCTTGGGCAGACAGCGACACAAGGGGTGTCGCGGCGCCGACGATTGTTTTGTCGGGCCGAGGGTTCTGTGCAGAAGGAGAAGTTGAATGCCTTACCAACCGAATGACCTACTGAGCCGTCATTTTCAAGAAAGCGGCCACGACCTCACCAGCAAGGTCGAAGAACAACTCAACCTGGTTTCACCCAACAGCCCCAACATCCCGATTTACCGCGACATGATCCTGACCGTGCTGCGCATGGCTCAGGAAGATCACAACCGCTGGAATGCCAAGATCACCCTGCAAACCCTCCGTGAACTCGAGCACGCTTTCCGTGTGCTGGAGCAGTTCAAGGGTCGACGCAAAGTCACCGTTTTCGGCTCGGCCCGCACGCCGATAGAACACCCGCTTTATGGCCTGGCCCGAGAACTGGGAGCCGCTCTGGCGCGCTCGGACATGATGGTCATCACCGGCGCCGGCGGCGGCATCATGGCGGCAGCCCATGAAGGTGCCGGCCTGGAACACAGCCTGGGATTCAATATCACCCTGCCCTTCGAGCAGCATGCCAACCCCACGGTCAATGGCACCGCCAACTTGCTGCCCTTCCACTTTTTCTTTACCCGCAAGCTGTTCTTCGTCAAGGAAGCCGATGCGCTGGTCCTGTGCCCTGGCGGGTTTGGCACGCTGGATGAAGCGCTGGAAGTACTGACCCTGATCCAGACCGGTAAAAGCCCGCTGGTGCCTGTCGTGCTACTGGATGCGCCGGGCGGCAAGTTCTGGCAAGGCGCGCTGGACTTCATTCACCATCAACTGGAGGAAAATCGCTACATCCTGCCGACCGACATGAAGCTGCTGAGCCTGGTCTACAGCGCCGAAGAGGCCGTCGAGCAGATCAACCAGTTCTACAGCAATTTCCACTCCAGCCGCTGGCTCAAGCATCAGTTCGTAACTCGCATGAACCATAAGCTCAGCGACCGGGCGCTTGAACACATGCAGGAGGCATTCGCCGACCTGTGCCTGAGCGATCATTTCCATCAGCATGCCTACAGTGGCGAGGAGCACGACGAAGCGCAGTTCAGCCATCTGGTGCGCTTGTCCTTTACCTTCAACGCTCGTGATCATGGCCGTCTGCGGGAATTGGTGGATTACATCAACCTGCCGGAAAACTGGGCCCAGTCCAGACCCCAGGCACAACAACGCACACGGGAACCGTCCAAGGTAACGTGATGCAAAAAAACGGCCCGCTATCGAAATAGCGAGCCGTTTCAGTCAATCGTCCATCCCTCGGCCGCTGAACAAGCGGCTGATCATTTCCATGGAGTATCCCCGATAACTCAGGAACCTGCCCTGTTTGGCACGCTCCCGGGCGTCTATCGGTAAATGCCCGGAAAATTTGCGCCGCCAAGTGTCTTCCAGTTGTTCCTGCCAATCGATACCACTCTCGCGCAAGGCGAGCTCAATGTCGGTACGTTGCAGACCACGCTGGCTCAGCTCTTCGCGAATGCGCAAAGGGCCATAACCGGAACGGGCACGGTAGGAAACGAAGCTTTCGAGGTAGCGGGATTCGGACAACAGCCCCTCTTCCGTCAAGCGGTCGAGTGCTGTGTCGATCATTTCAGGGAGGGCGCCGCGCTGACGCAGTTTACGCGTCAGCTCGACTCGACCGTGCTCGCGTCGCGCGAGCAGGTCCATTGCGGTTCGCCGCACCGCGACGAGTGTATCGAGTACGGCGGTCATCGGATTAATCAGATATCAGCGTCAGCCAAGTCGTCTTCGGTCTCTCTGACGGCCGAAGCCTTGACGTCCGGTGCCGGAGTCAGCAGCTTGTCGCGCAGCTGCTTCTCGAGGGTCGCGGCGATTTCCGGGTTGTCTGCCAGGAACTTGGCCGAGTTGGCCTTGCCCTGACCGATCTTGGTGCCGTTGTAGGCATACCAGGCACCGGACTTCTCGACGAAACCGTGCAGCACACCCAGGTCGATCATCTCACCGTTGAGGTAGATGCCCTTGCCGTAAAGAATCTGGAACTCGGCCTGACGGAACGGCGAAGCCACTTTGTTCTTCACGACTTTGACGCGGGTTTCGCTACCGACGACTTCATCACCTTCTTTCACCGCGCCAGTACGGCGGATGTCCAGACGAACCGATGCGTAGAACTTCAGCGCGTTACCACCGGTGGTGGTTTCCGGGCTGCCGAACATCACGCCGATTTTCATGCGGATCTGGTTGATGAAGATCACCAGGCAGTTGGCGTTCTTGATGTTACCGGTGATTTTACGCAGCGCCTGGGACATCAGACGGGCTTGCAGGCCCACGTGCATGTCGCCCATTTCGCCTTCGATTTCAGCCTTTGGCACCAGAGCGGCCACGGAGTCGACGATGATCACGTCAACGGCGTTGGAACGCACCAGCATGTCGGTGATTTCCAGGGCCTGCTCGCCGGTGTCCGGCTGGGAAACCAGCAGGTCGTCGACGTTGACGCCCAGTTTGCCGGCGTACTCAGGGTCGAGGGCGTGTTCGGCATCGACGAATGCGCAGGTCGCGCCGGCTTTTTGAGCCTGGGCGATCACCGACAGTGTCAGGGTGGTTTTACCGGAGGATTCAGGACCGTAGATTTCAACGATACGGCCTTTTGGCAGGCCGCCAATGCCGAGCGCGATGTCCAGACCCAGAGAGCCAGTGGAAATGGCCGGGATCGCCTGACGGTCCTGATCGCCCATACGCATTACGGCACCCTTGCCGAATTGACGTTCGATCTGACCCAGGGCCGCAGCCAAGGCTTTCTTCTTGTTGTCGTCCATTAAAGTCCTCACGTAATCAATAAGGCCTGACGGCCAACACCTGTATAAGTAGCCAGTATTATTCCACAGCGTTTCAGGATCGCCTACCCCTGATTTGAGATTTCTCCAGCGGTATGCCGCAGCAGCCCCTCTAGCGCGGCCTTCACCGTTTGTCGGCGGACCTCGTCACGGCTACCGGCAAAGTGCTGGACCTCGCTGAACACCTGCTCACCGACGCCCCAGGCCAGCCACACCGTCCCCACGGGCTTGTTCGGCGAGCCGCCATCCGGCCCCGCCACACCGCTGACCGCCACGGCAAAACGCGCCCGGCTTTTTTCCTGCGCGCCTCGGACCATGGCCTCGACCACCTCGCGACTGACCGCCCCGGCGGTTGAAAACAATTCGGCCGGGACATTCAATTGCTGGGTTTTCTGACGGTTTGAGTAGGTGACATAACCGGCCTCGAACCACGCCGAGCTTCCCGGAATGCGGGTGATCGCCTCGCTGATCCCACCGCCTGTGCAGGACTCGGCGGCAGTGACGTGGGCATTGAGAAGCTGCAAGCGTCTGCCGAGTAGATCGGCCAGATGAGTGATCTCTTTCACGGCTCTCTCCTGATCGAGCGGAATGAGGCCTACCGTACACGAGCGAATCGCACTTGCAAGGTTCAGGACCGATCAAAATGTTAGCGAGCGAGAGCCCTGACATAGGCTTGACAGGCCTGCAAGGCAATCAATCCGCTGTCACCGGCGTCGGTGATGGCGATAATTCGTTGAGCATGCGCCGGGTCAAGTCGGGCTCGCGCGGCGCCATGATCCACGCCGCCGGTGCCGGAGGCGGCTGGCACTGCACAGGTTGAGGCAGCGTCATGGGCATCGAGGAGGACTGACAGGCGCACATCAGCAGTGGCAAGACGATCGCGCAGGCGACCTTGATCACGTTCGGCATCGCTAAGCGCTCGATAATGGGTTTGTTCACTGGCCGAAAGTCGCTGCTCCAGGGCCAGACGCTTGTTTTGTTCGGCCTGTTGCTCGGTGGCGGTCGCCAGAGTCAGTTGATTAAGGCTCTCGGCGTGCACCCTGGCCTGTTCCGCCAGTTGCCGGCCGTAGCGCCAATCCTGAAACTGCCAGGCCAGCGCCGCCGAGCAACCGGCCAGCACCAGCAGACCGATCAGTCGCCAGCCGATCAGACCGAAGACTGGCATAGCACCGCCCTCGCCCGCGCCCAGAGCTCCAGACGATCCTGCAACCCGTTCAGCCCACCGTTGATACGGCGGGTGATGCTGTTGAACTGGTCGCGATCGGCCAATTCATTCAGGCCATTCTGCTCCCAGAACCATGCCGCTGATTCGGCCGCCCATTGGGGCTGCTCTAACAGTTCAGGCAGAGACAGCAGACGTTCATCGCCAAACAGGCCGAGACTGCATTGCCGGTAGTTGTTGCGCCCGGTGATCTGGATCAGACCTCGGCCACGGTATTGTTGACCGTCGCCGTCGGGTTCTGGAGTGTTGCCCAAACGGGCGGCCAGCGTGCCGGTGTCGTATTTGCTCAGGTATTGAGTGCTACCCAGTTCACGTACGTACTGCAATTGCCCCGATTCATGACCGACTTGCGCAAGGAAGGCGGCGACGCGCTTGGGGGTGTTGATGTTGTGGTGAGACATGGCGGTGTTGAGGGCAGAAATGAAAACGCCCGCTTGGGAGCGGGCGTTGGGGAAGATGTTGCGCAACTGTTGATCGGTGAAGCGCATCACTCGCTCCTGTGGTTAATGGATGAAACTCGCAAAATCGATGCGGTGATCAGTACTTGATCACATACAACAATGCGACGTTTCGAGGACGCGATTCATTACCGCCGACCGCTGCCACGGTAACGGTGTGGGCATGATCGCCAACGGCAGCTACTGCGACAGCATGGACGTGATCCCCCACCGCGTTGATCGCCAGACCGTGGGCATGGTTGCCCGCGGCTGCGGTCACCGCAGCGTAATCGCCCGGCCCGCTGCCCGTACCCTGGCGGCCGTAAGATGTGTTGTTACCGTTGGCTAGAACGCCGTGCTGGTGATCCCCGGCGTTATTTGTAGTACCGGAATGGGTGTGGGTGCCTGCCCCCCCTGTCGAGGCTCCGTGGGTATGGGTACCCGCAGCCGCTGTCGTTGCCGTGTGAGTGTGCGAGGCGTTTTGCCCACCTTGCGCGCTACCCAATTCCCGCGCGGAATCGATTCCACGACTATCATCCCAGCCACGGACGAATTCGCCGCGCAGATCCGGCAGGGCAAAGGTTGTATTGCCATTACCAGCACCGAAGCGCGTGCCAATCGCCGCAAACAGCGCTGCATATTGTGTACGAGAGACAATATCACCGTTGCACTTGAGCCAGCCTTTGGGCGGCTCTGCTGTAGCTACGGTTTTGATGTCACCGATGTCACTGCCGGTCTGCTTGATCATCCCCGTGCTAGCGACCATCACCCACGCCCCCTCGGCAATCGAGCTGTTCCACTGAACCCAGACATCGCCACCCGCGGTAATTTCTCCGTCCTGAACAGCGTTATGGTCAACACCTACGATAGGCTTGGCCGCCATCCCGTTCGGGGCGAAGGTACTGGCACCGGTGTTGGCATGGACTGCTTTAAAACGCAGCACCAGCCCATCGACCAGTTCGAGGAGCACAGGCTTGTAGTTGGCACTGTAAGCGTTGGCCGTGCCGGTATCCAATGCGTAATCAACCAACCCTGCCTGATTGATCTTGCGTACAGCCAACAGCAGTTGTCCAAAATCGACTTCGTCAGGAGCCACCCCTGCCCCCTTGATGACACCCAACAACTCTTCCGTAACAGCATTACCCCAAGCGGCCGGGATCAACGACCCTGGCATGCCGGTCAGCGGGTTTTCATCGATAAACTTACCGTTGACCAGTCCGACGCTGGCCACGCTCTTTGGATAATCCATTTCTCTACTCCTTAGTCATAATTGATATGCACCTGCGTATGAGCCGGTGCACTGCGGTGGATAAGGCATTCCAAGGCAGAGCCTGGATTCATGCCAAAGCGTTCGCCCCAATAACTGGCGCCAAAGCGGCGCCCCAGTGAGAGGCGTCCGCCAGTGTTGAGGGTCCACATGAACTGCACCTGCCAAGTGCCGAAATGCGCCTGACCAAACCGTGAACAGCCCATACGTGGAGCCCGGTGCTCGGTTACGGTGGCGTTTGGGTAACCCTGGCTCTTGGCGATTTCGACGTAGTAACCGACGGCCTGACTGCCGACCGCGAGCAGGCGGCGGCGAACCGCGAGACGGCGGTCGTCGAACAACGGCGTGGCGCCCAGGCATGGGTCGGGCAGGTTCATCACCCGCTCCCAGTCCGGCACTAATTCGCTGACACCGGCCGGGTCCATTTCGTTGAGCAAGTCGGCGGCGCGGGCGTCGAGGCGGGCCAATTCCTGGGCAACGCCTTCGAGCACTTCTTCGAGCTCTGGAACCCGCTCTGGGTCCCAGGCCGGGCCGCCGGGTAGCAGGCTGCGCAGTTGCGCGTGGTATTGCGCGGCGGTTCTTATGCCCCCCATATGCAACCTCCAAAGGTCAGCAACTGGTTAACGTCAGCGTCGACATTGACTGTGGGCGAGGTCAGTGTGTGGTCGCTTTCACCGGTGGCACTGCTGATGGCTTCGCGGATGTGGCTGATCAGCAAGGTGTCGCCCAAGCCGGCTTCTCGGTTGTGTAAATCACGCAGTTGCGCTTCGACGGCAGCCCGCACAGCGGTGGTGTCGGGGGTGAGCGTCAGTCTGTACGTAACCGGCACTTGTATCGGTGGCAACACGTACAGTTCAGCCGTGACCGGTCGCAGCGGTTCGATGTAAGCCTGAACTTCGGCCAGTTGTGCCGCGTCCGGGATTGGTTGCGGATCGTCGTCACGCATGACGTAGAGGCTGACGGTTCCCGGCCCCAAGAGTCCGCCGCGACACCACGCGCGAGTCACACCGGGGCATTCCAGTGCCCAGGTTTCGTAGTCTTGCGCCGAGCCGCCATGGGGAATGATGCGGTAGGACCTGATGACCCTGGAGCGCAGGGATTCCAGGCTTTCCCGTGCGATGCCGCCAATCAATCCCGGCGCCAGCACCGTGAAACTGTTGCCGGCAATGCCCTGGATTGGCTGCACCGGAATCAACGTCATGCCCGCCTCGGCATTGCCCAGACTGCCGGCTTCGAGCGCGGCGATGGTGGTGCTGTTGAGGCCATTGCGGATGGTGCGTGCGGCGGTCACTTTGTAGGTGCGACCGTCGCTCGATTGCAGCAGGGTGTCGACGTCCAGCACGGCACCGGCGCTGGCGGTAAAGCTGACGCTGCCGCTGGCCGCTTGTGCGGACTTGCGCGGCTGGTTCAGACGCAGTGCGGCGATCCGTTCCAGGGTCGATTCATCGGCCTTGTCCGGGAGGATCTGCTCGGCGATCCAATCCAGATAGCCATACAGGCCATAGGCGGCGCCACCGAGGGTGCGGGCCAGCACTTGTGCATCGGACTGGCGCAGCGAATCGCTGGCCAGGTCGCTTTGGGTGCGCTTGATCAGCACCGGCAGCGAAGGGGTTTCAAACGGCATAGATCACCTGCCAACTGTTATCAGGGTTGATGTCCAGGCGTTCGCCGTCGGCCAGGGTCAGGACCGTGCGCAGGTTCAGGCGCTGGGCGTCGAGGCGTTCGCTGATGATGTCGATGGCGCTGCAATGGCCGTCATCGATCAGCCATTGGAGGGCTTCGCGGGCGTAGAACTCGGCGTCCATCTGGGTCTGGCGGGTCAGCTTGACCCGGCGCAACAGCCACAACCGCGAACCGATGCGGTCGTCGGCCACCGTAGGAAAGCTGTCGCCCCACCAGCCGAAACGCTCTTCGTCGTCGAGGGCATCGTCATCGGCGGCACGGCGCCAGGTGAACAGGCTGATCAACACTGCACGAGTCAGTGCGGCGTGGAGGTTCTGGCTGATCAACATCACTGCCCTCCCGCCGGTGCGCCGGTCTGGCCGTTGCCTGCTTGAACGCCGACATGCACGTGTTTGATCTGGCTGATGCCGCCAGCAATCTGATCGCCGGTGGAGACGATTTTTCCGGTCTGATTGATCACGGGGGTGTCGATGTTCACCGCGCTGCTGGCGCGGATGTTCAGGGTGGCGGTTTCGATGTCGATGATCCGTCCGCGCTTGAAGTGGATCTTGTCGCCTTCGTCGGTGTAGATCGCCACTTCGCCAGGGGCCAGAGACTGGAGGCGATAACGACGGTCGGCGACCACTAGCACGATGGCGTGGGAGCGATCACCGCCCAGAAACGTGGCGACACCTTCGGCACCGGCCAGTGGGTTGCTGGTGAAACCGTAGGGTTCGAAGTGCTCCATGTCGTCGTTCACTTCGCCGGCGGTGAGGCGCATTTGCAGCGATTGAAGCTTGGTGGCCGAGTTGGCGAGCACGACAGTGCCGCGCGCCAGGAGGCGTGTCAGTAGGCTCATTGGATTTTCCTTGAAGGCGACCGCAACTCTTGTGGGAGCTGGCTTGCCTGCGAAAGCGGCGGATCAGTCACCTTGATGTTGAATGTGCCGCAGCCATCGCGGGCAAGCCCGCTCCCACAGGGTCGGGCGCCAGGTTCAGGCCTTTTTGGGAGGCTCGGGATTGGCGTCGAAGGTATGTGGCGGTGCGACTTGCAGGGTGGTGATCGAACCTTGCGCCGACAGCGAGTAGGTCACTTTGGAAATCAGCATGTCGTCATCGAACCCCAGCACCGGATCCTTGACCCGCACCAACGTGTTATGACGCCACAGATCGCCGTTCGATTGCCGCCAACCCTGCACCTGATAGGTGGTGGTTTTGGCCTTGCCGACGCGGGTGGCGCTTTCCCAGTTGGCCCGTTGCAAGGCGAGATCGGGATTGATCTGCATGCCTTCGTTGATCACCGTGACCCGCCGACGCTTGTAGCTCAGGTCGGCGGACACCGATTCGACCTCGCTGACCGCCGCCCCGCTCTTCTTGTCCGTGCCCTTGTGCTGACCGATGACCCGGTATTCGGAGAACACCTGGCTGTAATCCATCGGCGCATTGGCCGACAGAATATTTTTGCCCAATTCCAACGCATCACTGGCCCGGCCACCACTGCCAGGCCGGGCCAGCACCAGCCGGCCCTGGGCATCATCGGTAGAAAACACCCGGAAAAGCGTCAGCAAGCGATCGATGGATTGAAACACCGTTTCCCCCGGCACGATGGTGTGACTGCTGAGCCGGGAGGTCTCGGGAATTTCGCTGACCACAAAGACCTTGTAGGTGATCGCCAGCGCTTCGACGATGCTCAACAGCGATTGCTCATGCCATTGGTTCGGGCGGTTGGTCGCGGCGCAATCCACCAAGTCCTGGGTGCAGGAACTGCCTTCGATGTTCAGGCTGATCTGCCGCCCGTCATAACTGATCGGCGCCTTGAATACATACCCGGTCAGCACCAGGTCCTGGCCGATGCGCACTTCACAGGCGTCACCGGGCTGGATCCGCTTGTCCACGGTCTGCCCCGGCCATTGCCAGGTGATGTTGAGTTTAAAGGTGCGGAACTGACGCTCCAGATCCGCGGTGATTTCCACGCTTTTCCAGCCACCGTATTCCAGGCCGCCGACCGTCAATGTGACGCGGTTATCCATCTCGTTCATGGTTCACTTCCCGGACACTTTCACATCGTTCGGCGCAAACCCCGGATGGGCAATCCCGTTGCGCTGAATCACTTCGGTGACCCGCGTTGCATCGGCAAATTGCTTGTACGCCACGACCAGCGCCGGAAGGCTTTCCTGAAACGACTTGCTGACCTGCCGTACGCCCGACGAAGCCACTGCCTTGAGATGCGCAAGCAGCGCCTGTTTCACATCGTCGATGGCTTGATAATGCGCGGGACCGGCCTTGTCCAGCATCGGGTTGGTCGCCTCGACCAGCGCCTTTTGCAGCGCTTTCAAATCGTCGGTGACCGGTACTTCCTGCCGGGTGACCGGCAGGTTCGCCTGCTGCTCCAGCGATGGCGTCGATGACAGTTTCACCGGTGTCGACGCGACCGGCATCGAGGCGACCCATTGCGCCACTTTGACCAGCAGCGTGTCCTGCACCAGATCGGCCATGGCTTGCGCCGCGGCCGTGGTGTCCTTGCCGGTGGTGAGCTTCGGCGCATCGGCCTTGCGGATGGCTTCGAGCTGTTGGGACACGTCGGCAATCACGCCACGATAACCCTCCTTCGCGAAGTCCTTGAGCGATTTGATATCGCCGAGCAATCCTTTGAATTCCGCCGCCACTTCCTTGGGCAATTCCTTGACCGCCTTGACCAGCTCGGTGATCTGTCGGTACTGCTCGATCAACGGTTTGAGTTGTTCCTGGATCACTTCATAGACCCCGGTCAGGCTGTTGCGCAGATTGGCGATACCGATCCGCGCGGCCTTGATCAGGGTCATGGCCTGTTCGAAACGCGCCACCGCCGAACCCAGCAGGGTGTCGGCCTTGGCCAGCAGCACCTTCTGCGTGCTGACCGTAGCCGTCGGAAACGGCAGCGGTTCATCGGGGTAAAACTTCAGCGAAAACGTCACCAGCCCGCCGTCCTGGCGGGTGTGGGTCATGTCGCATTCGCCGACCTTGACTTGTAGCCGCCCCAGCCATGGATGGACCAGTTCACCACTGCCCTGCTCCAGTGCCTTGAGCAGCTTGTCGCGCTGCTCCAGGCAATCGGGGCCGACGATGAACGCCGTCAGATCGTGGATCTTCGCCTGCTGGCCAAGGCCCTCGAAAAACGGCAGGTCCCGCTGCGGATACTCATGCAACTGGCCTTTTTTACCGACCGGGGTTTTCGCCTGATCGACCCAGAAACCGACACCCCGAAAGGACGCCGGCAACAAACGGTCACGCCAACTCATTGGAGGCCTCCCAGGGACAGTGAGCGGTAGCCGATGCGCGAGTTGAGCGCCAGCCCCGGTTGATTGGTTTGCGGTTGATCGGTGCGCAACCCGGCCGGCGCGTTTTCGAAGCGCACGGTCAGGCCGCCTTCGAGTTGCGTGCGGTTGTTGGCGGCGCTTTGCTGGATCAGGGTGCTGGAGTTTTGGGTCAGAGAACCGGACTGCATCGACGACTTGAGCGGCAAACTGCCGGGAGTCGCCAGCGCGTTGGAGGGCGGCTCGGAAGCGGCATTGATGAACGCCACCGCCGGCGCAAACTCACCCTTGCCTTCAGCATTGGTTTTCTGTTGCACCTCGGTGAAGCTTTCGACCTTGCCAGTAATTTTGGCGATAAAACCACCAAAGCTACCGCCCAGCATCTCCTGGATGGGCGCCAGAATGGCCCGGAGCTTTTCCGTTTTTTCACTGAAAAACTGAACCACAGATGCCCATGTTTCGCTCAGTGCGTCCAAGGGCGACCAAGTGAACAGGCCGCTGAGGTAAGAAAAGAACGCCTGCGCTCCAAGCTTGATTGACTCCCAGTAGCCCGAGAACATGGCAGGCACCTGATCCCAAGCCGCGGCAATGGCGTCCAGCGGCACCCAGTCGAACAGGCTGCGCAGTTTCTCCTTCACCGGCACGGTCAGCGCCACGAGCAGATCCCAGATCGCCGCAAACAAACCGACAACGGCCCCCCAGTTGTTCAAGATCATTCCGTAGGGCGTCCAGGCAAACCACGCCTTGAGGAAGTCGAATCCTGCACTCACGACTGCTTTGACTTGATCAAAAATTGCCGAGAAAACGCCGCTGATCGGCGCCCAATATCCGACAATCTTTTGCCAGAGCCCGGCGAAAAACGTCGAAATCGGCTCCCAGTTGGCAATGATCACACCGGCCGCCATGGCAATGCCCATGGCAATCAGCATGATGGGATTGGTCTTGAGCACCATGCTCATCAGATCAAACACTTGCGTCGCGCCAGTCACAGCCGTTTGCATTGCCGAAAATGCGATGGCACCGGCCGCCAACCCCTCGACCAATTTCGGGTTGTCATCGAGCAGGCTGCCAAATCCAACCAACAAAGGTTGAAGACCTGCCGTTACGGTCGCAACAGCAGGCTGCAAGGCCGTGTTGGCCGCGATCGATACCTGCTCCATCGAGCGACTGAACACATTCATGTTTTGCGTAGCGCTCACTGGCGCTTTCGGCAAATCAACACCTTCGGCCGATTCACTGACTTCGGCCAATTTGCCCTTGAACGCGTCGGACACCTTGATTGCATCCACGAACGGCGTGATCACGCTACCGCCCTTAAACAGACCGCTGATGTCCAGTTTGCCGAGGCCGGTCTGCTCCAGGTTTTTCTTGAAACTCTCGACTTTTGCCCGAAGGGCACCGAGCTTGGGCGACAGTTCATCGATGCCCGTGAGCAGCACCGATGTTTTCTCTTTGGTTTGTGTGTCTGCCATCACTGCACCTGCTGCATCGCATTGATCCGTTGCGCGTGCTCCA
Organism: Pseudomonas sp. GGS8; assembly: GCF_024168645.1. Taxonomy (NCBI): domain Bacteria; kingdom Pseudomonadati; phylum Pseudomonadota; class Gammaproteobacteria; order Pseudomonadales; family Pseudomonadaceae; genus Pseudomonas; species Pseudomonas sp. GGS8. The sequence continues at coordinate 3,228,354 of NZ_JALJWF010000001.1, read as the reverse complement.
GCGATTCGCGGAGCACATCCAGTGGCCTGGCCATCATCTGTTCGGGGTCAACCTTCCAGAACCAGGCCAGGTCATAGGCGACTGCGATCAGGTCGGTGATGGCGCCGACGCCGCACTCATGAAAAAACTCGCGACCGCCCAACTCAGCGTATTGAGGTCAGCCAGATCCAGCTGGTTGACCGACGACGGCGGGATGCCGGCGCACACGGCGATGTATTTGGCCGCGACGTCCATGTCGAGGCTGACCTCTTCGCTCTTGTCGATCTTGTACGGCAACGCCTTGATCGCCCGCACTTCCTGCACCGTCGGACGGCGCAGGTTGAGCTCGGTCAAGGGCTCGCCGTGGGCTTCGATCGCAACTTGAAGCTTCACGGCGTTGCTCATTGCCAGGTCCCCTTGATGCCTTCGAATTTCAGTTCGATGGTGGCGTCATCGCCTTTGGATACCGGCTCTTCCACCAGATAGGCGCCGGCCAGTACGTAGACTTTACCGTTGCTGAATTCGCAGGTGACGGTCATGTCGGAGCCTGCGATCAGTTGCTTGAGCGGGAAGTCCGCGGTGTGCAGCGCCGTCACTTTGAACGACGGCGCGATGTCGGTTTCCTTGTAGAAGCCCGGCACGACGGTTTCCCGTTTAACGGCCATCAATGGTGCTTCGCAGCCACCGTTGATGGTCAGTTGAGCACCGTCCACTTTGACGTAGCAGGTGCCCGCAATCAGTTGACCCATGGTGTTTCTCCCTTCAAATAAAAAGCCCACGCGCGGTGGGCCGAATTCACACAGTCAGAGGCAGCGATCAGGCTGCGTCGTCGTACTGCAGACGGAACTGGTTGAGCAGCGCGAACACGCGCAGACCGTTGATGTAGTCCGGCGGGAACAGCACGTTGACCCGGCTCGGGTCCTGGGTGTCGCGCTCGACGATCAGGTGTTCGGCGAACAGCTCGGCGTTTTCCACATGGCCTTCCAGTTCGAGCTTGGCGTACTGGGCGATCAGCTCACCGCGAAGGGTGCTCGGGGTAACGATTGGCTGGCCGGCGCCGAAACGGGTGCCGTCGGAGGCCAGTTTGTGGCGACCGTATTTGCTGGTGATCACGCTTTGCAGACGACGCACGATGAACGCCGACTGGTGCATGGTTTCGCTGTCCAGGTAGGAATTGTCTGCCTGGCCGTAGGCGTTCTTCTGATAGGTGGTGATCGAACGCTGAATGCGCACGTAGCCGCCTTCGTAGTACGCGGTGGCGATGCCGTAGTTGAGCAGCGACTGACGCTCGGTCAGGGTGAACCGCTCGCTCGCCGGAGCCGGGTCGAGACCTGGCAGGCTGCCGCTTTGGGTCGGACGGCTGGCATCGGCCGAGATGAACACCGAAGTGCGCGCGGCCAATGCGGCAGCCTGCACCCAGAACGGTTGCGGCACGCCCGGTTCCAGCGCCTGAATGGTCATGTGCTGGTCGTTACGCGCTTGCCCTGCCGCCACCAGCGTACCGACGGTGCCGCGTTTGGCGCTGTAGACGTGACCGAACAATTGCTTGGCCCAGGACCAACGACCGGTGCTGTCATCCATGACCGCTTGCCAGGTGTTGAGGGTCGACAGATCCGACCACGGCATGCAGATGAACTCGAACGGTTCATCGCCCAGCGCCGCCACGGCGGCCACTTGATCCGGCACACCGGCGCCGCCGGTCATGGCGGTGATCGCCGAGGTCAGGCCGGCCGGGGTTTCTTCGCCGTTGCTCTTGCCCAGGCGATTGAATTGCAGGCTGATGTCGTTGCCGCTGTCGCCAGTCCATTTGGCGCTCAGGGTGACCACACCTTCGGCCGCCGCCGCAATGACTGGCAGATCGGCGCTGGCGTTGATTTTCAGTGCCAGGGCGGTGGCCGCTTGCGCCGCGGTGGCGCCGTTGACGATGGCCGCCTGAACGCGAACGCCGCCGACGTACAGGTTGAGCACGCCACTTTGGGTCGCGGCACCGGTCAGGGTCAGCACGCCTTTGGCAATGCTGCCTTCGGTGTTGTGCAGCGGCAGGCACCAGATCTCGCCGATCGGATCGGTCTTGCGCCAGGTTTCGTACATCGAGGCGAGCATCGAGCCCTGGCCGCCAATACTTTTGGCCAGCGCCACGCTGGACACCAACACCAGTTTGCCGGCATCGGCTGGCGCAATGTTGTCGTTGACCTGAGCGACGATCAGGCGGCGCATGGCCGACGACGCGCTATTGGCGGCCGAGTTGTCCATTTCGGCATAGAACAGCGGAACACGAATGTCCGCGGGGATGTTGCTGAATCCGATCGCCATTATTTGGCTCCCTGTGGTTTCGCCGCTTTCACGGCTTTGATAGTGATATCGCCATCGGCCAGACGTCGACGCCACCAGGCGTTGTCCGGCACTTCACGGCCCTCGAAGGGCAACAAATCGCCCGCTTCCGGGTCCGGCACGGCACGGCCCGGGGCCGGCAGCACGGTGATGCGTTTGCTCATGGGGTTACGTCTCCAGAGAAAGTCAGTTCCAGGCGCCCGTCGGGGCCTGGGCGTTGCAGATTGGGGTCCGCCGGATCGATCGCATCGACCCGTACGGTGACCCCGGTAAAGGACGACAAGCCGTCCAGTTCACGCTCGTGCCAGCTCTGCGCCGGTTGCCCCGGCAGATTGCGGCCGAGCTGGAATTCGGCGAAAAAGCGCAGGCGATAGAGCACGCGGCTGCTGTTGATGGAAACCACTTCGCCGCCGTCATAGGCGATGGCGCTGTAGTCGTTGCCGGGCTTGAAACCCACCAGTGCGCGCCATAGTTCGGCGCGTAAATCGTGCAGTTGATCCAGCGCTGCAACGGCGTCCGAGGTGTCGAGCACCAGGGTGATTTCGAAGCGGTCGCGGATCGGTTGCAGCATCAGGTTTTGCGCCACGCTTTTGCTCGCCACATCGGCGATGGGGACGACGTAGGCGCAAGGCGTGGTGAGCGGGGTGTTGGCTTGCAGGGTGGCGAGGTCAATGCCCGCCGCCACACGATTGGCCAGGGTTGGGCATTGCTCACGCAGCTGCGTGAGGATCGGTGTGATCTTCATCGAGGTGCTCCGACATTTGGGGGTGCGATTGAACCTGTGGGAGCGGGCTTGCCCGCGATAGCGGTGGGTCAGGCAACATTGATGTTGAATGTGCTACCGTCTTCGCGGGCAAGCCCGCTCCCACAAGGGGATGTGCGTTATGCCCTAGCGTCCAGGCAGGTCGCGTCAATCTTGCAGCGATAGCTTTTTTCCCGGTCGCCGCTGGCGGTGACCTTGTCGATCGACCAACGACCGCGCATGAAATCCGGCCAGGTAGGGTCCAGCAGCACGATCCCTTCAGCAGACAGTCCCGGATTGCCGGGGCATTCGATCGTCACCTTGAGTGCTTCGCGCATCATCCGGCGGGTCTCGCCTTCGGCGGCGGCCCGGGCATCGTCTGCGCTCTGAAAACGCTGGCGGAGGGTCTTGAATGGCGCGATGCCGCTCTCCTCGACACGCACTTTGCCGGCCGCCGCATCCCACCAGCTGGTCTTGCAGCCCTGGTATTTCGCCCGGGCAGTTTCATCCAGAACGGCGGAGATAAAGGCGTGATCCCCTGGGCGATTGTTCGTCGTCACCGACAGCTTTATGGTCGGCAGAACTTTGCCCGATAACGACTTCGCCTGACCGCGCCGTGCCAGCACATACAGCTCGTTGACCGGTTTGGCGACGGCGTCATGCAAGTAGGCCAGTCGCGTCAGAAAACCCATGTCGGTTTCGTTGGACTGGTCGATGTGCGCGATTTTTATCAGTGACAGGTCCGGGGCCACACGAGGGGAAAACCCATGCCTGGACGTCAACTGACGAAACAGCGCACCCAAGGTCGTCGGACCATGGCTGGCCGATCGGCGCTGTTTGAATCCGGTCTGATCCGCCGCACTGAACGGCGCCGCCGTGGCCACCAGCGTCAGACGCAGAGGGAACAGCGTCGGCGTGCGTCGGGTAATGACGAACTCGCCTTTATCCACCAGCCCCGACTCCAGATAACCGACCCGCAGACCGATTTTCCCGCCCAGGCTGGGCAACCCTTCAAGCCCATCCAGACTGATGAGGAGCGTCAGTTGATCTGACTCGATCCCCGCTGCGTCGATGTGCGTCCAACTGAGCAATCGTTCGTTGAGCAGCGCAGCGTTTGCGCCGTAAATTTCTACCGCAGGCGTGAAACCCAGTGACATGCTGCCTCCTTAATCCCAGGCCGAAACCGGTGTGGGTGCGACGGGTTTCGAATCCACTTCCGGCAGCACAACCCACACGCCCGCCGGCAATATCGGCCCCCATTCGGCAAGCCCCGGATTAAGACGCCAAAGGGCTTCCTCGGTGGCATCGTCACAACGTTCAAGCTCGCGGTAGAGCAACAGATTTACCGAGTCACCGGCGATACTTCGAACCCTACGCATTGGCGAACTCCGTCAACTCGATAATCCAATCGACCACCATCGCGGTGCCGTCATCAAGGATGTTGTTTTGGGTTTCTGTCACCTTGTTGATCTGCCACAGGCCCCAGTTGCGGCCGATGCCGTCAACCAAGGGCAAAGGGATGCGCAGCGCCTGCAAGGCACGCAACTCATCAAGACGATCCATGCCCGTCGCGTACATGGACTTGCCCGTTATCGTCAGCCCTTGCAGGCCTTGGCCGACCTGACTGGATTTGGGTTTGCTGGTGAGGATGTCGATGTTCTTCCAGCCACCGTCCGAGGTGCGCAGCAGGGTGTGGTAAGCGAAGTTTCTGGACAGGCCGAAAATGAAACTGCCGAGTGCCATTTGCTGACGCATCACGTACCTCCGTCAGTCAGGGCCGCATCACTTCGCATGGCGAGTGAGTTGGGCATGGTCATGAGTCCGAATTGGCCGGAAATCTGTTGCACCACCAGGTTCGCCAACTGGCTGGCGCTGGCCTGGTCCTGGCCGTTGATGTAGATGTTCGCGTTAACCGTGTTCTGTTGATTGCTTGTCTGCGCGTTGGTCAGGTCTTTGCTGACTTGATCTGGAGCGGCGAGCTTATCGGCGGGCGCGGCGAGTTTTTCACCCAGCCATTCCCCTCCCCAACTGCCCGCCATCCCCCCCAACAAACCACCGATCACACCACCGACCGCCGTGCCCAGAACAGGCACTACGCTGCCAATCATGGCGCCGGCAGCAGCGCCAGCATAAGTACCGGCGAGCCCGCCACCGGCTGAGCCCAGCGCCCCGCCGACCGCTTTGGTATCACCGGCCTGCAAGCCTTTGACGGCATCGTAACCAGCACTGAGCAGCATCAGCGGCGCGACCCGTCTGGTGACTGCCGAGCCCATTCTGGCGGCACCCAGCAAGCGACTCCCGGTAGACATGCGTGGCAGCCTGGTAGCGCTTTTGGGGATGGCGCTTTTTCCGGCCCTTGCGCCTCGGGGTTGCTTTTTACCCTTACGGCCACGCTCCTTGGCATCAGCTGTCAGATCCCCCGCCTCGGGAATCTGTCGCGCGCCGGCCAGAGCCAGAAGTTTTGTCGCAGCAGCAGTGATCGCGGACGCCATCGCAACCTTGATTTCAGCGCCGCGCGCCAACGCAACGGCTCCCGCGAGCACCAGCAATCCTGCAGTGGCTTTCGGTTGTGCTTCAGCGACCCCGCTCAAGCCATCGGCCAATGCGCCGAGCGACACCATCAAACCATCAGTCAACGGCGCCAGGGCATTGCCGCCCGCCGCGAACATCCGGTTCTTACTCGCATCCAGCGCATTCCAGCGCCCTTGCGAGGTTTCACCCAGCGCCTCGGCGGATTTCGCTACGGAACCGTTGAATTTCGGCAACGTCCCGTCGGATGTCCGCTCGGACACCAGTAAAAAAGCCTTTTGAACGTCTTCCGGTTTTTTCAGCAGTTCAAGAATCGCCGCGTTATCACCGAACAATGTCTTGGTCAGTGACTGCTGTTCTTCTGCAGGTTTTTTCTTCAGTGCTTCAAGCACCAGGTTGATCGTTCCCGGTGCGTCCTTGCGCAGGCCATCAGCCAACATCCCGGGATTAAATGTGCCGTCCAGGTCAGCCCAGGCCTTACGCTGTTGCGGTGAGGCCGCGTCTCCCTTGGCCAAAACCGTGGCGAAACCTTTCAAAGCCTCACCGGCACCGGCCTTGTCCGCGCCGCTGTTCAAGAACGCCGCCGCGAGCGCCGCCATCTGTTCCGGGGTCATTCCCGCGGCGATGCCCGCCTCGCCACTGCGTTGCACGACAGATCCGATGTCTGCCGCTTTGACCTTCAGACCGCTGTTGCCGAGATGGTTGGCTGCATCCGCCAGACTCAGGCTTTGTCCGCGATCCAGCTTCATTGAGGTGCGCCAGCCCAACAGCATCTCGCTGGCAGCCTTGACATCGAGATTGAACGCCGACGCTGTTACCGCGCTATCGCGGGTGAAGTTCAGCAGCTCATCCTGTTTTTTGGCCGGCTCAAGCCCGTCCCCGATACCTGCCTTCGCCGCCGCCAACTCGACCTGGGCCAGTTGAACCGCCGTTGCACCGCTCGGGGCAACCTGCTTGTCAGTGGCCATTTTCAGATTGGCCTCCGACAGTTTCTGCAACTGGACGTTGTCCAGTTTCAGTACCTGGTTGAGCTCAACCATCGCCAACTCGGTCGCCATCGCCGACTTGAGCAAATCCGGCGGCGTGCGCTGATCGACCTCAGCCTTTAACTTGGACTTTGGTTCACTGCTTGCCGCAGGCACCGAAGCATTCGCCTTGAGCAGCGACTGCTGCGACGACAAGGCAATGTTCAGCAACGCCAGCGCTTCGCGAAGCTTTACCTGTTCCGACACCAGCAGACGGATGTCGAGGCTGGCCGTGGTCAGTGCCAGGTTCAGCCCCGACGCTTCAGACGTGCTGCCCAGTTGCGGCAACTCGATGCTCGCCGCACCGGACAGCGAATACTTACTGTCTGCCATCCCGCTCTACTCCTGTTTCACGCCAAGGCGATTAATCGCAATGTCGTAGCGGCGCAAGGCCTTGCCGGCGTCCCACTCCAGAATTTCCGCCTCACTTACCGGGTAAATGAGCGGCACCACATCGAGGATCACCTCGATGTCGCGCTCCGAAAGAAGTCCGCCGGTTTGTTTAAAAAATCGTCGATGCGTACCTGAAGCTGTGTCCAGTCGGGCACGGTCAGCAGGTCCAGATCGGGCAGCATCAGCCCGGTGCAATGGGCGGTGATGAACTCGGCGCGTTCTTTGGCCGTCTTCAGTTTTTTCATCGCCTTGGTGGCGCGCAGCACCGGCATTTCCAGGGTCAGCGAGGTCATGCTGCGGCCGGCCACGTTGAGCGGTTGCAGCAGTTGCACTTGATCGGCGTCTAGCGATTGTTCGCCCTGCGCTTGCTGTTCCAGAAAGTACGAAGCAGGGCGAGTCGACATCTCATGCACGTACTGCGCGATGCTTACGTAGTCCGGGCGTTTGAGCTGGTCGAGTTCCTTGACCGACAACCCCGTGGCCAATTTGGCCAGCTCGAAGAACTGATCGTCCTCATCATCGCCGGCACGGGCCAGGGCCTCTTTCTGCGCGGCGTAGTACAACGGTTTGAGTTGGATCTGCTCGATGTCGGATCCGTCATCACCGGTAATCGGCGACAACAAGGCGTGAACAGGAGGCGTCCAGGACATGAAATGAATTCCTTGGTGGATCATGGGGAGGTGTTGCGCAATGCCGGTCAGTCAAGGTGTGCAACCTGTGGGAGCTGGCTTGCCTGCGATAGCATCACCTCGGTGTACCTGACTCTCCAAGGCGCCTGTATCGCGGGCAAGCCCGCTCCCACATGGACTGCGTTTAACAGACTGGCATTGAGGGTGTTGAGGTGTTACGGCAGCAACACAGCGCGGCGGGCGTCGCCGAGGATGTCGACGCCGTTGAGTACGAACTTCTGGGTGCGCACGTCGATGTCGATCACCGGGATGCCATTCTCCAGACGGTTGTAGGTGCGGCAGGACAGCTCAAGGGTGGTCTTGGGTTTTTCGCCCATTTTCAGCGCGGCTTCCCCAAGGGATTTCAGCTTGCCGCCGACGGTGTGGTAGGTGAACCAGGTGTTGCCGTCCTGATCCTGACCGGCTTCCCGGACGTTCAGCAGAATGTCGTCGCCCAGTTTCACGCCCAGGGCGAGCATGATTTCCGGACCGGCACCTTGCAGGATGAGGGTGGCGCCCAGCACTTTGCCGCTCTTGGCCATTTCCTCGGCGATAAAGCGTCCGCCGGCCATCGGTTCCATGTCGAACTCTATTTTCGGCGGGGTGAACTCTTCCACGGTCGCCGACAACGGCAGGCCTTGCAAGGTGGCCGCGATGGCCTGTCTTACGCGGTTGGTAAACATTAGAGAACGTCCTCCAGGAACTGCTCGATGATTTCATCGCGGGCGTTGAGTTGATAAATCATGTGTTCGTTCGGTGCGTAGCGGCCGTAGTCGATCACCACGTACCAGGTACCGTTTTTGTACTTCTCGACGCTGTTCAACTCAGGGTGCAGGTACACGCTGCCGCCAGGGATGGTTTCGTCGGCGACCAGGGTTTGCAGCCAGTCGTTGATGCGCTTGACCTCCTGATCCATGAACGACTTGGTCAGGTTCTTGGCCATGGCCTTCTGACCGGCCTTCACCAGCTTGCGGCTGATTGCATCTTCAAGACCGACGTAGCTGATGAACTTGCCGGTAACGGAGCGGTTACCCAGCAGCGAGAAGCCGCCGAGGATGGTCCGGGCGTAGTAGCTGATACCGTAGCGGTTGAGCAGATCGCCTTCGGTGGAGGTGTCGAGGATGTTGTATTCCACAACTCGCGAAACGTCTTCGGCATAGGTCACTTGGTTGCCCGGGCTCTCCCATTGCTTGACCTTGGCGAGCGCGGCGATGGCCAGGCTCGACGGCGCCAGGAACACGTTTTTCTTCGCGGCTTTGGAGTACACCGACGGCATGTTGTGCACCAGCAGGCAGCGGTCGAAACCGAGGTCCGCGCCGCCCAGCTCCTGGCTGTAAGTCACTTGATCGGCGACTGCGGCATCCTTGCCGTCGAGTACCACCCGAGCCTTGATGCGCTTGCCGAACGAGGCGAACTCGCTGGCCACCGCTTTGGTGCCGGTGAAACCCGGTGCACCGATGATGGTCAAGTCTTCCGGCACACTGCCAAGTGCGGCCAGACCCAGTTTGCGACCGGTCGACGGCTCGATGCCGCCAATCACGTTGTTCACGGTGTCGGCCGGGGTAGCGCCCTCTTCGACGATGACCACGTAGACCGGCACCTTGACCACTTTCAGGATCTGGAACACCGCGTGAAACAGCGTGCCCGACTCGGTACCGGTCGGGTCCAGCAGTGCCTGGGTGGTGAAGCTGTTGATGCGGAACGGGGCGTTACGCGGGATCAACAGATCCGCTTTCGGCGCGGTGCCGACCAGACCGATGACGTTGTCACCCAGGCCACCCATGGCCTCGGGAGATTCAGTGGCATTGACGGTAATGCCGTTGTGCTCGAAGTTCAAAACCTCAGCCATGGTTATTCAGCCTTCTTGGCAGCGGCCTTTTTGGCCGGGATGGATGTAGAGGCCGACTCGACGGCCTCGGTTTTTTTCAGCTCCAGACGACCAGCGCTGCGCAACGCACTGGCCTCTACGTCAAGCAGGTCGAGTTCTTGGCCGATGCTCGACCAGTGGCCACCTCCAGTGGGGAATGGGAGGAGCACGGTGTAGGTTTGGCGTAGTGCCATTTGGGTTTCTCCAGAAATGAAAAAAGCCCCTTGAGGAAGGGACTTTCAGGTGTTGAGGAAAAGAAAACGCCCCGGCGGTGCGGGGCGTTTACTGGGTTTGCTTGACGATCCAGGCGGGGGGTACCGGACGGAACTGTTCAGCGGGAAACTCCTGCTGTTCTGGCCAGTCGCGCAACATCTGCATGTAATCCAGCAACCCCGAATATTGTTCCGACGTGATCGAGGGCGGCCGGCTCAGTTCCTGCTCGTCTCGGTACCGGTCACGAATCCATTGCACCCGCAGAATTTCGCAGTTCCGCCAGGCTCTCTCCGTAGCGGCCAGATCTTCGGGTGACGGATCGACCAGCATCGGCAACCCGTCAGCATCATGACCGCGAACCTTTCCCGGCACCGGATTTGCCAAAACAGCTTGATAGTGCTCGTCGGCAATGGGCTTTGCGTCCTCGGGCATTTGCGTATGAAAGCCCTGGAGATAAGTGCAACCGGTAGATTGGCTGTAAAATCGCTGCATGTTCAAACTCCAAACCCCCATGCCCGGGAAGACGCGCTAATCACCCCCCAGTTATATAAATTGATACCCGTGGTTGAAACGGCACCGGGCACGATATTTCCCGCCGAATTGTTAGAGGCTACCCCAACAGGACAAGCCCCCCCAAAAAGACACGCAGCTCGGAAAGCAATAGGCCAGGCAACAGACCCTGATGCACCCGCTGGAATATTACCGACAGTGGTCCACTGGATAATGAAGCTGAACATCCACGTCGGGAAAATGATGTAGCCGTTAGCGTTAAGGTTGGCCGTAATTCCCCAACGCATTTTTTTAGGCGTGATAAAGGTCGTGTCATCGGTTCCGACATCCGCCTGATTCTGTGTAGCGACCTTGGCCGTACCCTGATTGGTTTCAGTAGCGGGAGCAGCCAACGCAGCCAGCGCGGCGATATCGATGTTTCCCTGATTGATCGGCGCATTCCAGGCCTTGATGCACCACATGACCGCCAAGTTTCGAGGTCGAGTCGAGCCACTCACCGCCACATTGCTTGCCGCAGTCGCAGCACTTGAGAGAGCTGTAACCTGCGACGGGTAGTCTGCAAGAGCGATAGGATCGACACCGTAACTCGCCAGAGGCAGTGCGGCGGCTGCACCGAGGCCGATGACTGTAGATCCATCACCTGAGCCAGTGGTATCAGCGCTAACCATCGTACCTTTCTGCCAACTACCAATCGCCCGGCCAGCATCAATACCGCGCCCATGGTCCCAACCACGCAAAAACTCACCGCGCGATTCAGGCAAACGGAAATTACCGGCCCCCTCATCCCCCTTGTTGAATACCGTGCCGAGGAACGCTGCCAGATCCGGATAGACCGCAATGCTCTTCACACTGCCATCAATCTCAAGAAACCCCGGCGGGACTTTATTCAAAGGAAACGGCACCATCGCGCCAACCGGAAGCGCCGAAGCCTCGGCAATCATCGCCTCGATTTCAGCCTTGGTGTACGTGTCCTTGATACCAAACCCGGCTAACGTTTCAGGATTCGAACCGCCGGTTGCCCGACCGTACTTATCCACAGTCAGACTCTTATAAGTCCCCGGCTGAATCCCCGTCCGCCCGGCCAACATCTCAAACGTCAGCGCCGTCGTGCCCAGGGTAATCGGCCCGTTGGTGGTCAGGTGCCACAGCGAATCACCATTCACCGTGCCCTCTTCGACCATCACAGTCAGGGCTGGAGTAACTTTCGCACTGGTGCTGGCATCGCTTGTCCGAACCCAGTTGCCATTGCTAACCACCCACAAGCCGTTGTCTTTGGCCAGCGTCTGGTTCGGCAACAACACCCGATCCCCCGCCACTACCGCAACACCGTCAATCTGCTGAGCACCGTTCAACACCACGTTAGCAGCAGCGGCAACCCGCACCGACTGCTTGCCGTCGAGTTTGCCGAGTTCTTCAGCGAGGTAACTCATCACCCACGCACGCGTCGCCTTGACCACAGTGTCGTCAATCAACAACGTCACCAACGCCGCATTACTGGTCTCGAAAATCGAACGAATGTAAAACTCTTTCCCCGACCCTGAAGTCGCCAGCACCGGCTTGAACGACTCCGGATATTTGACGATCGCATACAGAATCCCGGTATCAGTCCAGATCCCAGCCTCACGCACATACCAGCCGCCCACTTCAGGCGGGATAGTCACTTCGGCCAGCAGCCAGCTCGGGTTTTTCTCATCCTGGAACAGTGCATTGAGTGGCCCGCGCCACACTTCGCGTTTCAGTGCCGTGGCAGTGGCAGCCGGGTTGTAAACCGCGCCGCCGCCGTCCCCGACGGAAATCTGCGACAGTTTGATCGGTGTGCCCGCTGCCTTGCAGGCGGTTTCGTAGGCGATCCCCGCATTGGTGAGCAGGGTGTAATAGTCGGCCATTTAGGACCCCTGAGGATAAATAGTGGAGGTTTCGACGGTGTAGAGCCCGGCGGCCATGAAGGCCTGACCCGAGGCTTCAAGTCCTTCGACGACGATCGGATAAACCGTGGTCAGCTCGCCGCAGACGGTGGCGGCGCCGATGACGTGACTGCCGAATGCGCTCAAGCCAACAGAAACCGTCAAGGTGTCACGTTCGCTTTTGGCATCGGCCAGGCGTCGATCGAGACGGGCGTCGATTGCTTCGCTGTAGGGCTGTTCGGTGAAGGCCCTGACGGAAAAGCTGTAAGGCGGGCCGGGTGGTGTTTGCTCGTACCAGGCGCGCACCTCGGGCATCAATTGCAAACCCTTGGCCGCGTTTTCCAGTGCTTTTCGCGTCCCGGCCTGCCGTGCGGTGGGCCAGGCGAGTTCTACCGTCAAACGTTTTTCAGACTCGGCTGCCTCGGAGCTCCATTCGCCGACCCCGCGATCCGCGCCCAGATACGGCAAGAATGCCAGCGGTGTTTCGGCGGGGTTCATCAGCTCGGGGAACGGCGGGTCAATGCGCTCAAGCAACCGGGCGAAACCGAGATCAAGTGCCCTTTCCAGTGGAGAGCTGTTGGCTGGCAACAGGCTCGGGCGAGGTATGTCGTCACTCATAACGTGTCCACCTCGACCTCGACGCCCGTGCAATACGGCGCTTGAAAAACGCTCGTGACAATCGGCGCGACCGGCTCAAGGATTTGCAGTTGAACCGCGCCAGCGCTGTGCAGCGTGTAGTCGATCCAGCTCGGGTCCACCCGCCCTTCCAGGCGATGACAGGCATCGGCGTACGCCTGCAACTGCTGTTGCGCGGCGACTTTGGTGAGCCCTGAATCGGGACCCGGATTGATCTTCGCGATCACCCGGATTTTGTAGTTCTTGATTTGCGCAGCCTGCACGGTAACCAGGTCCGTTTCGGGCCGGACATCAGGCCGGGCGAAATGTTGGCGAACACCGTCGAGCAGCGCTTGGGATGGCGTGCCGTCGCCCTCTCGGGAAAGCACCGTAACCGTGACTTCGCCTGGCGCGGTCCGGCGCCCGTTGCCGTCCTTGACCTGTGCGACATAGCCGTCCGGGTCGAAGGTGTAAGTGACCGTCACCACACCCGCCGCGGTGGTTTCCACCTTCACGACAGGCCGTTCGCCAAGGGTGAAAATCTCGCGCCGATACTGCATCCGCGAGCCCGCCGCCGGGGCATGCGGCGCCAGGTAATAACGCAACCGGGCGTCGTCATCGCTCTCGTAGACCGGATCGATCGGCGGGAATGCCGCCGGATCGCCCGGGTCCAGCAACTGGCGCTCAAGCCCCATGTCCGCCAGCCGCGCATCGAGGTTGGTGCCGGTGGCCCACCACGCCAGCATCTGCTTGATGCGGGCGTTGTATTTGCGTTCGTGGGTTTGCAGCCGTACACAAAACGCCTCAAGGGCCAGGGTCAGCAACTCGCTTTCGTTTTCCAGGCTGACCACAAGCTTGGCCGCGCTCTCGGGAGCACGGGCACCGACGTACTCGACGACGAAAGTCTTGAACTCTGCGAGCAGATCCTCGAACGCTTCGACTGTGACGATGGTCGGTTCGGCCAACTGGTTCTGGCCAGGTATCAACATACTCATGCCACCACCTCGAAGGTCTGTTGGCGGTTTTTCCAGGTGCCGGCGAAACGCAACAACAACCCGGCACCGTAGCGGCTGGCCACAATGACCTGCGGCTCGAAATCGTCGATGCCGTTGTACTTGTTGTAAAACGCTTGGGCCGCATGACTCTGGGCGAGAATCAGCAGGTCGTCGCCGAGGTTCTGCCCCAGCAATTCAGTGAGTGCGCAGCCATACAAAGGGCGCTTTTGACGCGTGCCTAACGGCGTGGTCAGGGCTCGGGTGGCGCGCTGCACAAACTGCTGCCAGTCGTCGACCGTCGCGCCGGTGTTTCTATCGATTCCGATCATGGGGAGCTCTTTATGCGGTACTGATGACGCGACCCTGGTGATCCACCAATGGGCCGCTCAGATGCACACCGGAGGCGTCGAGCCGCAGGCCGACGGCGCCCAGTTGCAATTCGATGGCCTCAGGCGTCATCGCCAGTCGTGCCGGGCCGATGTTCAACTCGAGGGATTCACGGGAACCGGTGAACGCCGCCGGGCCGTTCTTCCAGTGCAGGACATGACTGGCGTCGTCGTAACCGTTTTCCGTGCCGTCCTGATAGAGGCGACGCGTCAGCGATGCCTGCGTCGAGACGGGCGGAAACTGACCGCCGTTGAGGCCGAACAACGCCACCGACTGCCCGCCGCCCTCGCCGCCGCCGTGGTTCAGCAACAAACACTGCTCCCCCACGGAAGGAATCCGCGACTCGCTCTGTGCGCCAGCGCTTGGGTTGAAAAACCGGATCGCCGGGGTGAGCAGTTCCCCATGACGGACCTTGCAGGTATTGCTGGCCGCATCGACTTCCTGACACATGCCGATGCGACAAAAACTGTCGGCACGCCGGTGCAGGTCTTCGAGTTCGGTTTCCATCTCGGCCAGACGCTCGATGATCGGCCCCAATTGCATACGTAAAAGCGCATCAAACATGGGTCAACCCTCAAGTGCGGTGTATTGATCCGGGTCGTCGATGTTCGACACTTCCCAGGTACGGGCGAATTTCGGGATGCCCAACGGGTCTTCGAGCAGCGTCGGGCCGAGGTACAGGGTTTGGGTAAATGAAACGGTCCAGGCGGTGTACTCCCGTGCCTCGCTAATGAACGTGGACGGGATGCCCTCAATGTTCATCGGCAGATCGCATTGCTCGCCCGGCAGTTTCCAGCGGTTATCGACGACCAGGCTTTTCAACTCACTGGCCAGATCGCACGCCGCCAACCCTGCGCCGGGCAACACGGCTTGCAAGGAAACCGTCAGGACATGAGCGATACGTCCGTCGTTGGCCCGGATGCCCGGCGCATCTCGCTCGATGGCGATCAACACCCAGGGCTGATCGACGATGCCGTCGAAGTCTTGATGAGTCCCGACGTTCAAACCGGGGATGGCGCTGCGCAACGTCTCGGCAATGGCGGAAAGCACCTGCGATGGTTTTTCGATAGCGGCGGGCATTAATGGCCTCCTGTTCCTATAGCAATGCGAAGATCAGCGACGCCGGCTCACTGTTGATCGGGACGAGAATCGCGCGGTGGCACTTCGCAAACGCCAATCCGCTTGGCGGCCCAGCGTTCGTAAAGCCCGATGGCCACGTCCGCCCCCGCCATCGCCGTCAGGCAGCCAAAGGCACCGGCGGCCCAGATCGACAAGCCGGCGGCGTACAGCAGCATGATTGCCGAGACCCCGCAGATCATGCAGGCTCCGGACCGCAGGGCCAGGCGCCGCAACAGCGACCAGCCACGGGCGCCCTCCTTGTCGGCGCGCCACATTTCGCCGGACACCCCGCCCGCCACCGCGAGGAGGATGACCAGCCAGATCGGCATGTCCAGCAACGCTTGTTGCTCGTTTGTCATGTCCCGCCTCCTTGGGATCGATGAGATGGGCCTCTCGAAAATGAGCCGCCTGGTTTTGATCGATGAAGAACTACAGCTTTTCAACGATCACGTTGTCGATGAAAGCGAAGTTGACGTATGGGTTCTGCTCATTGGAAAAGGCCAGAGTGGTTTGGGCCGTGGTCGCAGTGAAGTCATAAGTCACAGTGTTCCACTCGACAACGCTACCCTTGACCGTTGGCGTGTTGAAGGTGGCGGTCTGACCGGCGACCTTCACTTGCACGACACCATCACCGGAGCGGCTGGCGTACACCGAATTGCCCAGGCTGAAGGTCAATCGATACTTGGCCCCTACTACGGTGGCGAAATTCTGCTGAATGCCGCCGCCGTTGCCATAAATATTGTTAGCCAGATCGACAATCACCGCGCCTTCCGCTGCGGCGGAGCCTGGAATCGAGGCGCGCACGTTGAAGTATTCGGCGCCCGACAGAAAGGTCGTCCAGCCGGTGATGAAGTTGGCTTTCGCCGTCGTGTCCAGAATGCAACTGTCGCTGCAACCCGGTTGTTCAAAGCTGCCGTTGACCAGGAGGTTTGCGGCAGTAGCGCTGCCCGCAGCGCCGGACAGAGCCATGGTCAGCATCAGCGGGCCAATGATTTTGTTGAATACGTTCATGTTTTACCTATTGAGTCGAATGAATGGATTGCACAGCGGTTTGCTGGAATTACGGTCCCGGATGAGGGTTGATATGCCTGATGTAGGCAGGCATTCCAAAAAGCCCGGTCACCCAGGCTTTTCAGTAATGCGCTTGCGTGATCTTTCGGCGCTACTGGCGCGGTACGGATCGATTCAAATTGTTTTTCCGACCGCGGTCCCTGCCCGCCGGATAACTGCTTCTGGTGCTTTACGCTGCACACCCGGGTCAGTTGCCAACCCTCTGAACCGTTGAGGCCGGTTCATCGCTGCCTTTGTGGTGGAACTAAAGAGCTTCGTTTCGAGCCGCTTTGTTGAGCGGCTTGAGACAAAGAATATGCATGTATGCATATACAGTCAATGCATAAATGCATTTGTTTATGCATTGAAAATGCACAGGCGCATGAAAGGCCCACAGACAAAGGCGTTGGCGGTTTTCGGCAGGCGAAAAAAAACCCGTCGGGCGACGGGTTTTATCTGACAGCGGTGAGGTTAGCGGGCGTACATGCCCCACCAGAAGACGTGACCAAGGATGACGATTTGCTCTTCCTGGATTTCCTGGAAGCTGTAGTCCTCATCCGGATGCTCATCGCGATTGAAGCTGCGCAGGCGAATCCCGGTAGGCAGGCGATAAAGCTGTTTCACCCGCAACTGGCCGTTGTGGTTGATGGCGTACAGGTCGCCGTCGATGATGTCGCCAATCCCGCATTTACCGGCATTCACCCCCACCGTGGCGCCGTCGCGCAGTACCGGCAACATGCTGTTGCCACGCACGGTCACGCATTTGGCCTGGTCGAACTGCACACCGTTGTGGCGCAAGCTGCGCTTGCCGAAGCGCAGGCTAGAGCGCTCGCTCTCTTCGATGACGAATCTTCCTGATCCAGCAGCCAATTCAACCTCGCGAAGAAAGGGGACAGATACCTCGTCGTCATCGACAGGCGTATCGTCGTCCCACAGGCTTATGTCCTTGAGCTCCGAATGCAATTCATCGCGCCCGGCGCTGGCGGCCGGCGCGACATCCGCGCGGCCCCGCAACTGATCGGTGCTCACAGAAAAGTATTCGGCAATCTTCGAGATATGTTTATCCGAAGGATCGACGATCTTCCCGCTGAGGATGCGCGAGAGAGTGGATTGAGGCACGCCGGTGCGACGGTGAAGCTCCGTGGGGGAGATCCCGTGCTGATCGAGCAGCGCTCTTAAGACGGTAGAAACATTGCGTTTTTGCATAACGCGAATAGTGCTTGATCTTTTTTCGGAAGACAAATGCCAAATTGCATAATTTGTGCATAAACCCACGATAAATTGCCTTGGGGTTTTCATGCCTGCGTCGGGCGGACCGCCCATGGTAACCTTGCGCCCATCGCGGAAAAGCCGGGCCGATGCCCCTCCTTTGCCCCACACCTTTCAACGAATTTGCCTATATCCAATGAATAAAGCCGTCTCCGATCTGTCCTCCCACACGCCAATGATGCAGCAGTACTGGCGCCTGAAGAATCAGCACCCCGACCAGCTGATGTTCTATCGCATGGGCGACTTCTACGAGATCTTCTATGAAGATGCGAAGAAGGCCGCCAAGTTGCTGGACATCACCCTGACGGCTCGTGGGCAATCGGCGGGTCAGGCGATTCCGATGTGTGGGATTCCTTACCACGCCGCGGAAGGTTACCTGGCGAAACTGGTGAAGCTCGGCGAATCGGTGGTGATCTGTGAGCAGGTCGGCGACCCGGCCACCAGCAAAGGCCCAGTGGATCGTCAGGTGGTGCGGATCATCACGCCCGGCACGGTCAGCGATGAAGCGCTGCTGGATGAGCGTCGGGACAACCTGATCGCGGCGGTGCTGGGTGACGAGCGTCTGTTCGGTCTGGCGGTGCTGGACATCACCAGCGGCAACTTCACCGTGCTGGAGATCAAGGGCTGGGAAAATCTGCTGGCGGAGCTGGAGCGGGTCAATCCGGTTGAGCTGATGATCCCGGACGACTGGCCGAAAGACCTGCCGGCGGAGAAACGTCGTGGGGTACGTCGCCGTGCGCCGTGGGATTTCGAGCGTGACTCGGCGTTGAAAAGTCTTTGCCAGCAGTTTTCTACCCAGGACCTGAAAGGTTTCGGCTGCGAGAATCTGACCCTGGCGATCGGCGCTGCTGGCTGCCTGCTCAGCTACGCCAAGGAAACCCAGCGCACTGCCCTGCCGCACTTGCGCAGCCTGCGTCATGAACGCCTGGACGACACCGTGGTGCTGGACGGCGCCAGCCGTCGCAACCTGGAACTGGATACCAACCTGGCCGGTGGTCGCGACAACACGTTGCAATCGGTGGTCGATCGCTGCCAGACCGCCATGGGCAGCCGTTTGCTGACCCGCTGGCTGAATCGTCCGCTGCGGGATTTGACCGTATTGCTGGCGCGTCAGACGTCGATTACCTGCCTGCTTGACCGTTATCGTTTCGAGAAACTGCAACCGCAGCTCAAGGAAATCGGTGACATCGAGCGGATTCTGGCGCGGATCGGCCTGCGCAATGCCCGTCCTCGTGACCTGGCGCGTCTGCGCGATGCCCTCGGCGCCCTACCAGAGTTGCAGGTGGCGATGGCCGAGCTTGAAGCTCCGCACATCATTCAACTGGCAACGACCACCAGCACCTACCCGGAACTGGCAGCACTGCTGGAAAAAGCCATCATCGACAACCCGCCAGCGGTGATCCGTGATGGCGGTGTGTTGAAAACCGGTTACGACAGCGAACTCGACGAGCTGCAATCGCTCAGCGAAAACGCCGGGCAGTTCCTCATCGATCTGGAAGCCCGCGAAAAGACCCGCACCGGCCTGGCCAACCTCAAGGTCGGTTACAACCGCATTCACGGCTATTTCATTGAACTGCCGAGCAAGCAGGCCGAGTCGGCACCGGCGGACTATATCCGTCGCCAGACCCTCAAGGGCGCCGAGCGCTTCATCACCCCGGAACTGAAAGCGTTCGAAGACAAGGCGCTGTCAGCCAAGAGCCGCGCCCTGGCGCGCGAGAAGATGCTCTACGAAGCGCTGCTCGAAGACCTGATCGCCCAGTTGCCCCCCCTGCAAGACACAGCCGCCGCACTGGCCGAACTGGACGTACTGAGCAACCTCGCCGAGCGTGCACTGAATCTGGACCTGAACTGCCCGCGCTTCGTCAGCGAGCCCTGCATGCGCATCAGCCAGGGTCGTCACCCGGTGGTCGAGCAAGTACTCACCACACCGTTCGTGGCCAACGACCTGAGCCTCGATGACAGCACCCGCATGCTGGTGATCACCGGTCCGAACATGGGCGGTAAATCCACCTACATGCGCCAGACCGCGTTGGTCGTGCTGCTGGCGCACATCGGTAGCTTCGTGCCGGCGGCCAGTTGCGAGTTGTCCCTGGTCGACCGGATATTTACCCGGATCGGTTCCAGCGATGACTTGGCGGGCGGGCGTTCGACCTTCATGGTCGAAATGAGCGAAACCGCGAACATCCTGCACAATGCCACCGAGCGCAGCCTGGTGCTGATGGACGAAGTCGGTCGCGGCACCAGCACTTTCGACGGCTTGTCCCTGGCGTGGGCCGCGGCCGAACGTCTGGCACAGCTGCGGGCCTATACACTGTTCGCCACTCACTATTTCGAGCTGACGGTGCTGCCGGAAGCCCAACCGCTAGTAGCCAACGTGCACCTCAATGCCACCGAGCACAACGAACGCATCGTGTTCCTGCACCACGTGCTGCCTGGGCCTGCCAGCCAGAGCTATGGCTTGGCGGTTGCGCAGTTGGCCGGTGTGCCGAGCGAAGTGATCGTGCGTGCCCGTGAACACTTGAGCCGACTGGAATCCACGGCGCTGCCTCATGAAATGCCAGCGCCGGCCAAAGGCAAGCCTGTGGCGCCTCAGCAGAGCGACATGTTCGCCAGCCTGCCGCACCCGGTGCTGGATGAACTGGCCAAGCTCGACCTGGATGACCTGACACCGCGCAAGGCGTTGGAAATGCTCTATACATTAAAGACACGGATCTAACGCACTTGCCTGCAAGCTGTTAGAATCTCGCGCGGTTTGGGATGCTGCAGGCTCATAGCCTGGCCTGCAGACTATCGCTCCCGAACCTGGCGACCCCGTCCTGAAGGGGCTCCGCTGCCGCCGCCTGAGGAGAAAATTAGAAATGACCTTCGTCGTCACCGACAACTGCATCAAGTGCAAGTACACCGACTGCGTAGAAGTCTGTCCGGTGGACTGCTTTTACGAAGGCCCGAACTTCCTGGTGATTCACCCGGATGAGTGCATCGACTGCGCACTGTGCGAACCCGAATGCCCTGCCGTGGCCATCTTCTCCGAAGATGAAGTTCCCACCGGCATGGAAAACTTCATTCAGCTGAACATGGAATTGGCCGAGGTATGGCCAAACATCACTGAACGGAAAGATCCATTGCCCGATTCCGCTGAATGGGATGGCAAGCCAGGCAAAATCGAACACCTCGAACGCTGATTTCCCTCGCGTTCCCGAAAAGGCCCCTTGCGGGCCTTTTTGCTTTTCTGCAGGCAAAAAAAAGGGGCGGTTTGACCCGCCCACATTTTTTCCCTATTCCATGTGTTCCTTTTCATCGTCCTGATGAATCGCATCCTGCGATGTCCGTTCCCCTCTTCCTTGAAGGGCGTGTCTATCCGTCGACACAGTTCAAATACTAGAGGATTCCCCACCAAGAGCAATCGGCCTCCATGGCTGAAATCATCTGTAATATGCTGTTAACTTAATAAAATAAGCATATAAATCAATAACTTATAATTACTACACGCTTCGAATAGACAACTGCCAGGGTGTAAAAATAATGAACACTTACGAAAGAGTAAGCAAAGACTTACACCACGAGACTACAAACCTGAGGTGGCGCCAATACCAACGCACCTTCATCTTCCCAACAGCAAAAAGCCCCGAACCAGTCGGGGCTTTTGTTGCTGGTTGAGCGAATGGCTTATTGGAACAGCGACTCACTCGACAGGCCGTTTTTCTCGAGAATCTCCCGAAGACGCTTGAGGCCTTCCACCTGGATTTGCCTGACCCGCTCCCGGGTAAGGCCGATTTCCAAGCCGACATCTTCAAGCGTGCTGCTCTCGTGACCTCGCAAGCCGAAGCGGCGTACGACCACCTCGCGTTGCTTGTCGGTCAGCTCCGAGAGCCATTGATCGATGCTCTGCGACAGGTCGTCATCCTGTAACAACTCGCATGGATCGGTCGGGCGGTCATCGGTCAGGGTGTCCAACAGGGTTTTATCCGAATCCGGACCCAGCGAGACGTCGACCGAAGAAACCCGCTCATTCAGGCCGAGCATGCGCTTGACCTCGCCTACCGGTTTTTCCAGCAGGTTGGCGATTTCTTCGGGTGAGGGTTCATGGTCGAGCTTTTGAGTCAGCTCCCGTGCAGCCCGCAAGTACACGTTGAGCTCTTTGACCACATGGATAGGTAACCGGATGGTCCGGGTCTGATTCATGATCGCGCGTTCGATGGTCTGACGAATCCACCAGGTGGCGTAGGTCGAAAAGCGGAAGCCGCGTTCTGGATCGAACTTTTCCACTGCCCGGATCAGGCCGAGGTTACCCTCTTCGATCAGGTCCAGCAGCGACAGCCCACGATTGACGTAACGCCGGGCGATTTTCACCACCAGCCGCAGGTTGCTTTCAATCATGCGCTTGCGTCCGGCCGGATCACCACTTTGCGACAAGCGCGCAAAATGAACTTCTTCTTCCGGGGAGAGCAATGGGGAAAAGCCGATTTCGTTGAGGTACAGCTGCGTGGCATCGAGTGCCCGGGTGTAGTCGATGTACTTGTGTTGCTTTAACGAAGCGGAGTGTCTGGATTTGGCACGAACGGAAGGTGCATCCCCTTCATCATTCGACATCGAATCCATAGCGATGCCGGTCTCCATAAGGAGAACCTCATCGTCGATGTCAAACTCCGGCACTTCTTTACTGAGAGCCATTGTTATAGTCCTTTGGTGAGTTCGACCTCAAGCTCAAGCGGCGCCTTGATCCTTGGCAACGCTGGAGCCTGTTCCCTCTACGTGACGGAACAGGCTGGCTAACAAATCAACGACGTGGCAGGAACTGCAGCGGATCTACAGGTTTACCTTGTCGGCGAATCTCAAAATGCAGTTTCACCCGGTCTGTACCCGTTGACCCCATTTCGGCAATTGTCTGTCCGACTTTGACCTGCTGCCCCTCCCGAACCAACAGCCTGCGGTTATGACCGTAGGCACTGACGTAGGTATCGCTGTGTTTGATGATGACTAATTCGCCGTAGCCCCTTAAGCCACTCCCGGCGTATACCACCGTCCCATCAGACGCAGCTAAAACAGGCTGTCCCAAATCCCCGGCGATATCAATTCCTTTATTCAAACTACCGTTTGAAGAGAATTTTCCAATCAGAATGCCACTAGAAGGCCACCCCCAGCCCGTCGGGGCCGGACCGGCAGGAGGCAGTGGAGCGGGTGCCGGCTTGCTGGCGACGGACGGTGCGAGCACTGTTGTACTGGTCGTCGTGCCGTTTGCCTGGCGCCGAATTACCGTGGTTTTGCTCGACGACGAAGGCGAGGAACTGGACGAACTCACCACCGCTGTCGGCGTTGAATCATTGCGACCGTCAAAGCGAATCGTCTGACCCGGATGGATCGTGTAAGGCGTAGGAATGTTGTTCCTTGCCGCGAGGGCTTTGTAGTCCCAGCCATAGCGAAAGGCGATGGAGAACAATGTGTCCTTGGGCCGAACAACGTACTGGCCGGTGGTTACGGCGGGACGCTGGGCGACCGCATTGTTGCGTTCGACAACTCCCACGCTACTCGATTTGGTGCTGGAGCAACCGACCAGCAAGGTACTCAAGACAAGACCAGTCACCAGACGCTGAAAGCTCGTTATACCCATTCGCTGCGCAACGACTGTGAGACTCACCCGCCGCTCCCTTTGTGGTGGCTGAAAATATGAATTGCCGTGTTTCGGCACGAAATGTCGCAAGTATAACGGGCCGAACAGGCTTTACCTTTAATGAAGCGAACTCGTTTCACGCACACGTTAGCTGCCTGAGGATGAATTGCGTTTAACCCATCGATGCCGCTGTAAGACCCGGGCAATCGAAGAGAATTCAGCGCGCTGAAACAAATGCTCAGGCCAGTGGTCCGTTGAGCAATGGCACAAAGCGCACCGCCCCTAGAACACGCCTGGAAAAGCCCTGCTCTTCACGGATGATCAGCATCAATTGTTGAACTTCACCGGAGCCGACTGGAATCACCAGCCGCCCGCCCGGTGCCAATTGATCGAGCAGCGCCTGAGGCACATCGGTGGCCACGGCGGTAACAATGATGCCGTTGTAAGGCGCCAGCGCCGGCCAGCCTTCCCAGCCATCGCCCCAGCGAAATACCACGTTGCGCAAGTTCAGCTCCACCAGGCGCTCCTTGGCTCGATCTTGCAGAACCTTGATGCGCTCGACGGAAAAAACCCGCTCAACCAGTTGCGACAGCACCGCTGTCTGGTAACCCGAACCGGTGCCGATTTCCATCACCTTATCCAACGGGCCGGCTTCCAGCAGCAGCTCGCTCATGCGCGCCACCATATAAGGCTGGGAGATCGTCTGGTTATGGCCAATCGGTAGCGCCGTATCTTCATAAGCGCGGTGGGCCAGCGCCTCATCGACGAACAGGTGACGCGGTGTGCGGCGGATGACTTCCAGCACCTTGGCGTTGGACACCCCTTCTTCATAGAGGCGCTGAATCAGACGCTCACGGGTCCGCTGGGAGGTCATCCCAATGCCGCGGTGCAGAATATCGTCTTGTTCACGAGCCATTAGCGCAGCCCCTCCAGCCAGCCATCGAGACTTCTGAAGGCATCATTAAAGGTGCGATCCAGTTGCAGTGGCGTGATTGAAACATAGCCTTGCATCACCGCATGGAAATCGGTGCCCGGACCGCCATCTTCGGCGTCCCCCGCCGCAGCAATCCAGTAGCCGGATTTACCGCGCGGATCGACCACTTTTATCGGCGCAGCGGCCCGGGCGCGATGGCCCAGGCGGGTCAGCTGGATACCGCGGATATGCTCCAGCGGCAAGTTGGGAATGTTCACGTTCAGTACCGTGCGCGGTGGCAGATTGAGGTCCGCGTGGGCCTCAACCAGTTTGCGCGCAAAATAGGCCGCCGTGGGAAGGTTCTCCACTTGCCGTGAGACAAACGAAAAGGCAAACGAAGGACGCTCCAGGAAACGTCCTTCAAGGGCCGCCGCGACAGTACCGGAATACAGCACGTCATCCCCCAGGTTCGCACCCAGGTTAATACCGGAAACCACCATGTCCGGCTCGAACTCCAGCAAGCCATTAAGGCCCAGGTGCACACAGTCGGTGGGTGTTCCGTTGAGGCTGATAAAGCCATTGGCCAAGGTGTGCGGGTGCAACGGACGGTCGAGCGTCAGCGAGCTGCTGGCGCCGCTTTTGTCCTGGTCCGGGGCGATAACCACGCATTCGGTGTAATCCGCCAGCGCAGCATAAAGCGCGGCGAGACCGGGTGCGGTTACCCCATCGTCGTTAGAAATCAGAATACGCATGGGCTGTCCGTCTGCCCCACCGGCACCAGATCGACGAGTTCACGCACCAATACGGTGGCGAAGCATCCGGCCGGGAGGACGAATTCCAGTTGCAGAATGTCAGGCTCGGGATAATGCCACGTCAACCCGCCAATGGGCAGCCGCAGGATGCGACGTTCGTGGCTCATTCCGGCGTTAATCAACCAATCGCGCAGGTCCGCTTCGCGCGCGGCGATTGCCTGCTCCAGTTCATGGACAGCGCCTGACGCCGGCGAGTCACCTTCGCCCCACTGCGGGCCGGTCGGGTGCAAGTCGAGAATCGCCAGACGCGGGTCACTGCACTCGGCTTCACCTGCCGGGAAGAAACTGCGACTGTCGGTGAAAGCCAGCAGATCGCCGACCTGAGCACGCTGCCAGGTACCATCGGTGACACGTGCCGCCAGCACCTGATTAAACAGAAAACTGCGCGCGGTGGAGAGCAGGCGCGAACGCACGTTGCGTTGTTCCGGCAGGGCCTTGCGTGCTGCCCAGGCACGGGCGTCGACGACATTGCCGCCGTCATGCCCGAAACGCTGGGCGCCGAAATAATTGGGAATACCTTGCCTGGCGATCAACAGCAGCCGCTCTTCGATCGCCGCCTTGTCGCCTGCGAACTGGGTCAGGCGCAAGGTGAAGCCGTTGGCCGAATGGGCACCGCGCTGCAGCTTGCGTCTGTGCCGACCGGTCTTGAGGATTTTCAGCGTGTCGTTTTCCGCCGCCGACAGATCAGGATCGGCCTTGCCGGGCAGTTGCACGCTGAACCACTGGCGAGTCAGCGCCTGACGGTCCTTGAGACCCGCGTAGCTGACAGTCCGCAACGGCACGCCCGCGGCCTTGGCAATCCGTCGTGCCGCTTCTTCGGTATTCAAACCGCGCTTTTCCACCCAGATCCACAGGTGTTCGCCATCGCCGCTCAGGGGAATATCGAGGACTTCATCGACCTGGAAATCTTCCGCCGTGGCTTTCAGCACTGCGGTGCCGAGGGCTTGACCATAGGCCCGTGGGCCGAGCAATTGCGCCTCGTTCATGCGCGCAACAACAGGGCAACGGAATGCACGGCAATACCTTCTTCGCGACCGACAAAGCCAAGCTTTTCGGTGGTGGTAGCTTTCACGTTCACTTGATCCAACTCAACTTGAAGATCCGCGGCAATCAGCGCGCGCATCGATTCGATATGCGGGGCCATTTTTGGGGCCTGGGCGACGATGGTGTTATCGACGTTGCCGACTTTCCAGCCCTTGGCGTGGATCAGTGCGACGACATGACGCAACAGCGCACGGCTGTCGGCACCCTTGAATTGCGGGTCGGTGTCTGGAAAATGCTTGCCGATATCACCCAGCGCGGCAGCGCCGAGCAACGCATCGCTCAAGGCGTGCAGCAGGACATCACCGTCGGAATGGGCAAGCAGCCCGAAGCTGTGTGCAATCCGCACACCGCCCAGCGTGATGAAATCGCCCTCACCGAAACGGTGCACATCATAGCCGTGGCCAATACGCATAAAAAAACGCCCCGATTTTTGTCAGGGCGTGATTCTACCTGCATTAAACGCCTAGAGCGCGTCCGTGATGCTGCAAGTGGTCGTCGATGAAACTCGCGATGAAGAAATAACTGTGGTCGTAGCCGGGTTGCAAACGCAACGTCAGCGGATGACCGGCAAGTTTCGCCGCCTGTTGCAGGGTTTCAGGCTTGAGCTGGGTGGCGAGGAAATCGTCGCGATCCCCCTGATCCACCAGCAGCGGCAGCTTTTCGTCGGCCTCGGCGATCAATGCACAGGCATCCCACTCGCGCCATTTCGACCGGTCTTCACCCAAGTAGCGGGAAAAGGCCTTTTGGCCCCACGGGCAATCGATCGGGTTGTTGATCGGTGAGAATGCCGACACCGACTGATAACGCCCCGGATTGCGCAACGCGCAGACCAGCGCGCCGTGACCGCCCATGGAATGGCCACTTATGCCGCGTTTGTCCGACGCCGGGAAATGCGCCTCGACCAATGCCGGCAATTCCTGCACGACATAGTCGTGCATCCGATAGTGCCGCGACCACGGTTCCTGCGTGGCATTGAGATAAAACCCGGCACCGAGGCCGAAGTCCCAGGCACCGTCCGGATCACCCGGCACTTCGGGACCGCGCGGGCTGGTGTCCGGTGCGACGACGATCAGCCCCAGCTCGGCGGCCATGCGCATGGCGCCGGCCTTCTGCATGAAGTTCTCGTCGGTGCAGGTCAGGCCAGACAACCAGTACAGCACCGGCAGTTTACCGCCCTGCTCCGCTTGCGGCGGCAGGTACACGGCAAACACCATGTCGCAACCGAGCACGTCGGAGCGGTGCCGGTAGCGCTTGTGCCAGCCGCCGAAGCTTTTCTGGCAGGAGATATTTTCCAGGCTCATGACCGACCTCAGAAATGGATGACGCTACGGATGCTTTTGCCTTCATGCATCAGATCGAACGCCTTGTTGATATCTTCCAGGCCCATGGTATGGGTGATGAAGGTATCCAGCGGGATCTCGCCGGTCTGAGCCATTTCGACATAGCTTGGCAACTCGGTACGGCCACGCACACCACCGAACGCCGAACCGCGCCAGACGCGACCGGTGACCAACTGGAACGGACGAGTGGAGATTTCCTGGCCGGCGCCGGCCACACCAATGATTACCGACTCGCCCCAACCTTTGTGGCAGCACTCAAGTGCGGCACGCATCAACTGCACGTTGCCGATGCATTCGAACGAGAAGTCGACGCCGCCATCGGTCATGTCGACGATCACTTCCTGAATCGGACGATCGAAGTCTTTCGGGTTCACGCAGTCGGTGGCGCCCAATTGCCTGGCGATTTCGAACTTGGCCGGATTGATGTCGATGGCGATGATCCGGCCAGCCTTGGCTTTGACCGCGCCGATCACGGCAGACAGTCCAATGCCGCCCAGGCCGAAGATGGCAACGGTGTCACCCGGTTTGACCTTGGCAGTGTTGATCACTGCACCGATGCCGGTGGTGACGCCACAGCCCAGCAGGCAGACTTTTTCCAGCGGTGCTTCTTTAGGAATTTTGGCGACGGAGATTTCCGGCAGCACGGTGTACTCGGAAAAGGTCGAGGTGCCCATGTAGTGGAAAATCGTTTCGCCCTTGTAGGAAAAGCGCGAAGTGCCATCCGGCATCAGGCCTTTACCTTGGGTTGCACGAATCGCCTGGCAGAGGTTGGTTTTGCCCGACAGACAGAATTTGCATTTACCACATTCCGGGGTGTACAGCGGGATCACATGGTCACCGACGGCAACCGAAGTCACGCCCTCGCCGATCGCTTCGACCACCGCGCCACCTTCGTGACCCAGGATCGACGGGAAGATCCCTTCCGGGTCCGCGCCCGAGAGGGTGTAGGCATCGGTATGGCAGACACCGGAAGCGACAACGCGCAGCAGGACTTCGCCCGCCTTGGGCATGGCGACATCGACTTCAACGATCTCGAGGGGCTTCTTGGCCTCGAAGGCAACGGCGGCGCGCGACTTGATCATGCTGACTCTCCAGTGAATAAAAACGAGACAGGGAGTGTAATACAGCGGCTTACGATGAATAATCGGGACAAAAGCAAAACATTATTGCCATGCAGGGATAATCCCGATGTCCGAAAACCGCTGGGAAGGCATCGACGAGTTCGTCGCCGTCGCCGAGTGCAACCAATTCACCGCCGCGGCTGAACGCCTTGGAGTGTCTTCCTCCCACATCAGTCGCCAAATCGTACGACTGGAAGAGCGCCTGCAGACCCGCTTGCTCTATCGCAGTACCCGCCGGGTCACGCTGACCGAGGCCGGGCAAACCTTTCTGCAACATTGCCAGCGTTTGCAGGATGGTCGTGAAGAGGCGTTGCGCGCTGTCGGCGACCTGACCAGCGAGCCCAAGGGCATGCTGCGCATGACGTGTGCCGTGGCCTACGGCGAACGATTTATCGTGCCGCTGGTGACTCGCTTCATGGGCATGTATCCGCAACTGCGTGTCGATATCGAACTGAGCAACCGCCCGCTCGATCTGGTGCATGAAGGGCTGGACCTGGCCATCCGACTTGGCCGTCTACAGGATTCAAGATTGGTCGCGACCCGTTTGGCACCACGGCGCATGTACCTGTGCGCCTCACCGTCCTACCTGGAACGGTATGGTCGCCCACACAGCTTGTCGGAACTGAGTCGTCATAACTGCCTCATCGGCAGCTCGGATATCTGGCAACTGGAACAGAACGGGCGGGAATTTTCCCAGCGAGTACAGGGAAACTGGCGCTGCAACAGTGGGCAGGCCGTGCTGGATGCCGCGCTACAAGGGGTTGGGCTGTGTCAGTTGCCGGATTACTACGTGCTGGAGCACCTGAAAAATGGCGAATTGATTTCGCTGCTGGAAGCCCACCAACCACCGAACACAGCGGTTTGGGCGCTTTATCCGCAGCAGCGACATCTGTCGCCGAAGGTGCGCAAGTTGGTGGATTATTTAAAGGAAGGGTTGGCCGAACGGCCTGAGTATCGGGTTTAAGAGCAAACGATCGCAGCCTGCGGCAGCGCCCACATAGCCTGCGATCTTTTAACGGCGGTTCGCCCAACGCTGGCGCAACCACTCCAGGTCTTCGGGGCGAGTGACTTTGATGTTATCGGATCGACCTTCGATCAAACGGGGTGCCATACCTGCCCACTCCATCGCCGAGGCTTCATCGGTGATGACAACATCTGCCACCAGGCTGTCCGCCAACGCCCGATGCAATGCTCCAAGGCGAAACATCTGCGGCGTATACGCCTGCCAGATCACGCTGCGATCCACGGTTTCCAGCACTCGCCCATGCTTGTCGACCCGTTTGAGGGTGTCGCGCGCAGGCACCGCCAATAGACCGCCCACCGAATCGTCAGCCAGTTCACTGAGCAATTTATCGAGATCATCACGCGCCAGATTCGGTCGCGCGGCATCGTGAACCAACACCCAATCCTCATCGTCAGCGCCCTGGGCATGCAGATGCAGCAAGGCGTTGAGCACTGACCCGGAACGCTCGGCGCCGCCTTCAACCCGCTGAATACGCGGATCGGCAGCACAGGCCAGGTTCGGCCAGTAAGGATCGTCGATAGCAAGACTGACCACCAATCCCTTCAGGGCTGGATGATCGAGGAAACAGCCGAGGCTGTGTTCGAGAATAGTGCGCCCGCCCAGCTGCAAGTATTGCTTGGGACGGTCCGCAGCCATACGGGCACCGACGCCCGCGGCAGGAATTACGGCCCAGAAGGCCGGTAACGACTCAATCATTGGGCCAACTGGTAAAGGGTTTCACCATCCTTGACCATGCCCAACTCATGGCGAGCCCGCTCTTCAACGGTCTCCATGCCTTTTTTCAGCTCACTGACTTCGGCATCCATCACTCGGTTGCGCTCCAGCAACGCCTCGTTTTCGGCGTGTTGATCCGCAATCTGCTGCTTCAGCTCGGCCACTTGCGCCAGACTGCCATTACCCACCCACAGGCGGTACTGCAGGCCGGCCAGCAGCAAGAGCAAGACGAGGAACAACCAATTGGGACTGCGCATCGAATATCAGGTATCCAGTGAAAAAAGACAGCCATGCCAAACTTTGAAGCTTCTGATAGCACGAAGCCTGGAAGAACCAGGCTTGTGCTCTTAAGGCATCAGATTAGTGACAAATCCGTCGCTGTCGCGATTTTTCCGACACAATCCGGTGTCTTTTTATCGTTTACCACTCAGCCGCGGAATTCGCTACGGCCGTTGTACTTGGCTTTGCCATTCAACTGCTCTTCGATACGCAGCAGTTGGTTGTACTTGGAAACGCGGTCGGAACGGCACAGCGAACCGGTCTTGATCTGGCCAGCCGAGGTGCCCACGGCCAGGTCGGCAATGGTCGAATCTTCGGTTTCGCCGGAGCGGTGCGAGATCACAGCGGTGTAACCAGCGGCCTTGGCCATCTGGATGGCTTCCAGGGTTTCGGTCAGGGTGCCGATCTGGTTGAACTTGATCAGGATCGAGTTGGCGATCTTTTTGTCGATGCCTTCTTTCAGGATCTTGGTGTTGGTCACGAACAGGTCGTCGCCTACCAGCTGAGTCTTCTCGCCGATCTTGTCGGTGAGGATTTTCCAACCAGCCCAGTCGGACTCGTCCAGACCGTCTTCAATGGAGATGATCGGGTAACGCTCGGTCAGACCTTTCAGGTAATCGGCGAAACCTTCAGCAGTGAACACCTGGCCTTCGCCGGACAGGTTGTACTTGCCATCTTCGTAGAATTCGCTGGCCGCGCAGTCCAGAGCCAGGGTCACGTCGGTGCCCAGCTTGTAACCGGCGTTGGCCACCGCTTCGGAGATCACTTTCAAAGCGTCTTCGTTGGAGGCCAGGTTTGGTGCGAAACCACCTTCGTCACCAACGGCAGTGCTCAGGCCACGGGCCTTCAGAACGGCTTTGAGGTGATGGAAAATCTCGGTGCCCATGCGCAGACCTTCCGAGAAAGACTTGGCGCCAACCGGCTGAACCATGAATTCCTGAATGTCGACGTTGTTATCGGCGTGCTCGCCACCGTTGATGATGTTCATCATCGGAACCGGCATCGAGTAAACACCCGGGGTGCCATTCAGGTTAGCGATGTGAGCGTACAGCGGCAGGTCCTGGTCCTGCGCTGCTGCCTTGGCTGCGGCCAGGGAAACGGCGAGGATCGCGTTGGCGCCCAGGGTCGCTTTGTTTTCAGTGCCATCGAGCTTGATCATCGCGTGATCCAGCGCTTTCTGGTCGCTTGGGTCTTTGCCCAGCAACAAGTCACGGATCGGACCGTTGATGTTGGCTACGGCCTTGAGCACGCCTTTACCCAGGTAACGGCTCTTGTCGCCATCACGCAGCTCGAGCGCTTCACGCGAGCCAGTGGAAGCACCGGATGGCGCGCAAGCGCTGCCGATGATGCCGTTATCGAGAAGCACGTCTGCTTCCACAGTGGGATTGCCACGGGAGTCGAGAACTTCACGACCTTTGATGTCGACGATTTTTGCCATTGTTGTAAACACTCCAAAGTTGACGAAAACGACGCAGCTGAAGGAAATCTTTTATCGTCGGCAAGTGACAGACAGCGGGCAGGCTTGCGGACGATAAGGCTCAAGCCCGAGGGCCTGAGCAATTAAACCGTGCGGTACTTTACCGGAGAATTGAGGTTTACGCGGTTTCTACCGTCGGAAAACTCTTCACCAGTTCGTCCAGTGCTTTGAGCTGGGCCAGGAATGGCTCCAGTTTATCCAGACGCAGAGCGCAAGGACCGTCGCATTTGGCGTTGTCCGGGTCCGGGTGCGCTTCGAGGAACAGCCCGGCCAGCGACTGGCTCATACCGGCCTTGGCCAGGTCAGTGACCTGGGCACGACGACCGCCGGCGGAATCGGAGCGGCCGCCAGGCATTTGCAACGCGTGGGTCACGTCGAAGAACACCGGGTACTCGAACTGCTTCATGATGCCGAAACCGAGCATGTCGACCACGAGATTGTTGTAGCCGAAGCTCGAACCACGTTCGCAGAGAATCAACTGATCGTTACCGGCTTCCACGCACTTGTTCAGGATGTGTTTCATTTCCTGAGGCGCGAGGAACTGGGCTTTCTTGATGTTGATCACCGCGCCGGTCTTGGCCATCGCGACCACAAGGTCGGTCTGGCGCGACAGGAAGGCCGGCAACTGGATGATGTCGCAGACTTCAGCGACGACCGCGGCCTGATCAGGCTCGTGGACATCGGTAATGATCGGCACGCCGAAGGCTTGCTTGATGTCCTGGAAAATCCGCATGCCCTCTTCCAGGCCGGGGCCACGGTAAGAGGTCACAGAAGAACGGTTCGCCTTGTCGAAACTGGCCTTGAACACGTAAGGGATACCGAGTTTCTCGGTGACCTTTACGTACTCTTCGCAGACCTGCATCGCCATGTCACGGCTTTCCAGCACGTTCATGCCACCGAACAGCACCATTGGCTTGTCATTGGCAATCTCGATATCGCCTACGCGGATGATCTTCTGCGCCATCAGGTTTACGCCTTCTTCTGGTGTTGAGCCAAAGCGGCTTTAACGAAACCGCTGAACAACGGGTGACCGTCGCGTGGCGTCGAGGTGAACTCGGGGTGGAACTGGCAAGCGACGAACCATGGGTGATCCGGTGCTTCAACCACTTCAACCAGCGCGCCATCACCGGAACGACCGGAGATTTTCAGGCCGGCCTCGATGATTTGCGGCAGCAGGTTGTTGTTCACTTCGTAGCGATGACGGTGACGCTCGACGATCACGTCCTTGGCGTAGCAATCGTGCACCAGGGAACCTGGCTCAAGCAGACAGTCCTGAGCGCCGAGGCGCATGGTGCCGCCCAGGTCGGACGCTTCGGTACGGGTTTCGACGGCGCCGGTGGCGTCTTCCCACTCGGTGATCAGACCTACCACAGGGTGACCGCTGGTGCGATCGAACTCGGTGGAGTTAGCGTCTTTCCAGCCCATGACGTTACGAGCGAACTCGATGACGGCCACTTGCATGCCCAGGCAGATGCCCAGGTATGGAACCTTGTTTTCGCGAGCGTATTGAACGGCAGTGATCTTGCCTTCCACGCCACGCAGACCGAAGCCACCCGGCACCAGAATCGCGTCGACGCCTTCCAGCAGCGCGGTGCCCTGGTTTTCGATGTCTTCGGAATCGATGTAGCGCAGGTTGACCTTGGTGCGGTTGCTGATGCCGGCGTGGCTCATCGCTTCGATCAGCGACTTGTAGGCGTCCAGCAGTTCCATGTACTTGCCGACCATGGCGATAGTGACTTCGTGCTCCGGGTTCAGCTTGGCGTCAACCACCGCTTCCCACTCGGACAGATCGGCGCTGTCGCATTGCAGGCCGAAACGCTCGACGACGAAATCATCCAGGCCCTGGGAGTGCAGAATGCCCGGGATCTTGTAGATGGTGTCGGCGTCTTCCAGCGCAATCACCGCACGCTCTTCAACGTTGGTGAACTGCGCGATCTTGCGACGCGACGAGATGTCGATCGGGTGATCGGAGCGGCACACCAGTACGTCAGGCTGCAGACCGATGGAGCGCAGTTCCTTGACCGAGTGCTGGGTTGGCTTGGTTTTGGTTTCGCCGGCAGTGGCGATATACGGCACCAGTGTCAGGTGCATCAGCATCGCGCGCTTGGCGCCGACTTCGAAACGCAATTGACGGATCGCTTCGAGGAACGGTTGCGACTCGATGTCACCCACGGTGCCACCGATCTCGACCATGGCCACGTCGGCATCGCCGGCGCCCTTGATGATCCGGCGCTTGATTTCGTCGGTGATGTGCGGGATCACCTGAATGGTTGCGCCCAGGTAATCACCACGGCGCTCTTTGCGCAGGACGTGTTCGTAGACACGGCCAGTGGTGAAGTTGTTGTTCTGGGTCATGGTCGTGCGGATGAACCGCTCGTAGTGGCCCAGGTCCAGGTCGGTCTCGGCGCCGTCGTGGGTGACGAACACTTCACCGTGCTGGAACGGGCTCATGGTGCCCGGGTCAACGTTGATGTACGGGTCCAGCTTCAGCATGGTGACCTTAAGTCCCCGCGCCTCCAGGATGGCCGCCAATGAAGCCGAGGCAATGCCTTTCCCCAATGAAGAAACAACACCGCCCGTGACGAATATGTAGCGCGTCATGAAAAACCCTAGAAGTCTGCGTTAAAGCGGTCCGAGCCGCCGGGGAAAGCGAAGGAAGGCCGAAGCCCCCGATCACCTGCATTAATCACAGTGCACCTTTCAAAAAAACCGCCGCGTTGGGACAGACCGGAAGATGAAACACCGGTAGGTTGCTCGCTACACATTTTTTGGAATCGCCCAGCAAAGACTGCTTGGTAATCGGCAACTCCTGCGATTCAGGCGAATCCACAGAAGTTGTATCAAGAAGGGAGCGTAGTCTACCGGAAAGCCCCTTTCAGCTCAAACCTTGATCTTCGATCGGCGGCTGCCAATGCAAATACCAGCCACTGCGCTCACTGCCATTTAGCCCCTGCAGGTTCGCCACCCCCAGCAATTGCTCGTCTCTGTAGACCAGCGGCAATCTGCCACGGGCGAAACCCGGCACACCGCTTTCGTTGAGCAAACGCTTCAAGTCCCGGTGGCCGCGATCGGGCAAATTCATGACTTCGCCGCCCTCACGATAGCGGATCTGCAACGGGCCATCGGGGATCTTACCGGTGAGTGTGAGCGCGCCATTATCCGGCAACGCCAGCAATACCGTGGGGTCAACCCAAGACACCGGGGATGGCGGAGTACGCAACCAACCACCTGACAACCACCAAAGACGCCCACCGGCCCGGTGCAGTTCGCCCGCCGCCAGCCGCCAGACCGGACGCGCATCGTTGGTCGCATCGCGCAAATCCTCCCAACCCGACCAATGGTCACTGTCTGGCAAAGATGTCAGCGGTTTGAGCCAATGACTTAACGCATTGCGTTGACGAGCGTCAGAGAGGAATTGCAGCGGTGCCAGCTCCAGCGACCGCAAACCCAGCCAATCGAAATCACTGTGCGTGCTGGCCCGGGCCAGATCAATTTGTGCCAAGTCGTCGAGCAACCCCTGCGCTTCACTCAGATGCGCAGCACTGCGAGCCATGGTCGCCACCGCTTGCGGCCAGCGAGCGGTCAATGCCGGAAACACCTGGTGACGCAGGTAATTGCGCGAGAACTGCCGATCCTGATTCGACGGATCTTCGATCCAGCTCAGCCGATGCTCAGTGGCGTAGACCTCAAGCTCGGCGCGAGTGACATCAAGCAATGGTCGCAGCAGATGCCCCCGCCCCAACGGACGCTCGCTCGGCATTCCCGACAAGCCTCTCACCCCCGCCCCACGCATCAGCCGAAACAACAGGGTTTCCGCTTGATCGTCACGGTGCTGGCCAGTGAGCAGCACTTCACCGGCGTGAGTCGCCGCGACGAAGGCGCCGTAACGCGCATCTCGCGCCGCACGCTCAAGGCTGGCGCCGGGCTCAACCTGAACACGTACAACCTCCAGCGGTACACCCAACGCATCACAGACCGACTGACAATGCTCCGGCCACGCATCAGCCGCAGCCTGAAGACCGTGGTGGACATGAATGGCGGTCAGCGCTGGCAAGGATTCGGTTTTTGCGAGGTGTGCGAGAAGGTGCAGCAGGACGGTGGAATCGAGACCACCGGAGAAGGCGATGCGCCAGGTTGTGGCGTTGCGCCAAGACGCGAGGTTGTGCAGGAGTCTGGTAGACAGATCAATCGCGGGCTGACTCATATCGATCACTTTGCACAAATCAAATGTGGGAGCGGCGGTGCGACGATTCGACTTGCCCGCGAAGGCGGCGGAACAGCCAACAAATTCGTTGAATGTTACATCGCTTTCGCGGGCAAGCCCGCTCCCACAGTTTTTTCTATTGTCAGCCGAATCTGCGTCAGATCAGAGACCGTAGCTCATCAGACGCTCGTAACGACGGGCCAGCAGCGCGTCGTTGTCGAACTTCTTCAACATCGCCAGTTGCGAGCTCAGCTCGGCGCGGATCGAGGCAGCGGCAGCGGCCGGATCACGATGAGCGCCGCCCAACGGCTCGCTGATCACTTTATCGACAATGCCCAGGCCCTTCAGGCGCTCGGCAGTAATACCCATCGCCTCTGCGGCATCCGGAGCTTTCTCGGATGTTTTCCACAGAATCGAGGCGCAACCTTCCGGCGAAATCACCGCGTAGGTCGAATATTGCAGCATGTTCAGCTGATCGCAGACGCCGATTGCCAGCGCACCACCAGAACCACCCTCACCGATCACGGTGGCGATGATTGGGGTTTTCAGGCGAGCCATGACGCGCAGGTTCCAGGCAATCGCTTCGCTCTGGTTGCGCTCTTCGGCGTCGATGCCAGGGTAAGCGCCCGGGGTGTCGATGAAGGTCAGGATCGGCATTTTGAAACGCTCGGCCATTTCCATCAGGCGACACGCCTTGCGGTAGCCCTCAGGACGTGGCATGCCGAAGTTGCGGCGAACCTTCTCGCGCACTTCACGGCCTTTCTGGTGGCCGATGATCATCACCGGCTGGTCGTCCAGACGGGCAACACCGCCAACGATGGCAGCGTCGTCGGAGAAGTGACGGTCGCCGTGCAGTTCATCGAACTCGGTGAAGATGTGTTCGATGTAGTCCAGGGTATATGGACGTTTCGGGTGACGCGCCAGACGCGCGATCTGCCAACTGGTCAGCTTGCCGAAGATGTCTTCGGTCAACGTGCTGCTCTTGTCCTGAAGGCGGGAGATCTCATCGCCGATATTCAGCGAATTGTCATTACCGACCAAGCGCAACTCTTCGATCTTGGCTTGCAGGTCGGCGATCGGCTGTTCGAAATCTAGAAAATTCGGGTTCATAGGCGTCCGTCTAGGGTCGCGTCCAAGAGAACTTGGGCCGGCCGGTTGTCTATTCGCGCCCTACCTTAAGGGACAGGCGCGTTCAGGTCGAGATTAAAAATTCGGGTCGGGATCAGGCACGTTCCAATGGCAAGGAATGACGCCTGACCGTCAACGGTATTGGAGGAAGACGTTGTCTCGCCCGAACTGGTCACGCAGAGCTTGAATCAAGGCATCCGCCGGGTCGATCCGCCAGGTCTCGCCGAACTGCAACAAGGCCTTCGCATCGGGACTGGTGTACTCCATGGTGATCGGGCACGCGCCACGGTGGCGCTTGAACAGCTCACCCAGCCAGCGTAGTTGATCACCCTTCAAATCCTTGGTGTGCAACTTCAGGCGCAGGCTTTCGGCCAGGTTGGTGCGCGCATCTTCCATGCTCATCACCCGCTTGACCCGCAAGCGCAGGCCGCCAGAGAAGTCGTCGTTGCTAACTTCGCCTTCGACCACCACCATCGCATCGGTCTGCAACAGCGACTGCGCAGAATGGAATGCATCGGCGAACAACGAGGCTTCGATCCGCCCGGA
This sequence comes from Pseudomonas sp. GGS8, assembly GCF_024168645.1. Lineage (NCBI taxonomy): Bacteria > Pseudomonadati > Pseudomonadota > Gammaproteobacteria > Pseudomonadales > Pseudomonadaceae > Pseudomonas > Pseudomonas sp. GGS8. The sequence continues at coordinate 3,190,548 of NZ_JALJWF010000001.1, read as the reverse complement.
GCGGTCGTCGAGGGTGATGAAGCCCATCTTGTCGCCCTTTTTGTTCTTCATCACTCGCAGGGCGATGATCATGCCCGCGACCGTCTGAGTATCGCGAGCCGGCTTCAGGTCGATGATGCGCTGACGGGCGAAGCGTCGGATCTCGCCTTCGTATTCGTCGATCGGGTGGCCGGTGAGGTACAGCCCCAAGGTGTCTTTCTCGCCTTTCAGGCGCTCCTTGAGGGTCAGTTCCTTGGCCTTGCGGTGATTGGCGTAGACGTCGGCGTCTTCTTCAACGAATAGACCGCCAAACAGATCGGCATGCCCACTGTCGTGGGTACGAGCGGTTTGTTCAGCCGCCTTGATCGCCTCTTCCATGGCCGTCAACAACACCGCACGGTTGCGGTCGATGTTGGCCTGATAGGCTTTTTGCTCGTCGTGGAAATACGGGCCAAGGCGGTCCAGGGCACCACTGCGGATCAAGCCGTCGAGGGTTCGTTTATTGATGCGCTTGAGGTCGACCCGGGCGCAAAAATCGAACAGGTCCTTGAACGGCCCCTCTTGCCGCGCCTCGGTAATCGCTTCGACCGGGCCTTCGCCCACGCCCTTGATCGCGCCCAGGCCGTAAATGATGCGGCCTTCGTCGTTCACCGTGAACTTGAATTCCGAGGTGTTCACGTCCGGCGCATCGAGGCGCAGCTTCATGGTTCGCACTTCTTCGATCAAGGTCACGACCTTGTCGGTGTTGTGCATATCCGCCGACAGTACCGCGGCCATGAACGGCGCCGGATAGTGGGCTTTCAGCCACGCGGTCTGGTACGACACCAGGCCATAAGCAGCGGAGTGGGATTTGTTGAAGCCGTAACCGGCGAATTTTTCTACCAGGTCAAAAATGTTACCGGCAAGGTCGGCGTCGATATTGTTGGTCGCGCAACCTTCAATGAAGCCGCCACGCTGCTTGGCCATTTCTTCGGGTTTTTTCTTACCCATGGCTCGACGCAGCATGTCCGCGCCGCCGAGGGTGTAACCGGCCATGACCTGGGCAATCTGCATCACCTGTTCCTGATACAGGATGATGCCGTAAGTCGGCGCCAATACCGGCTTGAGGCCGTCGTACTGGTAGTCCGAGTGCGGGTACGCGAGTTCGGCGCGACCATGCTTACGGTTGATGAAGTCGTCCACCATGCCCGATTGCAGCGGCCCCGGACGGAACAGGGCCACCAGTGCGATCAAGTCTTCCAGGCAGTCGGGCTTGAGCTTTTTGATCAGCTCTTTCATGCCGCGCGACTCGAGCTGGAACACCGCGGTGGTTTCGGCTTTTTGCAGCAGCGTGTAAGTCGGTTTATCGTCCAGCGGGATGAACGCGATATCCAGCGGCGGTTCGTTGACCTTGGCGCGGTCACGGTTGATGGTTTTCAGCGCCCAGTCGATGATCGTCAGGGTCCGAAGTCCCAGGAAGTCGAACTTCACCAGACCAGCAGCCTCGACGTCGTCCTTGTCGAACTGGGTTACCAGGCCGTCGCCCGCTTCGTCGCAATAGATCGGCGAGAAGTCGGTCAGTTTGGTCGGCGCGATTACCACACCACCAGCGTGCTTGCCGACGTTACGCACAACGCCTTCGAGCTTGCGCGCCATTTCCCAGATTTCCGCGGCTTCTTCATCGACCTTGATGAAGTCGCGCAGGATTTCTTCCTGTTCGTAGGCTTTTTCCAGGGTCATGCCGACTTCAAACGGAATCATCTTCGACAGACGATCCGCCAGGCCGTAGGACTTGCCCTGCACCCGCGCCACGTCACGGACCACAGCCTTGGCCGCCATGGAACCGAAGGTGATGATCTGGCTCACCGCGTTACGGCCGTATTTCTCGGCCACGTAATCGATCACGCGGTCACGGCCGTCCATGCAGAAGTCGACGTCGAAGTCGGGCATGGAAACCCGTTCCGGGTTAAGGAAACGTTCGAACAGCAGGTCATATTCCAGCGGGTCAAGGTCAGTAATCTTCTGCACATAGGCCACCAGCGACCCGGCACCCGACCCACGGCCAGGCCCCACCGGTACGCCGTTGTTCTTGGCCCACTGGATAAAGTCCATCACGATCAGGAAGTAACCGGGGAAGCCCATCTGGATGATGATATCCAGCTCGAAATTCAGCCGGTCGACATAGACCTGACGCTTGGCGTCGTAGTCTTCGGTGGTGTCTTTGGGCAGCAGAACGGTGAGGCGCTCTTCCAGACCGTCGAAGGAAACCTTGCGGAAGTACTCATCGATGGTCATGCCATCGGGAATCGGGAAGTTGGGCAGGAAGTGTTTGCCCAGTTTCACTTCGATGTTGCAGCGCTTGGCGATCTCAACCGTGTTTTCCAGTGCCTCGGGCAGGTCACTGAACAGCTCGGCCATTTCCTCGGCGCTTTTGAGGTATTGCTGATCGCTGTAATTCTTTGAACGCCGCGGATCGTCGAGGGCCCGGCCTTCACCGATGCAAACACGGGTTTCGTGGGCTTCGAAGTCTTCCTGCTTGATAAAGCGCACGTCGTTGGTCGCCACCAGCGGAGCGCCGATTTTCTCGGCCAGGGCCACAGCGCCGTGCAGTTGCTCTTCGTCGTTGGGGCGATTGGTGCGCTGGACTTCCAGATAGAAACGATCCGGGAACACCGCCATCCACTCGCGAGCCAGGGTTTCGGCTTCGTCCGGGTTGCCGCCGAGCATTGCCAGGCCGATCTCGCCCTCTTTAGCCGCCGACAGCATGATCAAGCCTTCGCTGGCTTCGGCCACCCACTCGCGTTCGATAATGATCGAGCCATTGCGCTGGCCGTCGATAAAACCGCGGGAGATCAGTTCGGTGAGGTTGCGATAACCCGTGGCGTTCATCGCCAGCAGGCTGATCCGGCTCAAGGGGTTGTCCGGATCCTTGTTCGACAGCCACAGGTCGGCGCCGCAGATCGGCTTGATCCCGGCGCCCATGGCGGCTTTATAAAATTTGACCAGGGAACACATGTTGTTCTGGTCAGTGACCGCCACGGCAGGCATGTTCATACCGACCAGGGTCTTGACCAGCGGTTTGATCCGCACCAGACCGTCGACCAGGGAATATTCAGTGTGCAGGCGTAGATGAACGAATGAAGCCGGCATAGTGATCCTGTCTAGAAACTAGAAACGTGAAGACAACAAGGCCCGGATTGTACCGGGCCTTGAGCAAAACATCAGCCTGCGACTAACCCTCGATCAGGCTTTCCCGCGCTTCATACGCCAGGCGTACCGGGGCGAACGAGCGGCGGTGAATCGGTGTCGGCCCCAGACGCGTCAGCGCTTCCAGATGAACGGGCGTCGGGTAGCCTTTGTGGCCACCGATGCCGTAGCCCGGGTAAATCAGTTCGAACGCCGCCATTTCACGATCACGGCTGACCTTGGCCAGAATCGACGCCGCAGCGATGGCTGGCACTTTGCTGTCGCCTTGCACCACGGCTTCGGCGCGCATCGCGAGTTTCGGACAACGGTTGCCGTCAATCATCGCCAGCTTCGGCTGAATGTGCAGGCCCTCGACCGCTCGCTGCATGGCTAGCATGGTGGCATGGAGAATGTTCAATTCGTCGATTTCTTCGACTTCGGCGCGGGCAATGCACCAGCTCAGGGCTTTTTCGCAAATTTCGTCGTAGAGTTTTTCGCGGCGGGCTTCAGTGAGTTTCTTCGAATCGTTGAGGCCGAGAATCGGCCGGCTCGGATCAAGGATCACCGCCGCGGTCACCACGGCACCGCACAGCGGGCCGCGACCGACTTCATCGACACCTGCCACCAGATCTTCAACTTCATCGACCAGCATAAAATCCAGGCCCATCTGCCTACTTGTTTTGCTCATTGCGCTCTGCCAATCAGGTTCAGTACCGCGTCCGCTGCCTGATTGGAGGCGTCCAGGCGCAGGGTTCGGTGGATTTCGTCAAAGCCTCGGGTCTGCTCCTCGCCACCTTCGATCAGCGGCGACAGAGTCTGAGCCAGGGCTTCGACTGTCGCATCGTCCTGCAACAACTCCGGCACCAGCAGGCGCTGGGCCAGCAGATTCGGCAACGAGACGTAGGGACTCTTCACCATCCGTTTGAGAATCCAGAACGTCAGCGGCGCCAAGCGATAAGCGACTACCATCGGCCGCTTGTACAGCAATGCTTCCAGCGTGGCGGTTCCCGAAGCGATTAACACCGCGTCGCAGGCCGCCAGCGCCAGATGGGATTTGCCGTCGAGCAAGGTCAACGGCAGATCGCGCCCGACCAGCAACTCTTCAAGCTGGGCCCGGCGTTCCGGGCTGGCGCACGGCACGACGAACCGCACGCCCGGACGCAGGGCCCGCAGGCGCTGGGCGGTGTCGAGGAACAACGCACCGAGGCGTCCGACTTCACCGCCGCGGCTGCCCGGCATCAGGGCGACCAGCGGCCCGTCCGGCAAACCGAGTTCGGCCCGCGCGGCGGCGCGATCGGCCTCAAGCGGGATCGCATCGGCCAGGGAATGCCCAACAAACCGTACCGGCACGCCCTTCTCTTCATAAAATTTAGCTTCGAACGGGAACAGTGTCAGCATCAGATCGCAGCCTTCACGGATCTTCAGCACCCGCTTCTGCCGCCAGGCCCAGACCGACGGGCTAACGTAATGCACGGTCTTGATCCCGGCCTGACGCAGCTTGAGTTCGATATTGAGATTGAAGTCCGGAGCATCGATACCGATGAACACGTCCGGCTTTGCGGCGATCAGATCGGCGACCAGTTTCTTGCGACGCGCCAATAGCTCGCGCAAACGGCCCAGCACTTCCACCAGCCCCATGACAGAAAGGCGTTCCATCGGGAAACAGGAAGCCAGCCCTTCGGCTTGCATCAGCGGACCACCGACACCGATGAACTCCACCGCCGGATGCTGAGCCTTGAGCGCACGCATGAGACCCGCACCCAGAATGTCACCGGAAGCTTCACCCGCCACCAGCGCTATACGCAGATTGGCCATGATTAGCGGGTGATGCCGCGGGTCGAAGACTGGATGGAGTCACGGAATACCGCGACTTCCGGGAACTGCAGCGAGGGTTCGGCCAGCTCGGCGAGCGCTTGCTCGACCGTCAGGCCCTGGCGGTAAACCACTTTGTAGGCACGACGCAACGCGTGGATCGCATCTTCGCTGAAACCGCGACGGCGCATGCCTTCGAAGTTCATGCTGCGCGCTTCGGCCGGATTGCCGAATACCGTGACGTAAGCTGGAACATCTTTGCCAATGGCAGTGCCCATGCCGGAAAAGCTGTGGGCACCAATGTGGCAATACTGGTGAACCAGGGTGAAGCCGGACAGGATCGCCCAGTCTTCAACGTGCACATGGCCCGCCAACGCAGTGTTGTTGACCAGGATGCAGTGGTTGCCGATAACGCTGTCGTGACCGATATGGGCATAGGCCATGATCAGGTTGTGATCGCCCAGGGTAGTTTCCGAACGGTCCTGAACGGTCCCGCGGTGAATCGTCACGCCTTCGCGGATGACGTTGTGATCACCGATGACCAGACGGGTTTCTTCGCCCTTGTATTTCAGATCGGGCGTGTCCTCGCCTACCGAAGAAAACTGGTAGATGCGGTTGTGCTTACCGATTCGGGTCGGGCCCTTGAGAATCACATGCGGCCCGATCACTGTTCCCTCGCCGATTTCCACACCTGCGCCGATGATCGACCAAGGGCCGACTTCGACGTCGTCGGCCAGGATGGCCGTCGGATCGATGATTGCGCGAGGGTCAATCAAACTCATAGTTTGCGTTCCGCACAGATGATTTCAGCGGAGCAGACTGGCTTGCCATCGACCGAAGCCTGGCATTCGAACTTCCAGATCTGACGCTTGCAACTGATGAACTTGGCTTCAAGGATCAATTGATCGCCCGGCAGCACAGGCTGACGGAAGCGCAGCTTGTCGGAGCCGACGAAGTAGTAAAGGGTGCCGTCAGCCGGTTTCACGTCGAGCATTTTGAAACCAAGGATCCCGGCAGCCTGAGCCATCGCTTCGATGATCAGTACGCCCGGCATGATTGGATGCGCAGGGAAGTGACCATTGAAGAACGGTTCGTTGATGCTGACATTCTTGTAGGCGCGAATGCGCTTGCCTTCCACATCCAGATCCACGACCCGATCCACCAGCAGGAACGGGTAACGGTGAGGCAGGTATTCGCGAATCTCGTTGATGTCCATCATTTCGGGGGGAAGCCTATGTAAAGATTGGGAGCGCGCGATTGACGCGCACTCCTCTAGCAAATCAAGGAGGCAGTCTAACGGCTGTGCACACTTGATATGGAAATGGTATCAGCCATCTGATGAAGCATTACCGTCAGGGGTCACGTCCCCTACACGCTTTTCCAGCTGTCGCAGACGTCGCGCGATGTCATCGAGCTGACGGATACGTGCCGCGCTTTTGCGCCATTCGGCTGCCGGTTGCATCGCCGTACCGGAAGAATAGGAGCCCGGCTCGGTAATCGAGTGGGTCACCATGGTCATCCCGGTCAGGAAAACGTTGTCGCAAATGTCGATATGCCCCACCAGCCCTACGCCACCGGCGAGCATGCAATGCTTGCCGATTTTGGTGCTGCCGGAAATTCCCACGCACGCGGCCATGGCAGTGTGGTCACCGACCTGGACGTTGTGGGCAATCTGAATCTGGTTGTCGAGCTTCACACCATTACCGATGACGGTATCGGCCAGCGCGCCACGATCGATAGCCGTATTTACGCCTATTTCCACGTCGTCTCCGATCGAGACGCCGCCGATCTGGGCGATTTTCTGCCAGACACCCTTCTCGTTGGCAAAACCGAAGCCTTCACCACCGAGCACGGCACCGGATTGAATCACCACCCGTTTGCCGACGCGCACATCGTGATACAGCGTGACGCGCGGGGCCAACCAGCCGCCCTCACCGATTTCGCTGCGTGCGCCGATGAAGCAATGAGCCCCAACGGTCACACCGGCGCCAATACGCGCGGCACTTTCGATGACCGCGAAGGCACCGATGCTCGCCGCCGGATCCACTACCGCATCCGCCGCCACTACCGCTGTCGGATGAATACCGGCAGGCGCCTTGGGCTTGGGATCGAATAGATGGGAAATGCGCGCATAGGCCAAATACGGATCAGGCACCACCAGTGCATCACCGGCAAAACCTTCAGCGTCAGCAGTCTTCAGTAATACAGCTGCAGCCTGACTGTCAGCCAGGTATTTACGGTATTGAGGATTTGCCAGAAAGCTCAACTGAGCTGGGCCAGCCTCTTGCAAAGTGGCTAGCCCAGTAATTTCTTTGTTCGGGTCGCCACGTAAGGTGGCGCCGAGGAACTCGGCCAACTGGCCGAGCTTTATAGTCACTGTCATGGGTTACTTCAGCTGATTCATGCGCTCGATAACCTGGCGAGTGATGTCGTACTGAGGCTTGACATCAATCACTGCGCCACGCTCGAAGACCAGGTCATAAGCACCTTTCTTGATGACTTCTTCCACAGCGCTGTCCAGTTTCGGCTTGAGCTGCTTCAGCATTTCACGGTCGGCAACGGCTTTAGCTTCGTTCAGTTCCTTGGACTGGAACTGGAAATCACGGGCCTTTTGCTTGAACTCGAGTTCCAGACGTTCACGCTCGCCTTGCTGCATTTTGTCGCCACCGGCCATCAGGCGGTCCTGGATACCCTTGGCACTGCTTTCCAGGCTCTTGAGCTTGGTCAGTTGCGGGCCGAACTTTTTCTCGGCATCCACTGCGTACTTCTTCGCCGCGTCGGATTCCAGCAGCGCCATCTGATAGTTCAGAACGGCGATTTTCATGTCGGCAAAAGCCGGACCTGCAACCAGCACGGTCGCCAGGAGAACCAATTGAGTCAACTTACGCACGATGCACTCCTACAAAATCCATTGTCGTTATCTTGGGTCAGACGCTTAGAACGTCTGGCCGAGGGAGAATTGGAACACTTGAGTCTCGGCATTGCTGTCCGGTTTTTTGACTGGCATCGCCAAGGCGAAGCTCAACGGACCAAGGGCGGTAACCCATGTCACACCGACACCCACCGAACTGGCCATATTGCTCAGGCTGACGTCGTTACACTGAGTGTTGGACTTGGAACCATCGGCGTTGGTGCTCTGCTTGCAAGTCGAATCGAACACATTACCCACGTCCCAGAATACCGAAGTGCGCAAGGAACGCTGATCTTTCACGAACGGCAGAGGGAACAGAACTTCTACACCACCCTGAATCAGGACGTTACCACCAAACGGTAGTGGATCCTGGTCCGGGTCGGTTGCGGTGCCCGGGTTCACGCCCCGGCTCGGCGTACTACGAGGCCCCAGGGTGCTGTCCTTGAAGCCACGAACCGAGTTGAAACCACCGGCGTAATAGTTTTCATAGAACGGCAAGCCGTCGGTCGAACCATAGCCATCGCCATAGCCCAGCTCGGTGTGGAGGCGCATGGTGTAGTTTTCAGACAACGGCTGGAACAATTGACCGCGATAATCGAGCTTGAAGAACGACAAGTCGCTGCCCGGCGTCGTGGCTTCCGCGGTCAAGCTCTGGGAATGACCACGGGTCGCCAGTACCCCTTTGTTCAAGGTGGATTCAGACCAACCGGCCGACGCCTTGAAGTTGAGGTACTGATCACCTTCCTTGTTAACGAAGTCGAAGATTTCGTCGACGGTGTAAAGACCCGTCTTGATCTTGTCTTGTTGTGCAGACAAACCAAACGTCAGCCGCGAAGTCTCGCTGATCGGGTAACCAACGCTGACACCTGCACCCAGGCTGTCTACGGCGTAGCTGGCTACGTTGACATCGAGGTCTTTGTAGTCGGTCGTACGATAGAAAGCGTTGTAACCCAGGCTTACACCGTCAGCAGTCCAGTACGGGTCGACATAACCGAAGTTATAACGGCTTTGATACTGACTGCGAGTCAAGCCGATGCTGACCTTGTTACCGGTACCCAGGAAGTTGTTCTGAGTGATCGAACCACCAAGGATCAGACCGGCGCTCTGGGCGAAACCGACGCTGGCGGTAATCGACCCGGAAGCCTGCTCTTCAACGCTGTAGTTCACGTCGACCTGATCATCGACACCCGGCACGGCCGGCGTTTCGACGTTGACTTCCTTGAAGAAGCCCAGACGCTCCAGGCGGGTCTTGGATTGGTCGATCAGGTAGGTCGAAGCCCAGCCGCCTTCCATCTGACGCATTTCACGGCGCAGCACTTCGTCTTCGGACTTGGTGTTGCCACGGAAGTTGATGCGGTTCACGTAAGCACGCTTGCCCGGATCGACAGCGAAGGTGATATCGACCGTGTGGTCTTCATCATGAGGCTGAGGCACGCCGTTGACGTTGGCGAAGGTGTAACCCTCGTTACCCAGGCGGCGGGTGATCAGTTCGGAGGTGGTGGTCATCAGCTTGCGCGAGAACACCTGGCCTTTCTGCACCAGCAGCAGGGACTTGACCTGGTCTTCAGGCACTTTCAGGTCGCCGCTGAGTTTCACGTCACGAACGGTGTACTTCTCGCCTTCGTTGACGTTAACGGTGATATAGACGTGTTTCTTGTCTGGGGTGATCGACACCTGGGTCGAAGCGATATCCATATTGATATAGCCACGGTCCAGGTAATAGGAGCGCAGACGCTCCAGGTCACCGGAGAGTTTTTCACGAGCGTACTTGTCATCGTTCTTGAAGAACGACAGCCAGTTGCTGGTCTTGAGTTCGAACAGGTCGATCAGGTCTTCATCAGGGAAGACAGTGTTGCCGACCACGTTGATGTGCTGGATCGCCGCAACGGTGCCTTCGTTGATGTTGACCTTCAGGGCAACGCGGTTACGCGGCTGCGGCACCACTTCGGTGTCGACGGTCGCCGAGTAGCGGCCCTGAGCGACGTATTGACGCTGCAGTTCGTTACGCACACCTTCGAGGGTGGCGCGCTGGAAGATCTCGCCTTCGGCCAGACCGGACTGTTTGAGGCCCTTCATCAGGTCTTCAGTGGAGATCGCTTTGTTGCCCTCGATCTCGATACTGGCGACCGACGGACGCTCGACTACAGTGATGATCAGGACATTGCCTTCACGGCCCAGCTGGATATCTTGAAAGAACCCGGTTTTGAACAGCGCACGAGTGGATTCCACCAGGCGACGATCATCCGCCTGCTCGCCGACGTTCAACGGCAAGGCACCAAAGACACTACCCGCGGAGACCCGCTGGAGGCCATTGACGCGAATATCAGAGATAGTGAAGGACTCGGCGTGAACTTCGGCGATCATCAATACGGTGAGAACCGCAGTTAGCAGCAGACGTTTCATGAAGTCCTTTCTTATTCCAACTGGCAATAAAAACTGCCGCAAAATGCGGCAGATTCGCAATTCAGCGAAGCGTTACAGTCGACCCAGATCATTGACCAGAGCAAGCAACATCACCCCGACCACCAAACTGATACCGATCTGTATCCCCCAACCTTGCACCCGATCCGACAAGGGACGACCACGCGCCCACTCGATCAGATAAAACAACAAATGCCCCCCATCCAGTACAGGAATGGGCAGCAAATTCAGAACACCCAGGCTAATACTCAGATAAGCAAGGAAATTCAGGAAATCAGCGACGCCCGACTGGGCAGAAGCGCCCGCCACTTTAGCAATGGTTATCGGTCCACTCAAGTTTTTTACCGAGAGCTCGCCGAACAACATTTTCTTGAGCGAGTCGAGGGTCAGTACGCTCATGGTCCAGGTGCGCCGGGCACCCTCCCCAATCGCGGCCACCGGACCGTAACTGACTTCGCGAATCATCTCTGGTGGCCAATCGACCGCTTTCACCCCTGCACCCAGATAACCACTGGGCGCCTTGCTCTCGCCGCGCGCGGCCAACGTCACAGGGACGTCGATTTGAGCACCATCGCGCTCAACACGCAGCATGATTTTGGTATCCGGATGCATACGGACGATGTCGACCACTTGCTGCCAGTCATCCAGTGCCTTGCCATCAAGGGCCAACAACCGGTCACCGGCCTTCAGGCCCGCAGCCTTCGCCGGCCCTTTCGGATCAAATTCGGCCAGCACCGGCGGCAATGCCGGACGCCAGGGACGAATACCCAGCGAGCGAATCGGATCTGGCTCGTCAGCGCTCTTGAGCCACTTGTCCAGCGCCAGCTCACGAGGCGAATCCACTGTGGAGCCCTGTTCGCGAACCAGCAATTGCAGGGAACCGCTCTCGCCCAGACGGCGGACCAGTTGCAGGTTCACCGCAGCCCAGCCGGAAGTTGGCTCGCCATCGATGGCAATAATTTCCTGCCCCGGACTCAAACCTGCCTTGGAGGCGATACTGCCGGATTCGACCGCACCGATAACCGGGCGCACCTGCTCGCTGCCCAGCATTGCCAATACCCAGAAAAACACCATCGCCAATAGAAAGTTGGCGATCGGACCGGCCGCCACGATAGCAACGCGTTGACGGACGGATTTGCGATTGAAGGCGTGATCGAGCTGATCGGCCGGAACCTCGCCTTCGCGCTCGTCGAGCATTTTTACGTAGCCACCCAACGGGATGGCGGCGACTACGAATTCAGTGCCTTTACTGTCGTGCCAGCGCAGCAGCGGCATGCCGAAGCCCACGGAAAAACGCAGCACTTTGACCCCACAGCGACGTGCGACCCAGAAATGGCCGAATTCGTGGAAGGTGACCAGCACGCCCAGCGCTACCAGGGTGCCGACAATCATATAGAGCGCGCTCATCTACTTTCTCCGCAATCCTATCGGTGCTGCATGGGCCAACGTATTGCAGCACTTATCGCCCGTGACGACTCAACCATTGCCCGGCCAGTACCCGTGCTTTCGCATCGGCCGTAAACACTGCCTCGAGATCATCAACCGCAACCACAGGCTCGAGGTTCAGCACTTCCTCGATAATACTCGCGATTTCCAGATAGCGAACCCGTCCGTCGAGAAAGGCCGCCACAGCCACTTCATTCGCGGCATTGAGCATGGCCGGCGCGCTGTTACCCGCCTCGGCGGCTTGACGCGCAAGGCGCAGGCAAGGGAAACGTTCTTCGTCAGGTGCCTGAAAATCCAGACGAGCGATGGCGAACAGGTCCAACGGCGCAACACCCGAGTCGATCCGCTCTGGCCAGGCCAGGGCATTGGCAATCGGCGTGCGCATATCCGGATTGCCCAACTGCGCCAGCACCGAACCATCGACATAGTCGACCAGCGAATGAATCACGCTTTGCGGGTGAACCACCACTTCGACCTGAGAGGGCGTGGCGTCGAACAGCCAGCAGGCCTCGATCAACTCGAGCCCTTTGTTCATCATGCTGGCCGAATCCACCGAAATTTTTCGCCCCATGGACCAATTCGGGTGAGCACACGCTTGCTCAGGGGAAACATGCGCCAGTTCGGCCAGAGGCGTCTGCCGGAACGGGCCACCAGAGGCTGTCAGTAGAATCCGGCGTACACCGACCGCGCCCAAACCACGAGAGAAATCCTGCGGCATGCATTGGAAAATCGCGTTGTGTTCGCTGTCGATCGGCAGCAGTACCGAACCGCTTTTACGCACGGCCTGCATGAACAGCGCACCGGACATCACCAGTGCTTCTTTATTGGCCAAAAGAATCTTTTTGCCGGCCTCGACTGCCGCCAGGGTTGGACGCAAACCCGCCGCCCCGACGATCGCCGCCATCACCGCATTGACTTCTGGATCCGAGGCGACCTGACACAAGCCCTCCTCCCCCACCAGAACACGGGTCGACAGGCCGGCCGCGCGCAACTCGTCCTGCAAGCCTCGGGCAGCGCCAGATTCCGGCACAACCGCGAAACGTGGCCTATGACGCACGCACAGCGCCAGCAGCTCACTCAAACGAGTGAAACCGCTCAAGGCGAATACTTGATAGCGCTCGGGATGACGAGCGATGACGTCGAGAGTGCTCAGGCCAATCGAGCCGGTCGCCCCCAACACGGTAATCTGTTGTGGGCGGCTCACGATGCCGCCATCCACAGCAGCACGGCGAACACCGGAATCGCCGCTGTCAGACTGTCGATGCGGTCTAGCACACCGCCGTGCCCAGGCAGCAGATTACTGCTGTCCTTGATCCCCGATTGGCGCTTGAACATGCTTTCGGTGAGGTCGCCCACCACCGAAATGAACACGATGATCGCGGCACCGAACAGGCCCATCAGCATTTGAGCGAAACTCCAGCCCCGCGCAAAACCGACGATTGCCGTGATCACCAGGCTCAGCAGCAAACCGCCGTACACGCCCTCCCAGCTCTTGCCAGGGCTGACCTGTGGTGCCAGCTTGCGCTTGCCGAAGGCTCGGCCGGAAAAGTACGCACCAATATCGGCGCCCCAGACCAGCACCATCACGGCCATGATCAGCCAGTTACCCAAAGGCTCCTGCTTGATCAGGATCAGACCTTGCCAGGCTGGCAACAGAATCAACAACCCGATCGCCAGTTTGCAGGCGGCGCTGGCCCAGTGTTCGCTGGACCGTGGATAAGTCAGCACCAGATAAGTGGCCACGCCCCACCAGAGCACCGAGGCACCCAGCACCCAAGGCGCGAGCCCCGGCAGGATGTGCATGACAAACAACATCAACGCGACCACAGCCGCAAAAGCAACACGGATCGACTGGGTAGCGAAACCCGCCAAGCGTGCCCATTCCCATGCTCCCAGCGTCACCACCAGCCCGATGAACAGCGCAAAACCGGACCCTTCAAGCAGGAAAAACCCGCACAGGGCAATCGGCAGCAGAATCAATGCCGTGATGATTCGTTGTTTAAGCATTAAACCCGGGCTCCAGACTCGACCTGCTCGCTCGTTTTACCGAAGCGACGCTGGCGAGAAGCGAAATCGGCCAGCGCATTGCGCATGGCGTCGTGTTTGAAGTCCGGCCAGAACAGGTCGGAGAAGTACAACTCGGCGTAAGCCAGTTGCCACAACAGGAAGTTGCTGATGCGATGCTCGCCACCGGTACGGATGCACAAGTCCGGCAACGGCAGATCACCGGTCGCCAGACAGGTTTGCAACAGCTCGGGGGTGATGTCTTCCGGGCGCAGATGCCCAGCCTGAACTTCGCGTGCCAGACGTTGCGCGGCTTGCGCGATATCCCACTGGCCACCGTAGTTGGCGGCGATCTGCAGGATAAAGCGGTTGACACCGGCGGTCATCGCCTCGGCTTCACGCATGGCAGCTTGAAGTTCCGGATGAAAACGCGAACGGTCGCCGATGATGCGCAAACTGATGTTGTTGTCATTCAGGCGCTTGGCCTCGCGACGCAATGCCTTGAAGAACAGATCCATCAAGGCACTGACCTCATCGGCCGGGCGTTGCCAGTTCTCGCTGGAGAATGCGAACAGGGTCAATACCTCAACCCCGGACTCCGCACACACCTCGATGACCGCACGAACAGCATCCACACCCGCTTTATGGCCGGCGACACCCGGCATAAAGCGTTTTTTCGCCCAACGATTATTACCATCCATGATGATCGCGACATGGCGCGGCACCGCGGACGGCGCAGTCTGCTTGGTCTTGTCCATTTGAAACTCGACCCTTATACGGCCATCAGGTCTTTTTCTTTTTCCGCCAACTTAGCGTCGATTTCAGCCACGAATTTCTTGGTCAGATCGTCGATCTCGCCAGTGGCACGACGCTCTTCGTCTTCGCTGATTTCCTTTTCCTTGACCAGGTCCTTCAGCGAGCTGTTTGCATCGCGACGGATGTTGCGCACGGCAACACGGGCATCCTCAGCCACATCACGAGCCTGCTTGGTGAAGCCCCGGCGGGTTTCTTCGGTCAGGGCCGGCATGGAAATCAGCAGCAACTCACCCAGGTTGGTCGGGTTAAGGTTCAGACCAGCGCTACCAATGGCCTTGTCGACCGCGCCCAGCATGTTGCGCTCAAAGGCAACGACTTGCAGGGTACGGGCGTCTTTAACGGTGATGTTCGCCACTTGCTTGATCGGAGTGTCGGCGCCGTAGTACGGAACCATCACGCCTTCCAGAATGCTTGGGTGCGCCTGGCCGGTACGGATACGGCCGAAGTTGTGCGCCAGCGATTCTACGGATTTCTGCATGCGCTCTTTAGCGTCTTTCTTGATTTCGTTGATCATTGTTGAACTTCCTCGATCAGGGTTCCTTCAGCGCCGCCATGTACGATATTCAACAGGGCACCGGGTTTGTTCATATTAAACACGCGCAGCGGCATCTTGTGGTCGCGGCACAGGCAAATGGCCGTCAGATCCATCACACCCAGCTTGCGATCCAGGACTTCATCGTAGGTCAGATGATCGAACTTCTCGGCATGCGGGTCTTTGAACGGGTCAGCGGTGTAGACGCCATCAACCTTCGTTGCCTTGAGCACGACATCGGCATCGATTTCGATTGCGCGCAGACAGGCAGCCGAGTCCGTAGTGAAGAACGGGTTGCCAGTACCGGCCGCGAAAATCACGACTTCCTTGGAGTTCAGGTGGCGCATGGCTTTGCGGCGATCATAGTGATCGGTCACGCCAACCATGGAAATGGCCGACATCACGATGGCCGAGATATTGGCACGTTCCAGCGCATCGCGCATCGCCAGGGCGTTCATCACAGTGGCCAGCATGCCCATGTGGTCGCCAGTGACCCGATCCATGCCGGCTGCGCTGAGCGCTGCGCCGCGGAACAGGTTACCCCCGCCGATCACCAGACCGACCTGAACACCGATGCCAACCAGCTGGCCAACTTCCAGTGCCATGCGATCCAGAACTTTCGGATCGATCCCGAACTCTTCCGAGCCCATCAGGGCCTCGCCGCTAAGCTTGAGTAGAATGCGTTTATAGCGAGCCTGATAACCACTGCCCTGCTGAGCCATTGCGAATCTCTCCTGCGGCGTATTTTAAAAATTCTTTGCGAGCTGTTTACAGCTGGCGTTCACTCTAGCTTGGCGCTGCTTCAGCGCCATCGGAACATGGCTTTGTAAGCCAGTTCCAAAAGGAAACCAAATAAAATTGGCAACCCCATCTGAAAAGAGGCTGCGCGCGTAAGCGGGCAGCCTCTTCAGGGCGACAGTTAAAAAACCGTCTTATTGCTTGCTGGCAGCCAGCTGAGCAGCAACTTCTTCTGCGAAGTTGTCTACTGGCTTCTCGATGCCTTCGCCTACTTTGAAGTAGGTGAAAGAAACGATTTCAGCACCGGCTTTCTTGGCCAGGTCGCCGACCTTGATTTCAGGGTTCTTGACGAACGCCTGCTCAACCAGGCTCGCTTCAGCCAGGAACTTGCTGATACGGCCTTTGACCATGTTTTCAACGATGTTTTCTGGCTTGCCGGCGATCTTGTCAGCGTTGAGGGTCAGGAACACGCCTTTCTCGCGCTCGATCGCTTCAGCGGAAACTTCCGACGGCAGCAGGAATTCAGGGTTGGTCGCCGCTACGTGCATAGCGATGTCTTTGGCCAGCTCAACGTTGCCGCCCTTGAGAACAACCGCAACACCAATCTTGTTGCCGTGCAGGTAGCCACCAACAACATCGCCTTCAACGCGAGCCAGGCGACGAATGTTGACGTTTTCGCCAACCTTGCCAACCAGAACCAGACGATCAGCTTCACGCGCTTCGATCAGCGGAGCAGCATCGGTCAGTTTGTCAGCAAAAGCCTGTTCAACGCTTTTAGCAACGAATGCCTTAAAGTCGTCCTGCAGAGCCAGGAAGTCGGTCTGCGAGTTCACTTCCAGCAGGACGGCGGATTTACCGTCTTCCTTGAGAGCGATTGCGCCTTCAGCGGCAACGTTGCCAGCTTTCTTGGCAGCCTTGATGGCGCCCGAAGCGCGCATGTCATCAATGGCTTTTTCGATGTCGCCGCCAGCCTTGGTCAAGGCTTTTTTGCAGTCCATCATGCCTTCGCCGGTACGCTCGCGCAGTTCTTTGACCAACGCTGCAGTAATCTCTGCCATTTTCAAATTCCTCTTGGATAGGTTTTCAACCATTCCACCCGATCGAACGGGCGATCAATTCTTCCCGAACCACCCTTGTCAGCTGCCGCACATTACAGGTAAAGCAGTGGGCGCCGACAAATGGTTTTCGAGGTGGCAAAAAGGGGGCCAAGCCCCCTTTTTGCTTACTGAGTCAACGCCAGGGCGTCAATTACTCAGCTGCAGCCTGAGTTTCTTCAGCAACGAATTCTACAGTGCCGCCAGCAACATTGTTGCGACCACGGATAACAGCGTCAGCCATCGAACCCATGTACAGCTGGATAGCGCGGATTGCGTCATCGTTGCCTGGGATGATGTAGTCAACGCCTTCCGGGCTGCTGTTGGTATCGACTACGCCGATAACCGGGATGCCCAGCTTGTTGGCTTCGGTGATCGCGATGCGCTCGTGATCAACGTCGATAACGAACAGAGCGTCTGGCAGACCGCCCATGTCCTTGATACCACCCAGGGAACGATCCAGCTTCTCAAGATCGCGAGTGCGCATCAGCGCTTCTTTCTTGGTCAGCTTGGCGAAAGTACCGTCTTCAGCTTGCACTTCAAGGTCACGCAGACGCTTGATGGAAGCACGGATGGTTTTGAAGTTGGTCAGCATGCCGCCCAACCAGCGGTGATCGACGTACGGCGAACCGCAACGTGCTGCTTCTTCAGCAACGATCTTGCCAGCGGAACGCTTGGTGCCGACGAACAGAATCTTGTTTTTGCCCTGGGCCAGACGCTCTACGAAAGTCAGAGCTTCGTTGAACATTGGCAGGGTTTTTTCAAGGTTGATGATGTGAATCTTGTTACGCGCGCCGAAAATGTACTTACCCATTTTCGGATTCCAGTAACGGGTTTGGTGACCGAAGTGCACACCGGCCTTCAGCATATCGCGCATATTGACTTGGGACATGATAGTTCCTTAATAAGTCGGGTTTGGCCTCCACGTATCCCAATGACCAACCAGCAGCATCAGCTGAAGGCACCCAGGTCATCGTGTCGACACGTGTGTGGATTTAAGCTTCCAGGGCAACCCCGGAAAGCGGCGCATTTTATATCACAAGGCCGGAAAAAACGGAACCCGGATTCTGAAAACCTGGCGAATGCTTTTGATCCCACCCTTGGAATCCCCCAAGAATGCGCCATCCTATAGAGAGAAGCGATGCACAGAAGCTCAGATTTGCCCTGATCGTCTGGTAGAATCGCGTTTTTCAGGGCCGCGACAATCGTTCGCGCAGTGCCCATTTCGTTTTAGAAGGCGCCATTGAGCGCAGAGAGAGCCTGTATGACCGTCACCCTCAAAACCCCAGAGGACATCGCAAAAATGCGGATCGCCGGCAAATTGGCCGCCGATGTGCTGGAAATGATTGCCGATTATGTCAAACCGGGCGTCACCACCGAAGAACTGGACCGCATCTGCCACGACTACATCGTCAACGAGCAGAAAGCCATCCCTGCCCCGCTCAACTACAAGGGCTTCCCCAAGTCGATCTGCACCTCGATCAACCACGTGGTCTGCCACGGCATCCCGAACGAGAAACCGTTGAAGGATGGCGACACGCTGAACATCGACGTCACCGTCATCAAGGACGGCTACCACGGCGACACCAGCCGCATGTTCCACGTCGGCACCGTGCCGGTCTGGGCCGAGCGTCTGTCCCAGGTGACTCAGGAATGCATGTACAAGGCCATCGAACTGGTCAAGCCTGGCTGCCGCCTGGGTGACATCGGCGAAGTCATCCAGAAACACGCTGAAAAAAACGGTTTCTCGGTGGTTCGCGAGTTCTGCGGCCATGGCATCGGCAAGGTGTTCCACGAAGAACCACAGATCCTGCACTACGGCCGCGCCGGCACCGGCATGGAACTGAAAGCCGGCATGACCTTCACCATCGAGCCGATGATCAACCAGGGCAAAGCCGACACCAAGGTGCTGGGCGATGGCTGGACCGCGATCACCAAGGACCGCAAGTTGTCGGCGCAATGGGAACACACCCTGCTGGTGACCGATACCGGCTACGAGATCTTCACCCTGCGCAGCGACGACACCATCCCGCGCGTTTCGGCCTGATCCCGCCCGCTCCGTTCCCAGCCTTATAGAAAGGAAAGCCAATCGATGCCGCAGGTGGATCCCGAACTCTTCGACCGCGGCCAGTTCCAGGCTGAACTGGCCCTGAAGGCAAGCCCTATCGCTGCTTTCAAGAAGGCGATCCGTCAGGCCCGCGAAGTGCTCGACGAGCGGTTTCGCAGCGGCCGGGAGATTCGCCGGTTGATCGAGGATCGTGCCTGGTTCGTCGATAACATCCTGCAAAAGGCCTGGGAACAGTTCAGCTTGAGTTCCGAAGCCGACATCGCACTGGTCGCGGTCGGCGGCTACGGTCGTGGCGAGTTGCACCCCTACTCCGACATCGACCTGCTGATCCTGCTGGATGGCGCCGATCACGAAATTTTCCGCGATTCCATCGAGCGTTTTCTGACGTTGCTGTGGGACATCGGCCTGGAAGTCGGTCAGAGCGTTCGCTCGGTGGACGAATGCGCCGAGGAAGCCCGCGCCGACCTGACGGTGATCACCAACCTGATGGAAAGCCGCACCATTGCCGGCCCCGAACGCCTGCGCCAGCGCATGCTCGACGTGACCAGCACCGCGCACATGTGGCCCAGCAAGGAGTTCTTCCTGGCCAAGCGCGCCGAGCAGAAAGCCCGTCACCACAAGTACAACGACACCGAGTACAACCTGGAACCCAACGTCAAAGGCTCGCCCGGCGGCCTGCGGGATATTCAGACGATTTTGTGGGTCGCCCGTCGTGAGTACGGCACGCTGAACCTGCGAGCCCTGGCGGGCGAAGGTTTCCTGGTGGAAAGTGAGAATGCCCTGCTGGCTTCGTCCCAGGAATTTCTGTGGAAAGTGCGTTACGCACTACACATGCTCGCCGGCCGCGCCGAAGATCGTCTGCTGTTCGATCACCAGCGCACGATTGCCGGGCTGCTGGGTTTCGTCGGCAATGACGCCAAGCACGCCATCGAAAATTTCATGCAGCAGTACTACCGGGTGGTCATGAGCATTGCCCAGCTCAGCGACCTGATCATCCAGCACTTCGAAGAAGTGATCCTGGCCCCCGAAGACGAAGCACCGCCACAACCGATCAACTCGCGATTCCAGCTGCACGACGGCTACATCGAGGCGCGCAACAACAATGTGTTCCGTCGCACGCCCTTCGCCATGCTCGAAATCTTCGTGCTGATGGCCCAGCAGCCGGAAATCAAAGGCGTACGCGCCGACACCATCCGCCTGCTGCGCGAGTACCGTCATTTGATCGACGACGACTTCCGCAACGATATTCGCAATACCAGCCTGTTCATCGAATTGTTCAAGTGCAAGATCGGCGTCCACCGCAACCTGCGGCGGATGAATCGTTACGGGATTCTTGGGCGTTATCTGCCGGAGTTCGGCTTTATTGTCGGGCAAATGCAGCACGACCTGTTTCACATCTATACGGTCGATGCGCACACCCTGAACCTGATCAAGCACCTGCGTAAGTTGCAGTACACCCAAGTGTCGGAAAAATTCCCGCTGGCCAGCAAGCTCATGGCCAAACTGCCCAAGCCGGAGTTGATTTACCTGGCCGGCCTGTACCACGACATCGGCAAGGGCCGGTATGGCGATCACTCGGAAATTGGCGCAGTGGATGCCGAAGCCTTTTGCCAGCGCCATCAGTTGCCGATCTGGGACAGCCGCCTGATCGTCTGGCTGGTGCAAAACCACCTGGTGATGTCGACCACCGCCCAGCGCAAGGACTTGTCCGACCCACACGTGATCCACGATTTCGCACAGATTGTCGGCGATGAAACCCGCCTCGATTATCTGTACGTGCTGACCGTAGCCGACATCAACGCCACCAACCCGACGCTGTGGAATTCATGGCGCGCGAGTCTGTTGCGCCAGCTCTACACCGAGACCAAGCGTGCCTTGCGTCGCGGCCTGGAAAACCCGGTGGATCGCGAAGAGCAGATCCGCCAGACCCAAAGCGCTGCGTTGGACATTCTGGTACGCGGCGGCACCGACCCGGACGACGTCGAGCAGTTGTGGGCACAACTGGGCGATGACTACTTCTTGCGTCATACCGCCGGCGATGTGGCCTGGCACACTGATGCAATTTTGCAGCAGCCGGCCGACGGCGGCCCGCTGGTGCTGATCAAGGAAACTACCCAGCGCGAGTTCGAGGGCGGTACGCAGATCTTCATTTATGCGCCGGACCAACACGACTTCTTCGCCGTGACCGTGGCGGCGATGGACCAGCTCAACCTGAACATTCACGACGCCCGGGTCATCACCTCCAGCAGCCAGTTCACCCTCGACACCTATATTGTGCTCGACACCGATGGCGACTCGATCGGCGACAACCCGGCGCGGGTCAAGCAGATTCGTGAAGGCCTGACCGAAGCCCTGCGCAATCCGGACAACTACCCAACGATTATCCAGCGTCGGGTGCCGCGTCAGCTCAAACATTTTGCCTTTGCGCCACAGGTGACGATCCACAACGATGCCCAGCGTCCGGTGACCGTGCTGGAACTCAGTGCACCCGACCGTCCTGGGTTGCTGGCGCGAATCGGCACGATCTTCCTCGAGTTCGACCTGTCGCTGCAGAACGCCAAGATCGCCACCTTGGGCGAGCGCGTAGAAGACGTGTTCTTCATCACCGACGCAAACAATCAGCCGCTTTCCGATCCGTTGCTGTGCAGCCGTTTGCAGGATGCAATCGTCAAGCAGCTGAGCGTCAACCTGGAACCCCATATCAAACATTCGCACATCAGCATCTGAATCAACAATTCCCCTCCTGTGGGAGGGGGCTTGTTGTGGCGAGGGGGCTTGCCCCCGTTGGGCTGCGAAGCGGCCCCAAAACCTGCTGCCGCGGTGTTTCAGGTATACCGCATACAATGGTTTTACGACTGCTGCGCAGCCGAACGGGGGCAAGCCCCCTCACCACAACAAGCCCCCTGCACCACATTAGTCCTCCCACTTTGAACGAGGCCCCCATGAACAACGCTCTGAACCAGTTGCAGCCCTACCCGTTCGAAAAGCTCCGCGCCCTGCTCGGCAGCGTCACGCCAAACCCGGACAAACGCGCCATCGCGCTGTCCATCGGCGAACCGAAGCATCGCTCGCCAAGCTTTGTCGCCGAAGCCCTGGCAAGCAATCTGGATCAGATGGCCGTGTACCCGACCACCCTCGGCATCCCGGCCCTGCGTGAAGCGATCGCCGCATGGTGCGAACGCCGTTTCAGCGTTCCAAATGGCTGGCTCGACCCCGCGCGCAACGTGCTGCCGGTCAACGGCACCCGCGAAGCGTTGTTCGCATTCACCCAGACCGTGGTCAACCGTGGTGAAGACGCGCTGGTGGTCAGCCCGAACCCGTTCTATCAGATCTACGAAGGCGCGGCGTTCCTGGCCGGAGCCAAGCCGCATTACCTGCCATGCCTGGATGAAAACGGCTTCAACCCGGATTTCGACGCTGTTTCGCCAGACATCTGGAAACACTGCCAGATCCTGTTCCTGTGCTCGCCGGGCAACCCGACCGGCGCGCTGATCCCGGTTGAAACCCTGAAAAAGCTGATCGCCCTGGCCGACGAATACGACTTCGTAATCGCCGCCGACGAGTGCTACAGCGAACTGTACTTCGATGAACAAACCCCGCCACCCGGTCTGCTCAGCGCCTGTGTGGAACTGGGTCGCAAAGACTTCAAGCGTTGCGTGGTGTTTCATAGCCTGTCCAAGCGCTCCAACCTGCCTGGCCTGCGTTCAGGCTTTGTGGCCGGTGATGCAGACATCCTCAAGGGTTTCCTGCTGTATCGCACTTACCACGGTTGCGCGATGCCGGTACAAACCCAATTGGCCAGCGTCGCGGCATGGAATGACGAAGTGCATGTACGCGCCAACCGTGCGCTGTATCGCGAGAAATACGATGCCGTGCTGGAAATCCTTGGCCCGGTAATGGACGTGCAGCGCCCGGATGGCGGCTTCTACCTGTGGCCAAACGTTGAAGGCGACGACGCGGCGTTCTGCCGGGATCTGTTCGAGCAAGAGCATGTGACCGTGGTGCCGGGCTCTTATCTTTCCCGTGAAGTTGATGGTTTCAATCCGGGCACCGGACGCGTGCGCATGGCACTGGTCGCGCCGCTGGCTGAATGTGTAGAGGCCGCCGAACGTATTCGCGCCTTTATCAAACGTCGACAATAAGACTGTAATAGCGCCCCCTTGCAATGAGGGGGCGTCTTGGCTGCAACAGCCCGCCTCAAATACAACTTTGATCCACTCGAAAATTAATAATAATATCGTCCCACATTAAAAACATTAGACCCTATCACCTAAAACAAGGACGTTTTAAATGCGCAAACTATCATCGTGCATAACGCTTAAGCCTGCCAGCGAAGAAGCCTCTTATGAAGCAGCAATCAAAGTAAACCCAAACAACGCACCTAAACGCAGCCCCGGCGAGTTCTCTATTAACGCTGTCGCAAGCCATACAAAGTTATGGCCTGAACATCGATGGCTTACAATATCTTTCGTCGACAATCCGCCTACAGCATTGCAGGACGCCATCGAACAGCTTATCTGGCAATGGGATCCTCATGTCAGTCTTATCTTCGGAGTGTCCAAGGACGCCAACGCGGACATCAGAATCTCGACAAACACGACGCTGAACGGCTCCTCCATCGGCACTGACGCCCTGACCGTCGAAGCAGGGGAACCGACAATGTATATCGGCCTTAAACCTTCAGACCCAGACTTCAAGGTGACGGTGCTGCATGAGTTCGGACACGCACTGGGCCTGGAGCACGAGCACCAGCACCCCCACGCCAATATCCCATGGAACAAGCCTAAAGTTTATAAAGCGTATGCGGCGCAATTTGGCTGGACTAAAGAACTGGTTGATGATCAATTGTTCACACCCAAAGGAACAGACAGCTTGCGAATCGCGCCCTACGACAAAACGTCGATTATGCACTACCCCGTAGACAAGGAGTTTACGGATGGCATCTGGGAAGTAGGCACCTACACGGAACTTAGCGAACAAGACATAACATCGGTTGGCGAGTTCTACCCAAAAAACAACTATTGATTTCAGCGCATGCTGCTCACCCTTTAAACCAAGCAAACACGGAAGTTTAAACATGAATGATTTACCTCAATGCTTTGCCGAACTATCGGTAGACCCGATTGCCTCATATAACGTGGCAATAACTGAAAACCCAGCGAACCAAAGCGTTTCTTCTGATCGGACAAAAGGGGCAGTGGCCCTGGCAGTGGCCCGACACACCAAATTCTGGGCGCCAGGCCGCACATTGCGCATTGCGTTTTTGAATGGCAATCAAGCGTTCAAGGACGGCGTCAAGGCAGCGGCCAGTCACTGGCTGCCTCATATCAACCTCAAGTTCGACTTCGTCGAAGGCGAAGAAGGTGATATCCGAATTCGCACCGAGCCCGCAACCTACTGGTCCAACATCGGGACAGACGCATTGTTGACGGATAAGGGGCCTACCATGGTGATCGGGGACTGGATGCTCCATCTTCCAACGTTCAACCACTATGTCATGCACGAGTTTGGCCATGCATTGGGCGCCGAACATGAACACCTGCATCCCGAGGCGAACATTCCCTGGAACAAGCAGGCTGTCTACGCAGCGCATGGCGTACCCGAAGACGCTGACGAAAACAATCGTCAACGGCGTGCCGTTGACGATCGTTACTTCAATCTGCTTGATGCAAGCGAGGTCAATTTCTCACCCTATGACCCGCTGTCGGTCATGCACTATCCGATCCGTCAGCAATGGACCCACGGTGACTTCGAGATCCGCCATAACTTTGTTCTCAGCGAAAAAGACAAAGCCTTTATGGCCAAGGCTTATCCGTATCCCGAAAGCGAGTGAGTCAGCCGATTTTTCACAGCGTGCCGTTACTTGACCTGCCCCAGACAGGCCTCGCCTAAATTAAGTTTCCCCTGCATTTCCCGCAGCACGCCATCGCCAATCTGGTGATGGCGGCTCAAGTCGTTCGATCAGGCGTGAAACGCCGACCAGCATCAGCATGGTGCAGCCGGCTTGCATAAAGCGCGGGTTCCCAGGCAACCGATGTTATCTCGCCATCGCAAGCATGCTCGCTCCCACAGGGTTTTGGGTTTTAACTGAAGGGTCATGGCATAATCCCTCACCTTCAATTTCCAGCACCTGTAAAGGGGGCAATTCCTTGACCGTTTCAAGCAAAACGTTGCACCTTTTCGGCATCAAAGCCTGCGACACCATGAAAAAGGCGCGCACCTGGCTCGATGAACACGCTGTCAGCTATGACTTTCATGATTACAAAGCGGTCGGAATCGACCGTGAACACCTGAACCAATGGTGCGACGAGCACGGCTGGCAAGTGGTGTTGAACCGTGCAGGCACGACCTTTCGCAAGCTCGACGACGAACGCAAAGCCGATCTCGATCAGCCGAAAGCCATCGAACTGATGCTCGCACAACCTTCGATGATCAAGCGCCCGGTGCTCGATCTCGGTGACAGAACCCTGATTGGCTTCAAGCCAGATATCTACGCGGCGGCACTCAAGTAAGGCAGCCCGTTCCATTTTGTTAGAGGTATCAACATGTCCACTACCCTGTTCAGCCTGGCCTTTGGTGTCGGCACTCAAAACCGTCAAGGCGCATGGCTGGAAGTGTTTTACGCGCAGCCACTGCTCAACCCGTCAGCCGAACTGGTCGCTGCCATTGCGCCGGTTCTGGGCTACACCGAAGGCAATCAGGCCATCGCTTTCAGCACCGCCCAGGCGTCGCAACTGGCTGAAGCGCTGAAAGGCGTCGACGCTGCACAAGCAGCGCTGCTGACCCGTCTGGCCGAGAGCCACAAGCCGCTGGTTGCCACACTGCTGGCCGAAGACGCGCAACTGACCTCCACGCCTGAGGCTTACCTCAAGCTGCACCTGCTGTCCCACCGTCTGGTCAAGCCGCACGGCCTGAACCTGGCCGGGATCTTCCCGTTGCTGCCGAACGTAGCCTGGACCAGCCAGGGTGCGATCGACCTGTCCGAACTGGCTGAGCATCAACTGGAAGCCCGTCTGCGTGGCGAGTTGCTGGAAGTGTTCTCGGTGGACAAGTTCCCGAAAATGACCGACTACGTGGTACCGGCCGGCGTGCGCATCGCTGACGCGGCACGTATTCGCCTCGGCGCTTATTTGGGCGAAGGCACCACCGTGATGCACGAAGGTTTCGTCAACTTCAACGCCGGCACCGAAGGCCCGGGCATGATCGAAGGCCGTGTATCGGCTGGCGTGTTCGTCGGCAAGGGTTCGGACTTGGGCGGCGGCTGCTCGACCATGGGCACCCTGTCGGGCGGCGGTAACATCGTGATCAAGGTTGGCGAAGGCTGCCTGATCGGCGCCAACGCCGGTATCGGTATCCCGTTGGGCGATCGCAATACCGTTGAGTCGGGCCTGTACGTAACGGCCGGTACCAAGGTCGCGCTGCTGGATGAGCACAACAAACTGGTCAAAGTGGTTAAAGCCCGTGAACTGGCTGGTCAACCTGACCTGTTGTTCCGCCGCAATTCAGAGACCGGTGCCGTGGAGTGCAAAACCCACAAATCGGCTATCGAACTGAACGAAGCGCTGCACGCTCACAACTAAGCAGAGCGTCAAACGATCACCTGATCTTGTAGGAGCGAGGCTTGCCCGCGAAGCTTTTAGCGCCAGTGATGACGCCTTCGCGGGCAAGCCTCGCTCCTACAGGTCAGGCGTTCCCCCCGCCCATGTCACCAGGGCCGAACACCATGATGATTCCTTCTCCCTGGCGCGCCGATTTTCCGGCCATCGCCGCACTGCAACGGCAAGACCAGACCTATCTGGACAACGCCGCCACCACACAAAAACCTCAAGCCCTGCTGGACGCCCTGGCGCATTACTACGCCAACGGCGCGGCTAACGTGCATCGGGCGCAACACTTGCCCGGCGCCCATGCCACCCAGGCGTTCGAGGACAGCCGCCGCAAAGTTGCGCAATGGCTCAATGCCGGCGATTGCGGGCAGATTATCTTTACCCACGGTGCAACCTCCGCGCTGAACCTCCTGGCCTATGGCCTGGAACACCTTTTCAATCCGGGCGATGAAATTGTCATCAGCGCTCTGGAGCATCACGCCAACCTGTTGCCGTGGCAGCAACTGGCCCACCGTCGCGACCTGAAACTGGTGATCCTGCCGCTGGATGTCGATGGTTTGATTGATCTGGAGGCCGCCGCTCGCCTGATCGGCCCGCGTACACGCCTGCTAGCGGTCAGTCAGCTGTCCAACGTGCTCGGCGCCTGGCAACCGTTGCCCGCGCTGTTGGCGATGGCCAAGGCACACAATGCGTTGACCGTGGTCGACGGCGCCCAAGGCGTGGTCCATGGCCGGCACGACGTGCAGGCACTGGGTTGCGACTTCTATGTGTTTTCCAGCCACAAGCTCTACGGCCCCGATGGCCTGGGGGCGCTGTTCGGGCGTAATGAAGTGCTCCCGCAATTGCGACCCTGGCAGTTCGGCGGCGAAATGGTGCTGGATGCCAATTACCACGACGCACGCTTTCGTCCCGCACCGCTGGGGTTCGAGGCCGGAACGCCACCGATCGCCAGTGTGATCGGTCTGGGCGCAACGCTGGACTACCTGACCGGGCTGGATCAGGACGCCGTGTCCGCCCACGAAGCGGCGCTGCATGACTATTTACTCAAAGGCCTGGAAGCGCGCAACGGCATTCGCCTGCTGGGCAAACCGCAACTGGCGCTGGCCAGTTTTGTCGTCGAGGGTGTGCATAACGCTGATCTGGCGCATTTGCTGACCGAACAGGGCATCGCCGTGCGCGCCGGTCATCATTGCGCCATGCCGTTGTTCAAGAGCTTTGAACTGGCCGGGGCGATTCGGGTGTCGTTGGCGTTGTACAACGACTCCGAAGACCTTGAGCGCTTTTTTGAAGCGCTGGATCAGGCCCTGGAGTTGTTGCGATGACCTTGCCCGCCGATGCCGTCACGGCTCTGGACACTTTTCAGAAGGCGGCGAGCTGGGAACAACGGGCGCGATTGCTGATGCAGTGGGGCGACCGTCTGCCAGCGTTGAGCGATGTGGATAAAGTCGAGTCCAACCGCGTGCATGGCTGTGAAAGCCAGGTCTGGCTGGTCGGCACGTTGCAGGACGGGCATTGGCAGTTCTGCGCCAGCAGCGATGCGCGGTTGATTCGCGGGTTGGTGGCGTTGCTGCTGGCGCGGGTCAATGGGTTGTCGGCGGTTGAGTTGCGGCAAGTGGATTTGGCGGATTGGTTTAATCAGCTGGGGCTGGGTCGCCAGTTATCCCAATCCCGTAGCAATGGCTTGAATGCTGTTTTACAGCGGATGCGTGAGTTGGCCAATTAAAGGGGCTGCTGCGCAGCCATCGCGGGCAAGCCCGCTCCCACAGGAATTGAATTGCCCCCGCGCCCCGCATCCGGCATAGATCACTGTGGGAGCGGGCTTGCCCGCGAAGAGGCCATCAGCCACTCTGATCAAGCCTGAGGTTTGACCCGATCCGCCGGACGCCGCACCCCAGCCACAATTTTATCCACAGCCTTGGTTGCCGCGACCATGCCGAACGTCGCCGTCACCATCATCACCGCGCCAAAGCCCCCGGCACAGTCGAGCTTCACGCCATCCCCGACAAAACTCTTCTGCAGGCAAATGCTGCCATCGGGTTTCGGGTAGCGCAGTTGCTCGGTGGAAAACACGCACGGCACGCTGTAGTGACGGGTCACGGTGCGGGAGAAGCCGTAGTCGCGGCGCAATGTAGAGCGCACTTTCGATGCCAGCGGATCGTTGAATGTGCGATTCAGGTCGCAGACCTGGATCAGCGTCGGGTCGATCTGCCCGCCCGCACCGCCGGTGGTAATGATCTGGATCTTGCGCCGCTTGCACCAGGCGATCAGCGCCGCCTTGGCGTTGACGCTGTCGATGCAATCGATCACGCAATCAATGTTCGGCGTGATGTATTCGGCCATGGTTTCGCGGGTGACGAAGTCCGCCACCGCATGCACCGTGCAGTCCGGGTTGATCCCGCGCAGGCGCTCAGCCATCACCTCGACCTTGGGCTTGCCGACGGTGTTGTCCAGTGCATGCAGCTGACGGTTGACGTTGCTGACGCAGACGTCGTCCAGGTCGAACAGCGAAATCTCGCCCACGCCACACCGGGCAACGGCTTCCGCCGCCCAGGAACCGACGCCGCCGATGCCGACGATCGCGACATGGGCCGCGCGCAGGCGCTCAAGGCCGTCGATGCCATACAAACGGGCGATGCCAGCAAACCGTGGATCTTCTGTACTCATGACCATTACCCCAAAAACCGGCGCGCATTATAGGGCTGTCGGCGGCCAAGAGCATCTTTGCACTATGAACGGCGGTGTCGACTGCTTTAATTGACAAAAAATTGATCGGAATTGGACTACAACGCTCAGGTCAAAGAACTTAAGTCGACCTGGATTGCCCAATGTCGGGCGTTTCCCTGTTCGCTGTACGGTCAGAGAACCTCCAGTGTAGGATGCGCGCCCCTGCCACCTGGCAGCCGGCCGCCAACCGTTCCTTCGTTCCACAGCCTTTGGAACCTGAAAAAGCTATGTCATCGCGTAAATTTGGACTCAACCTGGTCGTGGTGCTCGCCATCGCAGCCTTGTTTACCGGCTTCTGGGCGCTGATCAATCGCCCGGTCACCGCCCCCAACTGGCCTGAACAGATCTCTGGCTTCTCGTACTCGCCGTTTCAACAAGGCCAGTACCCACAGAAAGACCAGTATCCGACCGACGATGAAATGCGTCGCGACCTGGAGATCATGAGCAAGCTGACGGACAACATCCGGACCTACTCGGTCGACGGCACGCTGGAGGATATCCCCAAACTGGCGGAAGAATTCGGCCTGCGGGTGACCCTGGGGATCTGGATCAGCCCGGACCAGGAACGCAACGAGCGCGAGATCCTGCGCGCCATCGAACTGGCCAACACCTCCCGCAGTGTGGTTCGCGTCGTAGTCGGTAACGAGGCGATCTTCCGTAAGGAAATCACCGCTGCCGAGCTGAGCGTGATCCTGGATCGCGTGCGTGCGGCCGTTAAGGTGCCGGTCACAACCTCTGAACAGTGGCACGTCTGGGAAGAACACCCGGAACTGGCCAAGCACGTCGACCTGATCGCGGCTCACGTTCTGCCCTACTGGGAGTTCATCCCAGTGGACAAGGCCGGTCAGTTCGTTCTCGACCGCGCCCGTGACCTGAAAAAGATGTTCCCGAAAAAACCGTTGCTGCTCTCCGAAGTCGGCTGGCCGAGCAACGGCCGCATGCGCGGTGGCGCCGATGCGTCGCCGGCGGACCAGGCAATTTACTTGCGCACACTGGTCAACAAGCTCAACCGCCAAGGCTTCAACTACTTCGTGATCGAAGCGTTTGACCAGCCGTGGAAGGCCACTGACGAAGGCTCGGTAGGCGCGTACTGGGGCGTGTTCAACGCCGCGCGCCAGCAGAAATTCAACTTTGAAGGCCCGGTGGTAGCGATCCCGCAATGGCGTGTGCTGGCGATCGGCTCGGCCGTGTTGGCCCTGCTGTCCCTGACCTTGCTGATGATCGACGGCTCGGCCCTGCGCCAACGTGGTCGTACCTTCCTGACCTTTATCGCGTTCCTGTGCGGTTCGGTACTGGTGTGGATCGGTTACGACTACAGCCAGCAATACAGCACCTGGTTCAGCTTGACGGTGGGTTTCCTGCTCGCCCTCGGTGCACTCGGGGTGTTTATCGTTCTGCTGACGGAAGCCCATGAACTGGCCGAAGCGGTCTGGACCCACAAACGCCGGCGTGAATTCCTGCCAGTGGTGGGCGATTCAGACTACCGACCGAAGGTGTCGATTCACGTGCCGTGCTACAACGAGCCGCCGGAGATGGTCAAACAGACCCTCAATGCTCTGGCCAACCTCGACTATCCGGACTTCGAAGTCCTGATCATCGACAACAACACCAAGGACCCGGCGGTCTGGGAACCGGTGCGTGATTATTGCGAAACTCTTGGCCCACGCTTCAAGTTCTTCCACGTCGCACCGTTGGCTGGTTTCAAGGGTGGCGCACTGAATTACCTGATTCCACACACCGCCAAAGATGCCGAAGTGATTGCGGTGATCGACTCGGACTACTGCGTCGACCCGAACTGGCTCAAGCACATGGTGCCGCACTTCGCCGACCCGAAAATCGCCGTGGTGCAGTCGCCCCAGGATTATCGCGACCAGAACGAAAGTACCTTCAAGAAGCTCTGCTATGCGGAATACAAAGGCTTCTTCCATATCGGCATGGTCACCCGCAACGACCGTGACGCGATCATCCAGCACGGCACCATGACCATGACCCGGCGCTCGGTACTCGAAGAACTGGGCTGGGCCGACTGGTGCATCTGTGAAGACGCCGAGTTGGGTCTGCGCGTGTTCGAAAAAGGTCTGTCGGCAGCGTATTACCACGACAGCTACGGCAAAGGCCTGATGCCCGATACCTTTATCGACTTCAAAAAACAGCGTTTCCGCTGGGCCTACGGCGCGATTCAGATCATCAAGCGTCACACCGCCAGCCTGCTGCGCGGCAAAGACACCGAGCTGACCCGTGGCCAGCGTTACCACTTCCTCGCGGGCTGGCTGCCGTGGGTGGCGGATGGCATGAACATCTTCTTCACCGTCGGCGCACTGTTGTGGTCGGCGGCGATGATCATCGTGCCGCAACGGGTCGATCCACCGCTGCTGATTTTCGCGATCCCGCCATTGGCGCTGTTCGTGTTCAAGGTGGGCAAGATCATCTTCCTGTACCGCCGCGCGGTCGGGGTCAACCTGAAAGACGCCTTCTGTGCCGCACTGGCCGGGCTGGCGTTATCGCACACCATCGCCAAAGCGGTGCTGTACGGCTTCTTCACCAGCAGCATTCCGTTCTTCCGTACACCGAAGAATGCCGATAACCACGGCTTCTGGGTGGCGATTTCGGAGGCTCGCGAAGAGGTGTTCATCATGCTGCTGTTGTGGGGCGCGGCGCTGGGGATCTTCCTGGTGCAAGGCCTGCCGAGCAACGACATGCGCTTCTGGGTGACCATGTTGCTGGTGCAGTCGCTGCCGTACCTGGCGGCGCTGATCATGGCGTTCCTGTCGTCGCTGCCCAAACCTTCGGTAGAAGCTGCGCCTCTGCCTGCGGTCTAAATCAACACAGATGCACTAAACGGCGGCCAATGGCCGCCGTTTTGCTTTAAGATAACCGCCATTTTGCAGGCCTTGCGCCCAATAGCCTGACCCAATACCTGTGGGAGCGAGCCTGCTCGCGATGCAGGCGATGAGGTTTGTCATACGGACCGTGTCATCGTTCATCGCGAGCAGGCTCACTCCCACATTTACAGCTTCTGGAGTTTTCCATGACGGCCCACGCCGACCTTTCGCCGACCCTTCAACTCGCCATCGACCTGATCCGTCGTCCATCCGTGACGCCGGTCGACGCCGATTGCCAGAAGCAGATGATGCAGCGCCTGGGCGATGCCGGTTTTATGCTGGAACCGATGCGCATCGAAGATGTGGATAACTTCTGGGCGACCCACGGCAAACACGACGGCCCGGTGCTGTGCTTCGCCGGTCACACCGACGTGGTGCCGACAGGTCCGGTGGCTGCCTGGCAGATCGATCCGTTCAACGCGGTGATCGACGAACACGGCATGCTCTGCGGCCGTGGCGCGGCAGACATGAAAGGCAGCCTTGCGTCCATGACCGTGGCAGCCGAGCGTTTCGTCGCCGACTATCCGGATCACAAGGGCAAGGTCGCGTTCCTGATCACCAGCGACGAAGAAGGTCCGGCGCACCACGGCACCAAGGCTGTGGTCGAACGCCTTGCCGCCCGCAAGGAACGTCTGGACTGGTGCATCGTCGGTGAGCCGTCGAGCACCACGCTGGTGGGTGATGTGGTCAAGAACGGCCGTCGCGGTTCCCTCGGTGCTAAATTGACCGTGCGCGGCGTGCAGGGCCACGTGGCGTATCCGCACCTGGCGAAGAACCCGATCCACCTCGCCGCCCCGGCGCTGGCCGAACTTGCCGCCGAGCACTGGGACCATGGCAACGATTTCTTCCCGCCGACCAGTTTCCAGATCTCCAACGTCAATTCCGGCACCGGCGCGACCAACGTGATTCCGGGTGATCTGGTGGCGGTGTTCAACTTCCGCTTCTCCACCGAGTCCACCGTCGAAGGCCTGCAAAAGCGCGTCGCCGACATTCTCGACAAGCATGGCCTGGACTGGCACATCGACTGGGCGCTGTCCGGTCTGCCGTTCCTCACCGAGCCGGGCGCGCTGCTCGACGCGGTGTCGGCGAGCATCAAGGACATCACCGGTCGTGACACCAAGGCCTCCACCAGCGGCGGCACTTCCGATGGGCGCTTCATCGCGACCATGGGCACCCAAGTGGTTGAGCTGGGCCCGGTCAACGCGACGATCCACCAGGTCAACGAACGTGTACTGGCGGCGGACCTCGACGTGCTGACCGAAATCTACTACCAGACCCTGATCAAGTTGCTCGCCTGATGCTCGCCTGCCCGATCTGCAGCGAACCGCTGAACGCGGTGGACAACGGCGTGGCCTGCCCCGCCGGGCATCGTTTCGACCGCGCGCGGCAGGGTTACCTGAACCTGCTGCCGGTGCAGCACAAGAACAGCCGTGACCCTGGGGATAACCAGGCAATGGTCGAGGCCCGTCGCGACTTTCTGAACGCCGGCCATTACGCGCCGGTGGCCAAGCGTCTGGCGGAACTGGCGGCCGGTTATGCGCCCCAGCGCTGGCTGGACATCGGCTGTGGCGAGGGTTACTACACCGCGCAAATCGCCGAAGCCTTGCCCAACGCCGATGGCTATGCCCTGGACATTTCCCGGGAAGCGGTCAAACGCGCCTGCAAACGCAACCCCGCGCTGACCTGGTTGATCGCCAGCATGGCCCGGGTGCCGTTGGCCTCGGGCAGCTGCCAGTTTCTGGCCAGCGTGTTCAGCCCGCTGGATTGGGAAGAAGCCAAACGCCTGCTCAGCCCCGGTGGCGGCTTGATGAAAGTCGGGCCGACCAGCGGCCATCTGATGGAATTACGTGAGCGGCTGTACGATGAAGTGCGTGAGTACACCGACGACAAGCACTTGGCGTTGGTGCCGGAAGGCATGGCGTTGCAACATAGCGAAACCCTGGAGTTCAAACTGACGCTGGTCAATGGTCAGGATCGCGCGAACCTCTTGGCGATGACACCTCACGGCTGGCGCGCCAGTGCCGAACGCCGGGCAGCGGTCATCGAACAAGTGGAACCGTTCGAGGTCACCGTTTCGATGCGCTACGATTATTTCGTTCTGCAGTAGTTAGAGAGCAACTTAAATTTTTGGTCTTGAGTAAAGGCTCAAGGCCGGCTAAATCCGCGAATGGATTTTTCAGACCCGCAGTGAGGACATCCATGCGCCAACCGGACATCGAGATTTACCTGAAAGACGCCGACGTCGATCACAAAGCCATCGCAGCCTGGCTCGGCGCCGCTTTAGGCCCGTGCACCGACTGGGTTCAGAAAGGCCAGACCTACAAATGCAAGGCCGGTAACGTGCCAGTGACCTGGCTGCCCAAAGCCGTCGGCAAATGGAACAGCCTGTACCTGGAAAGCGACCAGACCCCGTGGGAAGACGACATCGCCTGCGCCCGCGCCGCATTTGCCGCGCTCAACGTCGAAGTGCGTTGTGCGCCGGGTAGTTGGGTCGAGGAAGAAGGTGAGGAAACGGCAGATCGCTGGATTCGCATCAGCGTCGATGGTGAAGAAGAGATCACCTGGAAAACCGCATAAAAAGCCGTACAACGAACCTGTGGGAGCGGGCTTGCCCGCGATTGCGATTTGTCAGCCACATCATTGTTGGATGTGCCGCCGTTATCGCGGGCAAGCCACGCTCCCACAGGGTGGTGTGTGATCTGAAGGGTTGGGTTTACAGCCCCACCACATCCTCAGCCTGCAAACCCTTCTCGCCAGTCACCACCGCATACTCAACCTGCTGACCTTCAGTCAGCGAGCGATGCCCTTCGCCGCGGATCGCGCGGTAGTGTACGAACACGTCCACCCCGTCCTCGCGTTGAATGAAGCCATAACCCTTGGCGTCGTTGAACCACTTCACATTGCCGGTTTCGCGCGTTGCCATGTCTCGGTACCCCTTCTTTTTATTTTGAATGGCCGAGTATATGACAGACGCAAAAACTCTCAACTCAAGTTTACTTAGCAGCTTTTTTGCCGATTTTCAGCGAATACGGCACACTATCGACCGCCCGAGCAACTGCTCGGTTTTATTCACTCACGCAGAAGCCGTATGACCCGTTCCCCGTTCCGCCGTCTTGTGTTTGGCACCCTGCGCCGACTGCTGTACCTCTGGGTTCGCTCGGAGACGATCAACCAGTCGTCGTTCACCCTTAACCTCGACCGCAGCCGGCCAGTGTTCTACGTCCTGCAAAATCCCTCACTGACCGACCTTGCCGTGGTCGATACCGAATGCAGCAAGGCCGGCCTGCCCCGCCCGGTGCTGCCGGTATCGGTGGGTGCGCTGCTGGAGCCCGCCGCGTTCTTTTACCTGACACCGGAGCCCGACTGGCTCGGCCGCCAGGACAAACGCGGTGCGCCGCCGACCCTGACCCGCCTGGTCAGCGCCCTGAGCCAAAACGCCGTCGAAGACGCGCAGATCATTCCGGTCAGCGTGTTCTGGGGCCAGTCGCCAGACAGCGAATCGAGCCCGTGGAAACTGCTGTTCGCCGACAGCTGGGCGGTCACCGGGCGGTTGCGCCGGTTGCTGAGCATCATCGTGCTGGGGCGCAAGACCCGGGTGCAGTTCTCGGCACCGATCCATCTGCGCGAACTGATCGAACACAACAAGGGCCACGAGCGCACTGTGCGCATGGCCCAGCGGATTCTGCGGGTGCACTTCCGCAATCTGAAAGCCGCGGTGATCGGCCCGGACATTTCCCACCGGCGCAATCTGGTCAAAGGCCTGCTCAATCAGCCGCTGGTCAAGCAAGCGATCCTCGACGAAGCCGAGCGCGAGAACATTTCCGCGGAAAAAGCCAAGGCCCAGGCCTTGCGCTATGGCAACGAGATCGCCTCGGACTACACCTACACCGCCATCCGCTTTCTGGAAGTGGTGCTGAGCTGGTTCTGGAACAAGATCTACGACGGGATCAAGGTCAACCACATCGAAGGCGTGCAGAAGGTCGCCCAGGGTCACGAAGTGATCTATGTGCCGTGCCACCGCAGCCACATCGACTATTTGCTGCTGTCCTATTTGCTGTTCCGCAACGGCCTGACCCCGCCGCACATCGCCGCCGGGATCAACCTCAACATGCCGGTGATCGGCAGCCTGCTGCGGCGCGGCGGTGCGTTCTTCATGCGCCGCACCTTCAAGGGCAACCCGCTCTATACCTCGGTGTTCAACGAATACCTGCACACCCTGTTCACCAAAGGCTTCCCGGTCGAGTACTTCGTCGAAGGCGGCCGTTCGCGCACCGGGCGCATGCTGCAACCGAAAACCGGGATGCTCGCGATCACGTTGCGTAGCTTCCTGCGTTCGTCGCGCATGCCGATCGTGTTCGTGCCGGTGTACATCGGTTACGAGCGCGTGCTGGAAGGCCGCACCTACCTCGGCGAATTGCGTGGCGCGAGCAAGAAGAAAGAATCGATCTTCGACATCTTCAAAGTCATCGGCGCGCTCAAACAGCGTTTCGGTCAGGTCGCGGTGAACTTCGGTGAGCCGATCAAACTGGCGGAGTTCCTCGACAGCGAACAGCCCGACTGGCGCCAACAGGCACTCGGCCCGCAATTCAAACCGGCCTGGCTCAACGAAACCACCAACCGCCTCGGCGAGAAAGTCGCGCAGCATCTGAACGAAGCGGCGGCGATCAACCCGGTGAATCTGGTAGCCCTGGCGTTACTGTCCACCAGCCGCCTGGCGCTGGACGATCGGGCCATGGCGCGGGTGCTGGATTTGTATCTGGCGCTGTTGCGCAAGGTTCCTTATTCGCCACACACCACCCTGCCGGACGGTGACGGCCGCGCGCTGATCGAGCATGTGAAAGACATGGACCTGCTGTCTGAGCAGAGTGATGCACTGGGCAAGATTCTGTACCTGGACGAACAGAACGCCGTCCTGATGACCTACTACCGCAACAACGTGCTGCACATTTTCGCGTTGCCGTCGCTGCTGGCGAGTTTCTTCCAGAGTGCGTCGCGCATGAGCCGCGAGCAGATCCTGCGCTACACCCGTGCGCTGTATCCGTACTTGCAATCGGAGCTGTTCATTCGCTGGACGCTGGACGAGCTCGATGGCGTGATCGATCAGTGGCTCGAAGCCTTCGTCGAGCAAGGCCTGCTGCGTTTCGAGAAAGACGTATACCTGCGCCCGGCGCCGAGTTCGCGGCATTTCGTGCTGCTGACGCTGCTATCCAAAAGCATCGCCCAGACCTTGCAGCGCTTCTACATGACTGTTTCCCTGTTGCTCAACAGCGGCCAGAACAGCATCAGCGCCGAAGAACTGGAAGACCTGTGCACCGTCATGGCCCAGCGCCTGTCGATCCTGCACGGGCTGAATGCCCCGGAGTTCTTCGACAAGAGCCTGTTCCGGCACTTCATCCAGACGATGCTCGACCTCGACGTGCTGCGCCGCGACGAAGCCGGCAAGCTGAGCTATCACGAACTGCTCGGCGAACTGGCCGAAGGCGCCGCCAAACGGGTGCTGCCGGCGGAGATTCGCTTGTCGATCCGTCAGGTGGCACTGCATCGCAGTGAGGATGCGGCAGAAACGGCGGTCATGCCTGAAGCGTGAAACTTTCAGACAACTAACCGGAACACGGAGATGTTTTCCGGTTAGTTGATTCGTGAATTAATAGGCTACTTTTAAATAATCGCGATAAGGATATCGAGATGAGCCTATTGAACGAAGAAACCCCAAACATCACTCTAATCTTTAGTTTGCCACCTGACTTTGTTCCGCCCCTCGACGGCGAAAATGAAACAGTTATCGACATCCAGGTCGCTAATACCAAACAACCGATTAACGTCAAAGACTGGCGATACCCTTCGATTACTGATGGCCCGTTTAGTTTTTCATTTGCGCACCACTATCCGGGTATCAGCGTCAAGTACCGGATCAACATACAGATGCTCCATAACCAACAGCCGTTGCTGCTGGAGCAGGACTACTTCGTGATCGTCAATCACGCGCCCTCTCACCACACCCTGCACTTGAGTCCGATCGGGTATTTGTATGTTGAAGTACAAGAAGCGGAGGCCGTAGCCACAGAGCAAGCGGTAACCGTCAGCCTGCATGAAACCGGCAACCCTGGAGTTGAGCTGGTGCGCGTCACACACGATGAACAAACTGCAACTTCATTTTATTTGAAATATGACCCAGACGATGTCGTCCCCGGAAAGCTCTATGCACTGAGCGGGATTGAAAACAGATACCACCAACACATCTCCGTATCTCCAGGCCCCATCGAGCTTTTACCGACACTACAACCGGCAAGTTCGCGCCTATTGCACACGCTCAATCAGCGGCTAGATGCGCCATTACGTTTGCTCACTGACACTATTGCCAAAATCCGCTAGATTTCCTTGAGCGCCGGGCTTCTTCCGATGCTCAAGCCTTAGAGGTTGCGATGAAAAAAATTTCTGTTCTTGCGGCTGCCACTTTGTTGAGCGCCTGCCAGTCAACTACACCGGCCACCAAAGTCAGCCTTGACGGCGAAGTGTTCTACCTGCAACGCATCGCCCTGCCACCTGACGCGACCCTGAGCATCAGCCTGCAGGACGTGTCCCTGGCCGACGCGCCGGCGGTGGTGCTCGATGCACAGAAAGGTCCGGTCAAGGGCCAGGTGCCGCTGCCGTTTCATTTGAGCTACGATCCGGCCCAGGTCAAACCCGCCATCGTTATTCGGTCAGCGCGCGGATCGACGTGGACGGCAAATTGATGTTCATCTCCACTGAACATCACGCCGTAAAACTGGATGGCAAAGATCCACAGCCACTGAAAATCCGCGTCGATGCCGTCCGTTAACTGTCTTTTCTGAACTTTTTTTCACAAGGAAGCCGCCATGTTGCGCCCTACCCTTCGCTTCGCCGGCCTGTGCGCAGGCTTGATGATTTGCGCTAATGCCCTGGCACTGTCACTCACTGACCTGTCGCAACAAGACGCCAGCGGCGGCCTCAAGGACGCACTGACCCAAGGCGCACAACTGGCCGTCAAGCAACTTGGCACGCCCGGCGGTTTCAGCAACAACCCGGACGTGAAAATCGAACTGCCGGGAAAACTGGGTAAGGTCGCCAAGAAAATGAAACAGTTCGGCATGGGCGACCAGGTCGATCAACTGGAAACCAGCATGAACAAGGCAGCTGAAGCGGCGGTAACGCAAGCTCAGCCGATTCTGGTGAATGCGGTGAAGAAGATGACCGTGGAAGATGCCAAGGGGATTCTCAGCGGCGGCCAGGATTCGGCCACTCAGTACCTGAGCAAAACCAGCCGCGAACAGATCCGCATCAAGTTCTTGCCGATCGTCAAGCAAGCCACCGACCAGGTGGGTTTGGCTCAGCAATACAACGCGTTCGCCGGGCAAGCCGCAACGCTGGGTGTGCTGGATGCGAAAAATGC
Organism: Pseudomonas sp. GGS8; assembly: GCF_024168645.1. NCBI lineage: Bacteria > Pseudomonadati > Pseudomonadota > Gammaproteobacteria > Pseudomonadales > Pseudomonadaceae > Pseudomonas > Pseudomonas sp. GGS8. Next base: position 3,150,938 of record NZ_JALJWF010000001.1, on the reverse strand, counting down.
CAACATCGAAAGCTACGTGACCGAACAGGCGTTGAACGGGTTGTTCGAGATGATTGGCAAACAGGAAGAAACCATTCGCAAGAACCCTGCGGCAGCGGCGACCAATTTGGCGAAGAAAGTCTTCGGCACACTCTAAACCCGCTGGCAGCGGGCTTGCTCGCGAAGGAGTCAACGCGGTCTATCTGAACGACCGCGTTGTGTGCATCGCGAGCAGCTCGCTCCCAGAAAGAGTCAGACCGCCGGCACCGTCACAATTTGTCTCATCTTCAGTTATGCTCGCCGTTCGTCGTGAACGCTGGAGCCGCTGATCTTATGTCCCCCACTCGCCTGTTTGTCCCCCTCGCCCTTGCTCTGCTGAGCGCTTGCGCCTCGCAACCGAAACAGAACCTGACCGTGGAAAAACAAAGCGAATGTCCGGCGAAACTGCACAACGGGCAAACCCTGATCCTGACGCTGCCAAGCAACCCGACCACGGGTTACCGCTGGGCGATTCAGGATTCAGCCGGTGGCGTGTTGCGCGCGCTCAGCCCCGAGGTTTACAGCAATCCGGAAGACGCCGGAATCATCGGCAGTGCCGGCATTTCAACCTGGCGTTTCCAGGCCTTCGCCAACGGTACTGGCCGCCTGCGACTGACTTACTCACAACCGTGGGCACCGGAAGTACCCGCCGTGCAAACCTTCGACTGCGCCATCGCGGTTAACTGATCGTGGGCTGGCTGATTCTGGCGTTGATGGGCGCGGTGACCTTTGTGTATGGCTTGAGCGTGCATGCCGCGCTGCTCTGCCTGCTGGTCAAACCGATGCCAGTGCTGGCCCTGCTCGGCTGGTTGCACGATGCACCGCCCAGCGAATATCGGCGCTGGATCAGCCTGGGTTTGATTTTCTCCTTGGTCGGCGACGTGTTGCTGGCATGGCCGCAAGACTTGTTCGTGTTTGGACTTGGAGCGTTTTTGCTCGCGCATCTGGCGTATCTGAAGGCTTATTTGAGCGATTGCCGGCGTCTGGCTGTGTTGCCGCTGATCCTTGCCTTCGGCGTGGGTGCCGTGCTGCTGGGGATTCTGATTTCCAATGGCTTGGGGCCGCTGCTGATCCCGGTGATCGTCTACGGCCTGGCCATCAGCGCCATGCTCTGGCGCGCCCTGGCCCGACTCGGCACCGACGTGCCCAAACGCTCGGCGCTGCTGGCGGCGGCGGGCGCGGTGGCGTTTGTGCTTTCTGACAGCGTGATTGGCATTAACCGGTTTGTGATGCCATTTCATGCCGCGCCTTATGTGATCATTCTGAGTTACTGGCTGGGGCAATGGGGGATTGCGGCGTCGGCGTTCACCCAGAAACCGCGCTGAATCCTGTGGCGAGGGAGCTCGCTCCCGCTGGGCTGCGAAGCAGACCCAACCCAGGCGACACCAACTTCCCAGACAAAACCCACTTACTGGATGACGACTGCTGCGCAGCCGAGCGGGAGCAAGCTCCCTCGCCACAACAGCATGTCTCTCCGTTAACCGAGGTTAGTCCGGCGGTTTATCAGACAACCCGCGCATCCCCGCGTCAAGTTGGCTAAAATGCCGGCCTTTTCCACCTATACCGCTGGAACCGCCGTGAGCAAAGAATCCGATCGCCTTTTCGCCCAGCCTTTGGCCCAGGTGCCTGACTTCGCCTTTAACGAGGACGTGGTGCGGGTGTTCCCGGACATGATCAAGCGCTCGGTGCCGGGTTATCCGACCATCGTTGAAAACCTCGGCGTGCTCGCTGCGCAATTCGCCCAGCCGAACAGTGTGCTCTACGATTTGGGCTCGTCTTTGGGCGCCGTGACCCAGGCCTTGCGCCGTCACGTGCGCACCGACGGCTGCCGGGTGATCGCTGTGGATAACTCTGCGGCCATGGTTGAGCGTTGCCGCGAATACCTCAACGGCCAGGACTCGATGTTCCAGGAGTTGCTGCCGGTGGAAGTGATCGAAGGCGACATCCTTGCCCTGGAATTCCAGCCGGCCTCGGTGGTGGCGCTGAACTTCACCCTGCAATTCATCGCCCCGGACCAGCGCACCGCGCTGCTCGCGCGCATCCGCCAATCGTTGCTGCCCGGTGGCGCGCTGATTCTTTCGGAGAAGCTGCGCTTCAACGATCCCGAAGACCACGCGCTGCTCACTGAGCTGCACGTAGCCTTCAAACGCGCCAACGGCTACAGCGAACTGGAAATCGCCCAGAAGCGCAGCGCCATCGAAAATGTCATGAAGCCCGACAGCCTCGAAGAACACCGCGAACGCCTGCTGGCCGCCGGGTTCTCGAAAGTCGTGCCGTGGTTCCAGTGTCTTAACTTTGCCTCGTTGATTGCCTTGCCATGATTGATTTGTCCCCCCTTGCCCGCCGTCTGGCCGGTACTCCGCTGGCCGACTGGGCCAACACCCTGCAAGTGCAACTCGACAAGAAAATGGAAAAAGGTCACGGCGACCTGGAGCGCTGGCAGAGCGCCCTGGATGCGTTACCGAAGATCCAGCCGAGCGAAGTCGACTTGTTGAACGGCTTGAAGCTGGACACCGATTGCAACGACGAAACCCGCGCGCAAATGCGCACCGCGCTGATGGGCTTGTCACCTTGGCGTAAAGGGCCGTTTGACCTGTTCGGCGTGCATGTCGACACCGAATGGCGCTCGGACTGGAAGTGGTCTCGCGTCGCTCCGCACCTGGACTTGAGAGGCAAGCGTATCCTTGATGTCGGTTGCGGCAACGGCTATTACATGTGGCGCATGCTCGGCGCCGGTGCCGACAGCGTGATTGGTGTCGATCCGAACTGGCTGTTTTTCTGCCAGTTCCAGGCCGTACAGCGTTACCTGTCAGAACCGAATGCCTGGCACCTGCCATTCCCTTTCGAAGACCTGCCGCCGAATCTGGAAGGGTTCGACACGGTGTTTTCCATGGGCGTGTTTTACCACCGCCGTTCACCGATCGAGCATTTGCTGGCGCTGAAGGATTGCCTGGTCAGGGGTGGTGAACTGGTGCTGGAGACGCTGGTGATCGAAGGCGATCAGCAGCAGGTATTGGTGCCGGAAGACCGTTACGCACAGATGCGTAATGTCTGGTTTCTGCCGTCGGTGCCGGCGCTGGAACTGTGGCTGCGTCGCGCCGGGTTCAACGATGTGCGTTGCGTGGATGTGAGCATGACCACGGTCGAGGAACAACGCGGGACGGAGTGGATGAAGTATCAGTCGTTGAGCGATTTCCTTGATCCGGATGATCACAGCAAAACGGTTGAAGGGCTGCCGGCGCCGATGCGCGCGGTGATTGTTGCTCGCAAGTAAGCCCCAATCCCCCAAACACCGAGATCCCCTGTGGGAGCGGCAAGTCGGGTCGCCGCACCGCCGCTCCCACAGGGATCAGTGCTTACTCTGAAGATTTGGCTCGACGGGCCTTGAAAAACTCGCTCAACACCGCCCCACATTCCTCCGCCAACACCCCACCCTCATACAACACCCGGTGATTCAGAAAGCCCTGGGTAAAGAACTGCCCCTGGCTCTGCACGATCCCGGCCTTGGGCTCCAGCGCGCCATACACCACCCGGGCAATTCGCGAATGCACGATCAGCCCGGCGCACATGCTGCACGGCTCCAGCGTCACGTAGAGCGTACTGCCCGGCAGGCGATAGTTGCTGGCGGCCTGGGCGGCGGCGCGGATCGCGACCATCTCGGCGTGGGCGCTGGGGTCATTGCCGCTGATCGGGCAATTGAAACCGCGCCCAATGATTTCACCGTCCTGCACCAGCACAGCACCCACTGGCACTTCACCCAGCGCCGCGCCTTCGGCGGCGAGGGCCAGGGCTTCGCGCATGAAATCACGATCACGGCTGCGGTCGATAATCGCCGCGGGGCGTATCTGACGCATCACGCCACCTCGATGGCGGCCATCAGGCCGGTTTCCATGTGGTCGATCACATGGCAGTGGAACATCCAGACGCCCGGGTTATCCGCCACCAGCGCCACTTGCGCACGCTCGTTCTTACCCAACAGGTAAGTGTCGGTGAAGTACGGGATAACCTTGTGCCGGTTCGAGGCAATGACTTTGAAGCTCATGCCATGCAAGTGGATCGGGTGCTGATACTGAGTCATGTTTTTCAATTCGAAAATATAGCTTTTGCCCTTTTCGAGCTTGGCAATCGGTCGATCGGCGCAGGTCTTGTCGGTGATGTCCCAGGCCTTGCCGTTGATCTGCCACAGGCTGGGCGGTTTGCCGTTATCAACGTCGACCGACACCGAGCCCACCCATTCAAAATTGAAGTTGAGTTTCTCGGCATTGGCCAGGTCTGGCTCGGACACCGGATTGGCAGGCAGTGCCGGCGGCCACTCGGTCGGCGCGTCGGTATTGGCCACCGAGCGCAAGGTGCCCAGGCGTACCGGGCCGTTGCGCAGGGACAATTCTTCGCCGGCCGGCGGTGCCTTGATCGCCAGGCAAATGCGCATACCCGGGCCGAGCCAGTATTCCTTGCCCAGCGGGCGCGGTTCAATCGGGTTGCCGTCCAGCGCGTAGATCTGCGCTTCGACACCGGGAATGTTGAGGCGGTACGTCAACGTATTATCGAGGTTGAGCAGGCGTACGCGGGTGATCTGCCCGGCGGGCAAGTCGATCACCGCTTGTGAGACGCCATTGATGGTCGACAGCCCCCCCGCCGTACCACCACGGGCCGCTTCACGAGGAATGCTGAACGGCACGAAAGCACCGATTTCATCGACATGCCAGCTCTTGAGGCTCAAGGTCTTTTCGTACTTGAAACCGGTGGGCTCGCGCTCTTCGATGATCAACGGCCCGACCAGCCCGCGACCGAGCTCTTCGCTGCTGTTCACGTGCGGGTGATACCAGTAGCTGCCGGCATCGGGCACGCGGAATTTGTAATCGAAGTATTCGCCCGGCAGCACCGGCAATTGCGAGACATACGGTACGCCGTCCATTTCCAATGGCAGGCGGATGCCGTGCCAGTGAATGGTGGTCGCCACCGGCAAGTGGTTGATGAAGCGCACCCGCAACCATTCGCCCTGACGCACACGCAACTCAGTGCCCGGCGCCGATGGGCCGAACGCCCAGGCTTGAGTCTTGTGCCCGGCCACCAGTTCGACGTCCAGCGGGGCGGCGATGAGCTCATAGTCGTGACCGGCGTCAGCATCGGCCATTTTGCCCAGCCAATAACGCGACGCGCCACCGGCTCCGACACCAACGACAACAAGACCGGCCAGGCCACCGAGGATTTGGCGACGGGTAAAGGACATGAACTCAACTACCTCACGTATCAGCCACAGGCGCGGTGCCTGCAAAAGGCGAATACGATACACCTGCGGTTGAGAAACAGTAAGGGCAGCGCGGCGGATGGTCACAGTCCTTGGCGATCTTTTCGGGCTCGTGCGGGATGTCTGCTGCAATGCGATTGTAGAATTTGTGGCCGCTTCGCTGATCGTTACTTAGTCGTCGTCAATCAGGGAATCGCCCTACATCCATTTCCACCTTTCCCGACTTCTTTCCTGATCGATCCCCCCGCAAAGTCCCCGCGCCTAATTTTCATACGTTGATGGAGCACGTCGCCCGCATCGAACAAGAACTCGCTGTTATCTCCGGGGCAGATAGATTTTATGACCGCTTCGCGCTCAATCGCGGGCAAGCCTCGCGCCTACAGGATTGAAGTCGTTCCTATATTTGGCGGTCTGCCTCGATTCCGTAGGAGCGAGGCTTGCCCGCGAAGCGGTCTTACAGTCGGCGAAATTTCTGGGCAAGGTCGTCGGAAGTTTCCTGCAAAACGTATCGGTTTCCATGAACTGGTGTGAAGTGAGATCCATGGATAGTCTTTGGCTGTCACTGCGAATGCAGTGGTAGGGTGTAGGAGCCCTCTCTCATGGTGCAACAGCTTTGTCGTTTGATTGCGGCGCTTAATTCGTGTCCGTAAGATCGTTCGCGGCGGCTGTGCGCGGGACACGCTTCGGCGTGGCCGAGGTTCATGAGTGCTCGGTACTCCTACTCCTGCGCATGGCTGCCACCCAAACCTGTAGGAGGGTGCGTTGGCAGCTCATATTCATACTCATGGAAATTACAAATGACGACGCTAACGCCAGACCCACCCTACGAAAAACCAATTCCCCACCCCGACAACCGCTTCATGGCGCTCACCAGCAACTGCAGCGACATGCCCACCCTGTTCGTCGATACCCACGCGCCGATCGATGTTTTGTATGACGCTGCCAGCTATCGAATTCGTGCAGTCACTCAGGTGCTTGAGAACATGTCCATGCGTGGTTCGGTCGAGTGCGAATCCTTCATTCTCAGTGACTTTGCCTTGCTCTGCGCCATTCCGTTACGGGATGGGTGCGATGTGCTGGATGTCATTGGGCGACGGTTGCGGGCTCGGCCTTCGGAGTAGCGCCGAGCGGTTTTGGCGAGGGAAGTTAAGAAATTTGAGCGATGAAAATCCTGTGAGAGCGAGGCTTGCCCGCGAAGAATGCAGCGCGATTTTTCAGGTGTTACGCGTCATCGTTCTTCGCGGGCAAGCCACGCTCCCACAGGTTCTGCGTCTTGACTTACCGGCATTAGGGCACCCCCCTCACCACCGAGGTCCGGTTATGGCTGCAGACCGGTGATCAGATGCACCACTCCACCGTTCAACATCATGACGCCTGCCACCCCCGCCGCCGTCAACGCCTGCCGATCCATCCGCGCCACATCCCGTAACTCCACCCGCATTCGCGTCAGCGCCACCGGCTGATGGGATTTGAGGTTATCAACACCGCCCAGCGCGGCCACGACATTCGCTGCTAAACCGGAAACAGGTTGAGCCACTACTTTTAGCTCATCCACCACCAGGTCCGGGGTCAACGCTTTCCAGAACGCCCGCTGCATTTTCTCGAACATGCTCAGTTCTCCAGAACCAGTGAAGTATCGACCGTTGCCTCGTGGTGCAGCCGCAATGCCTCGCGTACCTGCTCGGCACTTTCCAGCCCCAGCACTTGCTGGGCGATGGCCTGACAGTCCAACAGGTCGACTTCGCGAACCGCCGCTTTGATCGCCGGAATCAATGGCACGCTCACCGACAGCTCATCCACACCAAGCCCCAGCAGCAACGGTACCGCCAGAGTTTCTGAAGCCAGGGCGCCGCATACGCCGACCCATTTGCCATGGGCATGGGCGGCTTTCACGGTACCGGCGATCAAGCGCAGCACCGACGGATGAAAGCTGTCGGCCTGGCTGGCCAGCCGTGGGTGATCGCGGTCCATGGCCAGGGTGTATTGGGTGAGATCGTTGGTGCCGATAGAGAAGAAATCCACCTCGGGTGCAAACAGATCCGCCATCAGCGCCGCTGCCGGTACTTCGATCATGATCCCCAGTTTCGGCAGTTCGGTAAGCCCTAATGCCAGCGCCTCTTCTTCAAGTAACTGACGGGCCAGTCGCAACTCCGATAGCTGCGCGACCATCGGCAACATGATGTGCAGGCGAGCCAGTCCGGCGCTGCTCAGAATCGCCTTGAACTGTTCGCGCAACAGCTGCGGACGCTCCAGGCACAAACGAATGCCGCGCATGCCCAGGAACGGGTTGGTTTCGTGGTCCATCGGCACGTAGGCCAATGGTTTGTCACCGCCGACATCCAGAGTCCGCACCACCAGACTGCGCGTTGGCCCCAGCGCGCGGGCGATGGCGCTGTAGGTGGAGGCCTGCTCGTCATGACTCGGCGCATGATTGCGATCCAGATAAAGAAACTCCGAACGCAACAGACCGACGCCCTCGCCGCCCAGCGTCATGGCCTGTTCGGCTTCGGCCACCGAAGCGATGTTGGCGGTGATTTCAACGTGATGCCCATCGCGGGTACAGGCGGCCTGCCCTGCATTAGCCAGCTCGTATTGCTGGCGTTTCTTTTGCCGTTGACGACGAGTTTGCAACTGCTCAATGGCGGCCAATTCAGGATCAAGCTGCAACTCGCCCTTGTCGGCATCGAGCAGAACCCGGGTGCCATTGGCCAATGCCAACACCTGGACCGGCAAACCGCAGATCGCTGGCAAGCCGAAGGCCCGGGCGAGAATCGCCACGTGGCTGGTGGCGCCACCGCCGACCGTCGCGAACCCCAGCACCTTGCGCGTGTCCAGGCCAGCCGTCTGGGAGGGTGTCAGTTGCTCGGCAATCAGAATCGCCCCTTCCGGCAACTCCATCGCACGATCCTCTACACCGAGAATCAACTTGAGCACCCGTTGACCAACGTCAGCCAAATCCGCGGCCCGTTCGGCCAGCAAGGCATTGCCCAGTTTTCTGAACAAGGTGGCGGTCGACTCGGTGGCAGCCTGCCAGGCGAAACCGGCACTTTTGCCGGCGTCGATCAGTGCCAGGGCCTGATCCAGCAGGCTGGGGTCTTCGAGCAGTTCCTGATGCGCCTTGAAGATATCGGCCTGGGCATCACCCGTGGCCTGGTCACGCAACTGCTGCAGGTCTAGAACCGCCGTCGCCAACGCCCGGGACAGGTGCTCGCGCTCAACTTGCGCGCCCCGACCGGATTCAATGACTTCAAGGGTCTGTTGCTCAATCTGCACCACCTGACCAAACGCCGACCCCGCCGATGCACAGACACCGCGCAGCACCTTCAGCGATGAAGCCTCAGCGGCAACCGGCTCAACCTCTGCCATCACCGTGACGGCTTCCCCGCAACCGGCAGCGAGCAACTCGGCCAGGGTCTTGATCGCCACTTCGGCATCCGCACCCGCCGCGCTGACTTGCAGGATGTCACCATGGGCAGTCTGCAACGCCATGATCGCCACCAGGGATTTGGCGTTTGCGCTGTCCTGCTGTTTATGCAGACAAATGCTCGCCGAAAAACCTTTCGCCGCTTGGGCAAACACTGCCGCGGGGCGCGCGTGCAAGCCGTTGGCATTGGGCAGTTTCACCGGTTTGGAGAACAGTGCGTCGCCTTCCTCCAATCCCCGTTCATCGACCGTCACTTCGGATGGATTCAAACTCAGCAGCGGCTGACCGCTTTGCACTACACCCGTTTCGGGCGCCAGCCAAGTGAACGGTTCACCGCTGACCACCAGCATCAAGGTCAACAAACTGCGCGCGTTCAAGGCAATGTAATCGGCATCGAACTCGATCAGTGCCTGCCCTACCTCAACCCGCTGACCTTCCTCTACCAACCGGGTGAAGCCCTTGCCGGCCAGGTTCACGGTATCGAGGCCGATGTGCATCAACACCTGCACGCCGTTGTCGTCGGTAATACTGACGGCATGCCCGCTGGCCTGCACATTGCTGATCACTCCAGCCAGCGGTGCGCACAAGGTAGACGAAGTCGGGTCGATACACAGACCGTCACCGATCACGCGACTGGAAAACACCTGATCGGGCACCTGGTCCAGCGGCATCAGCACGCCGGACAAGGGTGCCAGCAGTTGCAATTGTTGGGGTGTGGCCATGACGTCACCTGCTGTTTTGTTCTTTGAAGTGCCGATGGAGCGCGAGGCCCCGACAGCATCGCTTATTTCCACCAATACTCGACCTGCAATCCGACGTTCGAACCGTGTCGCGCCGTGCCAAAGGCGCCGGTATCGGACAACGCCGAACCCGCCGCCAGTTCATTGGCCGCCCGTTTGGCCGCCTCGTTCCAGCTGGCATAGGTGTAATACAGACGCACCTCGGGGCGCGCCCAGAATTCCGGGCCTTTGGGCGACCAGGTCGGGGCGATGGTGAACTTGCTCAGTTTGCGCGTGCCGCCTGTGGCCTCGACCTGATCGTGGCCCAGTTCGGTCACCAGTTTGATTTGCTCGGTGATCGCATAGGCTGGGCGAATCCCGAGGGAAATCCAGTTCTGGTCAGCGCCGTCGGGGCGAATGTCCTTCTGATAAACCGCCTCGACCTGCCCGCCGAAGCGCGGCGTCACTTGCCAGTCGAAGAACTCCACCACGCGATAGCTTTTACTGCTGTCATCCAGCTTCACGTTACCGGTATAGCCCAACCCGGTGCCGGGGCCTTCGCCGTACTGAAAGGCCAGTTTGTTCTTGCCGCCCAGAAAGCCCTTCTGCACATGCTGGGTGGTGATCGCCCAGCCACGGTGAGCGTCGCGACTGTCGGGTTTATCGATGTAACTCAAACCGAACTCCAACTCACCGCCAGGGTTGGTGTTGAAGCCGGCGACGTTGAAATCGTGACGGTTGATGTAGTCCTTCTGGTACAGGTTGTCCTTGCGTGAGAAGGCGTAGCTGTACTTCAGATCGCCGATCAGCACGTCTTCGATACCGCCGCCGGTGGCGCTCTGGTTCCAGTAGTAGAAGTCGGAAATGTGGATGTCGTTACGTTTGTAGTAACGCCGACCGGCCCACAGCGAACCACCATTGAGGCTGGGCATGTTCGACCATTGCGCGTACATCTGCGGCATGCGCACCGAGCCGTTGTCACCATTGAACGTCAGGTCCTTGTCGTACTGGTTATACAGCGATGCCATGCCGTCGACGCTGAGCACCGAACCATCGTCCAGGGTGTACAGATCCTGGCGCAATTCAAGTTCAGCGTACTGCTCACATTCGTTACCCAAGCGGTATTTGGTCTGCGCTCCCGGCAGTTGAAAACACTGCTGTTTACCGCTGTTAACCGAGGTCCCGACGCCGCTGCGCAAGTATCCGGCGAATTCCAGCGCCTGGGCTGACAGTGGTAATGCCAGGCACACGCCCGCCGCTACAAGACTGCGATTTATTGTTGTTTTCAAGAACCACCTCATTATTTTTATTGTGTGATGCAGCAAAACCGGCGCGCAAAACTCCCCCGCGCAGTGTTCTGCGTGTTGTTCGAAACAGTGTTTTTAAATGTTGGTCAGGTGCAGAACGAACGACTCATAGGGCCGTAAAAATACCTGCTGATGTCGTGGCGGACAGTCCGGGTAATTGCTGATCACCAGACGTTGCACCCTCGCTTCGCTGAGCACCTCTGGCGGCAGTTCAACTTCGCACGGTGTGCCATAGAAGTTGTTCAGCACCAGCAAACGTTCACCATTGCCTTCACGCACATACGCCCAGATTTGTCTGTGCTCAGGCAACAACTGCCGGTACACACCATCGGACATCAGCGCTTCACTGCGGCGCAGGGCAATCAGCTGACGATAGTGATGCAGCACCGAATCCGGATCGTCGAGCTGGTTGGCGACGTTGATTTGCGCGGCATTGGCCGGCACCCCGATCCACGGTTCGACCGCACTGAAACCGGCGTTCGGCTCGGCGTTCCAGTGCATCGGCGTGCGACTGTTGTCCCGGGACTTCTGCATGATCGCCGCCATGTTGTCGGCGTCGCTTGCACCCGCCTCGCGCTTGAGCCGGAAGATGTTCAGGGTCTCGACATCGCGGTACTGATCGATGTGATCGAACCCCGGATTGGTCATGCCCAGCTCTTCACCTTGATACACAAATGGAGTGCCCTGAAGGAAATGCAGCGCGGTGCCGAGCATTTTCGCCGACACCACCCGATGCTCGCCGTCATCACCAAACCGCGAGACCACTCGCGGCTGGTCGTGGTTACACCAGAACAGCGCGTTCCAGCCGCCACCAGCCTGCATACCGGTCTGCCAATCGGAGAGGATGCGCTTGAGTTCGAGGAAATCGAAATCGGCGCGAATCCACTTTTGCAGGTTCGGGTAATCAACCTTCAAGTGATGGAAGTTGAAAGTCATCGACAGCTCTTTCGACTCCGGCCGCGAATAGCGGATGCAGTGTTCCAGGCTGGTGGACGACATCTCGCCGACGTTGATCAGGTCGTGACCTTCGAACACTTCGCGGTGCATCTGCTGCAAGTAGTCGTGAACGTTCGGGCCGTCGGTGTAGAAACGTCGACCGTCGGTGCTGTCCTCGGGGAAATCCGCCGGTTTGGAAATCAGGTTGATCACGTCCAGACGGAAACCGCCCACGCCCTTGTCGCGCCAGAAACACATCATCTTGAAAACTTCGGCGCGCACCTTGGGGTTGTCCCAGTTCAGGTCGGCCTGCGTGTGATCGAACAAGTGCAGGTAATACTGACCCGTCTGGGCTTCGTACTCCCAGGCTGAGCCGCCAAACTTGGATTCCCAGTTGTTCGGCTGGTCGCGCCAGATGTAGAAGTCGCGATAAGGGCTATCAAGGCTGCTGCGGGCCTGCTGGAACCAGGTGTGTTCGATCGAGGTGTGGTTGACCACGATGTCGAGCATCAGCTTGATCCCGCGCTTGGCGGCTTCGGCGATCAGCAATTCGCAGTCGGCCATGGTCCCGTAGCTCGGGTCGATGGCGTAGTAATCGCTGATGTCGTAACCGTTGTCGCGCTGGGGCGAACGCAGGAACGGCGTGATCCACAGGCAATCGACGCCCAGCCAGTGCAGGTAATCGAGCTTGGCCACGACGCCGAGCAAATCCCCTGTGGGGTTACCAGCGTGGCTGTGAAAACTCTTCGGGTAGATCTGGTAGATCACCGAACGTTGCCAGTCTTGCATGGCGGATTCCTTTTTGAATAGGTGCTGGCGAATGCGATCTATCAAGCGACCCGATACCCGGGCCGGACAATCTTCATGCTCAACCCGCAGGTCAAAACAAACGGCACGACCATGGCAATCACCATCCCGACCACGAACATCGGGATGAACTGCGGGATGATCGAGATGAAACCGGGCAAGCCGCCGACCCCGATTGCCGAGGCCTGAACCTTGTTCAGCGACAGGAAGATGCAGCCCAGGGCCGAGCCGATCAGGGCCGCGTAGAACGGAAACTTGTAGCGCAGGTTGACCCCGAACATGGCCGGCTCGGTGATGCCAAAGTAGGCAGAAATCGCCGAGGTCGAGGCCATGCTTTTGTCCCGTACATTACGGGTCATGTAGAACACTCCCAGTGCCGCGCTGCCTTGGGCGAGGTTGGACATGACGATCATCGGCCAGATGAACGTGCCGCCCTGAGTGGAGATCAGTTGCAGGTCGACCGCCAGAAACATGTGGTGCATGCCGGTGATCACCAGCGGTGCGTAGAGCAGGCCGAAAATCGCCCCACCGACCATCGGCGCCAGGTCGAACAGGGTGACCACGCCTTCCGTGATGAGAATCCCCAGGTGGCGGGTCACCGGACCAATTACCGCCAGCGCCAGCACACCAGTGACGACGATGGTGGTGATCGGCACCACCAGCAGTTGAATGGCGTTCGGCACCCGCGCCCGCAGCCATTTTTCGATGACGCTCATCACATAGGCCGCCAGCAGGATCGGCAGGATCTGGCCCTGATAACCGACTTTCTCGATCTGGAACACACCGAGGATGTCGAAGTACGGCAGGCTCTGCCCCTCCAGCCCGGCCACTGCTTTGCCGTAGTTCCAGGCGTTGAGCAGATCCGGATGCACCAGCATCAGGCCGAGCACAATGCCGAGGATTTCACTGCCGCCAAAGCGCTTGGCCGCCGACCAGCCCACCAGTGCCGGAAGGAACACGAAGGACGTGTTGGCCATCAGGTTGATCAGGCTCCAGAGCCCGTCAAGCTTGGGATAAGCATCCAGCAGGGTCTTGCCTTCGATGAACATGCCCTTGGCGCCGATCAGGTTGTTGATGCCCATCAGCAGGCCGGCAATGATCAGCGCCGGGAGAATCGGCATGAACACGTCGGAAAACACCCGCACCAATCGCTGCATCGGGTTGATTTTGTCGGCGCTTTTCTGTTTGACGTCAGCGATGGTCGAGGCCGTCAGACCGGTTTGCCGGCGCAGCTCGGCGTAGACCTTTTCCACTTCGCCGGGGCCGATCACCACCTGGAACAGGCCGCCGGTGTAGAACGAGCCTTTGACCAGATCGATCTGGTTCAGCGTGGCGCTATTGACCAGGCTCGAGTCCTTGAGGGCCAGGCGCAGCCGTGTGACGCAGTGCGCGGCCTGCTCGAGGTTGTCGCTGCCACCGAGGCTGTGCAGCAGCTCGGTGACGATGTTCGGATAGTCATGGCTCATGCTTGTTCTTCCGCTGTAGTTTTTTGTTATTGGCAGCACGCCGAAGCGAAAAATACTCGTCTGTACGAGTTAAAGCAACAACTCGTACAGACGAGTTTGATTTTGTTTATCCTGAACCCGACAGGCGGCGATATTTCCTACCTCCGAAGTCAAAGAAACCCAAAGCCGCATGGACAAACCCCTACCCTGCCCTTAAGGTTCAAAACCTTGAGCACAACGCGGCACAGAGCCATCCCCATGAGTAAATACAACCAGATCTACAGTGATCTGCTTGCCAGCATCACCACCGAACGTCTGGAACGCGGCGCCCGATTGCCTTCCGAAACCGAACTGATGGATAGCTATCAGGCCAGTCGCGGCACCGTGCGCAAGGCCATCGAACAATTGCAGGAGCGCGGTTTCGCCCAGAAAGTCCACGGTAAAGGCACCTTTGTGCTGTCCACCAACCCGATCGAGTTTCAGCTCGGCGGCATCGTCAGCTTCCAGGAAACCTATCCACGACTGGGCAACGACGTCAGTACCGAGGTGGTCGAATTCACCCAGATTCCCCTCGAAGGCCCGCTGCTCGAACACATCAAGGCTGCGGAAGGCAGCCTGATCACGCGGATCAAGCGGGTGCGGCGGATTGACGGCAAACGCGTGATCCTGGACATCAACCATTTCGTCAGCGACGTGATTCCCGGTCTATCCCGCGATATCGCCGAGCACTCGATCTACGCCTTCATCGAGCAAACCCTGCAACTGCAAATCGCCTACGCCCAACGCACCATCGAAGCGGTGCCCCGCAGCAAAGACGACCAGCAACACCTGGACCTCGACGGCCAAAGCCATGTGATTGTGGTCAGCAACCAGACCTTCCTGCAGGATGGGCGGCAATTCGAATACACCGAATCGCGGCATACCCTCGACAAGTTCTACTTCTCCGACGTGGCACGTCGCTGACCCTACACGGTCGCGCAACGCGTTTGGGCATAACTATGTAGTGCACTTCCCTTGAGCAAATGGGCAATCCTCAGCGCCCCATTTCTCAAGGAACGAGAGCATGCCTGTTGATCAACGTACCCAAGTGTTCACCAGTGCCGCTGACAAGGAACAGCTGACAATCATTGCGTCAGTCATTGTGGCGGCCTGTCCGGACTTGCAGGAAGAAGCCCATGCGATGGCCAGTGAAATCCTCGCAAAGCATGGCATTACCGGCCTGGACCCGGATCAGGTCTGGTGGCATCGGTTCAACAATGTGTCAGCCAGCAGCACCAAGGCCTTCCTCGGCTGGGAACACAGTCCTAAACCCAGTGAATCAATGACCCTGACTCAACTGGTCATTCATCGGTATTACGTCACTGACCAGGACTACTCCGACCAACTGGACGCTTACGGCGGGTTTTACACCGCTGACGCCACCGCCGGCATTTTCAACGAAACCAATGAAGTCCGGATGTACCCGAGCGAAGTGCTCAAGGACTTCTGGCACGAGACCTTCAGCGACCGTTATCGGAACAAACTGAACGCCTACTGGAGCGCGCATTTCGATGATTATCGGGCCCTGGCCAAATGCAACTATCTGAGCAAAGCCGTCGAGGCACGGGAAAACGGAGTGCTGCAGGAGGAAGAGTTTCAGACCGTCATCCGGGCCGTCGCCGCTGACAAAAGCTGGCCGATCACTCTGGAGACCTTGCGTGCGCAAACCTCTGTTCCCGCCGACCTGCGGGTGTGCGCCCTTGACATCGGCGGGCATGTCGCCACGGATATTCTGCGCATCGTTGACAGCAGTGGCCGGCAAATCACCTATGTTCCCGGCGCCACGGAAGCCTTCCATGTGC
The DNA here is from genome assembly GCF_024168645.1 of Pseudomonas sp. GGS8. Classification (NCBI taxonomy): domain Bacteria; kingdom Pseudomonadati; phylum Pseudomonadota; class Gammaproteobacteria; order Pseudomonadales; family Pseudomonadaceae; genus Pseudomonas; species Pseudomonas sp. GGS8. The sequence continues at coordinate 3,135,193 of NZ_JALJWF010000001.1, read as the reverse complement.
ATCCGACGCTGACGGACATGCACTGGTGGATCTTGCTGCAAATGAACGATGACGCGCGCTATGCCGAATTCATGACCCATTTCCCGCTGTCGGTGCGTCAGGATATCCACGACAACATCACACCCCTGATGAACCAGTTGGTGGGCACGTGGGGCAAATACGACCACCATTTGATCAATCAGAAGAACATCACCATCGGCGCCGACGCGTTCACATGGCTGAGCGGCAATATCCGGAGCGCGATGTCGGAAGAAGCGGATCTGTCCCTGGTCACCAATGGACAACTGCGCAAAGGCATGTGGCTCGGCTACCTGACTGCCGGTCTGCACGTCTTCGGGCCGCTGGCACTGCTCGGCTGGCCGATTGCGCTGCCGGTGATTGGGGGCAGCATCGCCGCCATGGGCTTGAACATCGACAAGGCCGTCAATGGCAAAACGGTGGCGGAACGCAAGGCCGGCGTCAAAGGCGCCGTGCTGGATGGCATCAACCTGCTGTTCAACCTTCCGCTGCTCAAAGAGGTCAATGTGCTGGAGGATGTTGGCGCTTCGGTCGACGTCGCCGAAGCTGCGCAAATGGCCAGACTGCGAGAGGTCGATAATCCCGCTGAAACGATCCGTGCAGAAGAACCCGTTGCGGCTGATGAATCAGAGAAAACAATCTCTCAACTTCAAGAGTCGATCCCCCTGCAACCGGAACCTGCATCGACTGTTGAAGTGCCGGAGCATTGGCAAAGCAACGAGATCCTGGAAAGCGAGACACCGATCGCCAGCAGCGGCAAGTTCCAGGGCATTTACTCGCTCAACTCCACCCCGTCGACCGCCATCATGATGAACGACGCGGCCTATTACGTGCGCTACGAAGCCGACATCAACGGCGGCGGTAACTGGGCCATCATCGACCCGGCAAATCCCCACGGTATTTCTGGCTCGATGCCGGTTCGATTAAATGCTCAGGGTGAGTGGGAACTCACGTACAGAAGCGGGTTGAAGGGCGGCGGGAACGACCTCGTCGACCCCGTACCGGGCACCTCCCAGGCAGCCTCTGAGTCCCAATCTGTGCCTGCGATCCGTACTGTCTCTACCCAATACGATTCTAAAATCAGATTGTGGAGACTGGCCTTGGGCAAGAGCGAAACGCATATCAAGCTGGTTCGACAGCCAGACGGCAGTTTGAAGGGTACGAGCTACTATGATCAGTATGTTGCGCCACGCCGCATGGCGCTGATGAGCGATACCCGCCTTCACTATTCGCGAACCGGTTTTTTTGCCGCACTGCCGGCGCGCCCTGTGCAGCCGGTGCTGACTCCCTCAACGTCCATTTCCGAACTCCTCCAGCAGGTGTTCGACAACGCGGCAGGACTGGTCATCGGAGAGAGCCAGGATCGAATCGCCAGCCTGCGGCTGCTGATCGAAAACATGCCGACATTAGCCAGGCAAGGCGTCAGGACGATCTACATGCATCGCCTGCTCAACGACGTCAATCAGGTGGATCTGGATGCTTTTTTCAACGCCAGCACCGAGGCGATGCCAGAAGATCTGAAGGAGTATCTCGACCTGCTCCAGAGCGATCCCTCAGGCCAGTTCACGCCCCTTGAAGTCATCAAGGTTGCCAAGAAAAATGGTATTCGAATCCAGGCAACCGACTGTCTGGCCAGCTATCGGGGTACTGGATCGCCGCTTATCGATGTGCAACAACAAGCCATCAAGAACTACCTCACCCACACCATCATCCAGGCCGACCAAGCACTTAACGGCCAAGGTAAATGGGTGGTTCTGACGGGTCAGGAAAATACCAACACCTTCAGGAGCATTGCCGGCATCAGTGAAATGAATGGCGGTATCGGCGTGCGGATTGAAGAAGTGCTTCCCGGACGCAACCTGACCATCGAGGTAGACCGAGGTATCGAGGTGGGTCGCAACGCCACTCCAGAACCATCAGACAGCCATGGAGACTTCGACACCCTGTACGCTGATATCAGCGTGGAAGTGCCGCTGCCCTTGCTGCAACGAAACCCGATTGAAATCGAAGGCCACCTGTTCCGCCAGGGGATGTTCACCTTCGAGGAATCGAACGGGTTCCTGACATTGGTACATCGAAGCAGAACCGGTCAGGTCATGCGCACACTGGTTGAGCGAACGGCCGATGGGCAATACCTGATCAACCGCCCCACCTGGACCGACATCCATCAAAAACCTTACCCCAACCTGATCAGCCTTTCCCACGCGCTCACCCGCATGGGCATGAAACTTGAAGGACGCTTGCCAGGGTAGGAAAACACCGCACCGTGAAACGCAAAAGGCCCCGTGAACTCACATTCACGGGGCCTTTCGGTTGTTACCGACGATCAGTCAGACCGGGATCACTCCCACTCAATCGTCGCTGGCGGCTTGCTCGACACGTCGTAGGTGACGCGGGAGATGCCTTCGATTTCATTGATAATGCGGCCGCTGACGGTTTCCAGCAGTTCGTAAGGCAGGTGCGCCCAACGCGCGGTCATGAAGTCGATGGTTTCAACGGCACGCAGGGCCACGACCCAGGCGTAACGCCGGCCATCGCCGACCACGCCAACCGATTTCACCGGCTGGAACACCACGAACGCCTGGCTGACCTTGTGGTACCAGTCCGCCTTGCGCAGTTCTTCGATGAAGATGTGGTCGGCGCGACGCAGCAGGTCGGCGTATTCCTTCTTCACTTCGCCGAGGATCCGCACGCCCAGGCCCGGGCCCGGGAACGGGTGACGGTAGACCATGTCGTACGGCAGGCCCAGTTCCAGGCCCAGACGACGGACTTCGTCCTTGAACAGCTCGCGCAGGGGTTCAACCAGCTTGAGGTTCATTTCTTCCGGCAGGCCGCCCACGTTGTGGTGCGACTTGATCACGTGCGCCTTGCCGCTTTTCGCGCCAGCCGACTCGATCACGTCCGGGTAGATGGTGCCCTGGGCCAGGTACTTGATGTTGTCCAGCTTGCAGGATTCGGCATCGAACACGTCGATAAAGGTACGGCCGATGATCTTGCGCTTCTTCTCCGGGTCCGACTCGCCCGCCAGGTTACCGAGGAACTGTTCTTCGGCGTTGGCGCGGATCACTTTGACGCCCATGTTCTCGGCAAACATGGCCATCACTTGCTCGCCTTCGTGCAGACGCAGCAGGCCGTTGTCGACGAAGACGCAGGTCAGTTGGTCGCCAATGGCTTTGTGCAGCAGCGCGGCAACCACCGAGGAGTCCACGCCGCCGGACAGGCCGAGCAGTACGTTGTCGGTGCCAACCTGAGCACGGACCTGGGCAATGGCGTCTTCGGCAATCTTCGATGGCGTCCACAGCGCTTCACAGCCGCAGATATCGAGGATGAAGCGCGAGAGGATGCGACCGCCCTGCTTGGTGTGGGTCACTTCCGGGTGGAACTGCACGCCGTAATAGGCACGGTCATCGTTGAACATGCCGGCAATCGGGCAGCTCGGGGTGCTGGCCAGGATGTGGAAGTCTTCCGGCATCTTGGTGACCTTGTCACCGTGGCTCATCCATACGTCGAGGCCGAACAGGCCATCGGCGTCGATATGGTCTTCGATGCCGTCGAGCAGGCGGCTCTTGCCGACCACATCGACACGGGCGTAACCGAACTCACGCAGGTCGGAACCTTCAACCTTGCCGCCCAGTTGCTCGGCCATGGTCTGCATGCCGTAGCAGATACCGAAGACTGGCACGCCCAGATCAAACACTGCTTGCGGGCAGCGAGGGCTGTCGGCTTCGTGCACGGACTCGGGGCCGCCGGCGAGGATGACGCCTTTTGGAGCGAATTCGCGAATGGCTTCCTCGTCCATGTCGAACGGATGCAGTTCGCAGTAAACGCCGATTTCACGCACGCGGCGGGCGATCAGTTGGGTGTACTGGGAACCGAAGTCGAGGATCAGGATGCGGTGAGCGTGAATGTCGAGGGCCATGATTCAGTCTCGTCTAAGTAATTCAGAAACAGTCGTGATTCAGAAACAACTCGGGGCTGAATAGAACAGCCCCGGTTGCTTAACGATTTGCTTGAAGCCTCAACCTACGCGGTAGTTTGGCGCTTCTTTGGTGATCTGTACGTCGTGGACGTGGGACTCGGCCATACCGGCGCCGGTGATCCGCACGAACTCAGGCTTGGTGCGCATTTCTTCGATGTTGGCGCTACCGGTGTAGCCCATCGAGGAACGCAGGCCGCCCATCAGTTGATGGATGATGGCGCTCAGGGTGCCCTTGTAAGGAACACGCCCTTCAATGCCTTCCGGAACCAGCTTCTCGGCACCCGCGGAGGAGTCCTGGAAGTAACGGTCGGAGGAACCTTGAGCCTGGGACATGGCGCCCAGCGAACCCATGCCGCGATAAGCCTTGTACGAACGGCCCTGGAACAGTTCGATCTCGCCTGGCGCTTCTTCAGTACCGGCGAACATCGAGCCCATCATCACGCAGGAGGCACCGGCCACGATGGCCTTGGACAGGTCACCGGAGAAACGGATGCCGCCGTCGGCGATCAACGGAACACCGGTGCCTTCAAGGGCAGCGGCGACGTTGGCGATGGCACTGATTTGCGGGACGCCGACACCGGCGACGATACGGGTGGTGCAGATCGAGCCTGGGCCGATACCGACCTTGACTGCGTCAGCGCCGGCTTCGGCCAGGGCCTTGGCGGCAGCGCCGGTGGCGATGTTGCCGCCGATGACCTGCACTTCAGGGAAGTTCTGTTTGACCCAGCGAACGCGGTCGATCACGCCTTTGGAGTGACCGTGAGCGGTGTCGACCACCACCACGTCAACGCCGGCATGAACCAGGGCAGCTACGCGGTCACCGGTGTCTTTACCGGTACCGACTGCGGCGCCAACGCGCAGACGACCTTGATCGTCCTTGCTGGCGAGCGGGTAAGCCTTGGCTTTTTCGATGTCGTTGACGGTCATCATGCCTTTGAGGGCGAATTTGTCGTCGACGATCAGCACGCGCTCGATGCGGTGCTTGTGCAGCAATTCACGCACATCGTTCTTGTTGGCGCCTTCCTTGACCGTGACCAGGCGCTCTTTGGGCGTCATCACTTCACGGACGGAGACGTCCATGCGGTTCTCGAAGCGCACGTCACGGGAAGTGACGATGCCGACCAGGTCACCATCGTGCAGTACCGGAACGCCGGAGATGTTGTGCAGGCGGGTCAGTTCGAACAGTTCACGCACCGTGGCATCGGCCTCGATGGTGATCGGGTCCTTGACCACACCGGCTTCGTAACGCTTGACCTTACGCACTTCGGCAGCTTGCTGCTCGATGGTCATGTTCTTGTGGATGATGCCGATGCCACCTTCCTGAGCCATGGCGATTGCCAGACGGGCCTCAGTGACGGTGTCCATAGCGGCGGAAACCAGTGGAATATTCAGCTCGATGCCACGGGTAAGGCGGGTCTTGAGACTGACTTCGTTAGGAAGCACCTCGGAATAACCGGGCACTAAGAGAATGTCGTCGAATGTCAGAGCTTCTTGGCTGATACGCAGCATCGCGGGGGCTCCCGAGCGGGAAAATGGAAGCGCGCCATTATAGTCAGACACCCCTTCGTGTTCAATGTAAAACTCTGTCTATTATTGGCATTACTGACATACGGAGAAACAACGCCCCCATAAGGGACCGACATCAGCATTTACAGTTCGACTTTGACCCAGCTCATGGGCTGATCCAGCCAATCGGCAAATTCATCAATGAAGCTCTGCTTGAACCCGGCCTCGAGCCAATTGTTGAAGATGAACCCCAGGTTGGAAAAGCCGCATTCCTGCAAGAACAGGAAGCCGTTGATGTCGTCCTCATGCCCGCATTCAGGGCAGGTGAAGTTATCGGTGCGCCCCGGCATCCAGTCTTCCAGGCTTTCGAACAGCGCCTCGCCGATCTCCTTGCGGCACTCGGCACAGCCGGCTTCTTCGAGGAAACCCTTGGCCGGTGTATAGATGCAGCGCTTGGTGATGATCTCCAGGCCATTGATCGGCTCGCCAAACGGCAGCGCTTCAGGGTGCAGGACCACGGCGCGAGCACCGTCGGCGATGGCGTGGGCCATGCGATTGCCGGTGCGGCCACAGGTGGTCAGCTCTTCTTTAATGATGTTCTTGCGCACCAGCCACCGCACGACCGCCCGGGCCCGGGGTTCGTGTACCGGCAGTGTGGAGATTTTCGGGACGATGATGCTTTGCGAATTCATGGTGCAAGCCTACTGCGTCAAATGGATGCTCTGAGGTGTTCGTCCTGACGCTATCGCGGGCAAGCCCGCTCCCACACGATATCGGTCGTAAGCACATTTGTGCTCACCTGAGATCCCTGTGGGAGCGGGCTTGCCCGCGATAGCGTCAGGGCGGCCGGCAGCTTAATCCCTGACGAAATCCGGTCAAGTACTCAAATAACGCCCGATCAAGGCAATCCCGCTGGCCAGCACCAGCCAGGTCACCAGCCGCACGAAGGCCTCGCGGGACAATTTCATGTTCAAACGTCGGCCGATCCACAACCCCAGCGCCATCGCTGGCAACAAACACAACGCCAATACCAACAAGGGTAGCTCGGCATATACCCCGGCGACGGCAAACAGGCTCAAACGCACCACGGTGCTGCAACTGATCAGCGCACTCTGGGTGGCCCGGGCCTCGTCCTTCGGTAACCGACTGTTCAAATAGATTGCATATAAAAAGCCGCCACTGCCAAACAGCGCCCCGAACATTCCACCCACCGTGCCCATCGGCACCGCCCAACCGGCGGACAATTGTGCCGGGCGGGTTTTAATCCACAGGCTGTAAATCGCATAGGCACTGATAAACAGCCCCATCAACAGCAGCAATACATCGGATTTCAGGTTCAGCAGAAAAATCACTCCCAACGTGCAGCCTACCGCCATGCACGGCAGCAGTCGCAGCAACTCGGACCGTTCAACATCACGCCGTGAAGGCAGCAAATTGCCGAAAGCGGCGACGAAATCCAGCAGAACCAGCAATGGCACGATTTTCGACAGAGGCATGAACAGAATCAGAACCGGTCCCGCCACCAGCGCGGTGCCGAAACCGGCGATGCCGAACACGATATAGGCCAGGGCAACCCCCAATCCGATCACCAACCAATCCACCGCACCCCACGGCCATTGGCTTAATAACTCCAACACATTCATCGACACGGCTTCCTTTTATTCCTGTGATGACTTTAGCCAGCGCCAGGCGTTGCGACTAATATCTTCAAAATCGATCACCCATCTCAGAAAGGCATATCTCGTGCTTTCAACCCGCCAATTGCGTTACTTCGTGGAAATCGCCGAGAGCGGCAGCTTCAGCGCGGCGGCTGAACGACTGTTTATTGCTCAATCGGCCTTGAGCCGACAGATCAAGGACATGGAAACCCGTCTGCAAACGCCGCTGTTCGAACGCACGGCACGTCAGCCGCGACTGACAGCGGCCGGTGAAGCCTTCCTGCCGCGAGCCAGAAACTTATTGACCGAACTGACCAAGGCCAGCGAGATGGCTACCCAAATCGGCAATGGAGAACTGGGCACCTTGCGCCTCAGTCATTCCAGCACCGTGCCCATGAGTGGTCGCCTGCTGCGAAGCATCAGCAACTACCTGGATCCGCATGCCGGCGTTTCCATGGACATCGTCAAGCTATCTTCCGAAGCGCAACTTGAAGCACTGGCCGACAATCGGCTGGATATCGGATTGCTGCGCCTGCCGGTGTTGCGCCAACGTGAAGACGTGCAGATTGCTCCTTTGTACCGCGAACGATTGCTGCTGGCCGTTCCCCCCAACCATCGACTGGCTGTGGATAAGTCCGCTCAAGGCATCGACTTGGCGCAATTGAAGGATGAGGCGTTTATCTCCATTCCTCATCCGCAGCGTGGCGGGTTGAGTTATCTGTCCGCCGAGTTGTGCATGCGTCAGGGATTCTTCCCGAAAGCGGCTCGGGTGGTGTCGCGCAAAACCACGCAACTGCAACTGATTCAGGCCGGGTTCGGCATCGCGCTGTTACCGGAATCGATGCAGGACATTGCACCGCCCGACATCCACTTCCTGCCCTTGGCCGACCCCGATTGCCACAGCACCGTCGCCCTCGCCTGCCGGCAAGATCCCACCGCGCTGGTCCAGCAATTCGTTGAACACATCACCCGATTGCCGTAGCAACACCTGTGGGAGCGGGCTGTGGCGAGGGGGCTTGCCCCCGTTGGGCTGCGAAGCAGCCCCAAAATCCCTGATGTATCAAAGATCTTGTGAGTGCTACGCACTCAAACGGGGGCAAGCCCCCTCACCACAGTCTCGCTGCCACAGGGGATTTTCGCCGGATCATGGAGATTGATCGTCGAATGCCTTTAAACTGCGCCCCATGATTAAAGATCCCTTTGCAAGACTCGGCCTGGACCGGGAAGTCCTGACTGTCAGCCAGCTCAACGGCCGCGCGCGGGTGTTGCTCGAAGACGTGTTCAGCAATATCTGGGTCGAAGGCGAAATCTCCAACCTCGCCCGCCCGGCGTCCGGCCATGTGTATTTCACCCTCAAGGATAGCGGCGCCCAAGTGCGTTGTGCACTGTTCCGGCAGAACGCGGCACGGGTTCGCCAGGCGCTGAAGGACGGCCTGGCGGTCAAGGTTCGCGGCAAGGTTTCACTGTTCGAGGGCCGTGGTGACTACCAACTGATCCTCGACACCGTGGAACCGGCCGGCGACGGTGCCCTGCGCCTGGCCTTCGATGCACTGAAGGAAAAGCTCAGCGCCGAAGGCCTGTTCAGTGCCGAGCGCAAAGTGCCGCTGCCGGCGCATCCACAACGCATCGGCATTATCAGCTCGCCCACCGGCGCGGTGATCCGCGACATCATCAGCGTGTTCCGCCGCCGCGCACCGCAGATCCAACTGACGCTGATCCCCACCGCCGTACAAGGCCGCGAAGCCACCGCGCAGATTGTCCGCGCACTGAAACTGGCGGATGCCCGTGGTTTCGATGCGTTGATCCTGGCCCGTGGCGGCGGCTCGCTGGAAGACCTCTGGTGTTTCAACGAAGAAGCCGTGGCCCGCGCCGTGGACGCCTGCGTAACGCCAATCGTCAGCGCCGTCGGCCATGAAACCGACGTATCGATCAGTGACTTCGTCGCCGACGTTCGCGCCCCGACGCCGTCCGCCGCCGCCGAACTGCTCGCGCCGGACTCCAGCGATCTGGTGCGCCGGGTCGAAAGCCTGCATCGTCGCCTGGTGATGCGCATGCGTGACCGCTTGATGCGCGATCGGCTGCGCCTGGAAGGCATCTCTCGCCGCTTGCGCCATCCCGGCGAACGTCTGCGTCAGCAGGCGCAACGTCTGGATGATCTGGACATGCGCCTGCGCCGCGCGTTCGAACGCAGCCTCAATACCCGTCGTGAACGCCTGATCCGTCTGGAAACCCGCCTCGCCGGGCAACATCCGGGGCGGCAATTGGCGATGCTTCGCCAGCGCCTCGACAGCCTCGCCGAGCGCCTGCCCCGGGCCATGCGTGAAGGGCTCAAGTCCCGTCGCCTGCAACTGCAAAGTCAGATGCAGACGCTGCATGTGGTCAGCCCGCTGGCGACCCTCGCTCGTGGCTACAGCATTCTGCTGGACGAGCGAGGCAACGCGATCCGCAGCGCCGCGCAAACCCACACCGGCCAGCGCCTGAAAGCCAAACTCGGCAAAGGCGAACTGCAAGTGCGGGTCGAAGACAATCACCTCACGCCTGTCACCCTTTCTTTACTGGATTGATCCATGCCGCGTTTTCTAGCTCCGCTGCTGTTGCTGTGCCTGACCTTCAACGCCCACGCCGACAGTTACATCACCCGCCTGTTGAACAAACCGGTGCCGGGTGGCGTGGCAGTGGTGGATCTGGGCAGCTCCGTCCAGGCGCCGAAAGCCAGTTATCAAGGCAAGCCCGTATTGGTGGTCAAGGAACAGAACAACTGGTTGGCCATCGTTGGCGTGCCGCTGACGGTCAAACCGGGCAGTCAGTCGCTTAGCAGCGGTGGCCGCAACCTGAGCTTCACCGTCGGCAGCAAGAAATACCCGGAACAGCACATCACCCTGAAAAATACGCAGCAGGTCAATCCGAACCCGGAAAATCTCAAGCGCATCGAAGGTGAGTTGGCCGAGCAGATCCAGGCCTACCGCAGCTTCAGCCCGAATACCCCGAGCAACCTGCTGCTGGACAAACCGGTCAATGGACCGCTGTCGAGCAAGTTCGGCGTGCGCCGCTTCTTCAATGGCGAAGAACGCAACCCCCACGCGGGCCTCGACTTCGCCGTACCCGCCGGCACCCCAATCAAGACCCCGGCCGCCGGCAAGGTGATCCTGATCGGTAATTACTTCTTCAACGGCAATACGGTGTTCGTCGACCACGGCCAAGGCTTTATCAGCATGTTCTGCCACATGTCGAAGATCGACGTGAAAGTCGGCCAGCAACTGGCGCGTGGTGACGTGGTCGGGAAAGTCGGCTCAACTGGCCGCGCGACCGGGCCACATATGCATTGGAACGTCAGCCTGAACGATGCGCGGGTGGATCCGGCGATTTTTATTGGGGCGTTTCAGCCATAAATAGTTGTTGAGGCTGATGGCCTCTTCGCGGGCAAGCCTCGCTCCTACAGTTTGCGGGTTGAACTCCAGGTTTTGCCACGACACAAAACCCTGTGGGAGCGGGCTTGCCCGCGAAGGCGGCCTGAGCATCACCGAAACCCGCAGATAACCTGCCCCCCTTCTATCAATTGCGCATGGCTGAGACACTGCGCAAAGAACAAAACGATCCAACTCCTTACGAGCAATAAAATCTCGCAAAAGCCTTCTTTTCGAGTATTCCTCTCAAAGTTTTTCGACCGCTTGCCATCCTTTCCCCTCGCGGTTAGGGTTGAAGGCATGAAAACCTCTCACACCCTCATTCAGCTCCGTCAGCACCGCAGCCTGTGCCTCGTCAGTGCACGACTGCCAGGCTGAATCGCGGTGCCTCGCCCTACGCTTTATCCAGAACATTTTGATCCACCGGCAGGCCGCCTTTTTTCGGCCCATACAATAAGGATTTTCCGATGAGCATGCTCAAAGACCCGTCTTCGAAATACCGCGCGTTCCCGACCATCAACCTGCCGGATCGCACCTGGCCGTCGAAAACCATCGACGTCGCGCCGATCTGGTGCAGCTCAGACCTTCGTGACGGCAACCAGTCGCTGATCGAGCCCATGGACGCGGTCAAGAAACTGCGTTTCTGGAAAACCCTGGTGCAGGTCGGCGTGAAAGAAATCGAAGCCTCGTTCCCGGCTGCTTCGCAAACCGACTTCGACTTCGTGCGTACCCTGATCGAAGGCGGTCACATCCCGGACGACACCACCATTCAGGTGCTGACCCAGGGCCGTGAAGACTTGATCGCGCGTACCTTCGAATCCCTGCGTGGGGCCAAGAAGGCCATCGTTCACCTGTACAACGCGACCTCCCCTTCCTTCCGCCGCATTGTCTTCAATCAGGACAAGGACGGGATCAAGGCCATCGCCGTGAACGCCGCCAAGCTGTTCGTCAAATATGCCGCCCAGCAGCCGGAAACCGAGTGGACCTTCGAATACTCGCCAGAAACCTTCAGCGCCACCGAACTGGAGTTCGCCAAGGAAGTCTGCGACGCGGTGATCGAGGTGTGGAACCCGACGCCTGCGCACAAGGTGATCCTCAACCTGCCCGCCACCGTCGAATGCGCAACCCCGAACATTTATGCCGACCAGATCGAATGGTTTGGCCGTCACATCAACCGTCGTGACAGCGTGATCATCAGCCTGCACACCCACAACGACCGTGGCACTGGCGTTGCCGCCACCGAGTTGGGCCTGATGGCCGGCGCCGACCGCGTTGAAGGCTGCCTGTTCGGCAACGGCGAGCGTACCGGTAACGTCGATCTCGTCACCGTGGCATTGAACCTCTACACCCAGGGCGTCGACCCTGAGCTGGACTTCTCCGACATCGACGGCGTGCGCAAAGTCGTCGAAGAGTGCAACCAGATTCCGGTGCACCCGCGTCATCCGTACGTCGGCGACCTGGTTCACACCGCGTTCTCCGGCTCGCACCAGGACGCCATCCGCAAAGGCTTCGCCCAGCAGAAACCGGACGCCCTGTGGGAAGTGCCGTACCTGCCGATCGACCCGGCCGACATCGGCCGCAGCTACGAGGCGGTGATTCGCGTCAACAGCCAGTCGGGCAAGGGCGGTATCGCTTACCTGCTGGAACAGGAATTCGGCATCAGCTTGCCGCGCCGCATGCAGATCGAGTTCAGCCAGGTCGTGCAACGTGAAACCGATCGCCTGGGCCTGGAGATGACCGCCCAACAGATCCACGCGCTGCTGCACAGCGAATACTTGCAGGCCAACACCCCGTATGCGCTGGTCAGCCATCGCTTGCAGGAAGAAAACGGTCACAGTGCCGTGGAAGTGGAAGTCTCCAGCAAGGGCCAGGGCGAAACCAACCTGCACTGGCGTGGCAAGGGCAACGGCGCCCTGGAAGCACTGGTGGCCGGTCTACCGATTCCGGTAGAAATCATGGACTACAACGAACACGCCATCGGCGCGGGCACCAATGCCAAGGCCGCGGCCTACATTGAACTGCGAGTGAACGGTGAGCGTGCGGTGCACGGCGTCGGCATCGATGAAAACTTCACCACCGCCAGCTTCAAGGCGCTGTTCAGCGCGCTGAACCGCTCCCTGAGCCAGCCGGAAGCGAAAGCGGCGTAAGCCCCTTCGCAGCAATGCAAAAGGCCCCGGGGTGAGAACCTCGGGGCCTTTTTTTGCCTGCATTTTTGTATTGCCTGTAATGGCCTCATCGCGGGCAAGCCCGCGATGAGGCCCTGTCAGGCAGCGAAAATCTCAGGTGAACTCGAAGGTATCCGCATCCAGATTCGCCGGGAACCGTGTGCGATAAGCCGCCAGTTCCGCCGCGTCGAGCACGACCATGAATACGCCATCGGCATCGCCTGCGCTGAGCAACGTCTCACCCTGAAAATCCAGGACCTGACTGTCACCGGTATACGCAAAGCCTTTGCCATCGGTACCGATGCGGTTCACCGCCGCCACATAGCAGAGGTTTTCGATCGCCCGTGCCGGCAGCAAACGGTTCCAGTGCTGACGCCGTGCACCCGGCCAGTTGGCGGTGTACAGCAGCAAGTCGGTGTCTTGCGGATCGCGACTCCAGACCGGGAAGCGCAGGTCGTAGCAAATCAGCGGTCGTACTCGCCAGCCCTTCAATTCGAACTGCACCTGACGCTCGCCCGGGGTGTAGTGGTTGTTCTCGCCCGCCATGCGGAACAGGTGACGCTTGTCGTAGTGCCACACCTCCCCGTCCGGTCGCGCCCACAACAGACGGTTGCGATAGCTGCCGTCAGCCGCCTGGACGATGATGCTGCCGGTCACCACCGCCCCCAGCTTCGCCGCCTGAGCCCGCATCCATTTACAGGTAGGGCCATTTTCCGGCTCGGCGAGGGTTTGCGATTCCATGGAGAAACCGGTGGTGAACATCTCCGGCAGGATGATCAGGTCCGCGCCGCGAGCCTGTTCCAGCAACGGCTCGAAATGCTCCAGGTTGGCCTGACGATCATGCCAGGCCAGGGTGGTCTGGATCAGTGCGAGATTCAGATTGGGCAGAGCACTCAAATCACGCATAGTTTTGCCGCTGCTTCACGCAGGGTCTCCTCGCGCTTGGCAAAGCACAGACGCACCAGACGCTGGCCGACCGGTGGCGTCTGGTAGAAAACCGAGATCGGGATGCTCGCGACGCCATGCTCGCGGGTCATCCATAGCGCCATTTCGACGTCATTGAGGTCCGGGCGAATCTGCGAATAATCGACCAGTTGGAAATAAGTACCGGCCACGCGAGTAAAACTGAAGCGCGATGGCGTCAGCAGATCGCAGAACAGATCGCGCTTGGCTTGATAGAAGCCCGGCAGCTCTTCAACGTGTTCCGGGTGCTCGGCCATGTAATCGGCCAAGGCGTACTGCAACGGCGTCACGCCGCAGAAACTGACGTACTGGTGCACCTTGCGCAGCTCCGCGGTAAGGGCTGGCGGTGCCACGACATAACCGGTTTTCCAACCGGTGACGTGGTACGTCTTGCCGAACGAACTGACCACGAAAGCACGCTGATACAGCTCTTCATGGGCCAATACGCTGGCGTGAGGCACGCCATCGAACACCAAGTGTTCGTAGACTTCGTCGCTGATCACATAGATGTCGCGGTCGCGGATCAATGCCGCCAACTGATCCAGTTCGGCACGGCTGATCAGTGCGCCGCTGGGGTTGTGCGGGGTATTGAGAATGATCATCCGCGTGCGCGGCGTAATGGCTTCAGCAAGCTTCTGGAAATCGATGGAAAAGTCTTTCAGGCCCAGTTGCACATGCACACAACGACCACCGGCCAACTCCACCGAAGGTTCATAACTGTCGTAGGCCGGATCAAACACGATCACTTCATCGCCGCTGTGGATCACCGCCTGAATCGCGCAAAAAATCGCCTGAGTCGCGCCGGGAGTGACCGTCACTTCATTGTCAGCATCGACGTGGGCGCCGTAGCTGCGGGCGATCTTCGCCGCGATCTGCTGACGCAACGCCGGCAAGCCGGTCATCGGCGAATACTGGTTATGGCCACTGGCGATATGCCGACCGACCGCATCGCGCAAGGCCTGCGGGCCGTCGAAATCGGGAAAACCCTGGGACAGATTGATCGCCCCGGTTTGCGCCGCGAGCTGAGACATCTGCGTGAAGATAGTGATGCCGACATTCGGCAGCTTACTGGTGATCATCGGTGATTCCCTGCGCTACACCCGGCTCTAACGGCGGCACGGGAGAGCCCGAGGATAGCCCAAACGACGCCCATAAAAAAAGGCGCATAAAGCGCCCTTTCTTTAACCCGATCCTGTGGGAGCGTGGCTTGCCCGCGATGGTCACGCCGCGGTGTCACAGGTACACCGCGTTATCGTTCATCGCGGGCAAGCCCGCTCCCACAGGAGCCGGGTTAGCCATAGATCAGCGCTTGTCGCGGCGCTTCTTGTCGGCCTTCTTGTGGTGCGACATCAAACGACGCTTCTTGTTGACCTGACGGTCGGTGAGCGTGTTTTTGTTACCTTCGTACGGGTTCTCGCCGCCCTTGAACTCGATGCGGATCGGCGTACCGACCAGTTTGAGCACACGACGGTAAGTGTTTTCCAGATAACGGACGTAAGACTTCGGCACCTTCTCGATCTGGTTACCGTGGATCACGATGATCGGCGGGTTCGCACCACCCAAGTGGGCATAACGCAGCTTGATCCGACGGTTGTTGACCATCGGTGGCGCGTGCTCGCCAACCGCATCTTCCAGAATCTGGGTCAGGCGGTTGGTCGGCCAGCGGGTGACCGCGGACTTGAACGAGTTCTGTACCGAAGCGTAGAGGTTGCCTACGCCAGTGCCGTGCAGGGCCGAGATGAAGTGGATGTCGGCGAAGTCGACGAAGAACAGTCGACGTTGCAGCTCGACCTTCACGAAGTCGCGCTCGCTCGGCGTCATGCCGTCCCACTTGTTGATCGCGATAACCAGCGCACGACCGGCTTCAAGGGCAAAGCCCAGCAGGTTGAGGTCGTGGTCCACCACGCCTTCGCGGGCGTCCATCACGAAGATCACCACGTTGGCGTCTTTAATCGCCTGCAGGGTTTTGACCACGGAGAATTTTTCGACTTCTTCGTGAATCTTGCCGCGCTTGCGTACACCAGCGGTGTCGATCAGCGTGTACTTCTCGTCGTTACGTTCGAACGGGATGTAGATACTGTCGCGGGTGGTACCGGGTTGGTCATACACGATCACCCGATCTTCACCCAGCATGCGGTTGACCAAGGTCGACTTGCCGACGTTCGGACGACCGATGATAGCGATCTTGATACCGTCTTTTTCGCTTGGGCCAGGAATGCGCTTGGCTTCCTCACCTTCGGCAACGACTTCTTCTTCGCCTTCTTCCGGCTCTTCTTCGTCTTTCGGGAAGTCGCTCAGGGCGATTTCCAGCATCTGGGTGATGCCACGACCATGGGCACCGGCGATCGGGATCGCGTGGCCCATGCCCAACGGGGCGAATTCGGCGCGGGCCATTTCAGGGTCGATGTTGTCGACCTTGTTGGCGACCACGTAGGAACGCTTGTTTCGCTTGCGCAAGTGCTCGGCGATCATCTGGTCGGCGGCGGTGAAACCGGCTTTGGCATCTACCAGGAACAGAACGACATCCGCTTCTTCAATGGCCAGCAGCGACTGCTCGGCCATCTTTTCGTCCATACCGTGCTCGTCACCGGAGATACCGCCGGTGTCGACCAGAATGTAGGAACGCCCTTGCCACTTGGCCTCACCGTATTGGCGATCACGGGTCAGACCGGACAAGTCGCCGACGATGGCGTCGCGAGTCCTGGTCAGGCGGTTGAACAAGGTGGACTTGCCGACGTTCGGTCGGCCCACCAGGGCGATTACGGGAACCATGCGGCTCTCCACTTCGTTATTTCAGAAAATACAAAAGCCGCTGCGAGGCAGCGGCTGGTGCTCGGGGCAGCGCCTGGAAGCGCTGCGAGCCTTGCAGAACAAGGCCGCTTGGGGGTTAAACCCCAAGCATAGTCTTTACTTGATGGTCAGGGCTTCCAATTTGCCGCTGTTGCCATACACATAAATCGTGTCACCCACCACCAGCGGACGGGCACGCAGGCCGTCGCTGTCGATGCGCTCGCGGCCGACGAAACGACCGTCCACCTGACTCAGCAAGTGCAGGTAACCTTCCAGGTCACCGACTGCAACGTAGCTGGAAAACACTTCCGGGGCCGACAGTTGACGGCGGGCCAGCGAATCGTTACTCCACAATGCAGTGGTGGAACGTTCGTCAACGCCTTCAACGGTGCCCGAAGACAGGCTCACGTAGACGCTGCCAAAACCCTGGGCGACACCGGCATAGCTGGAAGCATCACGCTGCCAGAGCTGACGACCGCTTTCCAGGTCCAGCGCCGCGACGCGACCCTGGTAGCTGGCGACGTACAGCGTCCCGCCGGACAACAGCAAGCCACCGTCGATATCGACCACACGCTCCAGTTCCGAACGACCTTGTGGAATCGCTACACGCTGTTCCCACACCGGCACGCCGTTGGAAATATCCAGAGCGACCACTTTACCGGTCGACAGGCCAGCCACCGCAAGGCGGTTGGTGACGATCGGTGCGCTGGTGCCGCGCAGGGTCAGAACCGCTGGGGTGCTGTCATACAACCAGCGCTGGTTGCCGGTGGCGGCATCCAGACCAATCAGACGGTCATCCTGGGTCTGAACCACCACAACGTCACCGTTGGTGGCTGGCGGCGCGAGGACTTCACTGGTCACGCGAGCGCGCCATTTCTCTTCACCGCTGCTGGCGTCCAGGGCAACGATTTCGCCCTTGAGCGTGCCGATCATGACCAGACCGTAACCCACGCCAACGGCGCCGGAAACAGGCAGTTCAAGCTTCTTCTTCCATTTGACGTCGCCATTGCTGCGATCCATCGCCATCACCACACCGGTGACGTCGGCGGCATAGATGGTATCGCCATCGATCGCCGGAACCAGCATGTTGTAGGTTTCGCCCTGACCGTTACCGATCGAACGACTCCACTGCTTGTGCAGAACCACTTCTTCTTTGAAGTCGGTCAACTCGGCCGGTGGCAATTCTTTTTTGCTGTTGCTGCTGCAACCCGCGGCCAGAATGGCCAGAGCCAGCAATGCTGCATGTTTCCAACGGATCACGTCACGCATCCCCTTTGGCCAGGTCGTCCAGCTTGATTTGTAAGCCACCGACCGCCGCTTCATCCGACAGTGCCGCCTTGGCTTTTTGATACGCCGCGTTCGCTTCGTCGGTACGACCCAGTTGCACCAGCAAGTCGCCCTTGAGTTCTTCGCGAGTGGCCAGGAAGGCCTTGTCGGCATCGCCTTCGAGCAGTTTCAGGGCTTCATCGACCTTGTTCTGCGCGGCCAGTACCTGCGCCAGGCGCTGACGGGCGATTTCGCCCAGTGCCGGGTTGGCCGGTTTGTCGACAATGGCTTTCAGCTCGCTGGCTGCGTCGTCCAGCTTGCCGCTGTCGACCGCGACTTTCGCCACGAACAGGCTGCCGTATTGCGCGTAAGCAGTGCCGCCGAACTCGCTGTTGAGCTTGCCGGCCAGTTCCGAAACACGTGCAGCATCAGGCTTGCCATCAGGCGTCAGCGTGGTTTCCAGCAATTGCTGATAGAGAATCGAGGCGCCCTGCGACTGATTGCTCTGATACTTCTGAAAGGCCTGCCAGCCGAACACAATGACCAGCGCCAACAGGCCGCCAGTGACCAGGGGCTTGCCATTGCGTGTCCACCAGTCCTTCAACTCCGCCAGATGTTCGTCTTCGGTACTCGACACCCCAATACTCCTTAATCGCTAAATCGGCTGTTTGACAGCTTCAACCCTGCACGACGCAGGTGGCCAGGTGTGCAGCAAGCGCATCCCAGGCAATGCTTTGTTGTTCGCCCTGGCCACGCAGGGGTTTGAAACCTACCACTTGCTGGGCCATTTCGTCGTCACCGAGGATCAATGCGTACAGCGCACCGCTCTTGTCGGCTTTCTTGAACTGGCTTTTGAAGCTGCCAGCACCGGCATTCACTTGCAGGCGCAGGTTGGGCAATTGATCGCGAACACGCTCGCTCAGGGCCAGACCGGCCAGCTCGGCGGCTTCACCGAAGGCGCAGAGGTAAACGTCGACCTGACGGGAGATTTCTTCGGGAATCTGCTCCAGGGTTTCAAGCAGCAGCACCAGACGCTCGATGCCCATGGCGAAACCGACGCCGGGGGTCGGCTTGCCGCCCATCTGCTCCACCAGACCGTCGTAACGACCACCGGCACACACCGTGCCTTGGGCGCCCAATTGGTCGGTGACCCATTCGAAAACGGTCTTGCTGTAGTAATCCAGCCCGCGAACCAGCTTCGGGTTGATCACGTAAGGAATGCCGGCGGCGTCCAGACGAGCCCTGAGGCCCTCGAAGTGCACGCGGGATTCTTCGTCGAGGTAGTCGGCCATTTTCGGCGCGTCGGCCAGCACCGCTTGAGTATCGGCGTTCTTGGTATCCAGAACGCGCAGCGGGTTGGTCTTCAGACGGCGCTGGCTGTCTTCGTCCAGTTGATCCAGGCGAGCGGACAGGTATTCGACCAGTGCTTCACGATAACGACTGCGGGATTCGGCAGTGCCCAGGCTGTTGAGCTCGAGCTTGACCGCATCGCGAATACCCAGCTCGCCCCACAGGCGCCAGGTCAGCACGATCAGCTCGGCGTCGATGTCCGGACCGTCGAGGTTGAAGACTTCACAACCGATCTGGTGGAACTGGCGATAACGGCCTTTCTGCGGACGTTCGTGGCGGAACATCGGGCCGATGTACCAGAGTTTCTGCACCTGGCCGCCGCCGGTAATGCCGTGTTCGAGCACCGCACGCACGCAGGCCGCTGTGCCTTCAGGGCGCAGGGTCAGGGAATCGCCGTTGCGGTCTTCGAAGGTGTACATCTCTTTTTCGACGATGTCGGTCACTTCACCGATGGAGCGCTTGAACAGCTCGGTGAACTCGACGATCGGCATACGGATCTGCTTGTAACCGTAGTTATCCAGCAGACGCGAGACGGTGCCCTCGAAATGACGCCACAGGGGAGTCTGTTCGGGCAGGATGTCGTTCATGCCACGAATGGCTTGCAGAGACTTGCTCACTTTAAATCCTTAAATTCATTCGGCTCTTTAGTCAGAGTCAGCCGCGAGCGATTACAGCTGCGTCAGCTTCGACCTTTTCGGCCGCTTTCTGCCGGATCAAGCGTTCAAGCTCATCCACCAGATTGTCATTCGTCAGTTTCTGCGACGGCTTGCCGTCGATGTAAATCAGGTTTGGCGTGCCGCCGGTCAAGCCGATATGGGCTTCCTTGGCTTCGCCCGGCCCGTTGACCACGCAACCGATTACCGCAACATCCAGCGGCACCAACAGGTCTTCGAGACGCCCTTCCAGCTCGTTCATGGTTTTGACCACATCGAAGTTCTGCCGCGAGCAACTCGGGCAGGCGATGAAGTTGATGCCACGGGAACGCAGGTGCAGGGATTTGAGAATGTCGTAGCCGACTTTCACTTCCTCGACCGGGTCGGCCGCCAACGAGATGCGAATAGTATCGCCAATCCCTTCGGCAAGCAGCATACCGAGGCCCACGGCGGATTTCACTGTGCCTGAACGCAAACCACCGGCTTCGGTGATCCCTAAGTGCAACGGCTGGACGATTTCCTTGGCCAGCAAACGGTAGGCTTCAACGGCCATGAACACGTCGGAGGCTTTTACGCTGACTTTGAAGTCCTGGAAGTTCAGGCGTTCCAGGTGTTCGACGTGACGCAGGGCGGACTCGACCAGCGCAGCGGGAGTCGGCTCGCCGTATTTCTTTTGCAGGTCTTTTTCCAGGGAACCGGCGTTCACGCCGATACGGATTGGAATCCCGCGATCACGGGCGGCATCGACCACCGCACGCACGCGGTCTTCACGACCGATGTTACCTGGGTTGATCCGTAGGCAATCGACGCCCAGTTCGGCTACGCGCAGTGCGATCCTGTAGTCGAAGTGGATGTCGGCCACCAACGGCACTTTGACCAGTTGTTTGATCTTGCCGAAGGCTTCGGCGGCGTCCATGTCCGGCACCGAAACCCGAACGATATCGACGCCAGCGGCTTCCAGACGATTGATCTGGGCCACGGTGGCGGCCACGTCATTGGTGTCGCTGTTGGTCATGCTCTGCACAGCGATGGGCGCATCGCCGCCAACAGGCACGTTACCGACCCAGATTTTCCGGGATTCGCGACGCTTGATTGGAGATTCGCCGTGCATGACTTATTGACCCAACTTCAGGCGAGCAGTCTCGCCACTGGTGAACGGAGCGACATCAATCACCTGCCCGTTGTAGCTGACCTGCGCGCCACGGGCGAAGCCCAGACGCACGGCAAAGGGCGGCTTGCCGCTGACGGAAACACTTTCGCCTTTACGCTTGAGACCACTCAACAGCACTTTACCTGTGCCGTCGGTCACTTGCGTCCAGCAATCGGCGGTGAATTGCAGTTGAACCTGGCCTTGGCCCGCAACCGGAGCTACTGGAGCAGAAGCTGGAACGATCGGCGCAACCGGAGCCGTCGCAACCGCTGCCGGTACCGCAGGAACAGCCGGGGCTGGCGCTGCTGGTGTCGCGACAACCGGAGCAGTGTTGTGGGCCGGAGCCACAGGCGTTGCTACCGGGGCGGCTGGAGCTGGAGTTGGGGCCGGTGCGCTCGCTTCGGTGGCTCGTTCCTCTGCCGATGTCTCGGCCTGCGGCAACGCCAGTGGCGTTTCACCTTCAGCCTCACCTTGCGCGACGGCCTGGTCTTCCGGCTCGTCCAGCGGATGGATCTGGGTGGTGCCGTCGGCGCCTTCGACTTCAACGTGTTCCGGAGCCAGGCTGACCAGGTCTTTGGTGCGCGATGAGGTTTGATCCTGCCACCAGACAAAACCACCGCCAATCACCGCGATCAGCAACAGCAGGCTGACAATTCGCAAAATGGTGTGGGAAACCCGAACAGGTTCTTCGATACGCCCCAGGCTGTGGACGTTGCTGCCCTGGGAGTCGGTACCGGTGGATTGGTCGAACTGCTGAACCAGAACGGCCTGGTCCATGCCCAGCAATTTGGCGTACGCGCGAATATAGCCACGAGCAAAAGTGTGGCCAGGCAGCTTGTCAAAAGCGCCGGCTTCCAGATTACTCAGGGAATTGACGGTGAGGTTGAGCTTGAGGGCCACTTCTGCCAGCGACCAGCCATTGCTTTCGCGGGCCTGGCGCAAAGTCTCACCGGGGTTAACGCGATTCGCTGCTACAACTTCGGGATGCGCCGCTTTCATCATTGCTCCGACAGGTATTGCTGATATTCCGGCGTACCGGGATAGAGTCGTTTTAATTGCAGGCCAAAACTGGCGGCCTTGTCGCGATCTTCAAACACTTTTGCCAGCCGAACGCCGAGCAATAGACTACGTGCATTTTGCTCGGCGAGCAGGCTAAAACGATCGTAATAGTCACGCGCGGGCACATAATGCCTGTCTTCGAATGACAACTCAGCCATTTCCAGCAGGGCACGTGGCTGTTGGCGGTTCAAACGCAGGGCTTTTTCCAGTTGCTGACGGGCCAGATCACGCTGGCCCAGCTTGGAAGCGGTCATGCCGAGGTTCTCGAAAACCCGCGAACGTTCAGGATACAGGGTATCGGCGGCGGCCTGCTCAAAGCGCTCGTACGCCTCTTTGTAACGCTTTTCTTCGAACAGAAAACTGCCGTAGTTGTTCAGGATTCGCGCATCGGTGGAACGGGAAGACAGCGCCTTGCGAAAATGCTGATCGGCCAGTTCCGGCTCCATCTCGGCCTGGAACACCAGCCCCAGAGCCGCGTTGGCGTCAGCATCCGAGTCATCCAGTTCCAACGCTTTCTTCAGCGGGACCTTGGCGCGCTCGGTCATGCCCTGCTGCAAGTACCCAAGGCCCAGCTGCACGTAGGCGGCACGCGCTTCATCACGGCCCTTGCTGGTCTTCATCGGGTTGAAGTCGCCCGACAGGACACAACCAGCACAAAGGCTGGCCAACAGCACAAGCAGCGCGAAGCGCAGGGACATAGAGATCCTCTCTTAATTATTGTTCGCAGCGTTTTGCGGCATATCGTTGTCGGCGCTCAACTCACGCACGGCGATATAACGTTCGCTGCGACGGGTGCGATCCAGCACCTGCCCTACCAATTGGCCACACGCGGCATCGATGTCTTCACCGCGGGTGGTACGCACGGTGACGTTGAAGCCTGCATGGTGAAGCTGATCCTGGAAACGGCGAATCGCATTGTTGCTCGGACGCTCGTAACCGGAGTGCGGGAACGGGTTGAACGGAATCAGGTTGATCTTGCACGGAACGTTCTTGAGCAACTCGATCATTTCGACCGCGTGCTCGACCTTGTCGTTGATGTCCTTGAGCAAGGTGTACTCGATGGTCAGTACACGCTTTTCGCCCAGGGACGACATGTAGCGCTGACACGACTCCAGCAGCATCTTAAGCGGATACTTCTTGTTGATCGGCACCAATTGGTTACGCAATGCGTCATTCGGTGCGTGCAGGGACAACGCCAGGGAGACATCGATGTGCTTGGACAGCTCATCAATCATCGGCACCACACCCGAAGTCGACAGGGTTACGCGGCGCTTGGAGATCCCGTAGCCCAGGTCATCCATCATCAGATGCATGGCGGCCACGACGTTGTCGAAGTTCAGCAGCGGCTCACCCATGCCCATCATCACCACGTTGGTGATGGCACGGTCGACGGTTGCCGGGACGCTGCCAAAGGATTTGTTGGCAATCCACACCTGGCCGATGACTTCGGCGGCGGTGAGGTTGCTATTGAAACCTTGCTTGCCGGTGGAGCAGAAACTGCAATCCAGGGCACAGCCTGCCTGGGACGAAACGCACAAGGTGCCGCGCTTGCCCTGGGGAATGTAAACGGTCTCGACGCAGCTGCCGGACGCCACGCGCACCACCCACTTACGGGTGCCGTCGCTGGAGATGTCCTCGCTGACCACTTCCGGACCACGAATTTCAGCAACGGCCTTGAGCTTTTCGCGCAAGGCCTTGCTGACGTTCGTCATGGCGTCGAAATCATCGACGCCAAAGTGGTGAATCCATTTCATTACCTGACCGGCACGGAAACGCTTCTCCCCGATCGAGTCGAAGAATTTCTCCATTTCCTGTTGAGTCAGACCCAGCAGGTTGGTTTTTACAGTCGATGTAGTCATGGATTCACCTTCACTCTTAAGCCAATGCTTAGCGAGTGGTTACTTCAGTAGCTGCGAAGAAGTACGAGATTTCACGAGCAGCAGCGGCTTCGGAGTCCGAACCGTGTACGGCGTTAGCGTCGATGGAATCAGCGAAGTCAGCGCGGATGGTGCCTGGAGCAGCTTCTTTAGGGTTGGTAGCGCCCATCAGCTCACGGTTCAGAGCGATAGCGTTTTCGCCTTCCAGAACCTGAACGACAACCGGACCGGAAATCATGAAAGCAACCAGGTCGTTGAAGAAACCACGAGCGCTGTGCTCAGCGTAGAAGCCTTCAGCTTCGGCTTTGGACAGTTGCTTCAGTTTCGAAGCTACAACGCGCAGGCCTGCTTTTTCGAAACGAGTGGTGATCTCGCCGATGACGTTTTTAGCAACAGCGTCAGGCTTGATGATGGAGAAAGTACGTTGAACAGCCATGGTGTAACTCCAGAAACGGTAATTTGCGAAAAATTAAACCCGCGAATTATACGCGGGTTCTTGGGTATTGCCTAACTGCGTACGGCGCAGACTCAGTCTGCTTCTTCGATCCAGGCGGCCTGAATGGCTTCAAGTACCTTCTCGCCACCGCGGGTCGGATCATCACTGAACTCCGGCAATGCCAGCACCCACTGGTGCAGATCGACGAAATTCACGTAACGCGGATCCACATCCGGCTTTGAATCAGCCAACTGGATCGCGATCTCCAGCACATCAACCCATTTCAGGCTCATGAAAGCTCCTTGAATCAGTGCGGCGCTTCGGCTGCATGGTTGAGCGAGTATTTCGGAATTTCGACGGTCAGGTCTTCAGTCCCGACTTTTGCCTGACAGGCCAGACGTGACTGGGCCTCCAGCCCCCAAGCCTTATCAAGATAGTCTTCCTCCAACTCATCAGCCTCTTCCAGCGAGTCAAACCCCTCACGAATGATGCAGTGACAAGTGGTGCACGCGCAGACGCCGCCACAGGCGCTTTCCATCTCGATATGGTGTTCATGGGCCAGCTCGAGAATGGATATGCCTGGCTCAGCCTCCACAACCATGCCTTCCGGGCAGAACTTCTCGTGTGGCAGAAAAATGACCTGCGGCATCAGTTATCCTCGATTTCATTCAAATTGCGCCCCGCCAGAGCGGCTTTCACCGTCGAGTCCAGGCGGCGGGCAGCAAACGCATCGGTCACTTGCGACAGACGCTTGGTCTGCTGCTCAATGGCATAGCCATCGGTGCCTTTCATCAATTCGGTCAGTTCCTGCATCTGCATTTCGATGACCATACGCTCCTCGGCATCGAGCAAGCGTTCGCCATCGACATCCAGAGCGCCCTGCACCGCCTCGATCAGGCGCTGGGCATCGACCTGCTGCTCACGCAATACGCGGGCGACCTTGTCGTCGTTGGCGTGCTGGAACGAATCCTTGAGCATCTTGGCGATTTCGCCGTCGGTCAGGCCATAGGACGGCTTGACCTGAATGCTGGCTTCGACGCCCGACCCCAGTTCGCGGGCCGAGACACTGAGCAGACCGTCGGCGTCGACCTGGAAGGTCACGCGAATCTTCGCCGCGCCGGCCACCATCGCGGGAATGCCGCGCAATTCGAAGCGCGCCAGGGACCGGCAGTCGCTGATCAACTCACGCTCACCCTGCAATACGTGGATCGCCATGGCCGACTGGCCATCTTTGTAAGTGGTGAAGTCCTGGGCCCGGGCGACGGGGATGGTGGTGTTACGTGGAATCACCTTCTCCATCAGGCCACCCATGGTTTCCAGCCCCAGGGACAACGGAATCACATCGAGCAACAGCAATTCGCCGCCGTCACGCTTGTTGCCCGCCAGGGTATCGGCCTGGATCGCGGCACCGATGGCCACGACTTGGTCCGGGTCGATTTCGGTCAGCGGTTCGCGACCGAAGGCTTGCGCAACGGCTTCGCGCACGCGCGGCACGCGAGTCGAGCCGCCGACCATGACCACCGCGTGAACGTCTTCCAGCTCAATGCCGGAATCACGCACCGCGCGACGGCAGGCTTTCAGGCTGCGGGCAACCATCGGCTCGATCAGCGCATTGAACGCCTCACGAGTCAGCCCGGCCTTCCAGTCGCCATAAGCGACTTCGACGGACGAGGAGTTGGTCAAGGCTTCTTTGGCCGCACACGCGGTTTGCAACAGATTGCGCTGCACGCCCGGATCGAGGTCGGCCGACAGACCAGCACTCTCAATGATCCAGCCAGCAATGGCGTGATCGAAGTCATCGCCACCCAACGCGCTGTCGCCACCGGTAGCCAGCACTTCGAATACACCGCCGGTCAGGCGCAGAATCGAAATATCGAACGTACCGCCGCCCAGGTCGTAAATGGCAACCAGGCCTTCGGCCTGCTGATCCAGACCGTACGCCACCGCAGCAGCGGTCGGCTCATTGAGCAAGCGCAGCACGTTCAGGCCGGCCAGTTTGGCCGCATCCTTGGTGGCTTGACGCTGGGCATCATCGAAATAGGCCGGAACGGTGATCACCGCGCCGACCAATTCGCCACCCAGGGTCGCTTCAGCGCGTTGACGCAGCACCTTGAGGATATCGGCGGAAACTTCGACCGGGCTTTTCGGGCCTTGCACCGTATCGATGAACGGCATGTGCGACTCGCCATCGACAAAGCGGTACGGCAGCTGATCGCCCAACTGCTTGACGTCGGACAGACCACGACCCATCAAGCGCTTGACCGACAACACGGTGTTCAAAGGATCGGTGGCGGCAGCCAGTTTGGCCGATTCGCCGACTTCGACGCGATCGGCGTGATAGCGCACGGCAGACGGCAGGATAACCCGCCCTTGCGCATCAGCCAGAGGCTCGGAAAGACCACTGCGCAATGCAGCGACCAGCGAATTGGTAGTGCCCAAGTCGATCCCCACAGCCAGACGACGCTGGTGCGGTTGAGGACTTTGGCCGGGTTCGGCGATCTGCAGTAGGGCCATCGTGATCAGGACTTATCTGTATATCAGGCGTGCGACCGGAGCGGCACTGGGTTAATCGTCGAGGCGCTCTTCTAACTGGCGCACTTCGTAGGTGAGCTTGTCGAGGAACTGCATGCGCCGCATCAGGCGTTCGGCCCGTTCGCGTTGCGCCGCATCATTCCAGCAAGCTGCGAAGCTTTGGTTCAATTCATCCTGAGCTGCCTTGAGGCGGCGCTTGAACGTGGCAATACCCGCCATGTCGGCGCTGTCCTGCAGATCCTCAAGCTCTTCACGCAACTCCATCTGCTGCAGAAGAAACTCCGGATCATGCACCGTGACCTCCAGCGGCAGCTCGCCACCACTCAATGCGAGCAAGTATCGCGCGCGCTTGGGGGGGCTTTTGAGCGTCTGGTAGGCCTCGTTGAGGCTCGCGGATTGCTCGAGCGCCAGCCGCTGCTCGCGCTCGGAAGCGTCGGCAAAGCGGTCCGGATGAACGCCACGCGCCAACTCACGGTAGCGCGTAGCCAGCTGATCGAGGTCCAGATTGAAACTCGGTTGCAGCTCAAATAAAGCGAAATGACAAGGAGTACCCACGAGTAGCCTCAGATGTTGAAGCTTTCGCCGCAGCCACATTCACCGCGTACGTTGGGGTTGTTGAACTTGAAGCCTTCGTTCAACCCTTCCTTGACGAAATCAAGCTCGGTGCCGTCAAGGTACGCCAGGCTTTTCGGGTCGATGATCACCTTCTCGCCGTGACTTTCGAACACCTGATCGTCCGCGCCCACCTCGTCGACAAACTCCAGCACATAGGCAAGGCCGGAACAGCCCGTGGTGCGAACACCCAGACGAATCCCATCACCCTTGCCGCGCCCGTTGAGGGAGCGTCGCACGTGTTGAGCAGCCGCTTCTGTCATGCTGATAGCCATCGGTGACTCCTTACTCGTCGCCAAATCTTGAAAGTCAGATCAAGCCTTTCTTCTGCTTGTAGTCGCGAACGGCCGCTTTGATAGCGTCTTCAGCGAGTACGGAGCAGTGAATTTTCACTGGCGGCAGGGCCAGCTCTTCGGCCAGCTGAGTGTTCTTGATGGTCTCTGCTTCATCCAGAGTCTTGCCTTTCATCCACTCGGTCGCCAGGGAGCTGGAGGCGATCGCCGAACCGCAACCGTAAGTCTTGAACTTGGCGTCTTCGATGATGCCTTGCTCGTTGACCTTGATCTGCAGACGCATCACGTCACCGCACGCCGGTGCGCCGACCATGCCGGTGCCGACATCAGGATCTTCCGCGTCCATCTTGCCGACGTTGCGCGGGTTCTCGTAGTGGTCGATGACCTTTTCGCTGTAAGCCATGATTCTTAATCCTCACTCATCAGGAGTCGCTCTTGAAACCCTGCCAATCGTGGATTCGCAGGGCCCGTTGCGGCGACTTGAATATCAGTGTGCCGCCCACTCGATTTTCGAAATGTCGACGCCGTCTTTGTACATGTCCCACAGCGGCGACAGAGTGCGCAGCTTGGTGACGGCCTCGCAGACTTTCTGCGCGGCGTAGTCGATTTCTTCTTCGGTGGTGAAACGGCCGAAGGTGAAGCGAATCGAGCTGTGTGCCAGTTCGTCGTTGCGGCCCAGGGCGCGCAGCACGTACGAAGGCTCAAGCGATGCCGAGGTGCAGGCCGAACCCGACGAAACCGCCAGATCCTTGAGCGCCATGATCAGCGACTCGCCTTCGACGTAGTTGAAGCTCAGGTTCAGGTTGTGCGGTACGCGGGCGGTCATGTTGCCGTTGACGTACAACTCTTCCAAGCCTTCGACCTGCTTGAAGAAACGCTCGCTCAGGGCTTTGATACGTACGTTCTCGGCAGCCATGTCTTCCTTGGCTACACGGAACGCTTCGCCCATGCCGACAATCTGGTGGGTCGCCAGGGTGCCGGAACGCATGCCACGCTCGTGACCGCCGCCGTGCATGGTCGCTTCGATACGAACACGCGGTTTGCGGCTGACGTACAACGCGCCGATGCCTTTAGGGCCGTAGGTTTTGTGGGCGGAGAACGACATCAGGTCGACTTTCAGCTTCGACAGGTCGATCTCGACCTTGCCGGTGGACTGAGCGGCGTCGACGTGGAACAGGATGCCCTTGGAACGGGTCAGCTCACCAATGGCTGCGATGTCGTTGATGGTGCCGATTTCGTTGTTCACATGCATGATCGACACGAGAATGGTGTCGTCACGCAGGGCAGCTTCGACCATCTCCGGGGTGACCAGACCATCTTCCCGAGGATCGAGGTAGGTCACTTCGAAACCTTCACGCTCCAGTTGGCGCATGGTGTCGAGGACAGCCTTGTGCTCAATCTTGGTGGTGATCAGGTGTTTGCCTTTGGTGGAGTAGAAATGCGCCGCACCCTTGATTGCCAGGTTGTCGGACTCAGTGGCGCCGGAGGTCCAGACGATTTCGCGTGGGTCGGCGTTAACCAGGTCAGCGACCTGACGGCGAGCGTTTTCGACGGACTCTTCGGCTTTCCAGCCGAACACGTGGGAACGGGACGCCGGGTTACCGAAGTTTCCGTCGACCAGCAGGCATTCACTCATCTTTTGCGCGACACGCGGATCAACCGGGGTGGTCGCAGAGTAATCAAGGTAAATCGGCAATTTCATGGACTATCTCCTAAATCAGGCTGGCTGGCGTGCCGCTAGCTCTTTGGCTGTCATTCGACGGCGGACGCTTCAATCTTGTCCAGGCGTGGCGCCTTGCTGTTGCAACGGCGCTGGTCCTGACGCTGGGCTACTTCTTGTACCTCACGGCGAGTGACAAGGTCAGCCAAGCTGATACCGCTCAGAAATTCGTGAATCTGCAGGCTCAGATCGCACCACAAGTGGTGAGTCAGACAAGTGTCGCCGGAATGGCAGTCACCCTGGCCCTGGCATTTGGTCGCATCGACCGATTCGTTTACCGCATCGATCACCTGGGCGACCTGGATGCCCTGCATGTCGCGGGACAGTTGGTAGCCACCGCCCGGACCGCGAACACTGGACACCAGATTGCTACGGCGCAATTTGGCGAAAAGCTGCTCGAGGTAGGACAGGGAGATGCCTTGGCGCTCGGAGATATCGGCCAGGGACACCGGCCCGTGCTGCGCGTGCAACGCCAGGTCAAGCATGGCGGTCACGGCGTATCGGCCTTTTGTAGTCAGTCGCATGGACAATTACCACGGAGTTCGGAATGAGGCGAGTATGCAATTCCCGAGTATTTAAGTCAACTATAAGACCTAGTGCTTTACTCGGGTTTACCCGCAAAAGAGCGCGCGCATCATAGCAGGGTCTGTAGCGTAATGGCACACCAACCAGCGCGGTGCAAATGCCTGAATGCGACCCTGCTGCGAATCAGCTGGCCTTGCTTTCATCCTTGCCCTTCACACAGGCGAAGTCTTCTTCGCGCAGCTCAGGCAAATCCTTGGCACAGTAATTACTGCCCAGATCCTTCAGTGCACCGCACATACCCTCCAAACGCCCATCGACCGCCTGCAAGTGATCGAGCAGTTGACCGATCGCCCGCGCCACCGGGTCCGGCATGTCTTCGCCGACGCCGTAGGCATCGAAACCGATCTTCTCGGCCATAGCCTTGCGCTTGGCATCCTGCTCATCATCAGACTTGACGATAATCCGCCCCGGAATCCCCACCACTGTCGCACCCGGCGGAACCGCCTTGGTGACCACGGCATTGGAACCCACCTTGGCCCCGGCACCGACAGTGAATGGGCCGAGCACCTTGGCGCCCGCACCAACCACCACACCATCCTCCAGAGTCGGGTGACGCTTGCCCTTGTTCCAGCTGGTGCCACCGAGGGTCACGCCCTGATAAAGAGTGACGTCGTTGCCGATCTCGGCGGTCTCACCAATAACGATACCCATGCCATGGTCGATAAAGAAGCGACGACCGACCTTGGCGCCCGGATGAATCTCGATTCCGGTCAACCAGCGACCGAAGTTCGACACCAACCGCGCCAGCCATTTCAGCTCTGCGCGCCACAGGACCGACGACAGGCGATGGATCCAGATGGCATGCATGCCCGGATAGCAGGTCAGGACTTCAAAAGCATTACGCGCCGCCGGGTCACGATGAAAAACACTTTGGATATCTTCACGCAAACGCTCGAACATCATTAATCCTTCCGCTTTAGAAGCTCGCCACGGGCCGCCTTCTGGGTTTCCGTGAGAATGCCACGCAATATATTCATTTCCGCCCGGCTGACCGAGCTGCGTCCGTACAACCGGCGCAGGCGCGCCATCAAGTGCCGTGGTTTTTCCGGGTCGAGGAATTCGATGGCCACCAGGGTTTGCTCCAGGTGCTCATAGAATCGCTCCAGCTCATCCATGGTCGCCAGCTCACCACTCTTGGTGGATGCGACTTCTTCCTTCTCGACCTTGCTCGGCTGACCTTGGGCCGCCAGCCAGGACATACGCACCTCATAGCTCAACACCTGCACCGCCGCCCCGAGGTTCAGCGAACTGAACTCAGGGTCTGATGGGATGTGCACGTGATAATGACATCGCTGCAGCTCTTCGTTGGTCAGGCCGGAATCTTCACGACCGAACACCAATGCGATCTCGGCACCCTGCCCCGCCTCCTCGACCACCCTTACACCGCACTCACGGGGATCGAGCAACGGCCAGGGAATGCGACGATCACGAGCGCTGGTACCCAGCACCAGATTGCAGCCGATCAAGGCATCTTCCAAGGTGGCGACGACTTGCGCGTTTTCAAGGATGTCCCCGGCGCCGGACGCACGTGCATCGGCCTCGTGGTGCGGGAACAACCGCGGCTCGACCAGCACCAGTCGCGACAGGCCCATGTTCTTCATGGCACGCGCAGCACCGCCGATATTTCCGGGATGGCTGGTATTGACCAGGACGACACGAATGTTTTGCAGCAAGGGAGGCGCTCTCGAACACATTATCGGGAGCAGAATCTTACAGCTCCTCCTACCGTTAAGCCATGAAAGCGAACACCGACCTTCTCCTGTAGAAACTTTCTGATAGAATGCCCGGCTTTCTTTAACAACCTTAGGTGACACATCCATGCAGCCCATGCTGAATATCGCGCTGCGCGCCGCCCGCAGCGCCAGTGAATTGATCTTCCGCTCCATCGAGCGCCTGGATACCATCAAGGTCGACGAAAAAGACGCCAAGGATTACGTATCCGAGGTGGATCGCGCCGCCGAACAGAAAATCATCGACGCACTGCGCAAGGCCTACCCGAACCACTCGATTCTGGGTGAAGAAACCGGTATGCACGCCGGCACCGGCATCGAAGGCGAGGAATACCTGTGGATCATCGACCCACTGGACGGCACCACCAACTTCCTGCGCGGCATCCCCCACTTCGCTGTCAGCATCGCCTGCAAATACCGCGGACGCCTGGAACACGCCGTTGTACTGGACCCTGTTCGCCAGGAAGAATTCACCGCCAGCCGTGGTCGCGGCGCTCAACTGAACGGTCGTCGCCTGCGCGTCAGCGGCCGCACCAGCCTGGACGGCGCCCTGCTGGGTACCGGCTTCCCGTTCCGTGACGACCAGATGGACAACCTCGACAACTACCTGGGCATGTTCCGCGCCCTGGTTGGCCAGACCGCCGGCATCCGCCGCGCCGGCTCGGCAAGCCTGGACCTGGCCTACGTAGCTGCCGGCCGTTTCGACGCTTTCTGGGAATCAGGCCTGTCCGAGTGGGACATGGCTGCAGGCGCCCTGCTGATCCAGGAAGCCGGCGGCCTGGTGAGCGACTTCACTGGCGGTCACGACTTCCTGGAAAAAGGCCACGTCGTTGCCGGCAACACCAAGTGCTTCAAGGCAGTACTGACGGCGATCCAGCCGCACCTGCCGGCTTCGCTGAAGCGCTAAGCGCCCAGAGTCAAAAAAAACCGCAGCACTTAAAGCAAACGCCCCGACCTGTTCGGGGCGTTTGCTTTTGCACGAACAAAATCCCCCTCTAACGCCGCGATCCATGCGGGAGCGGGCTTGCCCGCGAAGACGAAACACCCGGCAACATCAATGTCGACTGACACACCCTCTTCGCAGACAAGCCTCGCCCCTACAGACCCCGCCCCCTAACCGGCCTTTATATACAGCCATAACGAAAAATGCCCCGCATCTTTCGATACGAGGCATTTTCTTGAAGAGCCAGCCTGGAAAGGCCAGCTTTTCGGCATCGGAAGCTGGACTTAAGCCAGTTTTTCCTTGATGCGAGCTGCTTTACCGGACAGGTCACGCAGGTAGTACAGCTTGGCTTTACGCACGTCACCGCGACGCTTAACAGCCATGCTGTCGATTTGCGGGCTGTAGGTCTGGAAAGTACGTTCTACGCCAACACCGTTGGAGATTTTACGAACGGTGAAAGCACTGTTTACGCCGCGGTTACGCTTGGCGATAACTACGCCTTCGAACGCTTGCAGACGCGAACGATCGCCTTCCTTCACTTTCACCTGAACGACAATGGTGTCGCCCGGGGCAAAGGTAGGGATCTCTTTGGTCATCTGCTCTGCTTCGAGTGCAAGGATGATTTTGTTAGTCATGCTGTGCTCCTAAGGTAAATCGTCGGATCTACCATCGATACGTTGTTAACTATCGTCCCGCTCGCGGATGTATTCCTCGAGCAGCTTCTTCTCTTCTCCAGAAAGCGAGCGGCTTTCCAGAAGATCGACGCGTCGTTCATAGGTCCGACCAAGGGACTGCTGTAAACGCCAACGCCGGATGTGCGCGTGATTGCCACTTAGCAATACGTCGGGAACACGCTGATCCGCATACACCTCCGGTCGGGTGTAGTGCGGGCAATCCAGCAAACCATCCGTAAAGGAATCTTCCTCGGCGGAGTCCGCATGCCCTAAAGCTCCAGGCAGCAGTCGTGTAACCGCATCGATCAGGACCATCGCCGGCAGCTCGCCGCCAGACAGTACATAGTCGCCAATCGACCACTCTTCATCGACATGAGCATCAATAAAACGCTCGTCAATGCCTTCATAGCGGCCAGCAATCAGGATCAATGCATCCAGATTCGCCAACTCGCGCACCGCCGACTGGGTCAGTTGACGGCCTTGGGGGGACAGGTAAATTACCTTCGCCGCCTCCCCGGCTGCTGCCTTGGCCTGAACCAGAGCATCTTCCAGGGGCTTGATCTTCATCACCATGCCCGGACCACCGCCAAATGGGCGATCATCCACAGTGTGATGTCGATCCGTCGTGTAGTCCCGCGGATTCCAACAGGTAAGCTGCAACAACCCCTGTTTCACCGCCCGACTGGTGATGCCGTACTCGCTGATGGCGGAGAACATCTCGGGAAACAAACTGATCACTTCTACGCGCAGGTTAGCCACGTTTAGAAGTCCGCATCCCATTCCACCTTCATCTCACCCGCAGCGAGGTCGACGGCCAACACGCATTGCTCGGTATACGGCAACAGGCGTTCACGATCATCCAGGCTGCCAGCGCAAGGCTTGACCACCATTACATCATTGGCGCCGGTTTCCAGAAGATGATCGATTTTCCCGAACAACTGCCCGTGAGTATCGATAACCTTCAGACCTTCCAGCTGGTACCAGTAGTACTCGCCGTCGGTCAATTCAGGGAACAGGTTGCGCGGCACGCAGATCTCATAACCAGCCAGAAGACGAGCTTCTTCGCGATCATCAAGACCCTTGAGCTTTGCGACCAGGAACTTGTCATTCCCACGTCCACTGACCAGCTCGACCTGTTTTACGTTGCCCTCGCGCTTGAGCGTCCAGGTTTTGTAGTCCAACAGGTTTTTAATCGGATCAGTAAAGGAATACACCTTCACTTCGCCGCGAACGCCGTGAACAGAATAAATCTTGCCGATAACGATCAAATCATCAGCAACAGCTGGCGTCGCGTTCATATTGCTCAGGCCGCAGCCTTAGCAGATTCCTTCAACAACTGAGCAACGCGCTCAGAAGGTTGTGCACCAACGCTCAGCCAGTAGGCTACGCGCTCTTGGTTCACGGACAGACGAACTTCTTGACCACGAGCAACAGGGTTGAAGAAACCAACCTGTTCCTTGTGCGAACCGTCACGCGGGTTGCGGCTGTCGGTTACGGTCAAGTGGTAAAACGGGCGCTTTTTGGAGCCGCCAAGGGCAAGACGGATTGTTAGCATGTGAACATCGTTCCTGTAGTCGGTGCTGCAAATCTAAATGCACAGCGGGCATAGGTGCCCGAAAGGCCGCATATTCTAAGGAATATCCGGACTTTTGCAAATGTCTTTTTCCGGCGCCTATCGGCGTGCCATCCAGACTTGCTATAGAGCCATCGTTGAAGATGACCAGTCAGCTCCCGCCAAGTGCGGGTTTGCTGGAGATCCCACGTCCGTGTGGGGCTGCGCCGACATGACTGCCGGCGCGGATTCTTTACATTTTCGGCATGCCGCCGCCGGGCAACATACCGCCCATGCCGCGCATCATTTTGGCCATTCCGCCTTTGGCGGAGAATTTCTTCATCATCTTCTGCATCTGCTTGTGCTGCTTGATCAAGCGACCGATGTCCTGCACCTGAGTACCGGAACCCATGGCGATACGGCGCTTGCGCGAACCGCTGATCAGCTCAGGGTCGCGGCGCTCGGCCGGGGTCATGGAATTGATGATGGCTTCCATCTGTTTGAACTGCTTCTCTGCCGCGCCCTGGGCATTGCCCATCTGCGCCAGGTTCACCCCACCGATATTCGGCAGTTTGTCCATGAGGCCGCCCAGGCCGCCCATGTTCTTCATCTGTTGCAACTGATCGCGGAAGTCTTCGAGGTCGAAGCCCTTGCCCTTCTTCAGCTTCTTGGCCAGTTTGTCGGCCTTGTCCTTGTCGAGGGTCGCTTCAGCCTGTTCGATCAGGCTGAGCACGTCGCCCATGCCGAGGATGCGCGAAGCGATACGCTCAGGGTGGAACGGTTCGAGCGCTTCGCTCTTCTCGCCCATACCGATGAACTTGATCGGCTTGCCGGTAATGGCACGTACCGACAGCGCAGCACCGCCACGGGCATCGCCGTCGACCTTGGTCAGGATCACACCGGTCAGCGGCAGCGCATCGCCGAAGGCCTTGGCCGTGTTGGCGGCGTCCTGGCCGGTCATGGCATCGACCACGAACAGGGTTTCGACCGGATTGATCGCGGCGTGCAGCGCCTTGATCTCGCCCATCATCTCTTCGTCGATGTGCAGACGACCGGCGGTGTCGACGATGACCACGTCGATGAATTTCAGTTTGGCTTCTTTAATAGCCGCTTGAGCGATGTCGACCGGCTTCTGGCTCAGGTCGGACGGGAAGAACGTCACGCCGATGTCGTTGGCCAGGGTTTCCAGTTGTTTGATCGCCGCCGGACGGTAAACGTCTGCGGACACGACCATGACCGACTTCTTCTTGCGCTCTTTAAGGAAGCGCGCCAGTTTGCCGGCGGTGGTGGTTTTACCCGCACCCTGCAAACCGGCCATCAGGACCACGGCCGGTGGAACGGCACTCAGATTCAGGTCTTCGTTGGCCGCGCCCATCAGGCTTTCGAGTTCGGCCTGGACAATCTTCACGAAGGCCTGGCCCGGCGTCAGGCTGCGCGACACCTCGGTGC
This sequence comes from Pseudomonas sp. GGS8, assembly GCF_024168645.1. Taxonomy (NCBI): domain Bacteria; kingdom Pseudomonadati; phylum Pseudomonadota; class Gammaproteobacteria; order Pseudomonadales; family Pseudomonadaceae; genus Pseudomonas; species Pseudomonas sp. GGS8. The sequence goes on along the minus strand of NZ_JALJWF010000001.1, from coordinate 3,098,829 downwards.
CGACAGCGCGCTCCTTGACCGAATTGACGAAGTCTTTGACCACCGGCAAGGCGACGTCGGCCTCGAGCAACGCCATGCGCACTTCGCGCAGGGTGTCTTTGATGTTGTCTTCAGTCAGCTTGGCCTTGCCGGTGACATGGCGCAGCGTCTGCGAGAGACGGTCGGTTAAGTTTTCAAACATTGCGCGATCCTTTCAGGCCCTGTGTAGACCGGGATAATGGCGGCCCAGACCGGAATCAACATGTGCTCGGCGAGCCTGCGGCGTGGGCAGGTCGCGGATTATAGCGAAGACTGCGTCTGGCGGACACCTCGCCGTCAGCTTGTATGGTCTTTCGTGCCGTGTGGGTTCTATGCCAAACTCAACGCCTTTCGGGCCTGCCTAACAGGATTTATGCTCCCCTTGTCACCCAGCTTGCTTACCACCCTCGCCGCCGCCTGCTTATATGCCGCTGCGACCTTCTATCAAGGCACTCGTCTGGCCACCGGCGCCAAGGCGAACAAACGCCTGCTGGTCACGCTCGGCGTGCTGGCCGTGCTGGCCCACAGCGCCAGCCTGATCAGCTATCTGCTGACTCCGGTCGGCCTGGCGCTGGACTTTTTCAGCGCCGCCAGCCTGATTGCCGCAGCGGTCATCGCCCTGACCCTGCTGGCCTGCTCACGGATACCGGTGGAAAACCTCCTTGTGTTACTGTTTCCGCTGGGCGCCGCAACGGTGTTGCTGGCCCAGTTCGCCCCCGCCGGCACGGTGCAGGTCATCGACGAAGAACCCGGCATTCTCGCCCACATTCTCCTGTCGATCCTCGCTTACGGCATGTTCACCATCGCGGTGTTCCAGGCCTTGCTGCTGCTGGTTCAGGACCATCAGCTCAAGCACAAGCATCCGTCCGGGCTGATCAAGAACTTCCCACCGCTGCAAACCATGGAAAGCCTGCTGTTCGGCTTCCTCTGGGCCGGCTGGAGTCTGCTGTCGTTGTCACTGATTTCCGGCTGGCTGTTCGTCGAGAACCTGTTCGCCCAGCATCTGGTGCATAAAACCCTGCTGGCGTGCCTGGCCTGGATCGTGTTCAGCGTGCTGCTCTGGGGGCGCAACCGTCTCGGCTGGCGCGGACACAAAGCCATCCGCTGGACCCTTGCCGGTTTCTGCCTGCTGATGCTGGCGTATTTCGGCAGCAAGCTGGTCCGCGAATACATTCTGCACATCTGACGGGCGGCATTAATGGACGACTTGCCCATAGGGCCGATGCTTGCGGTGCTGGCACTGCTGATTTTATGGTCGGGGCTGTTTACCGCCATCGAAGTTGCACAACAGCAGTTGCTGGCCCAGCGCACAGCCTCACGCTCCAGCGACAAACCCGTGGCCAGGCTGAGTTTCCCGCTCAACAGCCTGATCCTCTGCAACACCTTGTGCCGCGCGCTAGTGGTGGTCATCAGCACCTTGCTGGCGATTTTCACTTGGGCACAAAACGGCCCCTGGATTGCCTGCCTCGGTGCCGGTGCGGTGTTGGTGGTGTTCGCCGACTACCTGCCACGCTCCATCGCCGCCCGCTATCCGGACGCCGTCCTGGCCTTGGGCAACACATTGCTCGGCATACCGTTGAAAATCGTCTATCCCGCCGCGTGGCTACTCAATGGCATCAGCCAACAGCTGATGCGGCCATTCGCCCGCAAGGTCAACGTGGTGCAGCAAAGTGAAGACGAGGCACCGGCAGATCGACACGACGACCACGAACACGCAGCCTATCGCCCACTGTCAGGCATCCACGCACTGGATAACATCACGGTCAACGACATTCTGGTGCCACGCAGTGACGTCGACGGGATCAACCTGGACGACCCCCTCGAAGAAATCATCGAGCAACTGCGCCACAACAGGCGCACCCGTCTGCCGGTATTCCACAGCGACATCAATCAGGTTGAAGCGGTGCTCAACACCCGGCAGATCCGTCATTTGTTGCCGGATTCAAGCCTGACCGTGGAAGCGCTGCTGGCGGCCAGTCACGAACCATACTTCGTGCCGGAAAGCACACCGTTGCAGCTGCAACTGCTGAACTTCCACAAACAACAGCGGCGCTTGGGCATGGTGGTCGACGAGTACGGGGAAGTGCTGGGCATCGTGACCCTGGAAGACATTCTCGAAGAGATCGTCGGCGAGTTCGAAAGCCAGCACAGCCTGGATAACCCGCACATTCACCCACAGGCCGATGGCCGACTGGTGATTGATGGCGCGGCATCCATCCGCGAGCTGAACAAGAGCCTTGGCTGGCACCTGCCCAGCGATGGTCCGAAAACCCTCAACGGGTTGGTGACCGAGGCGCTGGAGACGATTCCGGACAGTGCGGTGTGCCTGAAGATCGGCCGATATCGGCTGGAGATTCTGGAAACTGAAGAGAATCGCGTCACGCGCGTGCTGATCTGGCATACCAGCTCAGTGCCCGCGCTTATCCGTTAATGGGTTAAAACAACCGCACCTCTTGTTCGATAGTTAGCCACCTTCCTATAATCGAGCCGGCTTACCCAAGCCTCCCACCGAACCACATGCTTACCCCGCATGCAGCAGGTTCCGGCCAGATCTTCGACAACATCCGTACCACTGCGGCGACTGTTCCTACCTTGAACAGCGACCGTGTCTCAACCCACATCCCTGGGTATTCGACCATAATAATTCGCTCCACTGGGGCACATGACTGTCAGGGATAACGACATGACGACCAGCACAACGTTCAGCGACACCGCGCCTGCGCAACCGACAAACTCCGCCACCCGCGTGGCTACCGCGAGTTTCATCGGCACGGCCATCGAGTTCTACGACTTCTACGTCTACGCCACTGCCGCGGCGCTGGTGATCGGCCCGGTGTTTTTTCCGCAAACCTCCGGCACCGCCCAGATGTTGTCGGCGTTCCTCACCTTCGGTATCGCCTTCCTTGCACGCCCATTGGGTTCGGCGCTGTTCGGCCATTTCGGTGACCGCATCGGGCGCAAATCGACACTGGTTGCATCCTTGCTGCTGATGGGCGTGTGCACCACGCTGATCGGCGTGCTGCCGGGTTACGACAGCATTGGCGCCTGGGCGCCGATCCTGCTTTGTGTGCTGCGCTTCGGCCAGGGCCTGGGGCTGGGTGGTGAATGGGGCGGCGCCGCATTGCTGGCCACGGAGAACGCGCCCAAAGGTAAGCGCGCCTGGTTCGGCATGTTTCCGCAGCTCGGCCCATCGATAGGGTTTCTGGCGGCCAACGGCCTGTTCCTGACCCTGGCCATGAGCCTGAACGACGAGCAGTTTCGTTCGTGGGGCTGGCGGATTCCGTTTCTGCTCAGCGCCGCACTGGTGATGGTGGGCTTGTACGTACGCCTCAAACTCCACGAAACCCCAGTGTTCGCCAACGCCGTGGCTCGTCAGGAGCGAGTGAAGATCCCGCTGGTCGAGCTGTTCAGCCAATATTGGGCGCCGATGCTGTTGGGGGCCGGCTCGATGGTGGTGTGCTATGCGCTGTTCTACATCTCGACAGTGTTTTCGCTGAGTTACGGCGTGTCGACGCTCGGTTACACCCGGGAAACCTTCCTCGCTCTGCTGTGTTTCGCGGTGCTGTTCATGGCAGCCGCGACACCGCTGTCGGCCTGGGCCAGTGATCGTTTCGGGCGCAAGCCGGTGCTGATCATCGGCGGCGTGCTGGCGATTCTGTCCGGATTCTTGATGGAACCGCTGCTGACCCATGGCTCGACCTGGGGCGTGGCGCTGTTCCTGTGCATCGAACTGTTTCTGATGGGCGTGACGTTCGCGCCAATGGGCGCACTGCTGCCGGAGCTGTTTCCGACACATGTTCGCTATACCGGCGCATCGGCCGCTTACAACCTGGGCGGTATTGTCGGAGCCTCGGCGGCGCCGTTCTTTGCGCAGAAACTGGTGGCGATGGGTGGTTTGAGTTATGTCGGCGGGTATGTGTCGGGAGCGGCGGTGCTGAGTTTGATAGCGGTGCTGTGCCTGAAGGAAACGCGCAATAACGATTTGAATCGGGTTGCCTGACAGGCCGCCATCGCGGGCAAGCCCGCTCCCACAGGGTATTCGGGTGTACACAAAATTTGTGACTCGCCGAAAATCCTGTGGGAGCGGGCTTGCCCGCGATGGCCACGCCTCGGTTACAGCTCTACAACAACGGCCTGAGCAGCGCGGGTCGCTTTAGCCCGTGCGGCCTCAATCGACTCATCACGCGCCAACGCCACACCCATCCGCCGCTGGCCATTGACCTCAGGCTTGCCGAACAGGCGCAACGCGGTATCCGGCTCGCTCAACGCAGCGCCCAAGTTGGCGAAAGCAGTTTGAGTCGACTGCCCTTCCACCAGAATGACCGCTGACGCCGATGGGCCGAACTGACGAATCAATGGGATCGGCAGGCCCAGGATCGCCCGTGCGTGCAGCGCGAACTGCGACAGGTCCTGGGAAATAAGGGTTACCAGACCGGTGTCATGTGGGCGCGGCGAGACTTCGCTGAACCACACCTGATCACCCTTGATGAACAACTCGACGCCAAACAAGCCACGACCGCCCAAGGCTTCGGTGACCGCTTTGGCAACGCGCTCGGATTCCGCCAAAGCAATCGGGCTCATGGCTTGTGGCTGCCAGGATTCCTGGTAGTCGCCCTTCTCCTGACGGTGACCGACAGGCGCACAGAACGTCGTGCCGCCAACGTGACGCACGGTCAGCAGGGTAATTTCATAGTCGAAGTCGATGAAGCCTTCGATAATCACGCGGCCTTTACCGGCGCGGCCACCTTCTTGAGCGTAATCCCAGGCTTTCTGCACGTCATCGACGCTGCGCAGCAAGCTCTGGCCCTTGCCCGAGGAACTCATGACCGGTTTGACCACGCACGGGAAGCCCAAGTCTTCGACTGCCTTGCGGTAATCCTCGAAGGTGTCGGCGAAGTGGTACGGCGACGTCGGCAGGTCCAGCTCTTCAGCGGCCAGGCGACGGATACCTTCGCGGTTCATGGTCAGCTGCGCGGCGCGGGCAGTCGGGATCACGGTGAAGCCTTCGGACTCCAGCTCCACCAGGGTCGCGGTGGCGATGGCTTCGATTTCCGGCACGATGAAGTGTGGCTTCTCGGCTTCGATCACCGCACGCAGGGCGGTGCCGTCGAGCATGTTGATCACATGGCTGCGATGGGCGACTTGCATGGCTGGCGCATTGGCGTAGCGATCCACGGCAATCACTTCAACGCCCAGGCGTTGCAGCTCGATCACCACTTCCTTGCCCAACTCACCACAGCCACACAGCAATACGCGGGTCGCGGTTGGCGACAATGGAGTTCCGATACGGGTCATCTCAGGTCCTCAAAGGAGCGGATCATCGAGGGAAGCGCGCTTCCCATGGGGAGAAAGCGCCGCATTTTACATGAACCTGAGGGTTTGGCTTCAGCTGACGACGGCCTGTTTGCGCAGGCGCCAGGCCATGACCAACCAGACCACGGTGACACCCGCGAACTTCGAACCCAGCGCAGTCAGGATCACGCCCGGTGTGAGCGCATCGATCATGCCGAAGAAGATAAAGGTGTCCAACGGGATGCTCAGGGCCGAACTTATCCACAGGCGATCGTGCAAAGGCCGCTTGGTGAGGCTGAACACCAGCCAGTCGATGCACTCGGAGACAGCGAACGCCGTGGCGCTGGCCAGGGCAATCGACGGATCGGAGGTGACGTAGGACAGCATCAGCGCCACCAGCATCGCCACGATCGCGCCATGGCCGAAACGGGTTTGCACCAAGTCGCGCAGCACGAACACCAGGCCACCCCAGGCCGACCAGATGATGTCCAGGTGCGGGGCAGTGGAAAAGGCGTAATTGATCAGCACGACGCTGCTGATGTAGGCGATAAGGTTGAGCATGGGGCGGGGAGTACCTGTCAATTTTGTGCACAGGGTACTTCATCTTCAGCGCACAGATAACCTGTGGCGAAGGGGGCTCGCCCCCGTTCGGCTGCGCAGCAGTCATAAAATCAGCAAACGCCGTACGCCTGAAAGAATGAAGTCGCAGGTTTAGCGCCGCTTCGCAACGCAACGGGGGCAAGCCCCTCGCCACAAAAGCCGCGCTACCACAAAAAATCAGGAATCGGATTTGGAAGGCAACATCCAGATCAGCCCGCTCGATTTCGCCCGTTCATGACACAACCCCAACACTTTGCGCCGTTCCTCGTTGTCCATTCGGCTCCAGCGGGTGATTTCTTCCACCGTGCGCTGACACCCGGTGCAAATGTCATCTTCATCCAGCGCACAAATGCTCACGCACGGCGATGGAACCGGTCGCTCAGTGGCGCTCATTCTTCCTGCTCGACCAGATCACGGGCATAACGCTGCGAGTTGTGCACATAGTGCGCGGCGCTGGCTTCGAGCATCTTCTTCTGCGGCTCGGTCAGCTCGCGCACCACCTTGCCCGGCGAGCCCATGACCAGCGAACCGTCCGGAATTTCCTTGCCCTCACCGATCAGCGAATTGGCGCCGATGATGCAGTTCTTGCCGATTTTCGCGCCGTTGAGGATCACCGCGTTGATGCCGATCAGGCTGTAATCGCCCACCGTGCAGCCGTGGAGCATGGCGTTGTGGCCGATGGTCACGCCGGTACCGATGGTCAGCGGGTAGCCCATGTCAGTGTGCATCACGGTGCCGTCCTGCACGTTGCTGTTCTTGCCGATCAGGATCAATTCGTTATCGCCACGCAACACGGCGTTGAACCAGACGTTGGCGCCCTCTTCCAGTTTGACCTTGCCCACCAGCACGGCATTGGGCGCGACCCAACTCTGCGGATGGGTCTCGACGCGGGCGTCGCCCAGGCGGTATTTCATCTTGTTGTCCTCAAGGCCAGGCTGGCTCACTAGCGAAAAGCAGGATTCACGCCATACGAGCGATGGCTTCAGGTGTTGATAAAACTCTTGGGCGGTTGATGCAGGCTGATTTTCGCGTCATAGAGCAGGTTGATCAACTCGACGATCATAATCGCCGTCAGCCCCCAGATCTTGTACTCGCCATAACGGTAGCTCGGCACGTACCAACTATGGCCCTGGTAGTCGATGCGATGAGTGTGCTCGCGCGGATCCATGCGGAAGAATTCCAGGGGCACGCTGAACACCGCCGCGATCTCGGCATCGTTGGCCAGGTATTCGACGAAATCCGGAATCACGCCGACATAGGGCGTGACTTTGATGCCGTGCAGAGAGATCAGCGGGCTCAGCGGGCCGATCACTTCGACCAGCCCCGGCGGCAGGCCGATTTCTTCTTCGGCTTCGCGCAGGGCGGTAAAGATCAGATCAGGATCTTCAGGGTCGCGACGACCGCCGGGAAAAGCCACTTCACCGCCATGGGTCGAGAGCCCGCTGGCGCGAAGGGTCAGGACCAGTTCCGGTTCGTCACTGCGCGTGATGGGCACCAATACCGCGGCTTCGGGAAAACGTCGGTCGGTTTCCAGCGTACGCGGCGTGTGATTGCTTACCCGGTGCAGTAGCTCGTCCAGCATGAGTCTTCTCGATCTGTGCCTTACCCTGCATCATGCACCAATCGCACCGCCCGCCCAACCCCCGGAAAGCCTCATGTCGCGAAACGACAACTTGCCGACCGACACCGCTGCACGCCAAGATAGGCGCAGCATTCAGGAACCCAAGCATGAAATTTTGCAGTCAATGCGGCAACCCGGTGACTCAGCGCATTCCCGAAGGCGATTCGCGCCTGCGTTTTGTCTGCGACAGCTGTCATACCATTCATTACCAGAACCCCAATATCGTCGCCGGTTGCGTGCCGGTCTGGGGTTCGAAGATATTGCTGTGCCGTCGCGCCATCGAGCCACGGCTCGGTTACTGGACCCTGCCCGCAGGATTCATGGAAAACGGTGAGACCATCGAACAGGCCGCCATTCGCGAGACCGCCGAAGAAGCTTGCGCCCGAGTACGCAACCTGAGCATCTATACACTGATCGATGTGCCGCACATCAGTCAGGTGCATGTGTTCTTTCGCGCTGAGCTGGTGGATCTGGATTTTCGCGCAGGCCCGGAGAGCCTGGAAGTGCAGCTGTTCGAAGAGGCCGATATCCCTTGGGGCGAACTGGCTTTCCGCACAGTGGGGCGTACATTAGAATGCTTCTTCGCTGATCGGCGGGCCGAGGTCTATCCCGTGCGGTCCGAATCGATCCCGCCACTTGCTCAGCCTGCCATCATCTAAACTATTGTTAATTAAAAACCAAAATAGTCGCGACACCTCTTAGGGATATCGTTTCAATGCGCTGGTTGCTTGCCCTGTTTTGCTTATCGTTCGTCGCAGTCTCCCAGGCTTCCGTCGCGGCCCCTCTGGACGGCAAAGTCATCGAGAAAGTTCTGGTCCTCAAATCGGCCCACCAGTTGCAATTGATCAATGACGGCAAGCCGTTCAAGACCTATCGCATTTCCCTGGGCAAACGCCCCATCGGCCCAAAACTGATGGAAGGTGATAAGCGCACCCCCGAAGGCCTTTACTGGCTGGACTGGCGCAAGACCAGCGAGCGTTTCAACCTGGCGATGCACATCTCCTATCCCAACGTCAGCGACTCCGCCCGCGCCCGGCGCGAAGGCGTCGAGCCTGGCGGCATGATCATGATCCACGGCACCCCGGACACCGAAGACAACCCCGAAGACCTGTTCCACACCCTGGACTGGACCGACGGCTGCATCGCCATGCGCAACATGGACATGCGCGAAGTCTGGGGCCTGGTACCGGACGGCACGATGATCGAAATCCGCCCGTAATCTTGGAGACGTTGGTCAATCGTAGTGAGGCGAGTGCCAGTTAAAAACTGTTACCTATGTGCTTGAACTGCTTTGTTATCTATGTGGGTGAGTCATACCCGAGCGTTTTTTGCTTCCTTTTTTAGGCGCTTGTAAAAAAGGGAGTCGCCGTAAGGGTGAAACCGCAAGCTGCAGTTACCGCAGTAACGGATATGTACACCACCAACAAGAACATGGTCGGCCCGAAGGCCGCCAAGATCAAAAGATCGCGGATCAGATTCAACGGTCAAATCCAGGGCAATAAAAAACCCGCTGACGAATCAGCGGGTTTCTCATTTCAGCAGACCAGAAGATCAAAAATCCTCCAGTCGCCACACTTCATAAGCCGGCGTCTCATAGGGATGACTCTCTTTCAGAGCCACCACCACCGCCCGAATCAACTCATCCGCCACCACCAGCTCAACCTTCCATTCCTCAACCTGCTCGACCTGTCCAGCCTCGCCAATAAATGGCTGACTGCCATCCAGTGGACGAAACTGACCCAAGCCAAACACCTGCCAGGCACAGTGATCGTAAGCCCCGATCCGCCCGCCACCGGCAGCGAATACAGCGCTTTTGACCACCTCGACATGACTGGCCGGAACAAAAAAGCAAAGCTTGTACATGGCGCTTAGCTCACCTGCCCTTAGTTCACCCAGACGCGAGCGTTACGGAACATACGCATCCAAGGTGCGTCTTCGTTCCAGTCTTCCGAACGCCACGAGTTCTGCACCGCGCGGAACACGCGCTCCGGGTGCGGCATCATGATGGTCACGCGACCGTCGCGGCTGGTCAAACCGGTGATCCCGCGCGGCGAGCCGTTCGGGTTGGCCGGGTATTTCTCGGTGACCTTGCCGTGGTTGTCGACGAAACGCATCGCCACGCAACCCGACAGATCGGCTTGCAGCAACGCTTCTTCGCTGGCGAATTCGGCATGGCCTTCACCGTGGGCGATGGCGATCGGCATGCGCGAACCGGCCATGCCCTGCAGGAAGATCGAGTTCGACTCCTGGATCTGTACCATCGCCACACGGGCTTCGAACTGCTCGGAACGATTGCGCACGAAGTGCGGCCAGAACTCGCTGCCCGGGATCAGTTCGTGCAGGTTGGACATCATCTGGCAACCATTGCACACGCCGAGGGTGAAGCTGTCGGTACGTTCGAAGAAACCCTGGAACGCATCGCGAGCGCGGCTGTTGAACAGCGCGGACTTGGCCCAGCCTTCACCGGCACCCAGTACGTCGCCGTAGGAGAAACCACCGCAAGCGACCATGCCCTTGAAGTCGTTCAGGTCGACACGGCCGGCCAGAATGTCACTCATGTGCACGTCGATCGCATTGAAACCGGCACGGTCGAACGCAGCCGCCATTTCCACCTGACCGTTGACGCCCTGCTCACGCAGCACGGCAACCTGAGGGCGGATGCCTTTCTTGATGTAAGGCGCGGCGACGTCCTGGTTGACGTCGTAGCTGAGCTTGACGCTCAGGCCCGGGTTGTCTTCTTCCAGTAGCACGTCGAACTCTTGTTCGGCGCAGTCGGCGTTGTCACGCAGACGCTGGATCTGGTAGCTGGTTTCAGCCCACTGACGTTGCAGCAGACGACGCTGACCTTCGAACACGGTATCGCCGTTGAACGTGATGCTGATCTCGCCGTTGTTCATCGGCTGACCGATCACCGACACGCACTCACCCAGGCCAGCGGCGCTGAACTGCGCGAGGATGTCCGCGGTGGAGTCCTGGCGAACCTGGATCACAGCGCCCAGTTCTTCGTTGAACAGGATCGCGGCGATGTCGGCGGAGGTTTCTGCCAGACCGTCGAGGTTCAGGCTCAGGCCGCAGTGACCGGCAAACGCCATTTCCACCACGCTGGTCAGCAGACCACCGTCGGAACGGTCGTGGTAAGCCAGCAGGTGACCGTCGGCATTGAGACCCTGGATCACCGCGAAGAAGGCTTTCAGGTCTTCGGCGTCATCGACGTCCGGTGCCTGCTTGCCCAGCTTGCCGTGAACCTGAGCGAGGATCGAGGCGCCCATGCGGTTCTGACCACGACCGAGATCGATCAGGATCAGGTCGGTGGTGCCTTTGTCCATGCGCAGTTGCGGGGTCAGGGTCTGACGGATATCAGCCACTGGCGCGAAACCGGTCACGATCAGCGACATCGGCGAAGTGACCGCCTTATCGACGCCTTCGTCGTTCCAGCGGGTGGCCATGGACATCGAGTCCTTGCCCACCGGAATGGTGATGCCCAGCTCAGGGCACAGTTCCATACCGACCGCTTTCACGGTGTCGTACAAACGCGCGTCTTCACCTGGGTGACCGGCAGCGGACATCCAGTTCGCCGACAGTTTGATGTCGGAGATCTTGGCGATGCGCGAGGCGGCGATGTTGGTCAGGGTTTCGCCGATAGCCATGCGGCCCGACGCCGGAGCGTCCAGCAGAGCCAGCGGAGTGCGCTCGCCCATGGCCATGGCTTCACCGGTATAAACGTCGAAGCTGGTGGCGGTAACGGCAACGTCAGCCACCGGAACCTGCCACGGGCCGACCATCTGATCACGGGCCACAAGGCCGGTGATGGTACGGTCGCCGATGGTGATCAGGAAGCTTTTGCTGGCCACGGCCGGGTGATGCAGGACGCGCTCGACGCAGTTGGCGATGTCGAGGGTCGATGGATCGAAATCGTCGCCCAGCTCGTTTTCACGAACCACCGAACGGTGCATGCGTGGGGCTTTGCCCAGCAATACTTCCAGTGGCATGTCCACCGGGCTGTTGCCAAAGTGGCTGTCGGTCACGGTCAGTTGCGGCTCGGCAGTGGCTTCGCCGACTACCGCGAATGGGCAACGCTCACGTTCACAGATCGCCTGGAAGCGTTCGAAGTCCGCGGGACCGACCGCCAGAACGTAGCGTTCCTGGGATTCGTTACTCCAGATTTCGTGCGGGGCCATGCCCGGCTCGTCATTTGGAATGTTGCGCAGTTCGAAACGGCCACCGCGGTCGCCATCGTTGACCAGTTCCGGGAAGGCGTTGGACAGACCGCCCGCGCCGACGTCGTGGATGAAGCTAATCGGGTTTTTGTCGCCCAGTTGCCAGCAACGGTCGATGACTTCCTGGCAACGACGCTCCATCTCAGGGTTTTCACGTTGTACGGAAGCGAAGTCCAGGTCTGCCGAGCTGGTGCCGGTGGCCATGGAGGAAGCCGCGCCGCCGCCCAGACCGATCAGCATCGCCGGGCCGCCAAGCACGATCAGCTTGGAGCCAACGACGATTTCGCCTTTCTTGACGTGTTCTTCACGGATGTTGCCCATACCGCCAGCCAGCATGATCGGCTTGTGGTAACCGCGAACTTCGTCGCCATGAGGCGTGGTGATCGACTGTTCGAAGGTACGGAAGTAACCGGTCAACGCCGGACGGCCGAATTCATTGTTGAATGCAGCGCCGCCCAACGGGCCTTCGATCATGATGTCCAGCGCGGTAACGATGCGCTCGGGTTTGCCGTACGGCACTTCCCACGGCTGTTCGAAGCCCGGAATCTGCAGGTTCGACACGGTGAAACCGGTCAGGCCAGCCTTTGGCTTGGCGCCGCGACCGGTGGCGCCTTCGTCGCGAATCTCACCGCCGCTGCCGGTGGATGCGCCCGGGAACGGGGCAATCGCGGTCGGGTGGTTGTGAGTTTCGACTTTCATCAGGATGTGCACCGGTTCCTGCACCGCGCCGTACTGGCGGGTTTCAGGGTCCGGGAAGAAACGGCCGGCCACGGAACCGACGATGACCGAAGCGTTGTCCTTATAAGCCGACAGAACACCTTCGCTATGCATCTGGTAGGTGTTCTTGATCATGCCGAACAGGCTTTTTTCCTGGCTCTGACCGTCGATGTCCCAACTGGCGTTGAAGATCTTGTGACGGCAATGCTCGGAGTTCGCCTGGGCGAACATCATCAGTTCGATGTCGTGCGGGTCGCGCTTCAAACCAAGGAAGGCGTTGACCAGGTAGTCGATTTCGTCTTCGGCCAGGGCCAGGCCCAGCTCGGTGTTGGCTTTTTCCAGCGCGGCGCGGCCGCCGCCCAGCACGTCGATCGCGGTCAGGGGCTTGGGTTCGGCGTGGCTGAACAGGCCGGCGGCTTGTTCGAGGTTACCCAGCACGATCTGGGTCATACGGTCATGTAGCGCGTCTGCGATCAGCTGCGCTTCGGCGTCGCTGAACTGGCCGGCGACATAGAACGCGATGCCGCGCTCCAGGCGCTGGATCTTGGTCAGGCCGCAGTTGCGAGCGATATCGCTGGCTTTACTGGACCACGGCGAAATGGTGCCGAAACGCGGCAACACCAGGAACAGACGACCAGTGGGCTCTTGTACCGGAACGCTAGGGCCGTACTTCAGAAGGCGCGCGAGCACCTGCTGTTCGTCGCCGGTCAGGACGCCGGTGACTTCGGCGAAGTGAGCGAATTCAGCATACAAGCCGCTGACAGCTGGAACCTTCTGGCTCAGTTGCTCAAGGAGTTTGCTGTGGCGAAAGGCAGAAAGGGCAGGAGCGCCGCGCAGGATCAACATCTTCGGGACAGCCTCGGGAAGGGGTGTGCTTTGAGGCCGTGCATTCTAGCCTAAACTGCCCGCGACATCACCCGAAACGGTACGCGCGGTTGCACCCGAACGTCGGGCCCGGGTATTCGGGCCTTGAACAGGCGTGCGCCGGGGGGTATTTTTTCTGTCACAAAAAGCTGTTCGGGGCCGTTCCTGCGGGCTCCAAGCAGCTTTTTTGCGCTCTAGCAGACAAGCCCTTCGCTGTCGAGATATGGCGCTCGTGGTCCTTTGCGTATACTGCGCAGATGTTTTCCCCAACGGCTTTGCGTCCGCGGTACGCCAAATGGCTGATCGCAACCGGACTCTTCCTGATGCTCAGTGGCTGTGTTGATAAACCCAACACGCTGGAGCGCGTAAAGGAGGATGGCGTGCTGCGGGTGGTTACCCGTAACAGCCCCGCCACCTACTTTCAGGATCGCAACGGTGAAACCGGCTTCGAATACGAGCTGGTGAAGCGCTTCGCCGACGATCTGGGGGTCGAACTCAAGATCGAAACCGCCGACAACCTCGACGACCTGTTCAATCAGGTGGGCAAGCCGAATGGCCCGGTGCTGGCTGCTGCCGGCCTGGTCAGCAGCGAGGAACGCAAAAGGCAGGTGCGGTTTTCCCATTCCTACCTCGAAGTCACCCCGCAGATCATCTATCGCAACGGCCAGTCGCGGCCGACTGACGCAGGCGATCTGGTCGGCAAGAAGATCATGGTGCTCAAGGGCAGCACCCACGCCGAGCAATTGGCAGAGCTGAAAAAGAAATATCCCGGCATTGAATACGAAGAGTCCGACGCGGTTGAAGTCGTCGACCTGCTGCGTATGGTCGACGAAGGTCAGATCGACCTGACCCTGGTCGACTCCAACGAAGTGGCGATGAACCAGGTCTACTTCCCCAACGTGCGGGTCGCCTTCGACCTCGGTGATGCCAGCAACCAGAGCTGGGCCGTGGCCGCCGGCGATGACAACAGCCTGCTCAACGAAATCAACACCTACCTCGACAAGGTAAAGCAAAACGGCACCCTGCAACGCCTCAAAGACCGCTACTACGGGCATGTCGACGTACTCGGCTACATGGGCGCCACCACCTTCGCCCAGCACTTGCAGCAACGGCTGCCCAAATACGAACAGCACTTCAAGGCGTCCGCCAAGAAAGAAAAAGTCGACTGGCGCCTGCTGGCGGCGATCGGCTATCAGGAGTCGTTGTGGCAAGCGGCGGTCACGTCCAAGACCGGCGTGCGCGGGTTGATGATGCTGACCCAGAACACGGCACAAGCCATGGGCGTGTCCAATCGACTCGACCCCAAGCAGAGCATCATGGGCGGCGCGAAGTACCTGGTCTACATGAAGGATCAACTGGACGAGTCGATCCAGGAGCCGGATCGCACGTGGTTCGCGCTGGCAGCCTACAACGTGGGCAGCGGTCATCTGGATGACGCGCGCAAACTGGCGGCCAAGGAAGGGTTGAACCCGGACAAGTGGCTGGACGTGAAGAAGATCCTGCCGCGCCTGTCACAGAAACAGTGGTACAGCAAGACCCGTTACGGCTACGCCCGTGGCGGCGAGCCAGTGCATTTCGTGGCGAACATCCGTCGTTACTACGACATTCTGACGTGGGTCACGCAGCCGCAGCTTGAAGGCACCCAGGTCGCCGAGGGCAACCTGCACGTGCCGGGGGTCGACAAGACCAAGCCGAGCCAGGAAACCCCACCGCTTTAAATCTTCGCAACCTTCAAAGACCCCATCGCGGGCAAGCCACGCTCCCACAGGTTTTGCGTTGAATGACGACTGTGTGTTCGACGCAAAACCTGTGGGAGCGTGGCTTGCCCGCGATGGCAGCGCCGCCGATCTAGCCTTTCAACGCAGCAGCCAGAATCAGCGCCTTCATTTCCGACACCGCCGACTTGAACCCGACGAACAACGCATGGGCCACCAGCGCATGGCCGATGTTCAGTTCGTTGATGCCCTTGATCGCCGCAACAGCTTCGACGTTGTGATAGTGCAAACCGTGGCCGGCGTTGACGATCAGGCCTTGGGCCAGGCCGAATGCCACGCCATCGGCCACACGCTTGAGCTCCTCGGCAACTTCGGTTGGCGTCTCGGCGTCCGCGTAACGCCCAGTGTGCAATTCAATGGCCGGAGCACCGACACGGCGGGACGCTTCGATCTGCCGCTCGTCAGCGTCGATGAACAGCGACACTTCACAGCCGATCTTCGCCAGGCGCTCCACCGCCGCCTTGATCCGCGCTTCCTGCCCCGCTACGTCCAGACCGCCTTCAGTGGTCAGTTCCTGGCGGGTTTCCGGCACCAGGCAAACATGCGCCGGGCGGATACGCTCGGCGAACGCCATCATTTCTTCGGTGACGCCCATTTCGAAGTTCATGCGGGTTTGCAGCACGTCCTTGAGCAGCAACACGTCGCGCTCCTGGATGTGCCGACGGTCTTCACGCAGGTGCACGGTGATGCCGTCAGCGCCCGCCTCTTCCGCGTCCAGCGCTGCCTTGACCGGATCCGGGTAACGAGTACCCCGGGCCTGACGCAGGGTGGCAACGTGGTCGATGTTCACGCCAAGAAGAATGCGATTGCTGGTGGTCACGGAAACGCTCCTGAAGAGGGGGAAGATTCGGTGCACAGCATACACGGGGAGATAGTGTCTGTTGATGTTTGGTGGCGCAGACCCTATGGCTTTCGAAACAACTCACGACTGACCAAGGGACGACCGCCCAAGTGAACGGCCAGCGCCTGACGCATCAAGCGCTTGGCGGCAGACAGCGCTCCGGGTGCAGACCAATCGGCGTCGGCCATGGCCAGCAGTTCGGTGCCGTTGAACAGGCCCGGTTGCAACAGGTAGACCCGTTCCAGGCCCGCATCCACCTGTAAACGGTAGAGACCGTCCGGCGCGATCGGATCGCCATGGATGTCGCTGTTCAGCGCGAAGCCATAACCGAGATCATCGAGCAATCGCCATTCGAAGGAGCGCAGCAACGGCTCCAGCGCACGCCCCTCCGCCAGTGCGAGCAAGGTAGCGGCGTAGTGATCGAAGACGGCGGGGTGAGGATCTTCGGCGGGCAGCAGGCGAATCAGCAACTCATTGAGGTAAAGACCACTGAACAGCGCCTCACCGTTGAGCCAGGTCGAAACACCGGCACTTTCCATGCGGCCGACATTCTTCAGCTCGCCCCGGCCACGGAACTCGACTTCCAGCGGCACGAACGGCCGCGCCAACGTCCCGGCCTTGCCCCGTGCACTGCGCAACACCGCCCGCAGACGACCTTGCGGCGTGAGGAAATCCACCAGCGCACTGCTTTCGCGGTAGGCGCGGGAGTGGAGCACGTAGGCGGGTTGGCCGATGGGCGGTTGGGACATGGAAATCGCAGTTCTCAATGAAGGAGCGCAGTTTTACAGACAACCCAAAACCAATGTGGGAGCGGGCTTGCCCGCGATGGCGGACTCACATTCGACATCTCTGCTGAATGTTACATCCTCATCGCGGGCCAGCCCGCTCCCACAGGGTTGTACGGTGCAGCGTAAACCGGGATTACAAGTCGCCGTAACCCAGCGAACGCAAGGCGCGTTCGTCGTCGGACCAGCCGCCTTTCACCTTGACCCACAGGTTGAGCATGATCTTGGAGTCGAACAGCAGCTCCATGTCCTTGCGCGCCTCGGTGCCGATGCGCTTGATGCGCTCGCCCTTGTCGCCTATGATGATTTTCTTCTGGCCGTCACGTTCGACGAGGATCAAGGCATGGATGTGCAAGGTTTTGCCCTGCTGCTTGAACTCTTCGATTTCCACCGTGATCTGGTACGGCAGCTCGGCGCCCATCTGACGCATGATTTTTTCGCGCACCAGTTCAGCCGCAAGGAAGCGGCTGCTGCGGTCGGTGATCTGATCTTCCGGGAAGAAGTGATCGTTTTCCGGCAGGTGCTCGGCGATCACTCGCTCCAGCGTGTCGAGGTTGTGCCCGTGCTGGGCCGAGATCGGCATGATCTGCGCGTTCGGCAGCTGTTCCTGCAACCAGGTCAGGTGCGGCATCAGCTCGGATTTGTCTTCGATGCGGTCGGTCTTGTTCAGCGCCACGATCAGCGGGCCGGTCACGTACTGAACGCGCTCGAGGACCATCTGGTCTTCGTCGGTCCACTTGGTACGATCAACCACGAAGATCACCACGTCGACGTCTTTCAACGCCGCCGAAGCGGTCTTGTTCATGTAACGGTTCAGGGCCTTTTCGCCACCCTTATGCATCCCCGGGGTGTCGACGTAGATCGCTTGCACGTCGCCTTCGGTCTTGATGCCGAGCATGTTGTGGCGGGTGGTCTGCGGCTTGCGCGAGGTGATCGCCAGTTTCTGCCCCAGAATGTGGTTCAGCAGCGTGGACTTGCCCACGTTGGGACGGCCGACGATGGCAACATAGCCACAGCGAGTTGCGGTTGAATCAGTCATTGCCATTCTCCACACCCAGGGCAATCAGTGCTGCGGCGGCCGCTACCTGTTCGGCAATACGACGACTCACACCCTGACCTCGGCTTTTTTCATTCAGTAAGATGATTTCACATTCGACGAAGAACGTCCGGCAATGCGGCTCACCCTGGATATCCACCACTTCGTAACGCGGCAGCTCACAACCACGCGACTGCAGGAATTCCTGCAGGCGGGTTTTCGGATCTTTGTTGGTGTCGACCAGCGTCAGGCCTTCGAACTCTCCGGCCAGCCAGGCCAGCACGCGCTCGCGCGCCACTTCCATGCCGGCGTCCAGGTAGATCGCACCGATCAGCGCTTCAAGGGCATCAGCCAGAATCGACTCACGACGGAAACCGCCGCTTTTCAATTCGCCGGAGCCCAGGCGCAGGTATTCGCCCAGGTCGAAACCACGGGCCAGTACGGCCAGGGTCTCGCCTTTCACCAGGCGTGCGCGCAAACGCGACAACTGGCCTTCGCGGGCCAGCGGGAAGCGATCGAACAGTGCCTCGCCAGCGACGAAGTTGAGGATGGCATCGCCGAGGAATTCCAGGCGTTCGTTGTTACGCCCGGCAAAACTGCGGTGAGTCAGGGCCAGGACCATCAGCTCCTGATCCTTGAAGGTGTAACCGAGCTGACGCTCGAGACGGCTTAAGGAGACGCTCACGGTTTACCCACGCTGAGTTCGTGGTTGGATTCCACCGCCAGGGCCTTGATACGGCGCAGGCTTGGGACAATTAACGCTGTGTTCAAAAATAACGTCCTGAATATCGTTGTTTTCATGCTCCTGTCGTCGATTGTGCCGACTCCAGAAATGCATTCGGCGCTGTGTTCAACAGCGCCGTGTTTGATTACTTGATCAGGCCAACCCGCGAGAAGTTCGGCAGGTGACTGAGTTTGGGTTCCGGCCAGCTCATCCAGACTGCGAAGGCCTTGCCGACGATATTCTTGTCGGGAACCATGCCCAGCAGATCCTTGGGAATGTTCGGGTCATCCCAGTAGCGACTGTCGTTCGAGTTGTCGCGGTTGTCGCCCATCATGAAGTAGTGCCCGGCCGGCACGGTCCACGTATGGTCCGGCGTTGCGCGGTAGCGGCTCATTTCCTTGCGGATCAGGTGCTCGGCGATGCCGAGCTTTTCCTTGTAGAGCTCGGAGCTGCCCAATGTGCCCGGCTCGGAGCCGATCAGTTGTTCGGCAATCGATTCACCGTTGACGAACAGGCGCTTGTCGGCGGTGTAGCGAATCTGATCGCCCGGCAGGCCCACCACACGCTTGATGTAGTTGACGTTCGGGTCGCTCGGGTAGCGGAACACCATCACATCGCCGCGCTGCGGATCACCGACCTCGATGACTTTCTTGTCGATCACCGGCAGGCGGATCCCGTAAGAAAACTTGTTCACCAGAATGAAGTCGCCGACGTCCAGGGTTGGCTTCATCGAACCGGAAGGAATCTGGAACGGCTCCACCAGGAACGAACGCAGCACCAGCACGATGAACAACACCGGGAAGAACGACTTGCCGTATTCGACCAGCAGCGGCTCTTTGTTCAGCTTCTCGACCACCACCATGTCAGCCTGGCTGACGCTCCCCTGATAGGAGTTGATGGCAGCCCGGCGCCGAGGCGCCAGGAACAACAGATCGAGCAACGCCAACAGGCCGCAGACGAACACGGCGATGACCAGCAACAGCGGGAAATTTAGTGACATAGGACCTAACTATCCAACCTGAGCACGGCAAGGAAGGCTTCTTGTGGAATTTCCACGTTACCGACCTGTTTCATGCGTTTTTTACCGGCCTTTTGCTTTTCCAGCAGCTTTTTCTTACGGCTGACGTCGCCACCGTAGCATTTGGCCAATACGTTCTTTCTGAGTGCCTTGACGGTTGTACGCGCCACAATCTGACCGCCAATGGCGGCCTGGATTGCCACGTCGAACATCTGCCGCGGAATCAGGTCTTTCATCTTCTCGGTCAACTGGCGACCTTTGTAATGCGAGTTGTCACGGTGCACGATCAGCGCCAGGGCGTCGACCTTGTCGCCGTTAATCAGCACGTCCAGTTTCACCAGACTAGCCGATTGGTAACGATCGAAATGGTAGTCCAGAGAAGCATAGCCGCGACTGGTGGATTTCAGACGATCAAAGAAGTCCAGCACCACTTCGTTCATCGGCAGGTCGTAGGTCACTTGTACCTGGGAGCCGAGGAACAGCATGTCGACCTGTACACCACGTTTTTCGATACACAGGGTAATGACGTTACCCAGGTGCTCTTGTGGCACAAGAATATTGGCGCGCACGATTGGCTCGCGCATGTCTTCGATGGCAGACAGGTCCGGCAGCTTGGACGGGTTGTCGACGTAGATCGTCTCGCCGGTCTTGAGCAACAGCTCGAAGATTACCGTCGGCGCCGTGGTGATCAGGTCCAGGTTGTATTCGCGCTCCAGGCGCTCCTGGATGATTTCCATATGCAGCATACCGAGGAAGCCGCAACGGAAGCCGAAACCCAGTGCGTCTGAGCTTTCCGGTGTGTATTGCAGCGACGAATCGTTGAGGGTGAGCTTTTGCAGCGCCTCGCGGAAGTCTTCGAAGTCGTCGGAGCTGACCGGGAACAAGCCGGCGTACACCTGCGGCTGAATGCGTTTGAAGCCTGGCAGCACATCGACGTCCGGCGTCGAGCTCAAGGTCAGGGTATCGCCCACTGGCGCACCGTGAATGTCCTTGATGCTGGCGATGATGAAGCCCACTTCACCAGCCTTCAGGTCGACGGTAGGGGTGTGTTTCGGGTTGAATACACCGACGCTGTCCACCAGGTGGATCTTGCCGGTGGACTTGACCAGAATCTTGTCGCCCTTCTTCACCCGACCGTGGCGCACACGAACCAGGGAAACAACGCCCAGGTAGTTGTCGAACCAGGAGTCGATGATCAACGCTTGCAGCGGATCTTCGATGTTACCGGTCGGCGCGGGAATCGTGTGGACCAAGCGCTCGAGCACTTCATCGACGCCCAGGCCGGTCTTGGCACTACACTCGACCGCGTCGGTGGCATCGATGCCGATGATTTTTTCGATTTCTTCCTTGACGCGCTCTGGATCGGCCTGTGGCAGGTCGATCTTGTTCAGGACCGGCATGACTTCCAGGCCCTGCTCGATCGCCGTGTAGCAGTTGGCAACCGATTGCGCCTCGACGCCCTGACCGGCATCGACCACCAGCAACGCACCTTCACAGGCCGCCAGCGACCGGCTGACTTCATAGGTGAAGTCGACGTGGCCCGGGGTATCAATGAAGTTCAGCTGGTAGTTAATGCCATCGCGGGCTTTGTAATAGAGGGTGACGCTATGGGCCTTGATGGTGATCCCGCGTTCACGTTCCAGGTCCATGGAGTCCAGCACCTGGGCTTCCATTTCGCGCTCGGCAAGGCCGCCGCACTTCTGGATGAAGCGATCGGCCAGCGTCGACTTGCCATGGTCAATGTGGGCGATGATGGAGAAATTGCGGATATGACTCAAATCACTCACGGATCAACACTCAAAAAGGCTGCAGGCATAGCCCGCCGAAAAATAGCCGGGAATTGTACCTGATCCACGGCGCAAGCGTCACGTTTGCAGGTCAGACGGCGCCTACAAAAACGCCCCGGTCTTGCGACAGGGGCGTTTTGAGTGACAAGCAAGACCGGAAAAAACCGCGATCAACCGGCCCGACGCAGCAACCAGACCCCGGCCAGGGCGCAGACACCGGCCGGCACCAGCACTGCAAACAGCGGCGAGAAACCGAACACCAGGCTCGAAGGCCCGAGCAAATCCTGGACAATACGGAAGGTGAAGCCCACCAGCACGCCAGTGAAGACCCGCTGACCGAGGGTCACCGAACGCAGCGGACCGAAGATGAAGGAAATCGCCATCAACACCAATGCGGCGGTCACCAGCGGCTGCAACACCTTGACCCAAAACGCCAGCCAGTAACGACCGTTGCTCAGGCCCTGGTCAGCCAGATAGTGGATGTAATTCCACAGACCGCTGATCGACAACGACTCGGGCGCCATCACCACGGTACTCAGCAGCTGCGGGCTCAGGGCGATTTCCCAGCGTTCCACCGGGGCAGTCACCACTTCGGTACTTTTGTCATGGAACAGCGTGGTCGTGACATCGGTCAGTTGCCAGTGATCGGTATCGAATTCCGCACGCTTGGCGAAGCTCGAAGACAGCATGTGGCGTTGATCGTCAAAACGATAACGGGTCACACCGTACAGCAGACCGTTGGGTTGAACGGAGTTGACGTGAATGAACTCCTCACCCTGACGGTGCCACAGACCGTGCTTGGCGCTTTGCGCATCGCCACTGCCCTGGGCCAGCGAGCGGTTGGCTTGAGCGGTGATTTCCGTGGCCGGCGCGACGTACTCGCCGATCACCAGCCCTACCGCCATCAGGATCAACATCGGCTTCATCACGGCCCAGACGATCCGACCAATGGACACACCGGCGGCACGCATGATGGTCAGCTCGCTGTGACTGGCCAGACTGCCGAGGCCTATCAGGCAACCGATCAGCGCCGCCATCGGCAACATGTCGTACAAACGGCGCGGCGCGGTCAGCAATACGTAACTCAGTACATCCATCAGCGTGTAGGTATCGCTGACGTCGCTCATCTCATCGATGAAGGCGAACAGCGTTGCCAAGCCCAGAATGATCCCAAGCACTGCCAGAATCGCGATGAACACGCTGCTACCGATGTAGCGATCAAGCTTATCCACGGGCCACCTCCAGCGCACTGCGGCGACTCGCCATCTTCAAACTCAGCGACTCCCAATACAGCAAGCCAAGACCGATGGCCAGGAAGATTGCATGCACCCACCACAAGCCCAACACCGGCGGGATCTTGCCCTTTTCAAGGGCGCCGCGAGCGGCAATCAGGATGGTCAGATAAGCCATATAAAGAAGAATCGCAGGCAGCAGCTTGAGGAAACGGCCCTGGCGCGGGTTAACCCGCGACAGCGGCACCGCCATCAAGGTCACGATGAAGACCAGCAACGGCAGGGACAAACGCCATTGCAGTTCGGTACGCGAGCGGATGTCGTCGCTGCTCAGCAAGGAACTGGTGGTCATCGCATCGCGGTCGGTCACTTCGTCGCTGACGTCCGGCTTGGCCAGCAATACGCCGTACTCGTCGTACTTGATGGCGCGGTAGTCGGCCTGACCCGGATTACCGTCGTAGCGGTAGCCGTTGTCGAGGATCAGGTAACGGTTGCCATCGGGCCTGATTTCCTGATGGCCCTTCTCGGCCACCAGTACGGAAATCCCCCGATCCTTGTTGTCGGAACTGACATTCTTTTGCGAAATGAACACGCCGCCCAGATTGATCCGGTCATCCGACAGTTGCTCGGTGTAGGTCACCCGAGTGCCGTCGCGCAAGGCCTGGAAGCGACCCGGCTCGAGGGTGTCGAACTCGGTCAGTGCATCCTGCTTGTTCAACAGCAGCTGGAACTGGTTGGCACCTTGCGGTGCCAGGCTCAGGCTCAGCCACGCTACGATCAGGGCAACCAGGGTGGCCGGAAAAAGAGTCATGGCAAACAGACGCTGCTGGCTCATGCCAGTAGCAGACAACACGGTCATTTCGCTTTCGAGGTACAGACGACCGTAGGCCAGCAGGATCCCGAGAAACAGCCCCAAAGGCAGAATCAGCTGCAGGAAGCCCGGCAGACGATAGCCCATGATCAGGAACAGCGAACCTGGATCCAGTAGCCCAGAGGCCGCCTGGGCGAGGTATTTGATGAAGCGTCCGCTCATGATGATGACCAGCAGCACGGCGCTGACAGCGCTCAAGGTCAACAGGACTTCGCGGGATAGATAACGGAAGACAATCAAACCAGACACTCCAGGGTTGTCAGGCTAAGCGGCCAAACAAACAAAACGTATCAGCCGGCCCGCAGGGCAGGGCCGCCGAAAAAGATGGCGCATTATCCTGTGATTGAGTGCGCCTGTCACTGCGCATGCTCAAGCAGGCACCTGAACCGCTGAAGTTCGCATAACCGAGGGTTGTCAGGCGCGGGCAGCGAGGTTCAAACTGCGGCCTTTGTCGCTGGCAATACACCGGCGTCTTTCTACTTATAAGCAAGCCTCTGCGCGTCGCGCAGTTTGACCATTAATTCAGGGACCCGGACATGGAACTGGTTGTAAAAAGCGTTAGCCCGGAAACGTTGAAGACCGCCACGCTGGTGGTCTCCGTGCGCGAAGGCCGCAAGCTCGGCTCCGTAGCCAAACAACTCGACGAACTGAGCGGCGGCGCCATCAGTGCGGTGCTCAAGCGCGGCGACCTGGCCGGCAAGGTCGGCCAGAGCCTGTTGCTGCACAGCCTGCCCAACCTCAAGGCCGAACGCGTGTTGCTGGTGGGCGTGGGCAAGGATGAAGAACTGGGCGATCGCCCGTTCCGCAAAATCATCGCCGGTATCCTCAACACCCTTAAAGGCCTGGGCGGCGGCGATGCAGTGCTGGCCCTGGACGAAGTCGTGGTCAAGGGCCGTGACAGCTACGGCAAGACTCGCCTGCTGGCCGAAACCCTGGTGGACGGCGAGTACACTTTCGACCAGTTCAAGAGCCAGAAAACCGACCCGCTCTCCCTGAAGAAAGTCACCCTGGTGACCATCAAGGCCGCACAGGCTGAAGTCGAACGCGCCGTTGCCCACGCGACCGCGATCGCCAATGGCATGGCCTTCACCCGCAATCTGGGTAACCTGCCACCAAACATCTGCCACCCGACGTTCCTTGGCGAACAGGCCAAGAGCCTGGGTAAAGAATTCAAGAGCCTGAAAGTCGAAGTCCTCGATGAGAAGAAGATCAAGGACTTGGGCATGGGCGCGTTCTACGCTGTCGGCCAGGGCAGCGCCCAGCCACCGCGCCTGATCATCATGCAATACAACGGCGGCAAGAAATCCGAGAAGCCGTACGCGCTGGTCGGCAAAGGCATCACCTTTGACACCGGCGGTATCAGCCTCAAGCCGGGTGCCGGCATGGATGAAATGAAATACGACATGGGTGGCAGCGCCAGTGTATTCGGCACCCTGCGAGCTGTGCTTGAGCTGAAACTGCCGATCAACCTGGTGTGCATCCTGGCCTGCGCCGAGAACATGCCGAGTGGCAACGCTACGCGTCCGGGCGACATCGTCACCACCATGAGCGGCCAGACCGTGGAGATCCTCAACACCGACGCCGAAGGCCGTCTGGTGCTGTGCGATGCCCTGACCTACTCCGAACGCTTCAAGCCGCAAGCGGTAATCGACATCGCCACCCTGACCGGCGCTTGTGTCGTCGCACTGGGCGCCCACACTTCGGGCCTGCTGGGCAACAATGACGAGCTGATCGGCCAACTGCTGAGCGCCGGCCAATCCGCCGACGACCGCGCCTGGCAACTGCCGCTGTTCGATGAATATCAAGAGCAGCTGGACAGCCCGTTCGCCGACATCGCCAACATTGGCGGTCCGAAAGGCGGCGCCATCACTGCCGCCTGCTTCCTGTCGCGCTTCACCAAGAACCTGAACTGGGCGCACCTGGACATCGCCGGCACGGCCTGGAGCAGCGGCGGCAAGGACAAGGGCGCCACTGGCCGTCCGGTTCCCCTGCTGACCCAATATCTGCTAGACCGCGCCAAAGCCTGAAACCGATGACCCTGGGCGGCGTCACTTTCCGGTGACGCGGCCTTTGGCTCAGGAACCGCAATGACCAAAGTCGACTTCTATATCCTGCCCAGCGCCGACCCTTCGGCGCGGCTGGATTTCGCCTGCAAGCTCACCGAAAAAGCCTGGCGCATGGGCCACCGCATTTACCTGCACTGCAGCGATGCCGCCCAGCGTGATGCGCTCGATGCGCGGTTGTGGGCGTTCAAGGGCGAAAGCTTCGTGCCCCACGGCCCCGCCGAAAGCGAGCCGGACGGTTTGATTGTGCTGGGTCTTGGCGATGACTGCGGTCAGCATCAGGATCTGCTGGTCAATCTCGATCTGAAAGTCCCGGCCTTTGCCAAACAGTTCGCCCGCGTGGCGGAAGTGGTGGTGGAAGATCCGACGATTCGTGCGGCTGCGCGGGAGAGTTTCCGTTTCTACCGCGAACAGGGCTATCCTCTGCAAGATCACCGTTTACAGCGACTCTGAGCACTCCGATGGACACTCCAAAACCGCCGCAAAAGTCCGCGCACCTGCTGGAAGACCTTGAGTCGATCCGCCAACTGCTCGGCGATGACAACCTGCAACCCCCCTTGCTGACCGACACAGTCATTGAAGGTGATCAGGAACAGATTCCCATGTTGTTCGATACTGTCGGCAATGCGCCACAGGTCGAACCGCCACCACCCGCCCCGGTCGCCAAGCCGGCCGCTGCCGCCAGCAAGGGCCCAGATGCCATGTTGCACCTGGACAGCGAACTGCGCGCCGCCGCGCAATTGATCATGCAAGACGTGATCGACGACTTCGCCCCGCACATCGAAACCGAAATCAAACGCCGCCTCGATGCGCGGATGGAACGGTTGCTTAGCCATTACGAATAACCCTGAGCCGCGCGGGTTTCTGTGGCGAGGGGGCTTACCCCCGTTGGGTCGCGAAGCGGCCCCAAAATCTGCCATCGTGGTGCATCTGGCGCACCCACACATCGGTTTTACGACTGCTTCGCAGCCGAACGGGGGTAAACCCCCTCGCCACAGTCCGCCCCTGCTCGCCCTACGCCCCGTGCCCCGCTATACTTCCCGGCTTTTCCTGAATAAATGCCAATAGGGTCCCGCCGCGCATGGATAAGACCTACCAGCCGCACGCCATTGAAACTTCCTGGTACAACACTTGGGAGTCCGAGAACTACTTCGCCCCGCAAGGCGAGGGCGAGTCCTACACCATCATGATCCCGCCGCCGAACGTCACCGGCAGCCTGCACATGGGGCACGGCTTCAACAACGCGATCATGGACGCCCTGATCCGTTTCCGCCGCATGCAGGGTCGCAACACCCTGTGGCAGCCGGGCACCGACCACGCCGGTATCGCCACGCAAATGCTGGTGGAGCGTCAACTCGAAGCCCAGGGCCAGAATCGCCACGATCTGGGCCGCGAGAAATTCCTCGAGAAAGTCTGGGAATGGAAAGATCAGTCCGGCGGCAACATCAGCCGTCAAATCCGCCGCCTCGGCTCGTCCGTGGACTGGAGCCGTGAGCGCTTCACCATGGACGACGGCCTCTCGGAAGCGGTGAAAGAAGCCTTCGTGCGCCTGCACGAAGACGGCCTGATCTACCGCGGCAAGCGTCTGGTCAACTGGGACACCAAGCTGCACACGGCGATTTCCGACCTTGAAGTGGAGAACCACGACGAGAAAGGTTTCCTGTGGAACCTGAAGTACCCGCTGGCCGATGGCGCCAAAACCACTGAAGGCCAGGATTACCTGATCGTCGCGACCACGCGTCCGGAAACCATGCTCGGCGACGCCGCCGTGGCCGTTAACCCGAACGATGAACGCTACAAAGCCCTGATCGGCAAATTTGTCGAGCTGCCGCTGGTCGGCCGCCGCATCCCGATCATCGCCGACGATTACTGCGACCCTGAATTCGGCACCGGCTGCGTAAAAATCACCCCGGCCCACGACTTCAACGACTACGAAGTCGGCAAGCGTCACAACCTGCCGCTGCTGAACATCTTCGACAAGAATGCTGACGTGCTGCCGGCAGCCCAGGTGTTCAACCTCGATGGCAGCGTCAACGAGCAGATCGACGGCACATTGCCCGCCGAGTTCGTCGGCCTCAACCGCTTCCAGGCCCGCAAGGAAATCGTTGCAGCGTTCGAAGCTGCCGGCCTGCTGGTCAGCGTCGACGATCACGCGCTGAAAGTGCCGAAAGGCGACCGCTCCGGCACCATCATCGAGCCGTGGCTGACCGACCAGTGGTACGTGTCCACCAAGCCATTGGCCGAGCCGGCCATCGCTGCAGTTGAAGACGGCCGCATTCAGTTTGTGCCAAAGCAGTACGAAAACATGTACTTCTCGTGGATGCGCGACATCCAGGATTGGTGCATCAGCCGTCAGCTGTGGTGGGGCCACCGGATTCCGGCCTGGTACGACGAGTCGGGCAAGGTCTATGTCGGTCGCGATGAAGCCGAAGTACGTGCCAAGCACAACTTGGGCGCCGACGTTGCGCTGCAACAGGACAACGACGTTCTGGATACCTGGTTCAGTTCGGGCCTGTGGACCTTCTCCACACTCGGCTGGCCGGAGCAAACCGAATTCCTGAAGAAATTCCACTCCACCGACGTGCTGGTGACCGGTTTCGACATCATTTTCTTCTGGGTTGCCCGGATGATCATGCTCACCATGCACTTGGTGAAAAACGAAGACGGCACGCCGCAGGTTCCATTCAAGACTGTTTATGTGCACGGTCTGGTGCGTGATGGCCAGGGCCAGAAGATGTCCAAGTCCAAGGGCAACGTCCTGGACCCGCTGGACATCATCGACGGCATCGAGCTGGAAGATCTGGTGCAGAAGCGCACCTCCGGCATGATGCAGCCGAAACTGGCGAAGAAGATCGAGAAGCAGACCCGCGACGAGTTCGCCGAGGGCATCGCCAGCTACGGCACCGACGCCCTGCGCTTCACGTTCTGCTCGCTGGCCTCCACAGGTCGTGACATCAAGTTCGACATGGGCCGCGTCGAAGGCTATCGCAACTTCTGCAACAAGATCTGGAACGCTGCGCGTTATGTTCTGGACAAGGGCGAAGACTGCGGCCAGAACGGCGAGGCGTACGAGCTGTCCCTGGCGGATCGCTGGATCATTTCGCAGCTGCAACGCACCGAAGCCGAAGTGACCCGTCAGCTCGATCAGTTCCGTTTCGACCTGGCGGCGCAAGCCTTGTACGAGTTCATCTGGAACCAGTATTGCGACTGGTACCTGGAACTGTCCAAGCCTGTGCTGTGGGACGAAAATGCGCCGGTCGAACGCCAGCGCGGCACCCGTCGCACGCTGGTTCGAGTGCTGGAAGTCGCTCTGCGCCTGGCTCACCCGTTCATGCCATTCATCACCGAAGAAATCTGGCAGCGCGTTGCACCGCTGGCCGGTATCGAGGGCAAGACGATCATGCTGCAACCTTGGCCAGTGGCCAACGATGCACGCATCGATCAGGCCGCCGAAGACGATATCGAATGGCTCAAGGGCCTGATGCTCGGCACGCGCAACATCCGCGGTGAAATGAACATCGGTCCAGGCAAGCCGCTGAACCTGTTCCTGAAAAACGTCAGCGCCGAAGATCAGCGCCGTCTCACCGAGAACGAAGCCCTGCTGAAGAAGCTGGCGCGTCTGGAGTCGATCACTGTTCTGAAGGCTGGCGAAGAAGCACCGCTGTCCGCCACTGCACTGGTTGGCGAGATGGAAGTGCTGGTGCCGATGGCCGGCCTGATCGACAAGGACGCCGAACTGGCCCGTCTGGACAAGGAAATCCTGCGTCTGCAGGGCGAAGTTCAGCGCGTCGGCGGCAAGCTGTCCAACGCCGGTTTCGTCGACAAGGCCCCGGCCGAAGTCATCGAGAAAGAACGCGCCAAACTGGCTGAAGCCGAACAGGCTTTGGGCAAGCTGGCGGAGCAACATGCGCGGATCGCCAGTTTGTAACGGCACGTCGCAATGAAACAGGGAGGCCCGCGTGGCCTCCCTTTTTTATGCCTGCCACTTTCTCCCAAACACCAAAAATCTCTGTGGGAGCGGCGGTGCGGCGATCCGACTTGCCCGCGAAAGCGGTGTACCAGCCGACATCAATGTTGAATGTAAAACCGCCATCGCGGGCAAGCCCGCTCCCACAGGACATGCGGCGATCTTCACAATTGGGTTACCAGCAGCTGGATGTGGGACAATACCCGCCACTTTTAGCCATACCCGAATCGACCTCGCCCATGACCGCCCCCAGCACACCCAAACCTGCGCGCAAAAAGCCTGAATCCGCGACCCCGGCCAAAGCCGTGGAGCCACGCGAGAAGGCCAGCCTGCACCCGCGCAATCGCCATCAGGGTCGTTACGACTTCCCGGCGCTGATCAAGAGCACGCCGGAACTGGCGAAGTTCGTGATCATCAATCCGTACGGCAAGGAGAGCATCGACTTCGCCAGCCCGGACGCGGTGCGAGTGTTCAACCGGGCGCTGCTCAAGTCGTTCTACGGCATCGCCCATTGGGACATCCCGGCCGACTACCTGTGCCCACCGGTTCCGGGGCGTGCCGACTACGTGCACTTTTTGGCCGACTTGCTGGCCAGCGTCAACGACGGTGAAATTCCTCGCGGTGCGCCGGTCAAGGTGCTCGATATCGGCATGGGCGCCAACTGCGTTTATCCGTTGATCGGCTACAGCGACTACCGCTGGCACTTCCTTGGCTCGGAAATCGACCCGACGGCCGTGGCCTCCGCCAAAGCCATCGTGCAGTCCAACGGGCTGAACAAAGCCATCCAGCTGCGCCAGCAAACTAATCCTAAGCACATTCTGCTGGGCTTGCTCGAGCCCGGCGAACGTTTTGACCTGACCATGTGCAACCCGCCATTCCACGCCTCGATGGACGAGGCGACCAAGGGCAGCGTGCGTAAATGGCGCGCGCTGGGCCGCGCCGACCCAAAACGCAAATTGCCGGTGCTGAACTTTGGCGGTCAATCGGCTGAACTGTGGTGTGAAGGTGGCGAGGCACGGTTTGTGACGCAATTGATCGCCGAGAGCGCGCACTTTCAACACAAAGTGCTTTGGTTCAGCACCCTGGTCTCGAAAGCCTCAAACCTGCCGGCGATCCAGACGGCGCTGAAAAAGGCTGGCGTATTGGAGAGCCAGGTTGTGGAGATGTCCCAAGGGCAGAAGCAAAGCCGCTTCGTCGCCTGGACCTTCCAGACCAAATCCGAGCAACAGGTCTGGCGCGAGCGCTGGGCCCGCAAAAGCTGAGTAACAACCGAGACAGCGATTGAACCTGATCAATCGCTGAATCGCAGACACAAAAAAACCGTGCCCGGATTGCTCCGGAGCACGGTTTTTTTTAACAAGTCTTACTTGTTAACAGCGTCGGTCAGGCCTTTGGCCACAACCAGCTTGATCACTTTCTTGGCAGCGATTTCGATGGCAGCGCCAGTCGAAGGGTTGCGGCCGGTACGGGCAGGACGCTCAGTCACTTTCAGCTTGCCGATACCTGGCAGAGTGATTTCGCCGCCGTTTTCCAGCTGATCGGCAACGATTTGGCCCAGTTGGTCCAGAGCGTTACGCGCGGTGGTTTTTGGCGCGTCGATAGCTTCAGCGATGTCGGCGATCAGTTGGTCTTTAGTAAGAGCCATTGTAGTGTTCCTTCCCTATCAAATTCATATGGATTGCAGAGTGCAGTGTCAGCCATCGAGCCCGATCTTCTGGATCTGGCACCCTCGGCCATAACCACGACGAGTCGGGGTTATAGATACCGAAATCAGGGTTTGGTTCGACCTGACAAATGCTGAATGCACGCTTAACGCAGTGACTTCGCGTAAGACCGGGCAAAACTAGCACAGAGACGGGGAAATATCCGCCTCTAGCTACCCATTTGGTCAGCTTTATTGCTCTAAATCGGGAAAAAACTGCATAAGGGCCGTCGCACAGCTGCGAATTGCCCTTCGAGCCGCGCCAAAACCAGTGGTTGCGGTACACTGGGCACTTTTTGGGGGAGCACGCCCTCCTCTCTTCAATCAGCCGAGAAGCCCATGCCGATCCGTCATTGCATCGTCCACCTGATCGACAAAAAACCCGACGGCACACCTGCAGTTCTTCACGCCCGCGATTCCGAACTGGCAGAGTCCGCGGCCATCGAGAACATGCTCGCCGACCTCAACGAAAGCTATAACGCCAAACAGGGCAAAGCCTGGGGGCTGTTCCATCCGGAGTCCGGCGCGTTTCCGTTCAGCGGCTGGCTGAAGGAATACCTCGACGGTGGTCGTGATTTCACGACGTTCAGCCGGGTGGCGGTCGAGCATCTGCAAAAGCTGATGGAAGAATCCAACCTCTCGGTCGGTGGCCATGTGCTGTTCGCGCATCACCAGCAAGGCATGACCGATTATCTGGCCATCGCCCTGCTGCACCACAGCGAAGGCGTGGCGGTGACCGATCAGCTGGACGTGACCCCTTCACGACATCTGGACCTTGGCCAGTTGCACCTCGCAGCGCGGATCAACGTTTCCGAGTGGCAGAACAACAAGCAGTCCAAGCAGTACATCTCGTTCATCAAGGGCAAGAACGGCAAGAAGGTCTCGGAATACTTCCGCGACTTCATCGGCTGCCAGGAAGGCGTCGACGGCCCGGGCGAAACCCGCACCCTGCTCAAGGCCTTCAGTGACTTCGTCGAAAGCGAAGACCTGCCGGAAGAGTCCGCCCGCGAAAAGACCAAGACCCTGGTGGATTACGCCAGCAGCCAGGCAAAAATGGGCGAGCCCATGGGCCTGGAAGAATTGTCCGGACTGATCGACGAAGAACGCCCGAAAGCGTTTTACGATCACATCCGCAACAAGGACTACGGCCTGTCCCCGGAAATTCCGGCGGATAAGCGCACCCTGAACCAGTTCCGCCGCTTCACCGGCCGCGCCGAGGGCTTGTCGATCAGCTTCGAAGCACACCTGCTGGGCTCGAAGATCGAATACGACGAAGAAGCCGGCACGCTGATCATCAAAGGCTTGCCGACCCAATTGACCGACCAGCTCAAGCGACGCAACTGATGCTCGGCGGCGTACTGAAGAAATGCCTGTTGATCCTGCTGGTGGTTGTGGTTTACCAGAACTGGGGCAAGATCGAGCGGGTACTTCACCCCTCGCAGGTGGTGTCCGAGCAGACCCAGGCCAAGGCCAACGTCGTGCTCTATGCCACCGACTGGTGTGGCTACTGCAAGCTGACCCGACGTTTTCTCGATCAGAAAGGCATTCCGTACAAGGAATTCGATATCGAGAAGGATGCCGTGGCGCGCAAAGCTTACGAGGCGCTGGGGGGACGCGGGATTCCGCTGATCGATGTGAACGGGACGCTGATTCGCGGGTATGACCCGGACCAGGTGCTTGCCGCGTTGAAATAACGACACCGTCCCTTGTGGGAGCTGGCTTGCCAGCGATGACGTCAGCCCAGCAACATTATTGTTGCCTGACACGCCGCTATCGCAGGCAAGCCAGCTCCCACAGGTTGGTGCATGACCAGAAAATGAGTGGTTAGCACCTACTGCGCTTCGATACGAAACCCGAACCGCGGAAAGTGCACATGCACCACACCGGCCCGCTCGTCTTCACGGCGCAGAATCAATTCCTCGCTGCCCGCAAACAGCAATTCCCCCACCACCGGATCAACCCCGTAATCGGTCGCCGCAATCACCACCTGCTGGCCAGCCTCGAAGCCGTTCGGCTCATCGAACTGCTCATCCGGCAACGCGGCCGGTGTGGCATTACGGGCAATTTCCAGCGCCTGCTCGGCCGTCATCTCGCTGAACGCGCCATGACCAAAGCCCATCACTCGGCCAAACCACGCCAAAACGGCCGGATAGGCACCCACCAACGGTGAGGTCACGTGCGTCGCCTTGAGGAACCACAGCGAGTGAGCCAGGGCAAAGTCGGCAATCGACGGTTCGCCGAACAGGAAGTCTCCCTGCTCACGCTGAAGCTGCTGCTCCAGACGCGCCATGATCGTTGGCCATTGATGCTTTGCCTGCTCGGCCGACAATCGAGTGGCGCTGCCACCGCTGAACAAGCCGGCGCGGTCGGCCAGAAATACCTTGATCGCTTCCGGCGACAATTTGCCGAAGCGCACCGCCACCGACTCCGGCTGGAACACCAGGCTGACCGCATGCTGGAACACCACCGAATCGGCCCATGCCGCGAAGGTCGCAGTCACCATTTCCTGGCCTTCGGGGAAGAACGCGGGCAAGGCTTTTTCCTGCTCCAGACGACGAGCAATCAGCGCGGTATCGCAATAGACATCAGCGCCAATCTGCAATACCGGCGTCCTGCGGTAGCCGCCAGTCAGGGCCGTCAGATCGGGCTTTGGCATCATCGGCGGGATCATCACAGAGCGCCAGGACAACCCCTTGAAGCCCAGCAGCAAACGGGCCTTTTCGGCGAAAGGGGACGTCGGGTAGTGATGAAGAATCAACTCGGACATGCTCGGCTCCGCCGCTCGGATAAGGAGCCCGCAGCTTAGCGCGCAATCCACGAGCAGCCTAGCCATCTGCCTGATGGGCGCTTATCAGTCAGATTGATAAGCCCGCAGCCGCACTCGCGACCAGACATTCCTTGGCGCTTTTCTTGAGTTTCTTGATCAAACGCTCCTGGCGCAGCGCTTCACTTTTGTCACGGCAGGCTTCGGTGTAGACCAAGGCCACTGCCGGGCTGGACAGGAAGAAGCGCGCACCTTTACCGCTCTGGTGAGTGGCGAAACGGCGGACGGGATCGTCGCTGATCCCGCAGTAGAGCGAACCATTGGCCGCGCGAACGAGGTAGACGAACCAGGGCTTGCTGACAGGCAGCGGCGGTTCGGTGGCAATGACGGAAGATTCGCTCGAGGTGCTCACGTGACGATCAAGACTTGAAAGAAAACAAGCCGCGATCTTATCAGCGACTGGCCTGGAATGCCTTCAGGCCCTTCAAGGCCTGAGCACGCACGGCGTTACTCACCACCGGGGTCCAGCCCAACAACAGTCCTTTGAAACCCAGCGCCTGACGCGACCAGCGCCACAGATCAAAACTGTCGTGATGCTCGCAGATCTTGCCGTCGCGAAACACGAAGCGCGCCTGAATGTCATTGACCACGACATTGCCGGTCTGACTGAACAGGTACGTCGCCACCCAATGAGCGCCGCCGGTGCGTTCATCGCTGCGCACGTTATCGAAGGTCAGGGAAAAGTCCTTGGCGCGGGTGGTGAGCATGCGCCACATGTCGCCGGCATCGCGCCCGCGCAGTTCGCCGAACGCCGGATCACTGAACACCACGTCGTCGGTGTAGCAGGCGCTCATCGCCTCAGCATCCAGCCGCTGGAAAGCTTGGTAGAACCGGGTGATCAAGGCGTTGTGGGCATCACTCATGGGCAGGCTCCCGGGCTTGCAAAAGTGGTTTCGAAAGATTGCCTGCACGATAGTCAACAAATGCGCGAAACACTATCGGCATTCGCGGCCCGAATACCGACAGTGCGTTAGCGTCAGACTTTCTCGCTTTGAACCTGAACGTACAACGCACGCCCGGCACCGAGCCCGGCGATGATCGCGCCGAGGCCAATGACGCCGAAGATCCAGCCCAGGGCAGTCCAGCCACCAGTCCAGTCATGCACCACTCCGACCGCGAACGGCCCCATGGATGCCAGGGTGTAACCGAAGCCCTGGGCCATGCTCGACAGATTGGCCGCAACATGGGCGTCCCGCGAGCGCAGCACGATCAGGGTCAACGCCAGGCTGAACGTAGCGCCCTGCCCCAACCCCAGCAGGATTGCCCAGCCCCACAGACCGTCGATTGGTGCATAGAGACAACCGAACAAGCCGCCGAGGGTCATTGCCATGACGATCACGATCGCCAATCGCTGATCCTTGCCGCGCGTTGCCAGCCACGGAGCCGCCAGCGAGCTGATCAACTGGACAATCACCGATCCCGATAGCACCAGGCCGGCTTGGGTAGGCGTCAGACCGCGACCGATCAGAATCGACGGTAGCCAACCGAACACGATGTAGGCCAGAGACGATTGCAGGCCCATGTACAAGGTCACTTGCCAGGCCAGAGGATCGCGCAACAAACCTCGGACCTGATAGGCAACGTGGTGCGCACCGTGTTTCTGACCGACTTGCGGCAACCACAACATGGCTGCGACCAAAGCCGGAACCACCCAGAAGCCGAGGCCCACGGCCCAGCTGTCGTCGAAATGCTCGCTCAACGGCACGGTCGCGCCAGCCGCCATGGCCGCCCCCAGGCACAGCGCCATGGTGTAGACGCCGGTCATGGTGCCGGCCTGCTTCGGGAAGTCGCGCTTGACGATACCGGGCAACAGCACGCCGATCACCCCAATGCTGGCGCCGGCCAGCACGCTGCCGGCAAACAGGCCGACTTGGCCGAACGAACTGCGCAAGATGATCCCGCCAGCCAGCATCAGAAGAATCCCCAGCACCACCCGCTCGGCACCAAAACGGCGCGCCAGCACCGGCGCCAACGGCGCGAACAGACCGAGGCAAAGCACCGGCAAGGTGGTCAGCAAACCGGCCTGGGCAGCCGATAGCCCCAGTGTTTTCGAGACTTCGCTGAGCATCGGCGCCATGCTCGACAGCGCCGGACGCAGGTTCAGCGCCACCAGAATCAGGCCCAGCAGCAACAGCCACGGTCGCCGCAGGAGCGGATGACTTCGCTGAACCTCTTCGTCATCGACCTCGGCGTCGATCAACAGCTCTTCGAGCTCCGCCGTGCGCTTGAGCTCAGTGATGCGGTTGTGGCTGGCCTGCTGACTGGACATCGGGTTCTCGGTTTCAAGGTTCATTGATCAACTGCCTCGTCAGGGCTTTGGCCCGTTCCGGGTCGCGCTGTTCGACGGCATCGAGCAGTTCGATATGCAGGTCGAACACCGCTTGGCGTCGTGGGGTGATGTTCAGGGTCTGACGCAACTGCGCGCCCACGATGCTGGAAAAGTAGCGATACAGCTCACTGAGGGTCGGGTTGTGCGCCGCGTCCACCAGACGACGGTGAAACACCAGGTCGCAGGCGATGTAGGTATCGAGATCGCCGTGGTAGTGACTGCCGCTGACGCTCAGCGCTTCGCGCAATGCCACCAGGTCTTCATCGGTTCGGCGCATTGCGGCGAGACCGATGGCCTCGACCTCAAGGATGTGCCGAGTCTCACGGGCCTGCTCATGGGAGCAACGGGACAACGCCTTCAGGGTATCCAGCGGATCGACCACCGCCCGCAGGTAACTGCCGTCGCCCTGACGAATCTCGATCAAGCCGGAAAACGCCAGCACTCGCATGGCTTCGCGCACGGTATTGCGGCTGATGCCCAGCTCAGTCGCCAGTTCCGGCTCGGTGGGCAAGCGCTGGCCGACCGTCCAGACACCTTGATTAATGCGCAGGCGCAACTGGTCCAGGGCCTGATCGACCAAGGATCGTTTAATTAATGGAGAAATATCTGACATAGGATTCGCCCTTTCATCCAATCATAGGATGAATTTTCTGACATGTTAGTCAGCTTCGTGCAGTACAGCAACCGCCTACGGTCAAGGAGAGGGAATGGAGCATCGAGTCGATGATTTATTCGGATGAGAGTGCCAGACCTGTGGGGAAGTCATGGTCGGCGGCGGTTGTTCGAAGCATTACTCAGACGCATGTGATGAACTGGTCATCGTCGGTAGACAAATGATCGGCAACGAAATGAAGCGCATTTGCCACCACCAGAAGTAGAAAAAACAAACCCGGCGCGAGGCCGGGTTGGTTTTTGCGAGTCAGCAAGGCATCAATGCAGGATCTGGCTCAGGAACAGCTTCGTCCGCTCGTTCTGCGGGTTGTCGAAGAAGTCGTTAGGCGCAGCCTGTTCGACGATTTCACCCTTGTCCATGAAGATCACGCGGTTGGCCACAGTACGGGCGAAGCCCATTTCGTGGGTCACGCAAAGCATGGTCATGCCGTCTTCGGCCAGGCCGATCATGGTGTCCAGAACCTCTTTCACCATCTCAGGGTCGAGCGCCGAAGTCGGTTCGTCGAACAGCATGATTTTCGGTTTCATGCACAGGGCACGGGCAATCGCCACACGCTGTTGCTGACCACCGGACAGTTGCCCCGGGAATTTATGCGCCTGCTCCGGAATGCGTACGCGTTCCAGGTAATGCATGGCGATTTCTTCGGCCTTGCGCTTGGGCATCTTGCGCACCCACATCGGCGCCAAGGTGCAGTTCTGCAGAATGGTCAGGTGCGGGAACAGGTTGAAGTGCTGGAATACCATGCCGACTTCACGGCGGATCGCTTCGATCTGCTTGAGGTCGTTGGTCAGTTCCACGCCATCGACCACGATGCGGCCCTGCTGGTGTTCTTCCAGGCGATTGAGGCAACGGATGGTGGTGGATTTACCGGAACCCGAAGGGCCGCACAGCACGATACGCTCGCCCTGCTTAACGTTCAGGTTGATGTCTTTCAACACGTGGAACTGGCCGTACCACTTGTTTACGCCCTGCATCTGAATAATGCCTTGAGGACTCACAGGCTGTTTGATCGCTTCACTCATAAACTACGCTCCTAACGCTTGTGGCCAGTGTCCAGCTTGCGTTCCAAATGCATGGAATAGCGGGACATACCAAAACAGAAAATCCAGAACACCAGGGCCGCGAACACATAGCCTTCTGTGGCCATGCCCAGCCATTTCGGGTCGGCGGCGGCTTGCTTGACGCTGTTGAGCAAGTCGAACAGGCCGATGATGATCACCAGGCTCGTGTCCTTGAACAGCGCAATGAAGGTGTTGACGATGCCAGGGATTACCAGCTTCAGGGCTTGCGGCAAAATCACCAGGCCCATGCTGCGCCAGTAACCGAGGCCCATTGCCGCAGCCGCTTCGTACTGACCTTTAGGGATCGCTTGCAGACCGCCACGTACCACCTCGGCGATGTAGGCCGACTGGAACAGGATCACACCGATCAGCGCCCGCAGCAGTTTGTCGAAGTTCATGCCTTCAGGCAGGAACAACGGCAACATCACCGACGACATGAACAGCACCGTGATCAACGGCACACCGCGCCAGAACTCGATGAAGGTCACGCAGACCACCCGAATCGCCGGCATGTTCGAACGACGGCCCAGGGCCAGCACGATACCCAGCGGCAGAGCGCCGACGATCCCGACGGTAGCGATCACCAGGGTCAGCATCAGACCGCCCCACTGGCTGCTCGCCACCTGGCTCAGACCGAATACGCCGCCGTGCAGCAGGAGGTAGGCAATGATCGGATAGAGCACCAGAAAGCTCAGCCCGTAGATTGCCTTGTGCGGAACACGTGCGATGAACAACGGCGCCACGCCAATCACCGCCAACCACACGGTCAGGTCCACGCGCCAACGCAAGTCCACCGGGTAGTAGCCATACATGAACTGGCCGAAGCGCTGCTCAATGAATACCCAGCAGGCGCCGACCTTGGTGCAATCGGCGCGGGTGGTTCCAACCCAATTGGCGTCGAGAATCGCCCAGCTCACGAGGGGCGGAACGATCAGGTAAATCAGATAGAACGCGAACAGCGTCAGCAGGGTGTTGATCCAGCTGGAAAACATGTGCGCCCGCATCCACGCCACGACACCGATGCTGCTGCTCGGTGGTGGCATGTCGGGTTTGAAAGTATGAGTCGTCATGCGCTCTTCCTTACCGCTCGATCAGCGCAATGCGCTTGTTGTACCAGTTCATCAGCAGGGAAATGCTGATACTGATCGCCAGGTACACGCTCATGGTGATAGCAATCACCTCGATCGCCTGCCCGGTCTGGTTCAGCACCGTACCGGCAAACAGCGAGACCATTTCCGGATAACCGATACCGGCCGCCAGCGAGGAGTTTTTCGCCAGGTTCAGGTATTGGCTGGTCAGCGGCGGAATGATCACGCGCAGGGCTTGTGGGATGATCACCTTGCGCAGGGTCGGACCGTTGCGCAGCCCCAGCGAGTGGGCCGCTTCGGTCTGGCCGTGGCTGACCGACTTGATGCCCGAACGCACGATCTCGGCGATGAACGCCGCGGTGTACACCGTCAGGGCCAGGGTCAGCGCCAGCAGTTCCGGAATCAGCACCCAGCCACCAACGAAGTTGAAGCCTTGCAGCTTGGGTATTTCCCAGTGCAGCGGCGCACCGAAGATCAATGCGCACAGCGCAGGGATCACCAGGAATATCGCCAGGCCAACCCAGAACTTGTGGAACGGTACGCCGGTCTCTTCGAAACGCTTGTTGGCCCAGCGGCACATCAGCACGATCGCGACGATGACCACAACGATGCTCGCCACAAACGGCCAGAAACCGTCCGCTATCAACGCTGCCGGCATGTTCAGGCCGCGGCTGCTGACGAAGAAGGTGTCGCCGAAGTTATGGCTGTTGCGTGGCCCTGGCATGGTCAGGAACACCGCGAAGTACCAGAACAGGATTTGCAGCAACGGCGGAATGTTACGGAAGACCTCCACATAGACCGTCGCCATCTTGGCAATGATCCAGTTCTTCGACAGCCGTGCCACACCGACGATGAACCCGAGGATCGTCGCCAGAATCACGCCGATGAACGTCACCAGCAAGGTATTGAGCAGGCCGATGACAAACACTCGGGCATAACTGTCCGATTCGGTGTAGTCGATCAGGTGCTGAGCGATGCCAAAACCGGCGCTGCGCTCAAGAAAACTAAAGCCGGAGGTAATGCCCCGGTGTTGCAGGTTGGTTTGAGTGTTGTCGAACAGGTACCAACCCATCCCGACCACGGCGATAACCGTAATGATCTGAAACAGCCACGCACGCACTCGCGGATCGCTGAGGCTGAACCTCTGCTTTGGTGCGCCGATTGAATTTTGCATGAAGTGCCCCGGAAATAATGGAACAGAACATCACCCGGTGGTTGGCCCACCGGGTGATAGAACCATCAGCGCACTGGTGGTGCGTATTGAATGCCGCCGTTGGTCCACAGGGCGTTCAAGCCACGGTCGATTTCCAGCGGAGTGCCCTTGCCGAGGTTTCTCTCGAAGACTTCACCGTAGTTACCAACTTGCTTGACGATTTTTACCACCCAGTCTTTCGGCAGCTTCAGATCCTTGCCGTACTCACCGTCGCCGCCCAGCAGACGAGCAACGTCCGGATTCTTGGTCGACTTGGCTTCTGCCTCGACGTTTTTCGAAGAAATACCGGCCTCTTCGGCGTTGAGCATCGCGTAGCCAACCCAACGAACGATTGCCAGCCACTCATCGTCGCCGTTACGTACGACCGGCCCCAAAGGCTCTTTGGAGATGGTTTCAGGCAGAACGACGTAATCTTTCGGCGAGGCCAGTTTGCTGCGCTGTGCATACAACTGGGACTTGTCGGAGGTCAGCACGTCGCAACGACCGGACTCCAGCGACTTGGCGCTTTCATCGGAGGTGTCGAAGGTGATCGGGGTGTACTTCAGGCCGTTGGCGCGGAAGTAGTCGGACACGTTCAGCTCGGTGGTGGTACCGGCTTGAATACAGATGGTCGCGCCATCCAGTTCCTTGGCACTTTTCACGCCCAGCTTGCTGTTGGCCAGGAAGCCTACGCCGTCGTAATAGGTGATGAAGCCAGGAAACTTCAGGCCCATGCCCGCGTCACGGGAACTGGTCATGGTGGAGTTACGCGACAGCATGTCGATTTCGCCGGATTGCAGAGCAGTGAAACGCTCTTTGGCATTCAACTGGCTGAATTTGACCTTGGTCGCATCACCAAACACTGCAGCAGCTACAGCGCGGCAGAAGTCAGCATCGATGCCAACGATCTTGCCGGTAGAGTCCGGAACCGAGAATCCCGGCAAACCGTCGCTCACACCGCACTGTACAAAACCTTTCTTCTGCACTGCATCCAGGGTTGCACCCGCCTGAGCGAACCCACTGACACCGAGCACTGCGGCTGCAGTCACGACGGCCAGGGTGGATTTCAACATCTTCATTCAAACCTCCAGTTTTGCTCTTGTTGTGTCGGAGCTTGAGCCCTGTCGCACCCTTTTGAGGCGTTGCTGACCCGTGTTGGCTTTTTTTAGGGTCAACCGACGTAAGGACCGTCGCTATGAGTCTAGTAGGAGAAAATCCACATCATGGATAACTCACTTCTCACCAATCGGCCGAACGGGCTGTAGCCCTTTCACGTTCGCGAAGCCCGTAGCGGCCACTGGCGAACATCCATCACCGGATTCTTTGCTATCCCATCACTAGCCATACACTGATAGTGTTACCGCCAGGCACGAGATTGGTTGCACAGGTTTCCCCATAGCAAAGCCCGTACCAGACCGCTCGCTAAAGCGATTCAGCGCGAGGTCAATAGCAAAACTTGCAACCGTGCGACATCTTCTTAACTGATCAACCCATTGCGCACTCGAACCTCGCACTTAATGAGAGCGCACGCACAACAATGGAGCAGACATGACCGAGCCCCTGATTCTTCAACCCGTCAAGCCCGCAGACGCCTGCGTAATCTGGCTTCACGGGCTGGGTGCCGACCGCTACGATTTTTTGCCGGTAGCCGAAGCGCTACAGGAAAACCTGCTCACCACCCGTTTCGTTTTGCCCCAGGCCCCAACTCGCGCTGTCACCATTAATGGTGGCTACGAGATGCCAAGCTGGTACGACATATTGGCCATGAGCCCGGCACGCGCCATCAGCCGCGAGCAATTGGAGGAGTCCGCGCAACGGGTCGTTGATTTGATTGAAGTGCAGAAGGCCAGCGGAATAGACGCCTCGCGGATCTTTCTCGCCGGTTTTTCCCAGGGCGGCGCCGTGGTATTGCACACGGCCTTTCTGAAATGGCAGGGGCCGCTGGGCGGCGTACTTGCACTCTCGACTTATGCCCCGACTTTCAGCGATGAACTGGAGCTTTCCGCCAGCCAGCAGCGCATTCCGGTGTTGTCGCTGCATGGTCAGTATGATGACGTCGTGCAAAACTCCATGGGCCGGACCGCCTATGAGTATTTAAAGCTGCATGGTGTCACCGTGGCATGGCAGGAATACCCAATGGGCCACGAAGTGTTACCCGAAGAAATTCGCGACATCGGCGTCTGGCTCACCGAGCGCTTGCGCTAAAAGCCACCCTTTGATCCATCGCACTACGCCGCGCCCGATTCTTGCATTACACTGGCCGGCGTACATTCCTTAACCAATTGATGAGATGACCGTGCTCAAAGCACTCAAGAAAATGTTCGGTAAAAGCGAGGCTGAGCAGCTCGCGCCAGGCTCCAGCGCTCCTTCTCATACCCCCAGCCACCGTACCGACGGTAATCAGCCTGGCCGGACCGCAACCGTAGCGGCACCGAAACACGAGCCGGTGACCACACCGACCGCCCCACCTGCCCCGGCCATTGCCTCTGAACAGCCGCGCAGCGAAGCCCCGAAACCGGCAAAACCACGCCGCGAACCGAAGCCAAAGGCACCGGTCATTCCCTGGAAGCTCGAAGACTTCGTCGTCGAACCTCAGGAAGGCAAAACCCGCTTCCACGATTTCAAACTCGCCCCCGAGCTGATGCACGCGATTCAGGACCTGGGCTTTCCTTATTGCACACCGATCCAGGCGCAAGTGCTGGGCTTCACCCTCGCGGGCAAAGACGCCATCGGTCGCGCCCAGACCGGTACCGGCAAAACCGCCGCGTTCCTGATTTCAATCATCACTCAGCTGCTGCAAACCCCGCCGCCCAAAGAACGCTACATGGGTGAGCCACGGGCACTGATCATCGCCCCGACCCGGGAACTGGTGGTGCAGATCGCCAAGGACGCGGCCGACCTGACCAAGTACACCGGCCTTAACGTCATGACGTTTGTCGGCGGCATGGACTTCGACAAACAACTCAAGCACCTCGAAGCCCGTCACTGCGACATCCTCGTGGCCACTCCGGGCCGCTTGCTCGACTTCAACCAGCGCGGCGACGTGCACCTGGACATGGTCGAAGTCATGGTGCTGGACGAAGCCGACCGGATGCTCGACATGGGTTTCATCCCGCAAGTGCGTCAGATCATTCGCCAGACGCCACCGAAGAACGAGCGTCAGACACTGCTGTTCTCCGCGACCTTCACCGACGACGTAATGAACCTGGCCAAGCAATGGACCACCGACCCGTCGATCGTCGAGATCGAAGCACAGAACGTGGCCAGCGAAAACGTCGAGCAACACATCTACGCGGTGGCCGGCGCCGACAAATACAAACTGCTCTATAACCTGGTCAACGATAACGGCTGGGAACGGGTGATGGTCTTCGCCAACCGCAAGGACGAAGTGCGGCGTATCGAAGAACGCCTGGTGCGCGATGGCGTCAACGCCGCGCAACTGTCTGGCGATGTGCCGCAGCACAAGCGCATCAAGACCCTGGAAGGTTTCCGCGAAGGCAAAATCCGCGTGCTGGTCGCCACCGATGTGGCCGGGCGCGGCATTCACATCGACGGCATCAGCCATGTGATCAACTTCACCTTGCCGGAAGTACCGGACGACTACGTGCACCGCATCGGTCGTACCGGTCGTGCTGGTGCCGATGGTGTGTCCATCAGCTTTGCCGGTGAAGACGACTCCTACCAGCTACCGTCCATCGAGGCGCTGCTGGGTCGCAAGATCAGTTGTGAAACGCCGCCGACGCATCTGCTGCGGGCGGTTGAGCGCAAGCGCCCGTAACGCGGGTCGCAGAATAAAAGGCGCAGCCGGAAACGGACTGCGCTTTTTTTTCGTCCGGCTTTTTTCAACAGGCGCTTGCTCGAAACAACTAAAAGTCCATAATAGACAAATTAGTTTACTTTCAGCGCCCGGAGCCAACCATGCCCAGCACGCCTTACGTGATCACCCAACCCCAGGCCCGCGAACTGCTGGCGCAAATCGACGTACCGCAGATCCTGCGCAAGCTGTTCCGC
Organism: Pseudomonas sp. GGS8; assembly: GCF_024168645.1. NCBI lineage: Bacteria > Pseudomonadati > Pseudomonadota > Gammaproteobacteria > Pseudomonadales > Pseudomonadaceae > Pseudomonas > Pseudomonas sp. GGS8. The sequence continues at coordinate 3,054,521 of NZ_JALJWF010000001.1, read as the reverse complement.
GACCTGGCCGCCGGGCAAGCCGTGCAACCGGCGCAGCAGTTGGTGGAGTTCCCGAAAGGTGCCGGGGACTTCATCAATTATCTGGGTGTGTTGGCCGAAGACGGCGTATATGGCGTCAAGACGTCGCCCTACATCGTGCGCGAACAAGGCCCATTGGTGACCGCCTGGACGCTGTTGATGTCGATGCAGAGCGGCGAGCCATTGCTGCTCTGCGATGCCGGTGAACTGACCACGGCCCGCACCGCAGCGACAACGGCAGTGGCGGTCGATGCCCTCGCTCCGCTGAAGGCCCAACGCCTGGCGATCATCGGCAGCGGCAAAGTGGCCCAGGCGCACCTGCACTACGTGAAGAATCTGCGAGACTGGCAAAGCATCAGCCTCTATTCGCCGAGCCTGCGCGGCAAGAACGCCGAAGCGCTGGCGCAACTGAAAAGCCTCGACCCTCGGCTGACCCTCGCCGACAGTTGCGCAACCGCGATTCAAGACGCCGACGTGATCATGCTTTGCACTTCGTCCGCCGGCCCGGTGATCGACCCGTCCATGTTGAGCAAACCGGCGCTGATCACATCCATCAGCACCAATGCTCCGCGTGCCCATGAAGTGCCGCCGCAGAGCCTCAATGACATGCAGATATTCTGCGACTATCGTCAGACCACCCCGGGCTCGGCCGGCGAAATGCTGATCGCCGGTGAACAGCATGGCTGGGACAAGCGCTCGATAGTCGGCGACCTGCCCGACTTGCTCAGCGAAAAAGTGCAGCGCCCGGACTACGACCGACCTGTGTTCTTCCGCTCCATCGGCCTGGGCCTGGAAGACATCGCACTGGCCAATGCCATTTACCGCCTACAGCACTAACACCACGCCCCCTGGCAGGAGCGAGGCTTGCCCGCACGGTGTGTCAGTCTCAGTTGATATCTGCTGATGCATCGCCTTCGCGGGCAAGCCTGGCGCCTACAGGAGTTCCCTACAATTTCGGCATTTTGCGCCCCACAGGAGACGTTCATGAGCCAGGCAGATTTCATCATTATCGGCGGCGGGATTGCCGGCGCTTCCACCGGTTTCTGGCTGTCGCAGCACGGGCGGGTGATTGTGCTCGAACGCGAATCTCATCCGGCCTATCACTCCACCGGGCGCTCGGCGGCACTGTACAGCGCCGCCTACGGCACGCCACAGGTTCGGGCGTTGACCCAGGCCAGCCGCGACTTCTTCGATGCACCGCCGCCCGGTTTCTGCGAACACCCGTTGCTGACCCCGCGCGGAGAGATGACCGTCGACTTCACTGGCGATCCGGCCGAGCTGAACAATCAATACCTGAGTGCCAAAGCCACCGTGCCCCAGATGCAACTGCTCAGCGCCGACGAAGCCTGTGCGCGCCTGCCGATCCTGCGTCGGGAAAAAGTCCAGGGCGCGATCTACGACCCGACCGCCAGCGACATCGATACCGATGCCCTGCATCAAGGCTATCTGCGCGGTATCCGGCGCAATAAAGGCGAGGTTCATACCGACAGCGAAGTGCTGAACCTGACCCAGGATGCCGAAGGGCTGTGGCAGGTTCAAACCAACACTCAGACCTTCAGCGCCCCGATCATCATCAATGCCGCCGGCGCCTGGGCTGACAAAGTCGGCGAGCTGGCCGGCGCCCGGCCTCTGGGCCTGCAACCCAAGCGCCGGGCAGCCTTTATCTTCGCCGGCCCCGAGGGCCTGGATAGCCATGACTGGCCAATGCTGGTCAGCCTCGATGAATCCTTCTACATGAAACCCGATGCCGGCATGTTCCTCGGCTCTCCGGCCAACGCCGACCCGGTGGAACCGCACGATGTGCAGCCCGAAGAGCTGGACATCGCCATGGGCATCTACCAGATCGAAGAGGCCACCACCCTGACCATTCGCCGCCCGATCCGCACCTGGGCCGGCCTGCGCAGCTTCGTACACGACGGGGATTTGCTGTCCGGGTTCGATCAGCACGTACCGGGCCTGTTCTGGGTGGCGGGACAAGGTGGCTACGGCATCCAGACGTCACCGGCCATGGGCCAGGCCAGTGCTGCACTGGTGCGTGGCGAAGACTTGCCCGAGCAGCTCACCCGTTTCGGCCTGAATGCGGCAATGCTCTCCCCCGCCCGCCTGGGTTGATCCTGATCCTCAGGTGACGCGCCCACACGATTGCGGCAAACTTCCACAGCGCCCCCTTTTTTAACGGGGCGCTGACGCTGCCTGGAGCTCCACTGTATGAACGCACCTGAAAAAAACTCGGCCCTGAACAATGCGTCCATGGACAACTTCCGCGCGATTGCCGATGCCATCGCCACGTTGTTCTTCCCTCACGCCGAGGTGGTGCTGCACGACTTGCGCACGCAAAAGGTCGATTACATCGCCAACAACCTGTCCAAACGGGAAATCGGTGACGACTCATCGCTGGAGGACATGCTCAGCGAAGAGGTCAGTGAACGAAACATCGGGCCGTACGAAAAGCTCAACTGGGACGGCCAGAAGATTCGCAGCCTCAGCAGCGTGTTGCGCGACAGCGAAGGGCAACCACTGGCAGTGCTGTGCATCAACCTGAATATCTCGTTGTTCGAGAACGCGAAAGCGGCGCTGGATTTGTTCCTGTCGCCGACCAAGCTGATTCCGCAACCGGACTCACTGTTTCGCGATGACTGGCAGGAACGGATCAACACTTTTCTGCACGCTTGGCTGCGCGAGCGTCAGTTGAGCCTGAATGTGCTGACCCGCGACCACAAACGTGAACTGGTGCTGGCGCTGCACGCCGAAGGTGCCTTCAAAGGCAAAAGCGCCTCCAACTATGTGGCCAATGTGCTGAACATGGGGCGAGCGACGGTGTACAAGCATTTGAAGGAATTGAAAGGCTAGAGATTTGCAGTGACTGTTCCGGCCTCATCGTCGGAACGCCGCCCGGGGCAAGCCCGCTCCCACAGTGTCCGTGTCGTGCACAAAACATGAGTACACCACTGAACCTGTGGGAGCGGGCTTGCCCGCGATGGCGGTTAATCAATCGCCGTAAATATCGGACTTGAAGTACTTGTCTGAAATTTTCTGATATTCGCCACTGGCGCGAATGCCATCGATGGCTGTGTTCAGTTCGCTGACCAACTCGGTATTGCCCTTGCGCACGGCAATCCCGGCGCCCTCACCCACGTATTTCGGATCCTTGAGTTCCGGCCCGACAAAGGCGTAACCCTTGCCTCGCGGCATCGACAGGAAATCATTCAATGGAATGGTGTCGGCAAAGATGGCATCGAGGCGACCGGCAGCCAGGTCCATGTAGATTTCTTCGTTGTTGCCGTAACGCTTGACGTTGATGCCCTTGGGTTCGAAAACCTCGGTGGCGTAACGGTCGGTAGTGGTTGCGCGTTGTACGCCGATTGTCTTGCCCTTGAGGCTGGCGTACTGGTCATCGACTGCCGCGCCTTCCTTCATCACCAGTCGCGATGAGGTGAAGTAGTACTTGTGGGTGAAATCCACCGACTTCTTACGGTCTTCATTGATGGTCATGGACGACAGCGCCATGTCGATTTTCTTCACTTTAAGGGAAGGAATCAGACCGTCGAATTCGCCTTCGACCCACACACACTTGACCTTCATCTGCGCGCACAGGGCGTTGCCGATGTCGTAGTCGAAACCGACAATTTCACCCTTGTCGGTTTTGGACGCGAACGGCGGATAGGCCGCTTCAATACCGATGCGCAGGCTTTTCTCGGCAGCGAACACGCTACTGCACGCCAACAGGCTCAGGGCCAGACCGGTGATGAGGGGGAATTTCTTCATGTTCGTTCTCTCGCGGGTTGTTGTTGGTTTGGCAAGACAGAAGAAAAAACTGATACAGGGACCGCCTTTTTTGTACTTATAAATCCATACTGGACTTTTATGTATAAGCCGTCAATCAGGCGCCTGCAGATCTACCGCGCCTCTGGTCGGGAGGTGAATCAGTGGGGTTTTGGGTGATGCAGAAGGCCTCTTCGCGGGCAAGTCGGACCGCGAAGGGGTATTCGAAAGCACTAGAGGAATTACTGCTTCCAGCGATCCGCCGCCGCATGATCGCTGTCACGCCCTTCAACCCAGCGTGCCCCATCACTGGTATTTTCCTTTTTCCAGAACGGCGCGCGGGTTTTCAGGTAGTCCATGACAAAGGCGCAGGCATCGAAGGCCGCCTGGCGGTGAGCGCTGGCGGCACCGACGAAGACGATCGGCTCGCCCGGCTCCAGCGCGCCGATGCGATGCAGCACTTCCAGCTTCAACAGCGGCCAGCGCTGCTCGGCCTCCGCGGCAATCTTGCCCAGGGCTTTTTCGGTCATGCCCGGGTAGTGCTCCAGAAACATTCCGGCGACGTCGAGGCCGTCGTTGAAGTCGCGTACGTAGCCGACAAAACTCACCACCGCACCGACGCCCACGTTCGCCGCGTGCATGGCGTTGACTTCAGCGCCCGGGTCAAACGGCGTGGGCTGCACACGAATCGCCATGGCTCAGCCTCCGGTTACGGTCGGAAAGAAAGCCACTTCATCGCCATCGCTGACCGGCTCGTCGAGCTGGCAGAGGTCTTCGTTGCGGGCGCACATCAGGTTCTGCTCGCTCAACACCTCGGCGCCTTCACGTTGGGCCAGCAGCGCACGCACATCGTCGACCGTGGCGAAATCACCTTCAACCTTCACCGAGTCCACGCCGAGCGCTTCACGGTAACGGGCAAAAAACTTCACGGTCACGTTCATGGCTGCTCCGCCAGGAAATGGCCGCTCTTGCCGCCGAGTTTTTCCAGCAGCCGCACGCCCTCGATGGTCATGCCACGATCCACGGCCTTGCACATGTCATAGATGGTCAACGCCGCGACACTGGCGGCGGTCAGCGCTTCCATCTCGACGCCGGTCTGCCCGGACAACTTGCAGCGCGCCACGATGCGCACGGTGTCGTCGCCTTCGGCACTGAGTTCGACCTTGACGCCGGTGAGCATCAACGGATGGCACAGGGGAATCAGATCGCTGGTTTTCTTCGCCGCCTGGATGCCGGCGATCCGCGCCACGGCGAACACATCACCCTTGGGATGACCGCCGCTGACGATCAACTGCAGGGTTTCGGGCAGCATGCGCACCAGCGCTTGGGCCGTCGCTTCGCGGAACGTCACGGCTTTTTCGGTGACGTCGACCATATTGGCGCGACCTTGGGAATCGAGATGAGTCAGCACAGCGTTACTCCTGATCAGGAGCATCGATTGTAAACCTGCGGGTCAATTTTCCGCACGCACGATTATCCGATCACATTGAACCCTGTGGGAGCGTGGCTTGCCCGCGATGCAGACGCTGCGGTTAAACAGGTACACCGCGGTGATGCCATCGCGGGCAAGCCCGCTCCCACAAGGTTATTTTTTCGGGCATAAAAAAACCGGGCGGCTTCGGGCCGCCCGGTTCTGGTGAGGGTTACAGATGCGATTCGGCGTATTCGGCCAGAATCGAACGTGGCACCCCTTGCAGGGTGATGTGTACACCGTTGGGGAAGTCTTTGAAGCGCTCGGTCAGGTACGTCAGCCCGGAGCTGGTCGCGGACAGGTAAGGGGTGTCGATCTGCGCCAGGTTGCCCAGGCACACCACTTTGGAACCGGCGCCGGCACGGGTGATGATGGTTTTCATCTGGTGCGGCGTGAGGTTCTGGCATTCATCGATCAAAATCAGACTCTGCTGGAAGCTGCGGCCTCGAATGTAGTTGAGGGATTTGAACTGCAACGGCACTTTGCTGAGGATGTAGTCGACGCTGCCATGGGTGTTCTCGTCATCCATGTGCAAGGCTTCGAGGTTATCGGTGATGGCGCCCAGCCAAGGCTCCATCTTTTCCGCTTCGGTGCCGGGCAGGAAACCGATTTCCTGGTCGAGCCCCTGCACGCTGCGGGTGGCAATGATGCGCCGGTAGCGTTTGCTGACCATGGTCTGCTCGATGGCCGCCGCCAGGGCCAGGATGGTTTTACCGGAACCGGCCGCGCCGGACAGGTTGACCAGATGAATGTCCGGATCGAGCAAGGCGTACAGCGCCAGGCTTTGATAGATGTCACGCGGTTTCAGGCCCCAGGCTTCCTGGTGCAACAGAGGCTCCTGATGCAGATCGAGGATCAGCAACTTGTCGACCTGGATTTCCTTGATCCAGCCGACGAAGCCCTGTTCGTCGATGATGAACTCGTTGACATGCACGGCAGGCAGGTTGTCGATCAGCTGCACCTGATGCCAGGTGCGGCCATGATCCTGCCGGGTTTCGACTTTGCTCACCCGGTCCCAGAAGGAGCCAGTCATGTTGTGATAACCGTTGGGCAGCAACGAAACGTCGTCGACCAGTTGGTCGGTGCTGTAGTCCTCGGCCGCGATCCCACAAGCCCGGGCCTTGAGGCGCATGTTGATGTCTTTTGTGACCAGCACCACGGGCAGTTTTGCATCACGCGCGCGCAGGTCGATCAGCTGGTTGATGATGATGTTGTCGTTCAGGTGCTCGGGCAGAATGATGTTCGGCTCGGCACGCTTGCTCATCAGAATTGACAGCAAGCCCTTCGGCCCACTCTTGCCTCGCTGGATGGGAACGCCGAGTTCGACGTCTTCGGGGCTGGCATCGCCCAGGGTCTTGTCGATCAGCCGAATGGCCTGACGGCATTCCGCTGCAACGCTGTGAGGCCCGCTCTTGAGCTTGTCCAGCTCTTCAAGCACGGTCATCGGGATCGCGACGTGGTGTTCTTCGAAGTTAAGCAGGGCGTTTGGATCGTGAATCAATACGTTGGTATCGAGTACATAAAGGATTGGCTGGTTGGAAGGGCTACGTCCGTGATCATCCATACTCGGTCACCTTTGTGGGAGCCAGTCGACGCAATACCATGACAGTGCTGCGCCTCGAAGTGGCCACCGAAATCACCTGCTCAGACTCAAGTGATTGCAACCCAAACGGAGTCTTGGAAGACGCCACCTGTGTTGCAGGTTTCGGCGGTCTGTCTTCGTAATACTCCAAAACACATGACAGAAAAAAGCACTTTGACGTTTTTTTGAAGTTTATTTTTCAGAATGACCAATAGCACTTGGCGGACTGCCAGCACCCCGCTAAAGTCGGAAGTCCGCCTGCATCGAAATCTCTTCCAGAAACGCCTCTGGCCCAATGTTTACGGGCTTTTCCCGTTTCAGCGAAACGCGTCCTGACAGTTTTCCCAACCGATCCCGCTTGGCGCCGTTCGCGTGATGAGCCAAGGCATCGCGGTTTTCAGTGCATCCTGCTTCACATTGAAGTTGATCACCCCGTGTCGCCACAGCAGCATCAGGGTCAGCACCCGTTGCGCACTCTGGTTACCCTTGAGCTTGCCGGCGCCGTCCTGGGCATCGATGTCCCACAATGCCACCTGCAAACCCTGAGACCTGAAGAAGCCTTCAGCATCGGACCGACGCTGGCCATCGGGCGGACGAAACAGCGGTACGTAGTTCTCCGGCAACTTGCCTTTGACCAGCTCGGCGCTGCGCCGCACCGAGTCCTGCCAGTCTTGCCAGTGGCTGTGGGAACGGAACTCCCACCCCTGCACGCCAACGCATTGCTGCGAATAGGTCCCTTGCAGGCTGGTCACCGAACGTTCAGCCAGGCGGGCCTGAATGTCCTTGCCGAGGACGAAGAACGTAGCGCTCATGTTCGATTTGCGCAGGTACTCGGTAACCCAGGCAGTGTTATCTGGCGCGGCATTGGCGGCGCTGTCGAAGGTCAGCAGGAACAGACGGTCATTCATGGCATCGCCATTGCGCTCGTAGTCGCCAAAACGATCGACTTCGCTGCTGGTCTGCGGGAACAGCGCGGCCTTGCGCAATTGCTCATCAAGGTACTGGGCGTGGAACAACCGGCTCGGCTCGGCCCACTTGATGTAGTAGCTGTCGTCGCTGATCTGAAACTTGGCCGCTTGCTCGCGCAGGGTGTCCATGTCCTCGACCAGGAAACAGAAAGAGGCATCCTGATCGCAACTCTGCTGGGCGAAGTTGTAGTTGCTCAGCAAACGCTGCCACATGCGCTGACGCAGCTGGTTGACCGACTCCAGATTGACAGTGCGCAGGCCCAGGCGTTGAGCCAGGCCTGCTTCATCCAGCGATTCGCTGGCCAACAGGACGCGGGCGAACATAAGGATTTCGGCCCGGGAGGCAACGTCGAACACGGTCGGGTTGCTGAGCTGCTCAGGCCAGGTGCTGCGATCCAGCGTCGCCACATCGCCTGGCGCCGCTTGGGCAGCGAAGCTCAACAGCGAGGCGAAGAATAGAAAAACAATACGCAATGGGATGTCTCCATAACAAAACCCGCGCGGCACTATAGCCGATCGCGGCTCATCGAACCCCTGTGGCGAGGGGGCTTGCCCCCGTCGGGTTGCGAAGCAGCCCCAAAAACTGCGTCCCCGTTCCTACAGGTAAAACGCATGCAGCCGTTTTGCGACCGCTTCGCGGTCGAACGGGGGCAAGCCCCCTCGCCACAGGTTCTCCTCCCGCCATCAGGACCAAGCTCACCACCGATCACCTATGACACCCATAGCTGGAGTCAACACAGACAACCCCCTAGAATCGCCCCCACGATTAAAGGAGCCGACTTCATGCTGATGGTGATTTCCCCCGCCAAGACCCTCGATTACGAAACACCGCCGGCGACCCAGCGCTTCACTCAGCCGCAATACCTCGACCACTCTCAGGAACTGATCCTGCAACTGCGCGACCTGACGCCGGCGCAGATCAGCGAGCTGATGCACGTCTCCGACAAAATTGGCGGCCTCAATGCCGCACGTTTTGGCAGCTGGACCCCGGCCTTCACCCCGGCCAACGCCAAGCAGGCCTTGCTGGCGTTCAAGGGCGACGTGTACACCGGCCTGAATGCACAAACCTTCAGCGAAGCCGACTTCGATTATGCCCAGCAGCACTTGCGCATGCTCTCCGGCCTGTACGGCCTGCTGCGCCCTCTGGACCTGATGCAGCCCTATCGGCTGGAGATGGGCACCAAACTGGCCAATGCCCGCGGCAAGGACCTGTATGCCTTCTGGGGCACGCGGATCAGCGAATGGCTGAACGAAGCGCTGGCCGATCAAGGCGATGACGTGCTGCTGAACCTGGCCTCCAATGAGTACTTCTCGGCGGTCAAACGCAGTGCCTTGAACGCGCGCATCATCAATACCGAATTCAAGGACTTGAAGAACGGCCAGTACAAAATCATCAGCTTCTACGCGAAAAAGGCCCGCGGGATGATGAGCCGCTTCGTCATCGAAGAACGCATCAATGACCCGGCCGCCCTCAAGCAGTTCGATGTTCAGGGTTATCGCTACAGCAGCGAGCAGTCTAAACCGGACAATCTGGTGTTCCTGCGCGATCACGCACCGGAGTAACCAGACCCGCACTCAATCAGCGCACGACATGGACAACTTCGTCGTGCGCCATCCCTTCGATCCTCGAACAATCCTCGCCTTTTTCGCCGACTTATTGGCGCCAAAAAACAATCACTCCATTTTCTAACTTTTGTTTCACTCGACTTTGCTGATTTTTTTCAGTAGTGGCACTGAAAATTTTTATGAGTAGTGGCAAAAAAGTACCCAAGGTAACAATCACCCTATATATAAAGGGCGAAAAGGCACGTGCTATCAATATGAGAGCAGTGCCATCTTTTTCAATATTTCAAGAAATTTCAGAAATCGCGATGGGTGGACAGGAACTATGTCCAAATGCGCCGCTCATACCACCCGTAACTATTCTCTCGGCGAACGTACGAGATAACTTACACAGAGAAGAGATCCCGATAGCGAAGTTGTCACATCAACTTGAACTTATGGATCACTTGTTTGAGCAACACATGAAGGACAGGAGATAACGCACCATTAGTATCCCCTACAAGGCCACGGCTGCGCCCCTATAAACGTGCTCACCCGAGCACCCAACCGCTTGATTTACGGGCTTCTGACCTGGCATTGAGCGCGCAAGACCTTTGCACGAACGTCCTCTGATTAGAGGGTCGGCTGCATAACAGGGCACGTCATAACAATAAGGCCTGGTTGCGCACATCTTGAGTGCACTTATTTAGACACTCGGAACTTAGTATGCCTGCACCCGGCATTGTGACGCCTTTAAGGCCGCACTTGCGAGTGCACTATGACCGCTGAACACCATTAACTCCGGCCATGTAATGGCTTGTTGAACACAGTCTTGATTAACTGAGAGGTAAATGCGATGCGCATCAGCATATTTGGTTTGGGTTACGTCGGTGCAGTTTGTGCCGGTTGCCTGTCTGCACGGGGCCATGACGTCGTTGGCGTCGATGTTGCCAAAGACAAGATCGATATGATCAACGCCGGTCGTTCGCCGATCGTTGAACCCGGTCTGGGCGAACTTCTGAAACAGGGCATCGAGACTGGCCGTCTGCGCGGTACGACCAACTTCGCCGAAGCGATTCGCGACACCGACCTGTCGATGATCTGCGTCGGCACGCCGAGCAAAAAGAACGGCGACCTGGAACTGAACTACATCGAGGCCGTGTGCCGCGAAATCGGTTTTGTTCTGCGTGACAAAACCACCCGCCACACCATCGTCGTGCGCAGCACCGTGTTGCCGGGCACCGTGGCAAACGTGGTCATCCCGATTCTCGAAGACTGCTCCGGCAAGAAAGCAGGCGTCGACTTCGGCGTTGCCGTGAACCCTGAGTTCCTGCGTGAAAGCACCGCGATCGCCGACTACGACCAGCCGCCAATGACCGTCATCGGCGAGTTCGACAAGGCTTCGGGCGACGTTCTGCAATCGCTGTACGAAGAACTCGATGCGCCGATCATCCGCAAGGACATCGCCGTTGCCGAGATGATCAAGTACACCTGCAACGTGTGGCACGCCACCAAAGTGACCTTTGCCAACGAGATCGGCAACATCGCCAAGGCTGTCGGCGTCGATGGTCGTGAAGTGATGGAAGTGGTCTGCCAGGACAAGACGCTGAACCTGTCCCAATACTACATGCGTCCTGGCTTCGCATTTGGCGGCTCCTGCCTGCCGAAAGACGTCCGCGCCCTGACCTACCGCGCCAGTTCCCTGGACGTGGATGCACCGCTGCTCAACTCGCTGATGCGCAGTAACGAGTCCCAAGTGCAGAACGCGTTCGACATCGTCTCCAGCCACGACAAGCGCAAAGTCGCCCTGCTGGGCCTGAGCTTCAAGGCCGGCACCGACGACCTGCGCGAAAGCCCGCTGGTCGACCTGGCGGAAATGCTGATCGGCAAGGGCTACGACCTGAGCATCTACGACAGCAACGTCGAGTACGCCCGTGTCCACGGTGCGAACAAGGATTACATCGAGTCGAAGATCCCTCACGTCTCGTCCTTGCTCAACTCGAACTTCGAGGACGTGATCAACAACTCCGACGTGATCATCCTCGGCAACCGTGACGAGAAATTCCGCGCCCTGGCACTGGAAGCACCGCACGGCAAGCAAGTGGTCGACCTGGTCGGCTTCATGTCCAAAACCACCAGTGTGAGTGGCCGGACTGAAGGCATCTGCTGGTAACGCTGCATCTGTGTAGGTGCTGGCGAAGCCTGCAATCTTTTGATTTTCAGCGATCTCACTGACGCCAAAAGATCGCAGCCAGCGGCAGCTCCTACCAGGATTTCTGGCGTCATCCAGAGTGGGTGACGTCAGTTTTCACAGGCCTGCCTTAACCCCATCGGGCCACCCCACAGGCTCGCCCGAGATCGAGACGGATGCAGATTATGCACAGGCTAAAGCACGGCCTACTTCAGGCCGCCGGTTGGCTGTTTTACCTAAGTTTATTAATGGGCATCGCCATGGCGTTGCCTCCGTCCACGTTCGACTCCGAGTCGAAGGACTTCATCTTCCTGATCGGTATCGTCGGTATCTGGCGCTACTCGATGGGTGCCACGCACTTTTTGCGCGGCATGCTGTTTCTGTACGTGGTCTACCCGCACCTGCGGCGCAAAGTGCGCAAGCTGGGCAAAGAGGCGAACCCGTCCCACGTGTTTCTGATGGTCACCAGCTTCCGTATCGATGCGCTGACCACTGCTCAGGTCTACAGCTCGGTGATCCGCGAGGCCATCGACTGCGGCCTGCCGACTACCGTGGTGTGCTCCATCGTCGAAATGTCCGATGAGCTGCTGGTCAAGAGCCTCTGGAAACGCATGAACCCGCCGACACGGGTCAAGCTCGACTTCGTGCGCATTCCCGGCACTGGCAAGCGCGATGGCCTGGCCTATGGTTTCCGCGCCATCTCCCGCCACCTGCCGGACGACCGCGCCGTGGTTGCAGTGATCGATGGCGACACCGTGCTGGCCGAAGGCGTCGTGCTCAAGACCGTGCCGTGGTTCCAGCTGTTCGGCAATGTCGGCGGCCTGACCACCAACGAGTTCTGCGAAGTGCGCGGCGGCTACATCATGAGCGAATGGCACAAACTGCGATTCGCCCAGCGTCACATCAACATGTGCTCCATGGCCCTGTCCAAACGTGTATTAACCATGACCGGCCGGATGTCGGTGTTCCGCGCCACTGTGGTGACCGACCCGGACTTCATCGCCGACGTGGAAAGCGACTCACTGCAACACTGGCGCCTGGGCCGCTTCAAGTTCCTGACCGGCGACGACAAGTCCAGCTGGTTCAGCTTGATGCGTCTGGGCTACGACACGTTCTACGTGCCTGACGCCGCGATCCATACCGTGGAACACCCACCGGAAAAGAGCTTCATCAAGGCCAGTCGCAAACTGATGTTCCGCTGGTACGGCAACAACCTGCGACAGAACTCCCGCGCCTTGGGCCTGGGGATGAAACGCCTCGGCCTGTTCACTTCGGTGGTGTTGTTCGACCAGCGTGTATCGATGTGGACGTCCTTGCTGGGCCTGACCGTGGCACTCATCGCCACGTTCAAATACGGCACCGCGTTCATCCTGGTGTACCTGCTGTGGATCGGCATCACCCGCTTGATCCTGACCGTGCTGCTGTCCTGCTCCGGTCACCGGATCGGCCCGGCTTACCCGATGATTCTTTATTACAACCAGATCGTCGGTGCGCTGGTGAAGATCTACGTGTTCTTCCGCCTGGACCAACAATCCTGGACCCGCCAGGACACCAAATTGACCCGTGATCTCGCCAGCTTTCAACGTTGGTTCAACACCTGGTCGTCTCGGACCATGACCTTCTCCGCCGGCAGCATTTTTGTCGCCGTGCTGCTGATGATGGTCTGACCGAACTCGCCTGAATTAACTAGGAAATCGCCCATATGAATACCGCCGTCAACTCCAACGTAGTGCATGAATCCGAAGCCCAGCGCCAACACGCCCGGGTAAAAATCCCGGCCAAGCTGCGTTTCTTCGGCCCTGACCGGACCCCGGTCGAAGCCCGCGTCATCGACCTTTCCGCAGGCGGCCTGGCGTTCAACGCCGGTCAGCTGCCGCTGAAGGTCGGTGATGTGCACAAGGCCCGCCTGCAATTCGTCATCGACAACCTCGGCCTGGCCATGGACGTGGAATTGCAGATCCGCTCCGTCGACCGCCAGACCGGCCGCGTAGGGTGCCAGTTCCAGAACCTGGAGCCCCGAGACATTTCCACCCTGCGCCACCTGATCACCTCGCACCTGGCCGGTGATATCGTCAGCGTGGGTGAAATGCTCGCAACCCTGCAACGCGACAACTTCACCAAGGCGCGCAAGGTCAAGGACGGCGGTCATGGCATGACCGCACTCGGCCGTCTGAAAGCGGTGACCTTCAGCGCCGGTATCTTCGTGGTCGGCCTGGTGGCGTTCGGTTTCATCTTCAAATCGGTGTACGGCATGTACTTCGTCAGCCACGCCCAGGCTGGCTTGGTCAGCGTGCAAGGCATGAACATCACCATGCCGCGCGATGGCACCGTGCAGAGTCTGATCAAGGCTGACGGCGTTGCCGCCAAAGGCGCCCCGCTGGCGACCTTCAGCACCAGCATGCTCGACGTACTCAAAGGCCATCTGGACGAAGACCAACTGCAACCGTCCAAGGTTGAAGAACTGTTCGGCAAGCAAATGACCGGCACCCTGACCTCGCCATGCGATTGCACCGTGGCGCAGCAACTGGTGGCTAACGGTCAGTACGCCAGCAAGGGCGACGTGATCTTCCAGCTGGTGCCGCGCAATACCGAAGCCAACGTTGAAGCCCGCTTCTCCTATCGCCAGTTCGGCGATGTGCGCCCAGGCACCACGGTCAGCTTCCAGATCGCCGGCGAAGACCAGACCCGTACCGGCAAGATCGTCAGCAGCACCAGCCTGAAAAGCGAAGACCTGTCATCCGACATTCGCGTGCAGATCAAGCCTGACGAACCGTTGGACAGCTCCCTCGCCGGCCGCCCTGCGGAAGTGAGCAGCACCCGTGGCCCGAACCTGAACTGGCTGATCAACAAAGCCATGGCCGCCGGTCTTTAAGCAGAGGACATGCCCGTGACGATCATCAGTCTCCTGAAAACACCGCGAATCCTGTGGGAGCGGGCTTGCCCGCGATTGGATCAACGCGGTCTTTCTGAAACACCGAGCGGCCTGAATCGAGGGCAAGTCGGAATGCCGCACCACCGCTCCCACAGTGGTTATGTGGTGTGTTCACTGGCATTGGCCGTGAGCCTGGCCGGTTGCGCCGGTCTGCCCGACCAGCGTCTGGCCAATGAAGCCCTCAAGCGCGGCGACACCACGGTGGCGGCGCAGAACTACCAGCAACTGGCCGACCTGGGTTACAGCGAAGCCCAGGTTGGGCTGGCCGACATTCAGGTCGACAGCCGCGATCCCGCGCAGATCAAAAAGGCCGAGGCGACTTACCGCGCCGCGGCCAGCGTCTCGCCGCGGGCTCAGGCTCGCCTGGGTCGCCTGCTCGTGGCCAAACCCGGTGCCACTGAAGCTGAACACCACGAAGCCGAAGCGCTGTTGAAGAAAGCCGCAACCAATGGTGAAGGCAACACCCTGATCCCGCTGGCGATGCTGTACCTGCAATTCCCGCACAGTTTCCCCAACGTCAATGCACAGCAGCAGATCACTCAATGGCGCGCCGAAGGCAAACCGGAAGCGGGTCTGGCCCAGGTGCTGCTCTATCGCACCCAGGGCACTTACGACCAGCACCTGAATGACGTGGAAAAGATCTGCAAAGCGGGGTTGAACACCACCGACATCTGCTACGTCGAACTGGCCACGGTCTATCAGAAACGTGGCCAGCCCGAACAACAGACCGAGCTGATCAAGCAGATGCAGGCTGCTCACAGTCGTGGCACCGTCTCCGCGCAACGGGTCGACAGCGTGGCCCGCGTGCTGGGCGATGCGAGCCTGGGCAAGACCGACGAAAAAACCGCTCAGTCGCTGCTCGAAGGCATCGCCCCTGGCTACCCGGCGTCCTGGGTCAGCCTGGCGCAATTGCTCTACGACTTCCCTGAACTGGGCGACGTCGACACGATGATGAAGTACCTGGACAACGGCCGCGCCGCCGATCAGCCGCGTGCCGAACTGTTGCTGGGCAAGCTCTACTACGAAGGCAAAATGGTGCCGGCCGACGCCAAGGTCGCCGAAGAGCACTTCCAGAAAGCCGTCGGCAGGGAAGTCGCCGCCGATTACTACCTCGGCCAGATTTACCGTCGCGGTTACCTGGGCAAGGTCTATCCGCAGAAAGCCCTGGATCACCTGCTGACCGCTGCGCGCAACGGCCAGAACAGCGCCGATTTCGCCATCGCCCAACTGTTCTCCCAAGGCAAGGGCACCCGGCCCGACCCGGTCAACGCTTACGTCTTCAGCCAATTGGCCAAGGCTCAAGACACTCCGCAAGCCACTGAGCTTGCGCAAACACTCGAAGCGCAACTGCCGCCTGACCGGCTGGCCGAGGCCCAACGCCTGCTCAAACAAGAGCAAGCCATTCGTAGCACCGTGAGTCCGGACACGCTGGAACTGCACGCCCTGCAAGAAGAAGACGGCGAGGAATCCCTATGAAACTCAATCCATTCGTGCAGGCCGGTATTGGCCTGACATTCGCCCTGCTGTGGTCGTGCCCGACCCTGGCGGCCCTGAGCGAAGACAAGAACTTCGGTCTCGAAGTCAAAGTTACCGGCCAGTCCGAAAACGACAGTGACCTGGGCACCGCCGGTGGCGGCGACGTTAACGGCGTCGGCCTCGACCTGCGCCCATGGGTCTATGGCGAAAGCGGCGCGTGGAGCGCCTACGCCATGGGTCAGGCTGTGACGTCTACCGACATCATCGAAACCGACACCCTGCAACAGTCCGACAACAGCGGCACCCAGACCACCGACAGCGGTGATCGCAAGACCAGGAAAAACTACCTGGCGATGCGCGAGTTCTGGGTCGGCTACAGCGGCCTCACGCCCTACCCTGGCGAGCTCCTCAAGTTCGGTCGCCAACGCCTGCGCAACGACGATGGCCAATGGCGCGACACCAATATCGAAGCCCTGAACTGGACCTTCGACACCACCCTGTTGCGCGCCAACGTCGGGGTCGCCGAACGCTTCAGCGAATACCGCACCGACCTGAAAGAACTGTCCCCCAAAGACAAGGATCGCCTGCACGCCTACGCCGATGCGGCGTATCAGTGGACGCCGGGTAACTGGGTCGGCATTCGCGGCCATCACACCCACGATAACGGCAAGCTCGACTATCCGGAGCCAGGCGTGGCCGGCGATACCCTGGACAAGAAACAGAACGGCGACATCAGTTGGCTCGGCCTCACCGCCGACAGCGATGCCTACAACTGGCGCAACACCAACACCGTCAATTACTGGGGCAGCATCACCGGCATGAACGGCGACCGTGACACGGTCAACCCGCTGAATGCCGACGGCACTCGCCCGGCAGAAGCCAAGCGCGGTGAAGACCTGAACGGCTGGGCTACCGACGTAGGTGTTCGTCTGCGCCTCGATCCGCAGTGGCAAGTCGGCGCAGCCTATGCCCGCGCCAGCGCCGAGTACGAACAGAACGGCCTGGAAAGCAACCGTTCGAACTACACCGGTACCCGCTCGCGGGTCCACCGTTTCGGCGAAGCCTTCCGTGGCGAAATGAACAACATGCAAACCGCCACGCTGTTCGGCTCCTGGATGCTCAACGACGAATACGACGCCAGCCTGATCTACCACAAGTTCTGGCGTGTGGACGGCAACAAGCCGGTGGGCAACAACGGCATCAACGCCGTTGAAAACAACACCGACGACGCGACCGGGGCAATCCTCTCCAGCACCTCCCTGCCGCTGGAAGATGGCAACAAGGACCTCGGTCAGGAAATGGACCTGGTGGTCACCAAGTACTTCAAGCAAGGCCTGTTGCCAGCGGCGTTGAGCCAGTCGATCGATGAGCCTTCGGCCCTGGTGCGGTTCCGTGGTGGAGTGTTCAAGCCCGGCGATGCCTATGGCAAAGAAGTCGACTCGTACATGCACCGTGCGTTTATCGACGTGATCTGGCGCTTCTGATGCAAACCGCGAAGGGAGTGCCCGACATGAACAGCGCCAAGAAAGGCTCGATCAGCCTGCTGGCCGGCGCGCTGCTGCTGGCCAGCACAGCCGCCTTCGCCACCGTCGAACCGGTCAAGGCTGTGCACCAGCCTGAACAGCAGAGCAAACCGACGACCATAGCCAAAGGACTGCAACAGGCCAAGACCTACACCGTCAGCAGCGCGCCCACCGCGCCGCTGGAACTGGCCAAGCCGAAACTGCCGGACACCTCTGGCTACACCGCCCAAGCTATTGCCGCGAAAATCGTGCGCACCAAACCCGGCAAGATCAGCGTGCGCCGGATGATGCAGGAAGACGCCCTGAAGGACTTCATCGGCGGCGACAACAAGATGGCCGAGTGGGTGGTGCGTCAGCACGGCATCCCGCAGGCGATCTTCGTCGACGATGGCTACATGAACCTCAAGGACCTGACCAAGAAGCTGCCCAAGCAGTACCTCAGCGAAACGTCGCCGGGTGTGTTCCTGGCGAAGTTGCCGATCGTGGTGGGCAGACACGGCATTCTGGAAATCGACAAACAGACCCAGGAATTGCGCCTGTCCCAAGAGGCCGGTTCGTTCCTGGTCAACGACGGTCAGCTGTTTGTGCGTGATACCAAGATCACCGGCTGGAGCGAGAAGGCCAACGGTCCGGCGACCTTCCAGTCGCCCAAGGAATTCCGTCCGTTCCTGTTGTCCTGGGGCGGCACCGAGACCTACATCGCCAACAGCAAGATTGCCAGTTTCGGTTACGCCAACAGTAAGTCCTACGGCGTGAGTATTTCCCAGTACACACCGAACATGGCCAAGGTGCTCAAGCGCCCTGAACCGACCGGCTGGATCGTCGGCTCCGAGTTCTCGGACATGTGGTACGGCTTCTACTGCTACGAAACCCGCGATTTCGTGGTCAAGGGCAACACCTACAAAGACAACATCGTCTACGGCATCGACCCCCATGACCGTTCCCACGGCCTGATCATCGCCGACAACACGGTTTACGGAACCAAGAAGAAGCACGGGATCATTATTTCCCGTGAGGTCAACGACAGCTTCATCTTCAACAACCGCAGCTACGACAACCACCTGTCGGGCCTGGTGATCGACCGTAACAGCGTGAACAACCTGATCGCCTACAACGAGATCTACAAGAACCACACCGACGGCATCACTCTCTACGAGAGTGCCGACAACCTGTTGTGGGGCAACAAGGTGATCAGCAATAAGCGCCACGGCATCCGGATTCGTAACAGCGTGAACATTCGCCTGTACGAAAACATCTCGATGGCCAATGGCCTGACCGGTGTCTACGGGCACATCAAAGACCTGAGCGACACCGACCGGGACATCAAGCTCGACCCGTTCGATGCCGAAGTGTCGCTGATCGTGGTCGGTGGTGAACTGGCCGCCAATGGCAGCGGACCACTGTCGATCGACTCGCCGCTGAGCGTGGAGTTGTATCGCGTGTCGATGCTCGCGCCGACCAAAACCAGTGGCATCAGCTTTTCGGGAATTCTCGGCGAGCGCCAGGATGAAATTCTCGACCTGCTGGTACGCCAGCAGAAAGCCGTGCTGATCGACCCTGTCGAACGCCAGACCGAAATGCGGGACTGAGGATAATTTTATGCACCCACACTTGATCAAATTACTCAGCCTGTCGGCCCTGACCGCGGGCATTCTCGCGGCCAGCACTGGCGTGCGTGCCGAAGACGCCAAAGCACCGAGCTTCAACGCCGAGCCGTGCTGCAACCTGTGCCCGGCAGCCCACGACCCGAAGAACTACACCACGCGCTATCAGCAGAACTTCACCACGCTGGTGCAGGCCCAGGGCGACTGGCTGTTCCGTACCCAAGAAGACTTGCGCACCGAATTCGATACCACGCCCGCCGGCTACAAACGCATGAAGCTGCTGCACGATGCGTTCAAGAGCAAAGGCGTGGAACTGGTCATCGTTTACCAGCCGACCCGGGGCCTGGTGAACCGCAACAAGCTGAACCCGGAAGAAAAAGCCAAATACGATTTCGACAAGGCACTGACCAACTACAAAACCATGCTCGGGCGTTTCGCGCAGATGGG
Organism: Pseudomonas sp. GGS8; assembly: GCF_024168645.1. Taxonomy (NCBI): domain Bacteria; kingdom Pseudomonadati; phylum Pseudomonadota; class Gammaproteobacteria; order Pseudomonadales; family Pseudomonadaceae; genus Pseudomonas; species Pseudomonas sp. GGS8. The sequence goes on along the minus strand of NZ_JALJWF010000001.1, from coordinate 3,035,005 downwards.
CTACGTGGTCCCCGACCTCTCGCCGCTGACCAACGAATCGCTGCCCGACACCCTGCCCGCCCACGATTTCTACTTTCGCGGTGACCAACACTGGACCCCGTATGGCGCCCAGCGCACAGCGAAAATCGTCGCCGAGAAGGTCAAGCAGTTGCCGGTCTTCGCCGACATTCCCAAGCGTGAATTCGAGACCCATAAGTCGGGTCGCATGGGCAAGACCGGAACGTTACACAATATGGCGGGTCAACTCTGTGGCACCAGCTATGCGATCCAGTACATGGATCAGTTCACCACCGAGCCCAAGGGCGAAGCGGCGGATGGCGATCTGTTCGGTGAATCCGGCAACCCGCAAATCACCCTGGTCGGCACCAGCCACAGTGGCAAGAACTACAACTTCGCCGGTTTCCTGGAAGAGGCCATCGGCGCCGACATCCTCAACGTGGCATTCCCCGGCGGTGGCCTGGAAGGTTCGATGCTGCAGTACCTGGGCAGCGAAGAGTTCCAGACCAAGCCGCCGAAAATTCTCATCTGGGAGTTCTCGCCACTTTATCGCCTCGACCAGGAAACCATCTACCGCCAGATGATGGCGCTGCTCGACAACGGTTGCGAAGGCAAGGATGCACAAATGAGCGGCAGCGCCACGCTGAAGCCGGGCAAAAACGAACTGATGGTCAACAGCAAGAACCTGGACCTGCGCAACAGCGACCACCAGGTCGACATCCGCTTCGCCGATACGTCGGTGAAAACCTTGCATGCCACCCTCTGGTACATGAATGGGCGCCACGAGGACATCAAGATCGACAAACCGGAAACCTCCGATACCGACGGGCGTTTCGCCTTTGAGTTGCGCACGGACGAAGACTGGGCTTCGCAGAATCTGCTGGCCGTTGAAGTCCAGGGGCCTGAAACACCAGGCGCCGCGCCGCAGAAAGTCGAAGCAAAAATCTGCAAACGCAACGTGTTCTCCGGCACCGGGCAGCGTACTGCTCAAGCCGGGCAATGAGGCTACCTCTTATGAATTGCATGCAAACCCGAGCTTTGAAAAAGTTACTCGCACCTTCCCTGCTGGCTCTGGCGATGTTCGCTGGCGCCACCCAGGCCGCCGCGCCACTGCGCCCACCTCAGGGGTATTTTGCGCCTGTGGATAAATTCAAGACCGGCGACAAGAACGAAGGCTGCGACGCAATGCCGACGCCCTACACCGGCGCCCTGCAGTTTCGCAGCAAATACGAAGGCTCCGACAAGGCCCGTTCGACTCTGAACGAGGAATCGGAAAAGGCCTTCCGCGACACCACCGCTGACATCACCAAGATCGAGCGCGGCACCAGCAAGCGAGTGATGCAGTTCATGCGTGACGGTCGCCCGGAACAACTGGAATGCCCCCTCGACTGGTTGACCGCCTGGGCCAAGGCCGATGCATTGATGTCCAAGGACTTCAACCACACCGGCAAGTCCATGCGCAAATGGGCATTGGGCAGCATGGCTTCGTCCTATATCCGCCTGAAATTCTCTGACTCGCATCCCCTGGCCACCCACCAGGAACAAGCGCAAGTGATTGAAGCTTGGTTCAGCAAAATGGCCGATCAGGTGGTCAGCGATTGGGACAATCTCCCGCTCGAACAGACCAACAACCACTCGTACTGGGCCGCCTGGTCGGTGATGGCCACCTCGGTCGCCACCAACCGCCGCGACCTGTTCGACTGGGCCGTGAAGGAATACAAGGTCGGCGCCAATCAGGTCGACGCCCAGGGCTTCCTGCCTAACGAACTCAAGCGCCAGCAACGCGCCCTCGCCTACCACAACTACGCCCTGCCGCCGCTGGCGATGATCGCCAGTTTCGCCCAGGTCAACGGTGTGGACTTGCGTCAGGAAAACAACGGCGCCTTGAAACGCTTGGGCGATCGCGTGCTTGCCGGGGTGAAAAACCCGGATGAGTTCGAGAAGAAAAACGGTAAAGAGCAGGACATGACCGATCTCAAGATCGATTCGAAATTTGCCTGGCTCGAACCATTCTGCTCGCTCTACACCTGCCCGCCGGACGTGCTGGAACTCAAGCACAAGATGCAGCCGTTCAAGACGTTCCGACTGGGTGGGGATTTGACCAAGGTCTTCGACCCGGCCAATGACAAGGGCAAAGGTTCTTAGAACATACACAAAACCCTGTGGGAGCGGGCTTGCCCGCGAATGCAATCTGACTTTCAACATTGATGTCGACTGACACACCTCTATCGCGGGCAAGCCCGCTCCCACAGGGTCAGTGTCAGGTATGAGTTGTTGTTTCGCCCTCCGGTTTTCAGTGGGGGGTTTGGGGGGGCCGTTGGCCCTTGACTGTTGGTTAAACATGGAGAGATCGGGATGGTATTTTCATCCAACGTATTCCTGTTTCTGTTCTTGCCGATCTTTCTCGGCTTGTACTACCTGAGCGGAATACGCTATCGCAATCTGCTGCTGCTGATCGCCAGCTACGTGTTCTACGCCTGGTGGCGTGTGGACTTCCTTGCGCTGTTCGCGGCCGTCACGCTGTGGAACTACTGGATCGGCCTGAAAGTCGGCGCCGCGGGCGTTCGGACCAAACCGGCCCAGCGCTGGCTGCTGCTCGGCGTTGCGGTGGATCTGTGCATCCTCGGCTACTTCAAGTACGCCAACTTCGGCGTGGACAGCATCAACGCGATGATGACCTCGGTCGGTCTGTCGCCGTTCATCCTGACCCACGTGCTGTTGCCGATCGGGATCTCGTTCTACATCTTCGAGTCCATCAGCTACATCATCGACGTCTACCGCGGTGATACCCCGGCCACCCGTAACCTGATCGATTTTGCTGCGTTCGTGGCGATCTTCCCGCACCTGATCGCGGGCCCTGTATTGCGTTTTCGCGACCTGGCCGACCAGTTCAACAACCGCACCCACACCCTCGACAAGTTCTCCGAAGGTGCCACGCGGTTCATGCAGGGTTTCATCAAGAAAGTCTTCATCGCCGACACCCTGGCGGTAGTGGCCGACCATTGCTTCGCCTTGCAGAACCCGACCACGGGTGACGCCTGGCTGGGCGCCCTCGCCTACACCGCGCAGCTGTACTTCGACTTCTCCGGCTACAGCGACATGGCCATCGGCCTGGGCTTGATGATGGGTTTCCGCTTCATGGAAAACTTCAAACAGCCGTACATCAGCCAGTCGATCACCGAGTTCTGGCGGCGCTGGCACATCAGCCTCTCCACCTGGCTGCGTGACTACCTGTACATCACCCTTGGCGGTAACCGTAAAGGCACGCTGATGACCTATCGCAACCTGTTCCTGACCATGCTGCTCGGTGGTCTGTGGCACGGCGCGAACATTACCTACATCGTCTGGGGTGCCTGGCATGGCATGTGGCTGGCGATCGAAAAAGCACTGGGCCTGAACACCTCGCCGCGCAGCATCAACCCGATCCGCTGGGCACTGACCTTCCTGCTCGTTGTCATGGGCTGGGTGATCTTCCGCTCGGAAAACCTGCACGTCGCCGGTCGCATGTACGGCGCGATGTTCAGCTTCGGCGAATGGTCGCTGTCGGAACTCAATCAGGCCAGCCTCACCGGTCTGCAAGTGGCAACCCTGGTGGTGGCCTACGTCACTCTGGCGTTCTTCGGTATCCGCGATTTCTACACCAACCGGCCACCGGTCAAGACCAAGCCTGCCGTCAACGTCGAGGCCGATGGCCCTGCCGCGGCGACGCCTGGAATGATCAAAGCCGTACCAGGTGACAACCCGGCCAGCATCCACGAACCGGGTTACACCGTCGGCGTTGAAGCGACTGTGCAACCGGCCTACTGGACCGCTGACTGGTCCCGCTACGTGATGCGCGCCCTGGTGCTGCTGCTGTTCATCGCTTCGATTTTCAAACTCTCGGCGCAAAGCTTCTCGCCGTTCCTTTACTTCCAGTTCTGAGGGATCTGACCATGACCCGCTCATTACGCATCTTCTACATCGCCCTGTTTCTGGTGACCTTGCTGGTCCTGGGCGTGTGGTCGGTACGCAGCTTCTTCGGCTTCAGTACCAACGCCGATGCCACCGTGCTCAACGGTCGCTGGACCAAAGCCGTCGAGACGCATTACGACGACGAGTTCCCGATCAAGCGCCTGGGCACCAACCTTTGGGCCGCGCTGGATTTCAAACTGTTCAACGAAGGTCGTCCGGGCGTGGTGCTCGGTCGCGATCAGTGGTTGTACAGCGATGAGGAATTCAACCCGATCGTCAACGAAGAGTTGAACCTGCAAGGCAACTACGCGCTGGTCGAAGGCGTGCGCCAGGAACTGAAAGAGAAAGGCGTGAAACTGGTGATGGCGATCGTGCCGGCCAAGACTCGCCTGTACCCGGAACACTTGGGTGAAGTGAAGCCTTCGAGCATCCACGCCAACCTCTATCAGGACTTCCACGCTCAAGTGGCGGCCAACAAAATTCTTGCCCCTGACCTGCTCGGCCCGCTGCAACAAGCCAAGCACGACGGTCAGCAAGTGTTCCTGCGCACCGACACCCACTGGACCCCGGAAGGCGCACAAATCGCTGCGCAGACCCTGGCCAAAACCATTGCCGACAAGGCCCCGCTCAGCGGCGAACCGCAAAACTTCGTCACCGAACCGGCCGAGAAGGTGACCCACAAGGGCGACCTGCGCTTGTTCCTGCCGCTGGACCCGCTGTTCGAAAACCTGATGCCGGCGCCAGAACCTTTGCAGAAGCGCAACACCGTGGCGGCTCAGGATCAGCCTGCCGGTGATGACGCACTGTTCGCCAACACTGAAGTGCCGGTGGCCCTGATCGGCACCAGCTACAGCGCCAATCCGAACTGGAACTTCGTCGGGGCACTGAAAGAAGCACTGCACAGCGACGTGGTCAATTACGCCGAAGACGGCCACGGCCCGATTCTGCCGATGCTCAGCTACCTCAAAAGCGATGCCTTCAAGAACAGCCCGCCACAAGTGCTGATCTGGGAGTTCCCTGAACGATATCTGCCTGTGAACAACGAAATCGGTGACGCCGACCCGCAGTGGGTCGCAGAGCTTAAACAAGCCGGCGCACGCCAACAAAACGTAGCTGCAAACACTAAATCCGAGACGCCCGACCGGGCGCAAAACTGAAAGAGAGGTACACCCATGACTTTCACTACTACTCCTCGCCGTCTCGCCGCTCGCTCCTTAAAAGCAGTTGCCCTCGTCGCCGGCATGAGCGTGCTGTCGATGCAGGCCTTCGCCGGTGGCGATGCCGCCCTCTACGGCCCGACCGCACCGAAAGGCTCCAGCTTCGTGCGGGTCTACAACGCCGGCAACGCCGAAGTCAGCGCCACTGTCGGCACTACCAACCTGAACGAAGTCGCGCCGCTGTCCAGCACTGACTTCAGCTTCATGCCAGGCGGCGACTACAGCGCCAAGATCGGCAGCCAGACCCTGCCGGTGAAACTGGCCGGTGATCACTATTACACCCTGGTCAACAACGCCAGCGGCGCGCCGCAACTGATTGAAGAACCGCCGTTCAAGAACAAGCAGAAATCCCTGGTGCGCGTGCAGAACCTCAGCGACAAGGCCCTGACCCTGAAAACCGCGGACGGCAAAACCGAAGTGGTGCCGAACGTGGCCGCCAAGAGCCGCGGCGAACGTGAAATCAACCCCGTGAAAGTCAGCCTGGCGCTGTACGAAGGCGACAAGAAAGTCGGCGACGTGAAGCCGGTTGCCTTGGAGCGTGGTGAAGCCGCGGTGCTGTACGTCACCGGCAATGGCAGCAGCCTGTCGCCAGTTTGGGTAAAGCGCCCAGTGTCGACGCGCTAACAAATTCACCTGATTAACGCTGTTCCCTGTGGGAGCGAGCCTGCTCGCGATTGCGATCTGACATCCAGCATTGATGTCGACTGACACTCAGTCATCGCTAGCAGGCTCGCTCCCACAGTGGATCAAGGCGTCAATCGGGTACGGAATAAGAACAAGAGTGAAACGACAGAACGCAGTAGCTCTGACCCATACGTTTTTCAAGGAGTAACAACATGATTCCAGTAATCTTGTCAGGTGGTAGCGGCTCACGTCTTTGGCCGCTTTCCCGTAAGCAATTTCCCAAGCAATTCCTCGCCCTGACCGGCGAGCAAACGCTGTTCCAGCAAACCCTCGAACGCCTGGTGTTCGAAGGCATGGACACCCCGATCGTGGTCTGCAACAAGGAACATCGTTTCATCGTCAACGAGCAACTGAGCGCCCGCAACCTGGACGTGCAGCGCGTGCTGATGGAACCCTTCGGCCGCAACACCTCACCAGCAGTGGCCCTGACTGCGATGATGCTGGTCAATGAAGGTCGCGACGAGCTGATGCTGGTGTTACCGGCCGACCACGTCCTGGAAGACCAGAAAGCCCTGCAACGCGCCCTGGCCCTGGCCACCGTGGCGGCCGAGCGTGGCGAGATGGTGCTGTTCGGCGTACCGGCGACCAAACCGGAAACCGGTTACGGCTATATCAAATCCACCAACGATGCCCTGCTGCCGGAAGGCGTCAGCCGCGTCTCGCACTTCGTCGAAAAACCCGACGTGAAACGCGCCACCGAGTTCGTCCAGTCCGGTGGTTACTTCTGGAACAGCGGCATGTTCCTGTTCCGCGCCAGCCGTTTCCTCGAAGAACTGAAAAAACACGATCCGGACATCTACGACACCTGCGTACTGACGCTGGAGCGTAGCGCGCAGGATCCCGACACCGTCGACATCGACCCTGCCACCTTCGCCTGCTGCCCAGACAATTCCATCGACTATTCAGTGATGGAAAAAACCCAGCGCGCCTGCGTCGTGCCGCTGACCGCGGGCTGGAGCGATGTCGGCTGCTGGTCGTCGCTGTGGGAAGTCAATGAAAAAGACGCCAACGGCAACGTCACCAAAGGCGACGTGGTCATCCAGGACAGCAAGAACTGCATGATCCACGGCAACGGCAAACTGGTGTCGGTGATCGGCCTGGAAAACATCGTGGTGGTCGAAACCAAGGACGCCATGATGATCGCCCACAAGGACAAGGTCCAAGGCGTCAAACAGATGGTCAACACCCTCAACGAGCTGGGCCGTAGCGAAACCCAGACCCACTGCGAAGTCTATCGTCCGTGGGGTTCCTACGACTCGGTGGACATGGGCGGCCGCTTCCAGGTCAAGCGCATCTCGGTCAAACCGGGTGCGTGCCTGTCGCTGCAGATGCACCATCACCGCGCCGAACACTGGATCGTGGTCAGCGGCACTGCTGAAGTGACCTGCGACGAAAACGTGTTTCTGCTCACTGAAAACCAATCGACCTACATCCCGATCGCCTCGGTTCACCGTCTGCGCAACCCGGGCAAAATTGCACTCGAGATCATCGAAGTGCAATCGGGCAGCTATTTGGGTGAAGACGATATCGAGCGGTTTGAAGATATCTACGGCCGTTCCACCCCGATCGAACGCGGCGTGTCGGTGAAAACCATCGCGCAGTGATTGACCGGTAACACAAGAAGCTCCCGTCCAGCCCGCTGCGTTCCCTATCCGCAGCGGGTTGGGCGGGGGCTTTTTTCTTTATTTGACCAACTTGGCGCCAAACTTCAGGGCGATCTTGGCGGAACGCGGGTTTATCGCTTCTGTTATAACTTTTTTAACAACAACATCCTTAGGCTTCGACACTGCTGCCAAAGACTGCACTGTCAAGTAAGTGCCGATACCTCGCATGAGGGGCAATCGTCCCATCGAACCCTTATTGCTCGGCGCCCTCCCTGGCAAATCTTCTACAACTTGAGTATCAGGATGGACGACGGTCTGAATGATAGTGACTTCCGTCTTGCCCTTTTCTGTAAGCGTACTCAACTCAGTTAGCCCGTAAATCTTTCGCTGCTCAGGCAATTTATTTTTATCCGATCTTTTCAGAACAGCGAAGAATCGTCGCTCAACGAAAGTATCCGGGTGCATATTCGGTGGATCCAGATAAGTATTAGCTTCCTCCACAAACGTATCATTCGCACTTCGTAACATATACCCAGAAACACTTTCGCCAAGACTACTATTAGACTCTTCGCCCCCCGGCTTTATTTTTGACGCCGCACTCATATGAGCTTTATAAATATCTCTATATTCCTTCAGGTTTTTCTTCACCTCATCACCACTCACCAAGTACTTACTTCCCATTTCCACTTCCACAACCTTAAATTCATCTGACTCCTTGTACTTTCCCGACACTGTATCGAAAACACTGATCTTGACCTTCAACTTCGATACTTTCAGCGCCAACTTCTCCTTCAGTCCAACCTTTACTTCATAGTTCCCTGTATTGGTGAGCCCATCCGCGTCCCACAGAGTCAATGGATTATTTATGACCATCGCGTAAAAATTCAAACCATCCACGTCCCCGGCAGGATCAGGGTTAATCCAGCGCTGCAGCCACGGTACGTAGTAACGAAAGCCATAGTAATAAAGCCCCGTCGCATCCCGCTCCTTGCCCGAGTAACGAACGGTTTTGTAACTGACCTCGATCACATCATCCCCGGCCAGGTACGCCGTCTCGCCGAAGGGGTAAAAGTTTTCGCGGCTGATGATTCGCCCATCATGGGCCAGCTCCAGGCTGATCGAACCCAAATGATCGATGAAGCCGTATCGATACTGGTCGTTTGTTCCCGAAGGCGGGGTGCTCTCCCAATGCAATACCCGCACGCTGTTGAGTCCGGCCTGGGCGGTGATCACCTGCAGCACCTCTGCGGTGCCGTTATCGGTGCGCAGCTCCAGCCCCGGCAAGTAACGCACGTCAGCGACCACGGTTCGGGCGTTGGTCTGCAACGAGCGGATTTTGCGTACACGCTGGCCACCGCCATTGTAGAGGTACGACTCCCGGTCATTGCGCCCGGAGGCGCGCTCCACGGGGCTGACCGATTGCAACTGATTGCGCAGATCCCAGGTCAAGAGCCGTCCCTGATCCAGCTCCAGCAAATTGCCGTTGGCGTCGAACGCGGCAGCGATTTCGTCTTCGGTGGGCGGCACGCCGTTGCGCCAAGGCAGGCAACGATTGCCGTAGCGGGCAGCTTTCATCTCGCGCCCGTGATCTTGCGCACCAACGTGGGTCCGCTGCAGCAGATTGCCGCCCGTGTCATAGCGGTAAGTCTGCCGATAGTTGCTGACCGCCGCCGGATCGGTGCGCCCGACCGACCCGGGTCCTTGATTGGGACCGCCCGCCTCCCAACCAAAGGCCTCGATCAACTGATAAAGACTGTCGTAGCCAAAGCGACTGAGCGGGTCGATGCGCTGGTTGGCGAAGTAGCGCACTGGCAGAGCCTTGTCCTCGATGCTCAACACGTTGCCCATCGGGTCATAGTCATAGATCAGATGCTGCAACATCCGGGCGTCGGCATCCTGTGACCGACGCTCCATCAACAGACCGTCTTCAGGACGGTAACCGAGGGTTGTTCGCACCCCGTTGCCCGCGACCTCCCGTTCGATTTGCCCTTCGGCGTTGTACTGGATATCGCTGACCAGCGTTTGCCAGGTGGTCAGTCCCTGGAGTTGCAGACGCGCCTCACGCAGACGCCCCTCAAGGGTCAGGCTGAAGGCCTGACGGTTTTTCTTGGCATCGATCTGTTCCAGCACATCGCCCAGCGGGCCGAAACGCCACGTCGAGACAGCCCCTTCCCCCGGCTCAAGCAGCCGCTGGCGATCGGCTTCCAACTCCGGCCCGTCTGGGGCAACGGGGTCCAGGGTGAAATGACGGACTTGCTTCACGCATTGGCCGGTGATCGAAAAGGCCTCGAACAGCACCGTCCCGGCAGGGTCATCATGGCGGATCAACTGCCCGCATTGATTCTGCTCGCCATGATCGGGACCGCCATAGGCCATGCGTTCAACAGACCTTCGCGGCTCAGTTGTGCCCTGCTCGAACACTGCCACGGGACGACGCAGGTCGTCATATTCAACCTCGCGTCGCGTGCCGCAGCTGTCCCATCCCGATAAAACCTCACGACCCAGACCTGGCAGGTTGAGCTGCCAACCGGCATCGACGCTGTAAGTGAACAGCGCATTGCCCGACAACGAAAACGCTGTCGTTAGATTGGCGGGTGTCAGCGGTTCTTCTTGTGACAGCGCCCAAAGCCGTGGATCCCACTGTTCTGCCGCGCGTCCTGCGGCATCGTAAGCGATGCGGTTGATGCGTGCCTCAGCAGGGACGTTTTCGACAGCCCGCCAATAATCAACCGAACGGATCGACAAGCCGCGCGGATCGACGACCGTCAGTGTGGGTGTGTTGTGATGCATTCCCATTGCCACCGTCCATCGAATAACTGCCCTGTTGGCCAATGTTTTCTAACGTTTCGAGCGCATGGCTGGCTACTGTCAGAAATTACAGTACCGACCAGCGGTGCAGGCCCTGATCCGCGAATATCCATCCCCGCCGAGGCCTGCGAATAGCACGCCGACGCCCATTGAGAATGGCTGCTTGTCCCTCCGGGCCAGGTGCAGCAAGTAGGCTCGACACTTATTTTTGTTTAGCGGTGACAACCTTCTTGTTCATGGTTTTTCGGACCTTGGAGCGCTCGAACACATTCACAGAGGAATTCGACCCGCCAAAAAAACTTTTTTTGGCGGGGGAATACTTCGCAACGCCCATGGCGCCCTGAGCCACTTGGTAATGAATGTCCCACGCCTGTGTTTTTCGGTCGTACTTCATAAAGGCAAAGCCGGTCGTCTCGGTAATCACATTGTTGTTTTCATCAACGTCGAAGCCGTAATCCGGAAACTGCATGGCCGCACTCAGTCCCAATCCATGCTCGGCGGCGGGTAAGTGATTGTATTGGGCATTTTCCTTTGAGCCCTCTACATGCCTCACACGCAGGACGTTGTTGTTCATCTGATCCACGGTCAGCGAGCAACCACTAAACGCCGGCGTAAAAACAAAGTCGGGATCTGTGCCCCTGGGGTGCATCTTTATGTCGACGTAGCCTCCCTGAGGAGCCCAATAGCCAGAGACTGCGCTGCGTTGATCAGGTATTTCTCCCGCGTCTATATCGACAACCTTCAAGGCATTGAACTCGCCTTTTGCCTGTCCGGAATAGGTCATCCGCTGCATCGAAAATATAAACTCGGCCCCCCCAGCCTTATTCGCCAGTTGCGAACTGATCCTCGGCGAATAAGGGACTTTGGTTGACATCAACAAGTCCGTATTGACAATCACCCGGCTAAATTCCGGCACCGATAATGCGTTCCTGATATCGGTTGGTTGCCCCGTGAATGGGACCATCGACACGGGCTTCCCCGCGTCAACGGGTCTGGCACCCGGCACCTTGCGTTCATCGCCCACCGCAATCACCGGCCGGCTTAATCCGTTTGCCTGCGGCACTGTGCTGATTGCCCCGTTGTCGTCGACAAGGGTGAGGGGATTGTTCCGGGTCATCCGATACGGATTGAGACCGTCGACAGTCCCGGCAGGATCGGTATTCGCCCATCGCTGCAACCACGGTATGCAGTACCGAAAACCGTAGTAATGAAGCCCTGTCGCATCCCGCTCCTTGCCCGAATAGCGAATGGTTTTATAGTCGACGCCGATCACGTCCGTACCGGCAAACCACGCCGTTTCGCCGTAGGGGTAGAAGACTTCCTGGCTGATGATCTGTGCGCCGTCAGTCAGTTCCACGGTGCTGGAGTTCAGGTGATCGACCTGGGTGTAGCGGTACTGATCGTTGACGCCGGACGGTGGCTCGGTTTCCCAATGCAACACCCGAACCCTGTTGAGCCCGGTCTGAGCGGTGATGACTTGCAGCGATTCCCCGGTGCCACTGTCGTTACGAAGTTCCAGCCCCGGCAAGTAACGCACTTCGGCGATCACGGTTCGGGCATTGGTCTGCAACGAACGAATCTTGCGCACCCGCTGACCGCCGCCATCGTAGACATAGAACTCACTGTCATTGAGCCCGGAGGCGCGTTCTACCGGGCTGACCGACTGCAATTGATTTCGCAGATCCCACGTCAAGAACCTTCCCTGATCCAACTCCAGCAGATTGCCATTGGCGTCGAACGCTACGGCGATGTCTTCTTCGCTGGGCGGCACACCCTTGCGATAAGGCAGACAGCGATTGCTGAACCGCGCGGCCGATAGTTCACGGCCCGGGTTTTGTGCGCCGACATGCGTCAGCTTCAGCAGGTTGCCGGCCTCGTCATAGCAGTAGCGCTGATGGTAATTGCTGACCGCTGCCGGATCAGTACGACCGACTGAGTTCGGCCCCTTACTGGGGCCGCCCGCCTCCCAGCCAAACGCCTGGACCAATTGATAAAGACTGTCGTAGATAAAACGACTGACGGGATCAATACGCTGGTTGTTGAAGTAACGGACTGGCAGTGCCTTGTCTTCGATACTCAGCACATTGCCCATTCGGTCATAGCCGTAGGACAGGTGTTGCAGCAATCCGACTCGATCGCTGTTCGCCCGTCGCTCCAACAGACGACCATCCTCGGGACCATACTTGAGCGTTGTTTGTACGCCGTTACCCGCCACTTCTCGCAGGGGCTGTCCCTCGGCGTTGTACTCGATCTCGCTGACCAGTGTTTGCCAAGAGAGTTCGCCGGCCAGTTTCAAGGCGCCATGGCGTAACTGGCCATCCAGGGTGAAGTTGAAAGTCTGACAGTTGTGCCTGGCATCGACGGTTTCCAGCACATTACCCAACGGACCGTAACGCCATGTCGAGAGGGCCCCCTCGCCCGGTTCGAGCAACTTCTGTCGATCCGCTATCGGCTCCGGCCAATCAGGTGCGGCGGTATTCTGGGTGAAGTGCTGAACGTGCCTGATGCATTGGCCGGTGATCGCAAACGCCTTGAACAGCTCGGTCCCGCCGGGACTATCCTGGCGAATCAACTGCCCGTACTGGTTGTGATCCCGCTCGCCGTGCTCGGCACGACCATACTCCATACGCTCGGCACATCGGGGTGGCTGCGTGGCGACGTGCTCAAAAACCGCCACGGGACGAAGCAGGTCGTCGTAGTGAATCTCGCGTCGGGTACCGCGACTGCCCCAGCTTTGCAGCGCTTCGTTGGCCAGGCCGGGAAGACTGGTCTGTGAGCCGGCATCGACGCTGATTGTACTGACGGGAACACCCGACAACGAATTTACGATCGTGAGATTGGCAGGAGTCGAGACATCGTCCTTTTGCAACGCCCACAGCCGTGGATCCCACTGTTTGACCGCGAATCCTGCGGCATTGTGGAGGGTACGGTTGATGCGCGCCTGAGTCGGGGCGCCTTCGACCTCACGCCAATAATCCACCGAACGGACCGGCAAGCTGCGCGGGTCGAACACCGTCATGCCAGGTGTTTTGTAATGCATAGTCGGTGTCGAAGCCTGCATGCCGATCCATCCCTGTTAGCCTGCGGTTATCTAACCGCTCGTGATCAGGCATGGCTACTGTCAGAAAGTACAGTGCCGACCAGCGGTGATCGCAGTTGATCCGTGAATGTCCATTCCCGCAGTCGTTCGGTAGGATGGTGATCATGACTTCAAGGAGCGTTCAAACATGTTCATCGGCGTCCTGCTGGTCATCACCTGGCTGATCCTGCTGCTGCGCTATCCGGCCAAGGCCTTCCCGGTATCCATGGCGGCTGCCGTCGGATTGGGCCTCGTGGTGATGTGGGTGATCTGGCTGGACAACCGCGAGGTCAAGCAACTGGCGCGCCTTGAACTGCGTATCGTCTATGCCCCGGAACACTGCCCGGCGGACCGGCCGTTGCAGCTGACAATGAACAACGGCAACGACGTGCCGCTGACCGAACTGCGCTGGCGCATCGCTGCTTATGCACCGGGCGATACGGTCAATCTGGCCGACAATCAATACGCCGCACCGCGCTATCGCGGCCCCGGCGAATTGCAGGCCGGCGCCAATTGGCAAGACTGTTTGCCGTTGCCGCCGCTACGCCCTGGCTATCGCCCGCAAACCCTGGAGTTTCGTGCCGAGCATTTGCAGGGTAGTTTTTCTGACTGATCCTCTTCTTTTTTTGCACAAGGACCGCGCCATGCCCGTTGCGTTGATTACCGGTTGTTCCAGCGGCATTGGCCGCGCACTTGCCGACACCTTCAAAGGTGCCGGTTACGAAGTCTGGGCCAGCGCCCGCAAGGCTGAAGATGTGGCGGCTCTCACCGCCGCCGGTTTCACCGCCGTGCAGCTGGACGTTAACGATGGCCCGGCCCTTGAACAGCTGAGCGAGCGGATCAACCAGCAACGCGGCGGCCTTGATGTGTTGATCAACAATGCCGGTTATGGCGCCATGGGGCCGCTGCTCGATGGCGGCGTGCCGGCCATGCAGCGCCAGTTTGAAACCAACGTGTTTGCAATCGTCGGCGTGACTCGCGCGATGTTCCCGGTGCTGCGTCGCGCCAGAGGCCTGGTGGTGAACATCGGCAGCGTGTCCGGGGTTCTGGTCACGCCGTTTGCCGGTGCTTACTGTGCTTCGAAAGCCGCCGTGCATGCCTTGAGCGATGCATTGCGCATGGAACTGGCCCCCTTCGGTGTGCGGGTCATGGAAGTTCAGCCGGGGGCCATCGCCTCCAGCTTCGCCAAGAATGCCGGCCATGAGGCGGAGCAACTGATCACCGAACAATCACCGTGGTGGCCGCTGCGCGAAGGTATTCGTGCACGGGCCAAGGCGTCTCAGGACAAGCCGACGCCTGCCAGTGAGTTTGCCGTCGGTTTATTGAAGGCCGTGCAGCAGAATAAACCGCCGCGTCTGGTGCGTTTGGGCAATGGCAGCCGGGCGTTGCCGTTGATGGCGGGGTTGTTGCCCAAGGGGCTGTTGGAGTCGGGGCTGATGAAGCGGTTCGGGTTGCGCGGGCAGCTCTGACACCGCGAAGGCGTCAGAACACACTTTTCAGACTTTCAGGAAACAGCATGACCGACTACACCGAATACTTTGACGAAGTGATCCAGGCCCACGTAGCCATCGAACAATGGTTGGCCGAGGAGCGAAACGAGGCTGAACTTGAGCAATTGTTGACGCGTTTTTCGCCGCAGTTTTCCATGGTCTCGCCCTTGGGTCGGGTGCTGGATTTCGAGGCGTTGAATGAGTTGTTCCTGCTGGCGGGCGGCAAGAAGCTCGGCTTCAGGATCGAGCTCAGCGAGTTGCGAGGTGTCGCGCTGTATGACGGTGGCGCAGTGGTGAGTTATCGCGAGCAGCAGACCGATGCAACGGGGTTACATTCTGATCGCCGGTCCTCGGTGGTGTTTGAGAAACAGGCCGATGGCAAGGTGGTTTGGCGGCATTTACATGAGACGTTTTGCAAGGAGTGAACCTGCGTCGCGTCCATCGCGAGCAGGCTCGCACACATTGACCGAGTTCAAACTCTGACTCGGTGAACGACGCAAATTCCCTGTGGGAGCGAGCCTGCTCGCGATGGATGCGACGCAGGTCTAACGGTTAGTTAACAACCACCGTACACGTAATCCCCGCCGCCAACAGCACACCCTCCGGCACTTCATCAATGTGAATCCGCACCGGCACCCGCTGCGCCAGGCGCACCCAGTTGAACGTCGGGTTCACGTCGGCAATCAGCTCGCGACTCTCCGGGTTATCACGGTCATAGATGCCGCGCGAAATACTCTCCACATGGCCCTTGAGCACTTCGCCGCTCATCAACTGCATGTCGGCCTTGTCGCCCACCCGCACGTGCGGCAGTTTGGTTTCCTCGAAGAAGCCATAGACCCAGAACGAGTTCATATCGACCACGGCCATTTTCGCTTCGCCGATGCGCGCGTAGTCACCGCGATGGACGTTGAGGTTGGTGACGTAGCCGTCCACCGCCGCCCGCACTTCGGTGCGTTTGAGGTTCAGTTCCGCCGCTTCCAGTTGCGCTTGCGCATGCTGGTAATCGGCCAGGGCCGAGTCGGCGATGTTGGTGGCGTCGTCGCGGTTTTCCCTGGAGATCACCAGGTTGTCGAGGTCGGCGCGACGATGGGCGTTGACCTTACGCATCTCCCACGTCGCCTTGCGCGAGGCCACCAGGCTCTGCGCCTGTTTCACCGCGATGCGATAGTGCTCGGGGTCGATGCGCATCAGCAGGTCGCCCTTCTTCACAAGCTGGTTGTCGCGCACCGGCACCTCCACCACCTCACCGGTGACGTCGGCGGCGACATTGATGATGTCGGCGCGCACCCGGCCATCGCGGGTCCAGGGCGTATTCATGTAATGCACCCACAAGGTCCGGCCGATCCACAGGGCAAGGGCCAATACCAGCAGGGTCGCGAGCAGGCTGAAAAGCTTTTTCATCAGGGCCTTCTTCAGTGATAGAGAGTCAGTGGTAGAGAGTCAACGGTAGACAGTCAGCGCCAAAGCGCCGAACAGACAGGTAAACAGACTCAGGCGCAGCAGTGCCGGGTGCCAGAAGAAGCGGTACAGATCGAACCCGGACAAGAACCGATCAAGGCCCCAGGCTAGCGCCGCCGCAATGAAAAACATCAGGGTCATGGTCGGCATGTACACGCCGTGGAAGGCGATTTCACGAGGCATGTTCAAGTCCTTGGGGCTTGGCAGTGGTGTATGAGGCCAGAGGCGATTGCGGGTCGAGCAGCGAGGTGCGGATAAAATGCAGGTAGCTCTTCACCCGGCGCAATGCAGAGGTGTCGAAGTGCGGCGCGAAGGGTTCGTCGGTGGCCTGCACGCGACCGATCGCGTGGTCGACCGCGACCAGCGCCCGCTCCAGATTGCTCTGGCCCGGTTGCAGAAACAGCCGCACCAGCGAACGCCCCATCACCCGGATGGACTGGCGCCACGGCTGGGATTCGGCATACGCCGGATGCACCGGCAGAATCGCTTGTTCCTTGCGCAGTTCGATAATCGCGTGGCCGACTTCCAGCACCACCAACATCCAGCGCAACAAGTCCCGCTGCACCTGCGGCTGCCCTGCGGCGAGGCCATAGGCCTGATGCAGCAAGTCCCGCGTGCGACTTTCAAAACTCGACGCCAGGCCTTTGAGTTTGCCGCTGATGGCGTACACCACTTGCCCGCGTAAGTCCTGCTCCAGCCGCCGCCACAACCAGCGGCTGTTGGGCGGCAGAATGATTGCCCCGGCCGCCGCGCACACCAACATGCCCATGACCATGGCGATGTAGTCGTTGATAAAGGCGTAAGGGTTGTAGACCGTGAGGTTGTCCGGCACGGAACCGGTGCTGAAGAAGATCAGCAACCCCAGGCCGACACCGGCGTATTGCGGCCGAGAAGTGAGGAACGACCCGAGCACAATCACCGGCGCGAGCATCACGCAAAGCAACGGAAAACCGTCGATCCAGGGAAAAATGAAAAACATCTCGACGAAGCCGATCAGCGCCCCGAGCAAGGTCCCGCAGGCCATCTGAAAGGCCATGCGCTTGGGGTTCGGTGTCGCCGCAGAAAGGCCCACGGTGGCGGCGGCGATCAGGGTCATGGTCGCCCCGCTCGGCCACGCGGTGGCCACCCAATAACTGCCGAGCACCACAAGGATGAACGCTGCGCGAATCCCCGACGCCGCCGAGGCCAACCAGTTGGTTTGCGGGGTGAAGGGCTCGTCCCAACGCTCCCGTTCGTGGCTGTGATCGGCCAGGGACGCGTGGGTCTGTGCATAACTGTGCAGGTCGTCGACGAAGCGATAAAGCAGTTCGTAGGCAGTGTGAAAATCCAGCTGTTCGGCGTCGCTCGGGTCGCTCTCCTGAAAGCTCGCCCGAAGCCTGCGCACCTGCGCCGGCAAGTTGTCCTTGTAAGTCGCCAAGGCGCTGGCCAGGCGAGCGGAGTCAGGGCTGGTCAGCGCACGGCCGCTGAAACCGTCGAGCACTTCGGCCAGGTCCTGCAACCCTGGTTTGATCGCCGCGACAACGTGATCGGCGCCGCTGCCGCGCAGGCGCTCGAGCAACTGATGCAGGGCATTGAAGCGTGTGGTGACGCCCATGAACTCGCTGTTCAAACGACTGAGTCGCCCGTTGCGTCGACGCATGTGCGGGTCTTCGAACACTGTGACGCTGCGCAGTCCTTCCAGGCCCACCGCCTCGGCAATGAAGCGCACGTTGCTGGCTTCGAAAGCATCTCGTTTGCTCCGAGCGCGCAAACCGTCGGTGACGAACAACGCGAACACGCCGAAGCGCTGATACAAGGCGTTGCGCATTGCCGCGCTGGCGGTTTGCGGCAGGATCGCGGCGCTGACCAGCGTCGAGCAGAGAATCCCCAGAGAGATTTCCAGCACCCGCCAGACCGCCGCCATAAATGCGCCGTCCGGATGCGCCAGGGCAGGCAACCCGACCATCGCCGCGGTGTAACCGGCGAGCACAAATCCGTAGGCGCGAAAGTTGCGACAACGCGCCGCACCAGCCGTGCAGAGGCCGACCCAGATCGCCAGCGAGCCGAGGAACAGTTCGGTGTTCTGCGCGAACAAGGCAATCAGCGCGACCATCACCGCCGAACCGGCCAACGTGCCGAGGAAGCGATAGAAACTCTTGGCGAACACCTGGCCGCTTTGCGGTTGCATGACGATGAACACGGTGATCATCGCGGTGCGCGGTTGCGGCAATTCAAGACGCATGGCCAGCCACAGGGTCAGGAACGCCGCGAACAACACCTTGAAAATGTAGACCCAGGTCACGCCATCGCTGCGCGCCCAGTCAAAGAAACCCCGGCGCCATTCAAGGGAATACAGCCAGCGCAAAGGTGCGGGCAAGGGAGTCATGAAATCGTGCTCATTGAGATTCGGTTAAGACGCAGAACCTGTGGGAGCGGGCTTGCCCGCGATGGCAGTGTGTCAGGCGCCATCAATGTCGGATGTGATGACGCCATCGCGGGCAAGCCCGCTCCCACAGGGTTTGTGTTCAACGCAAAAGAACCGGGGTTTTCGGGGGGTGGGTTTTCTCGGCACTCGGGACGTCGTTGCCAGCGCCGAGGCCTCCGCCCAAAGCAGTCACCAGTTCAGCATGAGCACTCAACCGCGCAGCCTGCACCTGCTGCTGCACTTGTTGCTGCTTGAATAGCAAGGTCTGCGCATTGAGTACGTTGAGGTAATCGGTGAGCCCACGCTGATACGCAATCATCGCGATGTCGTAGGTCTTCTGCGCCGTGGCCACCGATTCGGCGGCGAACGTTTGCTGCTTGTCCATCGACTCGCGGCGGATCAACTGGTCGGAGATGTTCTTCAGCGCATTGACCAGCGTCTGGTTGTATTTGGCCACGGCGATGTCATAACCGGCCGAGACTTCACCCAGCTCGGAACGCAAACGGCCGCCGTCAAAAATCGGCAATGTTATCGCAGGTCCCACGCTGTAGTTGAGCTTCTTGCCGGTCAGGAACTCCAGCGCACCGCCGCCAGTGGCCATGTAACCGAGGCTGCCCACCAGATCGACGTTGGGGTAGAAGCCGGCGTGAGCGACATCGATGCCCCGCGCCTGGGCCGCCACTTGCCAACGACTGGCAACCACGTCCGGGCGTTGACCGAGCAATTGCGCCGGCAGCGACGACGGTAACTTCAGCGCCGTCCCCAACGACAGCGTCGGCCGTTGCAACTGCGCGCCCTCCCCCGGTCCCTTGCCGGCCAAGGCCGCGAGCTGGTTACGGCTGAGGGCGATTTCTTCATCCAGCGCATCAAGTTGGCGATGGGTTTCCGGTAGCGGCGTTTCGGCCTGGCTGACTTCGAAGTGCGTGCCGATGCCACCGTCCAGGCGTTTTTGCGCCAGGTCGAGGATTTGCTGTTGCTGCTTCAAGGTCGCCGCGACGATGTCCCGTTGCGCGTAATGCAACGAGAGCTCGATGTAGGCGTGCACGATGTTGTTCTGCAATTCGAGCTGGGCCTGCCGTGCTTCGGCAGCGCTCATGTGCGCCATGTCCACCGCTTGCTCGGTGGCGTTGCTTTCGCGCCCCCAGAGGTCGAGGGCATAGCTGAAGCCCAGCGCAGCGTTGTTGTCCCAAGTGGTGGTGTTAGCCAACTCGCCGGGGCCGTAGAACTGATCGGTCGGCCAGTTGTGGCGCTTGAGGGTCGATTGGCCGTTAATCTGCAACGACTCGGCTGACTCGGCAATGCCGGCCATGAACCGGGCCTGACGCACTCGCGCGGCGGCCATGGCCATGTTCGGGCTGCCTTGCAGGGCGAGGTCGATCCAGCGGTTCAGTTGCGGGTCGCCGTAGGCTTGCCACCATTGGGCGGTGGGCCAGTGAGCGTCCTGGGCGGCGCTCTGGATGGCTTCGTCGGTGGCCAATGAATTGGCCTCCAGTGCCTTGCCTTGTGGGGCAATACCGCCGGTTCCGATGCAGCCGCTGATGGTCACGGTTAAAGCCAAAACACTGAGCGTTCTGAGCGCTCTGTTGATGCGACGCGGCACTGCTGCAAATTCCTGAAAGGGAGAGGTACAAGATCTGGTAGGAGCGAGGCCTGTGTGGCGAGGGGGCTTGCCCCCGTTCGGCTGCGAAGCAGTCGTAAATCGATCACCCGCATTCTGATTGAAGAACGCGGTGACTGGTTTTAGGGGCGCTTCGCGACCCAACGGGGGCAAGCCCCCTCGCCACACAAGCCCGTTCCAACAATGGCGCAATTCTAGGGGTGGGCCCGGATGGCGATAAGCCGGGATTCTTGTGAATCTTTGTTACCGTTAACGAGATAATCCCTTGGTCGGGGTCTCAGTCTCTGAAACTTCGTGTCACAATTTGCCATTCGTCAAGAGAGCACCCCATGGACACTTTGCAAAACATGCGCGCCTTCAGTTACGTGGCCGAGGCCGGCAGCTTCACCGCCGCCGCCGTGCAACTGGACACCACCACGGCCAACGTCTCGCGCGCGGTCTCCAACCTGGAAGCCCACCTGCAAACCCGCCTGCTCAACCGCACCACCCGCCGCATCGCCCTGACCGAGGCCGGCAAGCGCTACCTGTTGCGCTGCGAGCAGATCCTGGCCTATGTCGAAGAAGCCGAAGCCGAGGCCAGCGATGCTCACGCGCGCCCGGCCGGGCAACTCAAAGTGCACACCATGACCGGCATCGGTCAGCACTTCGTGATCGACGCCATCGCCCGCTACCGCAAGACCCACCCCGACGTGACCTTCGACCTGACCATGGCCAACCGTGTGCCGGACCTGCTCGATGAGGGCTACGACGTGTCCATCGTGCTCGCCAGCGAACTGCCGGACTCGGGCTTCGTCTCCCAGCGTTTGGGCATCACCTACAGCATCGTTTGCGCATCGCCCGCCTATGTAAAAGCCAACGGCTGCGCGCAGAAGCCCAGCGATTTGCTCAATCACATGTGCTTGCGCCTGGTGAGCCCGGTGATCCCGCTGGAAAAGTGGGCTTTCGATGGCCCCGAAGGCCAGGAAATGGTCACCATCAACAGCTCGCCGTTTTTGGTGAACTCCGCTGATGCGATGAAGACGGCGATCACCAGCGGCATGGGTGTTGGCGTGTTGCCGGTGTATGCGGCGATTGAAGGGCTGCGCAACGGTACGCTGGTGCGGGTGATGCCGAAGTATCGTTCGCAGGAATTGAATCTGTATGCGATCTATCCGTCGCGGCAGTACCTGGACGCGAAGATCAAGACCTGGGTCGAGTATTTGCGCGGGTCGTTGCCGGAGATTCTGGCGGCGCATCAGGCGGAATTGGCGGCGTATGAGTTGAGTGGGAGTTTGGGTGGGGCTCGGGTGGCGAACTGACTTCACGGTCCTACAGACGCGGTGGTTTTTGGGGAGGTTTCCGACAAGTTTTGACGGTTGTTGCGTCGGAAGCGAAGTGGGTAGGCTTTATGGGTCGCTGGCAATTCAGCGATCGGGCCTGGAAAACCCGAAGTATAGGATCACAGCAAATGACATAATGCGGCGCTTTTGTAGCTCCACAGTTATGGCGGCTGTGCGTGGGAGACCTTCGGGTCTGCCGGGTTTGATCCTTTACCGGTTTTTCCAGTCCGCGTACAGCTGCCACCCTTTTGTCTGGAAAACGAAAAAGTGGCAGCTCCTCAACTTTAAGGATCTTTGCCATGTTTAAAGCGACACCGAATCCGCCTCAGGCGGACGACACTTCCCCCTACGAATCCCTCGATTCCAAGAAACTCAACGAAGCCGCCGAACGGGCGCTCGATCACTACCTCAAGCCCACTCCGAAAAAACCAGAAGGCCGCAAGCCCAGCAGGATGTTTCAGGTTGCACCGGACATGGACAACGAAAGCCTGCTGGCCCATGTCTGCGAATCCCTGGCCTCGGCCAGCGTCATGACCAGCGACATCGCAGCCTATGTCGACACCCCGCAGCGGCACACGCTCCTGGCGATCCAGCAGGTCATCATGTTGGCCGAGCTGGCAGTGAATCGAGTGCTGGATAACGTCGACGTACCAAAACCCGCGCCACACAGCTGATCCATTATAGGAACGACCTGTGGCGAGGGGGCTTGCCCCCGTTGGGCTGCGTAGCAACCCCAAAATTTCTGATGTATCAAAGATCTTGTGAGTGCTACGCACTCAAACGGGGCGGTGCGGCGTTCCGACAAGCCCCCTCGCCACAGGTCGTTCCTACAATTTTGCATGGCGTACACCCGGGCAATCCGAGCACTCGCCTAATGCCGGGGAAGAATGTTAGCGTGCTTGGCAATCTCCACGCCCGACGAGCCCCTCTCCAATGAAAAAAACCGTCCTCGCCTTCAGCCGCATCACCCCGCCCATGATCGAACGCCTGCAACAAGACTTCGATGTGATCGTGCCGAACCCGAAAAACGGCGACATCAACGCCCAATTCAACGAAGCCCTGCCCCACGCCCACGGCCTGATCGGTGTTGGTCGCAAACTTGGCCGGGCGCAGCTGGAAAACGCCAGCAAACTGGAAGTGGTCTCCAGCGTCTCGGTGGGCTACGACAACTACGACCTCGCCTACTTCAACGAACGCGGGATCATGCTCACCAACACCCCCGACGTGCTCACCGAAAGCACCGCCGACCTGGCCTTCGCCCTGCTGATGAGCAGCGCCCGCCGCGTCGCCGAGCTGGACGCCTGGACCAAGGCCGGACAATGGCAAGCCACGGTCGGTGCCCCCCTGTTCGGCAGCGATGTGCATGGCAAAACCTTAGGCATCGTCGGCATGGGCAACATCGGCGCGGCCATCGCCCGTCGTGGTCGGCTGGGCTTCAACATGCCGATCATCTACAGCGGCAACAGCCGCAAGACTGCACTGGAGCAGGAGCTCGGTGCGCGGTTCCGCAGCCTGGATCAACTGCTGGCCGAAGCCGATTTCGTCTGCCTGGTGGTGCCGCTCAGCGAAAAAACCCGGCACCTGATCAGCCACCGCGAACTGGCGCTGATGAAGCCGAGCGCCATTTTGGTGAACATCGCCCGCGGCCCGGTGGTGGACGAACCGGCCTTGATCGAAGCCCTGCAAAACAACCGGATTCGTGGCGCCGGGCTGGACGTTTACGAAAAAGAACCACTGGCTGAATCACCACTGTTCCAACTGAAAAACGCCGTGACCTTGCCGCACATCGGCTCCGCGACTCATGAAACCCGCGAGGCCATGGCCAACCGCGCATTAACCAATTTGCGCAGCGCCTTGTTGGGTGAGCGGCCGCAGGATCTGGTGAACCCGCAAGTCTGGAAAGGCTGATTAAAAACGGGCAGACATTTTTTATGACTGCCCGTTTTTTTACACAACTTGCAATTCAGTCAACCAACGAAAATAAGTTAAGCCCCTTAGAATCTCCCCTACTTACCCGCCCCCGGACTATGTAGATGGAGAACTATCACCTTGAACAACTACACAACTGACAAGATCATCAGAATCAGCAAGATTGTCCTAATGGCTTATATAAGTTTTTTTGGACTCCTGGTGATGTATAGCAACTTTACTGACTACGCCACCAACTACGAATATGTCGCCCATGTCCTGAGCATGGACACAACCCATAACAATGAGCGAACAAGCTACCGAGCCATCACTTCGCCCATGCTGCATCACCGGATTTACTGGCTCATCATCACTCTCGAAGTGACCTACACCGTTTACTGCCTGGTAGGCACTTACCACCTTTATAAAAAGCTGAATGCGTCAGCCCGAGAATTTCATGAAGCAAAAAAATTCTCGATAATCGGTTTACTGATCGGTTTGTTCATCTACTACGTTTGTTTGCAGGTCGTGGGCGTCGAATGGTTCGACATGGACAAATCACAGACATGGAATGCCAAGGATTGGGCTCGGCATATCGTTGATTTTATGTTGCCGTTACTGATGTATATCGCCTTAAAGATCGAGCGCTGAACAGTACCGCGTTCGACCTCCCAAAAACGTCAGGCCAAATTGCCAGTCCGCTGCAACACGCGCACTTTGGGCTTGCGGAAAACCAACACGTTACCCAGCATCACCAGCACAAGCCCCATCAGTGCCGGCGCTGTCCACTGATAGCCTTCGGCAAATGCCGACACATTCAGCGCCACCACGGGAAACAACACGGTGCAATACGCCGCCCGCTCCGGCCCCATGCGGCCGACCAGGGTCAGGTAGGCGGTGAAGCCGATCACTGATCCCGGAATCACCAGATACAACAACGAGCCGATGTAGCGGGCGTTCCACTCCATGTCGAACGGGATGCCTTTGGCCAGGCACCACACCGATAACATCATTGCGCCGTAAGCCATGCCCCAGGCATTAGTGGTCAGGGGTTTCAGGCCGGCCTTCTGCTGCAGACTCGACAGCATGTTGCCCGCCGAGAAGCACAAGGTTCCGAGCAACGCCAAAGCCAACCCGAGCAAGGTTTCCGGGCTGGCGGTATGACCGGCCACCTCGGGCCAGAACAGCAGGCCAAGGCCGAACAAACCCAATGCGCCGCCCATCAGCACGTTGCGCGCGATTTTCTGACCAAAGAACACCCGCGCATTGAAGGCGTTCCACAACGTGGCGGTGGAAAACACCACAGCGACCAGGCCGCTGGGGATCCATTGGCTGGCGGTGAGAAAACACATGAAATTGATGCAGAACAGGCACAGCCCCTGCGCCAGGCAAATCAGATGCCCACGGCGATTCATCACTTGCAGACGCCGGCTGAGCAGCAACATCACGAACAACACCAGCGCCGCGAGTCCGAAGCGATAGACGATCGACACCGGAATCGCCACCACGCCCAATTGCCATTTCAAGGCAATCCAGGTGGTGCCCCAGATCAGCACGGTCAGCAGGTATAACGAGAGGTTCATGGTGAAGACTCCTGAATAGGCCTTCAGTGTCCGGCGTAAAACCCTTTTGCACTTGCATAAACTTGCGCTTTTGTCGGCCGGCGGGCTGGCAGGCCAATGTCTACGGAGTAGGATGCAAGGCGTTGGAGAGAACCGATCATGGCCGCACCAGTGTCACTCGATACACTGCAAGTCTTTCAAGCGCTCAACCGCTCGCCCAATGCTCGCCTGGAGCACAGCGCCGAGCTCGGTGACGGCATGGCTGCGGCTTTGTGGAACAACCACCATGATGCCCAGGATTACGAGGCACCGAGCCATCACACCCTGTCGTGCTACATCGCCGGCGGCACCGGCACCTTCCGCCGCGACCAGCCTGACACCAAGGGTGGCCCGGACAAGTTATGCATTCTGCCGGCCGACCATCAGTCAGGCTGGGTGATCAACGGCGACATTCGCCTGGCCCACCTGTATTTCAGCCCCGAACAATTTGCCCTCGGCTGCGTCACGCTGCTGGATCGCGAACCGCGTGAATTGCAGTTGCGCGAGCGCACGTTCCTCGAAGACCCCCGGCAGGCCCGGCGTTTTCGGCAGTTGATCGCGCTCAACTGGGACGAACCGGGCGAACGCCTGCTCACCAGCAGCCTGGCCCACGAAATGCTCAGCCATGTTCTGCTCAGCCAGGTCGGCGTGCGTCAGGGCTTGCGCCTCAAGGGTGGATTGGCGGCGCATCAGCGGCGGCAGTTGGTGGAATTCATCGACAGCCAGTTGGCGGAGGCAATCAGCCTGGGGCAGTTGGCGAGCTTGTGCGCGCTGTCGGAATATCACTTTGCGCGGATGTTTCGTGTGAGCTTCGGCTTGCCGCCGCATCAGTACGTGTTGGCGCGGCGATTGAGCCGGGCGCGGGAGTTGTTGCGCGCAACATCGCAGCCATTGGGGGAGATTGCGCTGGCGTGCGGTTTTGCCAGTGCCAGTCACTTTACCAATCGGTTTCGCCAGGCTTTGGGTGGGACGCCTGGGGAGTATCGGCAGGCGTTTTTGCGGTAAGCAAGATCAAAAGATCGCAGCCTTCGACAGCCCCTGCGCCTGAAATAAAAACGGGCCTGCAATGCAGGCCCGTAGTCATTGGGAAGGTAAAAAGTGAATCAGGCCTCAACCGTTGAGCGCAGCCTGTTCGTTCTCGAGAAACTCATCCTCAAGCAGCGCATCGGCATGAGCGCCCCTGTCGAACGGCACCACAGCGGCGCGTGGTTTGCCGCGTAATTTGCCAAACATATGCTCCAGCGCATGTTCAAGTTTTTCGGCCGCCCCGTCGATCGCCAGTTCCAGGGAGTCGGCTTTATGAGTCACGGAAATCGGTTGGTGGCCTTTTGGCCGCGCTTCCAGCTGGCAGCGCATGTCATGGGGACCAGGCTTATCGCCGTTCTCGTCCCGCAGATGGACCTCGACGCGGGTCAGGTCCTCCTCATAACGTTCGAGCGTGCTCTCAATGGTAGTACGTACCCACTCCTCCAGTCGTTTACTGCTTTGAATATGGTTATCGCTATTGACTTGGATTTGCATAGTTCTTCCCTTATTTCAGCTAGCTCGCAAGAGGCGCATCGGCTGGCCCTTGGGCGTCATCACCGCAACCTCTTGGTTACACAATCGGTGTGTGCGCGGAACATTTCAACCCCTAAAAAAAGATAAATATTCATACGCAAAAAAAGCCGGACAACGGGCAAAAGCGCTGTTAATGTCGGGAGTTGGGTCGCCCCTGCCTGATGTCCCAAGCTGCTCACTCCTGCCGCTCCCCCAGCGGGTGCTGGCTGCGAAAAATCCCTGCCTCCTCCACCAGCCAGTCATGCACCGCACGCACGCCCGGATGGCTCAGCGCACCCGGCGCATAGAGCAGCACGTAGCGCTTATGATTGGGCACCGCCAGGCCAAACGGTACGATCAGCGTGCCCCGTTCCAGCTCATCGTTGAGCAGCGTTCGCCGCGCAATCGCCACGCCCATCCCGGCAATCGCCGCTTCGATGGTCAGGTGATTGCGGTTGAAGGTGTGTCCGCGCCGCACGTCCGCGCCTTCGAAGCCAATGGCATTGAGGTAAAACTCCCATTCCGCGTATTCGTAACTGCCGCGCCAGGCGGTGATGTCGTGCAACAACGGAAAGTGCATCAAGTCTGCCGGACCGTGCAGCGGCGGCCGCCCGCGCAACAGGCTCGGAGCGCACACCGGGAATATCTGCTCGTCGAGCAGGGCTGTGGATAACAATCCGGGATAACTGCCGTCGTTCAGATCAATCGCCAGGTCGAAGTCGCCCTCGTGCAACGGCACGCTGCTGTCCTCCGCCACCAGGCGCAATTGAATATCCGGGAAACGCTGCTGCAAACGCGGTAAACGCGGGGTCAGCCATTTGCTCAGGAACGAGGGAATCGAACGCACCCGCAAAATCCCGCTGATCATTCCCGCATCCAGTCGTCGCAATTCTGCGTCGATGCTGCCGTAAGCCTCGTTGACCGTAATGGCCAGGCGCTGGCCTTGCGCGCTCAATTCCACACCACGGGCACGCCGGTGAAACAGGCGAAACCCTAGCCGCTCTTCCAATTGCCGAATTTGCTGACTGACCGCGCCCGGCGTGATGTGCAGTTCTTCGGCACAACGGGTGAACGACAGGTGCCGCGCGGCACAGGTAAACACGTGCAGCCAGACGTAAGTCTGGGCGTGCAATTGACGACTCATCGTTTAGTCCTGCTAAAGGCTGTCTTAGGAAGTTTCGTTGGTCACGTAGGACCGAGGTAGGCAGTATCGCCGACATTGCGCTTGGCCTACAAAAATGGCGGCGATTTCTCTTCCATTGCTTGTATAGGCTTTAGCATGGCTATCAGTGTTTTCGATCTCTTCAAAGTCGGCATCGGTCCGTCCAGTTCCCACACCGTCGGCCCGATGCGTGCTGCGGCGACCTTTGCCCAAGCACTGATTGACCAGCATTTGCTGGCCGCCGTACGTCGGGTAGAAATCCGCCTTTATGGCTCGCTGTCGGCCACCGGCGTCGGCCATGCCACCGACCGCGCCTGTGTCATGGGCCTGATGGGCGAATGGCCGGATAGCATCGACCCGACCTGCATCGACAGCCGAATTCAGCACCTGCGCCAAACCGGCGAACTATCCCTGGCCGGCAAAGCGACCATCGCCTTCAACTGGCAGCACGATCTCCTGCTGCTCGACGAGAGCCTGCCCTACCACCCTAACGCCATGTCCCTGACAGCCTTCGGCGAAACCGGTGAGCTGTTCGAGCAGACGTACTACTCGGTGGGTGGAGGTTTCATCATCGAAGCGGCCGAAGCCGAGTCCGGCATTGCACCGGCCAGCGACGTCGTGCTGCCGTACGATTTCTCCAGCGCCGCCGAATTGCTCAAGCTCTGCAAACAGCACGGTCTACGGGTGTCCGAATTGATGATGGCCAATGAATTGGCCTGGCGCAGCGAAGCCGAAGTCCGTCAGGGCCTGTTGCACATCTGGTCGGTGATGCGCGAGTGCGTCGAGCAAGGCTTGCGTCACGAAGGCATCCTTCCAGGCGGTCTGAATGTTCCGCGCCGCGCGGCGAAATTGCATCGCAGCCTGTTGGAAATCGGCAAACCGAACGTCATCAGCTCCACCCTGTCGGCCATGGAGTGGGTGAACCTGTTCGCCCTCGCCGTGAACGAAGAAAACGCCGCGGGCGGACGGATGGTCACCGCGCCTACAAACGGGGCGGCGGGGATCATTCCGGCGGTGCTGCACTACTACATGAAATTCAACCCGGACGCGTCGGACGATGACGTTGTGGCGTTCTTTTTGGGCGCGGCCGCTGTAGGCATTCTCTGTAAGAAAAACGCCTCGATCTCCGGCGCCGAAGTCGGCTGCCAAGGTGAGGTCGGCTCGGCCTGTGCCATGGCCGCTGCCGGTTTGGCCGACGTGCTCGGCGCCACCCCGGAACAACTGGAAAACGCCGCCGAAATCGGCCTGGAACACAACCTCGGCCTGACCTGCGACCCGGTCGGCGGTCTGGTGCAAGTGCCGTGCATCGAGCGCAACGCGATTGCCGCGGTGAAGGCGATCAACGCCACGCAAATGGCCCTGCGCGGTGACGGCAAACACTTCATTTCCCTGGACCGGGTGATCCGCACCATGCGCGATACCGGCGCCGACATGCACGACAAATACAAAGAAACTTCACGGGGCGGCCTGGCTGTCAGCTGGGTGGAATGCTGAGGAGTATTTCCTGACCGTCCGCAACACGTGAGCCCGAGTAAAAATAATAACGAGGCGAAAACGATGACCGATGTACGTACACCTGCTGCCGATAATCCCGCTGTAGACCTCACACGCAGTAGCGAAATAACTCACAAAGGCTGGAGTAAACACGACACCACCTGGATGCTTGGCCTCTATGGCACAGCGATTGGTGCCGGCACACTGTTTTTGCCGATCAACGCCGGCGTGGGTGGTTTCTGGCCGCTGCTGATCCTGGCCGTGCTGGCGTTTCCGATGACATTCTTTGCACACCGCGGCCTGACGCGTTTCGTGTTGTCCGGCCGTTCCGGGGACATCACTGAAGTGGTGGAAGAACACTTCGGCATCGGCGCCGGCAAGCTGATCACGCTGCTGTATTTCTTCGCGATTTTCCCCATTTTGCTGGTGTACAGCGTGGCGCTGACCAACACCTTGAGCAGCCTGATGGAGCACCAGTTGCACATGACGCCGCCGTCTCGGGCGATCCTGTCGCTGGGGCTGATTCTCGGCCTGATGGCCATCGTACGTTGTGGTCAGGGCGTCATCGTCAAATGCATGAGCGTGCTGGTTTACCCGTTCGTCGCGGCCTTGCTGCTGCTCGGTGTCAGCCTGATCCCGAACTGGAACGGCGCGTTCTTCGCCACTGCCAATGAAGGCATGCCGCTGCCACTGTTCTTCAAAACCTTGTGGCTGGCGATCCCGGTGATGGTGTTCTCGTTCAACCATTCGCCGATCATCTCTGCCTTCGCTGTCGATCAGAAACAACGTTACGGCGAGCAAGCCGAACGCAAAAGCAGCGGCATTCTGGCGATCGCTCACGCCATGATGGTCGTCACCGTGATGTTCTTTTGCTTCAGTTGCGTGCTGGCGTTGTCCCCGGCTGATTTGGCCGCGGCGAAGGCGCAGAACATTTCGATCCTGTCGTACCTGGCCAACCACTTCCAGACACCGGGCATCGCTTACGCCGCGCCGCTGATTGCGCTGGTGGCAATCACCAAATCCTTCCTGGGCCATTACATCGGCGCCAGCGAAGGCTTTCAAGGCCTGATCGTGAAAAGCCTGCGTGGCCGTGGTCGAGTCATCTCTGCCGGCTGGCTGAACCGCCTCACTGCGCTGTTCATGATCCTCAGTTGCTGGGCCGTGGCGACCTTCAACCCGAGCATCCTGGGCATGATCGAAACCCTCGGCGGGCCGATCATCGCCTGCCTGTTGTTCCTGATGCCGATGTACGCCATCCGCCGCGTGCCAGCCTTGCGCCAGTACTCGGGCCAGGCCTCGAACGTGTTCGTGGTGTTGGTCGGTTTGATTGCACTGTCTGCGATCATCTATTCATTTATGCCCTGAAACGGGCAGGCAAAAAGAAGGCGGGCCAAGGTGCCCGCCGTTTTTTTGCCGTAAACATTGTCCGACAGTTTTTCCGGCATGCCCCTTGCTGTATCCCCTACGCGGCACGGAAGAAAGCGCATGAACAAGGAAGGCCGGTGGTCTGGTATTGCGAACTAATCCCGATCATGGCCGTCAACAACTGCACGTTCAATCAGGCGGTGACGCATCATGGACAACCCTTTTCAGCTCATTACCGATGCCTTTGCAGCGGATTATCAAATCAACCTGAGCATCCAGGGTCTGGACGGCAGCATCATGCTGACCCTCTCCAACGCTGGCCGCGTGGTGGCCAAACGGATGATCAGCGCCGAACAACGCAATGACCCCAAGCGCCTCAAACGCTTGGTGCAAAGCATTCAGTTCGGCATCGCCATCGAACAGGGCCACTGCGCCGTGGCGATCCTCGAAGCCATGACCGACGGCGACAACCGTAAGCTTCCGCCGCCACAGGTCAAAGCCCGAACCCGACCTGAAATAGGGCTTTAAAGCTCACCCTTTTCCACTTCGGGATGCTCACCGGAACCCGCACCGATCTTGCGCTGCGGGTGTTCGATCTTCACTGAAGGAAATTGCGACGAGGCGTAACGCACCACCAGAATCGAAAACGCCAGCAGCAGGATCCCGCCGCACAGGTAGATGATCCCCAGGTCCGGCGGATTGTGGTGCGAGACGTTGGAGATCAGCAGCCGCGTCAGTGCGGTGATCGCCACGTAGATCAGGAACCGCACCGGCATGTGGTTGGTCTTGAAGTAAATCCCGACCATCGCCCCCAGTTCCAGGTAGATGAACAGCAGCAAGATGTCATCGATCTTGATGTGCCCCGCCTCGATCATCTGCAAGAATTCCATCACCGCCGCCCACGCGGTGACTGCACCGATGGCAAACAGCGCCAGGTAGTGGAAGGTCTCGACGAACAGGTTGCCCAGGGATTCGGCCAGTTGGTGCACGTTCTGCCGCAGGCTCTCGGCCCAGTTGATTTTCACGATGGTTATTCCTTAGCTCGGTTCGAGCGGATGATGCGGGTTGGACGTGACGGTTGTTCTGCATGCAGAAAAAAGGCCAGAGGCTGTGGGGTGAGATGATGACTGCGTGACATGAGGCACGTTGGCGGTGGTGGGACGAATGCCATCGCGGGCAAGCCCGGCTCCCACAGGGTTCAGCGCTGCTCCTGTGGGAGCGGGCTTGCCCGCGATTGGAGCGACACGGTCCACCTGACAAACCCCGAATCCGGTCTACATTAAAAAGCCACTACCCAAAGCGCAGGGATTCGCTTATCCTTTTCGCTGTATATAGATACAGTAGTCGCAAAGACAACTAAATGTGAAGGCATGTGAGGTGGTGAATGGCCGTCGAAGTGGTATACCGCAGCAGCCGAGATCTGGAGCGCTTGTTCATGGATAAAGCCGAAGCTGACCGTCATGACAAAATGCTCGAACTGGCCGAATTGCTGGCTGAAGTGTTGCAAAAAGCCGTTCCGTCCCTGACCGAACAGCAAGTGGAAGAAGCCGGGATCTACATGGCGAAAAACCGCGATGTGTTCGCCAAGGCGTTCAAGAGCCAGCCGGATGCACTGTCCGAGCTGCTGAGTGCGCCAGCCGAAGTTGTTGAACCTGTTGCAGTTGCTGCACCTGTTGAAGCAGCACCCGCTGAGCCGACCAAGCCAGCCAAAGCCGCCAAGACGCCGAAATAAGCAATGCCCGAATTGAATAGGCCCTGAGCCCAATGGCTCAGGGCCTTTTTCATGCCCGCAGAAAATCAGGGGTCAGGTTGCTCCAGTGCGTCGACCAGCGCCTTGAAGAACCGCGCCGCCTCGCCCCCCGTCACTACGCGGTGATCGAAGGTCAGGGACAGCGGCAGGATCGGATGCACCGCTACCGCACCCTCAACCGCCACCGGTTCATCGCGAATCGCCCCGGCGGCGAGGATCGCCACTTGTGGCGGCACCACGACCGGGTTGGCATAGCGACCGAACAAGGTGCCGAAATTCGACAGGGTCAGTGTCGCGCCCATCATTTCCTTGGGCGGAATCGAGCGCGCCTGCACATCGGCGCGCAGGCGCATCACACCTTCTTTCAAATCCGCCGACGTGCGATTGCCGACATCGCGCAGTACCGGCACGAACAAGCCGTCCTGCGTATCCACGGCAATGCCCAGGTCGAGCCGTTCGTGTTGTTTGAGCGACAGGGTTTTGCCATCGAAGCCGCTGTTGAGTACCGGCTCCACCGCGCAGGCCGCCGCCATGGCTTTGGCCAGACGAATCAGTGGTTCTCGCGCCTGCCCCCAGCGATGCAGATCGGCATCGCCGAAAATCGTCACCGGCACCACTTCGGCATGGGATCTGGCCATGTTCAGCGCCATGCTGCGTCGCACACCGCGCAGCTTCTCACCGCCGAAACGCTCACGTTCCGTCTGGGCCGCATTTTCCACATCGCTGCGGGTGATCTGGCCGTCCTGGCCGGAGCCGACCAAGGCGCTCAGTTCAACGCCCAGTTGTCGCGCCAATTGACGTACCGCCGGCGTGGCGCGGTTCGCCAAGTGCTCACGGGTCGAAGGTGCTGCGCCGATAAAAAATGCATCTTCCTGACTCGTGCCGCCGCCCTCAAGCCGTCCGACCACAGTGCCCGCGTCCGCTTCGCCTTCGTAACCGAGCAACGGCTCACCCACATGCAGGATGTCGCCCTCGCCGCCGAAGGTTTTCGCTACCACGCCGTCGTAAGGCGCGGGAATGTCCACCAGCGCCTTGGCGGTTTCCACCGACACCAGCAATTGGTCAGCCTTGACGGTATCGCCGACCTTGACGTGCCAGCGGACGATTTCCGCTTCCTGCAAGCCTTCGCCCAGATCCGGCAGTTTGAAATATTTCATCGCAACCTCCTCGGCCTCTGGCGTCTCTTCAGGGGCTTCTTCAGGCGTGGCGCAGCACGGTGTCACAGGCGTGAAGAATGTCTTCGACGCCGGGCATGTACAGCGATTCCAGTCGATACAGTGGCGGCGGGATGTCCGGCGCGGTGACTCGCTGGATCGGTGCCTGCAACTCCAGCAACACCCGTTCGTAGAGACTGGCGGCGATTTCCGCGCCGACCCCGCAGGAGCGCGGCGCCTCATGCACGATCACGCAGCGACCGGTCTTGCGCACCGAGGCCTCCATTGTGTCGAGGTCCAACGGTTTGATACTGGCAACATCGATCACTTCCGCCGAGATGCCCTGCTCGGCCAACGCTGTGGCGGCTTGCAGGGTTTCCATCACACTGGCGCCCCAACTGATCAAGGTGATGTCGCTGCCTTCGCGCAGGGTGAAACAGCTGTCCAGCGGCAGGCGTTTACCGTCGTCCAGTAGCGGTTGCGGGTTCATGCGGTAGAGTCGGGTCGGTTCGAGAAAGATCACCGGGTCCGGGTCGTCGATGGCCGCGAGCAACAAACCATAGGCCCGGGCCGGCGAGGACGGGATCACCACCCGCAACCCCGGAATGTGCGCGAACAGTGCTTCGGTGCTTTCACTGTGATGTTCCGGTGCGCGAATCCCTGCGCCCATTGGCGAGCGCAGCACCATCGGGCAAGTGAGCCGCCCGCGCGTGCGGTTGCGCATGCGACTGGCGTGGGACACCAAGTGCTCCATGGCGGCGTAGATAAATCCCATGAACTGAATTTCCACCACCGGTTTCAGGCCTTGGGCCGCCATGCCCACCACCAGCCCGCCGAGCATGGTTTCGGCCAGCGGCGAGTCGATCACCCGCTTGAAACCAAAACTGTCGCGCAGGCCCAGCGTGGCGCGAAACACGCCACCGTTCACCCCGACGTCTTCACCCAGGACGATAACGTTCTCGTCTTCGCGCATGGCCCGATGCAACGCCAGATTCACCGCCTCCAGCAGCGCCACCTTACCGTTACTCATGGCCCGAACCTCCCGTCCGGCGCGCCACTCGTTCGAGGAACTCTTCGCGCTGTTCGGCCAGAGCCTGCGGCCACTGCGCGTAAACATGATCGATCACCGATTCCGGCGCCTGCAGACCCGCCGCGTCAAAGTTATCCACAGCACTTTGCACCAGCGCCTGGCATTCGCCGATCAGCGCCTGTTCGCGGCCTTCGTCCCATACACCTTGCCCGGCCATGAACCGTTGCAGGCGTTTGATCGGTTCTTCGAGCCAGGCCTGCTTGACCTCGTCCGCCGAGCGGTAGCGTGTGGCATCGTCGGCCGTGGTGTGATCGCCGAGGCGATAGCTCAAGCATTCGAGCAACACCGGGCCTTTGCCGTGGCGTGCCCGTTCGAGGGCCGCTTGCACGCGGTCATACACGGCGAGTATGTCGTTGCCATCGACTTGCTCACCGTGGAACCCCGCACCAATGGCTTTCTGCGCCAACGTGGGGGCACCGCACTGAATTCGCCGTGGTACCGAGATCGCCCATTGGTTGTTGTTGACGATGAACACCACCGGCAACTGCCAGGCGCCAGCGACATTGAGGGCTTCGAGGAAATCCCCTTTGCTGGTGCCGCCATCGCCGCAGGTGGTGACGGCGACTCGATGCTCACCACGGATTTTGAATGCACTGGCGACGCCACAGGCATGCAGGGCCTGGGTGGCGATCGGCACACAAATCGGAAAATCCTGGGCCACCGCCGGGTCGACAAAGTCGCTGCCACGCTCATCGCCGCCCCAATACAACAGGATTTCTTCCATGCGCACACCGCGCATCAACTGCACGGCGGTGTCACGGTAATACGGGATCAGCACATCTTCGGCGTGCATCAGGCTGCCAACTGCGACGCCAATGGCTTCCTGGCCCAAAGTCGGCGCGTAGGTGCCAATGCGCCCGGTGCGTTGCAGGGCGACAGCTTTCTGGTCGAAAAGGCGGGTCAGGACCATCTGCCGATACAGGCGCGTCAGCAGATTGAAATCGTCGGCCCAGGCGGGAAGATCACCAAGCAACTGGCCATCGGGGGATAAAAAACGGGTGTACGGCAGCTCAACCTTGTGAAGCATCACAGGGCTCCTGGCACGCGGGGTCGGCGTGCGATGGTCAGGCCCGACGTTTGTGGCGCAGGGCTTGGGGAGCAAGTTGACCGGATACGCGCTCACTCCTTTATCGTTTCAAACTTTTACCGGTACAGCACTTTCTCCGCCAACTCATCCGCTACCCTGGCCGGAGAACGTTTTTCCGCCTGGGCATGGGCGAAGACTTCGGTCAGCCGTGAACTGATTTTCGACAGGTGCGCGGTGATAGTCGTCAGCTCTTCCCCGCGGTGTTTGAGCGACACGTAGATCAGCCCGCCGGCGTTGATCACGTAATCCGGCGCATACAGAATGCCCCGACGTTCCAGCTGATCGGCGATTTCCAGATGGATCAACTGGTTGTTAGCCGAACCTGCGACCGCCGCGCAGCGCAATTGCGACACACTATTGCTGTTAAGCACACCACCCAGGCCGCAGGGCGCGAGTATGTCGCACGGTGTGCTGAGCAGCGCATCGTTGGCAATTGGATGAGCGCCCAACTGCTCCATGGCCAGTTGCACCTTGCCATGATCGATGTCGCTGACCAACAACTCGGCCCCGGCCGCGTGCAACTGTTCGGCCAAGGCATAACCGACATTGCCCAGGCCTTGAATGGCGATGCGCAGCCCTTCGAGATTATCGCTGCCCAAACGGGCCATGGCGGTGCTGCGGATGCCGGCAAACACGCCCATGGCCGCGTGGGGTGCAGGGTCGCCTGCAGCGGTGGTGCTGGTGACGAATTGCGTCTGTTGGGCGATGCAGTCCATGTCCGCCACCGAGGTGCCGGCATCGATGGCGGTGATGTAGCGACCATCGAGCTGATTGATCCAGCGCCCGAAGGCTTCGAATACTGCGGCGCGGTTTTCCACGTGGGCCGGGCGAATAATCACCGCAACGCCACCACCCTGAGCCAGACCGGCCAATGCCGCCTTGTAACTCATGCCTTGGGCGAGGCGCACAGCATCCTCGATCGCGGATTCATCGCTGGGGTAGGCAAGGTAACGACACCCGCCCAGGGCAGGTCCCAAGCGGCTGTTATGGATGGCAATCACCGCCTTCAACCCGGTGACCGGATCAACACTCAGGTGCAGCGATTCAAGGCGAGTGCTTTGCATGAGAGCGAACATCGTAAGGCTCCCGAATCACTTCTTGTAGTCGCCAGTATAGGCTTGCGCACAAAAATTGCAGAAGCGCGCCGGAATAAGCGGCACCGCTTTAGAGGCTTTTGGTCATAACCTGTTACTGCCTGTGTGCGGCACTGGACGAAAGCGTGTGACGGGGCTAAAACGAGGGCATTGCCCGGAGATTTTGATGACCCCGCGCCAACGCTTTTTCGACTGTCTGCAACGATCACCGCCCGCGCTGTTCGAGGCGGCGTTGTGGATCGCCGTCGAACACGATAAAGAGCTCAATCCCGAGACCGTGCTGGCGGACTTCAAGGACCTGCAACAGCGAGTCAGCTACGGATTACCGATGCTGCCGGTAAATGAGTTGGCGCAACCGTTGTTGCGGCGGATGAATGACCTGGGGTTTGCCCAGGACGACTTCACGCCCTTGCGCCCGCAAGTGGCGTTGCTCCATAAAGTGCTGGAACGCCGAAGGGGCCAGCCGCTGGCACTGGGCCTGATCGCGCTGGAACTGGCCAGAAGGCTGGAGATTCCTATGGTCGGGGTCAACTTCCCCGGGCATTTTCTGCTGCGGGTGCAAGGCGCCGATCACCTGCTCGACCCGTGCGGTGGGCGCCGGTTGTACCCCAATGATTGTCGTGAACTGCTGCAACGCCAGTACGGCCCGAACATGAAGCTCAGCGCCGAGCATTTGCAGACCGCAGAACCTGCGCAGATGCTGCAACGGCTGTCACGCAACCTGCGCCAGTTGCACCTCACCAGCGATGACTACATCGACGCTCTGGTCGACGCCGAGCGCGTGCTGGAACTGGGCAACGCCAGTGCCTCCGACTACCTGGCCCGGGCCAGCCTCTATCAACGGCTGGACTGCCCGAATGCCGAGCGTTTTGACCTGGAACACGCGCTGCTGCTCTGTGACGACCCGATCCAGCAGATTCGCCTGACCGAACGGCTGGGGCACCTTCCGCCCAACGCCATCATCCATTGAACGCATCCCCCTGCAGGAACCAGGCTTGCCGGCGAACCGACGCCTCGGTCCATCAGGATCACCGCGTTGTCGTTCTTCGCGGGCAAGCCTCGCTCCTACGTTTTTTACGGGGTGTCTGGCTGGTTCGCCGGATGGGCCAGGAAGAAGGCTGGATGTGTCGCGGCCAGCGCCGCCACTCGCCGAATTCGCGGGTAGGCCTCAAGGGAAATATTGAAGCGCTCGGCCGCATACAACTGCGGGATCAAATAGACGTCCGCCAGCCCCGGTTGCTCGCCAAAGCAGTAACCGCTGTCACCGATCAACTGCTCCACCGTCGCCAACCCTTGGCTGATCCAGTGACCGATCCACTCGACCACCTGCGGCTCATCGTGCCCCAACTGCCGCAGTTTATTCAGCACGCTGACGTTGTGCAGCGGGTGAACGTCGCAGCCGATCACCGCCGCCACGCCACGCTCGTGGGCGCGGGCGGCGAGGTCTTTGGACAGCAGCGGCACCTGTGGATAACGTTCCTCCAGGTACTCGATGATCGCCGGTGACTGGATCAGCAATTCACCTTCGTCGGTGCGCAAGGCCGGCACCCGGCCTTGCGGGTTGATGCCCAGGTATGCCGGCTGGCGATGTTCGCCCCCCTGCGGCGCGATCAGGTTGATCGGCAGTGCCTGATAATCCAGCCCCTTCAACGCCAGCGCAATGCGCACCCGGTAAGACGAGGTCGAACGGTAGTAGGTATAGAGTTCCATGAGCCGATCCTCTTAGCGCGCCGGCAGCACTTTGCCGCGGCATTCGCCAAAACCGATGGAGGCAAATCCCT
This sequence comes from Pseudomonas sp. GGS8, assembly GCF_024168645.1. NCBI lineage: Bacteria > Pseudomonadati > Pseudomonadota > Gammaproteobacteria > Pseudomonadales > Pseudomonadaceae > Pseudomonas > Pseudomonas sp. GGS8. The sequence continues at coordinate 2,996,351 of NZ_JALJWF010000001.1, read as the reverse complement.
CACGGCTGCAACGTGCCCGCAGGATGATTTCGTCGCCGTCCTCGAGGAATTTACGCACCTCGCCCGAAGCCAGCTCGATCGGCTTTTTACCGCCCTCGGTGATTTCCAGCAGGCTGCCGAACTGGCCGCTTTCAGGCCCGGACAGCGTGCCCGAACCGAACAGATCGCCGGCCTGCAACTGGCAACCGTTGACGCTGTGGTGCGCCACCATCTGCGCAACGGTCCAGTACATATGTTTTGTGTTGCTGAGGGTCAGGCGATGAGCCGGCAGATTCTGTTCGCGCATCGATTCGGTCAGCAGCAGCACTTCGAGTTCGATGTCGAAGGCACCGGCCGCCTGATCGCGTTTGTCGAACAGGTAAGGCAGCGGTTGCGGATCGCCTTCAGGGCGCGCCGGCTGCGCACGACGGAATGGCTCCAGCGCTTCCGCCGTCACCACCCACGGCGAAATGCTGGTGATGAAACTCTTGGACAGGAACGGCCCCAGCGGCTGGTATTCCCAGGCTTGAATATCCCGCGCCGACCAGTCGTTGAGCAGGCAGAAACCGGCGATATGATCGGCGGCGTCCCCGATGGCGATCGAGTCGCCCATGGCGTTGCCCGGGCCAATCCAGATACCCAGTTCCAGTTCGTAATCCAGGCGTGCACACGGGCCAAACGTCGGCTCGGTCTGGCCGGCCGGCAGGGTCTGGCCTTTCGGTCGACGCACGTCGGTGCCGGACGGACGAATGGTCGAGGCGCGGCCGTGGTAACCAATTGGCACGTACTTGTAGTTCGGTAGCAACGGGTTGTCCGGGCGGAACAGTTTGCCGACATTCTGCGCGTGCTCGATGCCGACGTAGAAGTCGGTGTAGTCGTTGATCTTCGCCGGCAGGTGCATCTGGCAATCCGCCGCCAGCGGCAGCAGTTTTGCGCCTTGGGCTTCGATCTTGCCGTGCAGGGTGCTGCCTTCCTTAAACAACTCGATCAAGCGTTCACGCAGGGCGACGCGTGCTTCGCGACCCCGCTCGAAAAACGCATTCAACTGGCCGCCACGGGTGGCTTCGACAGCGGCGCGCGCGGCGCCATCGAACAGCCCGGCATCGAGTGCCGCTTCCAGATCAAAGATATGGTCGCCGATGGCCACGCCACTGCGCGGCGCGGCGCCCTTCACGCTGAACACGCCCAACGGCAGGTTCTGCAACGGGAAATCCGCATGGCCGTTGGCGGAGGCAACCCAGCTACGAGTGATGGAAGTCTGAGTCATGGGTTATCTCCGGGTCGGGTCGAAAGTGGCGGGCAGCGTGGCCCAGCAGGCGTCGTAATCGTTTTGCAGTTGCGGGCAATCCAGGGCGAATCGGCTCGGGCGCAGCACCTGGCTGGTTTCGAACATGAAAGCCATGGTGTTATCGATTTTAGCCGGCGCCAGTTCAGCGTTGATCGCCTTGGTGCAGGTCTCGCCATCGGGGCCGTGGGCGCTCATGCAACTGTGCAACGAGGCGCCGCCCGGCACGAAACCTTCGGCCTTGGCGTCGTACTCGCCCTTGATCAGGCCCATGTATTCATTCATCAGGTTGCGGTGGAACCACGGTGGACGGAACGTCTTTTCGGCCACCATCCAGCGTGGCGGGAAAATCACGAAGTCGAGGTTGGCCAGACCATGCACGCTGGTCGGCGAGGTCAGGACGGTGAAAATCGACGGATCGGGGTGATCGAAACTCACCGTGCCGAGGGTGTTGAAACGGCGCAGGTCGTATTTGTACGGCACGTTGTTGCCATGCCAGGCGACCACGTTCAGCGGCGAATGATCGAGCTCGCAGCCCCACAGCTGCCCAAGGAATTTCTGCACCAGGGTGGTCGGTTGCTTGAGGTTTTCGTAATGCGCCACCGGGGTCAGGAAGTCCCGGGGGTTGGCCAGGCCGTTGCTGCCGATCGGCCCCAGGTCCGGCAGGCGCAATGGCGCACCATGGTTTTCAGCCACGTAGCCGCGGGCTTGCGGGTCGAGCAATTCGATGCGGAATTTCAGGCCGCGAGGCAGCACGGCGACTTCCAGCGGTTCCAGCTCCAGCACGCCCAGTTCGGTGGCGATGCGCAGGCGGCCCAGCTCCGGTACCAGCAGCATTTCGCCGTCAGCGTTGAAGAACACCCGCTCCATGGAGCGGTTGGCGCGGTAGTTATAAATGCTGATTCCTGCCGGTTTATCCGCGCCCGAATTGGCGGCCATGCTCACCAGCCCGTCGATGAAATCGGTAGGCTCGGTCGGAATATCCAAGGGGTTCCAGCGCAGGCGATTGGGGGTCACTTCACCCAACGGACCACCGGCCAGTTGCCGATCCAGTTTGACGAATGCCGGGTGATTGGCCGACGGCTGAATGCGGTACATCCAGGTGCGGCGTGCTTCGCTGCGGGCCATGGTGAACGCAGTGCCGGAGAACAGTTCGGTGTACAGGCCGTAAGGAGCGTTTTGAGGGGAGTTCTGGCCGACGGGCAGTGCGCCGGGCAACGCTTCACTGCTGAATTCGTTGCCAAAGCCTGACTGATAAGCCAGCGCTGGCGCCGTTGAATCGAGGTTCATGGAGCCTCCTGAACGGGAAGTTATTTTTATCGTAATTCAATTACGCATAACGTAATTTGATTGGTATTGACCGTCAAGCTATAAAGACGCCCATTCGTCCCGGGATCAGACCGCCTTCATGGAAACGCCGCGCAACAACGATAAACAGAAAGTCCGCTCGGCCGAGGTCGGTACTGACATCCTCAAGGCACTGGCCGAGCTATCGCCCTCGACCTCGCTGTCGCGTCTGGCCGAACACGTTCAGATGCCTGCGAGCAAGGTTCACCGTTACCTACAGGCGTTGATCGCCAGCGGTTTTGCCGAGCAGAACCCCGCCACCAACCACTACGGCCTGGGCCGTGAAGCGTTGCGCGTGGGCCTGGCTGCTCTGAACAGTATGGACGTGCTGAAAGTCGCCGCCCTGCCCTTGGCCGAACTGCGTGACGATCTGAACGAAACCTGTTTTTTGGCGGTGTGGGGTAATCAGGGGGCGACGGTGGTGCACATCGAACCGGCAGTGCGAGCGGTGACGGTGGTCACGCAATTGGGCTCGGTTTTACCGTTGCTCAGCTCGTCGACAGGGTTGGTGTTCAGTGCCTTTCTGCCCCACCGGGAGACGGTGGAACTGCGCGAGGCGGAGGTCAGCGCGGTGGAGGCTCACCCATTGGCGGACGAGCAGGCCTACGTGACGTTGTGCCAGCAAATCCGCGAACGGGGTTTGCACCACGTTCACGGATTATTGATGCCCGGGGTCGACGCATTGTCGGCTCCGGTGTTCAACGCCGTCGGCCAGGTGGCGGCGGTGATGACCATCGTCGGCCCGACCTCGTTGTTCCACGCCGACGAAAACGGCCCGGCGGCGCAGCGCTTGCTGGCGGCGACCCGGGCCGTGAGTTGGCGGATGGGGTATCAGCCACCTGCCCTGGCCGATTGATCGTTATCAGAAGCCGAACCCATACACAGAAAACCCAACACTAACCGAGCATCCCCAACAACTTTGCCTGCGCAACCGCCTGGGTTCTTCGCTCCACTCCCAACTTCACATTAATTCTCCGTGCATGGGTTTTAACGGTGTGCAATGAAATAAAAAGAAGGTCGGCAATCTGTTGATTGGAATTACCCTGCGCCACTAACTTCAATACTTCTATTTCACGCAAACTCAATTGACTCTGTGGGAAGGTCTCCCCATTCAAAGGGGCTCCCGTTGCGGCAAGGCGGATTGCGCCCAGTAATTCAGGCTGGCGTAGTTGCAAATCGCACAACACTTGTTGGAGGTTGCAGCGCTCGACCAGGGCCAATCCGTCCTGCAACGACTGCTGAGCAGAAGGGTCGTCGGTCAACCAGGCAACTTCGGCCATGACCAAATGCAACTGTGCTTGTAGTCGCGACATGCCTCGCTGTCGCGCCCATTGCAACTGGGCCTCGAGCCGGGCCAACGGCGCTTGGGCCAGTCCTAGATAAACCTCGGCCAGTATCAACAGGAATTCCAGAACCGGTATCAGCTCGAGTGTCGCTGGCGGTGCCTGGCGTACAGGGGAGCCACGATAATGACGGAGCACCCGACTCAAGGCTTCGCAGGCCAACTCGGGACGCCCCTGCTGCAACCAGATATGGCTGCTGATTTGCAGCAGTACCCCCCGATAAACCGTTTCGGGAATCTGCCGCTGCTGCATTAACCGTTCAGCGTCGCGCAGATGAACAAACGCCGCAGCATAATTTCGATGATTGGCCGCCTGTTGCGCCAGACCGAGAAACCCATACAGCACGCGCTTGTCATGGTTGTGCAAGCACTCGTCCAGCCCCGCCTGAAAGAGTTCGGCAGCGTGTTCGTCTGCTCCCAGACTCATGGCCAGCCGCCCACGACGCAACGCAATTCGTCCCAGCAAGGGCGCAGGTCGGTCCGAACGCTGACTGAGCAGTTCATTGATGTCACAGAGCAAGCTTTCGGCCCGCACCGCCGCGCCCCGTTGCTCCAGCAATTGCGCATGATCGAGCTCCATCAGGCCCTCGAACACCAGCGAACCTTGCGCCCGCGCCAGGCACAAGGCCTCGCGGTTATGGGCGTGTGCGACGTCGAGTTCGCCCCTTAGCAATGCCTGTTGCGTCAGCCCCGACAAACACATCAACCGCGCCGTCCAACAGTCGGGATCGAGTGCGCTCAACGCGTCAAGAAAGTGCGCGCGAGAAAGCTCCATGCGCCCCTGCAAATGCAGTAGCCAACCCTGCAGGGACTGCCAGCGTGCAATCAATCGATGCTGAAGCACGGCCGAGGGTTGCGGCGTGAAATGCGCCAAACGAGCGATGCAGGTGGTCGCCTGCTCGAAACGTCCGGCGAACAACAAGGCGGCGGTAATCAATCCGACCAACTGCGGACTGCCCAGTGTCAGTTCCTCGCCTTGCTGCTCGTGCAAACGCAACAACAGCACCACCGTCTGCTCCTCGAACAGCTGCTCGAAACTGAAGTGCTGCAACAGGCTGACCGCCACTTCGTATTCCTCGGCGAGCAATGCCTGTTCGAAGGCTGATTTCCAGTCCTGCTCGGCGCAGAACCACTGGCAGGCACGCCGATGCCAGGAGCGTCCGGCCGGCCATTGCTCATCGCGCAGCAATTGGGTGAACGGGGTGAACACCTGCAGCCAGTCGGTGGAGTCGCGCCAGGGTTCGATAAAACAGCCCAGAGCTTGCAAGGTCCTCAGGTACTGCGCGCCCTCCCCGGCCCCGAACAGGTGATCACACAGTCGGGCATTGAAGCGTGGCAAGTGGGCCAGCACGCGCCAGGCCTCGCTCAACTCAGGCGTCAGCGAGCTGAACAACTCGTGCTGCAGATAATCGAGCAAGGTGTCCGCCCGTCCCTGGGCGTTGTCCTGACGCGACCAGTCGCACTTCTGCAACAGTGCGATCCGCACACCGGCACACCAGCCGCCAGTGCGACGGATGACCCGACTGGCCACCTTGTTGGCCTGATCCGGCACCCAGGGACGCAACAGCTGCTCCACTTCACCTGAAGTAAAAGCCAGCCAAGCGCTCTCGCACTCGTACAACTCATCATCGAGCAGCAACCTTGGCCAGTTGCATTGCGGCCGGCGGCGAGTGCCAAGCCACCAGGTCAGCATCGGGCTGCCGATCGCCAACATGCGATCCAGCAACGAGTCCAGCTCCGGGTTCGGCAGACGGCAGTAGTCATCGAGAAACAGCCAGGTCGGCGTCTGTAATCGCGCCAGATTGCGCAGCAATTCGGTTTCGCCCGCCGAGGCCAGCCCCAGCGCCTCCGCCAGACGATGACGAAAATCGGCCGCGCTCGACGCCACGCCAGACAAGGGCAGCCAATGCACCCGGCATTGGGATGGCGCCCGCAACAGGCACTCGGCGAGCAGCGCACTCTTGCCGCTGCCGGCGGGTGCGCAGAGTAATTTCACTCGGGCCGTGGAGGCCAGTAGCGGCTCGGTCAAGCGAGCCCGCGACAGGTGATGAGAGGACAGGCGGGGCAGAAATCCAGAACGGTCCAGACACGGGGTCATGGCGGTCATTGCGGCGTGCCTTTTTATAATTGTCCGACAACCCTAACCCTCTCCATCCCGCTTGTTGAGAGGTATTCAGCGCGCTGATTGGCGCCCATAAAAAAGGCGACCCACCGGTCGCCTTTCGTGATGCCTATGTATCAAAACCCTTACCGGACGCCCTCGGCGCGCAGGGCCGACGGGGTGTAGTCGGCAGCCTTGGCGTCGAAGCCAAACTCGAAACTGTGCTTCTCTTCGTTCTTCATTCCCAGGGCAATGTATCGACCCGCGATGATGTCGTAGAGCGCCTCGAGGGTGTAGGCCGGAGTCTGGTGATCGTAGTAGTACTGGGCGTGACCTTCGGCCACTCGCCACAGTTGGCCACGACCATCGTAGTGATCCACCAGCGCCACTTGCCAGCTGTCTTCGTCCAAGTACATGTGGCGTTTGGCGTAGATGTGCCGCTCACTCGGCTTGACCGTGCCCACCACTTCCCAGACCCGGTGCAACTCGTAACGGGTCAGGTCCTGGTTGATGTGCCCGGCTTTCACCACGTCATCGTACTTGAGGCTCGGCGAGTCGAGTTTGTAGCTGTTGTAGGGAATGTACATTTCCTTTTTGCCGATCAATTTCCAGTCGTAGCGATCCGGCGCACCGGAGAACATGTCGAAGTTATCCGAAGTCCGCAGGCCGTCAGCGGCGGTGCCCGGTCCGTCGTAGGCCACTTGCGGTGCACGACGCACACGACGTTGACCGGCGTTGTAGATCCACGCCAGGCGCGGCTCTTTCACTTGGTCGAGGGTTTCGTGCACCAGCAGCACGTTACCCGCCAGCCGCGCCGGCGCGGTCACCGACTGCTTGAAGAAGGTCAGTACGTTAGCGGCTTTGTCCGGGTCCAGGTCCTTCATCAATTGCGGTACGGCGATCTCTTCCTCGAAGCGGATCGGCGTGTAGCTGCCGTTGGTCTGCGGGGTCACCTGGGTGATGATGCGTCGCAGGTTGCCGCCGTGGTAACGGGTGATGTGGTTCCACAGCACCTCGACGCCATTCTTCGGAATCGGGAACGCGTAGTAGCGGTTGCCGGTGAAGTTGGCCAAGCCGTTACCGTCGTTGATGCTGGTCACGTTCAGCGCGCTGCGCTTGGCCGACTCGTAGATTTCCGGTGGCACGGCCACGGTACGGTGGGTCGGGTAGACCGGAATTCTGTAGGTTTGCGGGTAGCGCTTGAACATCGCCACCTGACCGTCCGAAAGCTTGTCCTTGTACTTGTCGACCGTTGCGGCGGTGATGGTGAACAGCGGTTTTTCACTGGCGAACGGGTCGGCCAGAAAGCCTTTGCTGTCGACCGCACCGGCGTTTTTCGGGATGCCACCGGTCCAGGCCGGGATCGAGCCGTCAGCGTTACCGGCCTTCTCGGCGCCGAGTGGCGTGAGTGTGGTGCCGAGCTTGCCGGCCTCTTCCGGCGAGACCGCCGCCATTACGTTAGCGGCCAACAGACTGAGTGCCAGGGCACCGCATTGCAGAATCATCTTGCGCATTTAAATCATCCTTCTCAGGCAGATCAGAAGTTCACGCCGAAGCTCAAGGCCACGAAGTCGCGGTCAGTCAGGGTGTTGTAATCCCCGCCGAAAAAGTCGGTGTAACTCAAGCTCGCGGTGTAGGTGTTGCGGTAGTCGGCATCGAGGCCGACGCTGATGGCCTTGGCGCCTTCGTTGAACAGACCGTTGGGGCCATAACCGCTGACGTCATGGGACCAGGACAGGTTGGGCTTGAGATTGATCCCGCCGATCACGTTGGCGTAATCGAGGATTGCCCGGGCGCGGTAGCCCCAGGAGGTCGAGGTGACGAAGCCGTCGGTATCGCCGCCGAAACCGTACTGGCCGTAGACCGAATCGCGGCCGTAACGCAGTTTGCTCCGCGGCTCCAGACCACCGACGTGAACCACCGCCGCTTCGCCCACCAGCGTCAAGCGCTGGGCGCCCAACACCTGGTCGAAGAACTGTGTGAGGGTGCTTTGGATCTGCGTGATTTCCTTGCGGCGATAGCCTTTGTTGTCAGCGCCAGGAGTGGTGGCTATCGGTGACGCGGCGCCGCCGGCAATCGGGTTGACCATGGCCAGGGTCAGGTCGTTGGTGTTGACCTGCACCGGAGCATTCGGGCGATAGCTGATCTCGCCGCTCCACGCGGTGCCGGTAGGCAAGGTGGTGGAGAAACTCGCGCCGTAGAGACGAATGTCTTCCGGGTATTCGAGGTAGTACTGACCGCGTCCGAGCATCACGCTTTGCGCCAGCCCCGACCCGCTGCCCGGCGCCAGACGGTTGGCAACACTTACCATGCCCGGCAGGCTGGCCAGCGTCGACAGGCTGGCAGTGGTGGTGCCGACCGTCGGTGTGCGACTGTGGTAGTTCATGAAGTACAGGCCGTACTCGGTGTCGTCACCGAGCCAGCGCAACGCCGTGCCCCACTGCCCGGAATCGCGCGCATCGCGGTCGCCGCCACGGGGAACGACCACGCCCTCGCGGGTCACCTGGATCGGTTGACCGAAGGCCGACGCCAAAGGCGCCAACGGGGCAATCGCCGGGCTGCCGACGGTGTAATTGTTGTTGCAACCGTCCGCCACCACATCGTTACCGAAGAAGGTGCCGCAGTTGTCGACGACGGTCTGGTCCCACTCCAGTTGATAGAAACCTTCCACCGAGAGCTGATCGGTCAGGCCCTGGGAGGCGAACAGCATGTTGACCGGAATCAGCCCTTCCTTGATCTCGGCGCCGGGGCGACGGAACGCGGAGACGTCGATCGGGTTGATGCTGTTGATCGAGTTGCCGATGAAGGTACTTTCACCCCAACTGACTACTTGCTTGCCAGCGCGCACGGTGCCCGGCAAATCGGCGATGGAATAGTTGTGATAAACGAAGGCATCGAGAAGCTCCGCCCCGGAAGACTTGGCGCCTTCCTTGCGGCCACTGTCACTGATCTGCTTGAACTCGCGGTCTTCGTCTTTGAGCTCGAAGTCGTACCAGTACTTGCCACGGACGAACACACCCGTGTCGCCGTACTTTAATTCGAGGTCGTGGATGCCTTTGAAGATCTTGGAGAAGGTTTCGCCTTTCTTGAAGTTCAGGCGTCCGTCATCACCGGTCGAGGATTGGCCGGTCCCGCCATTGACGGTGCCCACCAGCGACTTGTCGGCGTCGCGCATGCCCCAACTTGCGCCGACGGACAGCGAAGAATCGAACTGCCCCTCGATTTCGCCGATGTTGAATGAAACTGCCTGCGCCTGGGCACAGCAGCCCAAGGCCACCGCAGCGGCCAGCGCTTGCGGTTTGAAGATGGCGCGCATTGTTGTTTTTGTCATGCGTCTTCCCCGGTGAGTGACAGAAGGCCCCACCCTACTGCCGCTTGCCGGGAGCGATAAGCGCACCAAGGAGGTATTCGCGCTGTACCTCCAAAGGATGAATGCCCGCATGGGACGGGGTTTTGCGCGGGGTATGGATGGGCTGGATGAAGGGTTATCAGCGCAGCGCATGGACATGGTTGAAGTTGGGCGTGTAGCAACTGGCGCAGCCTGCGTTCGCTGTTAGCAGCTGCCAAGCTTGCGAGGCTGCTGCTACCAGGGGTCAGCCGGAAACTGTTACCCGAACTGCAACACTGCATGTCTGGAATCGCTATTTTTCCTTTGCGCTCAAGCGCTTATTCTTGCCGGGCTTTCACGGCAAACGGCCTGAAAGCACGAAGCGATGGGGAGGATAGACCACCCCATTGGCGACAGAATCCAGATGATTCGAAGCGTATTTTTTGACTCATCGCCCTGTGTTCACTGACGTTGATTTGTAGCTCCTGGATCCACGTCTTACTTTGGCCGCTGCGTTTGCAGCGGCCTTTTTTATGTGGGCTTATTTCCGAGATAAAACTTCATGTTTCCTACATCACTGTCGGAAACGCTCACCTGCCTGCATTAAAAGATCGAACTTATAGTTTTCCTGGTCGCCCTGGATGGGTGACGACATAAATAGCCATGAACGACCGCACGTATTGAATCCCGACGTGGCTATTCAGATATTCGAATCGAAAGGAACTCGATATGCAGCAAGAAAAAAATATCCTTGTTAATAGAGGTATACCTCGTACACCTTCGTCGTCTCCTGGTTTCGGATTTAGCGCAGGGGGCGCATCAGGCCCCGACCACACCGATCGTGCCTATGACTTAATGGATTCCGCCACTGATTTACTGATGGATAATAATGCGTATACCGAAGAACGCTTCAACGAAAACATCAAGAACATCATTCATATAACCGATGCCGAACTTGCAAAAACAAGAGCGGCCGTTGCTGCTGTGGTTCCCCCTGGAACCGATGCTCTTGAGATTGAGTTACGGACGCTTAAGCTGCAACTGTTCAAAGCAAGGACAGATCATCAAGAACAGATAGGAATAGCCAATCTTTATTATGGCCATGACCCACTGACCCACAAAGGTGAAAATCCTGCTTACAAGGGTTTCGAGGAGCCCCCGGGTCGTCGTCGCGCAGGGCAAATGGGTTATTACAGAGCAGTAGAGAAATGGAACATCTCTTATGCCGCAGCTTACGAGGCGAAGTTCCTGGCTGAGCAAATAAAGCTGTTGGACGCCCGCTTGGCCACACAAAACAACGCCATTGCCGAGGCCAACGCAAAAGCGGCGGCAGCGGCTCAGGCAAGAGCCTTGGCTGAAGCCAAACGCGTGGCCGAGGAACAGGCGCGATTGGCAGCGGAACAGGAAGCCCAACGTGTTACCGCAGAAAAGGCGCGCATGCAGGCGGAAGCTGATGCTTATGTTGAGGTTCAAGCTAAATCTAAAGCTCAGCTTCAGGCTCTGGTTCAGCTTGAGGCTCAAGAAAGGGCACGAATCTCAGCATTGAATACAGCTCTGGCCGAGGCTGAAGCCAAGGCAGAAGCAGCCGCGCAGCATTTCGCAGCCGAGCAGGCTCGTCTTCAAGCTGAAATGGAACAGCGAATCGAGCAGATACAAAAGCAATTACAAACAGAAAGACAGAGTCTGGAGATTCGCTGGAAAGTCATTGATACAGCTACTGTCGTGGCTCAACGACAAGTTCAACGGGCAAATCTGAAGATACAGCAGTTGAAGGAAAGGCAGGCGCAAGAGCGCGAGCGGCAACAGGCTAGTCTGGCGGCAGAGGGCGAGGCCCAACGACAACTCGATCAGGCACGCCTCTTGGCGCAATGGCGAGAGGAAACAGAGGCTCGGTGGCAAAACCCCACGTTTGCCAATGTTGGTTCGATGGCGGCATTCGGCCCGGCGTTTACCGGAACAACCGGGACCTTCGGCGTTAGTCCAGCAACCTCTTTGGCGCTCAGGACTGCGCTTCGCGCAGCGGTATCCACGGCTATCGCAGCTCTCGCAACTGCAGCAGCGCCGGTCCTGGTCGGGTTCGCCGCTCTATTGGCTCCCTCCAGGCTGGGTAACGGTGATCTTTTCTCCGTAAGTGTTCCGCTGTCAGAACTCGCTCCTGATTCAACTGCCGACCTGTATGAACTGGCAGCCGTCGGAGGGGAGATCGACCTGCCAGTGAGGCTCGGCTCGAGGACGATAGGCAACAGGGTAGAGATCGTCGTTGTCAGCACCGACGGCGTGACAGTACCCGCTAATGTGCCTGTGAGAGCGGCTCACTTCGACGCAAAGAAAAGCGCTTACGTTTCCACCACCTCCGACTCCATCGGCCCCATCGTCACTTGGACGCCATTGGTAGACCCACTGAATCCTTCGACGGATTTCCCGCTGGTCGACACTGAGCTGCCGATTTACGAAGGCGCAAATGTTACTCCCGACGGGGGACGGATAGACCCGTTTCCGCAGCTGGATCAGTATGGTTTTGGTGGATTCATCACGGTCTTCCCGATTGAGTCAGGGATCCCGCCGACGTTCACCATGTTCAGGGATCGGCGCCAGGATCCCGGGATCGCAACCGGCAACGGTCAGCCGGTTTCAGAGAACTGGTTGGGAGCAGCGTCGACACTGCAAGGCGCACCGATTCCCGAACAGATTGCGGATAAACTTCGAGGTAGGGAGTTTTCGAGTTTCAAGGCGTTTCGCAGAGCATTTTGGAAGGCTGTAGCACATGATCCATTCTTGATTGATCAGTTCACCTTATTCAACAAATTTGATATTAGAAATGGTCTATCACCAAGCGCCCCTCCTTCGGAGCAAATGGGTAGACGTACGAAGTTTGAGATTCACCATGTTACGCTTATCAGTGAAGGCGGCTCGGTCTACGACATAGATAATCTTCGTCTACTGACACCAAAGCAACACATTGAAACTCACTCCAAAAATGGAGAAATATGAGATGAAACTTAAAAATAAATTCGAAGAGTACACAGAATCAGAATACGTTGCCCTTATAGACCGTTTGGTTCAAGGGGATTACACAACAGAGAAAGAACACGATGAAATCGTGGACAATATCGTAAGCACTTCAGAACACCCAAACGGCACAGGAGTATTGTACTACCCGGAAGAAGGTGTTGAAGACAGCCCCGCTGGCGTATTAAAAGCCATTAAAGCCTGGCGAGCCGCCAACGGAAAACCAGGTTTCAAACCCGAGCAATAAACATTAATGGGAGCAGGCTATACGTGCTTGTTCCCTTATACCAATCAACGAATACCTCTGCAAACTCGCCATGACTTTCTTCAGCGCGCCAACAGACTCCGCAACAACACAACACATTTACACGCACTCAGAAAATAGAAGCCACCATGATTAAACTCAAGAAAAAACTCGAAGATTACACAGAGTCAGAGTACGCGAGACTTATCAACCGATTATTTGAAGGCGATTACTCATCAGAAAAAGAACTCGACGCAATCGTTGACAACATAGTAGACACTTCGGAACACCCGAACGGATCTGATATTTTGTATTATCCGGAAGATGGCGTCGAAGACAGTGCTGCCGGAGCACTAAATGCCATAAAACAATGGCGAGCGGCAAACGGAAAGCCAGGATTCAAACCTGAGCAATAAAAATTAATGGGAGCAGGCTATAGGTGCTTGCTCCCTCATACCGCTTAGTCGACAAAAGTCGTGAAAGCTACGTCCCACCGTTCTGTACGAAACATCCTTTATTTGGCCAGCAATGTTCTGACTGACATCTACTCCTGCAATTATTCACACAATAATGCAGGCATACGCTTACTCACCTACCAGACACGTCTCTTCGCAAGCTGGTGTACGTTAATTACTCGGCAAAAACTAAAAACTCTTTGCAGCGAGCACAGCGTATGACGGATAGAGACAAATCTGAATCGGAAGAAATGTATGCCATTCCAAAAAGTGGCTCGGGTGCTGACAGCATCATGGTTCAGCGTCTGGAGGACATTCTGGAGGGGAAACTTGAGATGACCGATACCGACCGGCGCTTCTATGCACATACTCTTCGTATGATGGAAAGACTTAGAGCCATGGGCATTCCTGATGATTTCATTCCGAAGAAAAATGCTTCCCTCTGGAACAATGTTCATACTGCAGCGCTTGAGGATTTCAAACTCGGCAACGACGAAACACTTCGTTATACGGACGAAGCCATTGAGGCCGCCAAACGGCAGGAGATTCTGGCTTTTGAAGGAGGTTGTGGATCGAAAACATCATTAGCGAAACTCGAACAAGCTGTCCGAAACGAATCTGTAAGAGATCTGCTATCAGTGTTGGCTATCGGCTTGGCATTTCCCTCGATTGACATGCTGTTTGGGCGTTATCGGTTCGAAGTGATCGCCCGTGGTGAGCTGTGTAAGACTTACGAGGAGCTATTCGAGGAAGGCATATTGGCTGAGGGCGATTTCGCTATTGCTATCAAAGGCCCACACTGGAAAGCGCCAAAATTCGTGACTGAAAAACGATACGAGCGATAGCCACACAGGCCACCCAATCACCTACCGCCGACTGGGTGGCCACAAGCCTTATAACGAAAACCTCTGCAAGTTCTCCATCATCTCCTTCAACGCCTCAATATTGTCCTTCGGATGCGCCGCGCCTTCAAAATCACAGATCTGCTGCCAGTGCGCCGCGACATCTTCCGGCGAGAAACCGACCCGCGGATCGAACCCGGCGCCCAGGCTGCGCTCCCAGCGCACCTTGCCCATCCAGCCGCCCCCCACTTCGAACAGCCCCGACGTTTCCTGGCATTGCTCGCTGGCCAGATACACCACCAACGGGCTGACCAGTTCCGGTTTGAGTTGCTCGAATACTTGCGGCGGGATCAGGCCTTCGGTCATGCGGGTGCCACCCGTGGGGGCGATGGCATTGACCAGGATGTTGTTCTTGCGGCCCTCGATAGCCAGTGTGCGTGTCAGGCCATAGAGACCGAGTTTGGCCATGCCGTAATTGGACTGGCCGAAGTTGCCGTAAATACCCGAGGTCGACGCGGTGAAGATCACACGGCCATAGTTTTGCTCGCGCATGTGTGGCCAGGCGGCGCGGGTGACTTTGTAGGCGCCTTCGACGTGAACGCGGTAAACCAGGTCCCAGTCGCCGTCGTCCATCTTGTGAAAGGTCTTGTCGCGCAAAATGCCTGCGTTGTTCACCACAACATCGACACGGCCGAATGTGTCGAGGGCATTCTGGACGATTTTGTCGCCGTCGGTGACGGAGTCATGGTTAGCCTCGGCAGTGCCGCCCGCTTCGCGAATTTCCGCCACCACGCGATCGGCTGCCGAAGTGTTGGCGCCTTCACCTTGAGCCGAGCCGCCGAGATCATTGACCAGCACTTTGGCTCCCTGCTTTGCGAACAGCAATGCATGCGCCCGCCCCAAGCCGCCGCCCGCACCGGTGACGATCACCACTTTATCTTCGAAGCGCACAGACTCATTCATGGGGAACTCCAGCAGGCCAGGGACAATGAGGTGCGAGTGTCGGGCACGGGGCTGCCGGTCACAATGAACACGGGGGCGGCTGAATGGTGCGCGATAAGGCAGCGGGATAATCAGGAACACGCCACTTTGAGCGGCGGTGAAACCAACCGGTCGCGAAACTCCAGATAGTGCTCAAGCACCTGTGCCGGCGCTTCAATCTGTGGGTAATGGCCGATCCCGGGCAGCAGGACGGTATCCGGGGCGGGAATCAGTTGCCGATAGCGCGCCACCATGTGCGCACCGGAAACCGGATCGACCTCACCATCGATAACGCGCAGCGGCACCTCGCCGCGCTGCATGGCGCTGACCCAACGCTCACGCTGGAGCCGCCGCTGCGGTATGTAACCGATCAATTTGTGCATGATCCGTTGCCCGTGATTACTGTCGACCAGGCTCCAGAAATCATCCAGCTCACTTTCGCTGGGCCGGGTCTGCGGACCGAAGACTTGCTTGAAACTCTTCACCAGAGCGTCACGGGTAAAAGCCAGCCCGATCATCCAGCCCAAGGGGCTGAGCAGGAGTTTTTGCATCAACACCGGGCGATGGGTTTCGGGAAACAGTCCACCATTGAGGAACACGCAACTGGCGATATGAGCGCGCGCTTCGTAGTGTCGGGCTAACAGTTCTTGGGCCACGCTGTCGCCATAATCGTGTGCCAACACGTGAACGGGTTGCTCGACGTTCAAGTGCACCAGTAACGCCTGTTGCAGATCAGCCTGTTCCAGCAGGCTGTAGTCGTGACTCAGCGGCTTGGCCGAATCGCCAAAGCCGAGCATGTCACAGGCGATCACCCGATAGCGCTGCGCCAGCGGTTGCCACAGGTAATGCCAGTCCCAACTGGCGGTCGGGAAGCCATGGATCAGCAACAGTGGCTCACCCTGCCCCGCAGCCCAGTAGCGGATGTTCTGACCGCGGAAGACGAACGTCTGGCCGCGTTTACGCCACACACACAGAGGAATTTCGGTGAGTGCCATTTAGAGTTTATAACCCGGGTCTTGTTTATCGAGTTTGCGCAGCAGCGCCGGCCAGGCCAGCGCGCCACCCATCCCTTGAGCACTTTTGGTAACGCCGGCGATCATCGCCTTGGCACCCGCCAGAATCTGCGGTTCGATGGCGATCAGCTCCGCGCCACCGTTCTGCGCCAGCACCTGAATCTCGCAGGCGCGCTGGAAGGTAAACATCATCAGGAACGTGTCGGCGATGGTGCCGCCACAGGTCAGCAGACCGTGGTTGTGCAGCATCAGAAAATTGTTTTCACCCAGGTCGGCTTGCAGCCGCGCCTTCTCTTCATGGTTCAACGCCACGCCTTCGTAGGCGTGATAAGCCAGGCTGGACAGGACGAACAATGACTGCTGACTGATCGGCAAAATGCCCTGTTTCTGCGCCGATACCGCCACCCCCGCCGCCGTGTGGGTGTGCAGTACACACACGACGTCATGCCGGACTTCATGCACCGCGCTGTGGATGGTGTAACCCGCCGGGTTGATGTCGTAGGGGCTGTCCATCAATTTGTTGCCGGCCTGATCGACCTTGACCAGGCTCGATGCGGTCATTTCATGGAACATCAGCCCGAACGGGTTGATCAGGAAATCTTCAGTGCCCGGCACCTTGGCCGAAATGTGCGTGAAGATCAGATCATCCCAGCCGTGCAGGGCGACCAGACGATAACAGGCAGCCAGGTCAACGCGTGCCTGCCACTCGGCGGCACTGACTTTACCTTTGACACTGTGTGGCGACTGGACGGGGGCTACGTTCACGGCAAGGATTCTCGTTTTTCTGTTCTTATTGTTTTACTGACGTTACAGCAGTCTAGTCAGCCTCCAGACTTCGGGTAGTTGCATTGGCAGCCAGCTTGATGGCCGAGTGGGTCAGTGCGTGGGTGAGCCTGGATCCATATCAAAGCACCCACCCTATAAAGGCGCGTAAGCCTTAATGCCCGTAAGTTAAGCCGCTCCCACAAGTCAGCCTCGCAGTGCGCTGATGAGGTCCGCCAGCCAAGGCTCGGCGTCGGTTTCCGGCGTTACGGTTTCACTGGCGTCCAGACGTAACATTGGCAGCACTTCACGCACGCCCAGTTCGCCGAACAATTCACGCATTTGCTCACCGCCACCGCAGAACGTATCGCCGTAACTCGAGTCGCCCAACCCGATAACGGCACCCGGCAAGCCACGCCAGGTGGCGGGCAATAGATCGCGAATCGTCGAATACAGCGGTTGCAGGTTGTCCGGCAACTCGCCCATGCCGGTGGTCGAAGTCACCGCCAGAAAGGCTTCCGGGCCAAAAGCCTGAACATCGGCAAGTGTCGCGCGCGGGTTGTGCCAGGTTTCAAAACCGGCGGCGTTCAATAGGCTTGCGGCGTGGCGGGCGACTTCTTCAGCCGTGCCGTACACCGAGCCGGAAAGGATGGCGACTTTCATCAATCTGATCCTGAAGCTGAGTAAAAGGCCAAGATATTAACAGCACGGCTCGCATTGATCTTTTAGAATGCAGCGTACCCATCAATACGCAAAGGACTCTGCGATGATTAATGCCTCACTGCTGCAAATGGTGATCGACGCGTCCAACGACGGCATCGTGATTGCCGAAAAGGAAGGCGAACAGGACAATATCCTGATTTACGTAAACCCGGCATTCGAACGCCTGACGGGCTATACCAACGAAGAAATCCTCTACCAGGATTGCCGTTTTTTGCAGGCAGGAGACCGGGATCAGCCCGCCCTCGCATTGATTCGCCAAGCGTTGGACAATGGCGGTTCCTGCCGGGAAATTCTCAAGAATTACCGCAAGGACGGCACCCCGTTCTGGAACGAACTGTCGCTTTCCACGGTAAAAAACCCGCACGACGGACAAACCTATTTTGTCGGGGTGCAGAAAGACGTCACGGTTCAGGTCAAGGCACAGCAGCGAGTCGCACAGCTGGAAGCGCAATTGGCCGAGGTACAGGCAGAACTTGCTGATCTCAAATCGACGAACGGCTCAAACCAATCTGCGAATTAGTGGTCATTTACTACAATCACCGATGACTTTGTAATTATTTCTTTCGAGCAAATCATGCAGCGCGACGCACTCCTGACCCAGGATGAGCTGGACTTTATCCAGACCATGCAACACAACCCGCAACTCAATGTGCGGGATGCGACGTCGAGTTTGCTCGTCAACGGCGGCTCGCAAATCCGTGACTTGCTCACACGCCTGGCCGCTCATGAGCAAGTCACCATCCATGCCACTTTCGAAAATCAGCAAATGACCTTCCCGCTGCACCTGGTGGAAGATGAATTTCACGCAATGCATCTACGCCTCGGCGTTCCCAGCATTTATGAAGACGGGCCAATGATTCGGCCATGGCGCCTGGCGCTCGAAGAGCCAGTGGCTCTGGAAAATGCCAAGGGGCAACCCGGCACGATGTGGGTGCACGAAATATCGTTCAAAGGGGTTTTGCTGGAAGTTCGCAACAAGACCAAAGCGCCAAAGCACTTCGCATTGTGGTTCAGCCCGTCAGGCTATGAGCGGATTGCGTTGCGCGGCACCTTGGAGCGTGAGACCGAGCAAGGTTTCTACGCCTACGAGTTGAGCCAGAGTGACAAGGACGAAACCGAGCGTCTGCGTCAGTACATCCTTCAACAACATCGCCTGACCCATCCTGCTTTGCATATTTGAATCTCAGGTATCCAGGTTTCCCGCCAGGAACTGTTTCAGACGCTGGCGCATCCCCACCCCCTCGTTTCCAAGGCAACCCACCGACGACCCGGCCAGACTCTCTTGCGCCAGGTCGGACGCATCCCCGGCCAGAAACAGCTGACAATCCAGCCCCATGGCCAGACGGTTCAAACGTCGAGGCAGTTCGGCAGCCGGTACATGATTGGAAATCAGCACCAGTGCCCTGGGCTTGATCTTCTCACAGACCAGGATCAACTCATCAAAGGGCTGCCCGATCGCCAACAACTGAATAGCCGAATCGATGCTGCTCAGATACAGCGCCGTGACCAACACTTCGAGCTCATGACATTGGTCGGCCAAGGCGCAGACAATCACTCGTCGCGGCTGCATGACACGTACCAGCAGCAGGCGTTGCAATACTCGAGAACGCAGAAAGCCATCCAGAAAAAGCCACTCGCTGGTCTGACCGAATGCATCATGGCGTTGTAGCAATAGCTTCCAGATCGGAATCAGGATGTCCTGGAACACAACCGTCAGCGGATAACTGGAAAAAATCTGACCGTAGACATGCTCGAGTTGAACTTCGTCAAAAACACTCACTGCCGCCTTGACCTGCTGCTGCCATTGGCCGTAGTCGACTTGAACGAGTTCGTCGGGAATGATCCGCTCCAGCACCTGGAGCGGTTCGGTCTTGGCCAGTATCTTGCCAACTTTGCTGACCGCGACACCGCGCTCGATCCAGCCGAGGATGCTGCGCACACGCTCAATATCGATCATCGAATACAAACGGTGCCCGCTTTCGGTGCGGGTGGGCTGTATCAGCCCGTAGCGTCGCTCCCAGGCTCGAAGCGTAACCGGGTTGACCCCTGTCATGCGCGCAACCTCACGAATCGGGAACAGCTCTTCTCGAATCAGGGAGGTAATGGGGGGCAAGCCAGGCGCAATGTCGGTCAGCACGGGGATTTTGGATCCATATTTATATTTTGATACATTTTTACTCTCATACCCCAGTGATATTCAACACGTCGTTGAACTAATTGGAACGAAAGTTCCAGACACAATCAGGAATAATCCTTGCCTGTCCCAAGACGCAGCCCACTACCCCGGCGCTGTGCCTGGCGAAACTCCTATCCGGAGCGACGCGTTTGCCTTACGGAGATACACAATGTCTACTTCACCCGTCACGCTGATGGTTGCGCGTCGTGTCGCCGATGGGCGTTATCAGGACCTGATGGCCTGGTTGCGCGAAGGCGAACAATTGGCCACCGACTTCCCCGGTTATCTCGGCTCTGGCGTACTCGCTCCGCCCCCCGACGATGACGAATTCCAGATTATTTTCCGCTTCGCCGACGAGCAGACGCTGCACGCCTGGGAGCATTCCGCGTCGCGTACCGCTTGGCTGGGACGCGGCAGCAATCTGTTTGCCCACCCTTCGGAGCATCGGGTCAGTGGCATCGATGGCTGGTTCGGTGCGGTAGGGCAACGCCCGCCACGCTGGAAGCAGGCCGTGGCGATCTGGCTGGCGTTCTTTCCGGTGTCCCTGCTGTTCAACTTTGTGCTGGGACCGTTATTGGCTGAAACGGGATTGCTGACCCGCGTGTTCGTCAGCACCCTGTGCCTGACGCCGTTGATGGTTTATTTCTTCATTCCACTGTCGACCCATCTTCTGGCCGGCTGGCTGCACGCCTCATTGGCACGTCCGTTGCCCGCCGAACCCGCCACCCAAAATCAATAACCCCTGTCGCCGCACCGCTCGCTCCGACAGGGCGTAGGTGTACGCCTCCCGTCGCTGGTATAGTTTTGCTCTAACCGCGACGCGAGCCGTTCATGACCTCTTCCGCAGCCCCCATCCTCATCACCGGTGCCGGCCAGCGTGTCGGCCTGCACTGTGCGCAGCGTTTGCTCGAAGACGGCCAACCGGTCATTTTCAGCTACCGCAGCGAACGCCCCGGCGTACAGACACTGCGCGACCTGGGAGCGACAGCGGTGTTCGCGGACTTTTCCAGCGAGGCCGGAATTCTCGCGTTCATCGGCGAACTGAAGAACCACACCGACAGCCTGCGGGCGATTGTCCATAACGCCTCCGAATGGCTGGCCGAAACCCCAGGCGCCGAAGTCGAAGCCTTCACCCGCATGTTCAGCGTGCACATGCTGGCGCCCTACCTGATCAACCTGCACTGTTCAGATTTGCTCAGACGCTCAAGCCCCGCCGACATCGTGCACATCAGCGATGACGTGACCCGCAAAGGCAGCAGCAAGCACATCGGCTACTGCGCAAGCAAAGCCGGGCTCGACAGCCTGACCCTGTCCTTTGCCGCCAAGTACGCACCAGACATCAAGGTCAACGGTATCGCGCCAGCCCTGCTACTGTTCAATCCCGACGACGACGCGGCGTACCGCGCCAGGGTCCTGGCCAAATCCGCACTGAGCATCGAGCCCGGCAGCGAAGTGATCTACCAGAGCCTGCGCTATTTGCTCGACAACCCTTATGTCACCGGCACGACCCTGACCGTCAATGGCGGACGGCACGTCAAATAAGCCGCCCGCTGCGAGGATGTCCCATGACGTTATCCCTGCCCCAGAACGCCCTTTCCCAGAGCTATCGCGAGATCCTCATCGGCCTCGGTGAAAACCCCGACCGCGAAGGGCTGCAAGACACCCCGGTGCGCGCCGCCAAGGCGATGCAATACCTGTGTCATGGTTACGAACAGAGTGTCGAAGAGATCGTCAACGGCGCGCTGTTCGCCTCCGATAACGATGAAATGATCATTGTCGACAACATCGAGTTGTACTCGCTGTGTGAACATCACATGCTGCCCTTCATCGGGAAGGCGCATGTGGCTTATATTCCAACGGGCAAGGTGCTGGGCCTGTCGAAGATCGCACGGCTTGTGGATATGTTCGCCCGCCGCCTGCAAATCCAGGAGAACCTCACCCGGCAAATCGCCGAAGCCGTGCAGCAAGTGACCGATGCGGCCGGTGTCGGGGTGGTCATCGAAGCCCAGCACATGTGCATGATGATGCGCGGCGTCGAGAAACAGAATTCGACCATGAACACCTCGGTGATGCTCGGCGCCTTCCGCGAGTCGAGCAACACCCGCCAGGAGTTCCTGCAATTGATTGGACGGAGCAAGTAGCAATGCCACAACTTCAACCAGGAATGGCACGCATCCGGGTCAAGGACCTGTGTTTGCGAACTTTCATCGGGATCAACGAGGACGAAATCCTCAACAAGCAGGATGTGCTGATCAACCTGACCATCCTGTACGCCGCCCAGGACGCCGTGCGTGACAACGACATCGATCACGCGCTGAACTACCGCACCATCACCAAGGCGATCATTGCCCACGTAGAAGGCAATCGCTTCGCCCTGCTCGAGCGCCTGACCCAGGAGTTGCTGGACCTGGTCATGGCCAACGAGTCGGTGCTGTACGCCGAAGTCGAAGTCGACAAGCCCCACGCGTTGCGCTTCGCCGAGTCGGTGTCGATTACCCTGGCCGCGAGCCGTTGACCGCGTCTGGCGCATCGCTCGCCAGGCTTTTATCATCCGCGCCACGATTTGATTGCACAGAGCCCATCATGAACGATCAACAACGCCTGGAACTTGAAGCCGCCGCCTTTCGCCGGCTGGTTGCCCACCTGGACAGCCGCAAGGACGTGCAGAACATCGACCTGATGAACCTCTCGGGTTTCTGCCGCAACTGCCTGTCCAAGTGGTACAAGGCCGCTGCCGACGAACGCCAGATCGACGTCAGCCTCGACGAAGCCCGCGAAGTGGTTTACGGCATGCCGTACGCCGAGTGGAAAGCCCAATACCAGAAAGAAGCCAGCGCCGACCAACAAGCGGCGTTCGCCAAAGGAAAACCCAATGAGTGATTTGAACACCCTGCGCGCCAGTCTCAACAGCGGCGAACACGTTTTCGCCGACACCCTGGCGTTCATTGCCGCCGGTTATGACTACCAGCCTCAGGCTTTCAACAACGGCGGCGTGGAAAACGCAGCCGGGCAGAACGAAGGCTCGTGCAAGACCCTGGGCCTGGCGTTGCTGGAAGGTTTGAGCGATGAAGAAGCGCTGTTGGCGTTCGGTGAACATTACCGTTCGGTGCTGGCCACGCCCGAAGGCAGCGACCACGGCAATATCCGCGCGTTGATTGCCCATGGTTTGGCGGGTGTGAAGTTTGCTCAGCAGCCACTGACACGCCGCTGACTGAAGCCCGCAAAACACGTCATATGAGTGACACTGAACCTGTGGCGAGGGAGCTTGCTCCCGCTGGACTGCGCAGCGGTCCCCTACTTTATTAAGATAAGCAGGGTCGCTTCGCGACCCAACGGGAGCAAGCTCCCTCGCCACAGATTATGCGTCGCCATCGATCGGTATCAGGGCACATCCCGACTTTTAAGATTGACCCGGCAACTTTATTTCGTTTGCCGGGCACCTCTGCTCGCGGCTTAGATAAAAAGAAGCATCCCTTCTTCAGAGTCAGCCATCCATGCGCAGCGAATCCATCAGCCAGTCGATCTCCATCGTTCACCCCGTCAGCCTCAGCCACGGCAAAAATGCCGAGGTCTGGGACACCGATGGCAAGCGCTACATCGACTTTGTCGGAGGAATCGGCGTACTGAACCTTGGCCATTGCCATCCGCGCATCGTCGAGGCCATTCGCGAACAAGCCACTCGGCTGACTCACTACGCGTTCAACGCGGCTCCCCATATGCCTTACATCGAACTCATGGATCGCCTGGCTGCGTTTATTCCGGTGGATTACCCGGTCAGCGGCATGCTCACCAACAGCGGCGCGGAAGCGGCGGAAAACGCCCTGAAGATCGTCCGTGGCGCCACCGGTCGCACCGCGATCATTGCCTTTGATGGCGCGTTCCACGGCCGCACGCTGGCCACCCTCAACCTCAACGGCAAAGTCGCCCCTTACAAACAGAAAGTCGGCGTGCTGCCGGGTCCGGTGTATCACCTGCCCTTCCCCAGCAAAGACAACGGCGTGACCTGCTCCGAGGCCCTGAAGGCCATGGATCGGCTGTTCAGCGTCGAGATCGACGTGAATGACGTGGCCTGTTTTATCGTCGAACCGGTACAGGGCGAAGGCGGTTTTCTGGCGATGGATGTGGAATTCGCCCAAACGCTGCGGCGATTCTGTGATGACAAAGGCATTTTGCTGATCGCCGATGAAATCCAGTCTGGCTTCGGCCGCACCGGCCAGCGGTTTGCGTTCTCGCGACTGGGCATTGAGCCGGACCTGATCCTGCTGGGCAAAAGCATTGCCGGCGGCGTGCCGCTGGGTGCGGTTGTCGGGCGCAAGTCGCTACTCGACAACTTGCCCAAGGGCGGATTGGGCGGCACCTACTCGGGCAATCCCATCGCCTGCGCCGCCGCGTTGGCAACCCTGGATGAAATGAGTGATGCACATCTGCACGCTTGGGGCACGCAGCAGGAGGAAGCAATTGTCAGCCGCTACGAATCCTGGCGAGCACGTGGACTGTCACCGTACCTGGGCCGATTGACCGGCGTGGGTGCAATGCGCGGCATCGAACTGATCAATGCCGACGGCACACCGGCTTCGGCGCAATTGACGCAGCTGCTGGCCCTGGCGCGAGAGGCGGGCTTGTTGCTGATGCCCAGCGGTAAGTCGCGCCACATCATTCGGCTGCTGGCGCCTTTGACGACAGAGGCCGCAGTGTTGGAGGAAGGGCTGAATGTTCTTGAGGCGTGCCTTGCGAAATTGTCCTGAGGCAGAATCGTCTGCCCACAAAAAAACCGGCCAAGGCCGGTTTTTTTGTTTTCTACGGAATCAGAACGAAGCGTTCTGCAGGCCGTCGAGGTAACGCTCGGTGTCCAGTGCCGCCATGCAGCCGGCGCCGGCCGAGGTGATGGCTTGACGGTAAACGTGGTCGGCCACGTCACCGGCAGCAAAGATACCTTCGACGCTGGTGGCAGTGGCGTTGCCGTCACGGCCGCCCTGTACAACGAGGTAGCCGTCTTTCAACGTCAGCTGACCTTCGAACAACGACGTGTTCGGGGTGTGGCCGATGGCGATGAACACGCCGTCGACTTTGATTTCGTCGAAGCTGCCATCGTTGTTCTTCAGGCGAGCACCGGTCACGCCCATGTTGTCGCCCAACACTTCGTCCAGGGTCGCGTTCAGCTTCAGGATGATCTTGCCTTCGGCAACCCGCGCATTGAGCTTGTCGATCAGGATCTTCTCGGCGCGGAACGTTTCGCGACGGTGAATCAGGGTCACAGTGCTGGCGATGTTGGCCAGGTACAGCGCCTCTTCGACAGCGGTGTTGCCGCCACCGACCACAGCCACTGGCTTGTTGCGGTAGAAGAAACCGTCGCACGTTGCGCAGGCCGAAACGCCTTTGCCCATGAACGCTTCTTCCGACGGCAGGCCCAGGTAACGGGCGCTGGCGCCGGTCGCGATGATCAGTGCGTCGCAGGTATACGTCGCGCTGTCGCCAATCAGGGTGTACGGCTTGGCAGCGAAGTCCACGGCATTGATGTGATCGAACACGATCTCGGTTTCAAAGCGCTCAGCGTGCTCTTTCATGCGTTCCATCAGCGCCGGGCCGGTCAGGCCATGGACATCACCCGGCCAGTTGTCGACTTCGGTGGTGGTGGTCAATTGACCGCCGGCTTGCATGCCGGTGATCAGCAGTGGCTTGAGGTTGGCACGGGCCGCATAGACCGCGGCGCTGTAACCGGCAGGGCCGGAACCGAGAATAATCACTCGCGAATGACGGACTTCAGACATGACCTGCTCCTGTTGACCGGCCCGGAACACCTGGCGCGGAACGCCGGATTGCCGGCGGGAATAAAAAAGGACCGTTGAAAGCACTTGGGGAAGGCTTGAACTCGACAGTCCTGTAAAAGAATGGGTGCAGCGTATCGAGGGGGCGAAGATTAAGGAAATACGGTTTAACAATCCAGCTCATAGGCGGTCTCTATTCCGTTGCAGTGAATGTATAGACGCCTTTGTTACAGTTAATGTCGACGTCGCTGCCGCGCTTTCGCCCGCCAGGCAAAGCCGGTAAGGTCGGCGCGTTTACCCTTTGCTCGGAGCCCGTTATGCCCGCCCCCGTTCTGTCCGGCCCACAATACCTGCGCGAAGGCCTCAACCTGGTGCTGAGCCCCAGCCTGCGTTTGTTCGTGTTGTTGCCGCTGGCAATCAATCTGGTGCTGTTCGTCGGATTGATCTATCTGGCCGGCCATCAATTCAGCCTGTGGGTCGATACGCTGATGCCGTCCCTGCCCGACTCGCTGAGTTTTCTCAGCTACATCCTCTGGCCGATTTTTGTCGTGCTGGTGGTGCTGATGGTGTTCTTCACCTTCACGATGCTCGCCAACGTCATCGCCGCACCATTCAACGGCTTCCTCGCGGAGAAAGTCGAAGTGGTGGTGCGCGGCACCGACGACTTCCCGACCTTCAGCTGGGGTGAACTGATTGCCATGATCCCCCGCACCCTGGCGCGGGAAATGCGCAAGCTCGGCTACTTCCTGCCAAGGGCCATCGGGCTGTTCATCCTGTCGTTCATCCCGGGGGTCAACATCATTGCCGCACCGCTGTGGCTGCTGTTCGGGGTGTGGATGATGGCGATCCAGTACATCGACTACCCGGCGGACAACCACAAGCTGGGCTGGAACGAGATGCTCGCCTGGTTGCGGAAAAAGCGCTGGCAGAGCATGAGCTTCGGCGGGATCGTTTATCTGGCGTTGCTGATTCCGGTGGTGAACATTTTGATGATGCCGGCGGCCGTGGCTGGCGCGACGCTGTTCTGGGTCCGTGAGCGTGGCGCGGAGAATCTGGTGGCAGAACGCCGTTAATCGCGTCACATATCCATCATCCCACCGTCACAATGACGACATGGCCTCAGCCGACACTGAGGTCATGACGACAGCTCTGCATATCACCCTGATCACCGAAACCTTCCCCCCGGAAATCAATGGCGTGGCCAATACCCTTGGCCGCTTGTTCGACGGTTTGCGCGCGCGCGGGCATCAGGTCGAATTGGTGCGGCCACGTCAGGGTGGCGACCCGTTGATGGGCAACAACGATGAGTTGCTGCTGTGTCGGGGCTGGCCGCTGCCGGGTTATCCCGGCCTGCAATGGGGGCAGTCGTCGATGCACAAGTTGCTGCGGCGCTGGAAGCGCCATCGCCCGGACGTGTTGTATATCGCCACCGAAGGACCGCTGGGGTTGTCGGCGTTACGCGCGGCACGGCGTTTGGGGATTTCGGTGGTCAGCGGGTTTCATACCAATTTTCAGCAGTACTCCAGCCAGTACGGGCTCGGGTTGCTCACGCGTTTGCTGACCCACTACCTGCGCTGGTTTCACAATCGCTCGACCCTGACCCTGGTGCCCAGCGCCAGCCAGCGACTGGAGCTGGAGCGCCGCAGTTTCGAGCGTCTGGCGTTGCTCTCTCGAGGCGTCGACAGCCAGTTGTTTCATCCGGCCAAACGGCTGAAACCGCTGCGCGAGCAATGGGGACTGGCCGAGGATGACATTGCCTTCATCCACGTAGGACGCCTGGCCCAGGAGAAGAATCTTGGCCTGCTCAAGCGCAGTTTCGACACGCTGAAAACTACTTATCCACAGCGGAACATGAAATTGATTGTGATCGGTGATGGTCCGCAACGGGCGACGCTGGAAAAGGAATTGCCCGGGGCGATTTTTTGCGGCTCACAACGCGGCGAAGCACTGGCCAGTCACTATGCGTCAGGGGATGTGTTTCTGTTTCCGAGCCTGACCGAAACTTTCGGCAATGTGGTGCTTGAGGCGTTGGCCTCCGGATTGGGGGTGGTGGCGTACGATCAGGCTGCGGCGGCTCAGCATATTCGTCATGGCTACAACGGCGTATTGGCCATGCCCGGGGATGAGCAGGCGTTCTGCGATGCCGCACGCTGGCTGCTGGAGGAGCGCGAAACCTTGCGCTGCGTACGGCTCAATGCCCGCCAGCATGCAAGCCGTCAGGGCTGGGCGGCGATTATCGAGCAGTTCGAGGGGCAGTTGCGGGGGGCTTGTCACGATCCTCGTGGCGAGGGGGCTTGTCGGAACGCCGCATCGCCACGTTCGGCTGCGAAGCAGTCGTAATCCCAGCGCACGCTGGTGTACCTGATGAAAAATATTTTCAGGTTTCAGGGCCGCTTCGCGGCCCAACGGGGGCGAGCCCCCTCGCCACATTAAACCAGCGTCATCAACGCCTCACGGCTGAACGGCAGAATGTCCTGTTCACGCCCGTCACGCACTTTCTGCGCCCAGTCCGGGTCCACCAACAACGCACGACCCACCGCCACCAGGTCGAACTCATCGTTATTCAAACGCTCCAGCAGTTTTTCCAGGCTGGCCGGCTGTGCGATCTTGTCGGTGTTGACCATGAACTGCAGGAACTCGCCATCCAGGCCAACGCTGCCAACGGTGATGGTCGGCTTGCCGGTGAGCTTGCGGGTCCAGCCGGCCAGGTTCAGTTCGGAACCGTCGAACTCCGGCTCCCAGAAACGGCGTGTCGAGCAGTGGAAAATATCCACGCCGGCGTCGGCCAACGGCTTGAGGAATTCGCCCAACGCCTCTGGCGTCTGCACCAGACGCGCGGTGTAGTCCTGCTGCTTCCACTGGGAGAAACGGAAGATGATCGGGAACCCCTCGCCGACTGCTGCGCGCACCGCCTGAATCAGTTCGATGGCGAAGCGCGAACGGTTGGCCAGGTTGCCACCGTATTCGTCGGTACGCTGGTTGCTGCCTTCCCAGAAGAACTGATCTACCAGATAACCGTGGGCACCGTGGATTTCCACGCCGTCCATGCCAATGCTCTGGGCGTCCTTGGCGGCTTGGGCGAACGCGGCGATCACCTCTTGGATGTCCTGGCGGGTCATGCCGTGAACCACGACCTGTCCGTCTTTCAATTTTTCCGACGGACCGTAACCCGGCACGCTGGCATCCGGCTCGGTGCCGATGCGGCGCACGCTGCCCACATGCCACAGTTGCGGAACGATCTTGCCGCCTTCG
Source organism: Pseudomonas sp. GGS8 (assembly GCF_024168645.1). NCBI lineage: Bacteria > Pseudomonadati > Pseudomonadota > Gammaproteobacteria > Pseudomonadales > Pseudomonadaceae > Pseudomonas > Pseudomonas sp. GGS8. The sequence goes on along the minus strand of NZ_JALJWF010000001.1, from coordinate 2,967,747 downwards.
GCATGCACTGCATCGACGACTTTTTTCCAACCGGCCAACGCAGCGTCACCGTAGAAATGCGGCACGTTCGGGTAACCGTTGGAGGCCTTATGACCGACGGTGGTGCCTTCGGTGATGATCAAGCCAACTCCGGCAGCGGCGCGACGACGGTAGTATTCGATCACTTTGGAATTGGGCACGCCGCCCGGCGAAAACGAGCGGGTCATCGGCGCCATGACGACGCGGGTCGGCAGTTCGAGAGCGCCGAGGTGAAAAGGCTTGAACAGGGCTTTGACGGGCATGGGACGCTCCACAGGACATAGACTTTATGACGGCGATAATATGGAGAGCCGCAAGCGTTGAACAGCACTATTGATTTGGGTGATTAAGGATCAAAAGACAGTAGGAGCGAAGCTTGCTCGCTCCTACTGAGGGGGGTTCAGCTCAGCGCTTTTTCGATCGCATGAACGACAGACGGATCATCCGGCGCCGTGCGCGGCGAGAACCGCGCCAATACGCGACCGTCCTTGCCCAACAGGAATTTTTCGAAGTTCCAGGTGATGTCGCCCGGAAACTCCGCGCCCTCGCCCGCCAGCAGACGGTACAACTGATGGCGTTCGTGACCGTTGACTTCCAGCTTGCTGGACAACGGAAAGGTCACGCCATAGTTGAGACTGCAGAATTCCTGGATCTCTTTCTCCGTGCCCGGTTCCTGCCCGGCAAACTGGTTGCACGGCAAGCCCAGCACACTGAAACCCTTGTCCTTGTATTGCTGGTAAAGGTTTTCCAGCGCCGCATACTGTGGGGTCAAGCCACATTTGGAGGCGACGTTGACCACCAGCACGACGTGCCCTTTGAAGGGCGCCAGAGGTAACTCCTGGCCATCCAAAGCTTTCAATGTAAGGTCGTGAAAAGCACTCATGACGGACTCCAAATTTCCCGTGTTCTTCTCGAAACAGCCACTTGGCGGTGCCACCCGGGACAGCCGCGGACTAAAAAGGCGCCCTCGGGCGCCTCTCCAGTTCTCGAAAGCTTAGCGCAGAAAATCAGTGGTGATGGCCACCTTCGCCATGGACGTGACCATGAGCGATTTCTTCCTGGCTGGCATCACGGATGGCAACGATCTTGACCTGGAAATTCAGGCGCTGACCGGCCAACGGGTGGTTACCGTCGACGGTGACATCGTCGCCGTCCAGATCGCGAATAGTGACGATCTGCATCTGGCCGTCTGGAGCGGAAGCGTGGAACTGCATGCCCACTTCCAGTTCGTCGACGCCTTCGAACATGCTGCGGCTCAGGGTGCTGACCAGTTCGGCAGCGTATTCGCCGTAGGCATCTTCAGGTTCTACGGCGACAGTCAGTTCGTCACCGACTGCTTTGCCTTCCAGTGCCTTTTCCAGGCCCGGAATGATATTACCTGCGCCTTGCAGGTAGACCAGCGGCGCGCCGCCGGCGGAGCTGTCGATGACCTCACCAGCGTCGTTGGTCAGGGTATAGTCGATGGAGACAGCCTTATTGGCGGCGATCAGCATGGGGCGAGACCTTTTGCATAAGAAAGATGAATGTCCAAGTTTAGCGAAGCAATCGCCCGAAAGCGAACACAACCCAGACAGACGGGGTGCAATGAAAGCCTCGACCATTACAGGTTTTCATCAGGACGAGGACGGGCACTGGGTGGCCGAGCTTTCCTGCGGCCATACCCAACACCTGCGGCACCAACCACCCTGGCAATCCCGGGCCTGGGTGCTGGACCCTTTGCTGCGCAATGAAAAAATAGGCCAGACCTTTGATTGCGGTTGGTGCGCACAAGGCTCGGTTAGCGATAATCTTGGCGACTGATTCGGGCAGATCGTCAGTTATAGATGATCGCCACTGCCATGCACCTCCAGAGAATACGCATGCAAACTTTTTTTATCGCGCCCACCGATTTTGGTGTGGGTCTGACCTCCATCAGCCTCGGGCTGGTGCGTACCCTTGAGCGGGCCGGCCTCAAAGTCGGCTTTTTCAAACCGATTGCCCAGCCACACCCGGGCGACACCGGTCCTGAACGTTCCACCGAACTGGTGGCCCGCACCCACGGCTTGAAACCGCCTCAGCCGTTGGGCCTGGCCCATGTCGAGCGGATGCTCGGCGACGGTCAACTGGACGAATTGCTCGAAGAAATCATCACCCTTTATCAGCAAGCCGCGATCGGCAAGGACGTGCTGATTGTCGAAGGCATGGTCCCGACCCGCAGCGCCAGTTACGCCGCGCGGGTCAACCTGCACTTGGCCAAGAGCCTCGACGCCGACGTGATTCTGGTCTCGGCGCCGGAAAACGAAGTGCTGACCGAGTTGTCCGGCCGGGTGGAATTGCAGGCGCAATTATTCGGCGGGCCAAAAGATCCGAAAGTGCTGGGTGTGATCCTCAACAAGGTCAAGACCGACGAAAGCATGGACGTCTTCGCCTCGCGCCTGAGAGAGCACTCGCCGTTGCTGCGCAGTGGCGACTTCCGTCTGCTCGGCTGCATCCCGTTTCAACCGGAACTGAATGCCCCGCGCACCCGTGACGTGGCGGAGCTGATGGGCGCTCAGGTGCTCAATGCCGGTGACTACGAAACCCGGCGCATGACCAAAATCATCATTTGTGCCCGCACTGTGCGCAACACCGTGGAGCTGCTCAAGCCCGGTGTGCTGGTGGTGACCCCCGGCGATCGCGACGACATCATCCTCGCGGTCAGCCTCGCGGCGATGAACGGTGTGCCTCTGGCCGGCCTGTTGCTGACCAGCGACACCCTGCCCGACCCGCGCATCATGGAGCTGTGCCGTGGCGCCTTGCAGGCCGGTTTGCCAGTGTTGTCGGTGAGTACCGGTTCCTATGACACCGCCAACCAGTTGAACGGTTTGAACAAGGAAATCCCGATCGACGACCGCGAACGTGCGGAGATCATCACCGATTTCGTCGCCAGCCACCTCGACGCCAACTGGCTGCACCAGCGCTGCGGCACGCCGCGGGAAATGCGCCTGTCACCCGCGGTGTTCCGCTATCAACTGATCCAGCGCGCCCAGGCCGCCAACAAGCGCATCGTGTTGCCTGAAGGCAGCGAGCCGCTGACCGTGCAAGCGGCCGCGATCTGCCAGGCCCGCGGCATTGCCCGTTGTGTATTGCTGGCCAAACCGGCAGACGTCGAGGCGGTCGCCCGCGCCCAAGGCATCGAGTTGCCACCGGGGCTGGAAATCCTCGACCCGGACCTGATTCGTGAGCGCTATGTCGAGCCGATGGTCGCGCTGCGCAAGACTAAAAGCCTTAACGCGCCGATGGCCGAGCAGCAACTGGAAGACACCGTGGTGATCGGCACCATGATGCTGGCGCTGGATGAAGTCGACGGGCTGGTGTCCGGGGTCATTCACTCCACCGCCAACACCATCCGCCCGGCCCTGCAGCTGATTAAAACAGCGCCGGGCTGCACGCTGGTGTCGTCGGTGTTCTTCATGCTGTTTCCAGAAGAAGTGCTGGTTTACGGCGACTGCGTGATGAACCCGCACCCGAGCGCCAGCGAACTGGCCGAGATCGCCTTGCAAAGCGCCGATTCGGCAGCAGCGTTCGGCATTACTCCACGGGTGGCGATGATCAGCTACTCCAGCGGTGAATCGGCCAGCGGCGAAGAAGTCGAGAAGGTTCGCGAGGCCACCTTGCTCGCCCACGAACAGCAAAACTCGCTACTGATCGACGGCCCGTTGCAATACGACGCCGCAGCCAACGAAACCGTGGCCCGGCAACTGGCGCCGAACAGTCAGGTGGCCGGTCGTGCCACGGTGTTCGTGTTCCCCGACCTGAACACCGGCAATACCACCCACAAAGCCGTGCAACGCAGCGCCGACTGCGTCAGCCTCGGGCCAATGCTGCAGGGCCTGCGCAAACCGGTGAACGACTTGCCGCGTGGCGCACAAGTCGATGACATCGTGTACACCATCGCGTTGACCGCGATTCAAGCTGCCAACCGACCTATGGATGTTTAAATGCTGGATTTTCTACCTGCACCCGTGCGCGGCGTGATCGCCTCGCTGCTGTTGGCGCTGAATACGATTCTGCTCTGCTCGTTTCTGTTCTGTGTGGCGCTGTTCAAAGTGTTGCCGTTCGCCCCCACCCAACGTTTCGCGCGCTGGCTGATGAGTCATACCCACGAAGCGTGGATCAGTAACAACAAAGGCTGGATGAATCTGGTTTGCCGCACACGCTGGCACCTCAGCGGTTTGCAAGACCTCGACTATCGGCACTCCTATCTGATCACCAGCAACCACCAGAGCTGGGTCGACATCATGGTGTTGCAGTACGTGCTCAACCGTCGCATCCGCCCGCTGAAGTTCTTTCTCAAACAGGAACTGATCTGGGTGCCGGTGATTGGCCTGGCGTGGTGGGCGTTGGGTTTTCCGTTCATGAAGCGTTACTCCAAGGCGTACCTGGAAAAATATCCGGAGAAGAAAGGCGAAGACCTGGAGACCACCCGCAAGACCTGCGACAAGTTCCGCAATAACCCGGTGGGGATTTTCAACTTCGTCGAAGGCACGCGCTTTACCGAGGGCAAGCATGCCCAACAGAGTTCACCGTTCCGCTACCTGCTCAAGCCGAAAGCGGGCGGCATTGCATTCGTGCTGGATGCCATGGGCGACCAGCTGGAAGGCATCGTCAATGTGACCATTCACTATCCGGCCGGGCGTCCGGGTTACTGGGATTTGCTCTGCGGTAATGTGAAAGACGTGGTGGTGCACTTTCAGGAGCTGAAGATTCCACCGCAGTTCATTGGCAAGAACTACGATCAGGACGGGGTGTATCGCCTGGAGTTTCAGGGCTGGATCAATCAGCTGTGGCAGGACAAGGACGCGCTGTTGGGGCAGATGCACCGTGAGTACACCGCCAAGGTTTGAGGTGTTTGTACCGGCGCCATCGCGGGCAAGCCCGCTCCCACAGTGGTTCTCTGTGAAACGCAAATTCTGTATTCACTAGAGATCCCTGTGGGAGCGGGCTTGTCCGCGATGGCGATCTCAAGAACACAAAAAAGCCCGCAGACGATCATTCATCTGCGGGCTTTTTGTTTTCAGCTAACGCTTAGATCGCGCCACGCTTGCGCAGCAGATCCAGCACTTGCTTGACGCTTTCTTCCAGCGACAGCGACTGGGTATCGATCACCAGATCTGCATTCAGCGGTACGTCGTACGGGAAGGATTCGCCCGGGATGTTGTCGCCACCCGCCGCGTACAGACCTTGCGGATCACGCTCGGCGCAGACCGTCGGCGACGCCTGGACGTAGACCGTCAGCAGACGCTCCTTGCCGATCAGGTCCTTGGCCTGCTCACGACCTTCAGCGCTCGGCGCAACGAATGCAGCCAAGGTCAACAGACCGGCTTCGTTGAACTGACGCGCAACGTGCGCCGCACGACGCCAATTCTCGGTACGCCCGGCGCGATCCTGTGGCAGACCTTTGTTCAGGTCATGACGCAGGTTCTGGCCATCAAGTACAAACACCGCGCGCCCCATGTCGAACAGCTTGCGTTCAACCGCATACGCCAGGGTGCTTTTGCCAGCGCCCGACAGGCCGCTGAACAACACGGTGGCCGGTTGCTGACCGAAGCGCTGGGCGCGCTCTTCGGTGGCTACATGGGCCAGTTTGCCGTGGTGGGAGCTGCTGCCATGCGCCAGCGGCTGAGCGATGATCATGCCGGCCGCAACCGTGCCGTTGGTCAAACGGTCGATGACGATGAACGAACCCGTGGTGCGGTTGCTGTCGTAACCGTCCAGCGCGATGGCCGCGTCGAGGCTGATCTTGACCCGACCGATCTCGTTCAGCTGCAACGAGCTGGCAGGGCCTTCGGCCAACGTGTTCACGTCCACACGGTTGACGATGCTGGTGATCGAACCCGGCACATAAGTCGTGGCGCGCTTGATGTCGTATTTCTTGCCCGGCAGCATCGGCTCTTCAGCCATCCACACCAGCATGGCGTCGAAGGCGTCGGTCACTTGCGGCTGGTTATCGGCATGCACCAGCAAGTCGCCACGGGAGATGTCGATCTCGTCTTCCATGGTCAGCGTCACCGCTTGACCAGGGCCTGCGTGCTCCAGTTCACCTTCGAAGGTGACAATGGATTTCACGCGGCTGCTCTTGCCCGACGGCAACACAACGACTTCGTCGCCCTTGTGCACAATGCCGCTGGCCAGGGTGCCGGCGAAACCACGGAAGTTCAGGTTCGGACGGTTGACGTACTGCACCGGGAAACGCAGGTCGGTGTAGTTGCGGTCGTTGGCGATCTCGACGGTCTCGAGAATTTCCATCAGCGACTGGCCGGTGTACCACGGCGAGCGCTCGGACTTGTTCACCACGTTGTCGCCCTTGAGCGCCGACATCGGCACGAACGCCATGGTGCTCGGCTTGAACGCGATGCCTTCGGCGAACTTCAGGTAATCGGCCTTGATCGACTCAAATACGCTTTCGTCGAAGCCGTTGAGGTCCATCTTGTTGATGGCGACCACGATGTGCTTGATGCCCAGCAACGAGGCGATAAAGCTGTGGCGACGGGTCTGGGTCTGCACGCCGTAACGGGCGTCGACCAGGATGATAGCCAGGTCACAGGTGGATGCACCGGTGGCCATGTTGCGGGTGTACTGCTCATGGCCGGGGGTATCGGCGATGATGAATTTGCGCTTGGCGGTAGAGAAATAGCGGTAGGCGACATCAATGGTGATGCCCTGCTCACGCTCGGCCTGCAAGCCGTCGACCAGCAACGCCAGGTCAATGTCTTCGCCAGTAGTGCCGACTTTTTTCGAGTCGCGGGTAATGGCTTCCAGGTGATCTTCGTAGATCATTTTGGAGTCGTGCAGCAGGCGCCCGATCAGGGTGCTCTTGCCGTCGTCGACGTTGCCACAGGACAGAAAGCGCAGCATTTCCTTGCGTTCATGCTGGCCCAGGTAGGCGAGGATGTCCTCGCTGATCAAATCAGATGCGTGCGACATGACAACCCCTTAGAAATAACCCTGACGTTTCTTTTCTTCCATGGAACCTGCGCCATCGTGATCGATGACTCGGCCCTGGCGTTCGGAAGTTCGCGTCAGGAGCATTTCCTGAATGATGTCAGTCAGGCTGGTGGCCTCGGACTCGACAGCACCGGTCAACGGGTAGTCGCCCAGTGTACGGAAACGGACCTTCTTCTTGACGATGCGTGCCTTGTCTTCGTCGCTCAGGTGATTGAGCAGGCGCTCGTCGTCGATCATGATCCAGGTGCCATTCATCTCAATGACATCACGCTCGGCAGCGAAATACAGCGGCACGATCGGGATGCCTTCCAGATAGATGTACTGCCAGATGTCCAGTTCGGTCCAGTTCGACAACGGGAATACGCGGATCGATTCGCCCTTGTTGACCTTGCCGTTGTAGACGTTCCACAGCTCCGGACGCTGGTTTTTCGGGTCCCAGCGGTGCTTGCTGTCACGGAACGAATACACGCGCTCTTTGGCGCGGGACTTCTCTTCGTCGCGACGGGCGCCACCGAATGCCGCGTCGAAGCCGTACTTGTCGAGGGCCTGCTTGAGGCCTTCGGTCTTCATGATGTCGGTATGCTTGGCACTGCCGTGGGTCAGCGGGTTGATACCCTGCGCAACGCCCTCGGGGTTGACGTGTACCAGCAGGTCCAGGCCGAGCTCTTCGACCATGCGGTCGCGGAACGCGTACATTTCCTTGAACTTCCACTGGGTGTCGACGTGCATCACCGGAAACGGAAGTTTGCCCGGGAAGAATGCCTTGCGCGCAAGGTGCAGCATCACGGCGGAGTCTTTACCGACGGAGTACAGCATCACCGGGTTATCGAACTCGGCGGCGACCTCGCGGATGATGTGGATGCTTTCGGCCTCCAGCTGTTTCAGATGCGTCAGTTTGTCGACCATGGCTACTCACGAAAACGATCTTATGGACGGCCTGCGGGCCGTGTTCGAGCGGGGAATCCTAGCACAGCGCCTTCTTCTAATCAGGACGGCAGCTAGATCGAAAGGGTATATGAATATACCCCCTCGTTTGGGCTCCAGCCCTGTAGTCAAATCGGGTTCGGGCAATCGATGAAGATGTGCTCGAGGGCAAAGCGTCGCGCCAGGTAATCGCCCAAAGCCTGCACACCATAACGCTCGGTGGCATGGTGGCCGGCAGCGATGAAACTGATGTCGTTTTCCCGGGCGCTGTGGAACGTCTGCTCGGAGGCCTCGCCGCTGAGGTACAGATCGACACCGGCCAACACCGCTTGGTCAATGTAACCCTGGCCGCCACCGGTGCACCAGCCGACCCGACGAATCATCTCGCTGCCTTCGATCAACAACGGCTCGCGCCCCATGACTTCCTGCACGCGGCGGGCGAAATCGCGGGGGGTCATCGGTTCGCTCAACGAGCCGACCAGGCCGACGATTTTCAGATTGTCCGGATCCAGCGGGCCTTCGACGGTGATGTCCAGTTGCCGGGCGAGCTGCACGTTGTTGCCGACTTCCGGGTGCAGGTCCAGCGGCAAGTGATAGGACAGCAGGCTGATGTCGTGCTTGAGCAGGGTTTTCAACCGGCGCTGCTTCATGCCGGTGATGCACGGGTTCTCGCCTTTCCAGAAATAGCCGTGATGCACCAGCACCAGATCGGCCTGGGCCTCCACCGCGGCGTCCAGCAGTGCCTGGCTGGCGGTGACACCGCTGACGATGCGCATCACTTGCGGCCGGCCTTCGACCTGCAAGCCGTTGGGGCAGTAATCGGCGATCTTTGCACTTGCCAGGTAACGGTCGGCTTCTTCGACCAGGGTGCTCAGGGCGACGGCCATAAAAGACTCCTAAATATCCCGTTCAGAGGCGCGCGCGGCCTCGTATAATGCGCGACATTATGGGCGGTCTCATACCGCCTGCAACCTCTCAGGACGTGCTTAATGCTCAAGGCGCTGCGTTTTTCCGGCTGGCCGCTGTTGGCCGGCGTGCTTGTCGCTCTACTGATTATTCAGCGTTACCCGCAGTGGGTCGGGCTGCCAAGCCTCGACGTCAATCTGCAACAAGCCCCGCAAACCCTTGGTGTGCAGCAGGGCCCGGTGTCCTATGCCGATGCGGTGACCACGGCTGCGCCGTCGGTGGTCAACCTTTACACCACCAAAGTGGTCAACAAACCCAGCCATCCGCTGTTTGAAGACCCGCAATTCCGCCGCTTCTTCGGCGACAACTCGCCCAAGCAGAAGCGCATGGAATCAAGCCTCGGTTCGGGCGTGATCATGAGCCCGGAAGGTTACCTGCTGACCAACAACCACGTGACCAGCGGTGCCGACCAGATCGTGGTGGCGCTCAAGGATGGTCGTGAAACCCTGGCCCGAGTCATCGGCAGCGACCCCGAAACCGACCTCGCGGTGCTGAAGATCGACCTGAAAAACCTGCCGTCGATCACTGTCGGCCGTTCCGACAACCTGCGCATCGGCGACGTGGCCCTGGCCATCGGCAACCCATTCGGCGTCGGCCAGACCGTGACCATGGGCATCATCAGTGCCACCGGGCGCAATCAGTTGGGCCTGAACAACTACGAAGACTTCATCCAGACCGACGCCGCAATCAACCCCGGCAACTCCGGCGGCGCGCTGGTGGACGCCAACGGCAACCTGACCGGCATCAACACGGCGATCTTCTCCAAGTCCGGCGGCTCGCAAGGCATCGGCTTCGCGATCCCGGTCAAACTGGCGATGGAAGTGATGAAGTCGATCATCGAACACGGCCAGGTGATTCGCGGCTGGCTCGGCATCGAAGTGCAACCGCTAAGTCAGGAACTGGCGGAATCGTTTGGCCTGTCGGGACGTCCGGGAATTGTGGTCGCGGGAATTTTCCGTGACGGCCCGGCGCAGAAGGCCGGCCTGCAACTGGGCGACGTGATCCTCAGCATCGATGGTGAACCGGCTGGCGATGGTCGCAAGTCAATGAACCAGGTGGCACGCATCAAGCCGACCGACAAGGTCACGATTCAGGTGATGCGCAACGGCAAAGAGCTCAAGCTCACGGCAGAAATAGGCCTGCGTCCGCCGCCGGCACCGATCCAGGAAAAAGAAGAAGAGTAGTCGCCAACACCCAAAACCCTGTGGGAGCGTGGCTTGCCCGCGATGGGAACGCCGCGGTGTATCAGGTACACCGCGTCATCGTTCATCGCGGGCAAGCCACGCTCCCACAGGACCGAGGCGTGTTCTAGAGGTCGCCGAGGCTGTCGATCAGTGCCTGATTCTGCTCCGGCGCGCCGATGGAAATCCGCAGGAACTGGGCAATCCGCTCTTGCTTGAAGTGCCGAACGATCACGCCCTGTTCGCGCAACTTCGCCGCCAGCCCTGCCGCATCGTGCTTCGGGTGACGGGCGAAAATGAAGTTCGCCGCCGACGGCAACACTTCAAACCCCTTCGCCTCCAGTTGCGCGACCACCTTCTCGCGACTCTCGATGACCAACCGGCAAGTCTTGTCGAAATACTCGCGATCTTCGAACGCCGCCGCAGCCCCCACAATCGCCAGGCGATCAAGCGGGTAGGAGTTGAAGCTGTTCTTGATCCGCTCCAGCGCCTCGATCAGGTCCGGGTGCCCCACGGCCAGACCTACCCGCAGACCGGCCAGGGAACGGGACTTGGACAGGGTCTGCGTCACCAACAGATTCGGATAACGGTCCACCAGAGCGATCGCCGTTTCGCCACCGAAGTCGATGTAAGCCTCATCCACCACGACCACCGAATCCGGACTGGCCTTGAGGATTTGCTCCACGGCGTCCAGCGCCAGCAGGCAACCGGTCGGTGCGTTCGGGTTCGGGAAGATGATCCCGCCGTTCGGCTTGGCGTAGTCCGCCGGGTTGATCTGGAACTGCTCGTCCAGCGGCACAGCGTCAAACGCAATCCCGTACAACCCGCAGTAAACCGGGTAGAAGCTGTAACTGATGTCCGGGAACAGCAGCGGCTTATCGTGTTGCAGCAAACCGTGAAAAATGTGCGCCAGGACTTCATCGGAACCGTTGCCGAGGAACACCTGATTGCCCTGCACGCCGTAATACTTGGCAACGGCTTGCTTGAGCACGTCGCTGTTCGGGTCCGGGTACAGACGCAGGTTGTCATTCAGTTCGGTCTGCATTGCCTTCAGGGCTTTTGGCGATGGACCGTATGGGTTTTCGTTGGTGTTGAGCTTCACCAGTTTCGCCAGCTTCGGCTGCTCGCCCGGCACATAAGGCACCAGATTCTTGACGAACGGGCTCCAGAATTTACTCATGTTCAGTTCCCCTGCTTGTCATCAAGAATGCGGTATTCAGCACTGCGGGCGTGAGCGCTCAGCGATTCGCCACGGGCCAGTACGGAGGCGGTCTTGCCCAGTTCGGAGGCACCCTGCTCGGAGCAGAAGATGATCGACGAACGTTTCTGGAAGTCGTAAACACCCAACGGCGAGGAGAAGCGCGCAGTGCCGGAGGTCGGCAATACGTGGTTGGGACCTGCGCAATAGTCGCCCAGGGCTTCGGAAGTGTGGCGGCCCATGAAGATCGCGCCGGCATGGCGGATCTGCGGCAACCAGGCCTGCGGATCGGCGACCGACAGCTCCAGGTGCTCCGGGGCAATGCGGTTGGCCACTTCGATGGCCTGTTCCATGTCGCGAACCTTGATCAGCGCACCACGGCCATTGATCGAGGTTTCGATGATCTCGGCGCGTTCCATGGTTGGCAGCAGTTTGGCGATGCTGGCGGCCACCTTGTCGAGGAACTCAGCGTCCGGGCTGACCAGAATCGCCTGGGCGTCTTCGTCGTGCTCGGCCTGGGAGAACAGGTCCATGGCGATCCAGTCCGGATCGGTCTGGCCGTCACACACCACCAGAATCTCCGACGGGCCGGCGATCATGTCGATACCGACCTGGCCAAACACGTGGCGCTTGGCGGTGGCGACATAGATATTGCCCGGACCGACCACTTTGTCGACCTTCGGCACGCTTTCAGTGCCATAAGCCAGCGCCGCAACCGCTTGGGCGCCGCCGATGGTGAACACCCGGTCGACGCCGGCGATGCAAGCCGCGGCCAGCACCAGCTCGTTCACTTCACCGCGCGGGGTCGGCACGACCATGACCACTTCGGTCACGCCTGCCACCTTGGCCGGAATCGCGTTCATCAGCACCGAGGACGGGTAGGACGCCTTGCCGCCCGGTACATACAGGCCGGCGCGATCCAGTGGCGTGACCTTCTGGCCCAGCACCGTGCCATCGGCTTCGGTGTAGCTCCAGGAGTCCTGTTTCTGCTTTTCGTGGTAGCTGCGCACACGGGTCGCGGCTTTTTCCAGGGCTTCGCGCTGAGGCACGGTGATGCGGGTCAATGCCAGTTCCAGGCGTTCGCGCGGCAGGATCAAGTCCGCCATGGACGCCACTTGCAGGCCGTCGAACTTCTGGGTGAACTCGACCACCGCCGCATCGCCCCGCTCACGCACGGCCTTGATGATGTCCAGCACTCGCTGATTAACCGAGTCATCAGACACACTTTCCCAGCTCAGCAGATGATCCAGATGATGTGCGAAATCCGGATCAGCAGCGTTGAGTCGGCGAATTGCAGTCGGTGCGGTCATAGCGAGAGCCTCATAGGATTGGCAAAAACTCAGGCGCCCGAAGCTAACATTCGATCCGCTTGGGCACCTGAGAATTCTGGCTATGAGGCGGATAGACGGCGCGACTCAAGGTCGCGCAGGTGAATCAGCCGCGGTGTCGAGACTCCACTGCCTTGCGCAGGGTGTCGATCAACGCCTGGATACGGGCATGCTGCATTTTCATCGAGGCTTTGTTGACGATCAGACGCGAGCTGATGGCAGCGATGAAATCCTGTGGCTCCAGGCCATTGGCCCGCAGCGTATTACCGGTGTCGACCACGTCGATGATCTTGTCGGCCAGACCGATCAGCGGCGCCAGTTCCATCGAGCCGTAGAGCTTGATGATGTCGACCTGACGACCCTGTTCGGCGTAGTAGCGCTTGGCAACGTTGACGAACTTGGTGGCGATGCGCAGCCGGCCCTTGGGCTCGATCGCGCCGACCTTACCGGCCGTCATCAGTTTGCACTGGGCGATTTGCAGGTCCAGTGGTTCGTACAGCCCCTGGCCACCGTATTCCATCAGCACGTCTTTACCGGCGACGCCCAGGTCGGCGGCACCATGCTCGACATAGGTCGGCACATCGGTGGCACGCACGATCAGCAAGCGCACATCGGCCTGGGTCGTGGGGATGATCAGCTTGCGGCTCTTGTCCGGATTCTCGGTCGGCACGATGCCCGCTTCAGCCAGAAGCGGCAAAGTGTCGTCAAGGATGCGGCCCTTGGACAGTGCGATAGTCAACATGGGAAACGTCAGTCCTTATCAAGGTACTCATGCCCGGTCGCAAACGGCGCCGGACATACATCAAGGCTAACAGCCCCGATTTGAACGAAATCAACGGACGCGTCCCTGCGCCCATGCAGCAGAAACTAGCCCGGAACGCGGCGGATCTTGGCGCCGAGCATCTGCAGCTTCTCTTCGATGCACTCATAACCACGGTCGATGTGGTAGATGCGGTCGATCAGGGTATCGCCTTCGGCGATCAGCGCCGAGATCACCAGGCTGGCCGAAGCACGCAGGTCGGTGGCCATGACTGGCGCGCCCTTGAGCTTTTCGATGCCAGTGACGATGGCGGTGTTGCCTTCGACCTGGATGTGCGCGCCCATGCGGTGCAGTTCGTAAACGTGCATGAAGCGGTTTTCGAAGATCGTCTCGATCACGGCACCAGTGCCTTCGGCAATGGCGTTGAGGGAGATGAACTGCGCTTGCATGTCGGTCGGGAACGCCGGGTATGGAGCGGTCCGCACGTTGACGGCTTTCGGCCGCTTGCCGTGCATGTTCAGCTCGATCCAGTCTTCGCCGCAGGTGATTTCAGCACCCGACTCGCGGAGCTTTTCCAGAACGGCTTCAAGGATGGTCGGATCGGTGTCCTTGACCTTCACACGCCCGCCGGTGACCGCTGCCGCCACCAAGTAGGTGCCAGTCTCGATACGGTCAGGCATCACTTTGTAAGTGGTGGTGTGCAGACGCTCAACGCCATCGATGGTGATGGTGTCGGTACCGGCACCGGAAACCTTCGCGCCCATGGCGTTCAGGAAGTTCGCCAGGTCGACGACTTCAGGTTCGCGAGCGGCGTTGGCCAGAACGCTACGGCCCTTGGCCAGAGCGGCCGCCATCATGATGTTCTCGGTACCGGTCACGCTGACGGTGTCGAAGAAGAAGTGCGCACCGCGCAGGCCGCCTTCAGGGGCCTTGGCTTTGATGTAGCCGCCTTCGACGTCGATGACCGCGCCCATGGCTTCGAGGCCGCGGATGTGCAGGTCGACCGGACGCGAACCGATGGCGCAACCGCCAGGCAGTGCGACTTCAGCTTCACCGAAACGGGCAACCATCGGGCCCAGTACCAGGATCGAGGCGCGCATGGTTTTAACCAGTTCATACGGCGCGATCAGGGTCTTGATGGTGCGTGGGTCGATTTCGACGCTGAGTTTCTCATCGATCACAGGCTCAATGCCCATGCGACCGAACAGCTCGATCATGGTGGTGATGTCGTGCAGGTGCGGCAAGTTGGCCACAGTCACCGGGCCATCGCACAGCAAGGTGGCAGCCAGGATCGGCAGGGCAGAGTTCTTTGCCCCGGAAATGCGGATCTCGCCATCAAGACGAGCGCCACCGGTAATAATCAATTTATCCATAAGAATCTCGACGCCCTTGGGCTCAGGTGCGCTCGGCCCAGGCCGCGCTGCTGAAAAATTTCATAGTGACCGCATGGATGCTGCCATCGACAATCCATGGGTTCAAATGGGCATAGACCTGCTGCTGACGCTTCACCGGGCTTAACGCCGCCAGTTCATCGCTAATCACGTTCAGCTGGAAGTTGCAGCCTTCGCCTTCAACTTCCACCTTCGTGTTTGGCAGCTTTCCTTCAAGGAAGCTCTTCACTTCTACGGCCTGCATGCTCAACCTCAATCGGCGCCCTGTGCGCGCGGGTCGGACATCATACAAAAAAGCCCCGCGCCTGCGAACCCCGCGAAGCAGGACTCTGACGGGGGGCTTCTTTATAGATGCGGTTCAGGGGTGCGCCAACAGCTCGGTCAACTCACTGACCTGAGCGATTTCGCGCATATCGTCGGGCATCGCACGAATGCTCAGGGCCTTGCCGGCCGCCTGGGCATCGCGCATGAAACACAGCAGCAACGACAAACCGACGCTGCTGGACTTCTCCACCGCGGAGCAATCGATTACCAGTGCAGCCGCTTTGCTGGATTTGATCAGCGCCTGACCCTGCTTGCGCAGGTCCGGGCCCGTCCGGTAATCCAGCACGCCGCTGAGCAGCAGCTCGCCGGTTTCGCTCATGCGAATGGCCGACTCACTCATTGGACTTTCTTCTCGACAGCTTTTTCGGTGTTTTCCTTGGCTTTGGCGACTTCCCCGGCCCAACTATTGATGGTCTTGTCCAGGTCGTTGCCATTGCGCTGCATCGCATCAGCGAACTGATCGCGGAACAGCTTGCCAATGTTGATTCCATTGATAATGACGTTACGCAGCTTCCATTCACCGTTGATCTTTTCGAGTGTGTAAGACACCGGATAGATCGCGCCGCTGCTGCCTTTGACCGTCATGCCCACGCTGGTACGGTCTCCGGATTCATCCTTGGCAGGCTCGACGGTGATGCCCTGGTTGTTGTATTCGAGCAAGGCGTTGCCATAAAACTGGAACAGGCCCTTTTTGAAGTTTTCTTCAAACGTCTTCATTTGTTCGGGCGTTGCTTTGCGCGAGTATTTGACCGTCATGATGCTTTTGGAAATGCCCTCGGCATCCACCACAGGTCCGACGATGGTGTTCAACGCCGTATAAAAGTCTTGTGGATCCTGCTTGTACTTCTCTTTATTGGCCGACAGGTCGGCGAGCATCCGGGTCGTGGTGTCCTGAACCAGATCGTGCGCCGACTGCGCCGCCACGGCGTTAGCCATCAACGGCAGGGCCGCGAGCAATACCAACAGGCCACGTCGTAAGATAGAGATCATTTAAAAGCTCCTCATTTAGCGTCTTTGCTAACGGTATTGAGCAGGAATTTACCGATCAGGTCCTCGAGCACCAGCGACGACTGGGTGTCATGGATGGTCCCACCCTCCTTGAGCAGGGTTTGTTCCCCACCCACGCTGATACCGATGTACTTCTCGCCCAACAGGCCAGCCGTCAGGATAGATGCAGTGGAGTCAGTCGGCAGGTTATCTACGCGCTTTTCCAGTTGCATGGTCACCCGACCGGTGAAGCTGTCGCGATCCAGATCGATCGCCGTGACCTTGCCGATGGTTACACCGGCCATGGTCACTTTAGCCCTGACCGTCAAACCGGCGATATTATCGAAATAAGCATAAAGTTTATAAGTATCGGTGCTCGGGCTCGGGGACAGACCACTGACCCGCAACGCAAGCAACAGCAAAGCCAGGATGCCAGCCAGCAAGAAAAGGCCGACACCGATTTCCAGGGTGCGGTTTTGCATCAGAAATCTCCAAACATCAAGGCGGTCAGAATAAAGTCCAGGCCGAGTACCGCCAAAGAGGCATACACCACGGTCTTGGTAGTGGCACGACTGATCCCCTCGGAAGTGGGCTCGCAGTCATAGCCTTGGAATACGGCGATCCAGGTCACGACGAAGGCAAAAACGATGCTTTTGATAATGCCGTTGAGCACATCGTCGACAAACGTCACGCTGTTTTGCATGTTCGACCAGTAGGAGCCTTCATAGACACCCAACCAGTCGACGGCCACCCACGAACCGCCCCAGATGCCCACCACGCTGAAAATCATCGCCAGCACCGGCAGGGAAATGAAGCCGGCCCACAGGCGCGGGGCAATAATGTACTTGAGCGGGTCGACCCCGATCATTTCCAGGCTGGACAGCTGTTCGGTGGACTTCATGTTGCCGATTTCGGCGGTCAGCGCCGAACCCGCGCGCCCGGCGAACAGCAAGGCCGTGACCACTGGCCCCAGCTCACGCAGCAGCGTCAGCGCAACCATCTGCCCGACCGCCTGCTCCGAACCGTAGCTGGACAGAATGTTGAAGCCCTGCAGCGCCAGCACCATGCCGATGAACACCCCGGAGACCACGATGATCACCAGTGACATCACGCCCACCGAATGCAACTGCTTGACCAGCAGGCCAAAACCGCCGCCGATGCCGCCACGACCGAGCAAGGCATGAAACAGGAACAACGCCGAACGCCCGAACACCGCCAGCACATCGATGCCGGCGTGGCCGAAACGGCGCACTCTTTCTATCAGTGAAATCTTGCGCATCAGCGCTTCCCCAGAAGATCTGCGCGGTAATCCGTCGCTGGAAAGTGGTATGCGACCGGGCCGTCGGGTTCGCCAGTCATGAACTGGCGTATCCGTGGTTCCTGCGAATTCATCAATTCCTCGGGAGTCCCCTGCCCCAACACCTGACCTTCGCCGACGACAAAGATGTAGTCCGCAATGCTCGCGGTCTCGGCCAGATCATGGGAGACCACGATACTGGTGATACCCAGCGCATCGTTGAGCAGACGGATCAGACGCACCAACACCCCCATGGCGATCGGGTCCTGGCCGACAAAGGGCTCGTCATACATGAGAATTTGCGGATCGAGGGCAATCGCCCGGGCCAGCGCGACTCGACGCTTCATCCCACCGGACAATTCGTCGGGCATCAGGTCGATGGCACCACGCAAGCCCACGGCCTGCAATTTGAGCAGGACAATGTCGCGAATCATTTCTTCCGGCAGCGCGGTATGAACGCGCAACGGAAAGGCGACGTTCTCGAACACATCGAGATCGGTAAACAGTGCGCCGCTCTGAAACAGCACACCCATCTGCTTGCGCGCATCGAACAAATCGCTGCGCGACAATGTTGGCAGGTTCTGGCCGTTGACCCAGACTTCGCCGCTGGAGGGGCGCAATTGCGCACCCATCAGCCGCAACAGCGTGGTCTTGCCACACCCGGAAGGCCCCATGATGCCGGTGACCTTGCCGCGTGGGATGCGGATATCGACGTTATTGAAAATGCTGCGCGCACCGCGCTTGAAGGTCAGTCCCTTCAGCTCGACCGCGTAGGCGTTATCGGCACTCATCTAAACTCCTTGCGATGCAGCCTCTCACTCGGACGCCTGGCTTTCTGACGAAAGCACATACCTTCCCGGGCAGGCCGAACTGGCGGCGAACTATATCACTGCAAAGGCCAAGCGCCCAAGGCCCAAGCCGGGCACGTTCAGCAACATGACCACCTGAAATCATCTATTTAGAGGGTTTCAGTAATAAGGAATGACAAAGCACGACGAACTTGCGTGAGGGTTTTGATCATTACCGTTATAATCGCCGCCTTTTCATCAGGCTATACGATTTCTGACATGAGCCAATCCAGCAACCTGATTCAATCTGCACAACGCACCATCCGCCTCGAACTGGAAGCCGTACAAGGCTTGCTGCCCCATATCGACGCAGATTTCGTACGCGCTTGCGAGATGATTCTGGCGAGCAAAGGCCGCGTAGTCGTGGTCGGCATGGGCAAATCGGGGCATATCGGCAACAAGATTGCCGCCACCTTGGCCAGTACCGGCACCACGTCATTCTTCGTGCATCCAGCCGAAGCCAGCCACGGCGACATGGGCATGATCACGCGCGACGACATCATCCTGGCACTGTCGAACTCCGGCTCCACCAATGAAATCGTCACCCTGCTGCCACTGATCAAGCGCCTGGGCATCAAATTGATCAGCGTCACCGGCAATCCCGATTCAGCGCTGGCCAAGGCTGCCGAGGTCAACCTCAACGTTCACGTCGAGCACGAAGCCTGCCCGTTGAACCTGGCGCCAACCTCTTCGACCACCGCCGCCCTGGTGATGGGCGATGCCCTGGCGGTGGCGCTGCTGGAAGCCCGCGGTTTTACCGCTGAAGATTTCGCCTTTTCCCACCCCGGCGGCGCGCTTGGCCGACGCCTGCTGCTGAAAGTGGAAAACGTCATGCACGCCGGGCAAGAGCTGCCGCAGGTTCAGCGCGGCACCCTGCTCAAGGACGCATTGATGGAAATGACCCGCAAGGGCCTGGGCATGACCGTGGTTCTGGAAGCCGACGGCAAACTTGCCGGGATCTTCACCGACGGCGATCTGCGTCGCACCCTGGACCGCAGCATCGACATCCACAGCGTCACCATCGACCAGGTCATGACCGCCCACGGCAAGACCGCACGTGCCGAGATGCTTGCCGCCGAGGCGCTGAAAATCATGGAAGACCACAAGATCAACGCGCTGGTCGTGGTCGACAGCGAAGACCGTCCGGTCGGCGCCTTGAACATGCACGATTTGCTGCGCGCGGGAGTCATGTAATGAGCACGGATCTACTGCAACGCGGCAAACAGATCAAACTGGCGGTATTCGACGTCGACGGCGTGCTGACCGACGGGCGCCTGTATTTCCTCGAAGACGGCAGCGAATTCAAGACCTTCAATACCCTCGACGGTCAGGGCATCAAGATGTTGATGGCAGCCGGCGTGCAGACCGCTATCATCAGCGGCCGCAAGACTCCGGTGGTCGAACGGCGGGCGAAGAACCTCGGCATTCCACACCTGTACCAGGGTCGCGAAGACAAACTGGTGGTGCTCGACGAGCTCCTTGCCCAACTCAACCTAAGCTATGAACACGTGGCCTACCTCGGCGACGACCTGCCGGACCTGCCGGTGATTCGCCGCGTCGGCCTGGGCATGGCGGTGGCCAACGCCGCCAGTTTCGTGCGCGAACACGCCCACGGCATCACCCAGGCCCGTGGCGGCGAGGGTGCCGCGCGCGAATTCTGCGAATTGATCCTGCGCGCCCAGGGCCGCCTCGATGCGGCCAACGCCGCGTACCTGTGAGCCCAACATGCTGAGCAAAAAGATTCGCAACATCCTGATATTCGGTTGCATCGCGGCGCTATTCGCTGCGGTCGGCTACTGGAACATCAGCCCGGAACGCTTCCTCGACAAGCCAGTGGCGCAAGTCGATGAAGCCATGATCGACTATTACGCCACCAACGCCCACAGCGTGCAGTACCTGCCGGACGGCAAATTGCAGTACGAAATGACGTCCGACAAGGTCGAACACCTGAAAGCGACCGAAGTGACGTTGCTGTCCAATCCTGACCTGAACATGTTTCGCGGTACCGAGTTCCCCTGGCACGTCCAGAGCGAGCGCGGCGAAGTCAACCCGGACGGCACCCAGGTCGAGCTGATTGACTCGGTACGCATCACCCGTTTCGACGAAAAAAACCGTAAAACCCTGATTACCACCACCCGTATGACAGTGTTCCCGCAGCAGCAATATGCGCAGACCGATCAACCCGTTAGAATCGACGGCGCTGGCGGTGTATCGACAGGCAACGGAATGAAAGCGTACTTGAAAGAAAGCAGGATACACCTGCTATCGAACGTAAGAGGACAGTATGAGGCTCGTTAAAACTCTCCCTATTTTGCTCAGTCTGAGCGCAGCACTGGGAAGCGTGAGCGCCTGGGCTCTGCCGACCGATCAAGCGCAGCCTATCCGCATTCAGGCCGACGACGCCCAGCTGGACGACAAGAATGGCATTGCCACCTATAAAGGTGACGTGATCATCACCCAGGGCTCGATGATCGTTAAGGGCAACACCGTGACCATCACCCGCACGCCTGCAGGCGACATCGACGTGGTGACTTCGGTGGGCAACCTGGCCTACTTCGAGCAACTGCAGACCGCTGGTGACACCAAGCCCGTTCAGGGCTGGGGCGTGACCATCCAGTACCACGCAGCCCAAAACCGCGTAGTGCTGATCGACAAGGCAAAAGTTGTCGACAAGGACAATAACACCACCCAGGGCGAGAAAATCGTCTACGACACGGTCAAGAAGCTTGCGAGCGCCGGTCGCGCCACGGGCAACAAAGTCACCGAGACGCGTCCGCGCATCGACATGGTGATCCAGCCGAAAAAGAAAACCGACGAGCAAAAGGCCCAGTAATGGCAACTCTGAAAGCTCAGCATCTGGCCAAGAGCTACAAGAGCCGCCAGGTCGTGCGTGACGTCAGCTTGTCCATCGACAGCGGTCAGATCGTCGGCCTGCTTGGTCCCAACGGCGCCGGCAAGACCACCTGTTTCTACATGATCGTCGGTCTGGTGCAGGCCGATCAGGGCCGCGTACTGATCGATGACCTGGATGTCAGCCACCAGCCGATGCACGGTCGTGCGAAGGCCGGTATCGGCTATCTTCCACAAGAAGCGTCGATCTTCCGCAAGCTGTCGGTGACCGACAACATCATGGCCATCCTCGAGACCCGCAAGGAGCTCGACAAGGCAGGTCGCCGCAAAGAGCTGGAAAGCCTGCTGCAGGAATTTCACATCCACCACATCCGTGACAGCCTTGGCATGAGCCTGTCCGGTGGCGAACGCCGTCGCGTGGAAATTGCCCGGGCACTGGCCACCAACCCGAAATTCATCCTCCTCGACGAACCCTTCGCCGGCGTGGACCCGATCTCGGTGGGCGACATCAAGCAGATCATCCATCACCTCAAGGCCAAAGGCATTGGCGTGCTGATCACTGACCACAACGTCCGTGAAACCCTGGACATCTGCGAAACCGCCTACATCGTCAATGATGGCCAGCTGATCGCTGAAGGTGACTCTGCCACCATCCTGGCCAACGAACTGGTCAAGGAAGTGTATCTGGGCCACGAGTTCCGCCTGTAAGCGCTGAACTGCCTGGCCAGTCGCCTGAGCGCTCTTTTTCAATAAAAAATCAATAGTTTTTTATTGTTACAGCGCTCTAGGCAAACACTTCAGTTTCAGGCATATAATTTGCTTATGTTTGGCGCTTCGGCGCCCTGTAGTGGATGGCGCATGTGCGCCGGCGAATAAGGTGTTAAGCCCCTGCCATGAAACCATCGCTAGTCTTGAGAATGGGCCAGCAGCTGACGATGACACCGCAGCTGCAACAGGCCATCCGCCTGCTCCAATTGTCGACCCTGGACCTGCAACAGGAAATCCAGGAGGCCCTGGAGTCCAATCCGATGCTCGAACGCCAGGAAGAAGGCGACGACTTCGATAACGCCGACCCCTTGGCCGACAAAGCCGAACAGCAACCCAACGCCGACATTCAGGAACCCTCCTACCAGGAAACCGCTCCGACGGTGGATAACCTTGAGGAAGGCGACTGGAACGAACGCATTCCCAACGAATTGCCTGTCGATACCGCCTGGGAAGACGTCTACCAGACCAGTGCCAGCAGCCTGCCGAGCAATGATGACGACGAGTGGGATTTCACCACCCGTACTTCGGCCGGTGAAAGCCTGCAAAGCCATTTGCTCTGGCAACTGAACCTGGCACCGATGTCCGACACCGATCGCCTGATCGCCGTGACCCTGATCGACTGCATCAACAATCAGGGCTATCTGGACGAAACCCTCGAGGAAATCCTTGAGGCCTTCGATCCGGAACTGGACATCGAACTGGACGAAATCGAAGCCGTCCTGCATCGCATCCAGCAATTCGAGCCCGCCGGTATCGGCGCTCGCAACCTCGGTGAATGCCTGCTGCTGCAACTGCGCCAACTGCCCGCCAAGACCCCTTGGCTGGCCGAGGCCAAGCGCCTGGTCACCGACTACATCGACCTGCTCGGCAGCCGCGACTACAGCCAGCTGATGCGCCGCATGAAGCTCAAGGAAGATGAACTGCGCCAGGTGATCGAACTGGTCCAGAGCCTCAACCCGCGCCCGGGCTCGCAAATCGAGTCCACCGAAGCCGAATACGTTGTTCCCGACGTGATCGTGCGCAAGGACAACGAGCGCTGGCTGGTGGAGCTGAACCAGGAGTCGGTGCCACGCCTGCGGGTCAACGCCCAATACGCCGGCTTCGTACGCCGCGCCGATACCAGCGCTGATAACACCTTCATGCGTAATCAGCTGCAGGAAGCTCGCTGGTTCATCAAGAGCCTGCAAAGCCGCAACGAAACCCTTATGAAAGTGGCCACCCAGATCGTCGAGCATCAGCGCGGCTTCCTGGAGTACGGCGACGAGGCCATGAAGCCGTTGGTACTGCACGACATCGCTGAGGCGGTAGGCATGCATGAATCGACTATTTCACGGGTGACCACGCAGAAATTCATGCATACCCCACGGGGCATCTATGAACTGAAATACTTTTTTTCCAGCCACGTCAGCACCTCCGAAGGCGGTGAATGCTCGTCCACGGCGATCCGCGCGATCATCAAAAAACTGGTTGCCGCGGAAAATCAGAAAAAGCCGTTGAGTGACAGCAAGATCGCTGGTTTACTGGAGGCACAAGGCATTCAGGTGGCTCGCCGCACCGTCGCCAAGTACCGCGAATCCCTCGGGATCGCGCCTTCGAGCGAACGCAAGCGGTTGATGTAGAGCCACGCCACAGCGTTCCAGTGGTAGATCATCTGATCTACCGCTTTATGCACTGGCAACGAAGGAGAAGCTGTATGCAAGTCAACATCAGTGGACACCAACTGGAAGTGACCGAACCTCTTCGCACCTACATCGGCGAAAAACTCGAACGATTAGAGAGGCATTTCGACAAGATCACCAACGTGCAAGTCACGATGACGGTCGAGAAGCTCAAGCAGAAAATCGAAGCCACACTGCATATTCCCGGCAATGAAGTGGTCGCTAACGCGGAACATACCGATATGTACGCAGCGATCGACGCACTGACCGACAAGCTGGATAAACAACTCAAAAAGCATAAGGAAAAGACCCAGAGCCTCCTCCAGGGCGCGACCGGTCGTTAACACTCCCAACCCATGATCCGACTTGAAAGCATCCTGACCCCCGGCCGTTCCCTCGTGAACGTGCCGGGCGGCAGTAAAAAGAAAGCCCTCGAGCAAATTGCCAACCTTATCCATCGCGAAGTGCCGGGTCTGGCCATGCAGGATGTCTTCGAGAGTCTGGTCGCCCGTGAAAAACTCGGTTCCACCGGTTTTGGCAACGGTATCGCCATCCCCCACTGCCGCCTCAAGGGCTGTGAGTCGCCCATCAGCGCCTTGATGCACTTGGACGCACCCATCGATTTCGACGCCATCGACGGTGCCCCGGTTGACCTGCTGTTTGTCCTGCTGGTCCCGGAAGCCGCCACCGATGCGCACCTGGAGTTGCTGCGCCAGATCGCCAGCATGCTTGACCGCAAGGAAGTGCGCGAAAAACTGCGTAGCGCCCCGAGCAACGAAGCCTTGTATCAGGTTGTCCTGAACGAGCAAAACGGTCACTAATCATGCGCCTGATCATCGTCAGCGGCCGCTCCGGCTCAGGTAAAAGCACTGCCCTCGATGTTCTCGAGGACAACGGCTACTACTGCATCGACAACCTGCCTGCCGGCCTGTTGCCAGAACTGGCCGAACGCGCGCTGATTCATACCGAACTGGCACAACCGCTGGTGGCCGTGTCCATCGATGCACGCAACTTGCCGAGCCACCTGTCACGGTTTCCCGAATTGCTGGAAGAAGTCCGCAGCCGGCATATCCAGTGCGATGTGCTGTATCTGGACGCCGATGAAGAGACCCTGCTCAAACGTTTTTCGGAAACCCGCCGTCGTCACCCCCTGAGTAGCGCCAATCGCTCGCTGGCGGAGGCGATAGAGGACGAAACCAATCTGCTGGGGCCGATCGCCGATCTGGCCGACCTCAAGGTCAACACCACCAGTCTGAACCTGTATCAGCTGCGCGATACCATCAAGCTGCGCCTGCTGAATCAGCCGGAGCCCGGTACTGCGTTTCTGGTGGAGTCTTTCGGGTTCAAGCGTGGCATGCCGGTGGACGCCGATCTGGTGTTCGACGTGCGTTGCCTGCCCAACCCTTACTGGAAACCGGAGCTGCGGGCACAGTCCGGGCTCGATCAACCGGTGGCCGAGTACCTGGCGGCACAGCCGGATGTCGAAGAGATGTTCCAGGACATTTCCTCCTACCTGCTCAAGTGGTTGCCCCGCTTTGCCGCCAGCAACCGCGCCTATGTCACCATTGCCATTGGCTGCACCGGCGGACATCACCGCTCTGTCTACTTGACCGAACGTCTGGGTCAGGTCCTGCAACAATCCCTGAAGAACGTCCAGGTTCGCCACCGCGACCTCAGCTAAAGGATTCACATCGCGATGCCTGCTCTGGAAATCGAAATCATCAACAAGCTGGGCCTGCATGCCCGCGCATCTGCAAAGTTCGTCGGGGTGGCCGGGCAGTTCCCGTGCCAGATCAGGGCTGGCCGCACTCCAGAGACTATGGTCGATGGCAAAAGTATCATGGCCATGATGATGCTGGCTGCGGGCAAGGGCACCAAAATCCACCTGAAAACCGAAGGTGAACAAGAGCAGGAAGCAATGGCTGCACTGGTGGCGCTGATCAATAACTACTTCGACGAAGGCGAATAAAGATCAATGGATTGCAGCATTCGGTCGCGGCCACAGACGCGTAGGCGCTGACAAAAGCTGCGATATCTTGATCCAAAAAAAACGCGCCACCCGATTGGGTGGCGCGTTTTTTTGTGCAGCAGTCGCAGCTTAGCTGCCCGCCACCGTCATCCGCTCGATCAACACCGAACCGGTGCGAATGTTGCTGCGTAATTCCAGGTCATTACCCACCGCAAGGATCTGCTTGAACATGTCACGCATGTTGCCGGCAATGGTCACTTCCTGGACCGCGAACTGGATTTCACCGTTCTCGACCCAGAAACCCGCCGCGCCACGGGAGTAATCGCCAGTGACCATGTTCAGGCCCTGCCCCATCAATTCAGTGACCAGCAGGCCACGACCCATGCGGCGCAACAAGGCCGCCTGATCTTCGTCGCCATGGGTGACGAACAGGTTGTGCACCCCGCCGGCATTGGCGGTGCTCGGCATGCCCAGCTTACGGCCGGAATAGGTGCCAAGCACGTAGGACACCAGCTCGCCGTTTTCCACGAACGGCTTGGCGTAGGTCGCCAGGCCATCGCCGTCGAAGGCAGAGCTGCCCAAGGCGCGCATCAAGTGCGGACGTTCATCGATGGTCAGCCATTCCGGGAACAGTTTTTGCCCCAGCGTGCCTTCGAGGAACGACGATTTGCGATACAGACTGCCACCGGAAATCGCCGAGAGGAAACTTCCAAACAAACCGCCGGCCAGTTCCGCAGAAAACAGCACCGGCACTTCGCAGGTCGGCACCGGGCGCGCGCCCAAGCGACTCGCTGCCCGTTGCGCGGCACGCTGGCCGATGCTCTCCGGGCTGGCTAACAAATTGCCCTGCCGGTTCACGTCGTACCAGTAATCGCGCTGCATCTGGCCATCGGCCTCGGCGATCATCACACAGCTGAGGCTGTGACGGGTCGAGGCATAACCGCCGACAAAACCGTGGCTGTTGCCGTACACACGGCAACCCTGGTGAGTGCTGAGGGTGGTACCGTCGGCATTCTTGATCCGGCTGTCGGCGGCAAACGCCGCCGCTTCACAGGCCAGGGCCTGCTCGATCGCTCGCTCCGGGGTGATGCTCCATGGGTGGAACAGGTCGAAGTCCTGCAGTTCCTTGGCCATCAGCGCGGCATCCGCCAGGCCTGCGGCTTCATCTTCCGACGTGTGTTTGGCGATTGCCAGCGCAGCAGCGACGGTTTCGCGAATCGCTTCCGAACCGCTGGCCGAGGTGCTGGCCGAGCCTTTGCGCTGCCCTACATACAAGGTGATGCCAAAGCCCTGGTCGCGGTTGAACTCAACGGTTTCGACTTCCCGCTGACGCACCGTGGTCGACAGGCCCTGCTCCAGCGACACCGCCACTTCACAGGCACTGGCGCCCTGGCGCTTGGCTTCAGCAATGATCTGCTCGACTTGCTCTTGCAGTGCCGGCAACGCTTGTGGGCCGACGCTTTCAACTGCACTCATGCTGTTCTCCACTCAAATTCTGCTTTCGGTAACGGTCATCGAGCGACCGGGCCGGACAAGCGGCCCCCGACTGGTTATCATGGCGGCGTTTCTTTGCGGACGGCCACCATGGTTGATTCTTACGACGACTCCCTCGATACGGGAGAAAAAAGCAAATCCCAGGTCAAACGCGAGCTGCATGCTCTGGTTGGCCTCGGCGAGCGCCTTACAACACTCAAGCCTGACCTGCTGGCAAAACTGCCGTTGACCGACGCTTTGCGCCGGGCTCTGGCCGATGCGCCCAAGCACACCGCGAACATCGCGCGTAAACGGCACCTTCAGTTCATCGGCAAGCTGATGCGCGATCAGGACACTGACGCCATTCTCACTCTGCTCGATCAACTCGATGCCTCCACCCGGCAGTACAACGAACGTTTCCACGGCCTGGAACGCTGGCGCGATCGCTTGATCGCAGGCGACGACGCCGTCCTGGAGAAATTCGTCGTCGATTACCCGGAGGCCGATCGTCAACAATTGCGCTCCCTGATCCGTCAGGCCCAGCACGAACTGGCGACCAACAAGCCACCGGCTTCGAGCCGTAAAATCTTCAAGTACATCCGTGAGCTGGATGAGACTCAACGCGGTTTGCGTTAAGTCCCGAATCGGGTGAGTTGCCTCGCAACTCACCCGAAGCTTCACTTTTTCAAGAGACCCTTACGATCCTGTGCCACCCACAGTGATCGCATCTATTTTCAAGGTTGGCTGGCCGACACCCACCGGCACCGACTGCCCATCCTTGCCACACGTTCCCACACCGCTGTCCAGCGCCAGATCGTTACCAACCATCGACACCCGGCTCATGGCTTCCGGCCCGTTGCCGATCAACGTCGCGCCTTTGACCGGGGCAGTAATCTTGCCGTCTTCGATCAAGTACGCCTCGCTGGTGGAGAACACGAACTTGCCACTGGTGATGTCCACCTGACCGCCGCCGAGGTTGGCGCAGTAGATGCCTTTTTTCACCGAGGCGATGATTTCCGCCGGGTCGCTTTCGCCACCGAGCATGTAAGTGTTGGTCATGCGCGGCATCGGCAGGTGCGCGTAAGATTCACGACGACCGTTGCCGGTGCGGGCCACACCCATCAGGCGCGCGTTGAGCTTGTCCTGCATGTAACCTTTGAGCACACCGTTTTCGATCAGTGTGGTGCACTCGGTCGGCGTGCCTTCGTCATCGACGCTCAGCGAACCACGGCGCCCGGCGAGGGTGCCATCATCGACGATGGTGCAGAGCTTCGATGCAACCATCTCGCCCATGCGCCCGCTGTAGGCCGAACTGCCCTTGCGGTTGAAATCGCCTTCCAGACCGTGACCGACCGCTTCGTGCAGCAACACACCGGACCAACCCGACCCCAACACCACCGGCAACGTACCGGCCGGGGCCGGGATCGCTTCCAGGTTCACCAGCGCCTGGCGCAACGCTTCGCGGGCATAGCCCATGGCGCGGTCTTCGCTGAGGAAATAGCGGTAATCGGTACGACCGCCACCGCCATGACCGCCGCGCTCGCGGCGACCGTTCTGCTCGACGATCACGCTGACGTTGAAACGCACTAGCGGCCGCACATCCGCCGCCAGGCCGCCATCGGTGGAGGCGATCAGAATCCGCTCCCAGACCCCGGCCATGCTCACGGTGACTTGCTGGATACGCGGGTCGAGGGCGCGGGTCGCCACATCGATGCGCTTGAGCAACTCGACTTTCTCGGCGCGGCTCATCACTTCCAGCGGGTTGTCCGGCCCGTACAATTGGGCGACATCCTGAGTGGTGAACGCCTGCACGGTGCCATTCTGCCCGGCCCGGGAGATCGAACGGGCCGCACGGGCCGCCGCGCCCAGCGCTTCGAGGGTGATCGCATTGCTATAGGCAAAACCGGTTTTTTCACCCGATTGCGCACGCACGCCGACACCCTGGTCGAGGTTGAAGCTGCCTTCCTTGACGATCCCGTCTTCCAGCGCCCAGGACTCGGAAATCTGCCCCTGGAAATACAGGTCGGCGGCATCGATGCCCGGGCCGGCCAGATCACCGAGCACACCTTGCAGGCTCTCGATCGTTACGCCGCCGGGCGCCAGGAGGTGTTCACTGACAGAGGACAACAACTCGCTCATATGCTTTACGCCTTAAATTCGTCGTTCTGATGCAGGTCGCTGGGCGCCCTGCGAGAAAAAGCGCCGGTGAGTGGACACCGGCATCCGCGCCCTGATAGACGCCTGTTCGCTGCTGTCGCGTTCGGCCAGCAGCACGGCCTCGCCCTGATCCTGTTGTGCCAGCACCCGTCCCCATGGATCGACGATGGCGGCATGACCAAAGGTCTCTCGCGGCCCCGGATGTGTTCCACCCTGGGCGGCCGCGAGCACATAACACTGAGTCTCGATGGCCCGCGCGCGAATCAGCACGTCCCAATGGGCCGCGCCGGTCACTGCGGTA
Organism: Pseudomonas sp. GGS8; assembly: GCF_024168645.1. Taxonomy (NCBI): domain Bacteria; kingdom Pseudomonadati; phylum Pseudomonadota; class Gammaproteobacteria; order Pseudomonadales; family Pseudomonadaceae; genus Pseudomonas; species Pseudomonas sp. GGS8. The sequence goes on along the minus strand of NZ_JALJWF010000001.1, from coordinate 2,938,383 downwards.
AAGGCTGACGGAGCGGTAATCAACTCCGCGCCAGCAGCACGCAATTCGCTGTACAGCTCCGGAAATCGCAAGTCGTAACACACCGTCAGGCCGACTCGACCGACCGGCGTATCGGCAACCACCACACCACTGCCATAAGCATAGTCATCGGATTCGCGATAGCGCCCGCGAGTGTCCGCTACGTCCACGTCGAACAGATGCAGCTTGTCGTACCGCGCCACGGTCTCGCCCTGATCATCGACCAACAACGAGCACGCATGTGCTTTGGCCGTCGGTTGATCCGCCGGCGGCAACGGCAACGTGCCGGCCACTATCCATAACTTGAGGTCGCGGGCGGTCTGTTTCAACCACGGCAGGATCGGGCCTTCACCCAAGGCTTCGGCGCGGCCGATGTCGGCAATGTCGCGACGGCCCATGGCAGCGAAGTTTTCCGGAAGCACGGCCAGCTGCGCGCCACCGGACGCCGCTTGCTCAAGCAGACGACGGGCCTGGGCCAGATTGGCCAGCACGTCGCTCTGGCTGACCATTTGAATGACTGCTACAGACATGGCCATTTCCTTACTCAAAACAACACATGACTGTAGGAGCGAGCGGTGCGGCGGTCCGACTTGCCCGCGAAGGCGTCTTTCCTGATGCACTGCGGTGCGTCGGTTCGCGGGCAAGCCTCGCTCCTACAGGGATTAGCGTCGGCGCATTCGACCTTAAAGCCATGCTACTCCATAGGCTTGGAAAGTGGCTTTTCAAAAAGGCTTGTCGAAGGTGATTTTCGGCTCTTTCCACGGACCTTTGACCGTGTATCTGACGCTGGCAAAGCGCGCCACACGGTCACCGATCAGCTTATCGATCAGGAACAGCGCCCCACCGACGGCTGGCGCACCGACGATCAGCGCGGCAATCGGCAGATTGTTGGTCACCGGCAAGGTCACCAACAGCTTGGCATCAACCTGATCAGCCACCAGGTCCAGGGTGCCGTTGAGTTCCAGGTTGCTCGACGGGCCGGTCAGCAGGATCGGCTCACGGGTCACGTAGACCCCATTGCTCGCGACCAGCAGACCTTTGACCCGGTCATAGCTCAAGCCTTTGCCGAACAGGTCGGAAAAGTCCAGGCGCAAGCGGCGGCCAATGGAGTTGAAGTTGAGCAGGCCAAATACCCGTAGAGCCTGGGCGCTGCCCTCGACTTCAACAAACTGACCTTTATTGAGCGACGCATCAAGGCTGCCGGAGAAGCGCTTGGTGGCCAGCCACGCCGGTGAGCCAGGCCAGCGACCGTCGACATCCATGTGAAACTCTTCACTGGTGACGCTCGGCGCAAAGCCCCAGCCCTTGAGTACGTCGGCGAGGTTCTTGCCACTGACCCGGCCCTTGTACCAACTGCTGGAATTGCCGGGCGTGCCTTCCCAACCGCCGCTGCCCTGCAGGAAGATGCCCTTGAGGCCCATGTCCAGGGAGTTGAGGGCAATGCCCTTGCCGGTCGGGCGAACTCTCAATAGCCAGGCGCCCACCAGATCCTGGCCCTGGAACAGTTGATTGATGGTGATATCCAGTGCCGGGATTTTCGTCGGGTCCACGGTGGCCAGCGGATCCGGCGAATTCTCGTCGGCCAGCACCGTCGGGTCTGGGGCCGGCAAACGTACGTATTGCAGATTGACCGCAATCGGTGCGGCTTTCGCATCAGGGATACCGACGGTGCCCTTAGCCTGCTGACTGTCGAGTTGCAGCGCCCACGCAGACGGTTTACGCGTCAACTGCACCGACGCCTGGTCGAGGGTGGTGCCAAAAGCAATGAGCTTACCGACCTTGAAGTCCGCGCCACTGAGCAATTGCTTGGCACTGCCGCCTGGGTCCTGGCCCGCATACTTGCTTACGAGATCCTGCCAGGGAGCAACATCCAGTTCGGACAATACGCCGCGCACACGCAGGCCTTTGTTGCCGGGCAGCACGGCATCACCACCGCCGAGAAACAACTCGCCGCGACCGTCGACGAAATTGCCGGTCGGTGCCGCAAACGTGAAGTTCGCCAATTCACCGTAGTTGACCCAGTAACGCCGTTCCGGTCCTTGCAGGGTCATGCGGAATACGGTGTCACGCCCGACATCCGCCGCCATGCCGAACGGCGCCGGCAAATCCACCTTCACGCCTTTGAGATTGGAGCTGACTATCAATTGGCTGTCGGCACCATCAAGGTTCAGTTGCAGCTGATAAGGGACCGTACCGGACACCGGCAACGGCTGAGTGACGTTCAGCCATTCGGTGAGTTTCTTGACCTCGACCTGACCCGATGCGGTGACCCGAGTGTTGAGCTTGCCCGCACTGCCATCGGCAAAAATCTGCGCGGTCACGGGCTTGTCGAATGCTCGCGCCGTGATCTTTTGCCCGCTCAAACCCTTGGTATTGTCGAAACGGAAATCGCCCTTCAGTTGTGTCAGTTCCAAGGTGGGCTCGCGCAGCTTCAAACGGGCCTTGTCGGTCTTGAAATCGACGAGGATTTTCGGTCGCTCGCCTTTGACCAGCGGGATATCCAGGTTGAGCTTGCCTTGCAGATCGCCCTCGCCCTCCCAGCCGGCGAAGGTGTCGGCGGTGCCGATCGGTGCTTCCTGCAGAATCTTCAGGCCATCGCCCAACCCACCGGCGAACCCGCCATCGAGGAATAGGTGGGGGCTCTGTCCGGCAGGCACATGAGGAATATTGACGTAGACGTCGTTGACCTGGGTGTCGAGCAATTGCCCCTTGCTCGCGAGAATCCGCACGCCGCTGTCTTCGATGAACACATCGCCGCTGACCTTGCTGACATGCGGCCAACCCGGCTGAAACGCCAGCTCGGCATCGTGAACCTTGAAAAACAGGCTGATGCTGCGAGCCGTCTCGGGGGCGCCATGATTCAGCGCCCCCTGGTACTGGAAGAAACCTTCATCCACCGCGCCTTTGAGAATCGCCGTACGCAGCCATTCGTCCAGCGCCGGGCTCAACACGGCCGGCAGGTACTTGGCGGTGTAGCGACCGTCGCCGTCGACCAGGCCGACGCGCAGGTCCATGTAGTCTTCCTGGGTGTGATCGAAATGCAGGCGGATCAGGAAGTCGCCGGCAATCTTGCCCTCTTCGCCCAGCACCTTCAGGTACGGCGCAATCAGGGTGAAACCTTTTTTGTCGAGTTTCCAGGTCAACCGCGCGTTGGCCTGAATGTATTGCCATGGCTTGGCGAAAATCGGGTCCAGGTGCAAGGAGAAATCCTTGCTGTCCATGCGCAACTCGCCCTGCCCGAGGTCGCCGCTGATGCTGCCGCTGACATTTCGCGCTGCCGGTGCACCGTGATAAGCGTCGAAGCCGACCTTTTCCAGATTGGCGGCAAAGCTGAATTTGCTGTCATCGGTAGCCGCGGGACGCAGGTCGATCAGCACGTTGCGCAAGACCCCGGTGACCTTGAGCCGCTCGACGGCCGTGGCGACACCTTCCGGAAGCGGCCCCAAGGCGTTCAGCAACGGGGTGAGCGGCGTGAGGTCGATGCGGTCGGCTTGCAGATGCAAGAGCTCTGGCACCTCGTCGGTCGCCATGGTTTGTTGAAATTGCAGTTTCGATTCCCAGCGGGTTTCTCCCAGGCTCATCGCCAGGGAATCCAAGGTGACCAGGACGCCTGTGGAGCTGCGCTGGAAATAGCCGTTAAGCGCCAGATTGTTGATCTGGATCGGCTTGCGCTCGGCGTAGGCACCCTTGAGTTGAGGCGCGTTCAAACGGATCGCGGCACTTTGCAGCGCGCCCTCGTGCCAGTTCACCCAGAGCTCGCCACCGGCCTTTATCTCGGAGAAATTCCATTGTTGGGTCAGGCGCTCGGGTAACCATTTCGACCAATCGCTTTGCGGCAGGCTCAGATAAGCATCGACCTCGCCATCCGCCCACTGACTGGCGCGGATACGGGTGCGCAGGCTGATCGCAACCGGCTGGCCATCAGGCAGGGTCAAGCGAGCATCGAGCCGCTGACGCGACACGCCGGTTCGCAAACTAAGGCCAACATAGGTCAGGGTCAGCGGCGGCTGATCCAGCGGTTGCAAGGTCACCTGACTGTCGAGCACCGACAGTTGCTGGACTATCTGCATGCGATTGAGCAGTTGCTCCGGATCCAGCGGCTGATCCTGCTGCACCGCCAACCCCTCCAGCGCCCAATGACCGTCCGCGCTCTCCTTGAGGCTGATCTTCAGGCCGTTGAGCTCCAGATGTGCGATGCGTATTTCGCGCGCCAGCAGGCTGGCCCACAGATCCGGCACCGCACGCACCTGATCCAGGCGCAGGGCATTGGAGCCCTCACCGACCATCACGTCATGGGCCAGCAGAACCGGGGCGAGGCCACTCCAGCGACCTTCCAGTACACCGATATGCAAGGGCATGCCCAAGACGGCGCTGGCTTTGGTTTCGACGTCGGCACGGTATTCGGCCACCAGCGGCGTCAACTCCCGGCCGAGGCTGACGAACAACGCCATCAACACCAAAACCAACGCACACAGGCCCAGACCCCAGCGGGTCAGTGCGGCCAAAATGCGTGTCAGACGGTCCATGTCAGTTGGCTCCCGTGGCAAAAATACTGCAAAAAGCTGAGGCCAGCCGTTCTAATGGAATTGAAATACAACGCTTCAGAGCAGCACCACGTCGTATTGTTCCTGGGAATACATGGTTTCTACCTGAAATCGAATGGTGCGCCCGATAAACCCTTCGAGCTCGGCGACGTTGCCCGACTCTTCATCGAGCAAGCGGTCGACCACTTTCTGGTTCGCCAGCACGCGATAGCCTTCGGCCTGATAGGCGCGGGCCTCACGCAGGATTTCGCGGAAAATCTCGTAGCACACAGTTTCCGGAGTCTTGAGCTTGCCGCGCCCCTGGCAACTGCTGCACGGTTCGCACAGCACTTGCTCGAGACTTTCGCGGGTGCGCTTGCGAGTCATCTGCACCAGGCCCAGCTCGGTGATGCCGATGATGTTGGTCTTGGCGTGATCGCGTTCCAGTTGCTTCTCGAGGGTGCGCAACACCTGACGCTGATGCTCTTCATCCTCCATGTCGATGAAGTCGATGATGATGATCCCGCCCAGGTTGCGCAGACGCAGCTGACGGGCAATGGCGGTGGCGGCTTCGAGGTTGGTCTTGAAGATGGTTTCTTCGAGATTGCGATGACCGACGAAGGCTCCAGTGTTGACGTCGATGGTGCTCATGGCTTCCGCCGGGTCGACCACCAGATAGCCACCGGATTTGAGCGGCACCTTGCGCTCCAGAGCTTTCTGGATCTCGTCTTCGACGCCATACAGGTCAAAAATCGGCCGTTCGCCCGGATAATGCTCCAGACGGTCGGCGATTTCCGGCATCAGTTCGGCGACGAACTGCGTGGTTTTCTGAAAGGTTTCCCGGGAGTCGATGCGGATCTTTTCGATCTTCGGGCTCACCAGGTCGCGCAAGGTCCGCAACGCCAGGCCGAGGTCTTCGTAGATCACGCTTGGCGCGTTGATGGTTTTGATCTGGGCGTTGATCTGGTCCCAGAGCCTGCGCAGGTAGCGGATGTCCATGAGGATTTCATCGGCCCCGGCCCCTTCGGCAGCGGTACGCAGAATGAAACCGCCAGCTTCCTTGATACCTTCTTTCTCCACGCAGTCGGTGACCACTTGCTTGAGGCGTTCGCGCTCGGCTTCGTCTTCGATCTTCAGGGAAATACCGACGTGGGCGGTGCGCGGCATGTACACCAGATAGCGCGACGGAATTGACAGTTGCGTGGTCAGGCGCGCGCCTTTGGAGCCGATCGGGTCCTTGGTGACTTGCACCACCAGGCTCTGCCCCTCGTGAACCAGGGCGCTGATGCTCTCTACCGCCGGGCCTTCGCGCAGGGAAATTTCCGAGGCGTGAATGAAGGCGGCGCGGTCCAGACCGATATCGACGAAAGCCGCCTGCATGCCCGGTAATACCCGCACCACCTTGCCTTTATAGATGTTGCCGACGATGCCGCGCTTTTGTGTGCGCTCGACATGGACCTCTTGCAGGACACCGTTTTCGACCACCGCCACACGCGATTCCATCGGCGTGATGTTGATCAGAATCTCTTCACTCATGGCAGGGTCTCGTTCAGGCATGTTCACGATAATGGCCGCATCTTGTCAGTACGACGCTCAGCGCGCGTTAAGGGTTTGCCAACAGGGTATGCCGAAATGGCCGAGTAGTTCTGCGGTTTCGCACAGCGGCAATCCGACCACCGCCGAGTAACTGCCATTGAGCCCGGCAACGAACACCGCGCCCAATCCTTGAATCCCGTAGCCGCCCGCCTTGTCCCGGGGTTCGCCGCTGGCCCAGTAGGCCGCTGCTTCGTCGCGGTCAATGGTGCGAAAGCGCACCAGACTGCGTACCACCAGAGACTCGCAACGTTCACCATCGTGCACCGCAATCGCCGTCAGCACTTCATGCTCGCAACCGGACAACAGCATAAGCATGGCGCATGCGTCGGCTTCGTCCACCGGCTTACCGAGAATTTTCCCGTCCAGCACCACGGCGGTGTCGGCGCCCAGCACGCAAAAATCTGCGTCGGACACGACCGTCCTGTGCCCGGCCTCGGCCTTGCCGCGCGCCAGGCGCTCGACATAAGCCAATGGGGATTCTTCAGGGAAAGGGGTTTCATCGATGTCCGCGCTGATGGCGGTGAACGGCACGCCGATCTGCGTGAGCAGTTCACGCCGACGCGGCGAGCCTGAGGCGAGGTACAGCTGTTTCATCAAGACATCTCCCTGTCTGGTGCCCTGTCTCACGAATACTGTTCCTTATTGGCGAGACAGAGCACCAGGTGCGAGCACATGCCTGACCGAATTAATTGATTTTGTAGCGTCGACGCAAACCGCGCAAACCGAAGCTGATCCAAGGCCAGAGCAACGCACTGACCAGCGCCGGCAATACCAGCGCCAGGGTCGGCTGACGATTACCGGTCAGGGCGCTCAGCCACAACTGAACCAGTTGGGCGAGGCCGAAGATCACCAGAATCACCAGGCTCTGTTGCCACATCGGGAACATGCGCAGGCGCTGTTGCAGCGACAGCACCAGGAACGTAATGAGTGTGAGGATCAACGCGTTCTGGCCCAGCAACGTGCCATACAACACGTCTTCGGCCAACCCCAGGCACCAGGCGGTCACCATGCCGACTTTCTGCGGCATGGCCAACGCCCAGAAGGCCAACAGCAAGGCCAGCCACAAAGGACGCAGGATCTCCATGAATTGCGGCAGCGGTGAAACGCTGAGCAACATGCCGATGGCGAAAGTCAGCCAGACCATCCAGCCGTTCCGGGAAGAAGTTGCACCGCCCATTATTCTGTTCCCCCAGTGGTGGCCGGCGCGGCGACAGGCGGTTTGGCAGCAGGCTTCACGGCCGCGGGTTTGGGTTTGGTGGCCGTAGGTGCCGTCGCGGGTGGCTTGGCGGCAGCAGGATGGGACGCGGCAGGCTTGACCGGGGTCGCGGCAGCAGGCTCAGCCGCCGGAGTAGCCGGAGTTGTAACGGCAGCCGGTATCACCGACGCGGCCGGTTTCGGCACGGTTGCAGGAATGATCGGCCCGCCACCCTGCCGATCCAGAGCCTCTTGAGCCTGGGCGGCTTCGTTGGCGCGCTCCTCGGCGGTGCGACCATCACTGAACACCAACAGCAGATAACGGCTGCGGTTCAGCGCGGCAGTCGGCACCGCACGCACGATGGCAAACGGTTGACCGGAATCGTGGATGACTTCCTTGACCGTCGCCACCGGGTAACCCGCCGGGAAACGCTGACCGAGGCCGGAGCTGACCAGCAGATCGCCTTCTTTAATATCGGCGGTATCGGCCACATGACGCAGCTCAAGGCGCTCCGGGTTGCCGGTGCCGCTGGCAATCGCCCGCAGACCGTTACGGTTCACCTGCACCGGAATGCTGTGGGTGGTGTCGGTCAGCAACAGTACGCGAGAGGTGTACGGCATCAACTCGACCACCTGGCCCATCAGGCCGCGGGCATCGAGTACCGGCTGACCGAGGATCACACCGTCACGCTCACCTTTATTGATGATGATGCGATGGGTGAAGGGGTTGGGGTCCATGCCGATCAACTCCGCCACTTCGACCTTCTCGTTGACCAGTGCGGAAGAGTTGAGCAACTCGCGCAGCCGAACGTTCTGCTCGGTGAGGGCAGCAAGCTTTTGCATGCGCCCCTGCAGCAGCAGGTTTTCGGTTTTGAGTTTTTCGTTCTCGGCGACCAGCTCGGTCCGGCTGCCGAATTGGCTGGCCACACCTTGCCATAGCCGCTGCGGCAGGTCGGTGATCCAGTAAGACTGCATCAGCACCAGCGACATTTGGCTACGCACTGGCTTGAGCAGTGTGAAGCGGGCATCGACCACCATCAGCGCGACCGATAGCACGACCAGCACCAACAAGCGCACGCCCAGTGAGGGGCCTTTGGTGAAAAGCGGTTTAATAAGCCGCTCCTCCCAGGCAAATGTTCTCTTTATTCATACGGCATCAAACCGGCCTGGATGCAGACTGACAGAAGATAAACACCAACAGGCAGCACTGCAAAGTGCTGCCTGCGGGCTCACCAGCATAGATGCATCGGGCGAGATCACTCGCTCGACAGCAAGTCCATGGTGTGTTTATCCATCATTTCCAATGCACGGCCACCGCCGCGAGCAACGCAGGTCAGCGGGTCTTCGGCAACGATCACCGGCAGACCGGTTTCCTGGGCCAACAACTTGTCGAGGTCGCGCAGCAAGGCGCCACCACCGGTCAGTACCAGACCACGTTCGGCGATATCGGAAGCCAGTTCCGGAGGCGATTGCTCCAGCGCACTTTTCACTGCCTGAACGATGGTGGCCAGCGACTCTTGCAGAGCTTCCAGCACCTCGTTGGAGTTCAGGGTGAACGCACGTGGAACGCCTTCGGCCAGGTTACGGCCACGAACGTCGACTTCACGAACTTCGCCGCCCGGGTAGGCTGTACCGATTTCCTGTTTGATGCGCTCGGCGGTGGACTCGCCGATCAGGCTGCCGTAGTTGCGACGCACGTAGGTGATGATCGCTTCGTCGAAACGGTCGCCGCCAACCCGTACGGATTCGGCATAGACCACACCGTTGAGGGAGATCAGCGCGATTTCAGTAGTACCGCCACCGATATCGACCACCATCGAACCACGGGCTTCTTCAACCGGCAGGCCGGCACCGATCGCAGCAGCCATTGGCTCTTCGATCAGGAACACTTCACGGGCGCCGGCACCGAGGGCCGACTCACGGATGGCACGGCGCTCAACCTGGGTGGATTTGCATGGAACACAGATCAGCACACGAGGGCTAGGCTGCAAAAAGCTGTTTTCGTGAACCTTGTTGATAAAGTACTGCAGCATTTTTTCGCAAACGCTGAAGTCGGCGATCACGCCGTCCTTCATCGGACGAATGGCTGCAATATTGCCCGGCGTACGACCGAGCATGCGCTTGGCCTCGGTGCCGACAGCAACGACACTTTTCTGGTTACCGTGTGTCCGAATAGCCACAACCGATGGCTCATTCAGGACGATACCGCGCTCGCGCACGTAAATAAGGGTGTTGGCAGTGCCCAGGTCAATGGAAAGATCGCTGGAAAACATGCCACGCAGTTTCTTGAACATGGGAAAGGGACCCTAGGCAACGCGTGGGTAAAAAAGTGCGGCAAACTCTAACAACGACAGGGATTTTGGGCAAGGCGCCAATATGTTAAATTGGCCGCTTTTCTGTGCACCAAGCACCACAATCGCGGCCTTGAGACCGTAGATATGCGGTAGTGTTCCGACAATCTAACACACGGACGCGGTCCGTTTTGTTTTCCACTGGAGAATCCCATGGCGCTTGAACGCTCCGACGTGGAAAAAATCGCTCATCTGGCCTGCCTTGGCCTCAATGATGCCGATCTTCCACACATCACTTCGGCCCTGAACAGCATTCTCGGGCTGGTCGACGAAATGCAAGCGGTCAATACCGACGGTATCGAGCCGCTGGCCCACCCACTGGAGGCCAGCCAGCGTCTGCGTGCAGACGTCGTGACCGAGACCAATCATCGCGAGGCCTATCAGTCCATCGCACCAGCGGTCGAAAACGGCCTGTACCTGGTTCCGAAAGTCATCGACTAAAGGGAAAGAGCCTGCAATGCATCAATTGACTCTGGCCGAGATCGCCCGCGGACTCGCCGATAAAAAGTTTTCTTCCGAAGAGCTGACCAAAGTCCTGCTGGCGCGCATTGCCCAGCTCGACCCGCAGCTCAACAGTTTCATCAGCCTCACCGAAGACCTGGCGCTGCAGCAGGCGAAAGCCGCTGACGCTCGTCGGGCCAACGGTGAGAGCGGCGCCCTGCTTGGCGCGCCGATCGCTCACAAAGACCTGTTCTGCACCCAGGGCATCCGTACCAGCTGCGGCTCGAAGATGCTCGACAACTTCAAGGCGCCGTACGACGCCACCGTGGTCGCCAAACTGGCGGCTGCCGGGACCGTGACCCTGGGCAAGACCAACATGGACGAATTCGCCATGGGGTCGGCCAACGAGTCGAGCTACTACGGCGCGGTGAAGAACCCGTGGAACAAGGAATGCGTTCCAGGTGGTTCGTCCGGTGGTTCGGCGGCTGCGGTAGCCGCTCGTCTGTTGCCAGCGGCGACGGCAACCGACACTGGCGGTTCGATCCGACAACCGGCAGCCTTTACCAACCTCACCGGCCTGAAACCGACGTACGGTCGTGTTTCGCGCTGGGGCATGATCGCTTACGCGTCCAGCCTCGATCAGGGAGGCCCGCTCGCTCGTACCGCCGAAGACTGCGCGATCCTGCTGCAAGGCATGGCCGGTTTCGACCCGCAGGACTCCACCAGCATCGACGAGCCCGTGCCTGATTACAGCGCCGGCCTCAACGGTTCGCTGCAAGGCCTGCGCATCGGCGTGCCGAAGGAATACTTCAGCGCCGGTCTCGACCCACGCATCGCCGACCTGGTCATGGCCAGCGTCGAAGAGCTGAAAAAGCTCGGCGCCGTGGTCAAGGAAATCAGCCTGCCGAACATGCAGCACGCGATTCCTGCGTACTACGTGATCGCTCCGGCAGAAGCGTCCTCCAACCTGTCGCGTTTCGACGGTGTGCGTTTCGGCTATCGCTGCGCAGACCCGAAAAACCTGGAAGACCTGTACAAGCGTTCCCGTGGCGAAGGTTTCGGCCCGGAAGTGCAGCGCCGGATCATGGTCGGCGCCTATGCGCTGTCGGCCGGTTACTACGACGCCTACTACCTGAAGGCCCAGAAGATTCGTCGCCTGATCAAGAACGACTTCATGGCAGCCTTCAATGAGGTCGACATCATCCTCGGCCCCACCACGCCGAACCCGGCCTGGAAGCTCGGCGCCAAAAACAACGACCCGGTCTCTGAGTACCTGGAAGATGTCTACACCATCACCGCCAACCTCGCCGGCCTGCCGGGCCTGTCCATGCCGGCAGGTTTTGTCGATGGCCTGCCGGTCGGCGTGCAACTGCTCGCCCCGTATTTCCAGGAAGGTCGCCTGTTGAACGTTGCCCATCAGTATCAGCTAAACACTGACTGGCACACCCGTACCCCAACCGGCTTCTGAGGAGAAACACATGCAATGGGAAGTCGTGATCGGGCTGGAGATTCATACCCAGCTCACTACCCGGTCGAAAATCTTTTCCGGTAGTTCCACCACCTTCGGTTCCGAGCCGAATACCCAGGCCAGCCTGGTTGACCTCGGCATGCCCGGCGTACTGCCGGTGCTGAACCAGGAAGCGGTGCGCATGGCGGTGATGTTCGGCCTGGCCATCGATGCCGAGATCGGTCAGCACAACGTGTTCGCCCGTAAAAACTACTTCTACCCGGACCTGCCCAAGGGCTACCAGATCAGCCAGATGGAATTGCCGATCGTCGGCAAGGGCCACCTGGACATCGCTCTAGAAGACGGCACCGTCAAACGCGTCGGTATCACCCGCGCGCACCTGGAAGAAGACGCCGGTAAAAGCCTGCACGAAGAGTTCAACGGTGCCACCGGCATCGACCTGAACCGTGCCGGCACGCCGTTGCTGGAAATCGTTTCCGAACCGGACATGCGCAGCGCCAAGGAGGCCGTGGCTTACGTCAAGGCGATCCACGCGCTGGTACGCTACCTGGGCATCTGCGACGGCAACATGGCCGAAGGCTCGCTGCGTTGCGACTGCAACGTATCGATCCGTCCGAAAGGCCAGGCCGAGTTCGGTACGCGCTGCGAGATCAAGAACGTTAACTCGTTCCGCTTCATCGAGAAGGCGATCAACAGCGAAGTACAGCGCCAGATCGAGCTGATCGAAGACGGCGGCAAGGTGATCCAGCAGACTCGCCTGTACGATCCGAACAAGGACGAAACCCGTCCGATGCGTAGCAAAGAGGAAGCCAACGACTACCGTTACTTCCCCGATCCGGACCTGCTGCCGGTGGTCATCGAGGACTCGTTCCTCAATGACGTACGCGCCACCCTGCCGGAGCTGCCACCGCAGAAACGCGAGCGCTTCCAGGCGCAGTTCGGGCTGTCGGTGTATGACGCCAGCGTCCTGGCCACTAGCCGTGAGCAAGCCGATTACTTCGAGAAAGTCGTGAGCATCAGTGGCGACGCCAAACTGGCGGCCAACTGGGTCATGGTTGAACTGGGCAGCCTGTTGAACAAGCAAGGCCTGGACATTGACCAGTCGCCGGTTTCGGCCGAGCAACTGGGCGGCATGCTGCTGCGCATCAAGGACAACACCATCTCCGGCAAGATTGCCAAAGTGGTGTTTGAAGCCATGGCCAACGGCGAGGGCAGCGCGGACGAGATCATCGACAAGCGCGGCCTCAAGCAAGTGACCGATACCGGCGCGATCTCGGCGGTTCTGGACGAGATGCTGGCGGCCAACGCTGAACAGGTCGAACAGTACCGCGCGGCAGACGAAGCCAAGCGCGGCAAAATGTTCGGCTTCTTCGTCGGCCAGGCCATGAAAGCCTCCAAAGGCAAGGCCAACCCGCAACAGGTCAACGAACTGCTCAAAAGCAAGCTCGAAGGCTGATGAGAATGGAGCCAGATCTCAAGCCTGGCTCCATTCCCTGTGGGAGCGGGCTTTTGTGGCGAGGGGGCTTGCCCCCGCTGGGTCGCGAAGCGGCCCCAATATCTGGATTCGGGTTGCATCTGACAAACCGAGTGCTCAGTTATTGGGACTGCTGCGCAGTCCAACGGGGGCAAGCCCCCTCGCCACATAAGCTCGCTCCCACATTTGTTTCAGGGATACCTTTTATGAAACGTCTGCTCAGCGCCTGCGCCCTGCTCTCCCTGCTGGCCGGTTGCGCCAGTACGGATACCATCGATCCACACGGCTACGACAAGACCGGCACGGCTTCGTATTACGGCGCCAAGCATCATGGCAAACGCACCGCCAGCGGTGAGCGCTTCAACCAGCATGGCCTGACCGCCGCCCATCGCCAGTTGCCATTCGGCACCCGGGTGAAGATTACCAACCTGAATAATGACAGGTCCTGCGTGGTGCGCATCAACGACCGTGGACCGTATTCCAGTGGGCGTCTGATCGACGTGTCCCGTGAAGCGGCCGAACAGTTGGGTATGCTGCGCAGTGGCACCGCGAAGGTTCGCGTGCAAGCCCTCGACGACTGATAGACGGAGCGCTGACTATTTTCGGACTGGCCGATTTACCCCTGATCAGCGTGATTGAATTGCTCAGCGGTCTGTTTTTACTGATCGCCGGCGCCGAACTGATGGTGCGCGCCGCCGTACGCCTGGCCGCGCGTCTGCATGTACGGTCACTGATCATCGGCCTGACCATCGTGGCCCTCGGCAGCAGCGCGCCGCAGATGGCGATCAGCCTGCAAGCCACCCTGGCGCAAAACGCCGACATCGCCGTTGGCAGCGTGATCGGCAGCAGCATCTTCAACATCCTCGTCACACTCGGGCTCTCGGCACTGATTATTCCGTTGCGGGTTTCACGGCAATTGGTGCGCCTGGATATTCCACTGATGATCGGCGCCAGTCTGCTGGTGTTCGTACTGGCGTGGAATGAAGAACTGACCCGGGCCGATGGCGTGATACTGCTGACCGCGCTGGCGCTGTATCTGGGCTTGCTACTGCGCCAGTCGCGGCACTCGACACGCCCGCCATCGGCGCCTCATGAAGCGCCGCAGGCACCGTGGTTCAGCAGTCTGCTGATGATTGTCGCCGGGCTGGCAATGCTGGTATTCGCCGGGCATCTACTGCTTAGTGCCGCAGTGGCGGTCGCGACCGACCTAGGGTTGTCGGAGCGGATCATCGGCCTGACCATTGTCGCCGTCAGCACCTCCCTGCCGGAACTGGCCACTTCGTTGATCGCCGCGCTGCGCGGTCAGCGGGACATCGCGGTGGGCAACGTGATCGGCAGCAACCTGTTCAACCTCTTGGGCGTACTTGGGCTGACCGCGTTGATCGCGCCGTCACCGCTGTCGGTCTCGCCCAACGCGCTGGACTTCGATTTGCCGGTGATGCTCGGAGTCGCGGTGCTGTGCCTGCCGGTGTTCTATTCCGGCTACCGGGTGACCCGTGCCGAAGGTCTGCTGTTTTTGGGCTTGTACCTGGCCTATGGGCTGCACGTGGTGTCGTTCACCACAGGCATGCCGCTGGCCGGCAAGCTTGAACACCTGATGCTGTTTTTCGTTCTGCCGGCACTGGTGGCATTTTTGCTGTTCACCTCGCTGCGCGCCTGGCGTCGCCAACACCACAAGAGGGAATTGCCATGAGCACTGATAAAAAGCCTGGGGTTGAAATCCGCCGCCAAGTGATGGGCGACGCGTTCGTCGACCGCGCCTTGGGCAACGCCACCGAATTCACCCAGCCGCTGCAGGACTTCGTCAATGAGCACGCTTGGGGCGGCGTGTGGAATCGACAAGGTTTGCCGCTGAAAACCCGCAGCCTGATCACCCTCGCCGCGCTGACCGCGTTGAAGTGCCCGCAAGAATTGAAAGGCCATGTGCGCGGTGCGCTGAACAATGGCTGCACCGTGGAAGAGATTCGCGAAGCGCTGCTGCATTGCGCGGTATACGCCGGCGTGCCAGCGGCGATCGAGGCGTTTCGGGCGGCGCAGGAAGTGATCGCTACCTATCAGAAGCCGGAGTAGGCAGATCTATCGCCTTCGCGGGCAAGCCTCGCTCCTACAGGTTTTATGTCGTTCGCATATATTGCGTTCGGCGAAAATCCTGTAGGAGCGGGGCTTGCCCGCGAATGGATCTGAAGAACACCGCAAATCACGAGGCTAGATCCACCCACCCCACTGCAACAAAAAGATCCCGATGTTGGTGGTAACCGCCGCCATCAGCGTAGTAATCACAATGATCGCCGCCGCCAGTTCATGATTGCCATTGGCCTGCCGGGCCATGACGAAACTGGCCGCGGCGGTTGGGCTACCGAAGTACAGAAACAGAATCCCCAACTCCGCCCCACGAAAGCCCCAGAGCCAGGCACCCAGCGTCGCCAGGACCGGCAGGCCGATCATCTTCACCAAGCTTGAACTCAGTGCCATCGACCCGCTTTTGCGCATTGCCGCCAACGACAACGTGCCACCGATGCAGATCAATGCCAATGGCAAGGTGGTCTGCGCCAAATATTGCCCGGACCTCTCCAGCCACCCCGGCAAGCCGATCTGGAACCAGGCAAATGGCGCGGCCGCAAACACGCTGATAACCAGCGGATTGACCATCACGCTTTTGCAGATGCTCCACGGATCAGATTTGATGACCGGGCTGTAGACCGCCAGCACAATGGTCGAGAGCGTGTTGTAGAACAGGATCACCAGCGCCGCGAGAATCGCCCCGAGGGAAATGCCATAGTCACCGTACATGCTCGCCGCCAGGGCCAGGCCGATTACCCCGTTATTGCCGCGAAACGCACCTTGGGTGTAGATGCCACGATCTTCCCGCGGGCATTTCCAGATCGCCCAACCCCAGGCAATCGCAAAGCACACCAGGGTCGCGACCGAGAAGTAGATCAGCAGCGCCGGTTGCAACGCAGCGTGCAGGTCGGCATGCAAGATGCCCAGAAACAGCAAGGCCGGCATGGTGACATTGAACACCAGGGCCGACGCGGTATGGATGAAGTTGTCGTTGATCCAGTCGATGCGCTTGAGCAGCACCCCCAGTAACAGCATGGCAAACACCGGCGCGGTGATGTTCAGGGTTGCGAGGAAAATAGCCAGCATGCCGGGGGAACCTTGGGTGGGCGTCGTTAGGGGGCTAATGATAAGCCACCGGAGACATCGGCGTCTGGTAGACAATCTTCGCTGGCAAGTCGGATCAGCGGTGCGGCGACCCGACGTGCCAGCGAAGGCGTCCTAGTAAACGCCACATTAACCTCAGGTTACTTACCGATAGAAATCTTCGGTGCCCACGTCAGCCATTCATCTTCAAACTTGTCGAACAGCGGGAACGTTTGCTCGGGCCGCGCCGGGACACCCATGCGCTCGCCATCCGGTGTAGCAAAGGCGATACCACCCTGGATCAGCGTCTCCAGAGACTCGGTGCGTATGGTTGCTCCTTTGAACAAGCCGTAGTCAAAACCAAAACCACTGGTGTTCCAGAACCGCGTGCCACTGCGTACCAACGGCGCATACTTCGGCTCGATCAGAATATGTACCAACACTCGATCCGCCGTCTGGCCCAGTTCATAGCCAGTCACCTTGCCCACCGTGATTTCGCGATAGGTGACGGGCACACCAGTCTTCAGCGAACCTCGACGAGCAGCACTCAATACCAGGCTCAAACCGGCCTCTTCCTTGGCGGTTTCCGGGGGATTGATCAGTGCTATGAAGTCCTTTTGCGGACCGAGGTTCTTCGGCGCCGGTTGCACTTCGACGTACTGCCCTGTCACCAGTGTCTCAAGGTTGGACGTCTTGATCAGACCCAATTCAGGCTTGACCACCCAGAACTGGCTGCCCACCCGAGCGATACGCTCCGGCACCTCAGTGATCCGCGCGGTCAGCAGCACCGATTGCAGGTCATCACTGAGGTCGACGTCTTCGATCTTGCCGACGTCCAGGCCTTTAAACCGAACCGGGGTGCCCGTGCGCAGACCATCGGCGCGATCAACCCTGATCGTCACCACGGCGCCTTTCTGGCTTGCCTCTTCATGGCTGGCGAACAGACGGAAACGCGGAATGCGCTTCTGCAACGGCGCTTTGGCTTCCGGGGTTTCGAAAGCAATACCGCCAGCCATCAGACTTTGCAACGACTCACTTTTGACTTGAATGCCGCCGGTCAGCCCCCCCGTCAGCGTAATGCCGCTGGCATTCCAGAAGCGCGTCGAGGCGTTGACCAGCCCTTCGTATTCCTTCTCTATGTGCACACCAATCACCAACTGCTTTTTGGTGCGGGAGAACTGGTAGCTCTGCACCGATCCCACCTTGACCTGCTTGTAGAGAATTGGACTACCGACTTCCAGTGAACCAAGATTTTCGGTGAACAGCACCAGGTGCAGGCCCGGCGAACGCAGATCCAGTGGCGGTGCCTTGGCCCGGGCTTCGAACTCGCGTTGCGGTGCGCCGCCCTTGTCGCCAGGGCGAACGGCGATGTAGTTACCTTTGACCAACGCTTCCAGACCGGTGATACCGGCGAGCGAAATCGACGGTTTGACCACCCAGAACTGCGTGCCGGTGACCAGGTAATCCTCGGCCAGTGGGTCGAGCGTCAGCTCGGCGGTCGCACTGGACAGGTCTGGGTCAATCTTGAGCGCTTTCAGATTGCCGACCTGGATGCCTTTGTACATCACTGGCGTACGACCGGCCTGCAGGCCCTCGAAATCGCTGAGTTTGACCTTGACCCGGATGCCAGCGGCGGCTGCATCGAAGTCTTCGTAGAGACGGAACGGCAGGCTTGGATCGGTGGGCGGGCTGTCCTTGCGGTTTTCCGGCGTGGCAAACGCAATACCACCGGCGACGATGCTGGCGAGGGACTCGCTACGCACTTTCACACCAGAGAGGTTGGCGTCGATACTGATACCGCTGGCATTCCAGAAACGCGTGTGTTTGCGTACCAGACTGGCGTAGGTCGGCTCGATGAAAACTTTGAGTTCAACGGTGTTCTGGTCCGCGGACAGCAAGTAGCTTTTAATCTGACCGACCTGGATCTGCTTGTAGAACACTGGGCTACCGCGATTCAGCGAACCCAGACGATCAGCCTTGATGGTCAGGTGCAAACCGGGTTTGGCGTCCGACATTGGCGGCTCTTCGGCCAAGGCCTTGAACTTGCGGGTCGGTTCGCCCTCTCCCGGGCTGACGGCCACATAGTTACCCGAGACCAGCGTCTCCAGGCCCGTGATGCCAGCCAGGGTTACGCTCGGTTTGACCAGCCAGAAACGCGTGCTGGTCTTGAGGTATTGCTCCACATCCTTATTCATCTCGATGGTAGCGATCACGCCTTTTGAGCCGCCTTCGTCATCGAGTGTGAGGGCTTTCACCTTACCGACCGACATGCCTTTGTAAACGACTTCGGTCTTGTTGGCCTGAATACCTTCGCCGCTTTCGAAGCGCACATGGATCTCGATGCCTGTCTCGCTATAGGCACGCCAGGCGAGCCAGCCGCCAATGAGCAAGGCGATCAGGGGCAACACCCAAATGGCAGACCAGTTAGAGGCCGGTCGAGTTTTCGCTGTAGGCAAATCAGTCATGGTCGTCGTCCGACTCCGTGTTATCCCAAATCAGTCGGGGATCGAAAGTTACTGCGGCAAGCATCGTCAGAATCACCACACTGGCGAAGGCGATGGCGCCAAGATTGGCTTCGACGCTGGCAAGCCGTCCAAAATTCACAACCGCCACCAGGATAGCGATCACAAAAATATCGAGCATCGACCAGCGGCCAATGAACTCGATAAAGCGGTACATCCAGATACGTTGGCGAGCGGAGAGTGGCTGGCGGCGCTGCACCGAAAACAGTAGCAGCCCGATGCCCACCAGTTTGAACGTAGGTACCAGAATACTGGCAATAAAAACCACAGCCGCGATTGGAATCATGCCGTGCTGAACCAGCTGGATCACGCCGGACATGATGGTGCTCGGATCTCCCTGCCCCAGGGAACTGACAGTCATGATCGGCAGCACATTGGCCGGGATATAAATAATCGCAGCCGTGACCAGCAGCGCCCAGGTACGCATCAGGCTATTCGGTCGGCGGGCATGAACCAAAGCACCACAACGGGTGCAGACCTGCTCGTCGGTACCGGCTTCCTGCTTGTTCAACTCGTGGCATTCGGCACAAACCAGAATGCCCGCATCAATCGCCCGCATGGGCATCTTCTCCTGATAAAGCCTGCCAGATCTGGTGCGGTGACATCACCACTTCCAGCCAGATCTGAACCAACAACAAACTGATAAAGCACGCCAGACCAAGACCTACGGTAATCGCCGCCATATCGGCCAATTTGACGATCGCGACCAACACGCCCATGAGGTAAACCTCGAGCATCCCCCAGTCCCGTAGATGGTGATAAATGCGGTAGAGCAGCAAACCGTAGCTGCGTCCGATATCGAATCGGATACTCAGCAATACCACCAATTGGCAGAGCAGCTTGAGCAGCGGAATCCCCATGCTGCAGAGAAATACCACTGCTGCTACGCCCTGCATACCGGTATCGAACAGGCCGACAACACCACTCCAGACAGTGTCATTCGATGACTGTCCGAGTAGATGGAGCTGCATGATGGGTAAAAAGTTCGCAGGGATATACAACAACAGTGCGGCAATGACCAAGGCGAGACTGCGCTGCACGACATTGTGCCGATGGGCATACAGCTCATAACCGCAGCGTGGACAAATGGCCTTCTCACCAGGGGCGAGTTCAGGCTTGCGCATCAGCAAGTCGCACTCATGACACGCCACCAAACCGTCCAGTGGTAAATCTGACAGCCCTGGGGCGTCAACCGGATCTGGCATAAAGGCTCTGGCTCCAAAAATGTTGGACCTATTCTAGTGTCCTGACTCGAAAATAACTGTGCAATTTTGTGTTGCCAGCGAAGTAGACTTTTTCTGCGGACAAAACAAAACCCCTACCTGCGTACGCAGATAGGGGTTTCGGAATTTAATCTTGACGATGACCTACTCTCACATGGGGAAACCCCACACTACCATCGGCGATGCATCGTTTCACTTCTGAGTTCGGGATGGGATCAGGTGGTTCCAATGCTCTATGGTCGTCAAGAAATTCGGGTACCGAACCGTCTTTCGACGCTTCAGCAAATTGGGTATGCGATAGTTTGTGTGTTGTGCGAACTTTCGGTTCATTGCGTCTTCACACACCGCAATCTGGCCTTTCGACTCAAATTGCTTGGGTGTTATATGGTCAAGCCTCACGGGCAATTAGTATTGGTTAGCTCAACGCCTCACAGCGCTTACACACCCAACCTATCAACGTCGTAGTCTTCGACGGCCCTTCAGGGGACTCAAGGTCCCAGTGAGATCTCATCTTGAGGCTAGTTTCCCGCTTAGATGCTTTCAGCGGTTATCTATTCCGAACATAGCTACCCGGCAATGCCACTGGCGTGACAACCGGAACACCAGAGGTTCGTCCACTCCGGTCCTCTCGTACTAGGAGCAGCCCCTCTCAAATCTCAAACGTCCACGGCAGATAGGGACCGAACTGTCTCACGACGTTCTAAACCCAGCTCGCGTACCACTTTAAATGGCGAACAGCCATACCCTTGGGACCGGCTTCAGCCCCAGGATGTGATGAGCCGACATCGAGGTGCCAAACACCGCCGTCGATATGAACTCTTGGGCGGTATCAGCCTGTTATCCCCGGAGTACCTTTTATCCGTTGAGCGATGGCCCTTCCATACAGAACCACCGGATCACTAAGACCTACTTTCGTACCTGCTCGACGT